>NZ_JBDZYH010000001.1:0-1617285 GCF_040329475.1 Roseibium sp. SCP14
TATTGCCGGAATTGCCGTTTCCGTTGCTATTGCCGGAATTGCCGTTTCCGTTGCTATTGCCGGAATTGCCGTTTCCGTTGCTATTGCCGGAATTGCCGTTTCCGTTGCCATTGCCGGAATTGCCGTTTCCGTTGCCATTGCCGGAATTGCCGTTTCCGTTGCTATTGCCGGAATTGCCGTTTCCGTTGCTATTGCCGGAATTACCGTTTCCGTTGGCATTGCCGGAATTGCCGTTCCCACTACTCCCGAAGATACTGCCAAGCACATTCTGACTATTCCCGCCGTCTGCAACTTCTGCAGCGCCCGGGACATTCTTCACTGGTGGAGTATCAAAAGCAGGCGCCCGCTTGGCTCCTTTTCTGACGGATGGCTTTGTGAGACCTGCAACCTTCAGACCAACATTTCGTGTCGGTTCACTCGAAGCCGATTGCCCCGCACCCAAATCTGCTCTGTCGCCGGAAGCAAAGTCCTCAACTTCCACGAGGCCGCGCTGTACCGACACTTTGGCTTTTTTGCCCCGCACCGAAACTTCAAATCGAGTGCCCTTTACCACTGCCGCGAAAAAAGGCGTTTCAACCGTGAAATGCGGCTTGCTGCGCTTTTGGACGTCGACCTCGATTGTTCCCTTGCGTTGCAAGAGTGTCGTCCGAACGCCCTGACTGCGATACTTCGAAATCGCAAATGTGGTGTTGGGACCAACCGAAATTGTCTCATTTCCACGTGCGATCAACGCTCTGGCTCCTGCACGTGTGCCCAATGTGAAACCTTTTTCGAAAACCATACCGCGCTTGGCGCGAAACGCTTCGACGTTGGGAGCAACGAAGTAAACGATGCCCGAAACACGCTTGACCACCCAGGCTTGCTCCGCCGCATGCGCGACAGTGCTTCCCGTCAATGAAAGCACTTGTATTAAGAACAAGGCAGCAAAAAAACCAGGAAGCACTTTTACGCCTCCTTGCATTTGCTCACCGAACAAGCGGATCGAAAACTTCGTGATGTTCTGCGATTTTTCAAACTGAGTCATTTTGGAGCGTTCCGTCCAAACTAAACTTCGAAGAACGCTAACAGTAAGCAATTAACTCAAGGTGAAATTGCACACATTCCCTTGGTTTACTTCCAAACAGTTACCCAGAAACACGAAAAGACAGTAAACAAAACATCTACACGACCAAGGGCGCACGGTTTACCGCCCACCCCTTTCGCGCTTTCCGATTTCGAGACTGCTCCGGCACATGACAGCGCGATATTAAATGGTATCCCGGCACAGATGGATTGAAGTCTATTTCTTGCCGTTACCACCGGAATTGCCGTTGCCATTGCCACCGGAGTTTCCGTTGCCTTTGCCGCCGGAGTTTCCGTTGCCATTGCCACCGGAGTTTCCGTTGCCATTGCCACCGGAGTTTCCGTTGCCATTGCCGCCGGAGTTTCCGCTGCCATTGCCGCCGGAGTTTCCGTTGCCATTGCCGCTGGAATTACCGTTGCCACCAGAGTTGCCATTATTGCTACTGTTCGAAGAGTTAGCATTTCTACTGGTGTTTGCGGCGTTTGCCTGTTCTTGTGAGGTAGGTACGTTTTTCACAACGCGCGTCTTGAATGCGGGAGCTCTTTTGGGTCCAGCAAACACCTCCGGCATGCTTTTCCCGCCAACTTTCAATCCAATTCGCTTCGTAGGGTTCGTTCGCGCGGACTGACCCGCTTCAATATTCGCACTGTCTCCAGATGCAAAATCGTGCACATTGACCTTACCTCTCCCAACGTCGACATGGGCGCTGTTTTGACTTACGCGAACTTTGAACTGAGTTCCCTTGACAACGGCGGCAAGAAACGGCGTTTCCACTTTGAAATGCCTGTACCAGCGACGTTGAACGTCGACTTCTACCACTCCGCGATCTTGATAAAGCACTGTCCGCTTAATCAAAAAACCTTTTGGCTCAAGGGTCACAACGGAATTCGGGGCGACCGTAAACCTTTCTTTTCCCCGCCCAATGATTATGCGGCCGTGACCGGTATTCACCGTCCAGCCACGTTGGATCCGCATCCCTTTTTCGGCCACCAACTTCTTTCCGTTGTCGATCTCAAAGATCACGCGACCACTGACACGCTCTACATACCAATGCCAACCATTGCGGGCACCTTGGCTTTCAGCTGATCGAGCATCAAACGAAAAGAAAAGTATCGTCGCAACTGCAACCGCAAACAGCGCGATCGTCCGTGTCAGATCAATAGAGCACAATCGGAATCCGATCAGATGGGCAGGCTTACCCTGATCGAAACAATCGTCACCAACGACACTGATATTCATCGCAAACTCCCGAGAGCTGACGGAAAAGTCAAACGGAAGCATACCGATCGTTATTTAACGACGATTAAATAAGCATAAGAAACACAACACTCAAATATATTAATGAAATTTATTCAAATTATAAACATCGAAACTCATAAATATAATTTCACCAAAGAACTCAAAACTTTTAAATATTACTCCAGGTACGCTTCTACTAACCTCTCTTTACCGACTTTTGATAACTGATTTCAGACCAATATCTTCAGTTTGCGCTCTACCTCCCTGAAAATCTCAACATGATCGATGTTCATTTGCTGGATGCCGCAGCGGACGGCTTTCTCGAACACGGCCCGGTCATCTCCGGCATAAAACAATTGCGTCACCAATCCGGAATTCCTGGCTTCAGCGACCAGGTACTCGTCGAAGCAATCTTCGTGAAATTCGAGAATATGCGCCTCCTGGGCAACGGCGCGTTCCACCGATCCGACATGTGCGAACAGAACCATGCGTTTTAGGTCCGGCACCTTTGCCCGCGCTTCTGCCCGGATGGACTGGTCGAATGAAAAGGTCCACGCGTCGTTCAACATGCCGCGCACGGCCAACATGTCCCGCACCTCTCCCGGGTCGCCCTCCTTGATCTCGACATAGGTTCCGATCCGGCCCTTGCATGTGTCCAGAAAAGTGTCGAAGCGCGGCACCTTCTGCCCGGCAAATTCCGGGCCGAACCAACTGCCGGCATCAAGCCGGTCTATCTCAGAGGATGTCATATCGGCGAACCGTCCGGTGCCGTCCGTCGTTCGATCGACGGTCTCGTCGTGCATGACGTAGAGCACGCCGTCCTTTGAGGGCCTCACGTCGAACTCGACCACATCCGCCCCAAGGTCGATGGCCTTTTCAAGTGCGGCCAGTGTGTTTTCCGGCGCGGCAAGGCACGCCCCCCGGTGACACACTATGACTGCCTGTTTCACGATTGATTCTCCTTCATCTCCAGACAATGCCTGGAGTCATGTTTGGCTGAGGGCGCCCGGGACCTGAGGGAAACTGTTCAAACAAATGCACGCGATTGGTGATGGATTGATGACACAACAATTTTCTTCGACATTTCAGCGCCTTGCCACTCCACAAAACAACCTGCAGAAAAGTAAGCTACTCAACTGGAATTGATTCTTCAGTTACCCGGCCTTCAGTTTACCCTCGGCCGGTACGGAATGTGCACCCATTAAGGGTGGACAGGCAAATGTCTGACTTCAATGACGGAAATGCGTGAGAACCGGCCGTGGCGACGAGTGTGGAATTGTTCATCCTGCACGAACAGACAGTCAAATAGCGCTCGCGTATTTTTTACATATATCTGGCTGGCAGCGTTCATGAGCGAACGCTCCCGAAACAGTCAAAGAGGTTTGATCATGATCCGTTTTGCAGCTTCTGCGCTTGCATTGTCTCTCCTGGCCGGAACCGCCGTTGCCGAACCTGTCGCTTATGATTTCGACAAGTCTCACGCCAATTTGTCCTTTACCTACAATCACCTTGGGTATTCCACCACGGATGGCCGTTTCGGCGACTGGGAAGGAAACCTTCTGATCGACAAGGACACGCCGTCCAATTCCTCTATCGAGTTCAGCATCGACATCGACAGCCTCGACACTTTCTGGGCGGATCGCGACACACACCTGAAGAGCGCAGACTTCTTCGACGCTGCAAAGTTTCCGAAAGCAACCTTCAAAAGCACCAAGGTTGAGCAAACCGGTGAGAACCAGCTGGAAGTTACCGGCGACATGACCATTCGGGACATCACCAAGCCGGTCACGTTGCAGGTTCAGGTGACCGCGATGGGTGAACATCCAATGGCCAAAAAAGAAGCGGCCGGTTTTGCCGTCACCACCGTCCTGAAACGGTCAGATTTCGGCATGGACAAGTACGTTCCCTACGTCAGCGATGAAGTGAACGTGACTTTCCACGCAGAAGCGCTTACCGCTGCTCAGACCAACTAAAGAGATCATTGCGGAAGCCGGTTTCGACCGGCTTCCCCTTTCCAGGGAACAGACATGCTGCGCAATACATCGACAGGGTATGGGCAAATAGCCATCTTCTTCCATTGGACGATGGCCCTCCTGATCATCGGCATGCTCGCATTCGGTCTTTATCTGACCACGCTGCCGCAAACCGACCCTGCGACTTTCCAGTTGTTCCAGCTGCACAAGTCCATCGGGTTTGTCGTTTTGACGCTCGGAGTGCTGCGGTTGGTCTGGCGACTGTTCAATCCGTCGCCAAAACTGCCCGAGGGCATGCACCCGCTGGAAAAAATCGGAGCACATCTGGGTCACGTCGGTCTCTATGCACTGATATTCGCGATGCCGATCACCGGTTGGTTCATGGTTTCAGCGTCTCCCTGGGGCATTCCGACAATTCTGTTCAATGTGCAACCCGTGCCTCACCTGCCGGTTCCCGAAATGCTGGGGTCCAAGGAACAGGCAGAGAGCTTCTTCAAACTATTGCATCAGTATGGTGCCTACCTTCTGATTGCGCTGATCGTCGTGCATGTCGCGGCAGCGCTCAAGCATCATTTCATTGCCCGGGATGACACGCTGAAGCGCATGGTATCCACGGCACCTGCAAAAAACGACACCTGATAGATAGCTTTAGGAAAACACTACATGGCTCTGAAAAAACTAGTATTTGTACTCCCCATTTTAGCCGTTTCGACTTTCTCCAATTCTGCGTTCGCCGAAACCTGGACTGTCGACCCTGCGCAGAGCACGCTTGGTTTTGAGGTCAATCAGGCAGGCAACACGCTTGCAGGTACCTTTGCCACCTGGACCGCGAACATCGACTTCGATCCGAACGCACCGGAAGCTGCGAAAATTTCCGCCGAAATCAATCCGGCAAGCGCCACGACCGGCAATCCGCAATTCGATGGCACGCTGCCTGGCCAGGAATGGTTCGATGTAGACGGGTTCCCGGCCGCCGAATTCAAGGCTGACAGTGTTTCGCTGGTTGAAGGCAACAGCTACCGCGCCAGCGGCACCGTAACCATCAAGGGCGTTGCCCATCCGGTGGAACTGGATTTCACGCTGCAGATTGACGGCGACACGGCGAAGGCCGAAGGCAAGGCAATCCTCAACCGCCTGGATTACAAGCTCGGTGCAGGTGTGGGCACTGATACGGTGGGCGATATCGTGACAGTTACCCTGGATCTGACCGCCACGCGGTAATCCGGCAAACCTGGGGTCCGACCAATTGGGCAGGCCACGGCACTTGGCGTCCGTGGCCTTTTTGCCGTATGAGAACACCACTCATTGCTCCAGCGCAGCCGGTTCGCGCTCGAACCGGCAGAAGCCAGATCAGGAAAGCTGTCCCATGAACGCTCCCGTCACCCCTCCCGACTATCAGCACAGCGCTCTTTTCCCGCAAAGCCAAGACGAAACGACGTATCGCAAGCTGACATCCGATTATGTCAGAACAGAAGAGTTCAACGGCGAAGACGTCCTGATGGTGGAACCGGAAGGGTTGCGCCTGCTTGCCGAGGAAGCCTTCAAGGACATCAACCACTACCTGCGTCCGGGCCACCTGGAACAACTGAAGAAAATTCTGGACGATCCGGAAGCAACCGAGAACGACAAGTTTGTCGCATTCGATCTTCTCAAGAACGCCAATATCGCCTCGCATGGCGTCCTGCCCATGTGTCAGGACACCGGCACAGCCATCATCATGGGCAAGAAGGGCCGCCGTGTCTGGACTGACGGGTCGGATGAAGCGGCGCTCGGAGAAGGTGCACGCGATGCGTACTTCAGGAAAAACCTCCGATACTCCCAACTTGCGCCGCTTTCCATGTTCGAGGAAAAAAACACCAAGAACAACATGCCCGCGCAGATCGAGCTCTATGCGGAAGGCGAAGACGCCTACAAGTTCCTGTTCATGGCAAAGGGCGGTGGTTCGGCCAACAAGACTTTTCTCTTCCAGGGAACACCGTCTCTGCTCACCCATGACCGGCTGGTTGAATTCCTGAAGGAAAAGATCCTGACGCTCGGCACTGCGGCCTGTCCGCCCTATCACCTGGCCATCGTTGTCGGCGGCACGTCGGCCGAGCTGAACCTGAAGACTGCCAAACTGGCATCCGCGCGGTACCTGGACAACCTTCCGACGGAGGGATCCGAGCTCGGCCATGCCTTCCGCGATACCGAGCTGGAACAGGAAATACACAAGCTTACACAGGCAACAGGTGTCGGCGCACAGTTCGGCGGCAAGTATTTCTGTCACGATGTGCGTGTCATTCGCCTACCGCGCCACGGAGCCTCGCTGCCGATCGGCCTTGCCGTTTCCTGTTCCGCCGATCGTCAGGCTGTCGGCAAGATCACCAAGGACGGGATCTTCCTGGAACAGCTTGAGATGCATCCGGAAAAGTACCTTCCGGAAGTGACCGACGATCACCTTTCCGACAATGTGGTGAAGATAGACCTGACCAAGCCTATGCCGGAAATCCTTGGAGAACTCTCCAAGCATCCGATCAAGACGCGCCTGTCCTTGTCCGGTCCGCTGATCGTGGCGCGCGACCTGGCCCATTCCAAGCTGCGTGACCGCCTGGAAGCCGGAGAGCCACTGCCCGATTACATCAAGGATCATCCCGTCTACTATGCCGGACCGGCCAAGACACCGGAAGGCATGCCGTCCGGCTCCTTCGGACCGACAACGGCTGGGCGAATGGATGCCTATGTCGATCAGTTCCAGGCAGCCGGTGGCTCCATGGTCATGCTGGCCAAAGGCAATCGCTCGGCGCAGGTCCGCCGCGCCTGTCAGGCTCATGGCGGCTTTTATCTCGGCTCCATCGGCGGCCCGGCCGCCCGTCTTGCCCAGGACTGTATCAAGAAGGTCGAAGTGGTCGAATTCGAGGAACTGGGCATGGAAGCCGTCTGGAGGATCGAGGTCGAGGACTTCCCGGCCTTCATCGTGGTCGATGACAAGGGCAACGACTTCTTCAAGGAGCTCAACCTGAGCTGAGCCCCTCCAAAATCCGCAAGACACGCAGGCAGCCATTCGGCTGCCTGTTTTTTTGCCGTGACTGGACTCATTGATCGCCGCATCAGGTGATTGACAGAATCGTTCTTCAGCCAATACGCTCCGGCCTTGCAGGGGAGCCCCGCTAAGGGGGCTGAGAGGTGGACATCGCGCGAGCGGAGTGAAGCGACCCTTTGAACCTGACCCAGGTGATACTGGCGTAGGAAGCATTCAGAGCGGGCCGCTTTCCGGTCGACCTTTCATGGTCAACAGCTCCCCTTTCCTGCAAAAGCATGACGACGGGTCTTTCTGAGCAAACAGCGCTAGGAGAGAACCTTGACCACTCCCTCAGTTGACATCACCACCGGCTGTCTGCCGGCCTCCCGGAAGATTTACGTTTCCGGGCAATATCATTCCGATATCCGCGTTCCGATGCGAGAGATCGGCCTGCATCCGACCGCTGGAGAGCCGCCGGTCACGGTTTACGACACGTCCGGCCCTTACACCGATCCGGAGGCGACCATCGATATTGCCGCCGGTCTTTCCAAAACACGCCGCGACTGGATCTTGAAGCGAGGCGATGTCGAGGAATATGACGGCCGCACCATTCAACCCGCCGATAACGGCTTCGTATCGGCAGAAAGGCTCGTGCCTGAGTTTCCGAACACTTCGCAGCCCTTGCGCGCCAAGGATGGCCGCCCGGTCACCCAGCTCGCTTATGCCCGAGCCGGGATCGTAACCCCGGAAATGGAATACATCGCCATCCGGGAAAACCAGAAACGCAAGGCGGCAACCGGGCGGGACGGAAACGACTGGGGCGCAAACATTCCCGACCTGGTCACACCGGAATTTGTGCGCGACGAAGTGGCCGCCGGTCGCGCGATCATTCCGGCAAACATCAATCACCCGGAAAGCGAGCCGATGATCATCGGCCGGAATTTTCTGGTGAAGGTCAACGCCAACATGGGCACGTCTGCCGTCACCTCCTCCATGGCGGAAGAAGTCGACAAGATGGTGTGGGCAATCCGCTGGGGTGCGGACACCGTGATGGACCTATCGACGGGCAGAAACATTCACAACACCCGCGAATGGATCATTCGCAATTCACCGGTTCCGATCGGCACCGTCCCGATCTACCAAGCGCTTGAAAAAGTCGGTGGTGTCGCCGAGGACCTCACCTGGGAAATCTTCCGCGACACCCTGATCGAACAGGCAGAGCAAGGTGTCGACTATTTCACGATCCACGCAGGCGTGCGGCTTCACATGGTGCCGATGACAGCGAACCGGGTGACCGGAATTGTCAGCCGTGGCGGCTCGATCATGGCCAAGTGGTGCCTGCATCACCACAAGGAGAGCTTTCTCTACGAGCATTTCGCCGAAATCTGCGACATCTGCCGCACTTACGACGTCTCCTTCAGCCTCGGCGACGGCCTTCGCCCCGGCTCCATCGCCGATGCGAATGACAAGGCGCAGTTCGCCGAGCTCGAAACCCTGGGTGAACTCACCAGGATCGCCTGGGACAAGGACTGTCAGGTCATGATTGAAGGTCCAGGCCACGTCGCCATGCACAAGATCAAGGAGAACATGGACAAGCAACTGGAGTGCTGTGACGAGGCGCCGTTCTATACGCTCGGACCGCTCACGACGGACATCGCGCCGGGCTACGACCACATAACGTCCGGCATCGGCGCGGCAATGATCGGCTGGTTCGGTTGTGCGATGCTGTGCTACGTCACTCCCAAGGAACACCTGGGCCTGCCTGATCGCGACGATGTCAAAACCGGAGTGATCACATACAAGATCGCCGCGCACGCAGCCGACCTAGCCAAGGGTCTTCCCGGTGCTCAGGCACGCGATGATGCGCTTTCTCGCGCCCGGTTCGAGTTCCGGTGGGAAGACCAATTCAATCTGTCCCTAGACCCTGACACGGCACGTGACTTTCACGATCAGACATTGCCGAAGGAAGCCCACAAGGTTGCGCATTTCTGCTCCATGTGCGGACCGAAATTCTGTTCAATGCGGATCAGCCACGACATCCGCGCCGAGGCCCAGAAAACAGGCATGGCCGAGATGGCAATGAAGTATCGCGAGGGGGGAGACCTTTACATGCCGATCACTGATCAGAACACCTGACCAAGGCATCCGCCGGAGGCTGAACTCTCCAGCCCCCGGCGTCACAGTCCGGAATCACACAGTCTGCGCTGGTCCGAGAGCCCCCAAAGCGGCTTCCTTTGCACATTTTTCTGCAGAGAATTTCAAAAATTCCGCTGATAGGTTCAAAATCAACACTCAACCGGAACATCGGTATTAATATCAGCACGTTTGACGAGATTTGTCAGGACAACGAACTGCTCGAGCATAATTTCGTTGCAATTTCAGCAGATTTGAACGACCTCAAGCGAACTCACATCAACGTGAGATTCCTTTCACGCCCATTTTGGGTCATGATTGTTAACAGTGCGGCAAGGACATTCTCCTAACGTAACCTTCGATTTGAAGCGCGCCATTTGTGGGCTGGGCGCTGATGGGGGAAAAAAGATGAAGACTTTTTTATATGCAATGATTGCTGTCATAGCCGGAGCGCTGATGCTTCCAGCCGACGCTTCCGCGCGGGCCGGCTTCTTCGACCACAGCACGAACACATGGGTAACACCCAAATACCATCCGGGCGGCAAATCGCCGATCAAGCGGAAAAAGGTACGCTACAGCGGCCCTTACAAGCCGGGCACGATCGTCGTTAACACGTCCGAGCGTCGTCTCTACCACGTTCTGCCGGGTGGAAAAGCGATGAAATACGGTGTCGGTGTCGGCAAAGACGGCTTCCAGTGGGCCGGGACGCACCGCATTACCCGCAAGGCGGAATGGCCGAGCTGGACTCCTCCGGCACAGATGCGCGCTCGTGAGCGCAGGAAGGGCCGTATTCTTCCTGCCTACATGCCGGGTGGCCCGCGCAACCCGATGGGAGCTCGCGCCCTTTATATCGGCTCCACCCTGTACCGCATTCACGGCACGATCGAACCATGGACGATCGGCTCGGAAGTTTCTTCCGGCTGCATCCGCCTTGCCAACGAAGACATCATCCATCTTTATGAGAATGTTTCAGTCGGTTCGAAGATCGTCGTAACGCGTTGATCTCAAATTTCATTATTCAAAAGCCGGGCAATTTGGCCCGGCTTTTTTAATGCCGTCCGCAAGTCAAACCTGAGGCGTAGCACGGCTTCAACAGATCCTTGGCTAAGTCAGCTTCCAAACTGGGCAGCAATGAGGGTCTCCGCCGACAACTTCGCAGCTCCTGCAGGATCCGGGTCAAAACCCATATGAGCTGCCACAATCGCCCCCTCCTTCAAAAGAAGCAACTGACGCGCAAGCAAATCCGGATCGGCCGCTCCTGCCTCCTCAGCCAACGTTTTGAGGGCCGTCTTGAGCAGCCTCTTGTGTTCGGCGGACTGGATGTAAGCCGGGCTCTCAGGATCCTGAAATTCCGCAGAGGCCTTGATGAACATGCAGCCCTTGAAGTCAGTTTCTTCAAACCACTCCCTCAGAACATCAAAGACAGCCAACAGGCGCTGGCGCGGCGGCAACGCAGTGTCGTCCAACTTGCGGAAGAACCAGTTCCGAAAAGTTTCATCGCGGTATCGCAGGACGGCCAGGATCAGGTCATCCTTGGTCCGGAAGTGCTTGAACATTGTGGTCTTAGAGATACCGGTCTCAGCCACCAGCGCATCCATGCCCGTGGCATGAAAACCGTCCCGGTAGAAAATCGCCTGTGCCTTTCGGACAAGTTCGTCTCGTTTACTCGGGCGCATGAATCCCCTTTCCGTACTGACCTGTAAATATTATTTGACCGGTTTCTTTTCAAGTCTTTTTGAAGAGCGCATGTTTGCGCTCCCTTTATCCTCTTTCCACCCTTTGCTTAACATCTTATTTTCTATCGATTTTTGACTATCTTCCATTCACAACACGCTTCTCTGACAGTTTTCTCAAGGTCAAAATTCTCGCTTGCGCAAATGAACTGATCGGTACATATAAGATTCATTACTGAACAGAACAGTACATAAACTCTGTTCGATGTCAGGAGGCTCACGATGTTTTCCGTCAGACCAGCTTTCCCGCGCAGCTTCTATGCATTCGGTGCCGTGCTCACTGTGCTGCTGCTTGTGATGAGCACATTTCAAAACCGCTCGGTTGAGATGAGAGTTGCGGAGAACGTGCCCCCTCCACCAACCCCGCAAGTTCTCGCTCTGGATCTCAATAAATGACCGAACAACGTCCCCCTCTCCCGCCATTCACGGAAGAAACCGCCCGGCAGAAAGTACGCGCAGCAGAAGACGGCTGGAACAGCCGCAACCCGGAAAAGGTTGCCCTTGCCTACACGCCCGACACTGTCTGGCGGAACAGGTCCGAGTTTCCAGTTGGGCGGGAACAGGTGGTCGCGTTCCTCACGCGCAAATGGCAGCGGGAATTCGAGTATCGCCTGATCAAGGAACTCTGGACATTTGCCGACAATCGGATCGCGGTCCGCTTTGCCTATGAATGGCACGACGGCGAAGGTCAATGGTACCGTTCCTATGGCAATGAAAACTGGGAATTCGCTTCAAACGGACTGATGCAGCGGCGCTTCGCCAGCATCAACGACCTGGCGATTGATGCTGCGGACCGCAAAATGCTCTGGCCCCAGGGTCCACGTCCCGAAGACCACCCGGGCCTGAGCGAACTCGGCCTTTAAATTTCAGGAGAGAGAAATGGCCCGCGCCTTTTCGGAGATCGCCTTCACCCAAAGTGTTCGCAATCGGCAACAAGAGCTTGGTTCACGTGACGGCTACGCATCTTTGGATGCACCGGAGATGGAGCCGGGCGACAAACTGACGGAGATCGAGGCCAGGTTCATCCAGGCTCGCGACGGCTTCTACCAGGCAACAGTCTCTGATTCCGGCTGGCCTTATGTACAATTTCGCGGCGGTCCCGTCGGCTTTCTGAAAGTCCTTGATGCAACGACACTGGCTTACGGAGACTTTCGCGGAAACCGGCAGTATATCAGTTCGGGCAATCTGACAGACAATGATCGTGTTTCGATCATTCTTATGGATTACCCGAACCGAACCCGTTTGAAAATCTGGGCGCGAGCCCGACAAGTTCCGATCGAGGACGGCCAGGAGCTCGCCGCGATAGTCGCACTGCAGGGGTATCGCGCTCTTCCTGAACGTATTGTCGTTCTGTCTGTCGAGGCCTTCGACTGGAATTGTCCGCAGCACATTCCGCAACGCTTTACGCTCTCGGAGCTTGCGCCTGACCTGACAGCTCTGCGAAATCGCATTCGCGAGCTTGAGCAGGAAAATGCGGAACTCAAGACGTTTTTGAAACTCTGAAGGATCGGATGGGGCGCTCCCGACATGTCCCATCCGGTCTTTTTGCTTGAGAAGACACCTCTTTCAACTCAGGTGTCCAACTCTTTCGTAGGTGCCTTTTGCGTTTCAGTTCGCAAGAAGAGCCATTTGTCCATCATGCAGAAAGCACCCTTTTGTGAACAGCGAAAGATCCACGGGATTTGGTAGTCTCAGATCTGAGAAGTCTGGCAGTCTTTTCCTTTCCGGATCAAAAGAACGGTGGATCTGGGAGAGAAAGACCAGCCGGATCTTTCGCCTTGTTGCAAAGTTCTTCAGCGTCCTGATCTGCTGCTCAAGTTCAGGGGCCGTACGGCGCTGATCAAGCGCCTGCAGGTAGTCGATCACGGCAACCGTGCCCGGTCGGGCCGCCGATAGCTGACCGACAATGAGATCTGCACAAAGGTCCTCGGAAAGATCGATCTGAATGCCATCAGGACTGAAAAGCTCTTCTACGGAATGATGAGGTAACCGCCTTTTGATCTCCTTCTCGGAGCATTCGACCGAAAAGAAGGTCGAGGGGGTTCCTGCTTTTGCCGCTTCTGCGAGCAGATTGAGGCCGAAGATCGTTTTGCCGTGTCCTGGACGCGCTGCGAGGAGCAGCATTTCGCCGTTTGCCAATGAACCAAGAACATGTGTTTCGGGTTTTGCTTTCGACTGAGCAGATGACAAATGCGACCAACTGCAAAATCCTTCGCGGGCTGCTACTCGATCAAGTGCAACATGAAGTGGCAGCTTTGCTTCGCGTGCCAGCTGGCGCGCCTGACGTTTCAATCGAAAAAGTGGAGCCGATAATTTCATCCGTGACCTGCCCGTTCTCGTGCGCTGGCCGCAATCCCTCCTTATGCGAAAACACGATCAGGTGGTTCTGAATGAATGTACCCTGCAGGTCGGCTGCTGCTCCGATGGAGGGGGAAGGCTTGGGTCGAGCTCAAACCGACAATAGCCGATTCTGTTTTCGCTTAACCAGCCACCAATTGCGCCGGTAAACCTCAGCGATCTCTGCTGAGGCCTTTCTGCTCCAGTTCCTGCAGGTACACTCCCCAATGCTTTTCCGGTTCATTGGCCAACTCGAAGAAGTAAGTCCAGGAATAGATACCTGAATTGTGCATGTCGTCGAAATGGATGCGCACCGCGTAATTGCCGACCGGTTCGATCTTCATGATCTCGACATTGCGTTTTCCAGGAACAGTTTGTTTCTGTGAAGGATTGTGTCCCTTGACCTCTGCTGAAGGCGAACAGACACGCAGATACTCCGCGGACAAGTCATGTCGCTCGCCATTGTTGAATGCGATCGTCAGTATTTTCTTGTCTTGTGAAACACGCAGCTCGGTTGGCCAGGGGGCGGTGTTGTCGGTCATGGAGAAATCCTGTCTGAGCAATGCTGATAGCTGGTCTGCGCGGACGATAGCGCTGCGGGCTCCTCCGTCAAGCCGCGTTTTGTCCCGCCTGTTTCACCGCTTCGTATCCCTTTAGCGCCGCCCTTCGTGCCGAAGCATGGTCCACAATCGGATGGGGATAGGTTTTCCCCAAAACGACGCCAGCTCGATCCAGGTCCTCTTTCGAGGCCTCGAACGGTGCAAAGAGATCCGCGGTCTTCAGGTTTTTCAGCTCCGGCACCCATTTTCGCACATAGACACCTTCCGGGTCGAATTTCTGTCCCTGACTGATCGGGTTGAAAATACGAAAATACGGCGCAGCATCCGCGCCGGACCCGGCGACCCATTGCCAGCTGGCGGAGTTGCTAGCCAGGTCCGCATCAACAAGAGTGTTACGGAACCAGGCCTCGCCGTGCCGCCAATGAAGCCGGAGGTGCTTGATGAGGAAACTTGCCACGACCATCCGCACTCGGTTGTGCATGTAACCTGTTTGCCATAGCTCTCTCATGCCGGCATCCACGATAGGATAACCCGTCCGCCCTCGTTGCCATCGCCTCAGGTCTTCCGGGCTTTCACGCCAGGGATAGGCATCAAAGCTCGGCCGCCAGTTTCGGGACGGGAGGTGCGGAAAATGGTATAGGAGATGATAGGAGAATTCGCGCCAGGCGATCTCCGAAAGAAATTTCGTTCCATCAGACTTCGGATCGTCATTGCCAGCCAGTCGCTTCCTGGTTTCGTGCCATATCTGTCGCGGTGAGATATCACCGAAATGAAGGTGCGGCGACAAACGTGAAACATTGGGAAGATCCGGCCGATCGCGCAGCTCCCGATATCCCTGAAGCCCGTTTTCCAGAAACGATCTGAGCTGCGACAGTGCACCGGCTTCACCCGGCTGCCAGAGGTGTTTCCACCCAGCTGCCCAGTCCGGATTTTCAGGCAGGAGCTTCAGACCTTGCAGGCTTTCGCCGTACTTATAGGTCTCGGCAACCATTCCCACCGGAGCAGCGAGCGGCAATCCGACCTCCAGGTGCTGCGCTGCCTTCCAGAATGGCGAATAGACCTTGTAAGGTCTGCCTGCCCCGGTCTTCAGTTCCCAGGGTTCAAAGAGCAAACCGGCCTTGAAGCTTCGCGCCTCAAAGCCGTCCTGTTTCAGCGCGTTCTTGATCTCGCTGTCACGGTCGATTGCGTGGGGCTCATAGCAACGGTTCCAGAAGACGGCCTGTGCGCCGACATCTCTGGCCAATCGAGGGATCAGATGCCGTGCACTCCCCCGCAGCAGGACCAGCCCGGGCAAGGATCTTTTCAGTTCTTCAAGGCTGTGGTGCAACCACCATCTGCTGGCACCGCCGAGAGGATGAGTTTCGCCGGACTGTTCCGCCGTTTCCAGAACATAAACGGGTAGCACAGGTCCCCTCTTTGCCGCTTCGTAGAGCGCGGGATTATCGGCAATTCGAAGGTCCTGCCGGAACCATACCAATGTGGTCATGCTGTCCCTGTCTGTATCTTTGAAAAAAGTACGTCAGGGACAGCAAACGGATCAATAAAAATGTCTTGGGTGTCCCGCGCTGAGCTCCAACTCCGGGTCAGGCTTCCACACGTGCCATCGCTTCCTTGCGCAAGCGACCAAAATGCTCGTCCCATCCGCTGTCCAACGCACTCAACATCGCAAACGCTGCCTCGCCGGCCGCCTGCTCAATCCCTTCATGAGACAAAGTGAGTTGAGTGCCTCCCGCTGCTTCCTTCAGGTTCCAGCGAACCGTTGTCATGGCACCGTTGAGCGGTTTGACCGTGAACGTGTAGACAAGGCTTTCGAACGGACGCATTTCCAGGACTGTTCCCCAGCAAATCCGGCTCATGTCTCCCCGCTGATCAAGAAGCGTATAGTCTGCCCCCTCTTTGAGGTCCTGTTCGGCAGGGTGAAACCATCTGGCCAACTTGTCCTTTTTCGTCAGGAAGTCCCAGACAACTTCGCGTGGCGCATCCAGAAAAACCGTTTTGGTAATGGTCGTCGCGTTCATTGGTCGCTCTCCTTGGTCTTTTCCATTTCCTTTGAAATTTCACGCTGCAAATCGGATAGTCTCGCGTCCCAGAAACTTTCGAAGTAACCAAGCCATTCAAAAGCGGATCTGAGAGGCTCGGGATTGAGCGTGCTGCGTCTTTCCCGGCCACTCACTTCTCGCTTGATGAGATTTCCTTCTTCCAGAATGGCCAGATGTTTGTTGATCGCGGTTCTTGTGATGTCGAACCGGTCGGCAATGTCCGCGACTGCAAGACTTTCTTTCGTCAGATAGATCAGAATCTGCCGCCGTGTCGGGTCTGCAAGCGCCCGGAATACGTTCTGAGGGCCCGTGTTCATCGTCCGCCCTCCTTCACCGGGAGAAAATCGAAAGGACCGTCCTGAAACAGGAATGTGATGCAGCTCATTGCCGAAACACACTTGCTGATGTGGGGCATACCGGCAGGTATCTCATAGAACGCACCGGATTTGAGAACTTTGCCGGACCTGTCATTGTTGTCCCCTGGGAGATGAACAATCTCGCCAGACAAGACCACGCCGAACATGGCTGCGCTCTTGATGTGAAGCGGACTTGAAAGACCAGCCGGCAAGCGGACCATGGCCATGTAGCTTTCTTCAAACCTGTTTCCCTGAAGCGCCGCAAACCCAACACCTTCGGGAGTGGTCTCCCAGTCCAAGTCCTCCAGGGACTTCAACTTCATCACTTCAGGCTCCATAGCAAACGCCGGAATGACGGAGCTCGTTCCGATCGAAGCAAGCAGAAACATCATTTGCATCTTCATGCGGCACCTCTTCATGACACCATTCGGTGTTATTTAAATGACACCTTTTGGTTTCATTTCAAGCCTTCGAGCAAAATTCTTTGACAGATTGCTTGATTTGGTACGATTTCGCACTATTTAATTCGATATCGCACTATATGGAGAGCTCTCATGACTTTGACACGACGGAAGACCTTGGCGCTTATCGGGGGTGGTGTTGTTTTTGCCGCGAGTGCATCTGCGGGCACATTCATGGCAACACGAACACCGAAGGCAGCTCATGCCCCCTGGGCTGATGCAGGCGGGTATGAAGATGACCGTCTGTTCGCCCTTTCCTATGCACTCCTGGCACCGAACCCTCACAACAGGCAGCCTTGGCTGATCGAACTTTCAGGCAAAGACAGCTTTCGGCTGCATCGTGACCAAACCCGAGATCTCCCTCACACCGATCCTTATCACCGCCAGATTTTCGTTGGCCTTGGGTGTTTTCTTGAGTTGTTGAAAGTCGCCGCCACGCTTCGACAGAAAACAACGGCAATCGACCTGTTTCCCGAAGGCTTGGATGGACCGATTGCCGATGTAACGATCACGGAAGGAGGCATGACCGACCCTCTGGTTCCATTCATTCTTGATCGCAGGTCGTGCAAAGAACCATTTGAAGACCGACCGATTTCACCGGAAATATCAGAGACGCTGAGTGCCTACGGAACAGTAATTACTGCGGACGCAGAGGTCGAAAGGGTACGGAAGCTGACCTGGGATGCGTGGCTGACCGAAATGCACACACGACACGCCTTGAAAGAGAGCGTTGATCTGATGCGCTTCGGAAAATCGGAAATCAATGCGAATCCTGATGGCATTGACCTCGGCGGACCGTTTCTTGAAACTTTGATATTGGCTGGCATCCTGACCCGCGAAAGCCAGCTCGACCCCAATTCGACCGGTTTCCGGGAAGGTGTGAAGATCTATCAGGAAATGCTCTCGGCAACTCCAGCCTATATCGCGCTCACTACCAACGGAAATTCAAGATACGAGCAAATTGCCGCCGGCAGGCGTTGGCTTCGGTTGAACCTGGAGACGACAAGGCTCGGGCTTTCGCTTCATCCGGTAAGCCAGGCTCTTCAGGAATATGAGGAAATGGCACCGCACTATGCCGAAACACATCGAATACTTGCCAAGCCGGGAGAAACAGTTCAGATGCTTGGGAGACTGGGTTACGGCCCCCACCCTTCACGGACGCCGCGCTGGCCGCTTGAAACACGGATCATGAATGGATAGCGAAACTCGCAACGCCTTTTTCAGGTTCTTCAATGAAATCGGCATCATCGCGCAACTGAGCCGAACCGCGCTGGAAACACGTTTGCCAAAAGGGTTGACCCTGCCTCATTTCAGCGTGGTCAATCACCTGATCCGGGTCAAGGACGGACAAACTCCGCTTGCCCTTGCGAAAGCTTTTCAGGTTCCCAAGACAACGATGACACACACGCTGAGCGGTCTTCTGGAGCATCATTTTGTCGAGATGCGCCCGAATCCGAAAGACGGCCGCAGCAAGACCGTGTGGCTAACTCAAACCGGCAGGCAGTTTCGTGAGGACGCAATACGATCCATCGATCCGGACATCGACGCGCTTTGCCGGAACATTCCAAAGGAAAAGATCGAGGAACTGGTGCCTGCCCTGACCGAGATCAGAACCTATCTTGATATTGCAAGGGACTGACGGGCATCTACGACAAGCCGATGTCACGTGTGGCATTGACAATGTTACACTGAGAAGTTTACCTGATATCGCAAACTGGACAGAACTGGTCCGGTTTCAATTGATATTGTTTGATGCCGCGCCATATGATCAGTTCAAGATCAAGGGCATCGAGGGAGAGCATAACGTGACAGACGGTAAGATTGTGGTCCCGGCACCGGAGGCAGGCACATCCACTTCCCCTTCGCCGATGATCGATCCGTTTGGACGCGCCGTTACATATCTGCGGGTTTCAGTGACCGACCGTTGTGACTTCCGCTGTGTTTACTGCATGGCAGAAGACATGACTTTCTTGCCCAAGCGCGAAGTCCTCAGCCTTGAGGAACTTGACCGGCTGTGCACCGCATTCATCGAAAAAGGTGTACGCAAGTTGCGCCTGACCGGTGGCGAACCGCTCGTGCGCAAGAACATCATGAGCCTGATCCGCAGCCTTGGACGGCATCTGGATAGTGGCGCTCTCGAAGAGTTGACCATCACGACAAACGGCTCCCAGTTGGCACGTTTCTCGAACGAGCTTTACGACTGCGGCGTCCGTCGGATCAATGTTTCCATTGACACGCTCGATGCTCAGAAATTCAAGGCGGTCACCCGTTGGGGTGACCTCGGAAAAGTCATGGATGGTATCCGTGCAGCGACCGAAGCGGGATTGCAAATCAAGGTCAACATGGTCGCTCTGAAGGGCGTGAACGAGCACGAGATCGTAAACATGCTTGAATGGTGTCACGGTCAGGGCCACGACCTGACGCTGATCGAAACCATGCCCCTTGGCGAAATCGATGGCGACCGCACCGACCAGTATCTGCCTCTTTCCACGGTCCGAAACCGCCTCGCCGAACAGTTCACCTTGACCGACAATCCTTATAAGACCGGTGGACCTGCCCGTTATGTGACCGTCGAGGAAACCGAGGGGCGCCTTGGCTTTATCACACCGATGACCCACAATTTCTGCGAAAGCTGCAACCGGGTTCGAGTGACCTGCACTGGTCAGCTTTACATGTGTCTCGGTCAGGACGACATGGCAGATCTTCGGGCACCGCTCCGTGCGTCAGAAGGCAACGAGCTCCTCAGCAGTGCAATCGATGAAGCTATCGGCAGGAAGCCGAAGGGTCATGATTTCGTGATTGACCGGAACACCAAGCAACCGGCAGTGTCGCGCCACATGAGCGTGACCGGAGGCTGAACTTTCCATAGGCCTCACTCCAGGCTATTTTCCGGCATGCACGTATTTTGGCGGAAGTCATTCCGCGGGCTGCAAACTGGCGCGCGTCGACAGCCTCTTCACGGAAAGAGCTGCGATCAGGCTACTGCCAATGCCGAAAGCCATGACAATGATCATGCTCCAGGGCGATCCGGCAAGAGAACTTTCAGCAAACAGCCATGCAACCAAGGTGCCGGCAACCGCTCCCATGCCGACCTGGAAGGAGGCGGTCAACCCTGATGCCGCACCAGCCAGATCCGGACGTACGCTTACCGCGCCGGAGATTGCGCTCGGCAGGCAGACGCCGTTCCCCAACCCAAGTATGAACATTGGCAGGAACAAGCTGGTCGCCGTGACGATGCCCCAATAGGTGAAACCGGCAATCAGCAGGACCGAAAGTCCACCGATCAATGATCCGGCCAGGATCATTGGAAACAGTCCGATACGCTCGGCGAACTTTCCGGAAATGTAGTTTCCAACGATGTACCCAAGCGCAACGAACATGAAATAGAAACCCATCTGGGCAGCGCTCAATTGAAGGATTTCCGCAGCAATGAATGGTGCTCCGCCAAGATAGGCGAAATAGGTGAGTGCCGAGAACGCCGCCGTAAGGGCGTAGCTCCAATATAACGGTTCTCTGAATAAGGACGTGTAGGATCGATAGGCCTGCCCTGCCCCGATCGCAACCGGCCTGCGGTTGGTCTCGGGCAGCGCGTAGATACTCGCGAACAAGACACCTACCCCGAACACGAGCATCAGAACAAAACCGCCCTGCCAGCCGTAGACCTCGTCCAGAACTCCGCCGATCGCTGGTGCGATCGTCGGCATGACGGCCATGCCCATCGTGACGTAACCGATCATGCTGGCGGCCTGCCGGGGACCGTAAAGGTCCCGCACGATTGCGCGCCCCAGGACCATTCCGGTACAACCGCCGGCAGCCTGGACAACACGAGCTGCGATCAATGCTTCGATTGTCGGTGCAACTAGGCACAACACGCTGCCAATGACAAACAGCGCCATTCCGGCAATCACGATCGGCCGCCTTCCGAACTGGTCCGACAAGGGGCCCCACACCAATTGTGAAATGGCAACGGCGACAAAAAACGCCGACATGGAGAGCTGAATTTCGCCGGCCGTGGCGGAAAAGACGATCATCATTCCCGCCAGCGACGGAAGATAAATCTGCATTGCCAGGGGGCTGATACTGGAAATCGCGATCAGGACACCCAACGAAGGCCTAGCTTCTTCTTCACCTTTGATTTGTGGACGGTGGGAAGACATGCCCGATAAGGAATCCTTACTTCTCTAGATACTTTTTAGCGACTCGATCCAGACACAATAATCCCCCTGCGTGATCCGGGCGTGAAAACGCATTTCATGGTTGTTTCTCGTCAAAAATACCATTGTTGAAACTCTCAATTCACTCCACCTGCAATCTTGCAGCTGCAACGAGCAATAACACCGAAATCTCGCTTGAAATCCAATGGAGAAGAAATTGGCGGCGTTGAAACTTGATCAAGCGCAACGCCGTTTCTCCCACGCCCAGGAACTACGACAGCTGCTTTGGATTTATGTCAGCTAAGTTCCAGGTAATCTTTGTTGCTCTTGAGCAATTTCTGAAATCCTTGCCGCATTTTCCAACTCAAGACAGGCTTAGCAATGCGCATGAAACAGCCACGGGGCTCGAATGAAAACTGCATCTCCACGCAGACCCGATCATCGGAACATGTATCAAACAAAAAATCTGCGCGTGCACGCGCTATCGGCAAACTTGTACGTTTGAATTCAATCCCGATCTTCTGCAGGGGAATCCACTCCACTACTTGCTCTTCAATTTCATTCTTGCCGTCTGAAAGTTCACACAATCTCACAGCACCGATGCCGCGTGGCGCCGAATCTTTGAGGATAGTGGTTCTAGCAACTCCTTTATGGAACTTATAAATGCCACCAAAGTCTGCCCAGCTTTCCCAGACTTTCTCAAGTGGTGCTGCCACCACTTGAGACACCACGATATCGGCCTTCTTCATTCCGCTTCTCGATAAATTATGCCTAGCAGAAGTGCGAATAGTCCGAATTGGATCGCCAAGTAACCCGTTTCCAGAAAAATGAAGTTGCTGGCGTTGGGTACATTTTGCTTCGCGACCAGTGCAAGAACGTGCGACGTCCAGTAGAACAGACCTGCAAGGCCAGAAAACTGAAATGCTCGCGTCAGACCAGAACTGCCCGTGTGAAAATGCGGATAGATCAGTGCCAGGGCAAATCCTTGGATGATGATCGTCAGCAAGCCCACGGGAACATTCGGCTCGCCGACGAAGTAACCGAATTCCTCATACATTGGTTTGAAGAGACCAACATGCCAGCCAAGCGCAAGAGGAAAAACAATTATGGCGTAGCCCGCAGTGGCCAAAAAAATCTTCGTCATTGCGAGCTCTTCAACTCTTGGGCGCGCTTCCACAAGGCCAGCGGCGCACCACCTGGATCGCGTATAAAGCTGGCATCGCCAGCCGGGCCTTTCAGATTCTCGGCAATGACTTCGGCGCCGTGTTTTTTTGCATTTTCGACGGCTTCGTTCAGGTCATCGACCTCGAGATAAGGGACCCATCCCTCGATGCCGTTCAGCGTTTCTGAAGTTGCGGCAAATGGCTTCTCCTGTCCTTCGGCCGTCAGAAATGTCATAGGCCCGATGTCATTGGGCACCCAGCCAAATGCGTTTCGCAGGAACCTGGTAGTTGCAAGGCGATCCTCTCCCAAATTGTCGAACCAAACGAAGGGCGATGGCATGAGTAAATTCCTCTTTCATTTTGCAAGTGAATTTTGGATACATGATGCACTTGCACATTGCAAGAGCTTTTGCCGACGACTATTTTGTCCAAATGAGCAAAACCCAACCCCTCGATTGGCATGGTTGTCCAACTCGATATGCAGCAGGCATTTTCGGAGATAAGTGGTGCTTCCTGATCCTCAGGGACGTGTTGCTGCTAGGCAAACGGACCTACAGCGAAATTCTCAACTCGCCTGAAGGTATTTCGACCAACATACTTGCAGATCGACTGTCACGGCTTGAAGCATCCGGGATGTTAGACAGGCAGATTGACCCGCGCAAAGCCAGCAGGGTTTGTTATTTCCCCACTCGCAAGGCTCGCGACATCCTGCCTGCTCTGATCCAAATGATGGTTTGGTCTACCCAGTATGACGAGAACACAGAAGCGCCAGACACATTTGCTGAAGCCTATCGAAGCGATCCACACGAAACAATTGCTTGGTATGAGACAGAAATCGATCGCATTGATAATGAGATACTGAAACGTTGAATAATTACGGTAGCCAGATCTTTGGCGAAACAAAGATTGTTGGATCTCTGAGACAGCCTTTGCAGAGTAATCCAAATTTTTGAAATTTCGACGTGGAGCTAGTTGTTCGGATGCGCACGATCGAACTCGCTCTGACAGTTTTCAATCAGTAACTGAAAGAATGATTGAAAGTCTGAGTTTTCAGCCCCCTTCACGGGTGCGTTGAGGAATCGTAGACCGTTCGAAATTCTTGTTTCGAATTTTGGCTGAACGATACTTTCGGCCGATTGCCCACCGGAACAAACTGTGTCGCGCAAACATTTTTGTAAGGGGACTGCAAAGCAACGCGGCTTGCCTATCGGTCAAAGGTCTGGCGACCGGCAAACCACCGGTCGCCAAAATCTAAGATCAGTCAAACACGATTTTGGGGGCTGCGCGCTCCTGTGAGGCTGCGGACCGCTGGATACCGGCGACGACTTTCGTCGCGATATCCTTGTAAATCCCGGCAACAGGACCTTCCGGATCTGAAACAACGACCGGTGTTCCCGCATCCGAAGTTTCGCGGATCTTCATGGTCAGCGGAATTTCGCCAAGGAAAGGAACTCCCAGCCGCTCCGCTTCGGCTCTCGCGCCTCCGTGACCGAAAATGTCATGACGTCCGCCACAATCCGGGCACAGGAAATAGCTCATGTTTTCAACAATGCCGAGCACCGGAACGTCTACGCGCTTGAACATATTGAGCCCCTTGCGCGCATCGATCAGTGCCAGATCCTGCGGAGTGGACACGATGACGGCACCGGCAAGCGGCACCTGCTGCGCCATGGTCAGCTGAGCGTCACCCGTTCCCGGCGGCATGTCGACCACGAGGACATCCAGATCGCCCCAGGCAACTTCCCGCAGCATCTGGGTCAATGCGGAAATCACCATTGGACCACGCCAGATCATCGGTGTTTCTTCTTCCACCATGAAGCCCATCGACATGACCTTGATGCCGTAACCTTCCAAAGGTTTCAGCACTCTGCCCGAGACGGTTTCGGGTCGGCCGGACACGTTGAAGAGACGCGGAACAGACGGACCATAGATGTCGGCATCCAGTACACCGACCCTCAAACCGTTGGCTGCCATTCCCAAAGCCAGGTTAGCCGTGGTCGTCGACTTGCCGACGCCGCCCTTACCTGAGGCAACCGCAATAATATGCTTGATACCGGGAACTCCCGGCTTGGCAGGAGCCTGTTCCTCCTGAGCGCGTTGCGGCTGCCGGGGCGCCGGTTTAGGCGCCGTGTTGCGCGCGTTGCCCGGAGCACGCTCGGCCGTCAGCGCCACCATTGCATTTTCTACGCCGTCAATTTCCTTGACCACCTTCTCTGCCGCCTGACGCAGCGGCTCAAGTTCCTGCGCCCTTTCAGCTGGTACGGTGATGGAAAATGCAACCCGTCCGTCTGAAACGAATACATCTGACACAAGGCCCAACGAAACGATGTCTCCCTCAAGATCGGGTCCCTTGATCTGTCTGAGGCGTTCCAAAACGATGCTCTTGATGGTGTCGCTCATAAATACGTCCTGTTCGATTCTCCGGCTCCAACCGAAGCGCCGGTTACCTACTCCCGGAAACTAGTGTGCGCTGGCGCGATTACAATCTGCCAAAATGCAGCACGTCTCGCCTCCATCCCCTCTCTCACTCCAGTCATAGAATTGAAGAATTATGGACACAAGACCGAGCGCAAAAATCAACGCATTTCCCTTTTACCTGTACATTTAGATAAACTTAGAACTCTCAAAATACACTCAATGTAAAATTTAGATCTGGAATTCAATTACGTTTGCGGCATGCACAAATCGAAACCCTCATATTGTCGAATGATTCTAGCGACTGGGATTTTCTTCTGCTTGTTGACTTCGTTCATCTTTCCAGCCAACACGGAAAATCGTCCCGAGATAACAATTACTGCCTCGAATTACCCACCGTTTGAAATTGCTGAGCCCATCGACGGATTGAACGGATTCGACCATGAGGTTGTCTCCGAGGCTTTCCGCAGGGTCGGACAACCAGTGCGCATTGTTTTTCTTCCCTGGAACAGGGCGATAATGGAGGTGAAATCGGGGACGGCTGCGGCGATACTTTCCTGCGCACACCGAAAGCAGAGAGAAGAGTTTTTTTATTACTCCGACCTTCTGAGCACCTCAACCGATGGCGTTTACCACCGCGGGGGTCACCCGTCAGGTCACATCCGCAACGCGAGTGACTTGATAGGTGAGCGTGTTGCAGCCGTTGACGGCTATTCCTCATTTTTGAAGCTCCGCGACATGGGCATCGCCCCCTATAGCGTTCCTGACGATGAAACCGGAATAAAGATGCTTCGGCTTGGCCGGTTCGACTATTTCTACAACGGCAAACAGGCAACCGATTTCATGATTTCCCAATCCGGAGACCCCGGCATGTTCGAATTCATTTCCTTTGCCGAAAAACCTTTGTATCTCTGCCTCTCCAAGGTCTTTCCAGGCGCAATAAAATTACTTGCCGAATTCAACAGAGGTCTTGCGGCCGTCAAGGCCGACGGCACCTATGCGCTCATTCACGCTAAATACAAGTAGGGTCCGATCAAGGATGTGCCGCATTGTCCCTGCGCAAAATGGTGACAATGTTTCTATTGCACTGATTGGCCTGCTGAATAACTTGGAAGACCGTTCCACAATTTCCGACTTGCCGGAATTGACTGCTTCAGGATGAAAAAATGCCTACCTGCCTTATCACCGCCTCCAACCGCGGGATCGGATACGAACTAGCGCGGGAGGCACTTTCACAAGGATGGACGGTTTACGGCTCCGTCCGCTCCGAACGCTCCGCACTTGAAACAGGAAGCAAGCTTGGCCCGGACTTCAAACCACTGGTCTTCGATGTCACCGACCACGGCGCGGTTCGGACGGTGGCTGAAGAACTGACTGCCGATGTAGATCTTCTCATCAACAACGCGGGAATCATTGGCCCTGACAATCAATCTCCCCTTGAGATGGACTTCGACGGCTTCCACGAAACGTTGGCGACCAACACGCTGGCGCCACTTGCGGTCTCACAGGCTTTTCTGCCTCATCTGAAAAGAGCCGGTACTGGAAAGATCCTGACCATCTCGAGCCAAATGTCCTGGATGGGATATCGAAAATCCGACCGGATTGCCTACCGCGCGTCGAAAGCGGCGGTCAACAAGGTGATGCAGGGACTTGCGACCGAACTGGAAGCAGACGGCATTCCCGTCGCTCTGATCGACCCGGGCTGGGTGAGAACGGACATGGGAGGTGGTGAGGCCGACAACTGCCCGACGGACGTCGCCAAAGGCGTTCTGAAGATCGGACATGGCCTCACGATTTCCGACACCGGCAAATTTTTCAAGTGGAGCGGCGAAGAGCGCCCCTTTTAACATCACCAGAGTTTTCTCGGAGCTAATTCATGCCCTGGCCCCTTCCCGTCACCCTGACCGGCACCCACGCCTCACTTGTTCCGCTTTCGCAATCTCATGCACAAGACCTGTCAGAAGCGGCCGCTGAGGGTGATCTCTGGAAAGTCTGGTATACCTCCGTTCCGCATCCCGATACGGTTGATCAGGAAATAGATCGCCGTCTTAAATTGCAGGATACCGGTTCCATGCTTCCCTTTGCCGTTTTAAGGCCGGACGGCAAGGCGGTTGGGATGACCACCTACATGAACATCGACCCGGTGCACAAACGCGTCGAAATCGGTTCAACCTGGTACCGGAAAGCCGCTCAGAGAACGCGCCTCAATACCGAGTGCAAACGCCTCTTGCTCACTCACGCCTTCGAAGAACTCGACTGCATTGCCGTCGAGTTCCGCACTCACTTCATGAACAGGCAAAGCCGAACGGCAATTGAGCGCCTTGGAGCAAAACTGGACGGAGTTCTGCGCTCTCACCAGCGCACCGCAGATGGCGCATTGCGCGATACCGCCGTTTATTCGATTCTCCCGCACGAATGGCCAGCAGTTAAGTCAGGACTGGAATTCAAGCTTGCAGAAGAACGTTGAGCTGCTTATCCACACAAAGATAATCGTACGTTGTTTTGCACAGTTTTCTTGATCTACTTCGGCGATTGAAAAGCACACGTTTTCGGAGAACTTGGCAACTATCTGGTAACTTTGATCTCTATTCTTCCAGATCGTTTCAAATTTTAAGCAAATGTGAGGAATTGAAGCGCACGCTGGTTTCATCGGCAAAAGGATGAGACTCGCTATGGAACTTTATCGCGCCTGCTATCGAAGCAAAATCAGATGGGACAAGATGCACTTGTCCTTGCCTGACGAGATCGACAAGACACTCCTGCGTATTCGGCGCATCAACCGAAAAGCGGGTGTTACAGGCGCCCTCCTGCTTGTGGACCAGCACATTATCCAAATACTTGAAGGCCAGACCGGACAAGTGCTGGACACAGTCTATTGTGTGATGAACGACCCGCGCCTCCATGACATTGAAGGCATCATTCACGAACCGGTGGATTTCCGCCTGTTTCCGAATTCCCTGATGTTTTTCCGGGACCTGACGGACGGCATTGCGGCCTCCAGGCACGACGTCTTGAGACCACTTCTGGACCATCCAGGTGAAGTGACCCGCGAAGAGGCCTACAAGGCTTTTGGCCATTTCGCCAAGGAACTTCAGGCAGGCCGTCTGACGAACGACATGCTGATGATCTGATCTCTTTCAGGACAGCGCTTGCACACCTTTTTCGCGTGTCCAGGTGATGCTTAGCGCGCTGCTGTGACTTTGAGGTCATAGCCATTTTGCCGATGACACCTGTAGTGTGCTCCCCCTCGATCATCAGGGAGCACACATGTCCGGCGGACACCCCTCCATCCAATCGATTTCTGCTGGTTTGCTTGCCGCCATCGTCGGCTTTGCAAGTTCCTTTGCTATCGTCATTCAGGGATTGTCAGCAGCGGGCGCAACAGCCAGCGAGGCAACCAGCGGCCTTATGGCACTCTCCATTTCCATGGGTTTGTGCGCAGTTGTCGCTTCGCTCTATACCAGAATTCCTGTCAGCATTGCCTGGTCAACACCTGGAGCTGCCCTTCTGGCTTCTGCCGGGCCGGTTGACGGCGGTTTCGCTGCTGCAGTCGGCGCCTTCATCCTTTGCGCGTTCCTGATAATTCTTGCCGGGCTCATACGCCCCTTCGGCCGGATTGTCGCAGCCATTCCCAGCCCGTTGGCAAATGCAATGCTTGCAGGCGTCCTCTTCGGGCTGTGCCTGGCGCCTGTCCGTGCGGTCGCCGAATATCCAGCCAGTGCACTGACCATTATCATTGTCTGGGCAGTGGCCTTCCGGCTCTTCAGGCTCTATGCCGTACCACTCGCCATGATCGTGACTTTCGCGATTGCATTTTACGACAGCGGGCCAATCAACCTTTCCGAAGTGCCCCTGATCAGCCGGCCCATCCTGATTGCCCCCGAATTCTCGCTTGAAGCGCTGGTCAGTATCGCGCTGCCGCTGTTCATCGTGACAATGGCATCGCAGAATATTCCCGGTGTCGCCGTTCTAAGAGCATACGGTTACAAGCCGCACAGCAGTTCTCTATTCACTCTCTCAGGCGTCTTCAGTCTTCTTTCAGCTCCCTTTGGTGGTCACGCGGTCAACCTTGCAGCCATCACCGCCGCCATGTGTGCCGGAGAGGATGCGCACAAGGACCCCGGTCAAAGATACTGGGCAGCTGCAGCCAGCGGCGTTGCTTACATCCTGTTCGGACTCTTTGCCGGTCTCGTCATGGCACTGGTTGCCGCAACTCCTTCCATCCTCATAGAAGCCGTTGCAGGCCTTGCTCTTCTCACGGCCTTTGCCTTTTCCATCGGAGAGGCCACCAAGTCGGCGGAAACAAGGGACAGTGCCATCATCACATTTGTTGTGACCGCATCCGGTATCGGTTTCTTCGGGGTATCAGGAGCATTCTGGGGACTGCTTGCCGGTGGTGCCTTTATGTTGCTCACAAAACTGCGTTCTCAGAACTAATGCCTTGCTCTTGGACAAAAGCGTCCCATAGTGTTTGTAAAACAATTACATGTGGAGTCGCGCGGCTTTGACAGGCCCATACGTGCTTAAACCCGATCCCCTGGATCCGAAACTCTCGACGTCAGTCAGCGGCATCGACCAGAATGGCATACCGGTCGAAACCAAGGTTGTGACCGAAAAACCTCTGACACTGTTCCTCAATTCCCAGGAAGTGGTCACGATGATGACAATCGGCGATCACCCGAACCTGCTGGCAGTCGGATACCTGAAGAATCAGAACATGCTGGCTGACGACGACGTCATCACCGGCATCGATTATGACGATGATCTTGAAGTCGTTGTTGTGCGCACCGAGCGGGAGACCAACTTCGAAGAGAAGCTGAAGAAAAAGGTCCGCACGTCCGGATGTGCTCAGGGCACCGTTTTCGGCGATGTCATGGACGGCTTTGAAAACGTCGAACTTCCTCAGGAATCAGGCCTCAAGACCTCGTGGCTCTACGCCCTGACGAAAGCCATAAACACAACCCCTTCGCTTTATCTGGAGGCTGGAGCTATCCACGGCTGCGTCCTTTGTCAAGAAGACAAGCCCTTGGTTTATATGGAAGATGTCGGCCGACACAACGCTGTCGACAAGATCGCAGGATGGATGGTTCTGAACGATATCCCCGCACACGACAAGATCTTCTACACGACGGGCCGGCTCACTTCTGAAATGGTGATCAAGACCGTGATGATGGGAATTCCTATTCTCGTTTCCCGGTCCGGTTTCACCGCCTGGGGTGTCGAACTGGCGCGCAAGGCCGGATTGACCCTGATCGGTCGCGCAAAGGGCAAACGCTTCATGGCCCTGTCCGGAGCCGATCGAATTGAATTTGACATGGACCCCGGTCATGCGGAAGACGAACCGGAGAAATCGAAACGAAAAGGGAGCTTGGCAGCGGAATGAAGTCGGAGCGCGAGGTATTGACCGTGGACAAAGTGCTCGGCTGTGTTCTGGCGGGTGGCCAGTCCAGACGCATGGGAGGTGGCGACAAGAGCCTCATGGATCTCGGCGGCAAGACAATGCTGGAGATGATCCTCTCCCGCTTCACCCCCCAGGTACCCAGCGTCATTCTCAACGCCAATGGCGACCCGGCACGCTTTTCGCGCTTCGGACTTCCGATTATTGCCGATCCGGTGGGAGAATATGCCGGACCACTGGCGGGTGTGCTGGCAGGATTAAGTTATGCCAGGGAAAGGCTGCCGGGTGTCACGCATGTCGTGTCGGTCGCCGGAGACACTCCCTTCTTTCCGGTCAGTCTGGTCAAACGTCTCTGCTCTTCCGTTCCCTCGGACAAGCCGGTTATCGCGCTCGCCTCGTCTTCGGACAAACTTCACCCGGTCTTCGGGCTTTGGCCGGTAGCCCTGCACTCGGATCTTCACAATTGGCTGACAACCGGGCAGAGCGGCAAAGTGCTCGCTTTCGTTGACCGGCACGACAGCGTAGAAGTGTCATTCGACACAGATCCGGTTACGGGTCTCGATCCGTTCTTCAATGCAAACAAACCCGACGATCTGGCGACCGTCCGCAACGCTCTGAGCTCACGCATTTCATGACAACACCTCCCGTTTTCGGCATTACCGGTTGGAAGAACTCCGGCAAGACGCAACTCGTGACACGCCTCGTGAGCGAATTTACCGCCAGAGGGTTCAAAGTCTCGACCGTCAAGCATGCGCACCACAATTTCGACATCGACCGGCCAGGCGCGGACAGCTACCGTCACCGAGAAGCGGGAGCCAGCGAAGTTGCGCTTGTCTCGGGCCGCCGCTGGGCCCTGATGCATGAACTCAGAGGTGAAGACGAACCGTCACTGGACGAGATACTCGCACGTCTGGCTCCTTGCGATCTGATCCTGATCGAAGGCTACAAGCGCGAGAACCATCCGAAGATCGAGGCGAGAAGGACGGAATCTCACGACAAGGGACCGTTGGCGCCGTCCGACCCCAATATTCTGGCCGTCGCAACCGATCACGTTTTGCCGAATGAAATCCTGCCTGTCTTTGACTTGAACGACGTTTCTACTATGGCAGACTTCATTCAGGAATATCTCGGTCTTGTTAGGAAAGCTTCATGACCCGGCAAGCGTTACTGGACGACTGTTTTCTGCACGACAAGGACAGGCTGCGCCACCAGGAAGCGCTGAAGATACTGAACGACCGCATGTCTGCCATCGCGGATACGGAAACGGTCCGGATCGAAGACGGGTTGGAGCGTATCCTGGCCAAGGACATTACCGCGCCGCGCAACATACCGCTTGCGGACAATTCGGCGGTGGACGGCTACGCCTTCCGTCATACCGACTTTGATGAGGCGGGAGGCTTCTTTCGCCTGCAGCAGCGCATTGCAGCAGGGCACGCCAGCGACGCCCTTCTCGGCCCCTGGGCTGCAGCGCGGATCTTCACCGGAGCAGTCATGCCTCCTGGCGCTGACACGGTTGCCATGCAGGAAGACTGCGAGACGCATCAGCAGGACGGGCAGGATTTCGTCATTGTCCCACAAGGTCTCAAGGCGGGTGCCAATTGCCGCAAGGCTGGTGAAGATGTAGCCGAAGGCACTACCATATTGTCCACCGGCCAGTTGCTGCGCCCGCAGGACCTTGCCGCCATCGCTTCGACCGGACAGGCGCAAATCAACGTTTTCAGGAAACTGAAGGTCGCACTCATTTCCACCGGTGACGAGCTACGGCGCCCTGGCGATCTGATTACGGTCGGCGACGTCTATGATTCCAACCATTTCCTGCTGCGCGGTTTGTGCGCGACCGCGCCGGTCGAGTTTGAAGACCTTGGCATCCTGAAAGACGACGCGTCCCTGGTGGAGGAAACTCTCAATGACGCAGCTGACCGGTTCGACGTCATTCTGACAACCGGAGGGGCCAGCCGCGGAGAAGAAGACCATGTCCTGCAAGCGCTCGACACGCTCGGCAGTTGTCACATGTGGCAATTGGCGATCAAGCCCGGGCGTCCGATGATGTTCGGGAACATCGGCTCCTGCGTCTTTCTCGGGCTTCCGGGCAATCCCGTCGCCGCCATGGTCTGTTTCCTTCTTTATGCCCGTCCTGTGCTGAGTGTTCTTGCAGGTGGTCCATTTCTGAATCCGCAGCGCTTTCAAGTACCTGCGGCATTCGAAGTTCCGAAAAAGAAGCCGGACCGGCGCGAGTTTTACAGAGGCTTTCTCGAGACCAATGAAAAGGGCCAAACGACGGCCCATAAGTTCGCGCGAGACGGATCGGGACTGATCACCGGACTGCGTGAAGCGGACGGGTTGATCGAAATCCCGGAAGATGTCACCGCCATTCAAAAAGGTGAACCGGTGACTTTCCTGCCATTTTCCGGTTTCGGTATCCGGTAACCCGGCGGAGATCCGCCGGATTACCAAAGCGGAGCCTTAATAAGCGTAAGGCCAGCCGGCAGCAACAAATCGATATCCATCAGCGTTCTTGACCACACGCCCCATGCCCGGGAACGGGATATGCGCACCGGCAAAGAAGAGCTTGTCGCTTGCCGCCTGGTCGAAAAACTTCTTGCGGGTTTCTGCCGCTGTCGGCGCATCGATGTCGAAACCGATTCCCCAGTCCGGTCTTTCGAACTGATAGACGGTCATGTGAATGATGTCGCCGGCGATCACCAGTGTTTCACCATTGCTGTCAAAGACGTACCCGCTGTGACCCGGGGTATGCCCTGGGAGGGCCATCGCACTCACCCCTGGCAAGATCTCCTTTTCGCCTGAAAAGAGCGTTTGCTTGTCCTTATAGGCTTCCGCTGCTCGCCGTGCACCGAGAAAGAACGGTTTGAACTGCTCGGGCGCTCCGTTCATTGCGGCGTCATCGTACCAGAAGGCATTGTCGACTTCCGGCAGGATCAGTTCCGCATTCTTGAACACCGGATTGCCGTCGCCATCGACCGCACCGAACAGGTGATCGGGATGCATATGCGTGATCAGTACCGCGTCTATCTGGTCTGCGGTGACGCCGGCAGCAGCAAGCGCTGACGGCAGACGCCCCATTGTCGGGCCGAGTGCGTCCGACGTACCGGCATCGACCAGAACCAGACGATCCCCTGTGTTGACCAGATACGCGTTCACCGGAATACGCAGAGCGTTGCCATCGATCAGAGCGGCATCGCGCATCCGCTGACCTTCGGCTTCCTCGTATCCGACAACAACCTCCGGCGTCACATCGAGGTACCCGTCCAGCAATGCCGTGACTTCGAAGTCACCGACCTTGTAACGCAACGCGCCTGCCAGGGGCTCACCCGCCTTTGGGGCCGCCGCCTGTACTGGAGAGGGAATAAGAGAAACCCCACCAGCTACAGCCAAGGCCCCTGCCCCGGCAGCTGCAAACAGAGATCGTCTGGAAAGTGAAATGTCAGAAATGGTCATGAATGGCCTCCCGGCTCGACCCGAAAAAAGATGTGTATGAAGACCGCGTGCCAAAGAGGCTGGCCGGGTCGCTTCTAAAAGTGTTTCATACGGAAAAATTTTGAAGACCCGAAAATCTTATAAAACTCATAAGCAGCACTTATGTAACTGATTCTCAATGCCATCACATCTAACGGGAATGACAGATGGATAAATTCGGTGCCCTTTCCAGCTTTGTTCAGTCGGTCAAACTTGGCAGTTTTTCCGCCGCCGCCAAGCATCTGGGCGTTTCGCAGCCCGCCGTTAGCCAGCAGATTCGCGGACTTGAGGAAGATCTGGGAACAAGACTGCTGAACCGGACAACCCGGCAGCTGAGCCTTACGGAAACTGGAGAACGCTATTTTGAATATGCCAGCGACATCCTGGATCGCCTCACGGAAGCCGACCGGTCCGTGCAAAGCGAAGAGGCGCAAATGTCCGGGCCGCTTTCCATCGGGTTGCCATTGGGATTTGCCGAAACCGTCCTGTCGGAATTTCTGATCCGGTTCAAGAAGGAGCATCCGTGCATCTTGCTTGATGTGTCTCTGTCCGACGTCTTTGTGGACGTGATCCAGGAACGTCTCGACGTTGCGATCCGCATGGGTGAAATCAAGGATGACCGATTGATTGTCAGGAAGCTTGGATTGGCACAACGCTGCCTTATCGCTTCACCTGAATATCTGGAAAGACGCGGTCGTCCCCGTCACCCGGCAGACCTGCCGGATCACGACTATCTGCTCTACAAGAATATTTCGACCGGCGATCGGGTTCCCTTTCTCAGCACTCTTGGCGAAAAGCTTTCGGTGAAGATCAATCCGACCCTGATCGTCAACAACTCCGCAACCCTGCGCCAGGCAGCGCTCGCCGGTCTGGGCATCACTTTGTCAAACCGCTGGCTGATCGATCCCTATGTCCGCACAGGAGAGCTTGAACTGGTTCTACCGGACTGGGAATACCCGCCCCATCCCATTCACGCGGTGTATCCCTCCAACCGTTTCATCCCACTGAAGGTTCGAAGGTTCGTTGAACGGCTGCAGGACTATTTCGACGAAAAAGGTGCACTGCGCGGCGGCAATTCAGCCGCCGCCGAGTAACCGCGCCCTGTTCAGATCTCGTCTTCAGGAACGATCCAGGTTTCCTTCAGGGCTTCTTCTTCCCAGGTTTTCCAGGCATCTGTACCGCTCATTGTGCCGTGATACTGCTTAACGACCGGATCTTCTGACAAAGTATAGGTCGCAAAACGGCTGACAACGGGTGCATACATCGCATCCGCGATGGTGAAATCTCCGAAGAGAAATGGCCCGCCTGAAGCTTCGAGACACTCCGTCCAGATTTCGACAATTCTGGCGACATCGGCCTTGACTGCTTCGTCGACAGCCAGAACTTCAACAGGCCGACGCATGTTCATGGGGCAAGCGCCCCGCAGCGCCGGGAAGCCGGAATGCATCTCGGCCGACACTGCCCTCGCCCTGGCGCGGGCTACCCTGTCTTCCGGCAAAAGTCCTTTTTGAGGAAAGCAGTCGGCGACATACTCCAAAATCGCAAGGCTGTCCCAGACCGTCAGCTCTCCATCCTTCAGCACCGGAACCTTCATGCTGGGCGAGAAGGCCCTGAAATTCGGATTACCATTTTCCATGTCGAACGGAACCAGTGTTTCCTGGAATGGGATGCCCTTGTGTTTCAAGGCTATCCAGGGCCTGAACGACCATGAAGAATAGTTTTTGTTGCCAATGAACAAATGGATTTCAGACATCTCTTTCTCCTATCGCCTCACCCCGGCAAATTTTGCTGACGGGTAACAAGGACCGGCCCCGTACCGGCAGCAAGTTACCTACGGCGTCTTCTGCCTGGCATCAAATTCAAGAAGTTCATGGAATTCATAAGGAATTTTCATCAACGATTGCGGCATGCCGCTTGCATGGTCGAATTCAGTTGCAATTACCGAGACATTTGCGGGGCCAGATGAAAGTCATATCCAGCGAAGCGCCACCTGCTTCTTCCAACCCTGCCAAACAGGTTCCCACACAAAGCAAATCCGTTAAGCACGAGTTTCTGAATTTTCGATCGGTACTTGCCGAACAGTATCTGGCCTGGACCGAGTTGCCGGAAGAAGAAAGAATTCGACACAAGTACTTGCGGGATCATGGCCTGACAGAAGCAAACCTGGACAATCTCTCCCCCGGTGACCGCGCAGCGCACGAGGAAAAGATCGCCGAACTGACCAAGCAACCCGTCTTCGCCAATTCGCCGGGCAACGGAGCATCCGCCGGGGACGCACTCTCTCGTCCGGTCATTTCACTTCAATCGGTTCTGGAAGTCAGCAACGGCACCGGTGATGCTGATCTTGAAACCTCAACTGCCGTTCACCGATAATCTGCAAAACCTGTTTTCTCGGCTCGTGCGCTCCCTCCTGAGCAACATCTTGCAGATCAACTTCTTTCAATCGGCCACTCTTCCCTTGGGTCAGGGTCAAAAAAGTGAAAATTAGACAAGGTCACACAGTGTTTTTTTCGTGCTCATGCTTGAAATTTGGAACGAAGTGTATGGAATAGGGCCCTCGAGCAAAAAGTCGGGACGAACCCGTCTGCGCTGCGAAAAAATAATATTAGGGGAAGATAATATGCGTGTTCTGCGTATGGCTGCGGCCGCTGTTGCAGTTCTGGCCGCTGTTGGCGGCGCTGAGGCTAAAGACTGGTCCAAGGTGCGTATCGGCACCGAAGGCGCTTATCCTCCGTTCAACAATCTGACTGCAGACGGCCAGCTTGTCGGTTTTGACGTCGATATCGCAAAAGCACTTTGCGATGAAATGAAGGTCGAATGCGAATTCGTCGTTCAGGACTGGGACGGCATGATCCCGGCTCTGCAGGCCGGTAAGTTCGACGCCGTGATCGCTTCCATGTCGATCACCCCGGAACGCAAGCAGAAGGTCGACTTCACCAACAAGTATTACAACACTCCTCCGGCAATCGCCGTACCGAAAGACTCCAAGGTTGCCGGCACCACTGATGCGGACCTGAGCGGTGTCGCCCTGGGCGCTCAGTCCTCGACAACGCACTCCAACTACGCTGAAGAAAAGCTTCCGTCCGCCGATCTAAAACTTTATCCGACCGCTGACGAATACAAGCTTGACGTAGCCAGCGGTCGTATCGATGCCGTTATCGATGACGTTGTGGTGCTGTCCGAGTGGCTGGAAACCGACGACGGCTCCTGCTGCAAGATCCTCGGCACCCTTACTCCGGACCTGGTCATCAACGGTGAAGGCGCCGGCATCGCGATCCGCAAGGAAGACGGCGAGCTGAAAGATAAGTTCAACACAGCCATCGAAGCCATTCTGGCGAACGGAAAATACAAGGAAATCAACGACAAGTACTTCTCCTTTGACGTATACGGCGGTTGATTTGAAAACGTACTGAACAAACTCAAGCGCGGCGCAATCATTGCGCCGCGCTTTGCTATAGGGTACCGCCTATAGAACTGGCCGATGGGGCGGCCGGAAAAGAAACAACAAGAAAGAAAGAAGCGCCGGCTCATGAATGAAGCTTTGACGCTGCTATCCTTTGGGGACCAGGGCTGGGGTGACCAGATTGCCCGCGGCGTGCTGGTGACGATTTCACTCGCCATTGCAACCCTTCCATTCGGATTGATAATCGGTTTCCTGGTTGCGCTGGCCAAGAACTCTTCCGAACCGAGCCTGAAACTTGCAGCCAATATCTACACGACAATTTTCAGAGGCTTGCCGGAACTGCTGACGCTGTTTCTGGTCTATTTCGGCGTGCAGATCGGAATTCAACAGGGAATGAAGCTGATCGGCTTCGAATCTTATATCGAAGTGAATTCCTTTGTCGCTGGCATGGTCGCACTTTCCCTGGTGTTTTCTTCCTATGCCTCGGAGGCCTTTCTATCGGCCTTCAAGGGCATCCCGCAGGGACAATACGAAGGCGGGCATGCGCTCGGGCTGTCCCGCTACCAGACGATGACACTCGTCATTTTGCCACAGCTCATTCGGCTAGCCCTCCCCGCCCTGGGTAATCTCTGGCTAATTCTGCTCAAAGAAACCTCGCTGGTTTCTGTAATTGGTCTTGCAGACCTTATCCGGGAGTCCGGGATTGCAGCGCGGGTGACAAAGGAGCCATTCCTGTTTTTCGGCATCGCTTGCCTGATTTATTTGGTTCTCGCGATGATTTCCTCAACCGGTCTTGCGCGTATTGAACGCTGGTCCAAACGGGGAGATATGTCGCGATGACAGCTGCAAACCCACTGACCGGATTGAAATCGCCCCCCCAGGCAAACCGTCCCTGGACATGGGCCAAAATCACCGGCCACGTTCTGATGGCATTTTGGGTAATCGCAGGTTTTTACTTGCTGGTCTATCTCCTCGGCAATCTGGAAAAACCGATTCTCGAATTCCTGTCCCCCCACCTTTCCGGGGCCTGGGCTGAGTATGCAGAACAACAGCTGGCAACTCACGAGTTCGAAAGCTTTCTCGAACGATACGGCAACAAGTATGTTGAAGGGTTTCTTGTAACTCTTCAAATAGTCGGTCTATCCCTGCTCGTTGGCGCAGCGCTTTCCATTCCCATCGCCATTGCGCGTAGTTCTAAATGGAAGATTTTCTCTACGCCGGCCTATGCCTACGTGTATTTCTTTCGTGGCACGCCCCTCCTCGCTCAAACCTTCCTGATCTACTACGGTGCAGGCACATTCCGTCCGGAACTGGAAGCAGTCGGCTTGTGGGGCTTTTTCCGCGATGCCTGGTATTGCGTCATTTTCGCATTTTCGCTGAACACGTCCGCCTACCAGGCAGAGATCCTTCGCGGTGCGATCATGAACGTGCCGAAAGGTCAATGGGAAGGCGCGGCAGCGCTTGGCATTTCAAAGCCGGTGACATTCTTCAAGGTCATCCTGCCTCAGGCGTTGATGGTGGCCCTGCGCCCATACGGCAACGAAATCATCCTTATGATCAAAGGTTCGGCCATCGCATCCATTATCACCATCTACGATCTGATGGGGGAAACCCGGCGCGCATATTCGCGAACATACGATTTCCAAGCCTATATCTGGGCCGCGGTCGCCTATCTGCTTATCGTGGAAACCCTGCGCCGTGTCTGGGACAGGATCGAGGCCCGGCTGACACGCCACTTGAAACGGTGATCGCAGTTCACCGCCGATAGAAGAGAAAGCCTGTCTATCCGTCGGGATAATGGGCAAACGACTGTTACGAGAGCCGGGCGAAACAAAGTGATGTCACGAAAAAATCGTGGCATCACCACAAGCACCTTATGACCACCGCCCTCATTCCGTACGAACCTGCACTCCAAGCAGCGGCGACTTCCGGAGAAACTCATGTCCAAATCAACCTCCAACACGACAGGCCTTCACGCGGACAGCCTGCTGGCCCATGCAGGCGGCGGATTTGATCCGACTACCGGTGCCGTTGTTCCGCCGATCCAGACAGCAACGACATTCGTTCGGGACGAAGACTACGAACTCGTCAACCCCGGATACATCTACAGCCGCGACAGCAACGCTCTTTACCAGAAGACTGAGCGGCTGATTGCAGCTCTTGAAGAAGGCGAAGACAGTCGTCTGTTTTCTTCCGGAATGGCCGCCGTGGCAGCTGTTGCCCGCTCTGTCAGACCGGGAGGCACCCTTCTTGCGCAGTCCGGAATCTATTGGGGAACGACACTTTTCCTGCGCAAGCACTGTGCCCGAAACAATATTGCGCTCGTGGAAGCAGATGCCAGCGACCTGGACGCATTTCATGACGAAATGTCCGTTACGCGACCAGACCTCGTCTGGCTGGAGGTTCCCAGCAATCCATTTCTGAAGATTGCCGATATTCAGAAGATTTCGGAGCTTTGCCGTCAAAGCGGAGCACGGCTTGCGGTGGACGCAACGGCTGCGACGCCCCTGATCCTGAAACCGCTCGCCCTGGGTGCGGATCTTGTCATGCACTCAGCCACCAAGGCCTTGAACGGCCACTCGGATCTTCTTGGGGGCGTCGTGACGACCGCAGATGCATCCACCGACACCTGGACCTTCATTTGTGAGGAACGGCAAAACGCCGGAGCGGTTCTGGGGTCATTCGAAACGTGGCTATTGCTGCGCGGTCTTAGAACGCTTTCACTGCGCGTTGAACGCATGAACAAGAATGCGATGGCTCTTGCGGAATACCTGGAGGCTCATTCGAAAATCGACGCAGTTCTCTATCCCGGACTTGCAAGTCATGCGCAGCATGAACTCGCCAAGGCCCAGATGACCGGTGGCTTCGGCTCCCTGATGTCGGTTCTCGTGAAGGGAGGAAAGGCAGACGCCCTCAAGGTTGCAGGTGCTCTGGATGTCTTCCAGCGGGCAACGTCGCTCGGTGGCACAGAGAGCCTTGTCGAGCATCGCTTCACGATTGAAGGAGAAGGATCAGGGATTCCTGAAAACCTCCTTCGCCTTTCTCTCGGCATCGAACATTGCGGCGACCTGATTGCAGATTTCGACCAGGCCCTCGCAGCAATTTAGCCCTCAAAGACTGGTCTGCTCGTCGCGCATCTGGCGTATCCAACTCATGAACGCTTTGAGCGGCGGGCGGTTCACCCCCGGCCTTGTGACCAGATGATAGCCGGACCCGGTATAGACGGCATCCCGGAAAAGAACTTTGAGGTTACCTGCGGCAATATCAGCCTCGACGAACACTTCTGCCGTCGCGGAGATCCCTTCCCCACGTCTGATGCCTTCCAGAACCATGTATCCCGGCAAATGGGTAATGTTCAGCTTGCCTTTGGGAACAATGCCCTGCTTTTCCAGCCAGATGACCAGTTCGTTGGTGCCGTATTCCTGTAGCCAGGGATATTCCAGAATGTCTTCCGGCTTCTTGATACCGCAGTCTCCCACCAGTCGGGTAGCGCCCACGACAACGAAATTTGTCTTGAAGAGCAGTTCCGACTCCAGCCCTGGCCAATCTCCGCGCCCAAAACGGATCGCAAGATCCACGCCTCCTGGCTTGAGTTCGATATTTTCCGCAGTCGGATTGAGCATCAACTCAATATCCTGATGCTTGAGCCGGAAGTCGTTGATCCGCGGCATCAGCCAGCTGATTGCAAAGGACGGTGTCATGGTAATGTTGAGCGGTCGCCCCACATCCTGATGTAATAGCTCGTCGACCGTATCCTGAATGGTCTCGAAACCGCTGCTGATCCCCCTGAAGAGTTGCTCCCCTTCCGGTGTCAATGCAATTCCCCGCCCCTCGCGTACGACGAGTTGCAGGCCGAGAAAGGTTTCGAGGCTTTTCACCTGCTGGCTGACAGCTGCATGGGTAACATTCAATTCCCGGCCCGCCGCCGAAAGGCTTTTTTCCTCGGCGACTGCAGCAAAGGCTCTCAGGCTGTTGAGGGACGGAAGCGTTCGCCAATCCATATGTAATTACACCTTACATATCAAAAATCTTCTTGAGTCGCATTTTGTCCACTAGTGCGTACATAGTGACCATACAAACTCACAGAAGGATGTTAGATCATGTTGAATATCTACGCACAATCTTTTCTGGAAGCCAGCCGTTTTACGCCGCAGACCCGGCCAGATCCGGCAACTCAAAGCAAACTCGAGCGCCAAACTTCGCTCAGGTGGCTTCCGAGATTCGCGCGCAAAACGCGCTAAACGGTGCTAGCGAAGGACTGACAGTTCATCGCAAATGCCCTAAAACCATGATGAACTATCTCTCAAAGAGGCCCGGCAAAAAGCCGGGCCTTCTTCTGCATAAGGAACGTCATCATGGCAAAGGTTGCATTCATCGGTTTGGGCGTCATGGGGTATCCGATGGCTGGCTACCTGAAAACCAAGGGCGGCCACGAGGTTACCGTCTATAACCGCACCACCGCGAAGGCTGAGAAATGGGCAAGCGAATATGGTGGCAAGTTTGCCAAGACGCCGCGCGAAGCAGCTGAAGACTGTGACTTTGTCTTTGCCTGCGTGGGCAATGACGACGACCTTCGCTCGGTGACGACCGGACCGGACGGTGCATTTCACGGTCTGAAAGCCGGAGCTATCTTCATCGACAATACGACGGCTTCCGCCGATGTCGCCCGCGAACTCTATGCCGCTGCCAAGGAAAAGGGCTGCGGGTTCATCGACGCGCCGGTGTCCGGCGGTCAGGCTGGAGCTGAAAATGGTGTTCTGACCGTCATGTGCGGTGGTGACGAGGCCGACTTCGACAAGGCCAAGCCGGTCATTGAATGTTTCGCGAAGTTCGTCGGTCTGATGGGCGGCACCGGCGCCGGGCAGCTCACCAAGATGGTCAACCAGATCTGCATTGCCGGACTTGTTCAGGGTCTGTCGGAAGCCATTCACTTTGCAAAAAAAGCTGATCTGGACGTCGAGAAAGTCATCTCCGCGGTACGCGGCGGTGCAGCCCAATCCTGGCAGATGGAAAACCGTTGGGAAACCATGGAACGGGGCAAATTCGACTATGGCTTTGCCGTCGACTGGATGCGTAAAGATCTTGGCATTTGCCTGCAAACCGCCAATGAAACGGGAGCCCGTTTGCCGGTCACCGCACTCGTTGATCAGTTCTACGCAGAAGTTCAGGCCATGGGCGGCAATCGCTGGGACACTTCCAGCCTGATTGCTCGGTTGGAAAATGCGGACAAGAAATAGAGTCCGGTCGCTGCCATGAAACAGACGGACAATTGGACAAGCAAGGCAGTTGTGGCCGAGCTTCGAACCTTGGGAACGGAAGAAAACCGCGCCGGTCTGGCGCGGTTCGGGATAGATGCTTCAAGAGCCTTTGGCGTTCCCATGTCGGTCCTGAGGCCATTTGCCCGACGGATCGGCAAGTCTCCAGAGCTGGCGCAGGAACTCTGGGAGAGCCAATATCACGAGGCTCGCCTGCTTGCGATCCTGATCACACCTCCAAAAGCGATGACCGCCGACCGTGCCTCACGTTGGCTGGAAGACGTTCAGTCCTGGGACTTGTGTGATCAATTGACCAACGTTCTGGCTCGCCGAAAGGATTCTGATCAGCTGGTTCTCGTTTATGCGGATGATGATCGGGAATTTGTCAAACGCGCAGCCTTCGCACTGATCGCCTCGCGAGCGGTGCATGCGAAATCGGCACCGGATACCGAGTTTCTCAACCATCTGGAGCTCATCAGGAATGCAGCAACAGACGATCGAAATTTCGTCTGGAAGGCTGTTCATTGGGCGTTGAGGCAAATCGGAAAACGGTCAAAAGATCTTCATGGGGCCGCCCTTGCGGTCGCCGAAGATCTTCAGTCCGCCGAAGACAGAACTGCCCGGCGCGTTGGCCGGGAAGCTGTCAGGGAATTGTCGTCCGAGAAGATTCGAACACGCCTGGGTGTGGTTTGATCGAAGCCGGTTTGTCTGAACCAGGCACCAAGCCTTCTACTCTCCAGCTGCCTCTTTGGCGATTCCGTCGAGAAGCTTGTTCACCTCGGCAATGGCCGACTTGGATGCATCGGAACCCGTCTCGCTCAAATTGCGAAACCCGACGGTTACCTGGCCCGGCTTTCCGGGCATTTCATAAACAAACACCGTATAGGGACAATAAGCGATGTTGGCGGGATCGGCTTCCATTGCCTTGCGCGACAAATCGGCGGAACAGAACAGCATCGCTTCGGCATTCTCGAAAATCTTTTTGTCGCTGCCGACATCCGCAGCCGTCCGGTCGAGCATGGTTCCGATATGCGAAACATAGTCGATGACCAATCCACGATTGACGATTGCGTTCTCCAGATCGAACCGGACGTCCTCAAAGGCTGCCGTGACCTCATAGGCGGTCACGCCTTCAGGAATCGAACCGGCATCGGCGGCACTCGCGCCACCGACGGCCATTCCGCCAAAGGCAACCAGAAAGGCAGCGATCTTCTTGAAATTGCGCAACATGCAATGTCCTCCCAATTACGAATGCGGACACTTTAAGCTCTTATCGCAACATCGCAATTGATACATCGCAATTTTTGAATGTTTCCGTGTACAGTGTTTCTCAGACCTCTACCTCAACGGTACCGATCGGGTTCGAACAGCAGGCCAGAATATAGCCGGCATCGACATCATCCTCACTGATGCCGCCGGAGTGAACCATATGCACGTCACCGGAGACTTTCTTCACCTTGCAGGTGCCGCACACGCCAAATGTACAGCCTGAAGGGATGTTCAGTCCGGCATCCTTTGCCACTGCGAGCACAGTATCGGTTTCCGTGCACCAGGCCGAAACACCGGATTGCGCGAAAACGATCTGTGCCTGCGAGTCTTCCTGCGGAACGACATCATCGAACTCGGTGAGCTCGGCCTTGCTCTCGGCCGGTGCCTGGAAGCTTTCCTGGTGATACCGGTCCATGTCGTAGCCAAGAGCATTCAGGATCTCACGAACGGCATCCATGAAACCTTCCGGGCCGCAACAATAGACATCCCGTTCCAGGTAGTCGTTGCACATCAGTCCGAGCATCAACTGGTTGAGATGCCCGCGATAGCCCGTCCAGACTTCATAAGGATCACTCTTGTTGACCACGAAGTGCAGCTGAAGGCCGGTTACCCGACTTGCCATATACTCCAGCTTCTGCCGGAAAATCAGATCGACCGGCCTGTGGGCACACTGGATGAAGCAGATATCGGGATCTTCGCCACGTTCAAACAGGGTTTGGGCCATGGACATCATCGGCGTCACGCCAGATCCGGCAGAAATGAAGAGGAACTTTCCGTCTGGATTGGACGGCAGATGGAAAAGGCCGGCAGGCCCGAAAGCCTTGAGGCGCATACCGGGCTTCAGATGATCCAACATCCACCTTGTGCCGACACTGTCTGCCTGAGCCTTGACCGTGACGGAGATGTAGGCGTTGGAAACCGGCGACGAAGACAGCGTATAGGTGCGCTGAATGTTGCCGCCCGGAACCGGAAGGTCCAGCGTTATGAACTGCCCTGCCCTGTAGACAAAGGTCGCTCCGGAAGGCGGGCGGAAAGAGAACGTCTTCACGTTGGGGGCTTCTGGAACCACCATCACACATTCCAGATATTCGCTGTCACTCCAGACAGGAGTGCCGGGTCCTGGCATCGGAATCATCGTCTTACTCCGCAGCTACACGAAAACGGCCAATCAAGGCGCTTTCCAGCGTTTGCGAATACCAGTCGATGAACTGGATGACGCCGCTTTCCTGAACAGGCGAATAGGGTCCCGGCTCATAGGCGGGAGAGTTGATTCCGATCTGGTTTTCCTCAACAATCCGCCGGTCTTCATCATTGGTGTGGATCCAGACTTCCGACAGCCTGTTGAGGTCGTAGTCGACACCTTCCTGTGCATCCTTGTGAACCAGCCAGGTCGTCGTGACTTCGGTCTCCATCGGACCGACCGGCAGAACTCGGAAGGTCAACACCTGGTCGGACAGGAAGTGGTTCCAGGTGTTCGGGTAGTGGAAAAAGAGACAAGTTCCGGCATCGTCGAACGGAATGGAGCCAATTCGTTTCGAGACGGCTGCCTTCCCGTCCATTGTGTAACTGACTGCGTCTCCAAGAAACGGGATGCGCACGAAACGCCATTGTTCGTTTTCGGAGATCATGTATTTCGACGGCAACCCGGCATTTTCGCATCGCTCGACATGTGCCTTGCCGACATTGGAAGTCGAGGCATCGTCGGCACCCACCAGATTCGGATCATCCGGGAAGGTACGGCACAAGGACGGATGCGAACCCGAGCAGTGATAGCACTCGCGATTGTTTTCCAGCACCAGTTTCCAGTTGGCTTTCTCGATGATCGTCGACTGATGGGCGACCTTCAGGTTGGAGAGGTCGTGCGGTTCGAGATAGCGTGCAGCCTGTTGCTCCAGGTCCCGGGTATCGGGTGCTGTTTTCGCCAGGCAAATGAACACCATGCCGGACACATCCACGCAGTGAACCGTTTTCAGGCTGTGGTCTTCAGGCTTGAACTCCGGCCCCATTTCCCGCGCCCACAATAGTTTGCCATCAAGTTCATAAGTCCACTGATGGTACGGGCACACGAGTTTCGGCGCAGAACCCTTCGCAACCGAGCAGATGCGGCTGCCACGATGTCGGCAGGAATTGTGAAACGCCCGAACGACGCCATCTGCTCCCCGGACAATGATGACCGAGTAGGCTCCGATTTGCAGGGTGACGTAGTTTCCGGATTTCGGCACCTCGGCCGAAGGAACGGCAAAAACCCATTCCTTGTGCCAGATGTTTTTCATATCCGCCTGAAAGACATCGCCGTCGGAATAAAAGGCTTGCGGCAGGGAGTATCCCGCGCGGCGTCCCAACAACAGAGAGAGAATATCTGCGTCGCTGTACATGATGATTGATCCTGTCCTACCGGCTGCGCCGGCCCCTCACTAGGCAAGAAGTTAGGCTCACGCAGGCCCGTTGGCATTGCGCAAAAGCGGCATACGCTTATTCAAGTGAGACGCTGCTGCAAAAAAGTGCAGCAGCGAAAATGACGTCAGATTTCCTTCATCAGACGAAGAGCATCGTAGATTGCGGCATGTGTGTTCCGCGCTGAAACGGCATCTCCAATTCGGTAGAGCGCGTAGTCCCCGCCCGGGTTTGCATCCAGCGGCTGCGGTCTTCCGAAGATCAGAGCCTCCTGACTCACCGAGCCCAGGTTCTTCGAATTGGGCTTCAATTCGAAATAGAGTTCATCCATTGGAACAGTGCCGTGATTGACAACGATCTGATCGAATTCCCGTTCCTCGGTGAACTTGGAATAATCCGTGCCCACCACCGCCTTGATCATGTTGCCTGACTTCTGCGCGGCCTTCAGCCGATAAGTCACGGTGAAGCGCACATCCTTGTCTTGCAGGGCGCGCATGTAAGGCACCAGGTTCATGGCCATGACATCCGGTGCGAACGACCTGTCCGGCGTCATGATTTCAACATGGGCCCCGGAGTTTGCGATGATCTCCGCCGCCTGAAGAGCCGGGTGATCTCCGGCATCATCATATACAAGGACCCTCTTCCCCGGCTTCACATCACCGGCAATGATGTCCCACGCCGAGACAACCAGATCGTTTCCTTCGGTCAATACTTCGGTATGCGGCAGACCACCTGTCGCGACGATTACCACATCCGGGTTTTCCCCCTCGACGTCGTCAGCTTCGGCAAATGTGTTGAACCGAAAGCGAACATCACGGGCCAGACATTGATCCATGCGCCAGTCGATGATCGAAATCATCTCACGCCGACGTTCCGATTGAGCTGTCAGCCGGACTTGTCCGCCGGCATCCGGCGCTGCCTCGAAGACAGTTACGTCGTGCCCCCGCTCTGCTGCAACGCGCGCTGCCTCCATGCCGGCCGGCCCCGCCCCGACAATGACGACCTTCTTCCTGGTATCCGCTGGCGGGATCTCATGCGGCATGGTCAGCTCGCGGCCCGTTGCCGGGTTATGGATGCACAGGGCATCGCCTGCCTGGTAGATCCTGTCCAGGCAGTATGTCGCTCCGACGCAAGGACGAATGTCGTCCTCCCGCTTTTCCGCAATCTTCTTCACGAGCAGCGGATCTGCCATGTGGGCACGCGTCATGCCGACCATATCGAGAAGGCCTTCGGCGATCGCATGGCGGGCAGTAGCGACATCGGGGATTTTGGCGGCATGGAACGTCGGCAGTCCGATTTCTTTTCTGATGGTTCCGGCGAAATCCAGATGCGGCGCGTTCCGCATTCCCTGAACGGGAATGACGTCGGTGAGCCCGGGATCGGTGTCGATATGCCCACGAATGACGTTGAGAAAATCGATCTGCCCGGTTGCCTTTAGCCTGCGTGCAATTTCCAACCCTTCTTCAGGTGTGATGCCACCCTCAAGATCCTCGTCCGCGGTAAAGCGAATGCCGAGAATGAACTCATCGCCGACCCTCTTGCGCACAGCGTCAATAACCTGAAGTGAAAACCGCATCCGGTTCTCCAGCGATCCTCCATATGGGCCGTCCAGCGTGTTGGTTACCGGCGACCAGAACTGGTCCATCAAATGACCATAGGCCTGCAATTCGATGCCATCCATACCGCCTTCTTTCATGCGCTCGGCGGCATCGGCATAATCCTGGATAATCCGGTCGATGTCCCAGTCTTCAACTTGTTTGGGGAACGCGCGATGTGCGGCCTCACGCTCGTGGGAAGGAGCGACGGCCGGCAGCCAGTCACCTTTGTTCCAGTGGGTTCTGCGACCCAGATGCGTCAACTGGATCATCACGGCACAGCCATGGTCGTGACAGGCATCTGTCAACCGCTTCACCCACGGCACCACCTCATCCTTGTAAGCAAGGATGTTGTTGAAGACCGGTGGCGAGTTGCGGGAAACGGCTGCGGACCCGGCAGTCATGGTCATCGCCACACCGGCCTTCGCCCGGATCTCGTGATAGGCCCTGTACCGGTCCTTTGGCATGCCGTCCTCCGGATAAGCCGGCTCATGCGAGGTGATCATTATCCGGTTCTTCAGCGTCAGATGTTTGAGCTGATAAGGCTGCAACAGTGGATCTTTCGACATGCCTCTCCCTCATGAAAGCGCCTGCTCCCTGCGTCCCGGGAACCAACGTTGATGACAAGGTAGAGCCTCGCTCAGCCGCTTGAAAGTTCCAAAAACGACATCCATGTCGCTTTTGCGAACACAGGTGTCAATTTTGATTGTCAGCCCGCTTTTGGCCTGATAACCAGCAAATATGAGCGAGCCTTTGATTGAGAAAACATCCGGTTGGCGCGGTACGCGGGAGATCTGGATTCAGGCGGCCTACCAGGCACTTCTGGACAACGGCATCGACGCCGTGAAAGTCATGCCGCTTGCCGAGCGGCTCGGTCTTTCCCGCACAAGCTTCTACGGTCACTTTTCTGATCGGAATGAATTGCTGGATGCTTTGATCAGGCTTTGGCAGGCCAAAAACACCGGCAATCTGATAAAGCGCACCGAGGATTATGCAGAATCGATCACCGAGGCGATCCTGAACATATTCGACCTCTGGCTCGACCCGGATCTCTTTGATTCACAGCTGGAATTTGCAGTCCGCAATTGGGCGCATACGGACAGTGACCTTGCCCGCATGCTGGAAGAGGCAGACCGTGTGCGGGTAGAATCCTTTCAGACCATGTTCGAGCGTTTCGGATATGACGCGCATTATGCCAACATCCGGGCAAACACCGTCTATCAGACCCAGATCGGTTACATTTCCATGATCAAAGATGGCCCCGCCGAACCTTTGGAACCGCGCTTGAAGCGTATGCCTTACTACGCCGAGATCTTTTCCGGCCAGAAGGTGACGGAAGCTGAAACTGCGCGCTTTTTTTCCCGGCACCCCTTCTGACGCCGTTCTTTTCCCGACCTGACCGTCACGTGTCCGAACGCGGTTTCTCGGGAGCGACATATGCCAGTGGCAGAGCAGTCGTATTCTTGATCTGCTCCATGGCAAAAGTCGTTGAAACGTCGGAGATATCGATCCTGGAAATCAGCTTTTTGTAGAAGGCGTCATAGGCCTCGATGTCAGGCACCGCCACTCTCAGCAGATAGTCGACCTGCCCCGCCATCCGATAAAACTCGACAACTTCCGGAAATTCGCGGATCACGTCTGCAAATTTTTTCAGCCAATCTTCGGAATGCTGGCTTGTGGTGATGGCAACAAAGGCTGTGACTTTCGCATTGACTTTGGTTGGATCGAGCAGCGCGACCCGACCGGTGATTACACCATCTTCTTCCATCTTCTGGATGCGGCGCCAGCACGGCGTTGTCGACAGTCCGACCCGGCGGCCGATCTCGGCAACCGGCACAGTGCAGTCTTCTTGCAGAATGGACAGGATGCGTCGGTCGATACGATCAATCATGAGCAGGAGGTCCAGCGGTTGGCAGCAGAATTTTCCCGCCGATCCATGAACAGATCTTGGGAAATGATTTCTCACTTAGACCAAAACTGGTACCGGAATTGCAAAGCGATTGTCAATTCTTCGGGAAATGAGAATTTTTTTCGAAAACGCCTCCCAAGGATGGGGTCATAGCAATCGCGCCACTTGCCTTCTGAGGACGGGAAGCAAATCCGTTTCGAACCATGGGTTCTTTTTCAGCCAGGAATTGTTGCGCCAGGAAGGATGCGGCAGAGGCATGACAACCGGTTTTCCGTCCGCCGGAGCTTGTTCGAAATACTGTCTCCAATTGGCCACGGTCTCCGTCAGGGACTTCTTGCGATTCGGCCCAAGATGATAGGCCTGAGCGTATTGACCGATGACCAGTATCAGTTCGATCTGCGGCATTGCTGCAAAGAGACGGTCATGCCAGATGCGTTTACATTCGATCCTAGGAGGCAGATCGCCTCCTTTCGCATCGAGCCCCGGGAAACAGAACCCCATCGGGATAATGGCGAGCCGTGCGGCATCATAGAAGACGTCCTCTCCGACTCCCATCCAGTCCCTGAGACGGTCACCTGACGGATCAGTGAACGGTCGCCCGCTGCGATGAACCCGAGTTCCAGGTGCCTGCCCGCAAATGCAAATCCTTGCGGTCGAAGAAATCTGCAGCACCGGTCTGGGGTCGTGCGGCAGCGGAGATTTGACGGGATTTTCCACACAGGCGCGGCAGGCGCGAATGTCCTCAGCCAGTGCTTCGACATCTCTGGATTCCGCATTTACCGACAATGAGTTGCACCTTGGCACAGCTGGTTAACCCTTCTCTTACCACGATCCTGAGGATGATCTTAAGGAATGTTGGATCACATTGCATAAACACGCAGTATCAACTTAACGAAATCAACACCGCCCGGTCTGCTTATGGGATCCCTCTCGCCAGAACATAGCGAAGACGACAATTTCGCCATCAACAGGCAGCGGGCTATCCGGCGCCGCGAAATGGCGCGATTTGCAAGGAATGCACGCAGCCGTCTGGGTACCCCTGAAAACCGTTATTCGACGTTTGACCTGGAACGGCAGCATCTGTTTGCGGACACCCGGATCAACGCTGCCTACGCTGTCCCCCTCCTCGCCCTGATCGTCGCAGTCATTTCACTGCTTTGGGTCAATCCGGTACTTTCCATCGCCTGGTTTTCCAGCACATTGTGCCTTCATTTCATGATGGTTGGAATCAGCCACGCCTACGAAAAGGCCCCGCCTGACCAGCAGTCCCGAAGAATCTGGCTTTGGCGTTTCACAGCAGGCGATCTGATTTACGGCTGTGGCTGGGCGGCTTTTCTTCTTCTGCCGAAGCCCAGTGACGCCGGCGAAGAGCTTGTCATCTTCCAGTTTGCCACCTTGTTGATCGTTGTTGCCACGAACACCATGCAATCGGCAACATTGCCCAGATGCCTGCTCGCCAGCACGCTACCGACGACGCTTGTTGTCACCGTAGGCTTCCTGCTGCAGGGCAGTCCGATCCACTACACGCTCGCCGCCATGGCCATCGGAGCGCAGGGGTTCTTTCTGATCCTTGGCAATCAGCTCTTGAAGAACACCAACACAATGCTGGAATACAGAGCCGACAAGGACCATCTGATCGCAGAGCTGGAAACGGCAAATGCCATGTCGGATGAGGCCCGCCGCCGAGCGGAAGCGGCAAACATCGCCAAGTCCCGTTTCCTCGCCACCATGAGCCACGAGTTACGTACTCCGCTCAATGCCATCCTCGGATTTTCCGAAATCATGAAGGATGAGGTGCTTGGTCCCATGCACAACAATAACTACAGATCCTATGCGGGAGATATCCACGGTTCCGGTCAGCATCTTCTCAATCTGATCAATGAGATCCTTGACCTTTCCCGCATCGAAGCAGGCCGGCACGAACTTCATGAAGAAGCTCTGCTTCTGGGCGATATTGCAGAAGAATGCAGGACAATGATGAATGTTCGCGCCAAGGCGAAGTCCATCGTTCTTCATCACTCTCATGATGGCGGACTGCCGTGCGTCTGGGCCGATGAACGTGCCCTGCGGCAGGTCATCTTGAACCTGATGTCCAACGCGGTGAAATTCACACCCGTTGGAGGCGAAGTGAAAATTACGGTCGGCAGGACTGTCGATGGTGGGCAGTATGTATCTGTCAAGGACACGGGTCCTGGAATTCCGGAAGAGGAAATTCCAACCGTTCTGGAAGCGTTCGGTCAGGGCTCACACGCGATCAGGAGTGCAGAGCCGGGAACTGGCCTTGGGCTCTCCATCGTGCAGGCGCTCATAGGCATGCATGACGGCCGGTTTGCCTTGAGGTCGAACCTGGGCGAAGGCACGGAGGTCACAGTCTCCCTGCCCTCTTCCCGAAACATGCATTTTTCAGATGAAGTTGCCGCTAACATTGACACCAAGAGCAACGGGCAACGACGAGACGCCAAATCGGCTTAGGGACTCGCCCCAAGCCGGTGATTGGGTTCCCAATTCTCATTCAGACTTTTCCGAAACCCCGGCATCCGCGAAGGTCGCCATGCCGGAGTGCATCTCTGCCGCGGCCTTGATGATACCGGTCGCAAGCGCAGCGCCGGAACCTTCGCCCAAACGCATCCCGAAGTCGAAAAGGGCGTCCTTGCCCATATGGTCCAGCGCTCTTGAATGTGCCTGCTCTGCAGAGACATGAGCAAACAGGCAATGGTCCAAACCGGCAGGGTCCATAGCGTAAACAACAGCAGCGGCAGCCGTCGTCACAAAACCATCGACAACAACCGGCACTCTCTGCAGCCTTGCTGCGATGATCAAACCGGCCATCGCCGCGATTTCACGGCCACCGACGCGCCGCAGAATTTCGAGCGGATCCCTGACCCCGTTCAAGCGTGCCACGGCCATTTCGACCGCCTCCCGCTTGCGCGCCAGGCCTTCGTCGTCAACGCCAGTGCCGCGTCCAATCCATTCTTCGGCGCTGCCGCCAAACAGCCCGTTCAGAACAGCGGCTGCAACAGTGGTGTTGCCGATGCCCATTTCTCCCAGGCAGATGAGATCGATACCGCCGGCCAGCGCTTCCATGCCGTAAGCCATGGTCGCCGCGCAATTGGCTTCGTCCATCGCATCTTCCCTGGTGATGCTGGGCGTCGGCAGATCAACGGCGAGGTCGAACACCTTGAGACCGACGTCATTGCTACGGCAAATCTGGTTGATGGCCGCGCCGCCCGCGGCGAAATTCTCGACCATCTGTTTGTTCACAGCGCTCGGAAACGCGGAAACGCCTTCATCGGCGACGCCATGCGCCGTTGCAAAAATCGCGACCAAAGGCCGGGAGACTTTGGGAGGGGCATTTCCGGACCACGCTGCAAGCCATTCGGCAATCTCTTCAAGGCGTCCAAGCGATCCGGCCGGCTTTGTCAATTGGCTGTCGCGCTCACGAACTTTCATGAGAGCCTCATCGTCCGGTCCAGGCATCGACTTCACCAGGTTGCGGATATCGTCGAATGGAAGCGCGGTGTCGGAAAGGGACATGTTCTTGGTTCCCGGTCTTCTTGTGGATGGTCGTCAGCCACTTGGTCCTGTTAAGCGGCTGATCTATAACCGCACCTTGACAAAACTCAAGCGCAGGACCGGCCTTATGAGCCCTGAAACCGACCAGACCTCCGATTCCGGGCTCTCAACGAGTGCCACAGGTACCCGGTCTCGTGGAAAAAAGTATGGTCTGGACATCGAGGGCTTCGCCGCTGACACGGCTGCGTGCGCCCGTTTCTTTTCCCGGTTGCCGCTCTCGAAGGTCAACGCACTGGATGATCCATCCGCAGCTCCCGACTTTACTCGAATTGCAAGGGCCGCCCCCCTCGCCGGCCTTGCGGTCGCGTTGCCCGCTGCTGGCCTCGGCATGTTTCTCGGCTTCACGCATCTGCCGCCGCTTGCCGTCGCAGCACTTGTTGCGGGCATGTTGGCGATGGTCACCGGCGCGCTGCATGAGGATGGGTTAAGCGATGTAGCAGACGGGTTCTTCGGCGCAGAAACACGCGAGAAACGTCTGCAGATCATGAAGGACAGCCGGATCGGTGCGTTCGGGGCCCTCGCTCTCCTGATTTCGGTTCTCCTGCGTGTCTCGTTGCTTGCCGCGCTTTGGCTGCGTTTCAGTCCTGCAGATGCCGCCCTGTTGCTTCTTGGCAGCGAGGCCCTCAGCCGCGCACTGCTTGTCTGGCAGTGGGAAAAGCACCCTCTTGCGCGCCCGGAAGGACTGGCGGCCCGTTTTGGCAAACCCGAACATCAAACCGTTCAACAGGCCCTGCTTGTGACCATCCCCCTCCTGCTTCCGGCAGCGCTCATCCTTTCGGTTGAAGCATTTCTGCTGGGTATCCTGATTGCTATCGGAGCAGCCTACCTCACCGGACGCGTTGCGCTCGACAAGATCGGTGGCACCACGGGTGATGTACTTGGCGCGATTCAGCAACTCGCCGGGCTTGGTTTTTTGCTCGGGATGCTTATGGTGCCTTGAAGCAGTGATGAAGGACAGCCAGCAGAAATGACCGACCAGTCGATTGCAATGGTCCGCCCGCGTTTCAGGGTTTCGGCACCAGTGGTAGCACTGTTCCTTGTTGCCCTTTTCGTTCTGTCGGCTTGTGGCGGGCGACCGTCTGTCGGTGCGCTCGAAGTTTCAATCGCACCCGCGGAAGGAACGAAGGACCACGATATCCTGATCGTCACGACACGGGAAAAGGATAACCAGCCTGACACCTATTTCAGCGGTGAACGCGGTTCGGAAGTCAGTTTTGCCGAGGCGGTCATTTCAGTTCCGCCGACACACAAACCCGGCGCAATCGAATGGCCATCAAGCCTTCCAGGCGACCCCGAGACCGAATTTGTCACGCGGAGTGCCAGTTACATCAGCGACGAAGCTGCATTTACGCGGGACATTAATCAACGATTGGCAAAGCTGCCCAAGGGCGAGCGCGAAATCTTCCTGTTCATCCACGGATACAACACCCGCTTTCCGGAAGCCTTGTTTCGGTTCACGCAAATCGTCAACGATGCGGACCTCGATGCGGTTCCCGTTCTTTTCACCTGGGCCTCCCGCGGCAAGGTCCAGGACTACATCTACGATCTGAACAGCGCGGCAATTGCCCGTCAGGCTCTGCAGAAAACCATGCTGCAACTCTCGAGAACCAATGCCGACAAGATCAACATTCTTGCACATTCCATGGGCAACTGGTTGCTGATGGAAGCAGCGATCCAGACACCGCCGGAGAAACGCAAATTGCTGGCCGGAAAGCTTCAGGATGTGGTTCTGGCGGCTCCGGATATCGACATCGATCTCTTCAAGGCGCAGTTGAAGAAGTTGGGGCCGCGCCCGCGACCCTACATGGTGATCGTTTCTCGCGACGACCGGGCTCTGCGCCTATCAAGGGCAATTGCCGGTGGCAAGGAACGGGTCGGCGCTTACTCCAACGATCAGGAGCTGGCGGAACTCGGTGCCGTCGTTGTCGACGTGACTGACCTTCAGTCACTGGACAGCTCGCATCACTCAAAATTCGCCCAATTGGCCGAATTCAGTCCGCAATTTCGAGAAACGCTCGGACAATCGGGCCTGACATCGGTTTCCGACATGGGGGGCCGCGCCAAGACCAGTGAAGGACTGGGCGATTTCATCGGCAACACAGTCACGCTTCCAATTCGCATCATCGCCGCGCCCGTTACTCTGGCCGGGGGTGGCTGATCAGTTGTTGAACCTCCTCTTTTTGCCACAATCAGACTTGGCACGGCCACATTTCGCCGCCATATGCGCCTTATGAAGTCACCTTGCATAAATATCTGTCAAATCGACCAGAAGCGCGGTCTTTGCACCGGTTGCCTGCGCTCGCTTGACGAAATTGCCGGCTGGGCAAGCTTCAGCGACGATGAACGCGCTGAAGTTCTGTCCGATCTCGACAGGCGCCGTGAGAACGGAAGCCTGGAAGGTGAACAGTAATGGACGGACCGAAAAAATTCCGTGGACTGATCGTGGTCCTGCTGGTGACCGCCATGGCCGCCGTAGCCTTTTATGCCTTTTTCGGCGACCCGACGGATCCGGAAAACATCAATTTCGATGACACAGGTCCTCGCATCGTCGCGCTCTCGGCTTTGGCATTCGTCTTTCTCGCCAGCGTTGTCTTCGGGCAACCCAAAGTTCGCGAGATACTGCGGGCGACCGTCTTTTGGGGCGGATTGTGCGTCTTTCTTGTTGTCGGCTATACCTATCGGACCGATCTGGTTCAGGCGGGATACCGGGTGTTGGGCGCACTTGCGCCGGGCCTTGCCGTCACGCAGCCGGACGGATCAATCCTGATTGTCAGGGACGCGGGCGGCCACTTTGTCGTTGAAGGACAAACGAATGGCACCAGGACCCGCTTTCTTCTGGACACAGGTGCCAGCGCCGTGGTGCTGACATACGATGCTGCCCGCCGGGCTGGTTTCCACCCGGACGACCTGTCCTTTACCGTTCCCGTGTCGACGGCAAACGGCCGGACGCTGGTCGCCCCGGTGCGCATTGAAACTCTAACGATCGGCGATCATACCTTGCGCAATGTCCGAGGTTTCGTGGCGCGTGAAGGCGCCCTTGAAGGAAACCTTCTGGGCATGAGCGCCTTGGACCGGTTGCGCAGCTGGCGGATTGAAGGTGACAGATTGATCATGACGCCCTGACCCGGGGTTGACGGTAAACCCGAAACAGTTCTGACTATTCGGCCGCTTCCTGGTCGAAGCCTGCAGGGCTTACTGCTGCCAGAGCCTTTTCAACGACTTCCAGTCCCGCCCCGGGCTTGATAGCCTCGACGGTCAGAATGCGCCGCCAGGAGCGCGCACCCGGCCGGCCATGGAAGAGACCAAGCATATGCCGGGTCATGTGTGCCAGTTTCACGCCGTTGCTCAAACGGTCTTCCAGATACGTCATATGTGCCTTGACCGCATCCCAGGGTGAGACATCCTCGGTCAATGCGCCATAAAACCTGCGGTCCACCTCGCCCATGATCTGAGGCGTGTGATAGGCCGCGCGACCGAACATCAGACCGTCAAGGATCGCCAGATAGGGTTCGGCCTGGTCCAGCGTCTGCAGGCCACCGTTCAGACCAATGAACCTGTCGGGATATCCCTGTTTCAAACGCACCACGCGATCATAGTCCAGTGGTGGGATATCGCGGTTTTCCTTCGGGCTGAGGCCTTGCAGCCAGGCCTTTCGGGCATGAACCCAAAGCGCATCGGATCCGGCCGCGAAGACGGCTTCCGCCATTTTATCCAACGCCACTTCGGGATCCTGGTCGTCGACGCCGATCCGGCATTTGACGGTGACGGAAATATCGACTGCGTCCTTCATCGCCGCAACGCAAGCAGCAACAAGGTCCGGCTCCTGCATAAGACATGCGCCGAAGCGACCGGACTGGACCCGGTCGGACGGACAACCGACATTGATGTTGACTTCGTCATAGCCGAAATCGGCAACGATCTTCGCCGCTTCGGCCATTTCCCGCGGATCAGACCCACCCAGCTGGCAGGCAATCGGATGCTCCAGATCGGAAAACCCGATCAGATGCTCCCGGTCCCCATGTATCACGGCACCTGTCGTCACCATTTCCGTGTAAAGCAAGGCCCGACTGGTCAACTGCCGGTGAAACGCACGGCAGTGTCTGTCGGTCCACTCCATCATGGGTGCAACAGAGAACTTATACTCTTGATATTTCTGCATTTTTTCTTAATTTTCAAGGAACTAAAGTCGAACATGGGCAGATCAAGTTGGACAAAATTGCACACGTTTGGACCCCTTTTGATCTCTTGGAATACACATAGTGCAAACGCTGGATAGCAAATTTGGCCACTTTTCAAAAGCACCAATCTGTTAACCGGCGCGCTAAGGCCCGTCGCAAGGATGTCTATCAATCTGATACTTTTCGACGCCGCAAAAATGCTGAGCAGTGAGCACTTGAAACTGAGCGCCGCATTGATCGAAGTGAGAGCGTTTCTACAATGCGCGTCGCCAATATATCAATCGTCAGCGATGTGATCCACATCCGCGTTGCAGATATGCGTGAAGTGAATAGGCCACTTAGACGTTCAAAAGTTTATTCTCTGAACTTACTGAAAGCGAAACTGGGTCATATCCCCTTCGAAAAATTGCGCCGTGAAAATCTAATTGAATATGTGAGAAATTGCTTCCATGAAGGCGCCGGTCCTTTCACTCTCAGTTCTGAATTTTCACACATCAACACCGTAATCACGCATGCCCCTGCAGTGCACGGTATAGACGTATCAAAAGAACCAGTCGAACTGGTCTTAAATGCGATACTGGATGCGGAAGCGGACCGGCTTTGCGGTGCGGGCCGCTACTAGAGGAGCGAAGGCCACCAGGACACGCGTGCCAGCAGTTACGAACGTTCCCTGCACACCAAGGCGGGCGATTTGAAGCTGAAGATGCCGAAGTTTCGGCGCCAGACGTTCGAGACAACGATCATTGAGCGCTATCAGCGGCGGGAATGCAGTGTCGAGGAATGGCGGAACCGGCCCATCGAGGGTGAGCATCCTTATCTCTATCTCGACTGGATCGTGAAAAAGCGGACCTGGGCCGGTGAGGTTCGGAATGTGTCCCTGCTTGTCGCCAGCGCAGTCAATGCGGACGGTTGCCGGGAAATTCTTGGCATTTGCGAGGGGGCCAAGGATGACAAGTCCGGTTGGTCAAACTTCCTGCGCCATCTGGTGGACCGGGGCTAGACCTGCGTGAAGCTGATCATTTCCGATGCTTGCCGAGGTCTTGTGAAGAGCATTGCGGATTACCTATCCGATGCAGTGTGGCAGCGTTGCATGGCTCACTTCTACAGGAATGTGTTCAGTCACGTGCCGTCCACCAAGGTTCGGGAAGTGACCCATATGCTGAAGGCGATCCACGCTCAGGAGAACCGAAAGGCTGCACAGGAAAAGGCCGACGCGGTTATCGCAGACCTGTGAGCGCGGCGATTGATGCAAGCAGTAGATCTCATCGAAGAGAGCATCGGTGAGACACTGACCTATTATGGCTTTCCGGACAGCCATTGGCGCAAGATCAGAACCAACAATCCTTTCGAACGGATTGTGAAGGAGATCCGATAACGAACACGGGTGTCGGGGCCTTCCCGGACGGTCAGTCATGCCTGAACCTGGCCGCGGCAAGCCTCAGGCACATTGCGGCCGGTAAATGGTCCAGCCGAAAATACATGCGTATGGCAACGCTCTACCAGAAGCAAGATCAAACCCAAGGAGCCGTCGTCTGAAAACAAAAGAGCGAAAGATCTTTGACACTTCCACACATCAATCATCGACTCTGCGAGCAGCTTCTTCAATTTTGCGTTCTCTTCTTCGAGAGCCATAAGCTGTTTGATCTCAGACACCTCCATGTCACCATACTTTGAGCGCCACTTGTAAAAGGTCGCATCGCTGACGCCATATTTGCGGCAAAGCTCCGCCGCCGAAATGCTGGCCTGATGCTCTTTCAAAATGCTAATGATCTGTTCTTCGGAGAACCTAGATCGCTTCATCGTCTGTACCCTTCAATCTGATGTGCCCCCGCTAAATACGCCCGATTTGGGTCAGAGTTTTCCGCGACGAATTTCCTGGCTGGAAAGGAGCGGAATTGATGAAGGCATCGAAGTTTTCGGATGCGCAGAAGGCGTTCATTGTGAAGCGTGGGGACGAAGGTGTCCCTGTCGCTGAGATCTGCCGTGAGGCGGGGATCAGCCAGGCGACCTATTTCAATTGGCGGAAAAAGTACGGGGCCTGATGCCTTCGGAGATGAAGCGTCTCTGAGAGCTGGAGCAGGAGAATGCCCGGTTGAAGAAGATTTTTGCGGACCTGTCTCTCGACAAGGAAATGCTTCAGGACATCGTCAAACGAAAGATCTGAGGCCTGCCCGGAAGAGAACGCTGGTCGACGAGATGCGATCGAACTGGTCGGTGTCCATTCGCCGCGCCTGCGCGGTGGCCCTGTTCGATCCGACAACCTATCGGTACAAGTCCCGTCGACCCGGCCAGGCCACTTTGGAACAGCGGATCAAGGAGATTTACCAGACACGTGTCCGGTTCGGATACCGGCGCGTGCAAGTTTTGCTGCGCCGGGAGGGCTGGATGATCAATCAGAAGAACACTCGGCGTATCTACAACGACTTGGGCCTGCAACTCAGGAACAAACATCCGAAGCGCCGGGTGAAAGCGAAGCTCCGGGACGATCGCCAAGAAGCTATCGGCCCGAATGATGTCTGAGCCTCGCGGATGCAGTCGAAAAGTTGGAGGATTGGCGCAAGGACTACAACGAACACACACCTCACGGTGCCATCGGCAACAAGGCGCCGGTGAACCTGATGAAATCAGAACCTGCAGCCAGCCCGTGTTCTTGATTTGGTCCGGAAAACTCTAGCCCGTCCCGAGGGCATATTGGGTAGCACTGCAAATTACGGCAGACTAACCTCAAAACGCAGACATTTCAGGGGAGCAGGTCATCCTGGACACACTTATCAGCCGCAACGAGATCCGAAAATTTCTACTTTAAACAGGGAATCAAATCCTTCGCCACCGAATGAAGAAGGCCCTCAATCTCCAGATGTTGATATTTAGGGTCGTCTGCAATATTTGGATACAGCTTCTTTTGACTAGGGTTTTGATACCCGGGAAACGTGTACGTTACAAATCTATTACGTAAAAACTCTCGCACATCACTAGGGTCATTCGCGGGTTCTGCGATGAATTTGGGCAAATCAATGTGTCTGTCGAAGTTTGCAACGTTGGGGCAACCTGAGAACCAAGAATGGCCGAATAGCAGCGACTTTTTGCCAATCAAAGCAGCTTCGAGTGCTGCAGTACCAGAAATTGTCGCAGTAATAGAAGCGTATTTGATCAGTTCGGCCGAAGAGATATCGTCGTTTCGAAGCAGTTGAACCCCTTGGATAGACTTAATCGCTCGATAAAACTCAAGGCTGCGCCCAAGAAACCCACGGGTAGAGCTGTAAAGTTGAGAAGGGTGTTCTCGAACGTAGATAGTGAAGTCTTCAGGTAAGCTATCCCGCAAGGCAGCCAGCGCCTGTATCTGGTCTGTGTATTTCAGTCCGTCCGGGTTTGTCGTTCGTTCAGGCTCATATTGCAACGGAAAATAGGCAAATGGCTTTTGTAAGTCGTGTCCTTCAGAGGCTAGCATGTCAATGTTCTCTTGGAGACTTGAAATATACTGCAGTCGCGACCGATCTCTAAAATAACCCTTAGTAACGGACATGAATCTCGAAGGTTTTAATAGTCTACGCAGCTTTCCACGCGTTTTTTGACTTACGTAGGAAAAATAGCGTTTTCCATCGCCTATATGCTTAGTCTTTTGGTGCCGCATGTAAGATGGCTCCCATGGGACGACCGACGAAGCGCAAACCGTTTCCGCATATTGTTCAAATTTTTCCCACATTTTTAAATCGATCGAGACGTCTCTTGGACCAGAATATGGAATCAATTGATCATTGATGCCCTTTCTTAAATAGAGCCCCCCCGAAAGGGGAAACCAACCTAAGGTAAACGTCGGAATATTATAATATCTACACAGCTCATAAAGTATATAAGATGTATACACGTGCGGCGATTCTATCGCAAAAAAGAAATTCGGTTTGTGTTTGTTTATTTTCCCAACCCCCCAAAATATGACCGATAGTATAGCCGCTTCCCTATCAAGGCGAGACCAACTTTTTCCGGTATCTATTCTATCCATCATTTTTGCAGCGTTATCTTTAACGCGATGGAAATCTCCTGAATCAAGAAAATGAAGATTGTTTACAGAAATGTCTGCTGTCTGGAGATGAGGTGAATAGCGCAGGCCATCAAAATCAATAACATCGCAATCAGGTAATGCGCTTTTGGCCGCACTTTCCAATCGAGGATCGCCAATCCAAAGACAAGGGATTGCAATTTGCCTTTGCTCAAGTTGCGCTGCAAATTGGAGCCATATGTTTCGACCAGATACTGAAAAAAAGTACTTTAGCATCGACTACCTCTAGTCAACATTGACACTTGTCGGGCTGCTCATCGCACGCGATGATCAAAGGAGGAACGGTCCTGCAGCCGGCAGGGTTTCCTCGCTCCCTCAACATCTCTCATTAGCATCACCATCACAATTCGTAGTGAAACAAATCGCCGTATTCTTCATAGAGTTAGTTCTATGCAGAAAACCGACTGGAATCAGAGTTGATACTTGGCTTTTCTAGTAATTCCGCAGATTTCTCTTTACACACGGATATGGTTCAAAAATTTGTCGCATTGGATCTGCAAACTCAGCGACCTTCGCAGTAGAAGGATTCATTGTTGCTTAAACGGCCAGAGTGGCAATATGGATGCTAGAGCGGACTTGCTCGAAGCAACATAAATCTGGCTCTCATTTCTGGTTCTCATGTGCTGATTCAAGGCTGCAAGATATACACCAACGGTGTTTTTGGAGTATTGAGTGTCCATCATTGTATGAATGTTATGCTCACCGGAAGCAGGTAAAGAATATTTGGATCGACTCTCATTGTAGTCAGTAGCATCGAAAAAATGTTGGCCAGCGGTTTCGTCGTTCATATCAATTCCGCATAGCACAATCCTCTCATATCCCATCGCGTAACCGAATGAGACCAGCAAACCTAAAGTTCCCCTCCATTTCACAAAAAATTTCGGGATTCTGCTATATTCGAAAAAACCTAGATTTTTCACAAATTGAATCAATTTGTCGACGTCAATTTCACACTTCGAGTGGACCGGGAATTCATTCATGAAATAAATGTCGTATCCTCCAAAAGTAGATTCTATGATTGGAAGATATTCGTCCGAATTTACACCAAGCTGGCTACCTCTGAAGATAATTGGGACTTCTTTATACTCGTTTTCTCTATCCTTAAAAATTGAGGTGATTTCATTTTCCCTATTGGGAGGGAACTGAAACATGTACATTGTAGGAACGAAATCATGAACCAGCCACCAGTTAAATCCAATTGAATCGTGCTTGGCAATCAATTCAAAATCGGCCTTGTCAAGATCATTTATGGTTGGGCCGCTCCCAAGAACAAACAACGTGTTTGACTTTTTGTACTTAAGGAAATCTTTGCAAATTTTCTTTGCATTTATACTTGCAAGTCTCTCAGAAGAATACTTAATGTTGTTTAATTCATTCACCGTATACAAAAAAGTGTCAGCTCCATTTTTCTTCTTCTTTTTCTGAAAGAACTTTCTTATCATCTTTTTCTCTCACAGGTGCCCTTGTGCTTGGAATGTCAATCATCAGCTATGATATTTTCCAAGAGAACGGGTGAATTGGAGTCAACTGCTTGCCGGAGCTTTTTACCTATAATGACATCGAGAAACTTTGGTGGGGCTCCGTAACCGGGCCGCACGCTACGAACATCGCCCTCGGTGATTACATCGCCAGCATCCAATGATCTTACGAAATATAGCGACCGTCGAAATTTCACATTGCTGCTTTCACTAGATTTTCTTCCATAGTTTATTTCGCCCAAAGCAGTCCATGCAGTTTTCGCATCCTGACACAGAGCCGACAACTCGTTTGGTTCCAGCGAGAAACTGTCATCGGGACCGCCGCCGGCTCGGTCAAGGGTAACGTGTTTTTCGAGTATCGAGGCCCCTATCGCAACCGAGGCTATTGCAGTCGTGTTGTCCAGGGTATGATCTGACAGACCGATCGGCACATCGAAACGCGAGATCATGTCTCTAATTGTCACTAGATTATAGTCTGAAGGAGGGGCCGGGTATCCAGAAACACAAAGCAACAGCGCAAGTTCCTCGCATCCACCTTTTCTTGCGGCAGCAACGGCTTCTTCAATCTCCTGTAAATCAGCCATGCCTGTAGAAATGATCAGCGGCTTACCCTTCGACGCCACATAGCGGATCAGCGGTAAATCAACAGCCTCGAATGACGCTATTTTGTAGGCGGGGGAACCTAGGTCTTCCAAAAGATCGACTGCGCTGAAATCGAATGGAGAGGAGAAGAGAGTTATGCCAAGTTCCTTGGCATAAGAGAAGAGTTTTTCATGCCATTCCCAAGGAGTGTGTGCCCAGTCATATAAGTCATAAAGGCTACGTCCTTCCCATGGACCATCAGCAATCTGGAAATCCGGAGCATCACTTTTCAAGGTAATCGTGTCCGGGCGATAGGTTTGTATTTTTACGGCGTTTGCACCAGCTTCTTTCGCAATTTTGATTATCGAAAGCGCATTTTCTAGATTGCCATTGTGATTAGCGGACAACTCCGCAATCACATAAGGTGGGTTCCCAATACCGATTTTCCGATCGTCGATAGAAATAGACATTAGCACCCTCCAGATATGCTGAGTTGATATGTGAAGAAAGACGAAGACTGCGATAGTTTCTTGAATCCGGTTTTTTCAAATGCCCTGATCGAAGAAACATTTTCTATGTGTACTGTCGCATCCAAGAAATCTATTTTTGATTTCTTCGCAATAGTTTTGGAATGCTGCAAAATTTTAGTGCCCATTCCAGTTCCTTGAGCCATTTTTTCTAAACAAATACTAATGCTTGCCTCAGAATTTGATACCTTGTCCAATCGAAGATAAGCAAAGGGCCATCTTCCGATCATGAAAATGAAGATTTGACAACACGGGTCTGTAAGGGCGTTTTGAAACCAACGATAATGTTCTGCGTAGCTTGGCTGCGTTCTGTTCATCGAAAATCTTTTGTCCTGCACCTCATTTCGCCAATCCCATACGCGCCTCGCATCTCGGATATCTGCTTTGCGAAACTCCAAGTTGTCGGGGCCTATTTTTGACGCGACACGCCAGGCGCCGTCTCCGTCACAAATATTAGCAGCTTCATCTGACATTCTTTTTCTGACACTCGCCGAGGATATCTGATTGAAAGCCTCCGCAAAGCTATTGGTACACAGTTCCTTTACGGGGATTGCAACCTCTGCCTTAGCTAGTGCGTTTGCAACATGAAGCTGATTTGGCGCTGTTACCAGCACGATAGAAGGAAGTCCGACGCAGCACCGTTCCCAACTAGTGGAACCTGCTGCACCTATGGCAATGTCAGCCTTCGAAAACAGCTCGGCCATGTTGGTGGCATTGACATAGACATCGCACTTGAACGGCAACTCTTTTGCAAAACTCTTTACGAGAGACAGATGAGGAGCAGTGGAGCCTAGAATTACGCTAACTTCAACTTCTGAAGGTAAGTCCTGTTCCAGAAGTTTTTTTAATACTTGCGTAGTTGTGTTGCCGAGATCGACACCACCTAGGGTAACCAGTATGCGCTTGATCGACTTTTGGTTTCTTTCGAGCAATGACATCGCGCGACGATTGGCAAATTCTTCACGTAACAACGAAAATTTCGTCCCAGCCAGGATTTGACATGTCGCTGGTACAAGATTTTCGTAGTCGCTCGACTGCCGACCAACGGTCTGATCCAACAATAAATCGGCTTGATGGTATCTATCGGCCAAATCATCGATAACAAATAGCTTGGCACTCGTCTCGGCAACGACGCGGTGCTCCCATTTGTAGTCAAAAGAGTAATGATCCAAAACGACCCAGTCAGGCCGAAAACCCGAAAGCGCTATGCCGGTCTCGTCTGCATCTTGCATCCAGGGAACTTCTGCCCAATGAGCATGGGATGGAGACGAAGGTGCTTCATTTCGGGAAAATGGCGAATTGAGCCTGATCACCTCAAAACCTAGGGAAGCCACGAGATCGATCAGGTTTCCATCCAACTCGCGTGAAACAAATAGGCATTCACACCCTGTTCGATGCAAGGCATTGGCCAGCGTCAAACATCGCATTACGTGCCCGGTTCCGATCTTCAGAGATGCGTCGGTTCTGAACGCGATTTTTGGCCGTTTTACCAAGCGGTCCACCCTCCATCGACTGCGAGATTGGAACCCGTTATGAATGAAGAGGCAGGAGAAAGCAGAAACACTACAGGTCCAACAATTTCATTTGGTTCACCAATTCTACCCAACGGGCATTTGCCCCTGAGTTTCTGGATGAAGTGAGGCAGATGATTTTGAACAGCGGGCGAAGGAAACGGACCCGGTGATATCTGGTTCACTCGGATAGCTTCGCTGCCCAACTCGCAAGCGGCGTAGCGAGTAAATTGCCCGAGAGCTGCCTTTGCGGCGCCATAGTAAGGTGGATTACTAGAAAATTTGTCCTTGTAGATTCTCAGATCAGGACTCACAGACCCATACATTGAACCAATGTTGACGATAGAAGCATTTGCTGTCTGGCAGACTGCCTGACGCAAATTTGGCAACAGAAGTTTGACTAATCGCTGCGCCGCAACAACGCTGATTTCGTACGCGGCCCGCCACTGGTCGGAATCGGAGGTTTCGACACTGCCACCTCCACCGCTATAGGCATTATTGACAAGGCCATGGATTGCTTGGTTTTGAACCATTTCTCCGATGCAATCAATGCTCGTTTCATTTGCCAGATTGCAGGCGATAAAGTCTGCCCTGATACCCGACTTTGCAAGGTCATCAACTAAATCTTCGCCTTGCTGTTCGTTTCGCGCAATTAAGATCAGTTCCGCCCCTGCTTTTCCCAGCCCCATCGCAATTTCTTTACCCAGATGACCTGTCGCCCCCGTCAGCATTACCCTGTGCCCTTGCAATGAAAAGATGTGTGAGACAGCCATTTTGGTCATCAACTCCACATTGCTGGGTTTAGGGTCTGCGCAGGCAACATTGGCCGCGTATCGTTGATGTACTCTAGCTGTTTGACAGTCAAATGCGGTTCTTTGAATAGTTCAATTGTTTCCATCAACTGTGCTTTGGAATTGCTGCCAACGACGACGGCATCAGCCCAATCTTGTGCGCGAGCCCAGGCAAAACATAAGTCTGCTATCGAACCGCGATCTGTTTTGCGTCGGACTTCCCCCAACCAGTTTAAGACGGGTGTTGCGTCTCCACATTGGGCTTTTCGCCATGTCTCAGCATTGTCACTGACCAATAGCCCCTGCAGCAGTGAAGAACGAACGTGAACTGTTATTTTCCTTTTGGACCGAGCTGCGCGTAGCTCTCGGATTACATTGTCCCATCGGTGGTCCAACAAATTGGCTGGGATTTGGATGTGCTCGACGTCGTCGAATGACAGGGCAAGAAGTAATTCTTCCGGTGATTGAACGGACACACCCAGCCGTCCTATTTGGGCACAAGCTCGAAAAGCCCTCAGCCTGCTCCAGACGACACCTGACCAGCTTGATAACTGCGATGCTCTATGCAGCATAAGCGTGTCGAGACGCTCAGTTGCCAGCGTGGCCATGGATTTCCAGACACTGTGTTCGACTAAGGCTTCTACAACTTCGACATCATCTGTGTTCAATCTGCATAGAGCCGCCAAAGGATCGAGCTTTGTGCAAATCGCAAGGGATGAATCTTGCCGGGTTTTCCTGAATGCGCCAATAATCGCTTCACTTTTTCCGTAAGAACGCGCCGTGTCGACAACTGCAACTCCCTGGTCGACCGCATATTCGAGCATCTGCAATGCATCATGTTCCACAAATGGAACGTCGTTAGTTATTCCATATTGCATTCCCAGCTGAGCCGCACCAAGAACGAATTTCGGGAGGGTGGTGATGCGTCCTCTCTCCTTACGTGCTAGGTCTTCAGCAAGCTCGCCCCAATGTGTAGAGCACGCATCCTGAAATGACTTGAACAGACTTGATACCTTTAAGTAATCGTCAAGGGTATCAACCGTAGCGGAAACATCTGCAAGATTTAGATATTCATATTTTTTAAATATTCGATCTTCAACATTTGACCGCGCCCAAGACGTAACATGTTCGCGATCATGCTTTGAAATTGCGTATGAATTCGATTTCTTAATTAACCAAGCACGAATCACCTCGACACTTACCCCGTAAGGTAATCCGGACTCAATCCCGTTGGTTCGCAGATAATCAAGATGTTCGGAGTTAAAATAATTGACCACTTCTTCAATCAATGTGCCATCCGGCACCGGATTGTCTGCGGTTAGACGGACAACTGGCGCGTCATCGTCCAACGGCGCCACAATGTCGGCAAAACGTCCCAACACGTCGTTGAGCGAGCCTCGAAATACAGGTATTCCGTATTCCTCGGCATAGGAACAAAGAACGTCGTCACTCGCTTCATTTGATGTCGCTAGTAACACCTTTATTCCTGTATTGCCAGCTCGCAACGCAGCTAACACAGCCATCGGAATTCCGTTTATCGGAAGCAAAACCTTACCCGGCAACCGACTTGATGAAGTTCGCGCTTGAATGATTACAAGCGTCATTGTGGGAGCTCACGTGATATTGTTTCTACAATATAGTCTTGCTCTGAGAATGATAGACCGGGAAAGAGTGGTATTGAAATAGCTCTGCTATAATAATCTTCAGAGTATGGGAAGTCACCAGACCTAAATCCCAGGTTCTGATAGTATGGTTGAAGGTGTACCGGAATATAGTGAACGTTTGCACCTATCCCCTTGGCTCGTAGGTTCTTAAAGAATGAAAGCCGCTTTGCCAAACTTTCGCAACTTAACTGAAGAACATAGAGGTGGTATGACGAGTAACAATCAGCTTGAAGCTTTTGAACGGTCACCGGCAACTCAGAAAACATCGCGTCGTAGCGTCTCGCGAGTTCGTTCCGACGCAAAACAAATTTGTCCAATCTTTTGAGTTGACTCAAGCCCAAAGCAGCCTGCAACTCGGTCATGCGGTAATTGAAGCCGAGTGCTAACTGTTGATAGTACCAAGGCCCTTCTGACTCTCCCTGCATTATTTTTTCGTCGCGCGTAATTCCGTGGCTGCGGAACAGTTGCATCTTGCTCGCCAACTTCTCAGAATTTGTCACGGCCATGCCGCCTTCGGCCGACGTAACGATTTTTACCGGATGAAAGCTAAAGACTGTGATATCTGAGTGTGAACAATCGCCGACGGCATTGTTTTTGTATTCTGCACCAATCGCGTGACTGGCGTCCTCTAAGACCTTAACGTCAAATCTACGCGCCAGTTTGGAAATATTAGCCATGTCCGGTGACTGCCCACACATGTGCACCGGAGCTATTACCTTGGGCAATCGACCAACTTTTTCTGCTGCTACAAGCTTTCGCTCCAAAGCTTCAGGGCACATGTTGAATGTGGCTGGATCGATATCGACAAAATCGACCTCAGCACCTAGATATCTGGCGCAATTAGCCGTAGCGACAAATGTAATAGGCGTTGTCCAGAAGAGGTCACCAGCTTCCAGACCAAGCGCCCAAACCGCTGAATGCAGAGATGAAGTGGCCGAATTGGACGCAACCGCAAAATTGGCGTTCACCCTAGTCGCGACTGCCGATTCAAACTTGGGCACAACAGGTCCCTGGGTAAGGTAGTCCGAGTTGAGAACTTCGATTACCGCATCGATGTCCTGTTGACTGATGTCTTGACGGCCGTAGGGTATCATTAGAATAAGCCGATTTTTGTTTTGTTTGCTTCTATCCATGCCTCCAGGCTTTCTGGCGACATCCAGTCAGGGTTGTTGTCGCTTGAATAGAGGAAATCTTCTTGAACCCTTTCCCCATTCTTGATGCGCTCGCTCGTCGTGTCCCAATTGTGAATACTAGGCAGGATCTTGTAATACTGATCATATTCGTAGGTGTAATAGGCGTCCTCCGTACCAACCATCTGTTCGTGGAGCTTTTCTCCTGGACGAATTCCGACGACTTTTAGTTCGGCATTAGGAGCAATCACTTTAGCGATATCTGTTACTCTCATGGACGGAATTTTCTTAACATAGATCTCACCGCCCACCATGTCGTTGAAGGCATGCCAGACCAATTCCACTCCCTGGTCGAGTGTAATCATGAAGCGCGTCATACGTTCGTCCGTGATCGGCAAGCAGCCTTGTTCTCGGATGGACATAAAGAATGGTATCACCGATCCGCGCGATCCCATGACATTGCCGTAGCGCACGACGGAAAACCTGGTGCCGTCACCACCGGCATAGGAATTCCCTGCGACGAACAGCTTGTCGGAGGCAAGCTTGGTTGCGCCATACAAGTTGACCGGACTGGACGCCTTGTCCGTCGAGAGTGCCACCACGCGTTTCACGCCGTTGTCGATCGCCGCGTCGATAACATTCATCGCGCCGTTTATATTTGTCTTCACACACTCGAAGGGATTGTATTCTGCCGTCGGCACGATCTTGCTGGCAGCAGCGTGAACCACATAGTCGACGCCGTTCATGGCTCGGTAAAGTCTTTCCCGGTCCCGGACGTCGCCAATAAAGAACCGCACCCTTTCATCAGCTTGAAACAGCTTGGCCATTTCCCACTGTTTCATTTCATCCCGCGACAAGATAATGATCCTGTTCGGCTGATGCCGTTCGAGCGTCATGCGAACGAACGCGTGGCCAAATGAGCCCGTCCCACCGGTCAGTAGGATGTCTTTTCCTTTGAAAAACAACGATTCTTTCTGCATTTTGAGCGTGGCCCTAACTCTTTTACGATCTGATACGATCCTTCGCCGTGCGGAACGGTAGCACCGGACGATTTCTCCCGGAAAGATCACGCGATGTAAAGACAGTGAACACGGTTGTCCAGCACGACGCGCATTCGAATCTGAATATACTCGGAGCACCAGCCCGGTGCTCCGCTGGTGCGCCTGCGTATCCTAAGCGGCAGTGCGTTGCAAGAAACTGCGACTTTGTCAACAAAGTGCAACGGATTAGCGACGCCTTTTCCCGTTGGTGAACAAGAAGGTTCAGGATTGATCTCGACACTTGTGCTTCCGAACAGCTAAACGTCTTGCTGTGGTCGAGAAACGCAGCGGGCGGTTTGACGCGAAGTGGTGGTGAAAACGCCTCTTGTGGAAACGGCGTCTTGTGTCCGCAAAAGAACCGGATGCTTTAAATTGGTTTCATTGAAAACTGCGTGGCACGAAAAGAATTGGATACCGTTCTGATTTAAAGAACTTTACGCGGAAATTAGTATTGCTGGCATGAGTATAGTTTACCGACCTGAAATCAACGGCCTGAGAGCAATCGCTGTTTGCTCTGTCTTGTTCTCCCATGCGAAGTTCGAAGCATTTGCGGGCGGCTTTGTCGGAGTCGACATCTTCTTTGTGATTAGTGGGTATCTGATAACGCGAATAGTGCTCAGGGATTACGAGGCTCGGACTTTTTCCCTCTTTGACTTTTACGTAAAGCGAATGCGCAGACTGTTGCCGGCCCTGTTTGTCGTGTTGTTTTTCTGTTTTCTGTTTTCCTACGCGTTTCTACCGATGGACCGGCTTCGGGAGTTCGCACGAACAACGATCACCGTCGTTCTTTTCTTCTCCAATTTTCACTTCATGAATCAGGGCGGATATTTCGACCTGAGCGACGCGTTCCGTCCGCTCCTGCATACCTGGAGCCTGGGCATCGAAGAGCAGTTCTACATTGTCTTTCCGGTCTTTCTGGTTGTTCTGATGTCCTTGTCGCGTAAAGCATTCGTCGTCGGCTTGGCACTGGTATTCCTGGGCAGTCTTCTTCTGTCCGAATATTTGTCTGCCGTCGAGGAGCGAGTAAACTATTTTCTGCCTTTCACCAGGGCGTGGGAGCTGGCAGCCGGCTGCCTCCTTGCGACATTGAACACTGTTTTCCTTGAGCGCATCGCCGGCGTCTGGCGTGAAATTGCGGCAACCATCGGCATCGTCGTGATAGCTCTATCCGTCGCATTGCTGACGCCTGAATTCGCCTATCCGAGCTTTTGGACCCTGATACCGGTGGCCGGGACCATTCTGGTGCTGGCTGTGGCAGATGAACGCACGCTCGTCGGCAAACTGCTGTCGACACGGCCGCTGGTGTTTATCGGTCTCGTCAGCTATAGCCTTTACCTTTGGCACCAGCCGATTTTCGTATATTTTGGGTTCGTGTATGGTGCGGAGAATATTTCACGAACTGGGTATGGCGTTCTGATCCTACTGTGCGTGTTGCTTGCGTCGCTTACCTACATTTTCGTCGAGACCCCGGTCCGGCAGCGCCGGATAGTGAAGAGCAACGTCCAACTCGTCGCCGTGTGCTTTATGGTCTGTGTGGCCTTTGTCGCCTCATCTCGGCTGACCGTCATCCACGGAAAAAGGGAACTGCCGTTTCGTCCAGATGTCTTGACCGATCTTGATAATCGGCTGCAGCGTAATCTCGGGCTGACAGAGAATTGTGGCAGGATCGCCGATAGCACTGAGTATTGCAAGACATCATCGACGCCGACAATTGCGGTCTGGGGTGACTCGCACGCACGCCATGCCGCAAGATCCATACTGGCCGCAAATCCGGAAGCAGAGATCATTCAGTTTTCCGGAAGCGGATGCCCAGCACTACTTGATCTTGCGAGCGCGAGACGAGGCTCTGAGTGGGCGCGCAACTGTCTTGCTTTCAACCGCAGCGTCATGAATTGGCTGGAGAAAAACGACACGGTGACACACGTCGTCCTTGCGTCCGCTTTTTTGGACTTCAAAGGAAGTCAGAAAGTGATGACCGGCGAAGGTTCGATGACTTTGTCAGATTCGCGAATGATAGCAGCGGGGCTGATCGGGGTAGTCGACTGGATACGCAGGCAAGGTATGGAACCGTTTTTGTATTCATTTACGCCCATGAACGGCACAAATGTCGGATACTGCTATTATAGGATCGCTCAATTCGGCTGGCAGAATACGCATTGCGATATGAAATATGAAGATTTTCTGGCGTCTGCTTCAGATCAAATTGGAATATTCGAAGTGGCGAGCGCGGATGTGCGATCATTGTATTTGCCCGACCTTCTATGTTCCGAAACCGGGTGTGAAATGATGCCGGAGGACATTCTTCTCTATTACGACGGCCATCATCTGTCTCACGAAGGCGCTGACTACATAGGCAGAAAAACAAATCTCTATAAGCTGATCAAAGACTAGGCTCTCGTAAAGAAGTAACTTCGCGCGCGCTCCTCAAACGAAGCAGAAACTGGAAAAATGTATGAGGCCTGCGTTGTCGGAAACGCCAATCAGAACGTGTTGCTCGAGCGTTTTACGGTAACCCCTGTTCTGCCCCCATGTTGTCTCGTTTTTCAAGATCCATGATCAGCAGATCGATGTTGAATCGAGAGGGAGTTTCTCAAAGGAGACCACAATTAAGGCTCTCGCTGACTGGGTTGGCGCCCGTGCCGGTGGCCGGACAAACTAGGCAAAACACCGGCCCTCGTACCTCAGCAAACACGACGACTGATTGAAAAGATCGATAATCGTCTTGATCAGACACACTAGCGTGGTCCGAATTGAGCGCTAATTTTGGGTACATTTCTGATGATAGAGGAGTGAACCGATGTTAAAGAAGCGTTTTTCGGACGAGTAGATCGCGTTTTCGTTGAGGCAAGCGGAATTTGATACGACGATTGGCGAGATTTGTCGGAACGACGCGCCTGCCATGCTATCGCTGTGGTCGGACTTCCCATCGATATCTCTCCAGCCGAGACCCGGAAATGGAATTGCGGATGCGCCCGATAGGTCGATCCTCGCGAAAGTGTCTGGACACTCACGCTCTATCTTGCGGGTGCCGGGGCCTTGCTCAGCGCTTTTGCCATGCCGTTTTTCTGGGTTTCGCCGCGACTGGAAGACGCCTGGCTTTTTCTGGGCATCGCGCTTTTCGGAACATCGGGCATAACCCTGATGCCCCAGGCATTTCGGCTTGCCCCGGCAAGCGTGGTTGCGCCGTTTGATTATTCCGCTCTGTTGTGGGCCACGCTGTTCGGCTGGTTGCTGTGGGAAGAGATACCCGACGCCGCCACATATGTCGGGGCGGCAATCATTATCGCCAGCGGCACTTACATCGTCTACCGGGAGCGTCTGGCGGCCAAATGAGGTCTGCCGGAGCCTTCTTCAAGTCCCGGCAGACCGCTACAATCAGACCCGCTGAATGAATGTCGACGCCTTCACCTCGGCGGCATAGTCCTTCGCAAGATCCAGGAACGTGTTGTAGCTCTTCTGAACTTCGGCGAACTTCGGGTTTGCCTCGGCATTTTCCGTCATGACTTCGCCAACGGCTGTTTTCAACGCCAACATGACGTCGTCCGGGAACGCTGCGAATGTGACACCGTCCTCTTTCAGTTTCTTCATGGCGACGGCGTTGTAGTAGTCAAATTGGGCTGTGATCTCCACTGACGACGCTTCAGCAGCGTTTGCGATGATCGCCTGCAGGTGCTTCGGCAGCCCTTCGTAAGCTTCCTTGTTGACTACGATTTCCAATGCGGCCGATGGCTCGTGGAACGCAGGAACGTAGCAGTATTTAGCAACCTTCTGCAGACCGAAGGCCATGTCCAGCATGGGGCCTACCCATTCGGCGGCATCGATGGCGCCGGACTGGAAGGCCGGGAAAATTTCCGGAGGTGGCAACAGAACGGCGTTGACACCGAGCTTGCGCATGGCTTCGCCGCCGAGACCGGCAATGCGCATATTCAGACCCGCCAGATCGTTCAGGCCCTCTACCGGCTTCTTGAACCAGCCGGCGGCCTGGACGCCGGAGTTTCCTGAGTAAAACGGCTTCAATCCACGCTCTGCATAGATCTCGTCCCAAAGCTCCTGTCCGCCACCAAATCGCAGCCAGGCAGTCGTTTCGACCGCTGTCATGCCAAAGGGCACAGCGGAGAAGAAGTGAAGCGCCGAGTTCTTGGAAGCCGCGTAATAAGGTGTCGAGTGGCCAATTTCAGCAGTTCCCTGCTCGACAGCATCTTCAACGCCAAACGGAGGCACCAGTTCGCCGCCGGAAAAAACCTTGAACGTCAGCTGTCCATCGGACATTTCCTCAACGCGTTTGGCGAATGTGGTCACATTTGTGCCGACACCCGGCGCCTTGGCTGGAAAGGACGTCGGCAATTTCCACTCGATCTTGCCCTGGGCAATCGCGGGTGCGGCCAGCATGGTTGCAGGTGCGGCGACGGCTCCCGCTTTCAAGAAATCCCGTCTTTTCATGTGAAGTCTCCCTTATGCGATTTATCAGAACAAAACTGCCGGTAGCCAGGTTGCCAAAACCGGAAAGCTCGCGACCAGCGCCAGCGCCAACAACTGAATGGCCACAAACGGAATGACCGAGGCGTAGATTTCCGATGTGCGAATATCCGAAGGTGCAACCGATCTGAAATAGAAGAGCGCAAATCCGAACGGCGGCGTCAAGAAGGACGTTTGCAGGTTAAGCGCGATCAGAACGGCAAACCAGACCGGACTGATATCCGATTGCAGGATGATCGGTCCGACAATCGGAACGACAATGAAAATGATCTCGACAAACTCCAGAATGAAGCCAAGCAGGAAAATCACCAGCATCGTCAGAAGCAGCATGCCGTAAGCCCCGCCTGGCAGCGATTGAAGCAGTTCGGCGACATGTTCATCGCCGTCAAATCCCCGGAACACCAAAGAGAGCACACTTGCTGCAATAACGATGCCGAAGATCATGCCCGTGATCGTGACCGTTTCGCGCACAGCCGGCAGCAAGACGTCCCTGGAGATCAAGGAAAAGGCGGCACTGAGCAGAAGGGCAAACGCGACAACAGTCGCCAGCACAGATGCAATTGATTGCAAGGACCAGTCGATCTTGCCTTCGGAAAATATCAGTCCGAGCACACCGGCCTGGCGCAGAATGAGCATTCCGATTGCGAAAACAGCACAAAGAACGGCAACGCGTGGGGCAGAACCTCCCTGCCCGGCTGCGGCGATCAGAATGGCTCCGGCGACGCCAACTCCGGCAGCTTCAGTTGGCGTTGCAATGCCAATCAGAATGCTGCCGAGTACCGCAACGATCAAACCAAGCGTTGGCGCAATATCCCTGACAAGCTGCGCTGCGGTAACTTTGGTCCTTTCCTTGTCTCCTTCAGCCTTGTCGGCTGAACCGCGCAACCGAAAGAGAACATAGGCGGCATAAAGCGCTACCAACAACAGGCCGGGAATGAGAGCGCCTGCAAACAGGTCCCCAACCGTAACCGGATCAGGTGCGAAGTTGCCTGCTTCCTGCTGGGCCTCGAAATAGGCGTTCGAAACCTGGTCCCCCAGAAGGATGAGCACGATGGAAGGAGGAATGATCTGGCCAAGCGTTCCGCTGGCGCAAATCAAGCCACTGCTCATGTGTCTGTTCACGCCGGCATTCAGGAGCGCCGGCAAGGTGATGGTTCCGAGCATCACGATGGTTGCACCGATGATCCCGGTAGACGCGGCAATGAGCGCGCTGACCAGAACCACTGAAAGAGCAAGCGCAGACTGGTGACCGCCGAGAACAGCGGTCAGGCTCTTGAGCATCTTTTCCGCCTGGCGCGACTTCTCCAGCAGCAGCCCCATCAGAACGAAGAGCGGCACCGCTAGCAACAGCGGGTTGGTCATGATGCCATAGACCCGTTGCGGCACGGCCTGAAAGAAAACCAGATCGAAGTCGCCAAAGCTTGCGGCCAGAAGCGCGATCATGGTCGGTGCACCGGCGATCGCCAGAAGGACCGGAACACCCGACAGAATGCAGGCGAAAACCGCGATAGTCATCAGGACCAGCCAAACGATGTCTGCACTCATGAGGACGCTCGCCGAAGCTTGCCGATCAAGCGGGTCAGGGTCAGCAGAATGACCAGCGCAGGAAGAATGAGAAGGCAGGTCTTGACGATGAACAATCCCGGCAGACCACCCGTCTCGGGTGAACCTTCCAGTATGGCCCAGGAACTGCGCACAAGCGGAAACGCTGTCCACAGCATCAGGCAGAAAACCGGCAGTGCCAGCATCAGGTCTCCAAACCAGTCGATCCAGTTGTTGGCTTTTAGCGTCATTTTCTGGCGGAAAACATCAACACGCACATGCCGGTCGGCATCAAAAGCGACGGCAACGGACAAGGCAACGAGGGCCGCGAAGGCATAATTGACCGCATCCTGAATTTCCAGGAAACCGATTCCGAGCAAATACCGCATCAGAACCATGACGAGTTGGCCGAGGAACACAATTGCGGTCAGACCGATACAGCCCCATCTCACCGCAAGAAACACATGTCGCATTCAAAGCCTATGCTTTGCGAATCTTTCATTAGCCCCAAAGGTGGAAATCGCGCACTCACACCCAAGCCGAGGCAGCTTAATCAGCAATTTTTACCATGTATACAGGCATGTTCCTGTTGGCTTCTGTTGGCCACAGTCCATTTTTCGCGAATGCGTTTCCTCTCAAAAACACGCATTCGTATCAGCTGCTTTTCCTTTGATCCCAAGTGGTTGGACCGTCCGGGTAAAACGTCTAGCGAAGATCAACTGGGCGGTGCGGCAAGACGCCCCACCCATTTAACCCCGGGTAAGGATTTTCGCCCCACACGAAATATACGTCTTTTCCTAAAGTCATTTGACCACAACCGTTTAGGTCGACCAGGGAGATCCGCGTTTTAACAGATTTAAATTATTCTAATGTGCAAAAACCTCTTGTCGCAACGCAGCAATTGAGCTACGCGAAAGCTGCAGGACGCTGCGCGTGTTGCTTCCAGAATTCGGGTCGCACTCTCGGGCGAACCGACCTCCTTTTTATTCAAAAGCGAAGCCCCGGCGTCTTTCGAAATTCAAGAAACCAGGAGTTAAATTATGCTCGGCAAAAAAGTTCCTTTCGTTACCTTCCGCACCCGCGTTCGTGACGAGTCCATCGAAGGCCCGAATCCGTTCCGCTGGGAAGACAAGACGAGCGACGACTACTTCAAGGGCAAGAAGGTCGTTCTGTTCTCCCTTCCGGGCGCATTCACTCCGACCTGCTCCACATTCCAGCTGCCGGATTTCGAGAAGCTCTATGAAGAGTTCAAGGCTGAAGGCGTTGATGAGATCTATTGCATCTCCGTCAACGACGCTTTTGTCATGAACGCATGGGCCAAGGCTCAGGGCGTTGACAACGTAAAGGTTATCCCGGACGGCTCCGGGGAATTCACCCGCAAGATGGGCATGCTGGTTGCCAAGGACAATCTCGGCTTCGGCATGCGTTCCTGGCGCTATGGCGCTGTCGTCAATGACGGTGTTGTTGAGCAGTGGTTCGAAGAAGAAGGCTTCTCCGACAACTGCGAAAGCGACCCTTACGGCGTTTCTTCTCCGCAGAATATCCTGGAAAAGATCCGCGAGGCGAAAGTCGAAGCTGCCTAAGCTTCCTGGTTTTTCCAGTGCGATTGAAAGCCCGGCCAATCGGCCGGGCTTTTTTATTGCCGGATTTCAGTTCTCCGACGTTTTTTTTCCCTACCTGATCAAATAAACCCGCACTCACATTCAACTTCTACAGAAACCATAAATTGAAGCCAGGGCAGTTGACGTTACGTCATATTTGTAAAACCATCCTTCCAATGGAGTTTTTTCTGACTGTTGTTCAAGCGTTGCTGCACATACCGAAACGTTTGGAATTCGGAGGCGAAAATGAAAGCGATAAGAGGAGCCTTTCTCGATTTTCTGTATGACCCTTTCTACAAGGACGAGCAGGAAGCCGTGCGCTACCTGACTGACGGCATTCTTGTGATTGATGGTGAAAAGATCGCGGACTTTGGTTCTTACGAGGAGCTTGGAGACAAATATTCCGACGTGGAAACGACCACATATGCCAATCGGTTGATCATGCCGGGTTTCATCGACACACATGTGCACTACCCCCAGACCGAGATGATAGCCGCTTTCGGCGAGCAGCTGCTTGAATGGCTGGAGAAATACACCTTTCCGACGGAACTCAAATTTCGCGACAAGGCTTATGCGCGCCAGGTCGCCGACCGGTTCCTGAACATGCTGCTTGCTAACGGCACAACAACGGCCCAAGTCTTTACGACGACATTTCCTCAGTCAGTGGACGCCTTTTTTGAGGCCTGCAGCGAGCGCAATATCTGCATGATTGCGGGACTGACCGGCATTGATCGACCCGGCCTTGCCCCTCCCGAGTATCTGGACACCGCCGACACGTTCTACGCCAACAGCAGGGATCTGATCGAACGTTGGCATTTGAAGGGGCGCAACAAATACGCGATTACACCGCGTTTCGCCCTTGGTTCGACCCGGGAACAGCTCGACCGTTGTGGTCAGCTCAAAGGCGAATACCCGGATACGTGGGTCAACACCCACATGTCTGAAAACCACAAGGAGATTGCACAGGTCGCCGAGGCCTTTCCTGAAGCAAAGGACTATCTGAACGTTTATGAGCGCGCTGGCATTGTCGGTCCGAAATTCACAGCCGGTCACGCAATTCACTTGAGCGATGACGCCTACCGCAGAATGTCATCATCGAAGTCGTCGATCTCGTTCTGTCCGGCATCCAATCTCTATCTCGGCAGCGGACTGTTCATGATTCACAAGGCAAAATCGGTGGAAACGCCGGTGCTCGTCGGCGTGGGAACCGACATGGGGGCCGGTGATTGTTTCTCTATCCTGCGTGTCCTGAACGATGCCTACAAAGTCGCGGCGCTGCAGACGCAGAAGCTGTCGGTACTGAAAGGGCTTTATCTGGCGACTCTTGGAGGTGCCAAATCCCTGCTGCTTGAAGACGAAATCGGCAGTTTTGATCCAGGAAAATTCGCAGATATCGTTGTCCTGAACACGCGTCCTACCCCTGCTCTCGCCTTCCGGGCCGAAAACGCAATCATCGACGAAAGCAGGCCTGTTGAGGAACAGAGACGTGAGCGGATGGAGCATGAAGCCTTCGGCATGATGATGCTTGGCGACGAGCGCGCTGTCGAGGCAACCTATGTCAGCGGCAATCTTCTCTATCAGAAACTCGGCAACCACATCCATTAGAGCAGGCGAGCCATGCAGGAGACGATCAAAACCGGCGTTGTGGTGCTGTCGCGCGATCCAGGAGACTTTGACGACCTGAGCTACAAGCAATGGCACAATGAACTCGTAACACTGGCCAAGCAGCATGACGGGCTCATCGATATCGATCTTCAAAAGCCGCTCGAAGGCGTTCAGGACCAATGGGTCCAGGTCCTCACCTATGACACCATCGATAATCTGAAGGCCCTTCTCGATGACATCGCTTACAAGTCCGCCGTTGAAAACTCGGAAAGAAGGTTTGGCACGCCCGTCATTCAGCAGGTCGTTGCCAACAGCAAGCCGTCTGCTCTCCCCGTCACAGTCGTGATTTCACAGCTTGTGAAACCTGGTTGCGAGGAAGCTTATCAGGAGTGGCAGCTCGACATGGATCTTGCGGCAAAGAAGTTTCCGGGATTTCTGGGCACCGAAATGATCAAACCGCTGCCCGGTTTGCAGAACGAATGGGTGGTGATCTTTCGGTTCGATTCAGCCCGGCACCTTGATGACTGGTTCGCATCGGATATTCACAAGGACCTCTTGAAGCAGGCCGAACCATACTTCGAAAAGGTGCATGTCCGGCGGGTTGGCAGGGGCTTCGAAGACTGGTTTGCCAATGCAGCCGGCGAAGGTGAAAGCGGGCCCTCCCAAGTCAGAATGGCGATGGTCGTGCTGTTGACGCTTTACCCGACAGTCATGCTGCTTACGCTTTTCGTCTCCCCCCTCATCTCGTCCTGGGGTCTGCCGCTTTCAATGTTTGTTTCCAACGTTCTGAGCGTTGTCATTCTCACCTGGGCCGTCATGCCTCTGGCAACGCGCGCTTTGAAATTCTGGCTCGACCAGGAAACGGGTAGCGGAACATCCGTCACAATTCTGGGAGGAGCTCTGATCGTGGGACTTTACCTGATCAGCATCGGCGTCTTTGTTTGGTTGATGGGATAGCAGGCAGACCGGCGCCGTACGTCTTTCCCTACAGACCGCCGAACGACTGCTCCTGTTGTCGTACTGACAACAAAAAAACAGGCCGCTTTCGAGGCGGCCTGTTTCCAACAATGTTTCAAGTGTTCGGGCTAGCCGTTTTCGCGCTGCCGTCGCTCATCGTCGGAGCGCAACTCAAGCCACATCGCGTTCAGGATCGCGAGGCAGCAAGCGAGCGGCATTCCAAGAGCCCATGCAAAATACCACATAAGATTTCTCCTCAATATGCCGTGTGATTGTCGCGCTCGATGGTTTCTTCATCCACCTTGCCCCACAAGACCTTGTAGACCCATGCCGTGTAGGCGAGGATCAACGGCAGGAAGATCACCGTCGCCACCAGCATGTTGAACAAAGTCCGATGTGTCGAAGAGGCATCCCAAACCGTGAGACTTGCTCCCGGCTGCACCGAGGATGGCAGGATGAACGGAAACATGGTTATGCCGACCGTTGAGATAATGCCGACGACCGCCCATTTGGAAAAGACGAAGATCAGCATTTCCATTCTGGTCTGAAGCAAAAGCAACGTTCCCAGCAGACCGAGAAAGCCAAGTCCCGGCACGATCCAGAGGATCGGATAGGCGGCGTAGTTTGCCATCCATGCCCCCCCTTCAATCACCGCCTGCTTGGCAAGTGGATTGGCCTGCATGTTGGGGTCGATCTCGGACGTAATCCGGTACCCTTCGACGTACCCGCTGGAGACGAGATAGCCGCCGAGCGCAAACAGGACGATCGCGAGCAAGGCAGCAACAGTGCCAAACCGCCGCGCCCGCATGGCAATCTCTCCAGAAGCGCGCATCACCAGCCAGACCGCTCCGTGCATCACAAGCATTGAAACCGACAGAAGCCCGCACAACAGGGAGAACGGCGAAAACAATCCGAAGAAAGAGCCCTCGTAGGTCATGCGCAGATCAAGATCCAGCTTGAAGGGCACCCCAAGCAGCACATTGCCAACCGCAACGCCAAACACGAGAGCCGGAACGAATGATCCTATGAAAAGTGCCCAGTCCCAGGTCGCGCGCCAGGAAGGGTCTGGCCGCTTGGACCGATACTTGAAGGAAACCGGACGCAGGATCATGGCAGCAAGCACGATAAACATCGCCAGATAGAATCCGGAGAAACTTATAGCGTAGAGCGGTGGCCATGCGGCGAAAATCGCACCACCTCCCAGAATGAACCAGACCTGATTTCCTTCCCAGGTCGGGCCAATCGTATTGATCACGACCCGGCGTTCAATGTCGGTTTCGGCGACAAATGGCAGAAGAGCACCGACGCCCATGTCGAACCCATCCGTCACCGCAAACCCGATCAGGAGAATGCCGAGCAGCACCCACCAGATTATTTTCAGCGTTGAGTAGTCGATCAGTTCATGCAGAATCATGTGTCATTACTCCGCTGGAACAGGGGCTGCGCCGGCAACCGGGCGGCTGGCTTCGGGTGACTGGCTATCCGCCGGTACACCGTCGTCGGGACCAATCTTGATGTATTTGATCATCAAGGCGATCTCGACCACCAGCAGTGTGCTGTAAAGCGCCACAAAACCGGCGAGCGTCAGCAGAACCTCAGTTACGGTAAGACTGGAATGCGCCACTGATGTCGGCAGCATACTCTCGATGATCCAGGGCTGACGGCCATACTCGGCGACGAACCAGCCCATCTCGCAGGCGATCCAGGGCAATGGAATTGACCAGACCGCGACATGCAGCAGCCAGCGGCGCTTTTCCCGGAGTTCGTCCAGCTTGCCGGACGAGGAATAGTAGAAGAACACCGATGTGATCAGGATGAAGAAGAAGCCGCACGCCACCATGATCCTGAAGGCATAGAACATCGGGAAGACGTTGGGCACGGTTGACCACGCAGCCTGCTCGACCTGCTCGGTGGTTGCTTCCATCGGATTGTCGGTGAACGGCAACAGAAGATAGGCGTAACCAAGCGAGTTTTCGTTCTGGCGGAAAGTCTCGCGCACGTCTTCGCTGACGGTTTCGGGATTGGCCCGGATCTGCTGAAGGGCGTCCCAGGCGATTGCTCCCTGGCGAATACGATCCTTCGAGCGGTCAACCAGCTCCTTGATGCCCGGAATGACATCCGTCAGTGAGCGAGTGGCAATCAGACCCATCACATAAGGCACCTCGATTGCGAAGAGGTTCTCGCGCTTTTCCATGTCCGGCCAGGCAACGATGTTGAAAGATGCGGGAGCCGGTTCGGTTTCCCACATGGCTTCCATCGTTGCCAGTTTCATTTTCTGGTTCAGGTTGGCCTCATAGCCGCTCTCGTCGCCGAGGACGACCACGGACAGAGCCGATGCAAAACCGAAGGCTGATGCGATTGCCATTGAACGTTTGGCGATCGCAATGTGCCGGCCGTGAAGCATGTACCAGGCCGAAACCCCGAGCATGAACATGGCGGCGGTCACGTAACCGGCCGAAACGGTGTGAACGAACTTTGCCTGAGCGACCGGATTGAACAGAACTTCAAAGAAGCTTGTGACTTCCATGCGCATCGTGTCCGGATTGAACATCGAACCAACCGGATTCTGCATCCAGCCGTTCGCGATGAGGATCCAGAGGGCGGAGAAGTTTGTTCCCAGTGCCACGGCCCAGGTTGCAGCAAGATGCTGTCGTCTGGAAAGCTTGTCCCAACCGAAGAAGAAGAGGCCGACAAAGGTCGCTTCCATGAAGAAGGCCATCAGACCTTCGATCGCGAGCGGAGCACCGAAGACATCACCGACATATTGACTGAAATAGGCCCAGTTCATTCCGAACTGGAATTCCATGGTAAGGCCCGTTGCCACCCCAAGGACAAAGTTGATCCCGAAGAGCGTACCCCAGAACTTGACCATGCGTTTCCAGATCTCGCGACCGGTCATGACGTAGACCGTCTCCATGGTCGCGAGCAGAACGGAAAGCCCGATGGTCAAGGGTACGAACAGGAAGTGGTAGAGCGCTGTCATGGCAAATTGCAGCCGGGACAGGTCAACGACGTTTAATTCCATCCTCTTCCCCCTTTTCAAGCCGGAACAGACTTGAGCACGAAGCCAGGCAAAGACGTCAGAGTTTCAAGACAATCCGGCAGGGCCAAATCGTCCGATCACGTCGGACGGCGGATCCATGCCAATTCCGTCAACCAATTGTCTAAAAATACGAGTCTTCAACCACGGTGATCGTGGCCCAGCCACCCGGCAAGGTCAATGCGGCAGATCGTAATGGACAACCGGAAAGTGCAGAAAAACGGATTGGAATCGTTGGGAAAACGGAAACAATCCTACCCTGGGTGCGCATATTGACGCGCAGGCATTTCCTATAATTGCACAACCCTGTCGGCTGCATTCAGCTCCAGTTTCTTATGGGCAATCATCAGAACGGCTGCGCCTCCCCGGAACTCAAGGAACCTTGCCAATACTTCACTGGCGGTTTGCGCGTCGAGCCCTTCCGTCATCTCATCGAGTATGAAAAGATCCGGTCTGGTCAAAAACGCCCGGGCAAGGGCAAGGCGTCGGCATTCTCCTCCCGAAAGGCCCAGTCCGCCTTCCCCCAGAACCGTTTGCAATCCGTTGCGGTTTTTTGAAATCCGGTCGGCAAGCGCGGCCTTCTCCAATGCCGACCAGAGGTCTGAGTCGCCAGCCTCGGCATTTGCGATCCGCAAGTTGGCGGCGACGGTATCGTTGAAGATATAAGGTCGCTGGCTGAGCACGGTCACCGAACGGCGCAGATGTTGCTCGTCCCAAAACGCCAGTTCCCTGCCCTTCAGAACGACCTGTCCTTCGTCAGGCACCCGAAGCCGCGAAGCAAGCGCCGCGACAGTGCTTTTGCCGCAGCCACTGCGTCCTGCAATCGCAACAACTTCCCCTGGTTCGATCTGCATCGACAGATTTTCAAGAACGTTCCGTTTTGCGCCTGGATAGCGGAACAACACGCCAGCGAAGCGCAGAACGGCTTTATCCGGATCAGACTGATCAGGCTCTCCAGTGCTCGTTGTACCTGCCTGCTCTCGTGATCTGCCCACCTCTGTCGTCAGCGACCTTCGAATGGCCAGGATGGTTCTTGGCAAGCGAACGAGCCCTGCCAAAGGTTGACCAAGGATCTCCGGCAGGGCCATGACCACCAGAACCAGTCCGGCGGCGAACGGCACACTCAACGCTTTGGTCGATGCGCTCCACACGCAGATGAACAACGTCATCGCAAGGAAAGATTGCCCGACAAAAAGCGAGATGCCGTTCAATCTGTCGGCTCGCCGATCTTCAATGTCTTCCGCGTGAGAAAGCTTCCGATCTGCTGCCAGGACACGATCCGCTGCCCATTCCAGCCCTCCATAGATCGCCAGGTCCCTTCGTCCGGCGGCAAGATCGGCCGCGCGCAAACGCATCGCATCCGATGCCGCATCCACTCTTCTGGCAGTTTTGCGATCCGCCCCCGCATAAGCAAACCAGAACAGAGCAGCCCAAACGGCAAGGAAGATTAGCCCCATGAGAAACAGCGGCACTGAAATCGACATCCAGATTGCCAGGAGGGCGACCGCAACGAGAATTGCCAGCACCAGGGGAACAACAAGGCGCAAATAGACCGAGTCCAACGTCGTGATATCGATCGTCAACCGATTTAGCAGGAGGGCGGATCGAGCCCCCTTGGCACCACGCTCGGCATAAACGGCAAACAGACGATTTCTCAGGTCCGTCAGAAATCGGAAGGTCGCATCGTGGGTCAGAACGCGTTCACCGTATCGACCAGCGGTTCTTGCGATCGCCAGGGCACGGATAATCGCGCTTGGTACAAAGATGTTCAGAAAAACACCGCTAAGACCGGCAACGGCGGCTGCAGTGATGAACCATCCCGAAACTCCGAGAAGAAGAACTCCCGCGGCCGCCGGCAGCAGCGCCACCAGAATACCGAGCCAGAAATGCAGCCGGTCATGCCGGTACTGGCTCAACACGAATTGCCAGACCAAATTCATTCGGCAACCTCCTGCGCCGAAATCGCATTCAAGGCCCGCATATCCAACTGACGGCCGGACATATTCAAAACAGCAGGATCATGGGTGGCGATCAGAGTGGTCCTTTCAGACGACAATTGCCGCAAGCCATTTATGACGTCTTGCGCCGTCTCCTCGTCCAGTCCTGCGGTTGGCTCGTCGGCAAGCAGGATGCCTGCGTTTTTCCGCATGGCCGCACGGGCCAGCGCCACACGCCGCATTTCACCTACCGACAGACCAAAGCCGTCCTCTCCGAGAGGCGTATCCAACCCTTGAGGCAAACGCCCGACCAATCCGTCCGCGCCGGCCAGTTTCAAGGCTGCCCAGATCTCTTCGTCTTTGACGCTGGAAGCGTCTTCCGCGCCCATCAGCAAATTTGCTTTCAAGCTGCCATGGAAAAGTCGGGGGGCCTGTCCAAGCCACATGACGTTTCGACGCAATTGGGAAACGACTTCCTGGACAGGACAACCAGCGATCCTGATCTCGCCCTGGTCCGGAACATGAAATCCAAGAACGCAGTCAAGCAACGTGGTCTTGCCGCTGCCGCTCTCGCCCTTGAGGAGAACTGTGTCACCGGGCTGGATGTTCAGATCCAGATCCTTGAAAACAGGTTGCCCAGCCAGGCAAAGCGAGACTCCGGAAAACTCGATGGATGGCGGCGTTGCGACTTCGGTCACGTTTGCCTGTATCGCCGTTTCGGCCGGCCTTTTTTGCCAATCTCCAACGACCTTTTCACCCGCTTGAATATCATTCAGGAGCGATTCCAGCTTTTCCTGGGCCGCAAGACCGGCTGAGCGGTCGTGATAAGCTGCAGCGAAAGCTCTGAGCGGGGCAAAAAACTCCGGTGCCAACAACAACACGAACAAGCCAACCGGAAAACTGAGCGCTCCACTCCAGGTGCCGACCCGGATATCTCCAAGCAGGGAAAACCCGACATAGACCGCGCAAAAGGCAATTCCGAGTGCAGAAAACAGTTCCAAAACGGTGGAGGACAGGAATGCGATTTTCAGAACCCGCATTGTGCCTACCCGAAACCGCTCGCCCGCCGTGGCGATGTCATCCTTCGTTCTTTGCAACGCACCGAAAAGGGTCAGCGTTTCCAGTCCCCTTATGCGGTCGAGAAGCGTTCCGCCAAGCCGGGTGAGTTCCTCCTGCTGTGCGGCGCTTGCTGCCTTGGCCCTTGTTCCGACCAAGGCCATGAACACTGGAATGAGCGGTCCGCAGATCAGCAGGATCAGCGCAGCCAGCCAGCTGAAAACTGCCGTCGCAAGAACGATCGCAATCGGCACGATCTTCAGACGAACCGATTGTGGTGCGAAATTTCGATAATACGGCCCAAGCAGATCGATCTGATCGGTCACATGAGCTGCAAACGCACCTGAAGCCGGAAAGCTTGCGGCAGGAGAGCTGGCGATGGCAGCGTTCAAAAGCGCTTCCCGCGCCCGCGACTGGATTTCACGCGCGCTTTTTCGCGCAATATTCGAGGCGCGATTTTGCAACAGGACCCGCAGCAAAGCGACGGCCATGATGCCGAAACCGGAAGAAAACGATACCCACCAAATTGAGGTACTTGCGGGCGGCACTTTGCTCAGGCCTGCGGTTGCGCTCAGAAGCATTCCCAATGCAAATGCGATCAGAGCGGCTTGCGAGATCCAGAGCAGATCCGAGACAGCCATCAAAGTGCCCGCACGCCGCAGGCATTTCGTTTCACCCGGCAATGGCTGTCCAATAGCAGCCACACCTTGAACCGACGCGATCGCCTCCCCTCCCAGATCACTTGTTTTGTGTCGTTCGGTCTCTGCCATGAATGGCTTGGTGCCGTCCTGATGTTGAAGGGGCAACGTGCCACATTGCCCCGGCTGATTTTCCTCTGGTTGGATGAATGCCACACTATGGCAAATCGAGCAATTTCCACTGCAAGGACATTTAATTCAGAGTTGGGGAATTGTCCTGACAGGATGGTGTCAGGAGGCCTGTGCGATGTTTGTCTCAAGGGAATATCCCCTTTAAAACATGGAGATAGACATGAATGAACCGTGCCTCGAACTGGTAATATTCAAGGTCAAGGATGCAGATAAGGCCCGCATCGCGCGTCGTGCAGCGCAAGACACCGTCAAACACTATGACGGGTTCATTTCATGGTCAGCCTATGAGTCCTGTGAAGACCGCAATCTATTTGCCGATGTCGTTCTCTGGAAGGACCTGGATGCAGCGAAAACGGCTGCGCAGAAAGTCATGAAAGATCCCGGCTTTGCCGCCGTGATGGCGGAAATCGACGGCCTTGTAACCATGTCGCACTATCAGATCGATCAAATGGTTGAAGCGGAAGCCATCGCTGCCTGAGCCCGAACCCGTCAGAAGAGGCGGCAATGCAAATCCGCCTCTTTTGTCGACAACGAGCCGATTTCTGTCAGCTGGCCTCGTTTTCTTCGATCACCGAGGCCACAAGAGCTGAATCGAGATAGGCACGCACTTTGCTGATCATTCCGCTGTCATCAAATGTGCAAACCCAGCAATATCGGTTGTCAAAGGGCTTGCCATTCGCGGCAGTTGAAAGCGACTGCATCTCGACAATCGCCACCTGACCGTCGACGTAAACGTCGACGACCTTCAGCACAACTCCTTCATTCAGAATCTTGTTCAGCCGTTCGAAGGTTGCGTGCAGAAAATCGGATTTGCTGGAGTACGTCCCGGCCAGCGGATGTGTCCCCATTACCGTCCAGCTGACGTCGTCCCGAACGCGTGCAAAAAACACGTCGCCATGCCCGGTCTCAAGATTTCTGAAAAGTTCGCGGACTTGTTCTTTCTGTATCATGTAAGATCGCTTTCCCGGCAGGATTCACCCGAAAAAGCAGGCTCCCGCCAATTGATCTATCAAAATATTGATGCGGTTTATCCGCGTTTGAAACATAGCGAGCTGTATCGACGGTGCCTAGCCGGTTGAAACAGATCTACTCAATCCTCGTTCTCCAGCTGTGCCGCGTTCAGGCCAACGACACTGCGAAACGACACCAGCGATAAGATCGCCGGAACCTTTGAGCAACATCCGTTCGATTGACTTTGGCACCTCAAACCCAAGTCTTATCTGTTACGGTCGAGCCGCAAATATCGACATGTTGTAAAACGCAAGACGGCGCCAAATGGCGCCGTCAATTCTTTCAGAATGTGGTCAGACCTTACTTCATCGTCGGAATGACGAATTCCGCACCGTCCTTGAGACCGGACGGCCAACGGGAGGTCACGGTCTTGGTACGGGTGTAGAATTTGAACCCGTCCGGGCCGTGCTGGTTCAGATCGCCGAAGCCGGACTTCTTCCAGCCGCCGAAGGTGTGGTATGCGAGCGGCACCGGGATCGGCACGTTGATGCCAACCATGCCAATGTTGATACGGGACGCGAAGTCACGCGCGGTGTCGCCGTCACGGGTGAAGATCGCGGTGCCGTTGCCGTATTCATGGCTCAGCGGCAGGTCGAGAGCTTCCTCGTAGGTTTCTGCGCGGACAACGGAAAGAACCGGACCGAAGATTTCGGTCTTGTAGATATCCATTTCCTTGGTGACGTTGTCGAACAGGCAGCCACCCATGAAGTAGCCGTTTTCATAGCCCTGCATGGAGAAATCACGGCCATCGACAACGAGGTTCGCTCCTTCCTTGACGCCCTGGTCGACAAGACCTTTGACGCGTGCAAGTGCTTCCTTGGTGACCAGCGGGCCGAAGTCGACGTCATCGCCGGCGGTGTACGGTCCGATCTTCAGGGCTTCGACTTTCGGAGCCAGCTTTTCGATCAGAGCATTTGCGGTGCTTTCGCCAACCGGAACAGCGACGGAGACGGCCATGCAGCGCTCGCCGGCTGCGCCGTAACCAGCACCGATCAGAGCGTTTGCTGCCTGATCCATGTCGGCGTCCGGCATGATGATCATGTGGTTCTTGGCGCCGCCGAAGCACTGGGCGCGCTTGCCGTTGGCAGTTGCGCGGGAATAGACATACTGGGCGATCGGGGTGGAACCGACGAACCCGACGGCCTGGATGGCTTCATCGTCGCAGATCGCGTCAACAGCGCTCTTGTCACCATTGACGACGTTCAGGACACCTGCAGGCAGACCGGCTTCGATCATCAGCTCCGCAAGCATGATCGGCACGGACGGGTCGCGCTCGGACGGCTTCAGGATGAAGGCGTTACCGCAGGCGATTGCCGGACAGAACTTCCACATCGGGATCATGGCCGGGAAGTTGAACGGCGTGATGCCGGCAACAACGCCAAGCGGCTGGCGCATGGAGTACATGTCGATGCCCGGACCAGCGCCTTCGGTGAACTCGCCTTTCAGCATGTGCGGTGCGCCGATGCAGAACTCAGCGACTTCCAGGCCACGGATCACGTCGCCCTTTGCATCCGGCAGGGTTTTGCCGTGTTCGCGGGAAAGCGCTTCGGCCAGCTTGTCCATGTCGCGGTTGAGAAGCTCAACAAACTTCATCATCACGCGGGCGCGGCGCTGCGGGTTGGTGGCTGCCCAGGCAGGCTGCACTTCAACCGCGTTGGCGATGGCTGCGTCCATTTCAGCCTGGCTGGCAAGTGCGACCTGAGCCTGGATTTCACCAGTGGCCGGATTGTAAACGTCGGCGTAGCGACCAGAGGTGCCCTCGACGTGCTTGCCATTAATAAAATGACCGATCTTCTGCATCTGAGTATCTCCCGTGATGTCAGGGCCTGTCAGCCTGCTGCCGCATGACCCGTCTTATCGTCCGGATCTTTGTCGCTTTTATTTTTGCAATATACAAGATCCAGTTTTCCGCATCTGTTGTGCATTTTTTATAGTTATGGCATTTGAATGAGTTCAAGATTTCAAGTCACTCCGGATGCGATCCGGCGGACCATGCCTAGACAGTGCCTATTAACGAACGAAGTCTCGCCCGCCAAAAAGCAATGACACGTGTGACCGGTGATCCCTTTGACAGTCGGGAAAATAACATGGGAAGCGAACGGAAATGAACTGGGATGATATCCGTATTTTCCTGAGCATTGCGCGCACAGGTCAGATCCTTGCGGCAGCGCGGCGGCTTGGACTGAACCATGCAACGGTCGCGCGTCGCCTGACTGCACTTGAAGAAAGCCTCGGCGCCCGGCTGTTCGACCGATCAACATCAGGCTGTCTCCTGACCGCAGCCGGGACGCGGTTCTTCGATCGTGCGGAAAGAATGGAGGCCGAAGCGGTTGCTGCCGAAGCCGACCTTGGCGGCGATACGCCTGAAATTTCCGGCACTGTTCGCATCGGTGCACCGGACGGGTTCGGCGTCGCCTATCTCGCCCCACGGCTCGGCAAGCTCTCGGAAAAACATCCGGGTCTCAAGGTGCAGCTGGTTCCGGTGCCCAGATCGTTCTCACTCTCAAGACGGGAAGCCGACATCGCAGTCACCATCGACCGCCCGGAAACGGGCCGCCTGGTTGCTGGAAAGCTCGTTGACTATGCCCTTGGTCTTTATGCTTCCAAGGACTATCTCAAGGAACACGGAACACCCAGGTCACCCAGCGATCTAAACGCGCACGATCTTATCGATTACGTTGAAGATCTGCTCTATTCCCCTTCCCTGAACTACAGCGCAGATTTCACCAAGAACTGGTCCGCCCGATTTGAGATCGCTTCCGCCCTCGGTCAGACCGAGGCTGTCCGGGCCGGTGCGGGCATTGGTATTCTGCACGATTTTATCGCCCGCGGAGACAATGCATTGGTTGAAGTTCTGCCAGACATCAAACTCCGGCGGGCCTACTGGATGGTCACCCACGAAAGCTCCCGCCCCTTGCGCCATGTCGCAGCCGTGCAGGAATTTCTGCGCGATCAGGTCGCGCGCGATAAAGTCATTTTTGGCTAGGAAAATATCTATTTGTCTCGAAGGTTTCCATCACACGGATTGGACTGATGAAACCGTTCAGTTCGTAAGAAATACAAGCGGTTTGGTTTCATTAGCGCCATTTTTGGGTAACTGAAATCCACTCTCGTGTCCTTGTCTCTGGATCCGGATTCAAGGTGATGTCCGTCACGACGGCAGCGCTGTCCGCGCCGTTTTTGAACACGCCCTCAAGGCGTTCAGGATTAAGTCCACCGATCGCCACAAGCGGCAAACCGCCGATCTGCTGCTTCCATCTGCCGATCTTTTCGAGGCCCTGCGGAGCCCATTTCATTTTCTTCAAAATGGTTGGATAGACCGGGCCCAGCGCCACGTAGTCCGGGTCAACTGAGAGTGCGGTATCCAGTTCCTCGCCGTCATGTGTCGATACCCCAAGGCGCAGTCCTGCCCTTCGGATCGCCGTCACATCCGCATCCGCCAGATCTTCCTGGCCGAGATGAACAAAGTCGCAACCTTCATCGATGGCGAGCTGCCAATAGTCGTTGATGATCAATTGGCAACCATGTCTTTTGCAGATCGTCTTTGATGCTGCGATTTCTTTACGCAGTACCGCCTCCGGCTTGTCCTTGATGCGCAATTGGACCAGCTTGACGCCAAGCGGGATCAGCCGTCCGATCCACTCGGAACTGTCAACGATCAGGTAAAACGGGTCGAGTTTCATTCAAATACTGCCATGCCAATTACAGGGGTTGAGGGAACGGCCATGTCGCGTGGGTCCAGCGGTTGGGCTTCGAATGCCTGGCGCCCCGCCTCGACGGCCTTTGAAAAAGCTTCTGCCATCGCAACAGGATCACCGGCCTTTGCGACAGCTGTATTCAAGAGAACCGCGTCAAAGCCGAACTCCATGACCTGAGCGGCGTGAGACGGACGACCAAGACCGGCGTCCACGACAAGCGGAACGCCGGGGAAATGAGCGCGATAGGCTCTAAGAGCATCGGGATTGACCGGTCCCCGTGCAGACCCGATCGGTGCACACCAGGGCATCAACACCTGGCATCCTGCTTCCAGCAGCCTTTCACCGACAACGATGTCATCCGTGGTGTATGGAAAGACTTTGAAACCGTCTTCGCACAGAATTCGTGCAGCCTCCACCAATCCAAATACATCCGGCTGCAAGCTGTCATGATGGCCTATGACCTCCAGCTTGATCCAATCTGTTCCGAACAACTCCCGCGCCATCTTCGCAGTGGTTACGGCCTCTTTCACAGAATGACATCCGGCAGTGTTGGGAAGCACGCGCACATTCAGCTGGCGGATGAGGTCCCAGAACTTGCCACCAGCACCGGTTCCTGCTGCTTCGCGGCGCAAGGAAACGGTCAGTATTACACTACCTGATCGCATTGCTGCATCTGAAAGGATTTTCGGCGACGGATATTGCGCTGTTCCCAGAAGCAAGCGGGAAGAAATCACCTCGCCATAAAACTCAAGCATGGTCCTCACCCTCCCTGCATGGGAGACAGGATCTCGATCCGATCCCCTTCAAGAAGCTCGCAGCTGGCACGTTCTTCAGCAGAAACAAGCTCGCTGTTGCGCGCTGTGGCAAGAAAATCGTGTTCATAGGCCAGTTCATCCAGAAGCCCTGAGAGGGTCGAACTGGTCACCTCCTGCTCTTCGCCGTTAATGATGAGTTTCAAGGGTGGTCTCCTTGGAAGAAAGGAACAGGGTTTCGGCGGCCTGTGCCGCAAAATGCGGAGCCAGCAGGAAACCGTGACGGTAGAAGCCATTCAGGCTCAGGACCCGGCCGTCAAAGTTGATGCGCGGCAGATTGTCGGCATAGGCCGGGCGAACACCCACGCCTGTCTCAATGATCTTGGCTTCAGCGAAAGCCGGGTGAAGGCTATAGGCAGCGTTCAGCAGTTCCATGGTGGAGCGAACACTGACCGGGCCGTCATCGGCACTTTCGATCATCGTTGCCCCGACCATGAAGTGGTTGTTGTCCCGAGGCACGATATAGACCGGAATGCGCGGATGAAGCATTCTAACGGGCCTGGACAACGTGATCTCTGGTGCGTGCAGGATCAGCATTTCCCCGCGCACTGCCCTCAACTCCTTTTCTTTCGACGCCATACCTATGCAATCGGCGATGAAATTCGTATCCACCTTCGGTTCTTCTGGTCCGAAGAAGGTTCTAACACCCAGTCTGGAAACCGTTTCTTCAAGCTGGATCAAGGCTTTTCGCGGATCCAGGTGAGCCTCCTTCGGGAAGAACAGTCCTTTGGAAAATCTCCCCTCCAGGTCGGGCTCAAGACCTGTTACCCCGGCCCCATCCACCCATTCGTAGCCGCTCGTACGTCCGGCGAAGCGACTGAGTTCGGCGATATCACGAGGTGGCGCAACGACCAGGGTACCTTTGTGCGAAACCGCACCCGGCAACGCTTTTGCCCACCAGTCGACCGACTTTTTTCCATAAGCGAGAACGTCTTCTTCGGCATTTTCACGCTCACACCACGGTGCCAGCATGCCACCGGCCAGCCAGGAAGCACTTCTGGTCAAGCCTTCACGGATCTCAAACAAGGTGACTTCGGCACCCCGCTTGCGAAGTTCGTATGCGAGCGACAACCCGGCAACACCTGCTCCGCGGATCAGGACCCTCATGTCTTTGCACCTGCGCCTGAGACACCTTGCACGACGTTTCACTCCTGCAGGGCCAACCAAAGGCCTTACATTCTTTTTCGTCAGGGGCTGTCGGGGATGCGCTTGACTGCATGCGCCGGACAAATGGTCCTCGCGCGCCGTCAGGGCCACCATCCCTTCGCCAGCATGACCTGGATCAGGTTCTTCGGGTCCCTGCGCTGTGCGTGTTACCGCACCCTGCAGCATCTCAGCCCCATGACGGGACACCCCGGGTGAGCCCCGTTTGTGCCGTCGGCACGCACGTTCTGTCAAGACATCTCAGCGTGTGTCCGCTCCCTGTCTTCAGGTTTCCGGTGACAGGTCATCCAAAAACGCACGCGTCTCTTTCAGACTGGAAAACTTCAGAACAGTCAGATGCGGCGGCGGAGCTGTGTAGATCCGAAGCAGCTTGGCGCGTGCGCTATGCCGGGTGCGCCAGATGAACCGCACGAACTCGACGGTTTGGCCGTTGAAACGCTCCGGACACCCTTCCGGCAAATCAGGCCGGCTTTTGCCGTAATATTGAAGAGAGCGTTTCAGAACCCGAAAGATCCGCAACCAGACCGGAACATCCAACCAGATGAATGTGTCCGCCCGATCAACCCGTTCCGCGTAAGTGCTCGAATGACCACCTTCGAAGATCCATTCGCTCTTCATGTGAACCTGATGCGTCAGCGCATCTTTTTCCTGTCTGGGTCTTTCAACCCAGCCAGGCAGCCAGTGAATGTGGTCCATGTTGTAGACGGGCAAACCCGTCCGCTGACCGAGCTGGTGCGCGAGCGTGCTTTTGCCCGAACCGGGACCTCCGACGATCATCACGCGTTTCATGAAACACCTTTTGGGGCGATTGAGGGCTCGCAGTTATACGCCCTTCTGATTGAAAGAAAAGATGGAAACAGACTGTTCAATGGACACTTACAGGCCTGCGACCCTATCTAACCGGCAGACGCGCTTTTGACTGCAAGGAGAGGCAGATGAGCTGGTTGAACACCCCCGACCCGGTCGCGGGCAATGCCGCAAGTTGCGATCCGATCGATACGATCATTGTTCCCCGGACATCAGACCTGGGCGGCTTTCATGTCCGCCGTGCCCTGCCGTCTCCACGACGGCGCATGATCGGTCCGTTCATCTTTTTCGATCAGATGGGACCAGCGGAGCTGCTTGTCGGCGGTGGTATCGACGTCCGCCCACACCCGCATATCGGTCTCGCGACGGTAACCTACCTGTTTGAGGGCGAAATGTATCATCGGGACAGTCTCGGGACGGAAATCGCGATCTCGCCCGGAGCGCTTAACTGGATGAGTGCCGGCAAAGGCATCGTCCACTCGGAACGCGAACGCCCGGAGCGAAAGCAGGAAACCCGGCAATTGTTCGGCCTTCAAAGTTGGGTTGCTCTACCAAAGCATCTGGAAGAAGGCGATCCGACTTTCCAGCACTTTGGAACCGAACAGCAACCCGAATTCGCGGACAAAGGCGCTTCAGTGAAGCTGATTGCCGGTGACCTTTACGGCCATAAGGCACCGGTAAAAACCGCTTCGGAAATGTTCTACGCGGATATCTCACTGGAACCCGGCGCAAAGATCCCTCTTGATGCCGGCTGGGAAGAACGTGGGCTTTACACAATATCAGGCCGTATATCGATTGCCGGACAGGACTTCGACCCCGCTCAGCTGCTCGTCTTCAAACCTGGCGATCATCTGGTGGTCGAAAACCAATCCCCTGCTCCGGCCCGCTTCGTCGTCCTCGGCGGCGAACCGATGGATGGGAGGCGTTACATCTGGTGGAATTTCGTTTCCTCCTCGAAGGAGCGTATCGAACAGGCCAAGGAGGACTGGCGTCAGGGTCGCTTCGATACGGTGCCGGGCGACGAAAAGGAGTTCATTCCGCTGCCTGACCGTCCCGGTCCTTAGGGTCGCCTCTATTGCTCCAGCCGCTTTCCAATGGCGGCGCCACTTCAAAACGGTCGGCGGGCCGGATCAGGTCCGGTTCGCCGAAATTCAAGATGATGTTCAAGCGCTGGTTCGCCAACGGATCTCCGGTCAGATTCGGGTCTTCCGGCGCGATTGACAGCTGAACTCCTCGATACGTCGTTTCGAGCTGCCTGAAGTCAGCAATCGCCCGCCGAAAGCTATCGGGAACTGTCCAGCCATAGCGTGCCGCGAGTGCATCGATGACCAGCCAGACCGCTTCCTGCCCGATCTCCATTTGGCGCGCATCTTCCACCGCCAGCTTCAGGCGCAAATAGTCGATCTTCTCCTCCGACGGGCCGCGAAGGAGGAAAAACAGGGTCGTTGGCCCAAAGTCAACGCTTGGTGTTGTAAGCAGCACCAGGTCAGACGCACATTGCCAACGGCCCCTTTGAAAAGGCGCCTTCTTCCATCCTCGATTTTCAAGTCCCAGAGCATGCAGCTCGGCGCAAAGCTGATCGGGCTTCCCTAGAAAACCGCGTTTAAGTTTGGCATCCAGTTCCGGTAGCTGGCTGAGAAGAGCCGTTTTTGCTCCTTCATCGAGCCGCACAAGCGGGTCGCGATGGGCTGGAACTTCTTCCGCGTTGTCGGGCATTTTCTGCTTCTGGTGCCAATAAATGGTACCGGAGGCAAATCCTATGGCCAAGATCGCCAGGGTTCCCCAGACATAGTATGGCGTCACTGAGGGTCTTTGAGTGTCCTGTTGTCGAGACTGGTCTGATCCTGGATGCGTCAAACCCCATTCTTCACCGGCATCCTGCTCAGCCCATCGAGGCCCTGAAGCGCGTGCTGTTCCCTGACGTTGAAACTCACGCCGGTGACCTTGTCTTCGCGCACCGGCACCAGCCTTCAGCCAGAGCATCTTCAACTTGTGCGCAAGTCCGGGCATTCAACCTCTGTCAACGTTCCACGCAATTGGTGCGTGCATTTGCGTTTTATCAGCGCAATGCCTTGAAAAGGCAACAGGAACACTGTCATTTAAGCGCCGGTCGAGGATCTCCGACCAGACCATTTCGTTCACTTCCTGAATTGAAGGCCAGATGTCAGACATGGCTCCCTTTCCAGACGATACGGCGGATCTTCGCCACGATATAATCGAAACCGCCCGCGCACTGCCCCGCCTCGGCCTTACCAAAGGCACCTCGGGCAATGTCAGTGCACGCACAAAATCCGGTTTTTTGGTGACGCCTTCCGGCACTCCTTATGAAGACCTGACTGCAGACCGGATCGTTGCGCTGGATTTCGAAGGACGGTACCGCGGAGATACCCTTCCGTCTTCCGAGTGGCGCATGCATCTGGATTTCTATCTCGCCAAACCGTCTTGCGGCGCAGTCGTTCATTGTCATAGTCCCCGCGCAACGGCGCTTTCGTGCCATAGGCGCGGTATTCCGGCATTTCACTACATGGTTGCTCTGGCTGGTGGCGACAGGATCGAGTGCGCAGACTATGCAAGCTTCGGAACACGTGCGCTCTCGGACGCAATGACTGCGGCGCTCGGAGAGCGCAATGCCTGCCTCCTGGCCAATCACGGCCAGATCGCAGGTGGACCGAACCTCAAAAAGGCTTTATCGATTGCTGAAGGAGTTGAGGATCTGGCCGATCAGTACCTGTCCTCTCTGGTCCTGGGGGAACCGGTCATTCTGGACGCTGAGGAAATGGCCGACATTCTGAATAAATTCAAAAGCTACGGCAAACAGACCGACGAACTGGAAGACGGCCAGGCGGCTGCCTTCGAATTGCCGAAACGGGTGGACTGACATGCGATTGGGAATTGATTGGGGCGGAACGAAAATTGAGATTATCGCCCTTTCCGGCGAAGGTGAGGAACTGTTCCGGCAACGGGTTGATACGCCCCGGGACGACTATCAGGGTTGCCTCGCAGCGGTGAAGCACCTGGTCGATGCAGCAGAACATGCAACCGGCCAGCATGGCACGCTGGGCCTTGGCATTCCCGGCTCCCTTTCTCCCAAAACGGGTGTCGTCAAGAACGCAAATTCAACCTGGATGAACGGCAAACCGCTCGACAAGGATCTGGAAGCGGTTCTTGGCCGTCCGGTGCGGATCCAGAACGATGCAAACTGCCTCGCGGTGTCGGAGGCAACCGACGGTGCCGGTGCCGGTGAACACGTTGTCCATGCAATCATCATCGGAACCGGGTGCGGTTCAGGAATCGCGATTGATGCCACAGCCCATCTCGGCGCAAATGGTATCGGAGGCGAATGGGGCGCAATTACCGTTCCCTGGCTCAAGGCAGACGAGTTTCCGGGTCCGGACAGCTGGATCGGCCACAAAGGCGTCATTGACCGCTGGTGTTCCGGCACCGGTTTTCAGCTTCACTACAAGGAGAAAGCCGGCACCTTGCTGAAAGGACACGAGATCATGGCGTTGAAACGGACGGGCGATAAGGTCGCAAACGAGGTTTACGAGGCCTATGTCAGCCGCCTGGCCCGTTGCCTTGCCATGTCTGCCAACCTTCTCGATCCTGATGTCTTCGTCCTCGGTGGCGGCATGTCGAACATAGATGAGCTTTATGAAGACCTTCCGCCGGCGATGATGCCCTTCATCTTTTCCGACACCTTCGACACACCAATCCGCAAGGCCGTTCACGGTGACAGCTCGGGCGTTCGCGGCGCAGCCTGGCTCTGGCACTGAGTTTCAAATGCCCTGGCGGCGGCGACGTCCCAGCGAGACCAAAATGATCCCGATGCCGACGAAAACGACTGCTGCAGCCTTCGCGGCATTGGGAACTTCGCCGAATACCAGATAACCAAGCCCCAGTCCGACGACCGCTGCGACCGAACCGATCTGGCTGAGATAGACCGGACCGGCTGTCTGCTGGAGCCGGAAGTACAGGCCATACTGAAGCGCAAAAATTGCCGTTTGCGACAGAAGCAGAACACTGGCCTCCAGGGTCCAGCTTTCGGGCACGACCGGAACGCCCCAGACGGCTGTGAACGCGGCAAGCGCGAGAAATCCCGTCGCCATCATCCCGAGCGCTAGGTCCACCGGCTTCGCTCCTTCGGGCCATTTCAACGTCCGGTAGATGTTGCCTGAAGCCAAAAAGACAGGGATGGACAGAGCAAAGACCGACCAGAGCGATGCATCAGCGGAAAGATTTGCACCCGACATAGCCAGCAAGACACCGCCGGCAAGACCAAACAGAACACCGGCGCCCATCAGGAACTGGAGGTGCTCAAGTCTCAAGAAAACGGCAATGGCGTAAGTAAGAACCAGCGGGAAGGCAAAACTGAGCGAAACAAATCCAGCGCCTACCTTTGGCGCGGCAACGACAGCGATCATGTTGGGTGCAATGAAGAGAACGCCGCTGATAGCCAGATAGGCAATCAATTGCCTCCGCACCGAAGTGCCGGTGCTCCCTTCCTGTTGCCCATCTGCCCTTGCAACGAGACGCGTCACCATGAACAAGGTGACAGCACCGCCCAGAATTGACCACTGCAGCAGTGCAAGGGGATGCCAGCCGAAATCCGGAGCCGATTTCGCCAGAACCGTTGACACCGCAAGAAAGCTTCCAACGACCAGAAGAAGAACGAAGGGTTTTTCAAAGGCCTTGATGACGTTGGCTTTCAGCTTGGCCCTTACCCGTGTCGTTGATCTTTTTCCGACCTCCGGCAAATCATTCAGCATATCCGCCATAGGACCATCCTTTCTTGCAACGGAATTCGCTCGTTAGGAGCGGCTAGCCGACAGATAGCATTTTTTATCTTTATATCAAGATACTTTATCTCAAGATTCTTGATGCATGTTGACATTTTCAATCTTTCAGACGAGTCTCAGTCTGCGAAAGCAGTTGAAAGAACTTGCCTTTCCGGTGTTCTGATCGCCGGTTCAAGACACGGCGTTTCAATCGCAACAACGATGTTTCGGGAAAATGAGTGATGGCAAAATCACCTGACGAGCCTGGCAAACCTGCCAATCACCTGTTTGGAGACCCGGAAGACCTGTTGCTGGACAGAGCCGAACGCGCCCGACGGCAATGGCAAAAGGAAGTGCCGGAAGTTGCCGACAAACTTACGCCGATGGTCCTTCTCGGACGGCTGAATGAAGCAGCGCAAGTTATGAGCAGGGATTATCTGGTGCCGGCCTACGCGGAAATCGGTCTGAAGATCGGCGAATTCGATGTCCTGGCAACTCTGGTCCGGTCCGGTCCCCCTTACAAGCTGACACCAACGGAGCTCTACCGGACTACGATGATGAGTTCGGGCGGAATGACCGCCAGGTTGGACAAGCTTGAAAAAGCTGGTCTGGTGGAACGTTGTCCGCATCCTGAAGACCGCCGCGCACTGACCGTTTGTTTGACTTCAAAGGGTCTTGAGCTGGTGAAGGGCAAGATCCCGGACTATGTCGAAACTCAGCAAAAGGCAGTCTCAGGCCTTTCAATTGAAGAACAGGATCAATTGTCCACACTTCTGGAAAAACTCATCCGGTCCGCCAACGATCCACTCGCACGCAAATAGTCCGCCCCCTTCGAAGAGTGAAGCGCTCCATTCCTCTGAATTCTAGCCGCTGATTGCCTTCAATCCCTGCTCCAGCAGGTTCCATTGTTGCCTTGAGACAGCATCTTTGGACGCCAGCAGCCAATAGGTTTCGTGATGGGGAAGACTGTCCTGGGAGACCCTGACCAGCCGCCCCGTTTCCAGATCGCTCGAACAAAGCGGCAACGACGCCAGTGCGACACCAAACCCTGCCCTTGCCGCCGACAATGCCGCCGCGAACGTGTCAAACCGCAAGTCCGGCAACGGGGTCGATGGAATGCCAAAGCGCGCAGACCATTCGTGCCATCCCGGACGAGGCCCAACGAGGGCGATGCGTGGAAGGTCTGTCCAGCGCTCTGTTGATCCGGCGACCCGCGGCGCGGCGACTGGAGCCAGTGTTTCGCTGTAGAGCGGCAATTTGTAAGTGACCGGCCAATCGCCTGTTCCATATCGAATTTGTATTGTCCCGCTTTCCTGTGCAGCCTCGCCGGATAGAACCATTGTCCTGAAAGACAATTGCGCGTCGATTTCTTCTCTCAGCCGTTTCAGCCGTGGCAACAGCCATAGCTCAATGATCGAAGAGCTGGCCGAGATGGTCAGCCGTTTTCTCGAGATTCCAAAAAGACCCTCGGAGCTTTCCCGCAGGCTTTCAAGTGCGGAGCGAACATGCGGAAGCCAGGCTTCGCCTTCCACAGTCAATGCGATCTGGCGAGCCTGACGCAGAAACAATTGCGTTTCCAGGCGTTTTTCCAGCTTGCCGATCCGCTGGCTGATTGCTGACTGGGTCAATCCGGTCTCATGAGCAGCGGCGGTAAAACTTCCTAGCCGGGCCGCAACTTCGAACGCACGCACCCATTCCAGAGGTAGATTCTCAAATCTCGATTTATCCATTAGAAATTCGCACCCTTAGCGTCGCAATTCCTAATTTGATTTTATAGAAGGAACGCTTGATCCTGTCATGAACCAAATTGGAGAGGCTTTGGTAAATGATGGACGTAGCGATTTGCGACGACGGCAGTTTTGTCGCACTCAAGGAAGACCAGACCCAACACAGGTTTCACGCGATCTGGCTGCGCGACAATGCCTGGGATTCAGAAACGAGATCTCCTTCAAACGGGCAGCGCCTTATCGCGCTGCGGGACATCAGCCCGGACGTCGGCATCGCATCGGCTGAAATCAGTGGCGACACGTTGAAAGTGACCTTCTCGCCGGAAGACAAGACTGTCGACTATTCGATTTCCTGGCTGCTGGAGAACTCATACGATCACGCTGCACCGGCCGAAAAAGGCTGGCTCGCGCCAATGATCGAGGCCTGGGATGGTGAACTCAACAAGGCCGTCCCTTCAGCAGATTTCGGTGCCGTAAGCTCAAACCCGGCTACCAAGCGCGCCTGGCTTGCGGATGTGGCCAGATACGGTTTCGGCAAGCTTACCGGCGGACCTGTGGAAGACCAGGCTCTCATGAAAGTAGTCGAGCTGTTCGGATTTGTGCGCGAAACAAATTACGGTCGCCACTTCGAAGTCCGGACTGAGGTCAATCCAACAAACCTGGCCTTCACAGGACTTGGATTGCAGGCACACACCGACAACCCTTACCGGGATCCGGTTCCCTCTGTTCAGGTTCTTTATTGCCTGGAAAGTTCGGCAGCAGGCGGAGAGAACATGGTTGTCGACGGCTTCCGTGCCGCCCTGCGCCTGAAAGAAGAAAATCCGGATTGGTTCGATGTTCTGAGCAAATACTGCGCCCGTTTCGAATATGCAGGCGAACAGGGCGTGGTTTTGCGATCTCGCAGACCGATGATCGAACTGGCGCCGGACGGAGAACTGGTCGCCGTTCGGTTCAACAACCGCTCGGCCGCCGCCATCACCGATGTGCCTTTTGAAGACATGGCGACTTACTATGCAGCCTACCGCCGCCTCGGTGAAATCATCGATGATCCGGCTATGGAAGTGACCTTCAGGCTTGAGCCGGGCGAGTGTTTCGTGGTCGACAACACACGCGTCCTGCATGCACGCAAGGCATATTCCGGCACGGGAACCCGCTGGCTTCAGGGATGTTATTCCGACAAGGACGGTCTTCTTTCCACACTTGCAGCACTTGAAACCACAACATCCGAGGCTGCGGAATGAGCAAGCCGGATTTTTCCACCCTGACACGTGACAACATTGTCGCGTTCATCGGTGACATCTTTGAGCGGTGCGGTGACGAAGAGTATCTCGGCGAACCCGTGACCATGGCTCAACACATGCTGCAGGGCGCCACGATCGCGGAGCAGAACGGACTCGATGAAGAAATCATCGTTGGTGCACTGCTCCACGATATCGGGCACTTCACCTCCGAGTTCGGAACCTTCACCATGGATGATACCGAGGACCGCTACCACGAAGAAGCTGGAGCCAAAGTCCTCAGCGCCTTTTTTCCATCCGTCATCGTCGATTGCGTGAAATATCACGTTGCCGCAAAACGGTACCTGTGTGCGACGAAACCGGACTATTTCAAACGCCTGTCCGAAGCCTCGGTTCATTCGCTCAACCTTCAGGGTGGACCGATGAACGATGAGGAAGTGGCGGAGTTTGAGAAAAATCCGAACCTGAAGAAGATCATTCAGGTGCGCTACCTTGATGAAGCAGGCAAGCAGGCGGACATGGAAACGCCGGACTTCTGGCACTTTGCTCCCATGGTCCAGCGTATTGTCGACAAGTATCAGGTTTCAGAAATCTGAACTGTTCGCTGCCGGAACCCGGTTCCGGCAGCGTTTCATTCTGGCAACCACCTAACCGCCGAGCATGATGCGTTCTGATTGCTCCAGGATTTTTACGCCGTTCCTGATCAAGGTTGCCGTGCCGACATATTCGCCCGTCGGCCATGCCTCAATCTTCAGTTTGCGGCCTGCGAACGCAACCCATTGAGCCTTGTTTCGGTCAAGGGGATTGCCTTCCGTTTCGGCTATGATGCCGGTCGGTCCGACAAGACGCAGGGCAACGCGGTCTCCCTTTTGCAAATTGATGAGTCGGGCAAAAAAGACGAGCGCTGGCGAGTTGGCTGCCGGTTCGTTCACCTTTTCCGTTTCAAGGTCCAAAGTTGAGACCCGGTTGTCCGCGAATCCGGTTTGGATGATTGATCCATCTGCATCCTCCACCAGTTCGGCAACATCGCCCTGCCAGAGAGTTCCATCGAACTCAATTGCACCGGCGTCACCTGCCAGACAATAGTCTTTCCGGTTGGCGGTAGCTTCCCTTGTGCGCAGGAACGGATCTATCATGACCCCGTCTTTACGCACCGCCAGGTGCACATGCGGAAACGCCGCAAACCCGGAATATCCGACCTCCCCGAGCTTTTGCCCCCGCTCCACCCGATCACCAGCGCCGACCACAACGGACGATTGCCGCAAATGGCAATATTGGGTCTGCCAATCCCCACCGTGGTCAATCAGCACGCCATTGCCGCATTCCTTGCCCTGGACACGCGCCCTGTCTTCATTTGTCAGAACCAGCTTGTCCGGTGTATCGCTGCGCACGGACCTGACGACACCCGGCGCAGCTGCGACGACATCTGCAGTTTTTTCAGTGCTCAAGACCCGAAAGTCAGTCCCCTTGTGACCGTCATAACTTGCCCGATTGCAGAACGCGGTTAGAACCTCAGAACCGGGATCGATGTCGACATAGTTCTGAACGAAGCAATCATGCCCCAGCTTGCAATCAAGTGGCAGGGTCAGTTCCAGTTCCTGCGCAGTCGCCGAAGCCAAAGCGATGAAACTGAAACAGCACCAGATCGCCACAGCCAGGGTGACTGAGCCAAAGCGCCACAGCATGATTTCTTTCCTTTCCAAACGCGGTCCCGTTCAAGTAGCCTTGAGTTGCAATCAGATTGTCAATCGACGATCTTCTGCAAGGTTATCTCCTGAAATCTATGGAACAAGCGTGATGATTAAATGGTTGTCCGGCATTCTGGTTACGGCAATGTTGGCTTTTCCTGCCGCAGCGCAGGAAGAACTTCAGATCAAGGACATTGAAAAGGGCACCGGAGAGGAGGCCAATGTGGGAGAAACCGTCGTGGTTCACTACACCGGCTGGCTCATGGACGGAACCAAGTTCGATTCCAGTGTTGACCGCGGCACACCGTTTTCCTTCACGTTGGGCGAGCGCCGTGTGATCCCGGGATGGGAAAAGGGTGTTGAAGGCATGCAGGTCGGCGGCAAGCGCGAGCTGATCATTCCGCCCGACATGGCCTACGGAGCCCAGGGTGCAGGCGGGGTTATTCCACCCAACGCAACCTTGAAATTCGAAATCGAGCTACTTGAGGTGAAGGGCAAGAAATTCTCCGACATCGGCAACGACGAGTTGAAGGACAAGCTTGCGGCAGGGACAACGATTATCGACATCCGCAGGCCTGACGAATGGCGGCAGACCGGTGTCATTCCCGGCAGCCACCTTGTGACTTTCTTCGATGAGAAAGGCAACGTAAATCCGGAATTTGGGCCGCAACTTCAAAAGTTCGTTTCCGGTCCGGCTGACGAAATCGTCTTTATCTGCCGAACCGGACGGCGCAGTCAGGTTCTATCCGAATACCTGTCCGCTCAGGCAGGTTTCACCAACATCGTCAATGTCAAGAACGGCATCACCAGCTGGATTGCTGACGGCGGTCAGGTGACCGATGCAACCATGCCCGAGAATTGCTGGCTCTGCTGAGCGGCGCAGAGCGTGTGCATCAAACTGATGCAGCAAGCGCCAGACTGTGCCGGTTGTGCTCTTCGATGACCGGCCCCATTTCCATCGTGGCAATCTGGCCATCTTCAACGATCGTGCGTCCGTTGATCACCGTGGTCCGGGCCGACTGAGGTGCGCAGAAAACAACGGCAGCGACCGGATCGTGCAGCCCACCTGCAAACTGCAGCGTGTTCAGGTCAAGCGTGAAGAAGTCCGCACATTTTCCGGCCTCCAGTGAACCGATATCATCACGCCCCAGAACGGCTGCACCTCCAAGTGTTGCCAGTTCCAAGGCTTCCCGGGCAGTCATCCATTCTCCAGCCCGCAGTGGATGCGAGGGCGGTAACAGAGCGTGTTTGCGCGGTCCTTCCGGCGGCATCAAACCCAGTTGCAGGCGTGCAAGCAACATCGCCTGGCGAACTTCCATCAACATGTTCGAGCCGTCGTTGCTGGCAGATCCGTCGACTCCCAGTCCGACCTTGACCCCGGCAGCCATATACTTCTTGACGGGAGCAATGCCTGACGCAAGGCGCATGTTCGAACAGGGACAGTGCGCGGCGCCGCAGCCCGTTTTTGCAAAAAGCCGGATTTCATCGTCATCGACATGGATCGCGTGTGCGAACCAGACATCCGGACCTGTCCAGTCCAGCCCTTCCATCCACTCGACCGGACGCTTGCCGAAGCGTTCAAGCGTGTAGCGTTCCTCGTCGAGCGTTTCGCACAGGTGGGTGTGCAACATTACCCCCTTGTCGCGGGCAAGACGAGCGCTCTCGCGCAGAAGATCCTCGGAAACGGAGAACGGCGAACACGGTGCAACGACAACGCGGGTCATCGCCCCGTGGGAAGCATCGTGGTAGAGGTCGATCACGCGGACACTGTCGCGCAGAATGTCTTCTTCGTTTTCGACGCATTCGTCTGGCGGAAGTCCGCCCTTGCTCTCACCCAGGGACATGGATCCGCGACTTGCGTGGAAACGAACTCCCAGTTCCCGCGCGGCCTCGATCTGGTAATCAACCTTGTTGCCGCTCTGGAACAGATAGGTGTGATCAAATACCGTCGTGCATCCGGAAAGAGCCAGTTCAGCCAGGCCGATAAGTGTACTCGCGCGGGATGCCTCCGGATTGGTTCTGGCCCAGATCCGGTAATGAGCCTGCAACCAGGGAAACAGGTTGTTGTTCTGCGCCGCAGGAAGATTTCTGGTCAGCGTCTGATTGAGATGATGATGCGTGTTGACGAAGCCAGGCAGAACAATCTGCCCTGACGCATCGATCACCCGATCGGCTGATTGCGGCAGTTCCTCCGAAGGACCAACCTGCCGGATGACACCATCCTCGGCATAAAGTCCGCCTCCCGGAAGTTCTCGGCGCTCGCCGTCCATTGTGACGAGCATGTCGGCATTCTTCAAAAGCAGTGTCCGGGGCATGGAGATTCCTTGCTGTAGATCAGTCGAGGGCGACATTGCACGAGGCTATCCGCTCTTGGACAGCAAGACCACGCTGTCAAAGCCGGAAGTCCTTCAGGAATTTATTGAAATCCGAAACCGACTATTCCGAAAGCGGAGGCATCCTGTTCCAGGCGTCCAGAGCCGCAATCTTGTAGGCTTCAGCCAGGGTTGGGTAGTTGAAGGTGTTCTCTACAAAATACTCCAGTGTCCCTTTGAGGTTCAGGACAGCCTGACCGATGTGAACCAGTTCGGTCGCCCCCTCCCCGACAATGTGACAGCCGAGCAATCGTCTCGTCTTCAGCGAGAAGATCATCTTCAGCATTCCGGTATCGAGCCCCATGATGTGACCACGGGAGGTTTCCCGGAACCGGGCAACACCACATTCATAAGGAATGCCACGCTCCTTGATTTCCTCTTCTGTCATGCCAACTGTCGAAATCTCCGGGACCGCGTAGATGCCATAGGGAAAATACTCAGGCGGATCGTAGGCCTTTTCGCCGAGCGCCTGACAGGCTGCTATCCTGCCCTGCTCCATCGATGTGGAAGCCAGGCTTGGAAAGCCGATCACGTCACCAGCGGCAAAGATGTGCGGCACTTCCGTCTGGAACGTCATCGGGTCAACCTTCAGCCGGCCACGATGGTCAACTCCCAGACCACAATTCTGCAGATTGAGAGACGGCGTAGCTCCCATGCGTCCGGCAGCGAACAGGATCACATTGGAGCGAACACAACGACCACCTTCCAGAGTGATCTCGCAGTCCGCAGGTCCGAGTTTCTCGATCTTCTGAACCTTTGCACCAAACCGCAGAGCAATGCCCCGGTCCCGAAGCTGATGGGTGAAATCCGCGACCAGTTCCTTGTCCAGGAAGTCGAGCATCGTGTCTCGAGGTTCAACCAGCGTCACGTGAACATCCAGAGCGGAGAAGATCGACGCATACTCGACACCAATCACGCCGGCACCAATCACGGCAACGGATCTTGGAATTTCCGTCAGTTCCAGGATCTCGTCACTGTCGAGAACATATTCTCCATCGAAAGGTACATAGTCCGGGCGAAAAGGCTTTGTGCCGACCGTGATGACGAACTTGTCTGCCTTGAACCTGTGGGTTTCCCCTGCTTCGCCTTCCACCTCGATCGTGTGTGTGTCAGCGAAACGCGCCTCGCCCCGTATAGTATCGACCTTGTTGCGCGCGAACTGGTGCTCAAGAACTTCAACCTCATGGTCCAGCGTAATGTGAAGCCGCGCCATCAGGTCGGCGGCGGTCAGGTCATCTTTGACCCTGTAGGATCGACCATAAAAGCCCCGTTCGCGCCATCCGGTCAGATTGAGCACAGTCTCGCGCAATGTCTTGGAGGGAATTGTGCCGGTGTGAACCGAGACCCCACCTACCCGGCGGCCACGCTCCACGACCAGGACGTTGCGGCCAAACTTTGCCGCCTGGATTGCTGCCCGTCGTCCCGCAGGTCCGCTGCCGATCACGATGAGATCGTAATGTTCCATCTGCCCCTCACTACCCTTCGCCGGTCACCACTTTCCGCGCCCGATTTCCAGCGTTCGTCTTGTTCTGATGCGGAACTGCAATGCCAGTATCTTGGCCCGGGGGTCAAGATGAAGCGGAAAAAAGGATTGGATCGATTGATGAAAGACGATTTCGGCAATCCCGATCCCGCGAAAATGCGGCCTGTAGAGCCACGAAACCGGCAAATCGCGACTCTCGGAAATCATGTGCGCAAATATGACGTTGCCAACCTTCCCACCATCAGTTATGCCTCTTGCCATGAAGATGATCTTGAAAGCAGCTTGGTGGTGGCGCGGCGCAAAATAGGCGGCCAGCGATCAGTCATGCTCTGAACGGATCAAACATCACACCAAGGCCGCCGCGGGATACCGCTGGCGGCCTTGGTGCTTTATAAGGTCGCCAACATCCCAAACGGCCACCAATACGGGAACAGAAAAGCCATGCCAGTGCCGGCAGATCATACCTTTGAAACGAAAAGCGGGATCACGATCCTGCGCACGTCGCGGCCATCAGACTATGAGACCGGCACTTCCGAGTGGATCGACCGTCTGGACAGCGAGCTCGGTGCGGTCCTGTCCTCGTCCTATGAATATCCCGGCCGCTACACCCGCTGGGACATGGCGCTGGTCAACCCGCCGCTGGTGATGGAAGCCGCCGACCGCAAGGTGGAAATCCGTGCCTTGAACGACCGGGGCAAAGTCCTGATGCCGGCGATCACGGACGCCCTGAAATCTCATGAGGTGGTCGAAACGTTCGAGACAGACGACGACCGGATCAACCTGACCGTCAAACAAGCGGATCGATTGTTCAACGAAGAGGAGCGTTCCCGCCAGCCTTCCACATTCTCAATTGTCCGTGCGCTGAAGGATCTGTTCGCCTGTGACGATGACCAGCTCGGGCTGTACGGTGCTTTCGGCTATGATGTTGCGTTTCAGTTCGAACCGATCGACCTGAAACTGGAACGACCGGACGACCAGCGCGATGTTGTTCTGTTCCTGCCGGACGAAATCCTCATCGTCGATCACCACGGCAAGCGGGCCTACGTGCTGGAATATGATTTTGTCGTGCACGGCAAAACGACAAAGGGCATGCAGCGCACAGGCGAAAGCCACGCCTACAAGCCTGCCAACCGCGACCCGGGCCGCGGCGACCACGAGCCTGGCGAATACGCCATGCTGGTGGAACAGGCAAAGGACTATTTCCGGCGCGGAGACCTGTTTGAAACGGTTCCGGGTCAAACCTTTTACGAACCCTGTGCCAATCCTCCGTCAGCCGTTTCCCGGCGCCTTGCTCAGATCAACCCCTCCCCGTATTCCTTCTTCTTCAACCTCGGCAACGAGGAATACCTGGTTGGCGCTTCTCCGGAAATGTATGTCCGCGTCACCGGCGGCCGCCGCGTTGAAACCTGCCCGATCTCCGGCACTATCCGTCGCGGCAAGAACGCGATCGAGGACGAAGCCCAGATCCGCAAGCTGCTGAACTCTGCCAAGGACGAGGCAGAGCTCACCATGTGTTCCGACGTCGATCGCAACGACAAGAGCCGCGTTTGCGTTCCAGGATCCGTGAAGGTCATCGGCCGCCGCCAGATCGAGATGTATTCCCGCCTGATTCACACGGTCGATCATATCGAAGGTATCTTGCGCGAAGATCTGGATGCACTCGATGCATTCCTTTCGCATACCTGGGCCGTCACGGTGACCGGCGCTCCAAAACGCTGGGCGATGCAGTTCATTGAAGATCACGAAAAGTCACCGCGCGCCTGGTATGGTGGTGCGATCGGGGCCGTTCTCTTCAATGGCGACATGAACACGGGCCTGACGCTTCGAACCGTTCGGATCAAGGACGGCATGGCACAGATCCGGGCCGGTGCAACGCTGCTTTACGACAGTGTTCCGGAAGACGAGGAAGCTGAAACGGAGTTGAAGGCGGAAGCCATGCGTGCGGCAGTGCGTGAAGCAGGTCTGGCGGTCAGCACGACGGAAAAGCAGGAAGCTACCAAGCCGGGCAAAGGCCTGAAGATACTGCTGGTCGATCATGAAGACAGCTTCGTCCATACGCTCGCGAACTACTTCCGCCAGACGGGAGCTGATGTTGTGACATACAGGTCACCGGTCGCAGATCACGTCTTTCACGACGTCAATCCGGACCTCGTCGTGCTGTCACCCGGCCCGGGCAACCCGAAGGATTTCGACTGCAGTGCAACGATCGGCAGAGCACGCGCACGTGAATTGCCGATCTTCGGCGTCTGTCTCGGGCTGCAAGCCTTGTCGGAGTATTTCGACGCGGAACTCGGTCAACTTGACATCCCGATGCACGGCAAGCCGTCGCCGATCAGCCTTGCAGGCAACTCCTTGCTGTTCGAAGGACTGAATGCACCCGTCGTCGTCGGACGGTATCATTCGCTTTTTGCCAAGCGTGAAACGTTGCCGGCGGACATGCGGGTGACCGCTGAAACCGAAGACGGTGTGGTCATGGCCATCGAGCACCAGAAGGAACCGATCGCCGCCGTGCAATTCCATCCGGAATCCATCATGTCGCTTGATCAGGACGCTGGACACAGGATCATAGAAAACGTGGTCAGCCGTCTGGTTTCAGCGAAGAGCAAGCAGGTAGCAGCGGCCCAATAACCCTGCCTCGAACATCAAATGAAAAAGCGCAAGCGGGTCCAATCCTGACAAAATCAGATCCCCGCTTGCAGTTCGTGGCATTCCTTCAACGCGTTGCAGGACACATGATTGCAGAATTGATCTGACATCTTTTCTTGGCGATGGTATGAATTCCTCCAAGTTGTGGAACGCCTGACAGGCTGAACAGACGAAATTCCACAGAAAGCAAAATAACAACGAAATGCCGTTGATTAATAGAACGCAAAATAGTTCTATTAAATCGCGCGAACACTTTTATTTTGCCTTCATCGGCGACCAGTAGATTGACTAGAACTTGATCAATCAAGTTTCGAGGAGATGAAATGACTGGCGGAGCCAATTGGAACAGGTTATGGCTCAGCCGGCTATGTACAAGACTTGCCGGCTTCTTGCTCATACTTGGCACGCTCGTCGTTCCAACCGCAGGCCCTGAAGCCGTTGCCCAGGTCAGTCACCGGCTCCAAAACCACATTCTGGGGATCGGTAATTGCCCGCCTTGGAATCCGCAATCGGTTGAAGTGTGCAAACACAGTATCGAGAAAGTCGTTGCGGCACTCGCGCCCCGGGTAGATGCCGGGCCGGAAAACATTCATCTTCTGATCAACGAAGGCGCCAGTGCTTCCGCGCTGAAACGAAAAGCAACGGAACTTGCAGGCAAGCTCGGCCCTGAGGACCGGCTGCTGATCTACGCCAATCTGCCGCTCGGTCAGGCCGACGCCGGGCAGCAAAACGACAAGAACGGCTATGCTCTGGAACTTTGGGCCGGAGAAAAACCGGAAACCACAAGTGAAGCGATCAGCGAGGGAACCTGGATCTCCGCGCCTGCTTTTGCTGCCATGATCCACACCATCCCTGCCGCCGAAGCAATCCTGATCCTTGACACCAACAATTCGCATGCGATCAACATGCACTTGTTTGACAAGAATTCGGTCGATCACAAAGACCGCCCGGAAGCACTTGTTTCCTCTTCCGGCACCGGTCAGACCGCCAACTATTCCGCCGACCGAACGATCTCGCTCTTTGCCAAACATCTTGCACAAGCCCTTGGCGAAACGGAAGGCTCGCTAAAGGAAGTGATGGATGTCGCTGCCAGCGGCACCAGGCAGGCGGCAATCCCCATTTGCGCCGAACTCAAGGAGCACCAGGGTCAGAAAAGTGATTGCAGCCAAGTGCCTGAGGTTCATGATCCGGACGCCCTGTTGAGTCGAACCATCTTGATCCCGCTGTCGGAATCCGACATCAGCAAATAGTGGTTTGCATTAGCCGTAGCGATGTCCAAAACCGCCTGGCAGCCCGGCTTAGCCGGCGGCTGCTTCCGCAGGTTTACACTGTCCCGCAGACAATGATCGGCCGTTGTATTCGTCCTTCACTTCGGCCAGGCGGGTACCGGGCTTTCCCTGGAGCCGCGCAAGAAACCACTCCCAGTCCTCGGCCTCGAAACTGGCAAAGCCCGCACGCTCAGGTTCGATCGGCTTGACGTTGCCTTCGTCAACTTCACCAATCGCAAAACGGAATGCATATCCCGGTGTCAGCCCCATGCGCAGATCCGACATCACGACCTTGTTGCCGACAAGGTCGGTCCGGAAGAAGCCGCGGCTAAACCAGTCAAGTTTCCGGAAGGAGTTGGAGTCCTGCAGGCAGGCTATCAGCTCAGGGTGACGTGGATGGACGTAGATTTCTGGTGGCCCTGCCCCGTCCAGAAGCGAATAGTAGAGATTGTCGTACCGGTCCTCGCCAAGCCCGATGACTTTCCAGACCAGGATATTGAACGGAGCTGCAATTGCGAAAACCTCGTTGGATGGCACCCCTTCTTCTTGAAATATCTGTCGTGCCTGACTTTCGACATGACGCTGCAGGACAACACCGATTCCAAGATAGGCGGTTGAAAAAACGAGCGCACCGGTCACCCAGCTTCGCAATCGCGACGACCAGTTTTTCTTGCAGAGCGCCCAGACAACGACAATCAACATGGGCAACGTGTAGAGCGGATCGATGATGAATATGGAACCGACCCCAACCGGATCGGGATAAAGCGGCCAGAACAGTCGTGTCCCATAGACTGTCATCGCATCAATGATGGCATGGGTCGACAGACACAGGAACACAGTCGCCCAGGTGAGCCAACGATGATCGCGAAGCTTCTTGAACAGCAACCTGAGCCCTTCACCAATCACCGGTGTTGCCAGGGCATGAACGAAAATGGAATGCGACCAGCCGCGATGATAAACGAAACTGTCGATCGGATCATCAAAGGGAATGAAGACGTCCAGATCCGGCAGCGTTCCCAGCAATCCCCCGACAAGTGCGGCCTTGCGCGGGCCTAGCGTCTTTCCAAGGCAGGCGGTCGAAACAGCAGCGCCGAGAACGAATTGAGTAAGTGAATCCATAAAGCAGACCGGTTGTGCGAAACGTCCTGAATGTTAGCTGGTTATGTGAGCCATCCGACACGGGATGACAATGCCTTCCAGTAAAAAAGGCGGGTTACACAACCCGCCTCTCCTGCTTGGTCAGATGGTTCCGACGTGTCAGTCGACTTCCCGGAATGCGCCCTTGGAGGCGCTGGTCGTCATCTTGGCATAGGCGCGCAGGGCCTTCGAGACTTTCCTCTTGCGCGTCTCAAGCGGCTTCCAGGCCGCTTCACCCTTTTCTTCCATGTTCTCCCGGCGGGCGTGCAATTCGGCGAAGGTCAGATCGACATCGATCTTCCGGTTCGGAATGTCGATGATGATCATGTCTCCCTCTTCAACCAGGCCGATAGCTCCGCCTTCGGCAGCTTCCGGCGAAATATGGCCGATGGAAAGTCCCGAAGAACCACCTGAGAAGCGGCCGTCGGTGATAAGCGCACAGGCTTTGCCGAGTCCCTTCGATTTCAGGTAGCTGGTCGGATAGAGCATTTCCTGCATGCCCGGACCGCCACGCGGGCCTTCATAGCGGATAAGCACCACGTCGCCTTCCTTGACCTTGTTGGTCAGGATGGCGGAAACGGCGCTGTCCTGGCTCTCGAAAATCCGGGCCGGGCCCGAGAATTTCAGAATTTCCTCATCGACACCGGCCGTTTTGACGACACAGCCGTCTTCCGCGATGTTGCCGAAGAGAACCGCAAGGCCGCCGTCCTTGCTGTAGGCATTGGCCTCTTCACGGATCACGCCGGTCTGACGGTCGAGATCCAGTTCATCCCAACGACGTTCCTGGCTGAAGGCAACCTGGGTCGGAACACCACCTGGAGCTGCCTTGAAGAAATGGTGGACGCTTTCCGAATTTGTCTGGCGAATATCCCAGCGCGCCAAGGCTTCCCGCATTGAAGCGGAGTGCACCGTGGGCACGTCAGCATGCAACAGGCCGGCGCGGTTCAACTCACCCAGGATGGCCATGATGCCACCTGCCCGGTGAACGTCTTCCATGTGGATGTTTTCAACAGCCGGAGCAACCTTGCAAAGTACCGGCACCTTGCGGCTCAGCCGGTCGATATCATCCAGATTAAAGCCGATCTCACCTTCGTGGGACGCTGCCAGAAGGTGCAGGATCGTGTTGGTCGATCCGCCCATGGAGATGTCGAGGCTCATGGCATTTTCGAATGCCTGGAAATTGGCGATGTTGCGCGGCAGCACGCTTTCGTCGTCCTGCTCGTAGTAGCGCTTCGCCAGATCAACGATCAAATGCCCAGCTTCAACAAACAGGCGCTCGCGATCCGCATGCGTTGCCAGCGTCGAACCATTGCCCGGCAATGCAAGACCCAATGCTTCGGTCAGGCAGTTCATGGAGTTCGCCGTGAACATGCCGGAGCAGGAGCCGCAGGTCGGGCAGGCATTCTGCTCCATGGTCAGCACGTCGGCATCGGAAACATTGTCGTCCGCGGCAGCGACCATGGCATCGATCAGGTCGATGGACTTGGCAACACCGTTTTCAAGAACGACCTTACCGGCTTCCATCGGTCCACCGGAGACAAACACGACCGGAATGTTCAGCCGCATGGCCGCGTTCAGCATGCCCGGGGTGATCTTGTCACAGTTGGAAATACAGACCAGCGCATCGGCGCAGTGGCCATTGACCATGTATTCCACCGCATCAGAAATGACCTCGCGCGAGGGCAGCGAATAGAGCATTCCGTCGTGGCCCATCGCGATGCCGTCATCGACAGCAATCGTATTGAACTCCTTCGCGACGCCGCCTGCTTTCTCGACTTCACGAGCCACCAACTGACCTAGGTCCTTCAGGTGAACGTGACCCGGTACAAACTGGGTGAAAGAGTTCGCAATCGCAATAATGGGTTTGCCGAAATCGTCATCCTTCATACCAGTCGCGCGCCAAAGGCCGCGCGCGCCCGCCATATTGCGGCCGTGGGTGGAGGTTCTGGAACGATACGGGGGCATTTACGTCTCTCCCTATAGTATCGGGCGCCCTCGTCTTTGCCGGATTTCTTCAGACAAAAACAGAACAGGAAGTCGCGCCCAGATTTCAACTTGATATGGGGTTTGACAGGTTTTTGGCCAGAACGAAAGGCCTGTTTGCACAAAAAGAGTACGCTCCGGTACGGTTCGTGGATTTCGCGCCCGATTGCCCGAGAAATGCAAGGTTTTTCATGGCGAGAAGTTCCCTACTTTTTTTGGTAGCAGCACTTGTCGTCCGCATTCTGGACTTGCATCCAGGACCCTGCTTAAGTGAAGCATTAATGCAAACCATTCGCAGACGTTGCAGAGCCGCTACTTTGTCCAAATGGCGGTTCTCTTTCGGGGAGAGGCATATTGCTCATTCTTCTGGCTGTCCTGGCCGCTTTATTCGGTTTTTTGTTTGGCACTGACGTCGGGGTCATTTCAGGTGCGCTGCCCTTCTTGAAAAAGGAATTTGCATTTACGGCACAGAGCGAAGGTTTCATGACCGGGGCCGTTCCGTTCGGAGCTATCTTCGGAGCGCTCGTCGCCCTGATATCGGTCGACAGGTTCGGTCGCAAACCGGTACTGATATTCAGTTCACTTCTGTTTGCAGCCGGCTCCCTGGCCGCCTCTTTGACATTCAGCCTCTGGTTCCTGACGTCGGCGCGCCTTGTCATCGGCATGGCCATTGGTGTGTCGTCGCTGGTTGCTCCGATGTATCTGGCCGAAATTGCTCCCGCCCGCATACGCGGCGCCGTCGTCTCGGCCTTTCAGCTCATGATCACCGTCGGCATCCTGGCCGCGTTCGTCATCGATTGGGCATTTTCCTATTCCGGTTCCTGGCGCTTCATGCTCGGTTTCAGCCTGGTCCCGGCCGCCATTTGCCTGGCCGGGATCGTGAGGGCTCCGGAAAGCCCGCGCTGGCTGGTCCTTGCCGGACGCAAGGAAGACGCAAAGAAGGTCCTTAAAACAGTTCAACCCGACATTCTTCCCGCAGACGTTGACAACACCATTCGCGAGATAGACGAGAGTCTGCCGAAAGATCACAAGGAAGAAAGCTGGAGCAACTTCAAGGATCCGCGATTGCGCGGATTGCTGATCTTTTGTGTGGTGGCCTTTTTGCTTCAGCAGTTCAGCGGTATCAATGTCATTTTAAACTACGCGCCGCGGATCATGGACAATGCAGGGCTGCATGGACTCGCCAACGAACTGATCGCGACTGCGGGCATTGGCCTGCTGAACATGCTGGTCACGTTGCTCGCCATGGTCGCGGTCGACAGGCTCGGGCGCCGCCCGCTTTACATCTTCGGCTTTGCAGGGGCACTTCTGAGCATGACGCTCATCGCCGTCCTCTTCAAGTTGAACAATCCTGAATTTGCCTGGATCACGCTCGTCGCTCTGTTCAGCTTCGTTTTTTTCTACGCAATCAGTCTGGGGCCTCTTCCCTGGCTTTACATGTCAGAACTGTTTCCCCTGCCGCTCAGAGGTAAAGGGATGATGGTTGCGTCGCTGTCCAACTGGATCTGCAATTTTCTGGTGGTCTTTCTCTTTCCCGTTCTTGCTGCCGGACTTGGTGAAGCGGCGACGTTTTCCATGTTCGCGCTCTGCTGTGGCTTCGGGCTTTGGTATTCCTGGCAGTTCGCGCCGGAAACAAAGGGGATCGTCCTGGAAGAGGTCGATCAGACCATTGCGGAACAACAATCGGATCAGGTCTCCCGAAGCGCCTGACCGTAAGAAGAAAACCGGTGCAGGCTCGCGCCTGGCACCGGCTCGCTATCAGACCGCCCTGGAGGGGGTGGATGTCGGGCGGACTGATGTCTTCAAGACCTACTCGGCTGCGACCTGGCTTTGCGCCAGGGTCGGATAGTCCGTGTATCCCTTGGTTCCGCCACCGTAGAGCGTATCGGGATCAAGCTCGTTCCACCCGGCATTCTTCGCCAGCCGGTCGACCAGGTCCGGGTTGGAAATAAAGGGGCGGCCAAAGGCAACGAGGTCGATTGCCTCATTGTGAACGGCATCTATTGCAGTTTGCCGGTCGTAGCCGTTGTTGCCCATCGTTGCCCCATCGAACAAGGCATAGAGTGCAGCCAGATCTCCTCCTTCCGGGATGTCGCGCGGACCGCCGGTCTGTCCTTCGACAAGATGGAGATAGGCCAGGTCATAGCCATTCAACAATTTCACGACGTGAGAAAATGTCTCCTGCGGATTGCTGTCGGCGATATCGTTGGCGTTGGAGAACGGGCTCAAGCGTACGCCGACTCGCCCCCCGCCCCAGACGTCAACGACCGCGTCCATGACTTCCTTCAAAAAGCGGGCGCGGTTTTCAACAGATCCGCCGTAGTGATCTTCCCGCTTGTTGGAGCCATCACGCAGAAACTGATCGATCAGATACCCGTTGGCCGCATGAACCTCGATTCCATCAAAACCTGCACTTCTCGCGTTTTCCGCTGCCTTTCGATAGTCCGCTACGATTCCCGGAATCTCATCAACGCTCAGTGCACGCGGTGTCGGCGTGTCAACAAACTGCGTTCCGTCGAAGGATTTGGAATTGGCTGCAATCGCTGAAGGTGCGACGGGGTCTGCCCCTTCGGGCTGAAGGACCGGATGCGAGATGCGTCCGACATGCCATAGCTGAATAACGATCCTGCCACCCTTTTCGTGAACGGCATCCGTTACCTTTTTCCAGCCTTCAATCTGAGCATCTGAATAGATGCCTGGTGTCCAGGCGTATCCTTTTCCTTGCGGAGAAATCTGGGAAGCCTCGGTGATGATCAGCCCCGCTTCGGCGCGCTGGCCATAATATTCAGCATGCAGTTCAAATGGAGCATCGTCTTCGGCACGTGCACGGTTGCGCGTCAGCGGCGCCATCACCACTCTGTTCTTCAATTCGATGGAACCGGCTTTTGCCGGGGTAAACAGCTTAGCGTCAGACATCGTCAACATTCCTTCTGGCTGTCTTTCGTCAAGTTTTTTGAATTTTTTGGACTGATTAGTCCATAATTGGGCATACCTCACCAAAGTCCGGCAAGGTTTGCCTTGTCTCTGCGGTCTCTTAGGACGAGAGGATCGTTTTTGCTTGTTTCAGTGTATTGGCGATCCGCTCCGCCGGCATTCCGGCCTTGCGTAACGCCAAGGTTCCGATGGCGAGGGAGGAATAGGCGCTGGCCTTGTCTCTCACCGATTCCGGGTGCTGCGGATCAATGGCTTTGGCGAATGTCTCTTCGATACTCTCCAAGTGACGGCGGCCTATTTGAGCCACCTTTTCATCATGTGGGGCAAGTTCAGTAATGCAATTGATCAGCATGCACCCTTGCGGGCCGCCTTTTGGGTCCGACAGGGCTTGCATCATCGCGTCTACGGCGTCGTCCTTTGCTGTGTCTGCAACCTGTCTCAAGTTGCGAATGCCATTTCTCGAATAGTGCTCAAGCGCTTGCAAAAACAGGGATTGCTTGCAGCCAAATGCGCTGTAGAAACTTGACCTGCTCAATCCCATGGCCTTGGTCAGGTCATCCAGAGACGTCGCCTCAAACCCTTTCTGCCAGAACACCTTCATCGCGGCCTCGAGCGCCGCAGCTTCATCGAAGTTGCGCGGCCGACCTGGTCCTGATGTCCGTTTGTCTAGTGCAGAATTCTGAGCTTTGGTCTCTGTCATGCCCCAAGATATGGACTGGCCAGTCCAGAATACAAGTCCCCGTGTGATTATTTCTGGACCGGGCGTTTCAAAATTGGCAGTTCAGAAGATTGAGCGCAGACGATCAGATCCTGCAAGATCCGGAAAAAGCGTCACCAACATCATCAAACACGCGGGCAATGGCTTCCATTTCGTAAAGCTTGCTCGTGCGCCGGACACCCTCAACGAGATAGAAATCCTGAATGGGAAATTGATTGGAGTTAAAGCGGAAGTCTCCTCGCACACTCTCAAACGGAGCTGCACTGATGGCAGAGAGCAAGGCTTCCTTATCCTTGACCCCTCCGGTCAGCTCAAGCGCGAAGTGAATGAGTTTGGCGGCGTCATATCCCTGGGCGGCATAGACGGAAGGTGCGTAGTCATAGGTCCTGCTGAACTCGCGCACAAAACGCTTGTTGGCAGGATTGTCCAGGTTCGGAGCCCAAAGGGTCGCAGAAAACAGACCTTCGGCCATTTCCGACGTATAAGGCAGCGTCACCGCGTTGACGGTGCGCGAAGACAAAAACGGCACAAGGCCCTTCAATCCCGATGTGTGGAACTGGTTGACCAGCTCAACGCCCATTCCACCCGGCATATAAGCGAAGATGGCATCGGGTTCGATCTCCGCGATTTGCTCAAAGTCATCGGAAAAATCCGTATCGCCAAGCTTGGGGAAAATCTCGCGGGCAATTTGCCCCTTGAAATGCCGCCGGAACGCGGCGACGGCATCGCGTGCCGCTTCGTAGTCCGGTGCGAGTGTCACTACCTGCTGATAGCCCTTGAGGCTGGCATAGCGCCCCATGGTTTCATGCACCTGATCATCCTGTGACGCGGTTGAAAAGAAATACCGGTTGCAGTTGCGCCCAGCGATCGGAGCTGGACCGGAATGGGTGCCGATGAAGGGAATTTTGGCGCGAACGACCGGATCGTGCACCGCTAGCATCACCCTTGAGAAATTTACACCGACCAGAACGTCGATACCGTTCTGCTCGATCAGCTTGGTCGCCTGTTCCACCGCATAATCGGGGTCGAGCTTATCGTCCACGACAATAACATTCGTCGGCACTCCCCCCAACGCACCATTGGACTGGTTTACCGCCAGCATGAAGCCATCGCGCATATGTTCCCCGTACGCTGCGGCGGGACCGGACAGGGTTGCCATTAGGCCGATCTTCAGATCCTTCGCCTCCTGGGCAAAAGCGGTCTGGCATGCAAGAGCCAGTGCCGCACTCGCTCCTGCCGCCTTGAGAAGAATGCGCGAGATCTGTTGTCTCATGATGTGTGCCCGCCTGCCTCAATCTGACCACAACAGAAGGTATTGTTCCCTCCGTCCGTGTTGTCCGTTGAACTGATCATGACAAAGACTGGTTAGGTATTTGCAAACGCCCAACCGGGGATAGGCACGGAAATCACATCCTCGTCATATTTGCCCGAAAATTCCTCAGTGACGCCGCAATCCGGCCCGTCTGCCGACGCATTAACAAACATTAATGCGCCGGTAACCAAAAAACTGGCATCCGCTCTGAGCGTGCCTGATCCGCAAAACCTGGAGGGCCAAATGTATTCTGTAATCGCGCCAGCCGCCGGTTGCGACAACCAACAAGGCCACAGAACGGACAATGCAAATCAAGAAAACAAAAAAAATGAGCTCAAGCTTGTAAGCTCTGCCTCCGCTGAGAGCTCTGATGGTCAGGGAGAATTGCAACCGCTTGATCCAAGTGAAATCGCGGCGAAAATCCTGCAGATGCATGCAACATCAGATGACGCGAAATCAGCATCGGCCCGCGAACCGAAGTTGGTCGACAACCAGGACGAAACGTCGTTTGAAATGCCAGGCGTTTTGCGCCGTCCTCGAGAGAGGGATGGCTATTCCGCACTCGAACCAGACGCCGTTCCGGCACTTGAAAACCGCTCCAGGCGCCTTGAATTCAAGCCGAGCGGGCTAAGCCTCAAGATTGCGGTTTGCAGCGCTCTTCTGATTGCCGCAGCCGGCGGGGCCGGTATTGTCTTTGCGATGCCGAGCTTTCTTTCCCAGGAAGAAACCTCATCGCGCCCGGTGGATACTCAAAGCATCGCAACCGAGCCAACCATAGAAAGCATTATCGCTTCGGAAAACGTCGCCACGGCAGAAAACACCACTCAACCAGCTACCGCTCCCGTAGTCGCCGAGACACAAGCAGCACCAGCGGTCGACCCGGCAACTCCGCAGCAGATTGCAAACGCCAAGGATCGTATCAGAAACGCGTTTGCGGCTGGTAACGAGAGCGCACCGGAACAGTCAGGTCCGACGACACAAACGGCGCAAACGACACCCGTCAACGACCAACCCGTGAATGCTCTGGCAAACCAGGCACTGGCGAGGCTGGAACGAAATGGCGACCCGGAAGTTCCGAATTCTGTTGATAGCTCAAACGGCCGGTTGCCGGTATTGGCAAGCACGTCCCGCACCGTGCCGATACCGCAAAGCCTGATGCCCGCACCACCTTCAAGCGGCACCGTTCCGCAGACGAGCGAGGATGTTCCCGTAACCCGGGAAACCGAAGCAGCTCCGCAAACAACGGCCGCCGTGACTTCCGACCCGTCCTATCCGAATGTCGCGACGACATCGGCTTCGGTGAACCTGCGGCAGTCGGACGACAAGAACGCGAAGATCATTGGCGTCATTCCGGAGAACGCCACGGTGCAGTTCAGTGAATGCGGCAAGTGGTGGTGTGCTGTTTCTTACGACGGAAAGACCGGTTTCGTCGGTCAGCGGTATCTGGAAAGGACCGCACAGTCGGAGTGATCTGAACCTTTGCAGTAGTTGCTTGTTAAGTCCGGCAATCTACTGTGACCTGTGAATGTGGCGGTGAGGATTTGCCTGCCGGCGTGCCGATGACGGCAGATGCTGAGGCAAACCAACCGCTGCGAGCAGGAGGCAGATCATGAATATCCGGACAGCTGGCAGTCTTGTATCAATCCTGATTGTTTTGTCCTGTGTTGCCATCGCGCCCGCTCAGGCCCAGGGAACGAACTGCGTGGTTTATGCAACGGACTACGCCAATGCCCGTATGGGCAGCGGCGATGTCGTCGGGGATGCGGTCTCCGGAGGTATGGCAGGAGCGGTCGTCGGCGGCGAGTGGAAAGGCCCGGTTGGAGCATACCGGGGAGCCCGTGCAGGAGGCGCACTCGGCGTTCTTGACAATCTGGGGTCACTTCCCGGTGGTTGGCAGGCACTCTACGACATGGCCTACCAGATGTGTCAGCAGCAGACATCCGGCGTAAACGCCGTCCCTCATTACGGCACGCCTTATTATCCTTCCGGCAACTTGCAAGCACCTGCCGGCGATTGTCGCTCTCGAGCAACGGTCAATGCGCCGTTGAAGCGCGGACCTGACGGAAGCATCATCGCCGGCTCAAGCTTCGGAAACTGCCCCTGACAAGTCGTTCCACTTCATGCCGGAAGGAAGCGGACTTTGAATTCATGCCGGCTGTTGACCTTGCGGGCGAAGCACAGTCAACTATGCCCGATTTCAGCCGGGCTTTTCCCGCGCTTTCGCCCAGATAAATGACAGGACTTTTCATGACCCGCCGTGCGCTCTCAGTTCCCAGCCTCGCCGCCACTTTCATGGCCGGATTTTTCGTTGTTTCATCTCCGGCCATCGCGCAGCAGTGCGGTGGCGATTTCCGGCAGTTTCTGGCGGGTGTGAAAGAAGAAGCCGTGGCCAAGGGACTTTCAGCCCGTGCGGCGGACCGTACGTTGGCAGGCGCCCAGATTGACCGCAAGGTTTTGTCTCGTGACCGGGCCCAAGGCGTCTTCAAAATGACCTTTCTGGATTTTTCCAAGCGGGTCATTTCCAGCTACCGGATGAAGAACGGCGCGGCAAACATGAAGAAATACGCCGGCATTTTCCAGCGGACCGAGCAGGAGTACGGTGTCCCTGCCCCGGTCATCACCGCGTTCTGGGCGCTTGAGACCGATTATGGAGCCGTTCAGGGCGACTTCAACACAGTCAATGCACTGGCAACGCTTGCCCATGACTGCCGCCGGCCGGAGCTGTTCCGTCCGGAACTGATCGCCGCGATCGAAATGGTGCAGAACGGTGATCTGGATCCGCAGCGCACCACTGGCGCCTGGGCCGGCGAAATCGGCATGGTGCAGATGCTGCCCAAGGACATAATCGAGTTTGGCCGCGACGGCGACGGCGACGAACATGTCAAGCTGAAACAGTCTGCTCCCGACGCAATTCTGACCGCCGGTGCCTTTATCGAACACCTTGGCTGGCAACGCGGCCAACCCTGGCTACAGGAAGTGAATGTGCCGCAAAACCTCAACTGGGCGGAAACCGGCCTTGGAAAAACAAAGACCGGCGCTCAATGGGCTGCTCTCGGCGTTCAGCCGCGCTGGGGTGAAATTTCTTCCAACCTTCCCGCTTCCCTGATCCTGCCTCAGGGCCGCAAGGGACCGGCATTTCTCGCCTATCCGAACTTCAACATCTATCTGGAGTGGAACAAGTCTTTCATCTACACCACATCTGCGGCCTATTTTGCCACACGTTTGGCCGGTGCTCCGCGCTACAACGCCGGAAATCCGGATCAGGGCCTGAACGATGCACAGATGAAGCAATTGCAGACCAAGCTCAGAAACATGGGATATGACGTCGGCAAGATTGACGGCATCCTGGGATCAGGTACACGCGCTGCCGTTCAGGACGTTCAACAGAAGCTGGGAATGCCGGCTGATGCCTGGCCGACGCCTCAGCTGTTGAACCGGCTTTAATCGGCCAGCTGTTCCGGAAACCGGGCATGCAACAGTTTCAGAAGCAGACTGGTCTTTTGCGAAAGAGCCGTCTGCTTCTGGTGACTGAACTCGCAGTTCTGGTCGCAGGGCCTGTCCTGCTCATGGGATTGCCGGTTCAGGTTCTCAGGTTCTCGGCCGTCTTCCTGCTCGCCGGATACTGTTTCTGGCGTTTGAAGACCAACAACGCGGCCCGGACCTACCTGCGTTTCAACTGGCCTGGCTGCCACGCCGCAATTCCAGGCATTCTTCTGCGCTGTTTTGTTGGGTCAGCCGCAATCGCTGCGATTGTACTTGCCATCAGCCCGGAACGTCTGTTCTGCATTCCGCGTGCGGATCCGGTGCTCATGCTCCTGATCGTGGCTTTCTACGGCCTGATCTCCGTGCTGCCGCAGGAAATCGCGTTTCGTGGGTATGCTGCCTGGCGACTTGACGCTTACAACATCCCATTTGCGGCCGGAGTCGTTCTGTCATCCGCACTGTTTGGCTGGGTTCACATACTCTTCGGGTCCTGGCTTTCAGTGGGCTTGAGCTTTGCCGCAGGGCTTTCGTTTTACCGGACCTATCGCAAATATGATTCGCTTGCGGCTGTCTGGCTCGAGCACAGCCTTATCGGCATCGCCATTTTTGCAATCGGACTGGACCATCTTTTCTATCTGGGGCCAACACCCGAGGCTTTCGCCTCGGTGTGCTCAGCGACGGCGCCCGCGAATTGAACGGGATTGGTAGCCACATCAATAAAGACCGCGAAACGGGTCCCGCTTGAGTGGGAAAGCCGGTTTGTGCAGGGTGACATAGTCCTGAGTCTGAATGAGAGGACGACCCGGGCGCCAGTAATTCTCAATCACGAACTCGGTGATCTCGATACGTTGCTCCAGAGAATAATCATGTCCATGCGGATAAAGCAGGATCATCCAGACGACCGACATGAACGCCTCAAAATCATCTACCCAGAACTCGACCTCCCTGATCTCAGCATCGATCTTGCATCCTCGCATGTCCGGATCTTCAGAAAATGTCCGGCGAAGCTGAAGCAGGTCCTGCTCGGTTGAGGAACCGAAGAACTTTCCGGCGAAGTGATTGTAGAGCCAGGTTGTCGTACCAGGACGTTGCTCCCGTGCGGACATCATGACCATGTGCATCGCTCCCTGTGGAGCAAGCACGCTGTGGTAGATCGCCTTGATGATGCCCGGCCACTCGGATGCACAGCAGTAATAGAGGCAGTGATGCAGGGTCACGAGATCAAGCTTGCGACCTCCCAGAATGGACTCCAGGGTTTGCGCGGCTACCAGTTCGTTTTCGAAGTCCCGGCTATAGTCTCCCTGCAGCAGGTAAACCTTATCGATTGACTGACGGTCCAACCGTTCCTTGATCTTGGCCAGTGCCGCACCGTCAATGTCGTAAAGCCAGAGCCCACGTTCAAAGGCTGCCTGCAAGATACGGAATTGGGGTTCGTCCCCTGCCCCGATCGCAAGCGCCGACAGTTTGCGGTCACAAGGTGTTCTGGAATGCAGTTCCCGGATTGCCCGCATCAGACTGATTGCAACATCCGGCTTTTCGCTCGCAAAACGTGCCCAGATTTTGTTCTGCTCGAAAATCCTGCACTCGGCGGCCTTCAGACCACGTTCAACCAGACTGTTTTTCGTTGCGACCAGCATTTCATTCCTCCAATTGGGACATGCGCCTCAAGTGGAGCAATTTCTCCTCCTCTCTGCGCCCTTGCGGGAATAAATACTCGAAAAACGCTACGTCATGTGTGAAATCTTGTTCATGTTTCAAACAAACAGACTAGATTGTTCCAACCAATAGATAGAATCTCTGACTCACGGTACGCGAACCGGCAACTTCCATTTACAGCGAGGCGGTAATGACACTGACTATTCGAAGAGCTCAAGAACAGGATACCGGCTCCATGGCGGAAATCCTCAATGAGATCATCGAAAAAGGCGGCACGACAGCTTACCGTGACAAGTTCGATCATCGGCGCATCAGAGAAGAATTCATGCCAGCCAAACTCGGTATCAGCTGTTTCGTTGCCTTGAGCGGGTCAGAAGTGGTCGGGTTTCAAGCTCTTCTGTGGTGCGACCCTGACTGGCCGGGAGACAATGCCTTGCCGGAAGACTGGGCGGTCATTGCCACTTACGTCGATCCAACCACGCAGAAGGGCGGGATCGGACGGGCCTTGTTCAAAGAATCATCACGGGCGGCAAAGGACGCCGGTGTTCGGTTTATCGACGCAACCATCCGCAGGGAGAACAAGGGCGGACAAAGATATTACCAGGGGCTGGGATTTTCAGACTACCGTTCTGACGCGAATTCCGTTTCGAAGAAATTCGCGCCAGTTTGAGAAATACCGGTTACTGGACCTTCGGTTGAGTTGCCCCAGGAGCATCTTCGGCGACAACCGGTTGCGCATCGTCCCCCAGCAGGAAGACGGCCAGTATTTTCAGAGGACCTTCGCCCGTGTTTTCCCCCCGGTGCGTGACGTCCATTGCCTCAAGCAAGCCATCGCCCTGTCGAAAAAGCTTCTTGCCAATTCCGTCATAGGTGACAGTGATCTCACCCTCGAGAATGTAGGCGAAAAGTGGTGTATTGTGCTTGTGCCACCCGGTCACTTCTCCCGGTTCCATGGTCACGACAAGGGCCTTCACCGAGGGATTATCTTGCGGAAACCGCAGCTTTTCACCGGCAACTGTGGTGTTCCCTGAAAAGACTTCCCTGACCTTGTCATAAGACCCTTGAGAGACATCTGCCTCAAGCGCGGCCTTGGAGCCAGGCTTTGCGTTCGGCTGCGAGGGAGCTGGCTTGCCATCCGGAGTGATCGACTTGTCCGCGGCCACTCCCTGCCCGGTCGCCAAAATCACAACCAGACAAGCTAAAACGGATACTTTTCTGAACACCATTGTCACCACTTGATACGTCCATGCGTTCGTCGGGCAAGCATGCCCTGTTCGTCATTTCTAAAGTTCAACACTGACCCCGGGTGTCATCGGATTGACGCGATGTCCATTGCTGCCCATTGCGCCGATGAAAGTTTCCGCGGTCTCATCGATGATCGGGTAAGATCCGTAGTGACACGGCACAATCGTGTCGAAATCAAAGAACCGGTTGCATGCGAGTGCCGCGACCTTGCCACCCATCGTGAATCGGTCGCCGATCGGCACGAGACCGATCTTGGGCCTGTAGATTTCGTTGATCAGAGCCATGTCAGAAAAGATATCGGTATCGCCCATGTGATAGAGGACCTTCTGGCCCGGCACCTCAATGATCACGCCATGCGGATTGCCGAGATAGATGGCTTCTCCCTCGCCCTGTTTCGAAGAAGAGTGTTCGGCTTTGGTCAGAGCGACCTTAAAAGGACCGGCATTCACCATGCCGCCCGTATTCATGGGGCTGAAATTCTCGATCCCCTGTCGGCTTGCCCACATGCAGATTTCAAAGTTGGAGGTCAGCTGGGCACCGGTTTTCTTCAGAATATCAATTGAATCACCAATGTGATCGTCGTGGCCATGTGTCAGGATGAGATGCGTTACTCCCTCGGCCACCCGATCAACACTGAGTTCCCGAGGAAACGAAGGATTGCCGGTCAGGAACGGATCAATAAGGATCGCAGCGTCGTCTGTTTCGATTTTGAAGGCCGAATGACCATACCAGGTGAGTTTCACGAAGCTATCCTCCTAATTCCAGACGGGTTCCTGATCCCGAAATCTTGCAAAGCCACACTATAGTGTCACACTCGACACCCACAACCTCACTTGACCGATAGCGGGAAAAACGCATGTCTCGACACCTCCATTGCCGGATTTCCCACAGCTTGTGGCAGGAACTGCAGGCCGAAGCGTCTCGCACCGGTCACAGCCTCTCGCATATCGTTCAGGAAAAACTGTCTGCCGCATACGACCTTGATCATCATACGATTTTTCAGGTGTCGACAAGTACGGCAGTGACCAAGGGATTGTTCAAGGGTTGTACACGGGTCGCCGACCTGAAGGTCCACGGTGACTTTGGCCTAGGGACGTTTGAAAACCTGGACGGTGAGATGATCCTGTTTGAAGGGCACGCCTATCAGGCACGTGACGGCGGGGTCGTCAGCGAAGCGCCGGACGATGCCCTGATTCCGTTTGCGACGGTGACGCGGTTCACACCGGAAAGGGAAAAGAACCTTTCGGAAATCGGAAACCAATCACAACTTGAGGCTCTGCTCGACACCCTTCGCCCCTCGGAAAATACCTTCGTGGGCATTCGAATCGATGGAACGTTCGAGCGGATCGAATTGCGGGCGGCGTGCAAGGCCGCCCCCGGAGAGGATCTGGTCCAAGCAACCAGCCACCAAAGCGAATTCTCCTTCGAAGCGATTGAAGGCACACTTGTCGGCTTTTGGGCACCGGCCTATGCCAGAACCCTGACAGTCTCCGGATACCACCTTCATTTCATTTCCAAAGACCGGTCAAAGGGAGGGCACCTTATCGGCATCAAGGCAACCGGTCTGAAGGTGCAACTGCATCTGGAAACGGACTTTCACGTCGCGGTTCCTGAAACCGAGCAATTTCTGGCAGCAGACCTCAGGGACGACCCGTCGGCAGACCTTGCCATTGCCGAGCATGGTCACGCCAGCGACCGCAAATGATCGGCCCTTGATTGTTTTTCTGGCCACGTTCCCAAACCCCTGCTAAAGCGCACCCATGGCAAATGACCCAGCACTCAGTCTCGAAGACTTTCTAGCAGCCCTGCCGGCGAACAGCCGCCTGATCGGTCTGGACCTTGGAACCAAAACGATCGGCCTTGCCCTGTCAGACCTTGGCCGGGGTATTGCCTCGCCGATGGAAACAATCCGGCGCAAGAAATTCACGATCGACGCAGAAAAGCTTCTCGACATCTGCGCCAAACAGGAAGTTGGCGGAATCGTCCTTGGCCTGCCGCTCAACATGGATGGCAGCGAAGGACCACGCGCACAGGCAACGCGCGCATTTGCACGCAACCTGTCCCAGAAGACCGACCTTCCCATTACCTATTGGGACGAACGTCTTTCCACAGCCGCAGTTACGCGCACGCTTTTGGAAGCCGATTCCAGCCGCGCCAAACGCGCTGACGTCGTCGACAAGATGGCCGCTGCCTATATTTTGCAGGGTTTTCTGGACCGGCTTGGCTTTATGGGGTTAGAAAACTAACCCTCAACAGCCTGTTTGCGCCCTGCCCCGCCTTTACTAGAATCAACAGTTCTTTTGCCGAGAGTTGTACCCGTCAACACAGCGCGATGCCCTTCGCTGGTGCCTGAAAATGCAAAGCCCAGCAACTTTGTGCTACGACATTGACAAAGCGGTACACATCCATTTAGTTTGCAACCCTCAATAGGGAAACCGCAATGACCTTTGTCGATCACAATTCATATGAGACACGCTCCGGCAGCAATTTCCGGGCGGCGGATTCACGCGGTTTCTTGAAGGAGCGATGAAAAACTAACTATTCTTAGTAAATTCGTTGTTGACCCGAAACCGCCCCAGAGGCGGTTTTTTTGTTTTGGAGACATGTGATGTTCGTCGAACTCACCAAATTGGAAGATATCTTACCGAACATTTCTCTGGGTAGCGGCATAAGCTTGATCGATCGCGGCTCTTACCTGGTGCTTGATTACAATTACATCGAAAAAGACCTGTTCAATTCAGCTTATGCCTTGGAATGCCGAGGGTTGAAGTTCTCGCCTGAAGGCACTCTTCTTGCGCGACCGTTCCACAAGTTCTTCAACCTCGGGGAGAAGCAACAACCGGAAGACATCGACTTTTCGCAACCGCACCTGGTCCAGGAAAAACTGGATGGCTCCATGGTTCACCCCTGCGTGCTGGAAGGTGAGCTTGTGTTTATGACACGTAAAGGCAAGACGGACCATGCAGATCAGGCGCTTGGCATTGCGAGTGACGGTGTCCTCGCTCTGTGCGCCGAACTTCTGGCTGCCGGAGTAACGCCGATCTTCGAGTTCACCTCACCTGAAAACCGGATTGTGGTTGCTTATGATCGTCCGGAACTCACGTTGCTTGGAGCTCGTCACACCAAAAGCGGGCGTTACCTTGCGTTCGAGCAACTGTGTGAACTTTCACATAAGCACAGGATTCCGCTGGTGAAATCTTACGGCAAAGTCGATGATATTGCTTCTTTCAGCCGGAAAACGCGTGGTCTGAAAGATGTAGAAGGCTGTGTCATTACGTTTGCCGATGGACACCGGTTGAAACTGAAGGCTGACGCATATGTATTGCGCCACCGCGCGCTCGAAGGATTGAAGTTTGAGAAAACTGTGCTCTCCTGGATCGCTGAAGGCGCCGTAGACGATGTAATTCCTCTTTTGCGGCCCGATGCACAGGACGCATTGCATGCCTATGTGAAGACGGTTGAAAACAACCTGGCAAAGATCGAAACAGATCTGACTTCGTTTCATGCGGAACACAAAGAGCTTGCGCGCAAGGACTATGCCCTTAGAGCAAAAGAGAAAATTGATGCTCGCCTCACGAATGTGGTATTTGCGCTGCTGGATGGCCGAGATGCGAGAACATCTCTGCTGAACCTTTTGAGCTGGGCCGCACATACTGAAGGCCGTGCAGACAGCATCCGTGATCTGACCGGGGCATCATGGGTCCCACCGGATTTGGCGAGTGTAGAAAGCAGATAGCAAGGCAAAGGGAGTGTCCCACACTTCCTTCGCCCACTTTTGACATGAGGGCTCTGCATTTTTATACGTGTTCGAAATCCGCATTTCTCAATCCTTCCCATTCAACCACCTGAGCTGCACCCCGCCCAGGCTGGAACCGTTTGGTTCCCGCAAACGCCCAAGGCTCCTTCATGCTGACAACGCTTGCCGCCCTGACACCGGTCATTCTTGTTATTGCCTCGGGTTATCTGATTGCCCGTGCCGGCCTGATCACCGGAGAGCAATGGCACGGGGTTGAAAGGCTTGCCTTTTTTGTGCTGTTCCCGGCGGTGTTGTTTCGAACGATTTACCAGGCGGATTTCGAGAGTTTTCCAACATTCGACATGGGAGCGGCGCTGCTGCTGACGATCTTTGTGACGGCCGGGCTTTTGCTGGCGGGACGAACGACGATCAAGCGGATCTGGGGAATTCCGGCGGTACGCTTCACGTCGATCTTTCAGGGCACTTTGCGCTGGAATGCCATGATCGCGCTGGCAATTGCCGACAACGTTGCGGGCGACACGGGCCTGGCGATGCTGGCAGTGGCAATGGTGTTCATGATCCCGGTTCTCAATGTCATGAGCATTCTGGTTCTGTCCCGCTACGCAAGTGGAACTGCGCCAAGCGGCTCCAGGATCCTGAAGGACCTTGTCACGAACCCTTTCATCCTTTCGATTGTCTTTGGTGTTGTGTTGAACCTGAGCGGCCTTGATCTGCCCTTCGTCATTGAAGACACAGTTGAGATCTTTGCCCGGGCTGCCCTGCCGATCGGGATCATCTGTGTAGGTGCCGGGCTCGATCTCAGTTCCCTGCGCCGCCCGGGTCCCGCTCTCACGATGGGCACATTCCTGCGCCCCGTCTTCATGCCCCTGATTGCCTTCGGGATTGCAACCCTGTTCGGTCTCGAAGGGCCGGCAATGGCTGTCATCATCATTGCCTGCGCTGTTCCCTGTGCCAGCAATTCCTATCTCTTTGCCCGCCAGATGGGAGGCGATGCGAAGCTGATGGCTGAAATCATCACTCTGCAAACCCTGGCTGCAACTGTAACAATTCCGTTGGCGCTGCTTCTGTTCACATAGGGATTATTCCATTTTTGTCCTTTTGTTCAAATATTTACCAGGAGTGTGGACAGCGGGCATGAGCAGAAATCGCGTCTTGTGCTGTTGATCGATTCCCCCTATAGGGATGATCTCGATGACCGCGACAGACACCCATCGAGACAGCCCTTTCCCCCATCGTCATTTGCTGGGCATAGAGGGCCTTCACCCCCACGAAATTCTGGGCCTATTGGACCGGGCTGAGGAAGCCGTTGAGATTTCCCGCCAGGTGCACAAACGCAAGCAAGTGCTTGAAGGCCGGACCCAGATCAATCTCTTTTTCGAAAACTCCACCCGCACCCAAAGTTCATTCGAACTGGCCGGAAAACGGCTCGGGGCGGATGTCATGAACATGGCCGTTTCCCAGTCCTCTGTGAAAAAAGGCGAAACGCTGATCGACACGGCGGCGACGCTGAACGCCATGCATCCGGACCTGCTGGTGGTTCGCCATCATGCAGCCGGTGCAGTGCATCTGCTGGCGCGTAAGGTCGGCTGCTCGGTCGTCAATGCCGGGGACGGTCCTCACGAACACCCGACCCAGGCTTTGCTGGATGCACTCACTATCCGCCGGCACAAGGGAAAGATCGCCCGGCTGACCGTGGCGATCTGCGGAGACATCACCCATTCGCGCGTTGCCCGATCCAACATCATTCTTCTGAATGCCCTGGGCGCCCGTGTCCGTGTCGTCGCGCCAACAACACTGCTGCCTTCGGGCATCGCAAAGATGGGCGTCGAGGTCTTCAACGACATGCGAGAAGGCCTGAAGGGGGCCGATATCGTCATGATGTTGAGACTTCAGCGGGAACGGATGAGCGGTGCCTTTGTCCCGTCTGTCCGCGAGTATTACCGCTACTACGGTCTGGACGCAGAAAAGCTCAGCTATGCCAAGGAAGACGCGCTTGTGATGCATCCGGGTCCGATGAACCGCGGCGTTGAAATCGACGCTTCCATCGCGGATGGCGCGCAGAGCCTTATCCGCGAGCAGGTGGAAATGGGTGTCGCGGTGCGCATGGCCGTGCTGGAAGCACTCGCTGCCAACCTGCCGAACAACTAGAAACCAGAGGATCGATATCGTGGCTCTCGACACACCCAAACCTCTGGTTCTTTCGAATGCCAGAGTGATCGACCCGGCACGCGACCTGGATGCGCCCGGTTCCATCATCATTGCCGACGGCACCATCATGGCGGCCGGACCGGAAGCGGCCAACCAGGGTTCGCCCTACGGCGCAGAAATTGTCGATTGCAAGGGCGCAATCGCCTGCCCCGGCCTGATCGATACATGTGTGTCGGTGGGAGAACCCGGCGCAGAACACCGCGAAACGCTCGCAAGCGCGTCTCAGGCGGCTGCAGCCGGTGGTATCACCACAATCTGCACGATGCCCGATACCGATCCGGTGATCGATGATCCCGCCCTCGTGGACTTCATTCTCCGCCGCGCACGCGATACGGCAAGTGTCAACGTCCTGCCCCTCGCCGCCCTGACAAAGGGTCTGGATGGCAAGGAAATGGCCGAGATAGGCCTGTTGAAGGAAGCTGGCGCAGTCGCCTTCACCAACGGCCACAAGTCGGTCAAAAACGCGCAGGTGATGCGCCGGATGATGACTTATGCTCGCGATTTCGATGCGTTGGTCATTCACCACACCGAAGACCCGGATCTTGCGGGCGGCGTCATGAATGCCGGCCTGAACGCAAGCTGGAAAGGTCTGTCGGGAGTTCCGCGCGAAGCGGAAATCATCATGCTGGAGCGCGACCTCCGCCTCGTGGGCATGTCAAAGGGCAAATATCACGCGAACCTGATTTCCACTTCTGACAGCGCGGATGTCATTCGTACCGGAAAGAAACGCGGACTGGATATCACGGCGGGGATTTCAATCAATCATCTCACTCACAATGAGAACGACATCGGCGCCTACCGTACCTTCTTCAAGATGTCCCCGCCCCTGCGCGATGAAGATGACCGGCAAGCGATGATTGCTGCTGTTGCCGACGGCACGATCGACATTATCTGCTCCAATCACGATCCGCAGGATGTGGAAACCAAGCGCCATCCCTGGGCGGAAGCCGAAGATGGAGCCATTGGACTTGAGACCCTGCTGGCCGCAGCGCTCAGGCTCTATCATTCGGAGCAGGTCGACCTTGTAACGCTGCTTGCCACGATGACTTGCCGCCCGGCAGATCGTCTCGGTCTGGAAACAGGCCGGCTCGCCAAGGGAGCGCCGGCTGACATCACCGTCTTCGACCCGGATCGTCCGTGGGTTCTGGAAAAGAGTGCCATCCGGTCCCGTTCCAAGAACTCTCCGTTTGAGGATGCGCGCTTTTCAGGCCGTGTGCTGAGGACTGTTGTGTCCGGCAAGACGGTTTACGCCTACAGCTGACCCTGTTTCGCAGGTTCGCCTACATCGCCATCCGTTGGAATCGACGTCCCGCTTCACGCCACATTTGGCGGCAAGGCTTACGGGAAGATCAATTTCAACGGGTGGTCCTGATGCGTTTGTTCGCGCTTGCGTTTCTTTCCCTGCTCCTGATTTCCGGCGAAGCTCCGGCGTCAGACCTTTACCTGAAGTACAAACTCTATGCCCTCGGCCTGCCGATCGGCTCCGGTACGCTTTCGGTAAGCTTGAATGAGGAAACCTATTCACTGAAGAGCAGTGGACAGACTGCAGCCTTCGGCCGCCTGGTATCCGACGGCAAAGGCACTGTTGAAGTCCGGGGTGGTCTAAACGGCGGCACGCTCGTTCCTGAATCCTATTCACTCAAAGTGAATAGCGAAGATGATACCGGCACCGTCTCGATGCAGATGAAGGCGGGCAAGGTTGCCAAGGTTGCCGTTAATCCGCCGCAAGACCGTATGAAGGAGCGAATCAAGGTAACAGCCGAACACCTTCAAAAGGTTCTCGACCCGCTAAGCGCGGCCTTGCTCCCTGCCCCGAAAGGTCTGGAACCGGACAGCTGCAACAGGTCACTGCAGCTTTATGACGGCAAAGAACGCTACAACGTTCATTTGAGCTACAAGACAAAGCGCAAGGCAAAGACCGCCGACGGTCGGTTCAAAGGTGATGTGCTGGTTTGCAAGGCTCGGTATGAACCGATCGCCGGGCATCGTCCGAAACGCAAGACCATTCAGGAACTCGCCCGAAACAAGTCGATTGAAGTCTGGCTCGCCCCTGTCGGCGAGGCGTCCTATCTTGTCCCCCTTCGCGCCAGCATCAAGGCTCCGTTCGGTGCTTTGGTTGTCCAGGCAGAAAAGTACAAACTGTCGAACTAAGGAATTCGCACTGCGGGTGCCATTTGATTGCGACGACACGTCTTTTCACGTCGGGCGGACTTGATCCGGTCTTCCATACGGTTACATTGCCAGTGCTATTTTTGTCCGCACGTTTTTGGAGGCCTTTGCGTGCCCGATCCGATCAGCTGGGAGTTCGCCTGGCCCTATTATCTTGCCGCTCTTGCATTCGGTTACCTGCTTGGGTCGATTCCCTTCGGGCTGATTTTCACGCGCATGGCGGGCCTCGGGGACATCCGCAGTATCGGATCCGGAAACATCGGCACGACCAACGTGTTGAGGACCGGCAAGAAATCACTAGCAGCCGCGACGCTTCTGGGCGATGCGCTGAAAGGAACAGTAGCCGTTCTGATAGTAGGGGCCGCCTATGGACAGGAAATGGCCCTTGTTGCCGGTTTTGGGGCTTTCCTCGGTCACCTTTATCCGGTCTGGCTGAAATTCAAGGGCGGTAAGGGTTTCGCGACTTTTCTCGGCATCCTGCTTGGACTCTATTGGCCCATGTTCCTGCTCGCCGCTTTGATTTGGCTCGCAGTCGCATTCACCTTCCGCTTTTCCTCGCTCTCGGCTCTAATGTCGAGCCTGGCAACTCCCATCCTTCTTTACCTGGCGTTTGACCAGGTTCAGATGGCGGAAATGTTTTTGGTAGTCGGCATCCTGCTTTGGATCAAGCATCACGAGAACATCGGCAGACTGCTTCGCGGTGAGGAAAGCAAGATCGGCTCCAAGTCCAAATCAGCCCCCGAGACACCGCCTGACACCGACGGCGGAGGATCGTGAGCGGCCCTTCTCAGTATAAAACGCTTCGCCTCTCCGAGGCCCAGCGGCTTGCTTGGCTGCGGCTAATACGATCGGAAAACGTTGGCCCGGCAACATTCCGGGATCTTCTCAATCATGCAGGTTCTGCAGAAAGTGCCCTGGAGCTTCTTCCACGCCTCTCCAGACAAGGCGGCAAAAAGAGCTATCGCATCTGTTCAGTTGAAGATGCTGATCGGGAGCTGGAAGCGCATCACCGCTCCGGCGCCCGGCTTGTCGCCCTCGGCGAGGCCGAATATCCACAGCACTTGAAGCATATCGACGCACCGCCACCGCTGCTTTCGGTGAAAGGTGGTCCTGCTCTGTCTCAACCCAAAACCATTGCGATTGTCGGCGCTCGAAATGCCTCTCTGTCCGGTCGCAAACTGGCAGGCATGTTCGCGCATGAATTGGGAGCAAGCGGATTTGTTCTCGCCTCCGGCTTGGCCCGCGGCATTGATACCGCCACACATGAAGCCTCCCTTCGAACCGGCACAATCGCTGTTTTCGCGGGTGGGATAGATGTTCTCTACCCACCTGAAAACAATCGCCTTTTGGCTGCGATGTTAGAAAACGGCGGCAACGCAATCAGCGAAATGCCCTTCGGATGGAAACCACGTGGCCGGGACTTCCCGCGCCGCAACCGGCTTATTTCCGGCATTTCACTGGGCGTAGTCGTCATTGAAGCGGCAAAGAAATCAGGCTCTCTTCATACGGCCCGCTACGCACTTGAACAAAACCGGGAAATATTCGCTGTTCCGGGCTCTCCCCTTGATCCACGGTCCGAAGGTGCAAATGACCTGATCCGGCAGGGCGCCACATTGGTGACCTCAGTCGCAGACATTCTGGAAGAATTCACTGGCAGAGTTGGCCAAGCGCTTCCCCTTCAACCACGGCTTCTGGAGCATGAAGCCGATCAACCGGGGGCTCTGGCGGAGCCGGGTGACGACCTGCGCTCCAAGATCCTTTCCGCCCTCGGCCCCACACCACTCGATATGGACGAAATCATTCGCTTTACAGGTGCTGAAACACGCGCAATACATGTCATATTGCTCGAACTTGAGCTCGCCGGTCGACTGGAAAGGCATCGGGGGAACAAAATCTCGCTTTTGATGTGAATAAGATTCCCTTTGAATCTCAGTGGATAACCCGAAACTGAACGGCACGGGTTGACCGGAATGAGCGAAAGGTCCATTTGACAGGCGGCATTCGATCCGTGATCGTCTGCGCGCAATAAATCACCTTCTCACCGGGCGGGTGCCCCGTTTCCGGCAAAATAATTTGGGTAAGAATGAACGTCGTCATTGTGGAATCGCCGGCGAAAGCCAAGACGATCAACAAATATCTCGGCTCCGATTATACGGTCCTGGCGTCTTACGGCCATGTGCGGGACTTGCCGCCGAAAGATGGCTCGGTTCAACCGGACGACAATTTTGCCATGAGCTGGCAGGTGGACAGCAAGTCTCAGAAGCGGCTCACCGAAATCGCCAATGCGGTGAAGGAGGCGGATCGCCTCATTCTCGCGACTGACCCCGACCGCGAAGGTGAAGCCATTTCCTGGCACGTTCTGGAAGTTCTCCAGAAAAAGCGCGTGTTGAAAGACAAGCAAGTCGAAAGGGTCGTGTTCAACGCGATCACCAAGAAGGCAATTCTTGAGGCGATGGACAACCCTCGCCAGTTGGACACGCCGCTGGTCGACGCTTATCTGGCCCGCCGCGCGTTGGACTACCTGGTCGGCTTCACACTTTCTCCGGTGCTGTGGCGCAAATTGCCAGGTGCCCGCTCCGCCGGGCGCGTGCAATCGGTCGCGTTGCGTTTGATCTGCGACCGGGAAATGGAAATTGAAACCTTCAAGCCTCAGGAATACTGGTCGATCTTCGCCAACATGAAGACGCCCACCGGCGACATGTTCCAGGCAGGTCTGACCGGATTTGACGGCAAGAAGATCGGTCGCCTGGACATCACAAACGAGGCCGACGCGACAGCGATCAAGACGATGCTGCAAAGTGCCAGCTTCAACGTCGACAGCGTTGCGTCGAAACCGGCAAAACGCAATCCGGCAGCTCCGTTCACCACATCGACACTGCAGCAGGAAGCTTCGCGCAAGCTCGGTTTTGCCGCCTCACGCACCATGCAGGTCGCACAGAAGCTTTACGAGGGCATCTCCATCGGCGGAGAAACTTCCGGCCTCATAACTTATATGCGTACGGACGGTGTCCAGATCGCGGGTGAAGCGATTGCCGCAGCGCGCTTTGTCATCGGCCAGGACTTCGGCGACAATTACGTTCCGGAAAAGCCGCGCGTCTATTCTTCCAAGGCGAAGAACGCCCAGGAAGCGCACGAAGCGATCCGCCCGACTGACCTCTCGCGCCGTCCCAAGGACGTTGCCCGGTTCCTCGATCCGGATCAGGCAAGGCTCTACGAGCTTATCTGGAAGCGCACGATGGCCTCCCAGATGGAATCCGCCGTCCTGGAGCGCACCACGATCGAGATTTTGGCAGATGGCTCCGGTAAACGCGCCAACCTGCGTGCAACCGGCTCCGTTGTCCGCTTCGACGGTTTCCTGGCTCTTTATCAGGAAGGCAAGGACGACGAGGAAGACGAGAATTCCAAGCGCCTTCCCGCTGTTGATGAAGGTGCCGCACTAACGGCCGCATCGGTCGATGGCAAGACGGAAGCAATCGAAGCGTCCCAGCACTTCACCACGCCCCCGCCCCGCTACACCGAGGCGAGCCTGGTCAAGAAGATGGAAGAGCTCGGCATTGGCCGTCCTTCCACCTATGCATCCACGCTTCAGACACTACGTGATCGTGATTATGTCGAACTCGACAAGAAGCAGCTCGTGCCTCAGGACAAGGGCCGCATCGTCATCGCGTTCCTGGAAAGTTTCTTCCAGCGCTATGTGGAATTCGATTTCACTGCGAGCCTGGAAGAACAGCTCGACAAGATTTCCGCTGGCGAATTGTCCTGGCTGGATGTTCTGCGGGATTTCTGGACCGGCTTTTCCGGCGCCGTGGATGAGATCAAGGATCTGCGTGTCGCCGAAGTCATCGACGCTCTCAACGAGTTGCTCGGACCACATATCTTCCCGCCCAAGGAAGACGGCTCCGAGCCGCGCAAATGTCCGTCCTGCGACACCGGCCAGCTTTCCTTGAAAGTCAGCCGCTGGGGGGCGTTTATCGGCTGCTCCAACTATCCGGAATGCGGTTACACCCGCCAGCTTGGCAAGCCGAACGGCGAAGACGGCGAAGCTGACGATGGCCCGAAGGTTTTCGGTGTCGATCCGGAAACAGGACTTGAAGTCTCCCTGCGCAACGGCCGCTTTGGTCCCTACGTCCAGCTGGGCGATGAAGCCAAGCCCAAGCGTTCGTCCCTGCCCCGTGGGTGGTCGGCCGCTGACATGGATCTTGAGAAGGCGCTGCAGCTGTTGTCTCTGCCTCGTGAAGTCGGCCTGCACCCCGAAGACGGCAAGATGATAACTGCCGGCATCGGCCGTTACGGCCCCTTCGTTCTGCACGAAGGCACTTATGCAAACCTCTCATCACCGGACGAGGTTTTCTCCGTTGGCATCAACCGGGCGGTTGATGCTCTTGCGGAAAAGCGGGCGAAAGGCGGTGGCCGCGGCCGCGCGGCGGCGACTCCCTTGAAGGAACTTGGTGAACATCCGCAAGAAGGCGGACCTGTCAACGTCTTTGACGGCAGGTACGGCCCTTATGTGAAGCACGGCAAGATCAACGCAACGCTGCCCAAGGACACCGACCCGAAAGCGGTCACCATGGAGCAAGCGCTTGAACTGATTGCAGCCAAGGCTGCCAAGGGCGGCACAAAGAAGAAAGCCGCTGCGAAAAAACCTGCTGCGAAGAAGACCGCGACCAAAAAGACGACAGCCAAGAAGTCGACAGCAAAAACGACTTCCAAGACCAAGGTCGACGCGTCGTCGGCAGAGGTTCCGTGGGATGACGCGTCTTGAGCGCGAAAAGGATCAACACGCGCAAACACACCAAACGCAAACACGCCAAGGTTCCTGGCGAGATGCCTTCCCGCGAAGACATTCTCGCCTTCGTAGCCGATAATCCGGGACGGGCAGGCAAACGAGAGATCGCCCGCCATTTCGGCATCATTGGCGGCGCCCGAATTCATCTGAAAAAGATGCTGAAAGACCTTGCTGAAGAAGGCTTGGTCGAGAAGCGCAACAAGCGCATGATCCGGCCTGGCGATCTGCCCCGCGTTTTTGTTGCCAATCTGATCGCCCGCGACCGGGATGGCGATCTTCTGGGTGTGCCGGTAGACTGGGACGACGAGGCCGGTGAACCACCGAAAATTCTGGTTCTGACAGGCAAAACGAGAAGCACACAACCTGGTTTGGGCGACCGTGCCCTCATCCGCCTGACCGAAGCTGAAGCAGGGCCAGAAGCTCAATACGCTGCTCGCGTGGTCAAGGTTCTTGAGAAGAAACAGGGCGCAATTCTTGGCATATTCAGGAAGCGCGACAAGGATCGTCCGGCCTATCTTGAACCGATCGACCGCAAGCAACGAGAACTGGACATCGACCCCACCGATCTGAAAGAAGCCGAAGATGGCGATCTCGTCAGTGTTCAGGTGACGCGTTCGGGACGCTACGGTCATCCACGCGCCTCGATCGTCGAGCGTTTCGGATCGATGAATTCGGAAAAGGCCGTTTCGGAAATCGCCCTGCATTCGCATGGTATCCGGCATGTGTTCCCTGCGAGCGTCGAAGCACAGGCCGAGGCCGCCAAACCGGTGGAGAAGCTGGGCACTCGGGAAGATTGGCGGCAAATACCGCTCATCACCATCGACCCGCCGGACGCAAAGGATCACGACGACGCGGTGTATGCCGAGCCTGACGAAACGTCCGGGAACGAAGGCGGTCATGTGGTCCATGTGGCCATCGCCGATGTTGCTTACTATGTGACGCCTGGCTCTCCAATGGACAGGGAAGCGAATTTGCGTGGCAATTCGGTCTACTTTCCTGACCGCGTGATCCCGATGCTGCCGGAGCGCATTTCCAATCAGTTGTGTTCCCTGCGTGAAAAGGAAGACAAACCGGCGCTTGGCGTGCGCATGGTGTTCGACAAGACCGGACGGAAGATCAGTCATACGTTTCATCGCGTTCTGATGCGCTCTGCCGCAAAGCTTTCCTACATTCAGGCACAGAAGGCCATTGACGGCGTCCTTGATGACAAGACGGAGACGCTGCTGGAAGGCGTCCTGAAGCCTCTCTGGGCTGCTTATGACGCCCTAAAGAAAGGCCGGGACGCACGCGAACCGCTGGAGTTGGATCTGCCGGAGCGCAAGATCAAGCTCAAGAAAGACGGAACGGTCGACAGCGTCTACGTGCCGGAACGTCTTGATGCGCACAAACTGATCGAAGAATTCATGATTCAGGCGAATGTTGCCGCCGCCGAGACGCTGGAGAAAAAGAAAAGTCCCCTGCTCTACCGGGTTCACGACGCTTCAACGCCGGAAAAACTTGAAAGCCTCAAGGATTTCCTGTCGACGATCAACATGAAGCTGCCGTCCTCCGGCGGCTTGAGACCCTCTGTCTTCAACGGCATTCTGGCGAAAGTGAAAGACACACCGCAGGCCCATCTCGTCAATGAAGTGGTGCTGCGAAGCCAGGCACAGGCGGAGTACACGCCGCAAAATATCGGCCATTTCGGGCTCAACCTTCGCCGCTACGCGCATTTCACATCTCCCATTCGACGCTATGCCGATCTGATCGTTCACCGGGGACTGATATCCGCGCTCGGTCTTGGCAGCGATGGCCTGCCGGAAGGAATCGAGACCAAACTTGAGGCAATCGGTGCAGAGATCTCTGCGGCCGAACGCCGCGCAATGCTGGCTGAACGCGACACGATCGACCGGCTGATCGCGTTGTGGATGAGCGACAGAGTCGGAGCGACCTTCCAGGGCCGGATCGCAGGCGTGGTAAAGTCCGGACTGTTCATTCGCCTTGAAGAATCGGGTGCAGACGGTTTTGTTCCAGCCTCCACAATAGGCCTGGACTATTACCGCTACGACGAAGGGTCGCATGCACTGATAGGTGACAAAACCGGTGAGACTTACCAACTTGGCGACCAAGTGGAGGTCAGGCTGGTGGAAGCAGCACCTTTTGCCGGCGCGCTGACATTCGAACTACTCAGCAATGGACGGATTGCGGGGAAGAAGATTCGAAAGGCAGCGCCCAAGGCCAGACGCGGACCGCCCAAGGGTGGCCGCACCAAGACCTCCTCAAGCAGAAAGAACCGAAGGAGGTCTTCGTGACGGTTCATTATGAACTGAATGAGAATGTTGAGGTACCGGAGGACGAGGCAAAGGAGAAGCCACGGCGACCCGTTCTTCCGGCAATGCTGCGCGGTGCATTCAACAGGTGCATGAACTGCGGCAAGGGAAGCGTCTTCGATGGTTTCCTGAAAACCAGACATGCCTGCAGCGAATGCGGCGAGGAGTTTCACCACCAACGCGCAGACGACGCACCGCCGTACTTCACCATCACGATTGTCGGACACGTCATTATTCCCGCCTTGCTGCTGGTGGAAGTCTTCTGGCGCCCTGCCATCTGGATCCATATGGCACTTTGGTTGCCATTGACCATCATCCTGTCACTCGCTTTGATGCGCCCCATCAAGGGAGCGCTGGTGGGTCTTCAATGGGCGCTTTACATGCACGGTTTCGACCCGGAAGCGGAAGACGACCTTCCCCCGCTTCCGGAACCATCTGAAAGGGTCTCATGAGCGGTTCATTCGAAAAGCAGCTGGCGAAAGACGAGCGAGCCGGAAACTATCCCTATATCCGACCGAAAGATGCAGCAACGCTGCTCATCCTGGACCGTGACGCCCAGGGAACGATCAAGCTGCTGATGGGTCGCCGGCACATGCGCCACACCTTCATGCCAGGCAAGTTCGTCTTTCCGGGCGGAAGGGTCGATCCGGCGGACTCGCGGATCTCTCATGTGCTGCCGTACCATCCCGATGTGGAAGCGAAACTGTCGGAAGGTTTGAAAAACAGCAAGTCTGCGGCACGCGTGCGGGCCTTTGCCCTGGCAGCAATACGCGAGACCTACGAAGAAGCCGGGCTTTTCATCGGTCAGAAATCAGGCGAAGCTGCGCTTCGGCTGGGTTCCGGCTTCGAAGCGTTCTCTGAACGTGGAATTCAGCCTGATCTTGGAGGCCTGCGCATGATCGCGCGGGCGATCACACCACCTCAGCGCCCCCGTCGCTTCGACACACGCTTCCTGGCTGTTTGGGCGGATGCCATAGCCGACCAGCTTCCGGATGGCAAAGGCCCTTCCGGCGAACTTGAAGACTGCGCATGGCTGACGCTTGAAGAAGCCCGGCAGAAGGAACTGCCGCTTATCACCACGAAGATCCTGACGGATCTGGAAGATCGGCTGAATTCGGACCCCGACCTGTCACCGACAACAGCGGTTCCCTACTATTTCTTCCGCAAAGGTGCGTTCGTCCGGGAAATGATCTAATCGGCTCCACCGAAGCAACTGCTGATCGCCCATGTTCTCAGTGCGGTTTCCTGAGGTTTTTGCCCTTCTCACACCTCGCGCAAGGAATTTGCGAACGCTCAGCCTGCTTTGGTTTATGATAAAGCCTGAGGCAAGTTCTACCAGGCAGGCCTAACTGGCCTTGCCGGAGCGGCTGGAGGGCTGACTGATGAAAAAGCGAGCTATTGTTCCCGACGAATTGCAGTCCCAACATACTGATTGGAAAATGTCTCCCGGTCTCGCCTGCGGAGACTTTCTTTTCCTGACTGGAATGACAGGCGCCGAATCCGATGGCAGCCTATCGAACGATCCGGAAACCCAGATCCGTACTGCATTTCGCAAGGTTGGTCTTGTATTGGCCAAAGATGGTTTGAGCTATTCTGCCTTGGTCGACATGACCACCTATCACGTCGGATTGCTTGATCACCTTGAGCTCTTCAAGTCCATTCGTGCGGAGTATGTGGAAGAGCCATATCCGTCATGGACCGCAATCGAGGTCAGCGGTTTCGTGCGCGAAGATGCCATCATAGAGATCAAGGCGATTGCCAGCAGGATGCCCAAGGCAAACTGACCGCGTTAAGAGCGACTGGCTGCAGAAGTGACGGTAAGAGCAAAGAAAACCTGACGCGATGCACATCAAAATATGACCCGGAGCACAGGGAGTGCTTGACTTTGACGCCCTGATGAGTACTTTGCGCGCTGATTTCAGACATTGGGGCAGATTCACCGCCAGCCAATCTGGCCATAAGAACCCTTTGCCCGATAACCGAGAACAGGATCCAAGGCCATGGCCAAGGCGACAACAATCAAAATCAAGCTCCTCTCCACGGCGGACACCGGTTTCTTCTATGTCACCAAGAAGAACTCCCGCACGATGACCGAGAAAATGGTCAAGCGGAAGTATGACCCGGTTGCCAAAAAGCACGTTGAATTCAAGGAAGCCAAGATCAAGTAATCTTGCCGACCTGGTAAAACAGAAAAGCCCGCCGTTTATGGCGGGTTTTTTTGTGACCGGATTCACAACAAAAAACCGCGCAGAAGCCTGCGCGGATCGGAACCTGTTTTCATTTCAGGAAAATTGTGGTCGGCGGGAACACGGCATTCGAGGAGGCCACTCATCGGCCGGTTCCCTGCCGACCTGCCCCACGGACCCAGGAGATGCGGCGGACCTGAGCACTCCGAGGGGAAACTTTTTTGCCTATCCTACGTCAGGACAATATTTACCTCACGAAAGAGCGGATCGGGTATGACCCTAATCTGCGGTCACCCTATCCCATTGTAACCCGAATGCAACATTTTCCCTAAAATATGCACAGGAACAATGCACTTTTAGTAAATTTGTAATCTTAATATGAGTGAGAGTGGCTTAAGTTGCAATGTGCTTTGACGCTAAGGTGATGAAATCAACACCTTGTGATTGCACGAAATCTTGCGAACTTCTAGACAAGTACGCAGATTTTCATGAAAAACCGGTCACGCCTCTCCCAGATAAGCACGGACAGTTTCAAGAAACTTTGCAACCGAGATCGGCTTGGAGATGTACGCTTCACACCCGCCTTGCCGGATCCGCTCCTCGTCGCCCTTCATGGCGAAGGCAGTCACCGCAATGACCGGAATCGAAGAAATTTCGTCGTCTTCCTTGATCCACTTGGTCACTTCAAGGCCCGACACCTCGGGAAGCTGGATGTCCATGAGGATCAAATCCGGGTGATGTTCACGCGCAAGCTGCAACGCTTCTATTCCGGTACGGGTCTGTAAGGTGTTATAACCGTGAGCTTCGAGCAGGTCATGAAACAGTTTCATGTTCAGCTCGTTGTCTTCTACGATCAACACGGATTTTGCCATATTGTCCGGCCCTTCACCCGGCATTCTGCCGGTCCCATCTTACTCAGCGCAGCGTCTCATCGTCCGCGGTAGAACCCTTCCCCGGCCCGCATTAGATTTGTTCTAACCCGGAATCGTTTCAGAAAGGCAAAAAAACACAATGAAAAATATGCAGGGAAAGTCATTATCCGTTGAAGAAGCACAGGGAATTGCCACAGAGGCGCTCCTGCAGCTCAGCCGGGACCCGGAACAGATCGGTCGTTTTCTGGCTTTTTCGGGTATCGGACCGGATGTGATTCGAACCGCCGCCGGCGAACCGGGCTTTCTTGCTGGAGTTCTTGAATTCTACATGATGGATGAACCTCTTCTGCTTGCATTTTGCGAAAATGCCAGCATTCGTCCAACCATGATCGCCGCAGCTCGCTACGCGCTCGCGGGCGGTGAGGATGAGCATGCCTGAGCCCACACCGGCAAACCCCGAAACGCTTGCCCAAATTCGCCTGCTTCCACAGTCGGATAATCCGTTGATCATTTGCGATGTCGATGAAGTCATCCTTCACATGATCTCACACCTTGAAGACTATCTTCATGAACGTGGTCTGATGTTCCTGAAGCACGAGTATCGGCTCACGGGAAATATCGGCAGCAAGGAAAGCCGTGAAACACTGGCTGCAGAAGATGTGCGCAGACACCTGATGACGTTTTTCGACGACGTCACCCACAGACAGGACATGGTTCCCGGTGCCGATACCGCGCTCAATCAACTTGCCAGGGACTGGGACATTGTCCTGTTGACCAATCTTCCGGGCGGCCACAACAAGCCGACACGTGAGAAACTCCTCAGCGAATTGGGTATTTCCTTTCCCGTTCTCACCAATTCCGGTCCAAAGGGTGGCGCCGTCGCAGCGCTTGCGGCCGGGCGTCCGTCACCCGTCGTCTTCATTGACGACAGCCCGACCAATCATAGATCCGTTCAGGCAACCCTTCCTTCCACGGTGCAGATTCAGTTCATAGCCGATGCGCGCTTTCGCAGCGCAACGCAACCTGAAGGCCATATTGACCTTCTGACTGGAGACTGGCAGGAGACGACGAGCTTCATCGACGCTATTCTTTAAGTGTGAAATCACTCCACAGAACAAAACCGTCGCAAGAACAAACGGTATTGCCGTGACCCAAACCTCTCAGGAGCAAAAAAGTCTTTGCCGGGATTGCGGCACCCGTTTTGCAGCGGCAGCGCAGCGTTGTCCTTCTTGTGGCAGTCCGAGGGTCGTGTCTCACCCGGAACTTGATCTGCTTGCAATTGCCCACATCGATTGTGATGCATTTTACGCTTCCGTTGAAAAACGCGACAATCCTGAACTCCAGGATCTACCTGTGATCGTGGGTGGTGGCCAGCGCGGCGTCGTCTCAACATGTTGCTATATTGCCCGAATTTACGGTGTGCGCTCCGCGATGCCGATGTTCAAGGCACTTGAAGCCTGCCCGGATGCCGTTGTCATCAAACCCAACATGGAGAAATACTCGCGGATCGGCAAAGAGATCCGTACCCGCATGCGCGCGCTCACGCCGTTGGTCGAGCCGCTTTCAATCGACGAGGCCTTTCTGGACCTGACCGGTACCGAGCGTCTGCATCAGGCCACTCCGGCCGAAACACTTGCCAAGTTTATTCGGGGCGTTGAATCCGATATCGGCATCTCGGCTTCAGTCGGCCTGGCTCCCAACAAGTTTCTTGCCAAACTTGCTTCAGATCTTGAAAAACCTCGCGGGTTTTCGGTCATAGGCGCTGCGGAAGCAAAGTCCGTTCTGGCCGAAATGCCTGTCGGACGGATATGGGGCGTCGGCAAGGTATTCCAGAAGAAACTGGAAAACGATGGCATAAAAACAATCGGTCAGTTGCAGACCATGGAGGCAGCCGATCTCGCGCGGCGCTACGGGTCTATCGGATTGCGCCTGGCGCAGCTTTCACACGGCGATGACACCAGAATTGTCAAACCCGAACGTGGCGCCAAGAGCGTTTCTGCAGAAACAACCTTTCGCACCGATATTTCCAGCTTCGAGACTTTGCGGCCAATTTTGCGCGGTTTGTCCGAAAAGGTGTCGGCAAGACTGAAAAAGGCGGAAATTTCCGGCAGCGGTATCACGCTGAAACTGAAAACCGCCGACTTCAAGACAATCACCAGAGCCCGGCACCTGCCCGACCCGACCCAGCTTGCCGATCGGATCTATGCCGCAGGGGAAGCCTTGCTTGAAGCCGAAGCTGACGGCCGTCGTTTCCGCCTGATTGGTATTGGAGTAAGTGACCTGGAATCTGCGGACAGAGCTGACCCGCAGGACCTTGTCGATGAAACGGCCGAACGCAGGAAGAATGCCGAGCTTGCGGTGGACAAGCTCAGAAACAAGTTCGGGAAGGCCGCAGTCGAACTCGGACTGACACACGCAGCCAAGGTCGCCGAGGACTCGAAAAAATCCTGACCTGACCGCAGGCCGCCCTACTGCCTATGGTTTGGAACAATCTGCTTCGTCGTAAAGCTCAAGCGCGGCCATCTTGCCCTGAATGGTGAAGTCACCATAATCCAGCTTCAGGTTTCCGCTGATACCGTTCTCGTAAAGCCAGAAAGAAAGCTGGTAAACCGGCATAAGCTCACCAGAGCCCTCTTCGTCCGTCGGATCGAAATAGGCGACTGTCACCGGCCAGTAGCTCAGTCCGGCAAGCGGAGCGTCGGGACCATCGGATCCCGCTTTCACCGGACTTGTGGCCTTTGCACCAATCACGGTGGTCGTGGCGTAGACCTTTTCACCGGTTTCTGCGCCGTCATAAATGTCCGCGGCTACAAACGGAACGCCCTCTTCCGCAGCATTCATGATCGAAAGCAGGTGTTCAGTCGGAAAGAGCACTTCCCGCCCGATATCAAGCGACTTTTCAGACGGCTCCTTCAGCTCGACCGTCCTGCTGTCCTGTCCGAGGCGCGCAGTTCCCCTTGTTGCCTCGACCAGTTCCTGGTCGACAAAGGTCTTCGACAGAAACTGATAGCTTTCCGCCTGCGGCTCCTCGAAGGAAGTGGTTTGAAGGTCCGTAACCTGAGAACCGCCATCCGCGTTCTGGAATTCGGTCACGAACCGGAAATTGACGCTGTAACCTTCACAGGCGCTGCCGGAAAAATCGTAGACCATCCGTCCGTTCAGACCTGCGATACCCGACTGATCCTCCATTTCGCCGAGTTTCATGTCATAAACTGCCCGGTGTGGAGCGAGCTCATGGACGGCCGCGACACCCGCCGTGGCGGCGAACGCGGCATTCATCGGAACCAGTCCGACGGTGAAAGCCAGAATTGCAGTGGAGTTTGCCAGGGACAAGCGCTTTGAAACGCACAGCATCAGGGTACCTCGTACTCGTTCGGGTAGCAAACGATGCCGCCCTCGCCGTCATTATGCGATTATCTGTGTCTTTCGCCATAGCGAATTGGAGCCCCTCCAAGATATCCTCAGATCGCACGGAAAACTTCACAGAAAACTACGGAAGAATGATGGTGAGACGCCGGTTTTGCTTGCTTAAGCGCTCATAACCCAGACAGGCGGTAGAAATTGACCTTGTCAGTTTTCGGAATTTGCGCCAAGACACCTCTCCAATATGTGCAAATGCACAAGTTCCTGAACCTGAGTTGACAAGTGCGGAGAAGCCAAATGAGCACGACCATAGAAGCCCGTCTGAACGAGCTGGGCATTACCCTGCCGAACGCTGCCGCTCCCGCGGCGAACTACGTCCCTTTCGTCAAGACAGGCAACCAGCTTTTCGTTTCCGGCCAGCTTCCGATGAGTGACGGAAAGATCGTCGCGACCGGCAAGCTGGGTGACGGACTTGGTATCGAAGACGGCAAGGAAGCCGCGAAGCTGTGTGCCATCAACCTTCTGGCTCAGGCCAAGGCCGCGACGGGCGATCTGGAAAAAGTGGTTCGTCTGGTCAAGATTGTCGGCTTTGTGAATTCGACCGCAGAATTTGGCGATCAACCCCAGGTGATCAACGGTGCCTCCGACTTCCTGGTCGAAGCCATGGGTGACAAGGGCCGCCACGCGCGTTCAGCCGTCAGCGCTGCCTCGTTGCCGTTCGGGGCTGCGGTCGAGATCGAAGCCATTTTTGAAATCGCCGACTAAAGCCGTTTCCTGCGGCGCCTTTCAATCAAGGCGCCGCTGTTTTCTTTATCGAATTAAGTCCGACCCATGACCCCTGCCCTCAAGACTATTTTCGCCCGCCCGGTCGCCCATCGCGGATATCACGATGCTGACAACGGCATCATTGAAAACACCCCTACCGCCGTTCAGAAAGCAATTGATAAAAATTTCGGCATCGAAGTCGACGTTCAGGAAACGGCTGATGGAGAAGCGCTGGTCTTCCATGACTACACGCTCGACCGGCTTGCGGAAGGCACCGGCAAGGTGATCGAACAAAACTCCGGCGATCTGATGCAGATCCATATGAAGACCGGAACAGACAAGCTGTGGCTGCTTCAGGATCTGTTCGACCAGGTTGACGGCAAGGTACCGCTGGTCATCGAGATCAAGTCATTGATGCGACGGGACGCACAAGGCGATTTTGTTCGACGTGTCACGGACCAAGTGGCAGCCTACAAGGGGCCTGTCTGCATCAAGTCCTTCGACCCTGACATGATTTCACATGCCAGGAACCACAAGCCCTCAGTTCTGCGTGGCATTGTTGCTGACGGGGCCGAAGCCGGACCGGATTACGCTCGGTACGGTCGAACGGACCGCTTCATTCTGCGCCATCTCTTGCATGTCCCGCGCACCCGGCCGCATTTCATCTCCTATGGCATCAACGACCTGCCCAAGGCGGGGCCAAGTCTGATGAGATCTCTGCTCAAGCTGCCCCTGATGACCTGGACGGTTCGTACACAGGAGCAGCGCGCCAAGGCCACCCGGTATGCAGACCAGATCGTCTTTGAAGGCTTTGACCCGGACAAATAGCCGAAGGCAGATTTGAGGCCGGGGGAAACTGATCTCGCGGCCTCTTGCGCGGCAAAACAGCCGCGCTACATTTAAGAGTTCATGATCTGGAATTTTGGTTTTCTACAACGCATGACCTCTTCCTCCTCGACGGATAGTACCAGTGCGGCCGAAAACAGCGGCCAGCAGACGATTTCGCTGCGCGTTCTGTCTTCGCTAAGCGATGTGGCACCTGAAGCCTGGGACAGTGTGGCCAACCCCGGATGGCGGCTCTCCGGCAGCGGAACGCTCCAGAAACGCCAATCCAAAGGCCTACTCGATGACTTGACGAGCGCACTTGACATTGAAGTTAATCCAGCTTCTGAAGAAATATCTTTTAACCCATTCCTTTCTCACGCATTTCTTGATGCCCTCGAGAGCTCCGGTTGTGCAACTGGAGACACCGGATGGCTGCCGCGGCACCTGATTTTGGAAGATGAAACCGGTACTGTTCTCGGGGCCGTCCCGGCGTATCTGAAAAGTCATTCACAGGGTGAGTATGTCTTCGACCACGGTTGGGCGGATGCGTTCTACCGGGCTGGCGGAGAATACTATCCAAAACTGCAAATCTCGGTTCCCTTCACGCCTGCGACCGGACGCCGTTTCCTGACCGGAGCAGGTGTAAACCGGGAAGCGGGATTGCAAGCGCTAGCGGCCGGTCTGGTGCAGCTTTGCAAGCGAACCGGGGCCTCTTCCGTTCATTCGACATTTCTGACCGAGGCGGAATGGACCACGCTTGGAGAGCTGGGTTACCTGCAACGAACCGACCAGCAGTTTCATTGGGAAAACAACGGCTACGACAGTTTCGACAACTTCCTTGCCGATCTTGCTTCTCGCAAGCGAAAGGCGATCAGAAAGGAACGCCGTGAAGCGCTATGCGCCGAGGGGATCGAAGTGGAATGGATTACCGGCCGGGATCTGACCGAGGCTCATTGGGACGCTTTTTACAAATTCTATATGGACACGGGTTCTCGGAAATGGGGCCGTCCTTATCTCAACCGGAATTTCTTCTCGCTTATCAATGAGCGTCTTGCGGAACAGACGCTTCTGGTACTGGCCAGGCGCAATGGCCGATACATCGCGGGTGCATTGAATTTCATGGGCTCCGAGACACTGTTTGGCCGGCACTGGGGCTGCACGGAACATCATCCTTTCCTCCATTTCGAGCTTTGCTACTACCAGGCCATCGACTTTGCCATTGACAGAGGATTGAAGCGCGTCGAAGCGGGAGCGCAAGGCGCGCACAAGCTGGCACGGGGCTATATGCCCGCAACGACCTATTCAGCGCACTGGATTGCGCATGAGGGGCTCCATCAGGCTGTCGCGGATTACCTGGAACAGGAGCGCTTCGCAGTCGAACGGGAAAACGAAGCGCTCGCAGAACATGCGCCATTCAAGAAAGGCTAGCCAAGTGCCCGGCGCTTACCCTCGCCTATTTCAAGTGGCCGGCAATTGCATCAAAGGCCGCGAGACGAGGCTTGTTAGTTTCGCGAGCGGCATTTGACGCGCTTTTGGCTGACGAAAACGTAGCGATGACCACATTCTCCGCCTGATTGACGTAAAGGTGCTGACCGAACACACCTCTGAAGGTTCCGATACCTTTTTCGGCGTCATGAACCCAAAGATAGTTCTTGTAGCCCTCCAGCCAGTCATCGAAGCGTGGTGCTGCCGGGTCCTTGTAATCGCTTTGCGACATCTGTTGCAGCTCTTCTTCCGTCAGGCTGAACGTATCCTTGACCCAAAATTCCGGAAAAACCTGCACGCCGTTATATTCACCATTGTTGGCAACGACCTGACCAACCCGGGCAAAGTCGCGCAAGGTGGTGTTGAAGCCGCCTGTTGCGATGGGATTGAAGGCGACGTCGGACATGAAGAATGCATCATGTTCCACGCCCAGCTTGTTCCAGACATTATCTGCAATGAACTGGTGAAGCGGCTTGCCTGAGACACGCGCGATAATCCAGCCGGCAACATCCACATTTGGCGAATGGTACTCGAACCGGTCTCTCGGCTTGAGGTCCGGGTTCCCCTCAAAACGGGGCAAGAACTCCAGGATGCCGCGAGGGGTATCGTCTTTCTTCGGGTTCATCGCCATCAAGTCAAACGCGGGAATAAAGCCAAGCCTGCGGAAGTACTCCGTACTGACCGCGCCGGGTTCGAAATTCTCATAATCCTCCGTGTAGCCGAGGGCCGAGACCATGTTGAGAACGTCGCGTACCGTTCGATTTCCGAAATAGGTCCCCTTCAGTTCGGGAATGTAGGTCTCGACCAGATCATCGACATTGACCTTGCCATCCTCCACAAGGAGCCCCATGGCCAGGCCGACCAGCGACTTGGTGCTCGAAGCCCAAAGATGGTGATCCCGTTCACCAAAGCCATTGAAGTATTCTTCGTAAACGATCTTGCCGTCCTTCAGAACGACGATCCCGTCCGTGTCGTCTCCGATCATTGCTTCGCGAACCGTGTATGATTTGCCGCCGTAATCGAAACTGAGATCACCGATCGAGGGGTCCGGAATTTCCTCCAGCATCACGATATCGCCTGCCCTGGGCACCATGAGGCTGGGAGCAATGCCGACATTCCGGAAGGCCCACTGGCTGTAAGGCTGCTCGGACCAGTTCATGAAGGTGACCTGCGCATCCGGTTTGGCGGGAACCGTGTCCATCGCTCCCGATTGTGCCATTGTTTGCGAAACAGGCAGAAGACTTATTGCGGCCATTAGCGGTACAACCATTGTTTTCATCAGTTAATTCCCTCTGCGTCGCCTCGATGGATATCCTGCCCTCTATTTCTCACGGAGCGCGATCTTGTTCGTTTCGGTGCGAGACATGCCCGCAACCGCGATGTGGTCACGACAATTTCCGGTTTCCAGAATGCCAAGATGAAATCGAAGTAATGTTCGGCTTGAAACGCACCGTTTCAGAACGCCTCACAGAGTGAGATGCATTTCAAATTGCTGCAGAATGTCCTCCGCTCCGGCCTGGTTCAGGAACGCATTGATCCCGGTCGCGCTTTCGTCAATGTTCACAAAGGTAAGCTGTTCCGTACCAGCTCTTTCGGCCAACTGGAACAATATGGCCTGACCGACACCCGATCTGCGTCGGTCCTTTCGGACCCCAATCTGCGCAACCGCGCCATCCCGAAACACCGCTCCCCAACCCACGAGGTCGTCACCGTGCCAGGCTCCAATGATTTGGGTCGTTTCAGCCAATCCGATCAACGCCGAACGGCTGTTCTGAGGTGTCGGGACGGTATCGAAATACCCGGTTTCGTCTTCGGGCAGTTCATCAACGTTCAAGGTCGTGAATTCAACGCCACCCGGGTTTGAAGCGATCAATCCTGTCGTCTTCAACTTGCACACCCGCAGTTTCCGCGTGCTGACAAAACCGAAGGCTTCATATGCCTTGATGGCCTTGGCATTGGTCGAAACCACTTCCAGCTGAAGACCGCTTGCGGCGTCAGACCTTTGAACCTCTATCACCGCCTCCAGCAACTGCCGGGACAGACCTTTGCGACGATGTTTCGGGCAGGTTCCAACCGATAGCGTATAAGCTCTGTTGTCATAGGCCGGACTGGGTGAGCCAGAGAACCAGAAGGCTGCAATCTCCTCACCTTCGAGTGCGACGAAGGAATGGCGGTCGGAAAAACCGCGTTGCTTCTGAAAATCCCTGAATGCTTCAACCGTCATGGAGAGCGGGACTACATAATCGGAAAAGGCCGCATTCATGGCAGATGTCAGCCTCTCTGGGCCGAGATGGTTACAATCGACAATCTGATAGGACATGTAATTCTTTAGAGCAGGCACAGGCGGTAGGCCTGTGTGGAAAATTGAAGGGTACTCCTCGTCTTCGATCGCGCTTGAAACCAGCGGAGCGAGCAAGGTCCTCGGAACTTGGGCGGCGATCAGCTTTGTTCGCCGCCGTTATCTATTCTTGCAATACCGAACTTCAGTCAGATGTCGAAACTCTCCGCCACGTCATACATGACCGGTTCGAAATGCTTGCACAATGCGCTTATGCGTCGATTGCGCTCACGCATTTCCGGCGAACGGAGCATGGCCAGGAAATCCTCCCTCTTGCGCCATTGGGAGTAGTTGGCGATGCGCGTCTGTGCGTCATTCACATGAAGCCCGGCACCGATAAAACCCGGCTGATGCCGAATAAAGTTCTCGTAGGCGTCCTTAAGCTCCTCCAGCAAGTCGTAACAGGTTCCCGGTGTCATTTCGAAGGTGGTGATAACGGTCTGGCAATCGCGATCACTGGAAATTTCAGGCATGTCTTCTCTCCTCCGCCTTGGAGTCAGAGGCTGGCATGTTTTTGAAGTTGCGGCAATATCGGGGAACTACGAGGCGAATCCGCTTGCCGGCAGACTGGCGAACGCGCCGCAGGATGATTCAGCTCCAGTACCCTCGGTGACAGCGGGCCCTTTCGCGACCGGCGCAACCTTGTAAGCAATACGTAGAGCCTAGACACAGCAATTGGCGACCATGGCAGGCAATCACTCAACTGCGTCTCGTCCAAAGACACGATTTTTTTGATTAAGCAGATTTCCTCGCGACAAAAACACCCTAAATCTGAAGTACGTTATTGAGATTACATTTGAAAATTCCGTATAGTTATAATGCCTCTTTATTTGGACACCTCATGGTAGAGATTACGAAACGCAAGCTGATAGGATTGCTTTCCTTTGTGGCATCTCTTTTAGTTACCTGGCTTACCGGAGCAACGAGTTCGGCCAGGGAGCACGGTCAGGACGTGTCGACTTCTGCTCAGGCAAACAGCTGGCAATTGGCCAGGCAAAGACTGGACCTATCGACCAGTCCATTATCCATACCTGCACCAACGCCCGGTGAGGTTGGAGGACTGGACGTTCAGTCCATCGCCAAAGAGCAAAAAATCATGGTCGCTGCTTACGAAAGCGAGTCCCCCAGCGTCGAGGCAGGATCGGGAACCCATCCGATCCCCCTGCACTTGTTTGTCCCCAAGAACAACGGCAATTACGAACCGACCTCGGACAACGAGCGCATGACCCTGGAACGCTTCTTGAACATGGAAGTACGCATTCGCAAGCAAGCTGAGAGGTGCGAAACCAGGGCCAAACTCGAAGGTACGCCTTATCTTTGTATTTCCGAGGTGCTTGAGGAACTCGGGGACAGACTGGATCGGGAAGCCAAACGCGGAAGCGCGGTGGCGGAAGCGGCGGTCCCGATCGTCAGACAAATGGCTATTGAAGTGCGTGAAGCTGACAGTGGCGAAGAAGCCATCGCGGCCATTCAGCGGGGGATTGGCAAAGTTCAGCAGATCAGCGTCGTCCGATCGCAGGACATCGTGATTGCAAACCGTCAACGCCAGCAACGCGCAGTGCTCACCGAAACTCTGCAAGCGGTCGAAATCAGCCTCGCAAAAGCCATCGCGATATGACGGGAGCACTGTCATGACAAGCTACATAACTTCATTCGGGCAAAGCCTCAGGAAGTTCCGTCTTGTCTCCAGCGTGAGTCTGGCATTCGTTTCTGCCTTTTCGGGCGGCGCTACTGCACAGAACAGTGACGCGGAAACGCGAATGGCTTTCGTGGTCGGCAATGCCAGTTATGGTTCCGATATGTTGCCAAATGCGCGAAACGATGCGGAGAGCATGTCCGCAACGCTTCAGACACTCGGGTTTGACGTCACCCTGGTGTTGGACGCCACGCAAGAGGACTTCACCAGGGAGCTCCAGGAGTTTTCAAAAAGTGCAGCCCAGCGAGATGCCGGCGCGGTGCTGGTCTACTATGCCGGTCACGGTGTGCAGTTGGGCGGCAAGAACTATCTCATACCGGTGGATGCAAACATTCAGGATGTCGATACCCTGGTCAGCGAAAGCCTGCATTTCGATCAACTTCTGGAACAGGTCGGCAGCAGCAGTGCCTTCAAGATGGTATTTCTGGACGCGTGCCAGAACAACCCGTTCCAGGATCGTATCGATCACTTCAAGGCCGGTCTCGCACCACCACCCGATGTGAGCGGGTTCCTGATCGGCTTTGCCACTCAGCCCGGCAAAGTTGCCTATGACGGCGCAGGCAACAACAGCCCTTACGCGTCGGCCTTGCTCTCACACCTGCGCGCTCCCGGGCAGGAGGTTCTTTCAGTCCTGGCCAAGGTCAATAAGCATGTGCGCAAGGACACCGGCGGCGCCCAGGTTCCTTATGTTCAGTTTTCAGTCAAACCCGAATTCTTCTTCAAGCCGGGTCCCGAGGCCGAACAGGATCTGGAAGGCAGACTTTGGCAACTGTCGGCCCGGCAAGAAGACCCGGAACTGATCGGCCTCTACCTGCGCCGCTATCCAGAAGGACGTTTTGCGGAGGAAGCCCGATCCATTATCGGCAAAGGCAATTCATCGCCAGGAACCGCCCGTTCAGAAAACCCGGAAAATGTCTCCAGCCTGGAGGACGCCATCTGGACCAATGCGCTTGATTCCCGGAACAAATCCCTGCTCGAATATTACATAGAGCGCTTTCCTAACGGCCCGAATGTCGATCAGGCGAAGCAGCTCGTTTCGCAAATGGCGTCAGACAACCCTGACAACATGACTTCTGCGGAACTTTGCAGGAAGTTCGCGACACATCCCAACGATTCAACGGTCGCTTTTCAAGGGGTCTCGCTCAATCGCCTGGCAGATAACGCAACAGCTGCGATCAATGCATGTCAGGTTGCAATTCAGACTTTTCCGGAAGACGCCCATTACAAGGCATTGCTCGCCCGGGCGTATGCTGCGGTCGGCAACACGGACAGTGCCATCGACTTTTACAAGCAGGCGGCAACTGCCGGTAACACGAGGGCACTGGTAAGCCTGGGATTGCTGTATGAGCTGGGGCAAGGCGTGCCCAAAGACCTCTCGGCAGCAAGAGAGCATTTCGAGCAAGCTTACCAGAATGGCAGCGCCGACGGGGCGATCAATCTCGCTGTCTCTCTTTACACGGGAACCGGCGGCCCGCGCGACGTTCAACGCGCAATCACGCTGTTGGAATATGCCTCCTCCGAAGGAGCTGCCAGAGCGACTTTCAACCTTGGTGTCTTTGCCAAGGAAGGCATTTACAAGTCGCCTGAACAGGCAGTTGAGTATTTCGAACTGGCCGCTCAGCAGGGCTATGCGGAAGCAGCCCTGGCAGCTGCCGCAATTTACGATGAAGGTTTTCACACCGAGAAGTCGCCTCGCAAGGCGTCAGAGCTTCTTCTGTCCGCATTGACTGCGGACAGGGGTGAAACCCTGGCCAAAATCACAGCCGAAGCGCTGAGCTGGTCACGCGACACAATCATAGAAGTTCAGTCTAGCATGAAGACGGCAGGCTATTATGAGGGCGCCCTGGACGGGTTGCCTGGCCCGCTCTTCAATCGCGGTCTGGAGCTATGGCGACTTTACGGAGGTTCTGTCTCTGGAAAGTCAGCAGGTTAAATTGAAATTGCCGATGTCCCCAAACGGATTGAAACATGGATCTTGACGTCCTCTATCTTGCTGACCTGCGCTTTCCCGGCGGTTCCACCACTTCATTGAAATATGATCTTCGCGCCTGTGGGCAGGCTGGCCTCAAGGCCGGGATCATTCCCTTGTCATCTCCATTATTCGCCCGCAACCAGGTTCTGAGCGCATCCCTGATTGAAGAAATCCGCTCGACCGGAACCGTCATCGTTCCGCGCACCGAAAAACCAAGAGCAAGGATCGCCCTCCTTTACCACCCGTCTCTGCTGGACGCGAAAGTGCCTTGCAGAACCGAGTTCGCCGCGGACACGTTCTATCTTGTCGTCCACCAAACAACGCGAGACCGAAGAGGAAGACCGAACTTCCTGACGGAACACTGGTTCGACCTGGCAACCGACTGGTTTGGCCATCCATTGAAACTGCTGCCCGTCAGCAACATCGTTCGGAAAGACCTAGAGCTGAATGGTCTTTCTCATGCATTGCACGGCAGTGACTGGATCAACCTGATCGATCCGTCCGATTTTCCACGAAAGCGGCCACGCTCCCACAACTCGAAACTTGTCATCGGGCGGCACAGCCGGCCCAGTCCTGACAAATGGCCCGCCCCTCAAGATGCTCTGGCCTGTTATCCGGCTTCATCGAGGTTCAGCTTTCGCATGATGGGCGCATCCCAGTCCTACCTCGACCAGTTTGAGACCATTCCCAGCAACTGGCTAGTCCTCCCATTTTCGAAACTTCCCATCTCCGGATTTCTGCAAGACCTTGACGTTTATAGCTACTTTCACTCCGACAGCTTGATTGAGGCCTTTGGTTATTGCGTGCTGGAAGCGCTTGCATGCGGACTGCCATGCGTCATACCGCGCTACCTGGAGGAGATATATGGCGAGGCCTGTTTCTATGCGGAACCGAAGCAGGCTCCTCAAGTCTATGATCGTCTTTTATCCAGCTGCACGATGATGGACGAAACCGCCGAAAACGCTCTTTCTTTCGTGAAATCCAACTTCGGGCTGGACCTGTACACGCAGAAGTTCGACCAGGTTGCCAACATCCCAACGGAGCCACGCCCAGCGACGACAGGTGCCCCAACCACGCGATCAAGACCTGTGGTCATCTCAGTCACTTCCAATGGGGTTGGTCTTGGGCACCTTTCACGTCAACTCGCTATCGCCAAGGCACTCGGCCCGGACATGAACACTGTCTTCTTCTCAATGTCAGAAGCCATCGAAATCGCACGCTCAATGGGGTACCTGGCCGAGTTTCGTCCGTTCAGCCGCCGACTGGACTTGGATACCGAGATCTGGAATGCCTATTTCTTTCAGGAGCTGCTCGACGCGCTCAATCTATACAAGCCGTCTCTGGTCCTGTTTGACGGAAGTGTGCCGTATGCCGGGTTTCTGGGAGCCGTTGACGCCTATGGAAATTGCCCCAACGTCTGGATCCGGCGCGGCCTCTGGCGCACGGACCAGCCCCAGTTGTCATCTCTTGACGGCCATTTCGACGCGGTTTTCGAACCCGGAGAGCTGTGTCAGGCCATGGACCCCGGATACGCGGGAAACGACCCGGAACGGTTTGCCAGGGTCCACCCTGTCCTGCTGACCCAGCCGAACCATCAGTTGGGCAAAACGCATGCAAGACGGGAACTCAACCTGCCGGAGAACGCGACGCTCTGCTTGCTCCAGCTGGGTTCAGAGGCGAATTTCGACATGACACTTGCCCGTCAGATCCTGCTGGAGTTTCTGGACAGGCACCCCGACGCCATTGCAGTCGACGTCAGGTCTCCGCTGCACATTGACGACCGGTCCGATTTTCATGAGCGTCTGCTGTCCCGCAAGGTCTTCCCTCTCGGCCGCTATCTGAAGGCATTCGACTATGCAATTTGCGCTGCAGGATACAACACTTTCCATGAAAATATCGCAGCTGCGCTTCCCACCCTCTTTGTTCCAAACAGCCATCCGGAAATGGACCTTCAGGAAGCAAGGGCCGTATACGGCGCACGCGCAGGTTGGAATCTAAACTGCTCTGCCGACGACCCATACGGCATTGGCGAAAAACTGCTGCTTCTTCACAACCCGGAAGCACGAAACGCCATGACATTGGCCTGTGCACGAAACCAGGACTGCTGGAACGGTGCTACGCAAATCGCCCAACAATTGCGGATACTGGCGCAATTGCCGGAAACCCCGATAGATCGGGGTTAGATCTCGGAAGAGAGAATGATCAAAGAACGCTTTCACAATCTTAGCCTCCGATTTGCGCTGCGCAGCCTCCGCAATCTCGTGACCGGTCGAAAGTCGGGTGCCGTGTTGCTTTCGGAAACGCGACAACAGGGCAATGTCGCTCTTGTCTGGGCACTCGATCAAGAGGCGGAGCATCTATCCGAAGAAGTCCTAAGTCAGCTGAAAAAACTGAATTCCTTTGAAACCGTGATCGTTGTTTGTCCGCCGCGCCACTTCTCCGCGTTGCGTGGCATGGAGCACTTTTTCGAAACCTTGCCTTCGAAATCGGACATTGCACGTTCCGGCATTAGGCGTGATTGGGACCTTTATCTCAGTCGGCGGATATCCCGCATCCGGAGTACGTGGGCGCCTGATTTCGAGTTCACAGTCGGCCCATCTCCGGAGGACTATCTGAAAAACTTCAGCGATGATGCTCAGTTTCAGTCCACAGGTTCATAGCTGACAGACACAAATTCGACCTGTTACCAAGAGGCACGACCTTGCTGCACTTCTTTTCCCGAGCTCATTCTTCTATTCTCAAGTTGAGAATGTGGATGCAAACGGGAGGGCCGATTGAAGCCCCAGCACGTTGAGTTGATTGTGACAATCGCTGATCTTGGCAGCCTCGGCGCTGCCGCTCAGCGGATGAACAAAACGCAACCGGCAATCACGAAAGCCCTGAAGGCCGTTGAAGCCGACCTGGGAACTCCAATCTTCTTTCGCGCGTCCTATGGAGTGGTGCCGACGAAGGAAGGACAAATCATCGTAGATCGGTGCCGAAAGATATTCGGCGACATCAAGAAACTTCGCGAAGAAATCGCACAGATCCAAGGTGACTACGTCGGCACGATCGACATTATCGTCTCCCCCCTTGCTGCCCTGAAGATTGTTCCGACCGTCCTGCGTCGGTTTCAGCAACGGTTTCCAGGCGTGAAAATCGGAATTACCGGTGGCCACGCGCCGGCTGCCTTTTCTCCGCTTCGCCGGGGAGAAGCAGATTTTGTCCTGGGCCCCTGCCCCTCTTCAAATGATCTTCCGGGCCTTCACGCCATCGAACTGTTCACAACCCCGATCTCGATCCTGACAGGCAGCCAGTCGAAGTATCTGAGCGTGACCAATCCGGTTGAACTGCGGAACGGACGCTGGATCATGATCGGACCGAAGGATCGGCGTCCGGTCTATTATCAGTTTTTCGAAGACAGAGGCATTGCCCCCCCCGAACCATTCGCACGATCCGATTCTGTCCTCAGCCTTCTTTCCATGCTGGAAGGGACAGATCTTCTGTGTTCGTTTCCCAGCCTGCCGATTCCTGAAATCCGTTCAAAGTGGGACATCGGGATCGTTCCCATTGAGGATCCGCTTCCAACCGTCTCGATCGCGCTGACCTCGGCGAAAGATCGGGTACTGACACCAGCTGCGATCGCCTTTGCCGATCTGGTTCAGGATCACTGCAAGGATTGGGACTAAGCCATAACCAAAATTCTCCATCTGGAAAAATACTCATTTGATAGCTATGGGTCGTTGGATTTACCCTGACCGCTAAGCGAACTTGGGAGGGGATCCGCTGAATATTCTGTTCATCATGTATGATCAGTTGCGCTTCGATTATCTGAGCTGCGCCGGTCATCCGCATCTGCACACACCGAATTTTGACCGCGTTGCCGCAATGGGCGTGCGGTTTGCAAACGCCTATGTGCAATCGCCGATCTGCGGTGCAAGCCGAATGAGCACGTACACCGGGCGCTATGCTTCGTCTCACGGAGCTCAGTGGAACGGTTTCCCCTTGCGCGTCGGTGAGCAGACCATGGGCGATCACCTTCGCAAGGCGGGCATGGGATGTTGGCTGATCGGCAAGACCCACATGAAGGCCGACAAGGAAGGAATGGCCCGCCTCGGCCTCAGTCCAGACAGCGTGATCGGCGCACGTCAGGAAGAATGCGGCTTCGATGTGTGGGTCCGCGACGACGGGTTGTGGGGCCAAGGTCCGGATGGTTTTTATGACGAAAAACGATCTCCGTATAACGAGTATCTGAAATCGAAAGGCTATGACAGCGACAACCCCTGGGCCGACTTTGCCAATGCCGGCATTCAGAACAATGAGCTCGCCAGCGGCTGGATGTTCGACAACGCCGACAAGCCCGCCAACATCCGGGAAGAGGACAGCGAGACGCCGTGGCTGACGTCGCAGGCAATTTCGTTCATCAAGCAGGCAGAAGAGCCATGGTGTGCTCATGTCAGCTATATCAAGCCGCACTGGCCATACATTGTGCCCGCGCCGTATCACAACATGTATGGCAAAAATCACGTTCCGCAGCCGATAAGGCACGCGAGCGAACGCGAGGAAGCACACCCTGTTTACGGCGCTTACATGAACGGTCCGATTGCCAGGGCGTTCCAGCAGGACGAGGTTCGCGACAAGGTGATCCCCGCGTATATGGGCCTGATCAAACAGTGTGATGACCAGCTTGGAAGACTGCTGGACTTTCTGGAAGCCACCGGCCGAATGGACGATACAATGATCGTCCTGACTTCCGATCACGGCGATTATCTCGGAGATCATTGGCTCGGCGAAAAAGATCTCTTTCACGAGCAGTCGGTCAAGGTACCGTTGATAGTCTATGATCCGCGCCCTGAAGCTGACGAAACCCGCGGAACACAGTGCAACGCATTGGTCGAAGCCATCGATCTTGCCCCGACATTTGTCGAAGTGGCCGGCGACAAGGTGCCCGACCACATTCTGGAAGGCCGCAGCCTGTTGCCTTTCCTTCACGGTGAGGACGGCCACAGACGGGACTACGTGATCAGCGAATTCGATTATTCGCCAACGCCGCAATGTGCCAAACTCGGCCTTGAACCACGTGACGCGCGCCTGTTCATGGTCTTTGACGGCCGTTACAAACTGATGCATGCGGAAGGCGGTTTTCGCCCGATGTTGTTTGATCTGGAGACGGATCCTGAAGAGTTTCACGATCTGGCAAAAGGAACCGGACATCAGGCTGAAATCGATCGCCTCTACGGATATCTCGCCCAGTGGGGCCGCCGGCTGGCCCAGCGCGTCACAAGATCGGAAGACGATATCAAGGCCATGCGCGGCAAATCAAAGCGCAAGGGCATACTTCCGTTCCTCAAGGACGGCACCGAGGTTCCGGCTGAGCTGACCCGGGCCTATCGCGGGCCAGTCAGGCAGACCCATATCGAAGAGGCCGAAGATGCCGCAGAATGAGGCGCTTGAGAGCCCGGATACGGCGATAGACGGGCAACACCCTACGGGGCGACTGAATGTCAGTTTGTCGGATGCAATTGCGTTCTGTTTTACCCTGATCATCCTGATCTATGCGGCATCGGGACCGATTTCGGAATTTGTCCGGTGGTTCATCGAGATCACTACACCCGGTTTCGACGAGTTGTCGCGCCGCGACAAACGAATGCTCCTCCGCGAACATTGGCTTGGAGGCAGCTATCGAAGTTTCGAAAGAAACTTCATGCTGCCGACCGGGCTGATCCTCGGCCTTCCCATTCTATTTGCCTTTTCGATCTCGTTGCTGACGCTTCATCGCTCCCGAAAGCTGCAGTGGCTGAACTGGCTCCTGACGGTGCTCGCGCTCGTTGCCTTTGTTGCCTGGATCGTAAAAATCTTCGCAACGGATGGCGGCGCGTTGCCTTCGGCTCAGCCGATCGACTATCTGATGTTTCCGCTCGCGACTGCAATCACGCTGTATCTGACCTGGAGGATGTTCGGCGGCTTCATCGTTGCGTTTTGCCTGTTCTGGGTCGTCTATTTCTTCGTGCGCGGTGACCTACCGCAATGGACCGGAATTCTTGCAGGGTCCGAGGCCAGCTTTCTGCAGAACTTACGCTCGATGGTGCAGAATTTCTGGGCGCAGACAGGCGGCATGTTCGGCCAACCACTTCAGGTCGTCTCAACCAATGTCCTGATCTACATCGTTTTTGGAGCCGTGATGATGGCCTCTGGAGCGGGCGATCTGCTCCTCAAGATCGCCAACCGCCTCACCGGGGGCTTTGTTGGCGGCGCGGCCCATGCTGCGGTGGCAAGTTCAGCACTTTTCGGCACACTTTCGGGGGCCGCGATCTCAAACGTCGTCTCCACCGGCGTCATGACCATTCCAGTCATCAAGAAATCAGGCTTCAGGCCCGCATTCGCGGGTGCGGTGGAAGCTGCCGCTTCAACCGGCGGTCAGGTGATGCCACCGGTCATGGGTGTGGTTGCCTTCTTCGTCGCCGGACAGATCGGCCTCGAGTATCGCTATATTGTGGTGGCCGCGATCCTTCCGGCAGTGTTCTACTATTTCGGCACGTTTCTGACGATCTACTTTGAGGCCAGAAAACAAGGCATCGGCAAACTTCCCGCAGACGAAAGACCTGCACTGAACCGTAACGAACTTGTTCAGTGCCTGGTCTTTGTCTTCCCGCTTGGAGTCCTCACTTATTTCCTGTTCGTTCAACCCTCCGTGCCGAAGGCCGGGTTTTACGGTCTCGCAGCCGCGCTCGCTGCCGCACTGGTTCTTTTTCCCGCATTCAGGTCACCTGAACGCCTGTGGTCGGCATTCGTCTCCGCAGGACGCATGTCAGCCGCTATTGTCGTGATCGTCACCGCAATCGGCCTGATCGTCGGATTGATCCAGGTATCGGGCTTTTCCGGACGCCTCGCCCTGCTGCTCACTCAACTCGCAAGCGGCCCGTTGCCTCTCGTCCTGATTGTCGTTGCATTGGGGTCGATTGTTCTGGGCATGGGACTGCCTCCCGGTGCCACCTATTTCATCATCGTGATCGCGCTGAGCTCCGGCATTGAAACTGTTGGCATTCCACCTTTGACGCTGCATCTCTTCGTGGTGTTCTTTGCGGTCATGTCAACGGTAACACCGCCAGTTGCGCTTGCCGCCTTTGCCGCGGCGCCAATAGCCGGCGCGGACCCTGTTCGAACCGGTTTCGAGGCAGCACGCATAGGCGTTGCCGGGTTCCTGATCCCGTTCGTTTTCGTCTATCATCCTGCCGTTCTCTACAAGTTGCAGATGCTCTTCGTCTGGTTTGGGGAAGAGCTCCCGAACAGCCGGGCCATGCTCGATATCACCGCGGTCGGCTGGTTTGAATTCTTCTGGGTCATCATCGCTTTCGCGTTTGCCATGTGGATGACCGCCTCCGCTCTCAGCGGATTTGACAGGAGTGCAATTGGAACGGGCGAACGGATTGCGAGGCTCATTCTGGGACTTCTGACGCTCGTGCCGAACCTGATGATAGCAGGCGGAGCCGTTGCGCTGTGTCTTCTTCTGCTCGGCAGACACTTTCTGATGAACCGCGCAACGTCGCGCGCATCCAACGAATTCGCATGACAAAGGGAGGAAACATCATGCGTAAACTCACTCTGGCCACCATTTTTGCTTCGACGCTGTTTGCCACTTCCAGCTGGGCGGAGGACGTAACACTCAAGATGGCCACGATCGCTCCAAGCCTTGGTCAGGCAATCACGATGTCTACCTTTGCCAATATCGTGACGGAGAACGTGGACGGTATATCGATTGAAGTTGCAGCCGGCGGAGCCGCGACCGTGCATATGCTTGAGGTCGCAAATGGTAATCTGGATATGTCGATGGGATCTCCGACGATCCACTTTCTGCTCACCAACAAGAAGGCGATGTACAAGGACGTGGAGGATAACGAGGCGCTTGCCGCGAATGTCAGCCAACTGATGGCCTTTCCATGGGGGGCCTATCATTTTGCCGTTCGTGCGGACAGCGACATTGAATATCTGGATGACATCGAAGGCGCCACGGTGTTTCTCGGCCCTCAGGGCGGTGGTGCCTACAATGCCGCAAAAGGCTGGATAGCAGCAACGACGGGTCTGGTCGCGGGTGAGGATTACGACGCCATCAAGGCAAACTGGAAAACCGGATTTCAGGCATTTCTGGATGGCAAGATCGACATGTATGTGAACGGCTGCATCGATCCGTGCCAACAGTTCATCCAGTTCACCGAAACGGAAAAAGTCCGCTTCATCGGGCCTGAAGATCACACTGGCGAAGCCGTCGACAAGTTCCTCGGCAAATTTCGTCACCGGGCGGAAGTGCCTGCAGGACTTTACGAAAATCAGATCAATGACGGTCCGGTCATGTCAAACGATACCGGTGTCAGCATTGCTGTTCGCACTGACATGGATGAAGACCTCGTCTATCAGATGACCAAGGCATTCTGGGAAAATGTCGGCAACATCACCTCCGATGCTCCGTGGGCAAAAGTCCTCACTCCCGAATATGGCGCCAAGGCAGAAGGCACGATCAAACTGCATCCCGGGGCCGAGCGCTACTACAAGGAAGTCGGGGCGTTATAAGACTGCAAGCTTATTGAAAGCATCCACAAGGCCCAACGCCGGGTTTCGGAAACCCGGCGTTGCTCATTTTCAGGAAACCACGGCCTGACTATCGAATGCCCCAGCTCTTCGCAAACTTGTGCCACAACATCGCAATCGCAAGTGCCACGCTCCCACCCATGGCCATATAGTCGGCCAAAGTGATTGGTAGCGGCTCTTCACCTTCTATGTTTTCACGAATTCCAAAAATGCCCGACCAGTCATAGGAAAGAATATCGCCGGGTCCCTGTTGCCTCGTGATCATGAAAAAAACCGCACCAGCGACAACACCCGCAATCGGGATCAAAGGATACTTGGCCTGAAAGGCTCGTTTCCTTTTGGCGCGTTCTCCCTGCATTTCCTTTTGCATGCCTCTGCATTGCAGATAAACAACGACGCCAATGACAAGCACAATTGGCACAAGCGTCAACGGCGGAAATTCTTTGTCCGCAGTCCAATAGAAAGCGCTCGCGATGGTCGAAACTGCAATACCGATTGCCACGATTACGGGCCAAGGACGGTTGACAGCGATGCGTACAAAGAAAGGATCTACGTAGTCAGCTTCCCCATCCTTCGCCGTTTTTTGCCTCGACATGATTGCCTTGGTCCCTGGATCGGATGTCTGGGTGCGTTTGCCGAATGATCGATTTTGTTTCACAGCTGAACCTTACAATCAAAACCACACGGACGATGGCAACTACAATTTAAAATTTCATTGCACCCGAATCTGCGAAATCAAACTCGATCCGACTTTTTTCAATTTCTGTATCAGCGCCCAAAAGATTTCCGAGAATTCATACCAAGCGGAACTCCGTCAAAAAGACTCGTTCCCAATCGACAAAACCTCTCTGTCTTGAGAAATCGCCTTCTCTGAAAACATGCAAACTATATTTTTTTCTTGAAACCCTGCGTCATCTTGAGCTCTTCAGATTCAGGAATCTTCTTGATTGCATGTGGAATTAAAGTTGTACTGATATCTTCCTGTAAGTGAGAAGTTTCAAATTTTGGCAGACAAGACAAAAATTTTCTTCCGACCTATGAATGAAGAGGACCTGGACTCCTTGCATCACTGGTTCGCCTGTTTCGAGGATATTGCGCTTTTCGACCGAGGCTTGCCCGTGCCCGTGAACCGGCAGTATGTCGTTGAAAGCTGGAAACCGGCTCTGCAGTTCAACGATCCTCCGAAAGCGCTTTGGTTTATTACGGAAGACCCGGACGGAAAACCGGTCGGCGTCTGTGGTGTTCAGGCGATAAACTACATTCACGGGGACGCCGTCATCCCGATGTTCGTCTCCAAGGAATACAGATGCGTCGGGCTGGCATCTACGATGTTGCTGGCATTGCTGGAATTGGCATTCGGCCAGCTTCGCCTGCATCGGGTATCGACCATCTACCGGGCCGATAACGAGGCCTCCCGGAAACTCCTGTCAGCCACGGGGTTCGCAGAAGAAGGCCGCACCCGTGAAGGCTGGTACGCAGACGGCCAACATCATGATACAATCCACGTTGGTCTTCTTAGGTCTGAGTGGACAGATAACAGACAATACATCAGCGAACGCCTTACAAGGTCGCCCTTTGAACTAATCAAGCGGCCAAGGTTTCCTAATTGACGGTATAGTAATATGAACGGCGGGTCTGAGCACGGCTTGAAAAGACGCCTCGCTGCAATCGTATTTGCAGACGTCGTTAATTATAGCCGCATGATGGGCGAAGACGAAGTCGGGACCACCCTCGCCGTTCGCGCGCGCCTGGAAAAATTCACGGCCCTTGCCCAATCCCATTCCGGAGAAGTCATCAACACCGCCGGTGACGGCATCTTTCTGCTGTTCAACAGCGCGGTTGACGCGGTGACATTCGCAGTGGAAATCCAGAACCAGCTGCAGGAGATGAACGAGGACCTTGCCGGAGACAAGAAGATCATCTTCCGCTTCGGCATCAATCTGGGAGACGTCCTTCAGAGTGACGGCGATCTGTCCGGTGACAGCATCAATATCGCCTCGCGCATAGAATCCTTTTCCGAACCGGGCCGTATCTGCATTTCAGGCTCTGTCTATGACAGCGTCAGCGGCAAGATGGCAATCGGGTACGAATATCTCGGCGCGCAGAAATTCAAGAACATCAAGGACAATATCGACGTCTTCCAGATCCATGAAAATCCGACCAGTGCGGCGATGACCGCTGGCCTGCGGCGCGAACGCAAGGACACCGGCGAAAGCGAAGGTGGCCCGATCATCGACCAGTCAATCGTGGTTCTGCCCTTCGCCTTTCAGGGAAGCGATCAAACCGACAGCTGGTTCGCAGATGGCCTCACCGAAGACATCACCACAAGCCTGTCAAAATTCCACCAGTTCTTCGTCATCTCGCGAAATTCCGCCTACATCTACAACGACCGGCAGATGACACCACTTGAAACAGCGCGTGAACTTGGCGTCCGGTACGTTGTCAACGGTTCTGTCAGAAAAGCGGGCAACAGGATCAGGATCACCATCGAACTCATCGATGTCATCCGCAACCGGACAATATGGGGAGAGCAATACAATCGGGAGATCGAGGACCTGTTCGACCTGCAGGACGAGATAACCCAGATCATCGTCTCCGCCACGGCAGCGAAAATTGAATCATCGGAACTCGACAGGCTAAAGCAGACACCTCCGGCCAACATGGCGGCCTACGGCTTTGTATTGCAGGGTCAGCGCTACATCTTCAGCTACACCCGCATTGGCGTCAGTTACGCGCGCGAGCTTTATGAAAACGCTCTTCACAACGATCCGAACTACGCGCGTGCAATGGCTGCCAAATCCCGGACATTGAATTTGGATTGGCGCTACAACTGGGCACCGGAACCGGAGATTGCCATAGACAACGCACTTGTTCTGGCGCTTGATGCGATCGAGCTGGATTCACTGGACGCGCGCGGTTTCGGTGAACTCGGTTTTGCGCATCTATACCGCAAGGAGCACGATGCGGCGATCAGCGCCTATGAGCGCGCGGTCAAGCTCAATCCCAACGACGCCGACCTCATGTCGGACATGGCCGATGCGCTTGCTCACTGCGGACGCTCCGTGGAAGCAATCGAGCTTCTGGAAAAAGCCATGAAGCTCAATCCCTTTTATCCCGACCAGTATCTCTGGCACCTTGGCGGCGCCTACTACAATCTCAAGCAATACGAAGAGGCCATTTCGAGCATCAAGTCCATGCAGAACCCAACCGAGGGGCGCAGAATTCTGGCGGCGAGCTACGGCATGTTGAACAAGATGGAAGATGCGAAACACGAGGCCGAGATGGTTCTCAAGGCCCATCCGAACTTCGACATTGATCACTGGGCCTCGGTCCAACCGGACAAGGAAACGGAAGACCTCAGGCATTTCGTGGAAGGCTTGCGGCGCGCCGGACTTTGAGACGGTTTTTGTCGGAATATTTCGATCAGGGCACATTCGTGCTCGCGCCAACAATGTCGCCGGGTAAAAGCGCTCCAAATTCGCGCCTTGCAATTTTGCCAGTTCAAAGGGACCGTCAGAATTTGATGCCCCCCCAAGGATGCCTGTGGATGCCCGCCGTAATCATATTGAGTGCCGCCCCGATGCCTGAAACTATTGACGAGGGGCAAGATTTACAGTGGCGGTGCCGAGCGAAGCTTGAAGCATTCCAGCTGTCGCAAAAACACCGTATGTTCGCCTCCCCAAAGCGCAAAACAAATCAGGATCGACAATGAGCGGACTACTTGCCCTTCTCGACGACGTCACGGCCATTGCAAAAGTTGCTGCGGCCTCGGTGGATGATGTCATTGGTCAAGCGGCAAAAGCCGGATCCAAGGCCGCCGGTGCCGTCATTGACGATGCGGCCGTAACTCCGAAATACGTCACCGGCTTCAGCCCTGCGCGCGAACTCCCGATTGTCTGGCGCATCGCCAAAGGCTCGATGAAAAACAAGCTGATTTTTCTTCTGCCCATCGGCTTGCTGCTGAATGCCTTCGCCCCGTGGACGATCACGCCGCTTCTCATGCTTGGCGGAGCTTATCTGTGCTTTGAGGGCGCAGAGAAGATCCATCACCTGTTCGCCCCCAAGCATGAGACAGCCGACAAGCCGGCAAGCGCGCCGGTGGACGCCGTTCACCTGGAGGAGCAGAAAGTGTCCGGCGCCATCAAAACCGACTTCATCCTGTCGGCAGAAATCATGACCATAGCGCTTGCCGAAATCCCAGATGGCAGCATCTGGATGGAAGCAGCAACTCTGGCGGTCGTCGCCATCGGCATCACGGTGATGGTCTACGGCTCCGTCGCACTGATTGTCAAAGCAGACGATCTTGGATTGATGATGTCCGCCAAGGGCCGCCTGTCGATCATCCGCGCGCTCGGTCGGGGCATCGTCAAGGCCATGCCCGGCTTCATGAAACTGCTCATGATTGTCGGCACCGCCGCCATGCTATGGGTTGGCGGCTCAATCGTCCTGCACGGTATGAAAGAACTTGGTGTCGGTTGGCTCTACAGCAAGATCCATGACCTGGCCCACGGTCTGGCGCATGCCATCGGACAGGCTGAAGGCTTTGTTACCTGGGCTGCCACTGCCGCGCAGGATGGCGTATTCGGGCTGGTTCTCGGACTTATCCTGATCCCGATCTCCAGCAAACTGATCCTGCCGATCTGGAATTCTTTCCGAAAAAATCCGGGAGAAGTCGGAGGACACTGACAGTCTGCAAGACGTGCGCCGGCATTTGGCATGTGGTTTTCGGCGCACCGATGCGCGCCGTTTCCTGGTGATCCGTTTGCAACAACAGTGAACGGATGCCTGGTCGCTGAAATCGGGATGATCGGAAAAGGTGGCGGCGGTCAGGTCAGTTCCTTCAATCCTGTCGGTGTTTCGATCACGGCCCGATAGCGGACCTTGGGACCCCTGACAATTTCCGGCGGCTGATCAACCATCAGATCCCGGTACATTCTTTCAATTGCAACAGGATCAGGATGCTCAAGCGTCAGTGATCGAAGCCGCGTCCCAAGATCGGGAATCTCAGCCATCGAAGTGGGATCGCCTTTATGGTCGATCAGCGACGGCACCGCACCGTCAAGCGGAAGCGAGCCGTCTTCGGGAATGCAAAAGGCAAAGGATGGCTTGTCGAAAGGCAGCGGCACCTCGCCGCCGAAGTGAGCTCGATGCTCCGAGGGAATGGAATTGAAACTGTCCGAATTGGCGACCCAACCCCGCAGTCGCCGGCCTTCCTCCCAGTCCGATCGAACACTTTGCTGGTCATCGAGACCGAACCAGCGTGCTCGCCCAGGCAACACACCTTCAGGATCAAGCGCCACGATCTCCAGATAGATCCGGCCCCCAAGCTGAAGCCTGTGGTTATGCGTGCCCATGTATTCGTGGCGGGTTCCGAACGGAACGTCGAGATCGAGGCACTCCCGAACATGCGAAACACCTTCGTTCAGCGTTGGTGCGATAACGGTGATGTGGTCGAGCTTGAGCACTTGCTGCGGTCTCCGGATGATGTCGAAACGCCGATTTGAGCCGACATCTTGTAAGAATCAACGATAGCTGCGGCTCGCAACGTACAACCGGCGAACGGTACAACCAAGCGGTCTTCAAAGGGAATGGGCTTCACGCATATTTGCCTTGCAGGTCACCGGCGCGCTGCAAATGATCTTCTCCCGCAATCCAAGAGGCTGACCGATGCGTGCGATCATTCTTTCGCTGTTTCTTTTCTTCATTCCCTTTGCAGCCGCAGCCTGCGGCACAAATACAAAGTGCGAAGTGGATGGCGGGTACTATCTGGCCGCGGAACCGGCAGATTGGGACCGCAAAACCCCGCTTCGTCTGGTTGTTTATTTTCACGGCTGGAACGGATCCCCTGAAGGCACATTCCGCAACCGGGCGATGGTCAATGGCGCAACGCAACGGGGAGCGCTCTTCGTGGCTCCATATGCCCAAACTGGCTACTGGCGCCAGATCGGTTCCGGTCGGGCCGAGCGCGGGCGCGATGAAGCGGCCTATATTCGCGCCATTCTGAAGGACGTTCGCCGGCGCTGGCCCATTGACGAGCAACAAACGCTCGCCTCTGGCTTTTCCCGCGGGGCGTCGATGGTGTGGAATGTCGCCTGCTATACAGGCGATCTGTTCAGAGCCTATGCTCCAATCGCAGGCGGTTTCTGGCGATCAAATCCGGAAACTTGCCCGGCCGGCCCGGTCAACCTGCGCCATATCCATGGACTGGAAGATCGTGTCGTCGCTTTTGACGAAATCGGCATCTACAATTCCATGCCGATCCCCGAGGGATTTGACATCCTCTCGCAGACAAACGGCGTTTCGGGACAAAGTCGAGAGGTGGAAAGCGGTGACCAGCGCCTCTCCTGCACACGATGGGACAAAAGCAATAGCGGACGCGTCCTCGAGCTTTGCCTGCACGAACACGGCCATTCCATTCCCGCCGAATGGGTTGGCCACGGGCTGGACTGGCTCGCGGAATTACCTGAAGGATCTTAGTGCATCCGTAAGTGATCAAACGACTGACGACCGCGCTGAACAAAGGAGTACTCCTACGTAGGTTACTCGAAAGTTCAGAAGCTCACGTAGCATCAATGCGTCAGCGTTTTTCGCAAATCTTTGCCGACGATAAAGACTACCGATGCGCACAACAAATGGCGACGCAGCCCGGAACTGCCGTTGTCTGCGCATCAAGGAAAGAGGACCTTTGCATTACATGAAACTGGCACAAATTTCGTTGTCTAGGGATTGTTGCTGCAAGCGTTCTACTCGATCCGTACGGAACGTCAGTTGATGGAACAACTGGATTCAACCTACTGTTCCGTTGGTTTGCCGGTCTCGGAATTCATAAACAGACCTGGAATGCGACAGTTTCCGAAAAGGGCCTGTTTTTCTGTTGTGCAGCTTATCCATGTCAAAGAATGATAATTCTTCAAACAATACTTGTTGTTGGTGCCTGCAACACGAAATAATATTATCTGTTTGTGAAGTGGGTCACAAAAGGTCAGAAACTGCCGGTCACGCAGCTCGCGACTTTCGCTGCAGCACCGCGCAAAGAACCGCGCCAATGGCCGATGTGAAGGCCAGGATGGTGACAACGCCTTCAAAACCGTGTTCAAGCGCCCGGCCCAATGCAGCCCTGAGCTGTGCGGCGTCATTATCGGTAAAGGCCTGCAACACCTTGGCGACGGCCGAGTTCGATCCGTGCACCAGATCATGGATGGCGCCGGTGCGGTCCACGGGCCCTGAAGACAGACCGGCGATTGTCGTCGTGACGGCAGTGTGCCGGATCGCCGCGACCGCGACGCCGCAGGCGGCGATGCCGAAGGTGAAGCCGACATAGAGGCAGACATTGATGACGCCGGAACCCTGCCCGGTATCACTGTCCGGGAGATCGCGCATGCCGACTCTCGGCAGCAACCCGAAGGTCAGACCGAGGCCGAGACCGATCAGGCCGAGTTTCCACCACATGTCGGCATAGGACACATCTGCTGACAAATCGCGCAGCAGCCAGAAACCGGCGGCCATCAGCACCATGCCCAGGGTTGTCGGCCAGCGCAGATCGGCGTCGGCGAGAAGGCGTGGCAGAGCGATCGAACCGACGAAGAACAGCATCGTGCAGGGCAGCAGTGCGGCACCGCTGGCCAGGGCGGAGTAGCGCAGCCCCTCGGGAGATTGCACGAACTGGTTGAAATAGTAGATCAGCCCGAACATGGCGAATCCGGAGATGAAGGTCCCCACCGCTGCTGCCACATAGCTCGACCGGCGAAAGAAGCGCAGGGCGAACATCGGTTTTTCGATTCGCATTTCGCGCCAGAAGAAGCCGGCGCCGGCAACCGCGGAGCCGATCAGCAGAGACACGATTTCCGGCGAACCCCAGCCGCTTTCCGTGCCGCGGCTGAGTGCCAGGGTGAGAGCGCCCAACGACGCCATCATGAACGCGGCGCCAGCATAGTCGGTTTCCGTTCGGGCCGCCGTTTCCTCGGATACAAGATGCGACCGGGCGACCACCAGGCAGGCGAGGAACCCCGCAGCCAACAGCACGATGTCGAAAGCGAAGATCGCCCGCCAGTCGAACAAATCGGTCAGCATGCCGCCGATCAACGGCCCTATTCCCAGGCCCAGCGCCACGGCCGCCGACCAGAGGCCGAGGGCAAGCGTCCGCAACCGCTCGGGCGTGGCCACCGTGAGTACCGCGACGCCGGTGCCGAAGATACCGGCACCGCCCACTGCCTGCACCGATCTGCCGGCGATGACCATGGCGCCGCTATCTGCAAACAGGCAGATTGCGGACCCGAGCGAAAACATGACCGCACCGATCATCAGCAGTCTGAGTCGTCCGAAGATGTCGGAGAAACCGCCCATCACCCCGACCAGCACGGTGGCGACCAGCATGTAGGAGATCATCACCCATTGCAGGGTGTTGCTGTCCAGATCGAGATCGATCTTCATGAACGGGGCCGCAGCCATTAAGGCACCGCTGTTATAGGCAGTTGCCAGACCGCACAGCAGCGTGGCGGTCCACGCCAGCACGGGCACGTGGCCGCCGTCCTCCCCGTCCTCCGTCATGAGTCACCTCCAGGCGCAAACCGTCCAAATAGGGCGGCACCTATCACGGGTTGAAACTGATTCCCCAACATCTCAGAATCATTGCAGGGATGGGGGCGATTGCCAACCTCATTCCGATGCCGCCGGTTAATTCCCAGATGCGAGCTTTCAGCAGGTTGTCCATTCGGCGAGCAAAAAGAGGGTAGAGGGGCAGTATGATGAACCGGAGACCCGCGGTTGCCTCCACATCTTCTAGCGGTTGGAAGAGGGTGAAAAAAGCGATCAGCCCGGAAAGAATAAAGCCTGACACCATCCACCAACCCAAGGCAAGTCCGCCGACCTGCGCGGTGACAGGAAGTAACAGCAGAGCAGCAGCAATACCCGCGGGCCAGGAATTCACGAAGATTGCCATTGCAGTGGAATTTCTTTTCCGGAAAACCAGTCGACCAGCATTTTGGTCATGACGACGTTGAAAATGACATCACCGGCACACGCCAACAGCCTGGACGCAACCAGTATCATGATCATGCCGAGTGCAACGACGCGCTTGTCACCCAAGCGGACAGCGATCGCTCCGCCGGGAATGGCAATGAACACTCCAGGTGCCAGATACAGTCCAACCAGCAGACCGATATCCGCAAGACTGGCCGAACAGGCGATTGCCTAACCTGACAGGGAATCCGTTGCCAAAAACTCATGCACGTCTCGACTGACGGTCAACACCGGCAGTCCAGGACATCGTCAGCCTCATTCGGGCAAACGAGTTCCTGGCGAGGAAATCCCATTCTATGCTGGCCAAGCTCAGCGAAAAATCCGCCATTGGCCCAGCACCATTTGCCTTCACCCAAAACGGTGTTCGACGCATCGCAGGATCGGCCCAGATAGAGCGTTTCCCTTTCGCGCGTTACCGAGGACCCAGCCCCTGCTTCATGGAAGCGGGTCACTGGATATTGTGACTGCAAGACGTAGCCGGACTTGTTGCAGCTCAGCGACCAGCTGTGATTGTCGCTGACGTAACCGTAGTCTTGCGCCACCACGACCGAGGAAATCATAGCCACTGAAACGATTGATGTTGCGAGGACTTTAAGTTCTGACACCATTTCGGAATCCTCGTTCTGAATTTCCGGTTGGAACGCTGATTCAATAATTCTGCCTGACGGTAGCGACAAACGCCAGTTCTCAGCACTCAGGCCGACATGGATCAGATGATCAGCGTTGCTCACCAAGCCTGGGTAAATGCAGTCAGGTTCTGTCACTCCCGGCTTGTCATACATGGATCGGCTGGGAACAGGCGCATGCGACCGCAAGCTATCCACTTGGCGGCTCCCTTCGGCTCAGCGTTCCAGTCTCGTCGCGTTGGCGACCTACAGCCCAGACGCCTGCTTGCGCTTCTTGGCAAAAGCTTCGCGCCGCTCACGGTCCTCGCCGACACGGAACGACATCTCAACGAAATCGAGATGATCACGCGCTGCAGCTTCGGCCTCCGCGGGGTTGCCTGCAAGGACGGCGGCAGCAATACGCAGGTGCTGTTCAAGCAGGCGTTCGCCGGATCCGTCAATCGTGCGCAGGTACCGGCGATTGTAAAAGACCCCTCGGCGCGTGAGGTCGTAGATCGAGCGCATCATGTGAATGAGCATGGCGTTGTGGCTGGCATTGACGATGACGCTGTGGAACCTGACGTCCGCCTCTTCCGACGCCTCAAGGTCGCCCTCTTCCTGAGCCCGTTGCAGCTCGGCAACAACGTCCTCGATCGCAGCCCGATCCGATGAAGTCGCCCGTTCGGCTGCCAGTCGTGCCGCAAAGGCTTCCTGTTCCTTGCGGTATTCCAGGTAATCGTAGAAGGCAACGCCGTGGCGGGCGTAAAGATCGATGAGAGCCGGGGTCATCGCCTGACCGGAGAGCTGGGCGACAAATGTCCCCTCCCCGTGGCGGACATGGAGCAGCCCCAGATCCTCCAACCGCTTGAGCGCATCGCGCACCTTCGGGCGAGATACGTCAAAACGTTCCGACAATTCTCTTTCGGATGGCAGGCGCGCTCCCTCAGGCAGGATACCCTGAACAATGAGGCTCTCCACCTGGTTGGCGACGAGATCCACCACCGACTCCGCGGCGATAGGTTCGAACAGGTTGTTCAGATCACTCATGCTGCACCTCCTCATTCAGTGGTAATCTTGCTTTACCTCATGAGCAAGTATTTTCCCTCATTATCGGCGATTTTCTTCCAGTTTCCCAATTTCTTAGCCTCCAAAATGCAGTCACTAGATTGTCCAAATTTCAACAAGAGGTAAACAAAATTGTTGACTGGCTATGGAGGTTAATTTTATTTACCTCTGGTTTTTCGTTGCTCAACGTCCCGCTCCGGGTCGCTGGCAACCACCCCTGGAGGAGAAGACATGACCAAATTTCTGACCGGCCTCGTGCTTGCCGCGGGCCTTGCCGCACAACCGGCTCTTGCCGCCGACAAGCTGATGCTGAAAGTGCCCGTTGCGTTCTCGACCGAACTGCCGAGCCTCGGCACGCCGATCCCGCGCGTTGCCGAGGAAGTCGAAGTGATGTCCGGCGGCACGCTTCGCATGAAGGTTTACGAGCCCGGCAAGCTGGTTCCGGCGTTCGAGATCCTCGACGCTGTGTCGTCGGGCAAGATCAATGCGGGCTACACCACTGCGGGTTACTGGGCCGGCAAGATCCCGGCCGCTCCGCTGTTTTCTGCAATTCCCTTTGGTCCGGAAGCCGGCGAGTACATGGCATGGATCTATTATGGCAACGGTCTTGAGCTGTACCAGCGCATGTATGATGAAGCCGGATACAACGTGAAAGTTCTGCCGTGTGCGGTGATAGCACCGGAAACCTCCGGCTGGTTTTCAAAGGAGATCAACACTGCCGATGATCTCAAGGGCCTGAAAATGCGTTTCTTCGGCCTTGGCGGAAAGGTCATGGAAAAGCTGGGCGTTGCAACGTCCCTTCTCCCTGGTGGTGAAATCTTCCCGGCCCTTGAAAAAGGCGCCATTGACGCAACCGAGTTCTCCATGCCGGCGATCGACCAGCGTCTGGGTTTCCACAAGGTAGCGAAATACAACTACTTCCCCGGCTGGCATCAGCAAGCCACGGTTTTCGAACTCCTGGTCAACAAGGACGTCTGGAACGAGGCTTCCGAGCAGCACCAGCACATCCTGGCCGAAGCCTGCAAGGCCTCGATGGCTGACAGCTTTGCGGAAGGTGAAGCCCTGCAGTTCGATGCGCTGAAGCGCAATGTTGAGGAAAACGGCGTCGAGATCCGCAAGTGGAGCCCTGAGATGCTGCAGCTCTTCCGGGATACCTGGGAGGAAGTTGCCGCGGAAGAAAGCGCCAATGATGCTTACTTCGCCGAAGTCTATGCAGACCTGAGCCAGTTCCGCTCCAACTACGACCTTTGGGAAGAAAACGCATTCCTGCCGCGCTTCTGACCCCAATGGAAACTGCCGTGTCCGCCCCCCCGGGCACGGCTTCCCGACTTTGTCAGCGCATCAGCGGCAGCCCTCGACGGGACCGCCGACAGGTGAGCTGCGGCCGTACTGAGGAGGACCGGCGCGATGACCATGAACACGGACTACGAAGGCGATCTGGCCGAGACCTATGAGGCGATCACCGAACACAAGGACCCGGACCGCTTCGGCGTCGCGGTCGCCATCGACAATGCAGTCAAGTTCACCGGCCATGCCGTCATGCTGGCCAATCTCGCGCTTATTGCGGCCATCGTAATCCAGGTCGTCCTGCGTTACGTTTTCAATATCAATTTTCCGAAGCTCGACGAGCTGCAGTGGCACATCTATGGCCTCGTCACCATGATCGGCGTTTCCTACGCGCTGACAACGGACAGCCATGTTCGCGTCGACCTGTTGCACATGCAATTGTCACGGCGTGCGCAGAGGGTCATTGAAATCCTCGGCATCCTATTCCTGCTTGCTCCTTTCATCTGGCTGATGATCGATCAGGGCTTCGACTACTTCCAGGAAAGCTATCGCGTGGACGAGCGCTCCTCCTCCGCAACGGGCCTGCCTTATCGTTGGGCCTTCAAGGCGATTATTCCGATCAGCTTCGTTCTTCTGGGCATCGCGGCACTTGCACGACTTCTGCATGACGTTCACGCGCTTGTCGTTGCCGACCCTTCGGAGCGCGAAGGCCGGGGTTTTGCGCGTCTGCTCGTTCTCATCGGTATCTTCGTGCTGGTGACAGCCGGACTTTCGACCCTGGTCGAAACGACCGAGGAAATGCTCGTCATCGCCATGTTCATGAGCTTCGTCGGCATGCTCTTCACAGGTTTCCCGGTGGCCTGGACGCTGGCTGGTACGGGCATGATCTTCTGTGGGCTCGCTTACCAGTTCGATATGGGCAACATGGCCTGGACCGGACTTGAAGACACGTTCACCGGCCTTGATTATCTGACGCTCGGAGCCGTTGTGAACCGGGTTTATGCCGTCATGTCCAATGCCGTCCTGGTGGCATTGCCGATGTTCATTTTCATGGGCCTGATGCTGGACGAAAGTGGTGTCGCCGAACGACTGATGACTTCGATGACCCGGCTGTTCGGCACCGTGCGTGGCGGCCTTGCCATCACCGTCACTCTGATCGGCATCATCCTCGCCGCCTCGACCGGTATCGTCGGCGCCTCCGTCGTGCTCCTCGGCGTGCTTTCCCTGCCGGCCATGATGCAGCACCGCTATTCCAAGACGCTGTCGACCGGTGTCGTTGCCGCTTCAGGCACGCTCGGCATCCTCATTCCGCCGTCGATCATGCTGGTGATCATGGCGGACCAGATGGCGCTTTCCGTCGGTGACCTGTTCATGGCGGCGGCCATTCCGGGAATGCTGCTGGGGGCGATCTATCTGCTCTATATCTTCGGTCTGGCGCTTCTCAATCCGAAAGCAGCTCCGGCCCCAGAAGGCGCCCGCGCACCGGACTGGGCAGCCATCAAGGATATCTTTGTCGCCCTGCTGCCTCCGCTGGCCCTGATCTTTGCGGTCCTCGGCTCGATCTTTGCGGGTATCTGTACTCCCACCGAGGCCTCGGGCATTGGCGCCATCGGTGCGACACTGCTGGCGCTCGCCTATCGCAAGCTGACTTTCACGAAGACATGGAACGTTCTGAAGGCCACCTTCAACACAACCGCCTACATCTTTGCCATTTTCCTGGGTGCGACGGTGTTCTCTTTTGTGCTTCGTGAACTCGGCGGCGACGAACTCATTGAAAATATGGTCATGTCGACCGGGCTTGGCCCGAGCGGAACCGTGATCTTCATCCTCGGCATCGTTTTCCTGCTCGGTTTTGTACTTGATTGGATCGAAATCACGCTGATCGTGCTGCCGCTGATGCGCCCGATCGTCAACGGGCTTGGTCTCGACATTCCAGGCTTCGGCGCAATGGATGAACCAGCCCTGGTGTGGTTCGTGATCCTGGTGGCGGTGACTTTGCAGACCTCGTTCCTGACGCCTCCCGTTGGCTTCTCGCTGTTCTACCTGAAAGGGGTTTGCCCCGACGGCGTCAAGTTGACGGACATCTACAAAGGGATCATTCCGTTCGTGCTGCTGCAGCTGCTTGGCCTGTCCCTGGTGTTCCTGTGGCCTGCGCTCGCCACCTGGCTGCCTTCGGTCGCATACTGAACCAACCAGCGGGCCGCTCGCTGCGGCCCGCCGTTCCTTCCAGGTACGAGGCCTGCCATGACCCGCGACATTCTCATCCGGAACCTGACAAAGATTGTCGGCAACCGTCATTGCCTGACGGATAAAGGCAAGACCGAACGCTACCGCAAAGGCTTCCGATCCGGAGAAGGCGAAGCGGTTGCGGTGGTTGTGCCAGGTACACTTGTCGAGATGTGGCGCGTTCTTGAAGCCGTTGTTGCGGCCGATTGCATCACCATCATGCAGGCAGCAAACACCGGACTGACGGAAGGCTCCACACCGAAAGGCAGCTATGATCGGGACGTGGTCATCATCTCAACGCTGCGCCTCGACAAACTCCATGTGCTCGACGAAGGCCACCAGATCGTCAGCCAACCAGGCGGAACGCTGTTCACCCTTGAGAAGCTCTTGAAACCTTACGGCCGTCAACCTCATTCGGTCATCGGCTCATCCTGCATCGGCGCGTCCATCATCGGCGGAGTGTGCAACAATTCAGGCGGCGCGCTCGTGCGACGTGGACCGGTCTACACCGAGCTGTCGCTTTTCGCGCAGATCAATGCCGCGGGCGAACTTGAACTCATCAACCACCTGGGAATCGACCTCGGGCAATCACCGGAAGAGATTCTCGGAAAACTCGACCGCAATGAAATCGATCCGACTCGCGTGATTGGTGACGCAGGCCGTGGCTCCGACGACAGCTACAGCGACCGCGTTCGAGATGTCGACGCCGCAACCCCTGCCCGGTTCAATGCCGATCCACGCGGGCTTCACGAGGCATCCGGCTCAGCTGGAAAAATCGCTGTCTTTGCCGTGCGCCTCGATACATTTCCCATCGAAACCGGTGAAAAGGTCTATTACATCGGCACCAATTCCCCAGCCGACCTGACGGCCTTGCGCCGACGACTGTTGACGGAACTGCCGGAACTACCCGTCAGCGGCGAATACCTGCACCGTGAGTGTTTCGACGTCGCGCACAAGTATGGCAAGGACACGGTGTTGATGATCGACTGGTTCGGCACTGACAGACTGCCATTGTTCTTCGCACTGAAAGGCGCCATGGACGCCCGGCTGAACAAAATCCCGTTCCTCCCGAAAAACCTGACCGACAGAGCGATGCAGTTCCTGTCCCGCCTGGCTCCCGAAGCACTGCCGCGCCGGATGCGAGATTTTCGCGACAGGTTCGAACATCATCTGATCCTGAAGGTTTCGGGTCCGAGCGCAGCGCAGACAGAAAGCATACTTGCCGACACGCTTGGCACCGACGGATGGTATCGCTGTGATGACAAAGAGGCCGGCAAAGCAATGTTGCATCGGTTTGCCGCCGCGGGAGCCGCGGTGCGCTACGGCGCTGTCCATGCCAACGAATGCGAGGACATTCTTGCGCTCGACATAGCCTTGCGCCGCAACGATGCCGACTGGTTTGAGAAACTGCCGGCAGACCTCGAAGAGCATATTGAGGCAAAGCTCTACTACGGCCACTTCCTCTGTCATGTCCTGCATCAGGACTATGTCGTGAAGAAAGGTTCAGATCCCAAGGCCCTGAAGGCCAGAATGCTGGAGCTCCTGGACAAGCGTGGAGCCGAATACCCGGCGGAGCACAATGTCGGACATCTTTATGAGGCCAAACCGGCACTCGCCGACCACTACAGGTCACTTGACCCGACCAACAGCTTCAATCCCGGCATCGGCAAGATGTCGCGTGAAAGGAACTACGGTCATTCCTGCTGCGCCAAGCACCACGAAAACGCGGCGGAGTAACCAATCTCGACGCCATCTGTTCAGCGTTTCAGGGGGGGGCATTGAAAGGTCCCCCAGCAACAGAACTCCAGAAACGTCTAAGCCAGTTCCGCTCAGACAAATCATTCCAGCTGACTGTTTGCAGGCAGTTTCCTCTGACTAAGCACCGGCACTGATGGGCGCTGCCACCTCTACGTTCTCAGTCTGCCCAATGGAACTAAGATCAAACGGCGTTGTCTGATACATGTCGTTGATCCAGTTACCAAACAGCAGATGCGCGTGACCGCGCCAGCTGTTTTCCGGTGGCAGCGAGGGATTGTCCTCCGGGAAATAGTTTTGAGGCAGCCTGCCGCCACCATCGCGAACGAATTCTTCGCCAAGCGTTTCGGTGTCATATTCCAAGTGATTGAACATCAGAAGCATGCGACGTGCCGGGTCCTCCAATAGGCAGAGACCGCTGTCGTCGTTCTCCGCCAGGACCTTCAATCCGCTCTCTGCCGGAATGTCCTCGTGCCTGTTCTCTGTCCAGCGGGAAACCGGCACTTCGAACTCATCGCAGAAGCCGCGCAGATAGGGAGACGTCGGAGCGAGATTTCGATGCTTGAACACGCCGAACCGCTTTTCAGGAAGCAGGTGTTTGGGCAAGCCGTGAAAATGATGAACAGCGGCCTGAGCGGCCCAGCAGATCATGAAACAGCGATGGACGTGGGTCTGTGTCCAGTTGAACACTTCCGAAAGCTCCGGCCAGTAGCGCACTTCCAGAAAGGGGCGCTTTTCCACCGGAGCACCGGTGATGATGAAACCGTCAAAGCGCTCGTCTCGAATGTCCGCCCAGGGCCGATAAAAGGCCTCCATGTGTTCCGCTGGCGTGTTCTGCGGAACATGATCCGTCATTCTCACAAGCGTCAACTCGACCTGCAAAGGGGTGGCCCCGAGCAGGCGTGCGATCTGTGTCTCCGTCTTGATCTTGTTCGGCATCAGATTGAGCAGACCAATCCGCAGCGGCCGAATATCCTGCCGCATGGCTTCAGCCTCACGCATCACGATCACACCTTCGGATTCCAGTGAGCGGCGGGCGGGAAGATTGTCGGAAATTTTAATTGGCACGTGCGTCGATCCCTTTTTGCTGAAACGACGCTAATGGCGAGATCCGCTTGGTTGCCGGTTCGGCCACATTCCCCTTTCGGAGCACCACCTTGCTCGGAGCAGCAGGTTGGCGTTGGGCGTCGCCCCAACTCGTAATGCGACGCTCTTTTTATGTTGCCGGATCACAATTGGCAACGGTGAATTATCACAAATCGTTCAAGTTGCTGACAAAACCCATTTGCCGACTCTCGTGTGAGTGACTTGTGCGGCCCAGTTTTATTCCCGCCAGTCGGTTCGCCTTGGCTTGCCAAATGCGGCACGGGCTTTCTGGATTTCTGACCGGATAAATTCACCTTTCGCGTCCGTATAGTCGGCGATGGTCGGGAGGTTCATTGCGGCGAGTTCTTTCTTAAGCGCCGCGTATTCTTGAACGACAGAGGGATGGCTGCATAACCAGTCGCGGAAAAGGCGTTCGTCCTTATCGGCCCATTGACACGCCGGAACGATATGAAGGTTGTACGCTTCACTCCCCTCATTCGCAGAACGCCCGAAAGACCTCCTGCGGCGGAAGCCACCGTCCAGCGGTTGATAACCTAGTTTCTTCAATTGAGGCAGGAATGCCTCCACCTCCTCCAGCAGAGTTGCCGATGCCATCAGGTCGATGACCGGCTTGGCAACCAGCCCCGGCACAGACGTGCTGCCGATGTGCTCGATCTCAAGAAACGGGCAATCGGGGCAGGACAGAAGCTGGTTTCTTTCGTTAAGAAAGCGGTCGGGCCATCTAGGGTCATAAGGCGCAATATGAATAACCTGAGTATCTCGAAACATGCGGACCTCAAAATTGTTGAACCGGCCTGAAAACAACAAATCCAGATGTTCTGCGCGGATGCGCCACAAGTCTTCTCACGGGTTTTCATCTATCCGGAACGCCGCACTATCGCAGGAAGGACAGCTGAAAGGATACTCGAATGTTGGTTCAGTTCAGTCAAAACCAAGCTGGACGCCAGCGACCGTAAACGGACAAATCTCAAACTCTCTGTTGATCGACCATTCCGAACTTTAGATTTCCGTCCTGCAGCATCGATAGTTTGACCTGCCGTCATATTCCTTCAGAGCCAGGCTTCTCCTCCGCCTTCCTTCTCTTCTCTTCAAGCCACGTCCGGCACATGCACGCCTGAAGTGTATGAAGACCGCTATCCATGTTAAAACCCCTCCACGGGCTGGAGCGGCATGAAAGTTGGCCAAGAAACGGACATGAAGCAGCGTACATTTCTGGTTACCGGCGCCAGCAATGGCATTGGCCGCGCGGTTTGCGAGCGGTTGAACCGTGACGGACAGACCGTCATTGGCCTGGCGCGCCACAGCGACCCAACCTTTCCAGGCGAGCTCATATCCGTTGACCTGACCGACGCTGACGCCACGGCCTCCGTTCTAACCGATATAGCATCACGACACCGGTTGTGCGGTGTCGTGAACAATGTCGGCATTGTTGAAACACAACCCCTTGAGGACGTATCGCTCGACAAACTCAGATTGGTTCTCGACCTGAACATACGCACCGCGGTTCAGGTTACGCAGGCCGCGCTGCCCCATATGCGCAATGAGCAATGGGGGCGGATCGTCAACATTGCCAGCCTTGTCGTGCTCGGGGGCCTGGAACGCACATCTTACGCCGGGGCCAAAGCTGCCCTGATCGGCATGACCCGGGACTGGGCGCTTGAGCTTGCCGCTGAAGGCATCACGGCCAACGTGGTGGCACCAGGTTCCACCGACACGAAGATGTTCCGCTCCTTTGCACCGCCTGGCAGTCCCGAGGAAGCTGCCTACACCAACATAATCCCGGTCAAGCGGCTTGGTGACCCAAACGAACTTGCCGCTGCAATCTGTTTTTTCCTGAGCGAAGAGGCCGGTTTCATCACCGGGCAGACACTTCATGTTGATGGCGGAGAGTCCATCGGCAAAGCCTCATTTTGAGGACTGTGACAATTGCCCCTGGCTGCAAGGACGGTTCCTGTCCACCATCGCTTGCGAAAGACGCCGGAGGGCGATGCAGAGAAAAAGCGTTAGGCCTCGCCTACCCTCGAGCTCTATGTGACCGACAGCTCCAGCTGCAACCAATTCAGATAATCCTGGATCACGGCTTCATTGCGTTTGCAGTAGGACCACTTCTGGTGCTTGCGGACGGTGATAAAACCCGCCTGCTTCAAGATTTCCAGATGCCTGCTGGCAGTTGGCTGGGCGACACCCAACGCCTCCGCGATCAACGTCATGCAGACGCCGAATTCCAATGGGTCCGCAGACCACTGGCCTGCAAAGTGTTTTTCCGGTTCAGCCAGAAGCTTCAGGACGGACATCCTGGCTTCACTGGCCATCGCCTTGACTTGGGTTGACCGATCCATACAGATCTTCATATAGTCATTTAGCTAATTGTCAATATGAGTAGAGTCATGCTGGAACTGCCAAGCAAGTCGATTGTTGAGGGCAATACGGTCAGGTGGGGCGTTGTCGGCGAAGGCCCTCCTCTCGTCGCCATCCACGGCACGCCGTTTTCTTCGCAAGTGTGGCGCAGGATCGTGCCCCACCTCGCAGACCGAAGAACGATCTATTACTTCGACCTTGTCGGTTACGGTCAATCGGAGATGCGCGATGATCAGGATGTTTCTCTGGCCGTGCAGAACAGGGTTCTGAAAGCCCTGTTCAGCGAATGGGAGCTCGACCGTCCGGACATTCTGGCACATGACTTCGGTGGCGCCACGGCGCTAAGGGCCTATTTCCTCGACGGGTTGCGCTACGCTTCAATGACGATCTTCGACGCTGTCGCGCTCGCGCCCTGGGGCTCTCCCTTTGTCCAGCACGTCAGGATGCATGAGGAAGCGTTTTCCAAGATGCCTGATTACATGCACCGGGCGCTCCTGGAGACGTATTTGCAGACCGCGGCGCACAATCCGTTGTCCGCGGAAGCCATGGAAATCTACTGCTCCCCATGGCTGGGAAAGGTCGGTCAGCCCGCGTTCTACCGGCAGATCGCGCAGATGGATCAGAAGTATACCGATGAGATCCAGGACAGATATCGCGTCCTTGATTGTCCCGTTACGGTGCTTTGGGGCAAAAACGACGAGTGGATCCCGTATGAGAAAGGCGCGTCACTCGCAGCCCGGATATCCGACCGACCGTGCATACCGGTCCAGAACTCCGGTCACCTGGTACAGGAGGACAGCCCGGAAGCCATCGTGGCTGCCGTTCTCAACCAGATTGCAGGCGAATGAGCGAAAGCATTGATCTGATCCCGGAGGTCGAATTTCAGGAACCGCGAAAGCCTTACGCAGATCGCCAGCCATTGGCGCACGGAAGCGCGACGGTCAGACGCCATGTGCCGTCACAGTTTCGCATGACATAGTGGCTGTCGATCTTTTCAAGCAACGTTCCGTCCGTTTTGAGTCTCTGGACATTGGAAACGTCAACAACTGCCAGTCCATTCCCGCACGAAACCGCACTGACAGGTCCTAGTGTCGTGTGGCTGAAACCCGACTTTTCCAGTTCGGATATCATCTCTTCGAAAAAGGCGAGGAGTACTTGCCGGTTCGGCAAAGTGACTGCTCCACTCGGAAGCACAAAGGTTGTCGGTTCGTCATAACAGGTAACCACCCCTTCCAGATCGCGCCGGTTCCAGCAATCCAGGTACCGGTCGAACAGGTCTTGTGCTTCTTTGCTTGCGTCGGTCATTGAGTTCTCTTAGCCCCGAACCAAAGATTAATAGCGGGACTCTAACCGATCGCAGACCGCATCGCCAGATCAGGAAACGGAAACAGGCACTTACGATGCCGGCACTTTCCGTTCAGACAGACATCATCCTTGAGAGTGCCTTTCGGGAAAGCAGACGGGTTGCGGCTTTACGCTCTCAGCCGCCGTCCCCTGTCGCTAAAAGCGGATACGCATACCGACCCGGCCCTCGCCCCGCGAATTGGTATCGGAACCAATTCCGGCTTCCGCACTGGCAAACCAGATAGAATTTCCGGAAAGCTTTCCGTTCATGTTCACTCCGGCAAACGCACCGATTGCCTCGTCGCCGTTTCCGGAAGCGAAACTGAAATCCTGCCCCAAAAGAACACCTGTCAGCGTGTCGTCCCCGAGGGACAGGCGCCCATCCACCCCCAGACGGGTTTCAAGGGTCAACTGCGTTCCTTGATAGGCCGGGACAGCAAGCTGAACCCGTCCGACGAGTTCATGCAGACTACGGTCATCGACAGTGAGATTGGCCGAAGACCCGCTCTCGGTATAGCCATCCAGCCACGCTCCGACGTAACGCACCGTCGCCGAAGGTCTGATCGCCCGGTTGAGCACCGAGAATTCCGCTGCTGCAGAGGCTTCGGGGGCAATGAACCAGCCGCCATAGCTTGCTGTCGCCGTTTCGGTGCCGCTGGAGGTGGTGTTGCTCTGAACGTCGCGTTCGCTGTCATAGTCAGAATAACCGCCGGTCACCGTGAACCCGAGTGCATAACGACCGACTTCATGAAGGCCGTAGAGGCCACCGTAATAGGACCCGTTGCTGACATCGTTGTCGCCATGGTCCGCATCGACACGCCCTGCGGAGGCGCCTGCGAACACACCGAGGCGTGTACCGGATGCGAGCATTCCGTCGATACCGGAGACGAACCCGCCATAGGCATGATCGCTGTCTCCGCCCGAACCGCTATCCTTCCAGCTGCTCGCACCGCCGAAGCCCGACAGCCAGATGCCCCGGCGCTTTTCCGGATGTCCGTGCGTTGCAACGACGACACCTGCAGGGAGGGTGTGGAAATCCGTTTCTTCCCAAAGGCGATCTGCAATGACGCCCGAAATGCTGCCGGTAAGGTCGACAAGGGCCCTGCCCTCGGAAAACAGTCCCGTCGTGTCGATCACTGCCACCTGATTGCCGCTCATGGCCACAATCGCGTCGTTTGCCTCCACCACTTCCGGCATGCCGATAAAGGTATAGGCAATGGACAGGTCGTCACCGACGGTGAGCGTATCGGAAGTGGTGCCGAGGTTGATCGTACCGATGATGACAGATCCCGCTTCCAGGGTCAGATGACCTGTTCCCCCGGATTGGAAATCAATTGCCGCGCCGTCCGGACCATTGGCATTCTGGATGAGACCCGAGTTGGTCAGGCTGGCCTTGCCGGTTGTGTCCTGATCGAACGAGACTGCAGCACCGTTCGTCCCCGTCAACGTGCCAGAGTTGATGACCGTACCGTGGTCGAGTGAGATAGCGTTGTTTTCACCTGAAATCCTGCCGGTGTTGGTCAGGCTTGTGATGCTGACAGCCTCAATGCCGTCATCTCCGCCGATGATCTCGCCCGCATTGTGAAAACTATCGGCGGTTCCCGCCCCCAGGCCGTTATCGATCAGGATAGCATCGTCGTTGCCGGTGATCCTGCCCGTATTGGAAAAGGTCTCGAATGAGCCAACCCGAACGCCCTCCTCGTCCTCACCGGTCAAAGTACCTTCGTTGATGAAAGTCTGAACGTCACCATCAACGAACACCGCATTGTCGCCGCCGGTTACTGATCCTGTGTTCCGGAAGTAACCGAGCCCGTTGCTGTCGACGGCCTCGTCATCAGCAACGATCGATCCGGAATTGATCAAAGTATCAATTGTCCCGATCGCGAGAATACCGTCGCCTTCCTCACTGATGAGCTCTCCGGAATTGCTGATCGTTCCGATGCTGCCGCCCCGAATGATGCTGCCACTCTCAGCGGAAATTGTTCCCGAGTTGGTCAACGTTTCGATGTGTCCACGCGCATATATCCCGTCGTCGCCGCCAAATATCGTTCCACTGTTGGAAATCACTGTGGCGTCGCCCGTATCGACAGCGTCGTCGAGACCGGAAATCGTGCCTGTATTTGTGAGCTCCAGTGTGGAGTTCTGGGTGCTAATGGCGTCGTACAAATCATCGGTTGTAGAAATACTGCCGTCGTTGATGATGGTGACTGTGGTCCCGTCAACTGCATCGATCACCGCATGAGCGGCGCCGTTCTCGATCGAGGCACCGGACTGCACCTCGAGTATCTTGCCATCGTCGATTGCGACCTGACTGGTGACATTCGGGCTGCCCGCAACCACGGTTCCATCGTTGATCACGTCACCAGCGAACACCACTTGCGGCATCGCAAGCGGCAGCAGCGCCGGCGCGCCCTTGAGAATGATACGAAGGCTCACGAGCGGTTTCCTGATTCTGTTTTCCGGATGCATTTGACTTGTGAAGCTGTTGGCCCGATTGAAGAAAAGATCTTCCCAGAGCTGTAGAACACAAAAAGGCCGGACCGGAGAAGGACCATAGCCGCCAACAAGCGGACTTTTCGCGCCAATCTTTCATGGCAGAATGAAGAGCATCGAATTTCGGCAGCCGATACGCGAAGCCGAACAAGCCAGGCTGGTAATCCCGCCAGTCAGGTTGAATGACGTTGAAGAACCAAAGTGAAAGCGGCAAAAATTGTCTGAAAGTCCTTAGACCGGACTACTGGACTTTCAAAAAAAATGTCAGCGAAAGCTCGTCTTAGGGTCGATCGACACGCAAAGGTGCCTCGGACAGTATTTCGTCTCTCAGCCAGTCGACAAACTGGGCTATGCGCAGGTCTTCCGTAATGGGATGAAGCGACATCAGTCTGTAACGCGCTTCGCTGGCGACTTCCAGGTCCAGCGCCGGCAGCAGTTCACCGGAGTCCAGATATTTTCTGACAAGCAGAGAGCGTCCCATCGCGACACCTCGCCCCAACAGGGCGGCACGCGTTGCGATATGCGTCAGATTGAAGAAATCACCCCTTTTTGCATCGACAGCCGCGCAACCGGCTCCGGACAGCCAGGTTTTCCACTCCACGGACGGATCGGCACCATCCCAAGGCTGCTCGTCATGAATGATATTGATGCGATTGAGATAGCTTTCAGCCGTTTCGTTTTCCCGTTTTCTCTCATAGTCGGGAGCACAAACCGGAATGTAAATCTCTCCCCGCAGATCTTCACAACAGAGATCGTCATAAGATTCCATATCGAATCGTATGGCCAGGTCGATCCCCTCGTCCAGCATGATGGATTGGTTGATCTTGTGCATTTCCGCCCGAATTCGGATATTCGGCCGTCCGGGTTGCCCGTACCAGGATCCCAATCTCGGGATCAGCCAGTCCATGGCCAATGACGGCAGGCAGCTGACCACAAGCTCACTGCTTCCAGCCTCCCGGCTAATTGCATTCAACTCCAGCTCCAGCTTGCCGAATGCATGATCCGCCGCATCAAACAGACGTTTACCTTCCTTCGTCAGAACGACCCGGCGCCCAACACGCTGAAACAGATCAATGCCAAGGCGCTCTTCGAGGCGTCGAATGCGCTGGCTCACTGCCCCTTGCGTAATGTTCAACCGTAGAGCCGCACCGGAGAAGCTTTGCTCCTGTCCAGCGGCTCGAAAGAACCAAAGATCCGATAATGCACTTCCGTCCAGCATCCGCTTTTATTAGCACTGCTAATCGATATTGACAAATAATATGGTTTGTCGGACAGCAGGTCCGCCCTTAGCATATCCCGGATATTGTCCTTTTCGCTGGCAGGTGACCGCCGCGAAAAAACCACCATGAGGTAGCCAGATTTGAAACCGTCCATCCTTGAAGCGGACGTCTTGAAAGACGTAAAGGCTGCGAAGCCGACCTTGTGGATCAACCCGAACCTGGATCGCTGGAAAGCGGGCGATCCAGACAGGCCATTTTCGGCGGAAGACGTGGTCGACGCGGGGGCAAACTGGCGCAGGTTCGCGCCGCTTCTCGCCAGGATCTTTCCTGAACTCGAAGTGACCGACGGAATCATTGAATCGCCGCTGACGGAGGTGCCCGGCGCTCGAAGGGAACTGGGATACGACACCCCGGACCATGGCCGCCTCCTGGTGAAAGCCGATCACGACCTGCCGGTCGCGGGTTCCATCAAAGCGCGCGGCGGCATCTATGAAGTGTTCATGTTTGCAGAGGCGCTGGCGCGTAAAACCGGGCTTTTGACGCCGGACGAGGCGCTAACCGCGCTTGCGGATGATCGAATGAAATCCGCGTTTTCTGCCTATACGATTGCGGTCGGTAGCACCGGAAATCTGGGATTGAGCGTCGGAATCGCTGCCAAAGCACTCGGTTTTCAGGTGGTCGTTCACATGTCGGTGGACGCCAAACCATGGAAAGTCGACCGCCTCACCCGCATTGGCGCCACGGTCGTTCAGCACGACACGGACTATACCAGCGCCGTCGAGGCTGCCCGCGACCAGGCCGACAGCGACGAGAAGATCTACTTCGTCGATGACGAACAGTCCAAACTACTGTTCCTGGGCTATAGCGCGGCCACCCTCAGGCTCGCGGCACAGCTTGAGGAGCAGGAGATTCCAGTAGATTCTGATCATCCGCTGTTCCTGTATCTGCCCTGCGGCATCGGCGGCGCACCGGGCGGCATCACCTTTGGAGCCAAATCGATCTTCGGCGACAATGTTCATTGCTTCTTTGTTGAACCGGTCCAGTCGCCCTGCGCTCTGGTCCAGCTCATGTCACGGGCGGCTCGCACCGTCTCGGTCTATGAATTCGGCCTGACCAACAAGACCGAAGCGGACGGCATGGCGGTTGCGAGTTTCTCAAAATTCCTGGCCGGCACGATCGGACCGATGGTTTCGGGCGTGCTGACGGTCAATGACGACGACCTGTTCCGCTGGCTATACATCCTCGATGAATGCGAAGGAATGCGCGTTGAGCCGTCCGGCACTTCCGGATGCGCCGGACCGAACGTCCTCACGAATACACCCATGGGACGAAACTACGTATCCCTGCAAGGCCTCCAGGGTAAAATGAAGAATGCGACCCATGTGATCTGGACCACAGGTGGCCGGTTCGTGCCCGACGACCAGTACAGGACCTTTCGGGAACGGGGCCGATCGATCGCACTGGCATCTGTCTGACCCCGTCGACTTCGGCGCAATGGCGCCCTCTGAAAGACATTTACAGGGCCTTTACCTGAAAGCCCGCGACCGACCGGTCGCGGGCTTTTTGCATCGGTGATGCATCAAAGTAATTCATTAGCTGCCCTTATAGATTTCGTTAGAAACTATGCTTTGTCCGAAGCGGTCGGCAGCAGTAGCGTTGAAACATGGCAACAGGCCAATGACCGGATCGCGCGAGGGAAGAAACCGAAATCCGCGCGACCTGTATCCCACTTCATTCTTTGCCCACCGGGAGGAGCAACCAGATGATCAATATTGCTAAGTCGACGCGACGGACGATCCTTTGCGCAGCATTATGCGGCGTTCTGGGCGCGGCAATGGGCACCAATGCTGCCCAGGCAGAAACCCGCCTTCGGATCGCAGGACAACATGCGCCGGATCACAATGCGACGCTGGTTCTGAAGGAGATCGAAAGGCAGCTCGAAGATGCAAATGTCGGACTGAAGGTTCAACTGTTTCCAGCCGGACAGCTGGGCACCGGTGAACAGGTTTTCGGCGATGTTCAAAAAGGCGCAATCGACATCGCCCATACGTTCATCTACAGCCACAACGACCCGCTCCTGGACATCAACTCGATCCCTTACCTCGTCTCCTCCTATGACGAGATGAAGACGGTGTTTTCGCCGGGTTCCAATTTCTACGAGGTCTATTCGGGACTGCTCGAGAAACAGGGGATCCGCCTGCTGGGCATTTTCGGCGAAGGCTTTATCGGTGTCGGCTCCTCGAAGGAACCGAAGGACGCCAAGGGTGTCGGAGACAAGGGACTGACGATACGCGTTTGGAGCGCCACCGTTGCCAAGGAAACGGCTGCCGACCTCGGCTTCAAATCGACCACGATCGACTGGGGTGACGTTTATCCCGCTCTTCAGCAAGGCGTCGTGGATGGCGTGATCGGCGGCACGCCCGAGGCGAACTACACGAATTTCCGTGACGCAATCAACTTCTTCGTGCCGTACAACACCTTTGTCGAGAATACCGCCTATTACATGAGCCAGGACACCTGGGACAAACTCGATGAAGCGCAGCAAAAGGCGGTAACCGACATTTTTGCCGCCGCTGCGGCCCGCTCCTTCGAAACGTCGGAGGCGACGGACAGGGAATACATGCAGAAGCTGTCCGACGACGGCATCAACGTCATCGCCCTGACAGATGAAGAACGGGCGGATATCGCCACCCATATCCGCAACAAGACCTGGCCGAAGCTGGAAGAGCTGTACGGCGCCGATCTCTTGACCAAACTGAAGGAGGACGTTCAGTAGGCGTATCTCCCTGCGCCTGCCAACGCGGCGGCCGGAGCATCCTTTTTCGGGCTCCAGCCGCCGTCCTTACCCGGAACGATAGGTCGAGTCATGTCCCTGGAAACCAACCTGCCGTCCAAAGTACAGCACACGGTCCGCATTTTGCTCCGAATTCAGAAAATCATTCTGTTCCTCTGCAGCATGCTTCTGGCCATCTCCTTTTTCCTGGTTGTCGTGCTGCGCTACATTTTCGAAGCCGACCTGTTTGCCTACGAGGAATGGGTGCTGGCGATCTCATTCTGGCTCTACTTCATCGGCGGTGCTCAAGGCAGCTATGAAGGCACTCACATCAAGGCCGACTTCGTCAATGCCTGGGTCGGGAGCATCCGGGTCAAATGGCTGATCGCCAACACCGCCCTGCTGCTTGAAATCGCGGTTGGGATCGTCCTGTCCTACTGGGCGTATCTGATGGTGATGGAAGATGCCACCAAGTATCCCGACTGGCCGGCAACCGTCGCCTGGAAAATCCCTTTCCTGCTGCCGAGACTGGGGATCTTTCTCGGGCTCGTCCTCATGACCTTTTACACCGCACTTCACTTCTGGGTCGCGATCAAGCTCGGCCCGTCGCACGAATGGGACGCTGAAGAAGCCGCGACCGGCGTTAGCGAGGGGGTCTGACCATCATGATTATCGGATTTACGCTGCTGATCCTTTGTGCAGCCCTCATCATCGGCATGCCGGTGCCGTTCGCCTTCGGCCTGACCATGATTTACATCACCTTTGCGGGTGGACACGACGTCACCACCCTGCTTCCCTCCGGACACTGGCGAATGAATGCCCTGGTTCTCCTGGCCATTCCCCTGTTCATCATGGCCGGTGGCATCATGGAACGCGGCAAGATCGCGGCTCCTCTGGTCGCGCTTGCCGAGTTGTTCGTCGGGCGTTTCAAGGGTGGACTGACTGCGGCCGCCATCGTCGCCAGTGCCGTCTTCGGCTCGATTTCGGGCAGCGCCTCGGCGACCCTGACCTGCATCGGCTCCATCATGTTGCCGCGCCTTCGCGCCGCCAACTATCCTCGTGGACTATCGGCCGCGATCATTGCTAACTCGGCGCCGCTCGGTCTGTTGATCCCGCCCAGCTCGATCCAGATCATCTACGCCTGGGTCACCAGGCAGTCGGTTCTGAAATGCTTTCTGGCAACCGTCGTCCCCGCCGTCATTCTGGTCACGCTGCTGATAATCGTGAACTTCTTCATGTTGAGGCGGGAAACCACGATCAAACGTGAAGCACCGCCAGAGGATTTCGTCCAGGAACTGGGCAGAAAAAGCAGGAGCGCCATTCCGGCAATGATGATGCCGGTCATCATTCTCGGTGGCATCTACGGCGGCATCATGACACCCACGGAAGCCGCGGGCATCGCGGTGATCTATGCGATCCCGGTCGGTTTCTGGATCTACAAGGGGTTGAACCGGGGCAATTTCATACCGACGATCATCGAGACTGCGACCACCACCGGAGTGGTGATGGTCATGTTCTTCATGGTGATGATTGTCAGCCGGCTGCTGATCTTCGAGGACATTCCCGGCATTGCCCAGGAGATTGTCTTTTCGATTTCGGAAAACCCGATCGTCCTCCTGCTGATGGTCAACGTCGTGCTGGTCCTTATCGGAATGCTCATGGACGATGTCAGCGGCATTCTGCTCGGCGCCCCGCTGCTGTTCCCGATTGTCACGGAACTTGGCATGGACCCGATCCAGTTTGCTGCCGTGATCGGCGTCAATCTCGGCATGGGCAACATTACGCCGCCGACAGCGCCCCTGCTCTATCTGGGAGCCAGGGTCGGCAAGAGCGAAGTCAATGCGATGATGCGCCCGACGCTCATCATGATCCTGTTCGCCTGGCTTCCAACGCTGGTGGTCACGACCTACTTCCCGGCGGTGTCACTGTGGCTGCCCGAGTTGCTGCTCGGCCGGTAGCCGCGCGTGCAAAGCGGCAGTTCGGCCGCAAAACGTACCGAACCGGAAGATCTCGCGCCGGTTTCGACTTGCCAGCAAGGGATCCTTGCCAGGCCATTTCGGTGACGCAACTGGGATTGCCCCGGATATGTCGCTTCTGTGAGCGGAAGGCCCGAGGTCGGGCTAGGTCCAACTAGCCTTCCGCTGCCTCTACGCCCGCCACATGCATGTTCGCCACCGCCTGATGTGCCAGTGACAGAAGCTTTTCGTAATGAGCGGCCCTGGAGTTGCCGTGACGCCAGACAAGATACATCGTTCGCTGCATCGGCACCCCTTCCACCTTCTTTAAAAGAAGGTCGGGTTCTTTTCTGAACTCCGAAGCGATGTAGGCGGCCGGAAAAAGCGCCAGCCCCATTCCGATCGAGGCCATCTGCCTCAAAGCATCAAGACTCGTTCCCTCATAGTCCTGCAGAAAGTCGGCACCTGCGGCCCGAGCCAAGGCCTGAACATCATTGTGCAGGCGGAACCCGGCGCTGAGCGACAGTAGTTTTTCGCCTCTCAGAAGCGAAACGGGAATGACTTCCAGTCCCGAAAGTGGATGAGACCTTGGAACGGCCAGCGAAACGCTCTCATGGCAAAGGACACGTTCTTCCAGTTGCCCCGAGGGTGCAACATCCGGGGTGATGATGCAGTCCAGGGCTCCGGCAGCCAGACCTTCTTCAAGAAGGTTGGGCCGGTCTTCGCGAATATAGAGTTCGAGATCGGGAAACTCACGCTTCAATATGGGCAGCAGGTAAGGCATGAAATACGGCCCGAATGTGGGAGACACGCCCAGACGGATTAATCCACCCAGATTTGCCTGTCCGGCCTGCGCTGCCGCCACAATTTCGTCCAAACTCTCAAGTGCCTGTCGCGCCAGAGGCAACAGACGCTCCCCCGCGGCGGTCAGGCTGATATCACCTGCCCCCCGCTCCAGCAGCGTGCAGCCCAACTGTTCTTCCAAGAGCTTGAATTGTGAGGACAAAGTCGGCTGCGAGACATGACATTTCTCTGCTGCCTTACCGAAATGCAATGTTTCGGCAAGGGCGATAAAATAGTCCAGTTGCCGAGGAGACGGACGAAAACGCATGTGAGTGACTCGACCTATTGACGTTTTCTATCAATATAATTCAAACAATGTATTTCTTCTATGTCACTTTTCTCCCCATATCTGGATTGTCAGCGCAACAGCCGAAATGATGAGGAGATAGGCGATGTACAACCGTTTGAAATCCTTGCGTAGTCAACACAATACCTTGGATTCTCTGATCCGTAGAGAGGAACTGCATCCCTATCCCGATACGCAACACATCCGCTCCTTGAAGAAGTTCAAGCTTCGACTGAGAGATGAGATCACCCGGATTGAGGGCGGTCTGAATTCCAACAGGCTGGCCTTCTGACCAGCCCACCCGAACACTTGAAACCAGGAAACAGGATATGAACCCGTTTTGGCCGTTCCTCCCCCTGCCTGCAATGCAGTCTCAGTTCACCCGCCGGACAAGACTGCAAGACCTCGACGCACGGATGTCGTCCTTCCTGTCCGAGAAGCAGGCGTCGAGCACCAGCTGCCCCAAGGTGCTCGACAATATCAAGGTCGCTAAGTCGACCGTCCAGCGCGAGATGGCCTTAGAAACATAAGCGCCGGCCCGAGTTTCCTTCCCACTGGAAACGGCGCGAACCATCATGCTGGATCAAGACCCGCCCGCGTGGACCCCGCGGGCGGGTTTTTTCTTGTGAGCGAATTACCAATTGCGCTCGCCCCGGGACCGTTCCTAAGATTGATGCAAACATCAAGGTCACCGCCTCCCTTGAAGACCGTGTGATCCAGGAACAACAGGAACGCATATGACGTCCCCGACCTATTTTGCTCCGAACGGCGGACACCCGCCGCAAACGCAGCTGCTCACGGACCGCGCCGTTTTCACGGAGGCTTATGCGGTCATTCCCAGAGGAACGATGCGGGACATCGTCACCAGCTATCTGCCGTTCTGGGACAAGACCAGGCTTTGGGTCCTGTCTCGCCCTCTCTCAGGCTTCGCGGAAACGTTTTCCCAGTACATCATGGAAGTTCAACCTGGCGGCGGCAGTCAACACCCTGAAACCGATCCTCAGGCCGAGGGCGTTCTTTTTGTGGTTGACGGCAGCGTGACGCTCGTGGTCGATGGCGACCTGCACCTGATGGAGACAGGTGGATATGCCTATCTGCCAGCCGGATGCCAGTGGACGCTGAAGAACGAAAGCAGCGCTCCGGTCCGCTTCCACTGGATCCGAAAGGCCTACGAGGCCGTGGAAGGTCTCTCCTCACCTGATGCCTTTGTCATAAACGAAAGCCAGATCGCTCCCATTGCCATGCCCGAGACCGACGGCAAATGGACGACAACCCGTTTCGCCGACCCCGATGACCTTCGCCACGACATGCACGTCAACATCGTCACGTTCGAACCCGGCGCGGTCATCCCGTTTGCCGAAACCCATGTAATGGAGCACGGCCTCTATGTTCTGGAAGGCAAGGCAGTTTACAGGCTCAACCAGGACTGGGTGGAAGTTGAGGCAGGTGACTACATGTGGCTGCGCGCCTTTTGTCCTCAGGCCTGCTACGCAGGCGGTCCGGGCAGGTTCCGCTACCTGCTCTACAAGGACGTCAATCGGCACATGAAGCTTCGCAGAACTTGAAAGCTCTGCAACAGGATTGAATTGAGAAATTGAGTCCGGATATTGCGGTAACAAGCTGAATTTAAAAGAGTAACTACAAGCCATTGCGCAATGTTTCTCGAAAGGCGTCTTGCGCGCGCCTCCAGAGCAAGTGTAGCTCACCCGAGGGCGTTGGTGCGCCGCTCAATTCAGAGAAATGACCAAAAGGGTTTCTTAAATTTGAGACGGCGCGTGCGCCGCCTCGATATTTCGAATTGATGCAGTTATTGCGCGGGAACAGGTTCCGCTTCAACAGGCGCTGTCTTACCGGTCTCGGCTTCGCTCTTCTTCGTCGGACGAATTCTGAAGAACAAGGCATAAAGGACCGGAGCTGCGATCAGAGTCAGAACCGTCGCGAAGGCCAGACCGCCCATGATCGTGACCGCCATTCCCCGGAAGAAGGCATCCGACAGAAGTGGTGCCATGCCGAGAATGGTGGTAATTGCCGCCAGCATCACCGGGCGCATACGGGACACGCTGGCTTCGACGATTGCCGCATACTTTTCCTTGCCTTCCCTGATCAGAAGATCGATCTCTTCCAGAAGGACAATCGCGTTCTTGATCAGCATGCCGGAAAGCGAGAGGAAGCCCAGCAATGACATGAAGCCAAACGGCGTATCCGTCGCCAACAGAGCGATGGCGACACCGTTGATCGACATCGGCACCATCAGCCAGATGATCAGCGGTTGACGGATCGAGCCGAACAGCAGGATCGAGATGATCAGCATCACCAGGAAGCCGAGCGGCAGCTGAGCCCCGAGAGATTCCTGGGCATCGTTGGTGCTTTCATATTCGCCGCCCCACTCCAGCCTGTAACCGGGCGGAAGTTCCATGGCTTCGATCTGCGGTCTGACCCGCGCAAGTGCGGCTGTCGCCGTTTCACCTGCGGTCGTTTCGGCCTTCACCGTGAGTGTGCGGACACGATCACGGCGATGGATCAGGGTATCCTGCGGCTCCATTATAAACTCGCGCACGACCTGATCGATCGGGACATACCGTCGTTGGCTGGCGCTCCAGATCAGGGAATCCGAAATACTCTCGTTGACAGAAATTCCATCAGGCCCCGCCTTGCGGGCAACAATCGGAATGCTCTCGTCCACGTCCCGATAAGCACCGACCCGGACGCCTTCGGTTGCAAACTGCAGAGCAAGAGAAAGCTCTTCTCGGGTAACACCCGAGATCCGCGCCCGGTTTTCATCGAAGATCGGACGAACGACCAATTCACGTTGACGCCAGTCCGTATTCACATCGGCAAGCTTGTTTTCCGACAGGGAGAAAATGGCCTGTGCCTCATCTCCCAAACGCTTCAGGACGTTCTCGTTCGGACCTGAGAAGCGCGCTTCGATCTTGGCCCCTCCACCGGGACCAAACACCAGGCGTTTGGTGACAACCTGAGCGGACGGGAAGCGTTCTGAAAACTCTTCACGCAAGTCAAGCGCCAGCATATCGATGTCGTCGCGGCTCTTTGTGCGAATGATCATGTGACCATAGGCCGGGTTTGCGTCTTCCGGAGCATAGGTCAACATGAAGCGCGTCGCTCCACCGCCGGCGAAGCTCGTGACGGTTTCGACACGTTCATCGTTCAGAACGATCTCTTCCATTTCCTTAAGGTCGGCTTCCGTGGAGCGGATGTCCGTGCCCTGCGGCTGCCAATAGTGAACATAGAAGATCGGCGTGTTGCTGTCCGGGAAGAATGCCTGCTTCACATTACCGAAGGCCATAACGCAGGCTACCGTGATGCCAACCAGGGCAGCCACCGTCAGCAGACGGACATGCAGTGTGCCGACCAGAAGCTTCCGGTAGATCGTGTAAAGGATGCCCTTGTAGGGATCGTGATCTTCCAGATTGCCGGTTGCTGTCCGGAAAAAGTACTTGCCGAAGAGCGGTGTGACGGTAATTGCGAAGACCCAGGACAGCAGCAGGGAAATTCCGATCACCGCAAAGAGCGAGAACAGGAATTCACCGGTTGCATCCGGCGACAGACCGATGCCGGAAAAGGCCATGATCCCAATCACAGTCGCTCCCAGCAACGGCCACATCGTCTGCTTGACCACCTTGCTGGCCGCGTCGATGGCCTTCATGCCGCGCTGCATGTTGATCATCATGCCTTCGGCAACCACGATGGCGTTGTCCACCAGCATGCCCATGGCGATGATCAGCGCTCCCAGCGAAATGCGTTCCATTTCAATGGCGAAGATGCGCATGAACAGGACGGTCGCCATCACAGTCAGCAACAGAACCGTGCCGACCACGATCGCAGCGCGCCAGCCCATGAACAGAGCCAGGACACCGATCACGATCACCACCGATGCTGCCAGGTTCAAGATGAAGCCGTTCACCGATTCATCAACGACAACATTCTGTTCGTAGATTGGATGGATTTCCATTCCAACCGGAAGCTGAGCCTCGATTTCGGCCAGTTTTTCAACCACGCGCGCGCCGACATCTACGATATTCGTGCCATCGACCTGGGAAACTCCGATGGTCACGGCGTTGTGGCCGCCATGGCTGATCAGCCGGTTTGGTCTTTCCGGCTCACCGAGTTCGAGTGTCGCTATATCCGACAGTCGGATCATGGCAGTCGATCCCGGCCTGCCAATCACCAGGTCCTGAATACCGCTGTAATCATCGAAGGCCGAAGCTGTCATCAGGCGAATGCGCTTTTGCCCGGAAACACCGGACCCGTTGGTCTGGATGCGGTTCTCCGCATCAAGAACATTGGTGATGTCGGTCATCGAGATACCAAGACCTGCCATCTTGTCCTGATCGACATTGAGATAGATGACGTCTTCAGGCTCGCCAGCCACTTCGACCTTGCCGACGCCGGTCACCGTCAACAGTTCCCGGCGGATGCGCTTGACCGTGTCGCGGATATCCCTGTTTGAGTATCCGTCAGCGGTGAAAGCATAGAAAAGTCCGTACACATCGCCGAAGTCGTCATAGACAAGGGGTGTCCCCACGCCTGCGGGCAGGTTGCGAACCTCGTCGTTCACCTTGCGGCGGAGTTCGTCCCAAACCTGCGGCAACTCACTGCCGTCGTAGGTGGGTTTGATTTCAACGCCGATACGCGAAAGACCGGGCTCCGATACCGACTTGATCAGGTCCAGCTGAGGCATCTGCTGGATCGCGGTCTCGAGTTTTTCGGTGACCTCGTTTTCAACTTCGGCCGCTGTCGCGCCCGGATAAGAGGTGATGACCTGGGCTTCCTTGATGGTAAAAGCCGGGTCTTCCAGCCGGCCGACAGTCGTCAGGCCCCACAACCCTCCCAGAAGCGCCATGACGACGATCATCCAAGTGTTGACCGGTTTCTGAATGGAGTAACGTGCAATATCCACGGGTACTGATCCTTTGTTCTGCTTCCGGGATCAGCGCAGCGGGCGCACGATCTGACCGTCGCTCAGATAAGCGACGCCAGCCGACACGATTTCCTCGCCGGGCTGCAGGCCCTCGCGAACGGGGATGAAGTCCCCCATGATCGTGCCGATCTCCACCGGGTTCTTGGAAACCGCACCGGTCTCCTCGGCAAATTTCCAGACAAAGGCATTGCCATCTCCGTCTACCGCGACGGCACTTGAAGGCACCAACAGCTGTTCGCCAAGTTCCAGACCTTCCGGCTGCAGCTTTATAAAGACCGACGCGGTCATACCGGGATTGAGCTGCTCTGCCCCTTCCCGCGGCATGGCAAGCGTCACGCGATAGGTCTGCGCCACCTCATCCACCTGGCTTGAATGCTCCCGATAGACAAGCGGGAACAGTTTGTCGCCATAGGCCGAAAACGTCGCTTCGACGGATTCGACATCGGATTCCGTAACCCGGCCGAAAAGCGCTTCGGCGACGTTGATGTCGACCTGAACTTCTGAAACGTCGTGTATGCGAACGATGGGTGTGCCTACGCTGACCGTTGTAAAGTTGTCGACCAGGCGAACCGACACGATGCCGTCAAACGGAGCGCGCAAGGTCGTATAGGCAAGATTCTGGCGTGCTTCCTTCGATCTCTCGACGGCAAGGTCATAGACGTTTTTCTGTTCGTCGTAAGCAGACTGGGAGATCACCGAACGGTCGCGAAGGGTTTCCAGCCGGTCCAGCTCACGCTTGGCCTGTTCCACGCTGATGGTCGCTTCGCGCACCGCACGATCATAGTCGGTCGTTTCTAGCTTCGCGATCACGTCACCTTTCTTGACTGGCTGGCTTTCGCGCACGGGCAGTTCAATCAGCTTTCCCGCAACCTGAAAAGAAAGATCGACCGTTTGAACGGCAGCGACCCGACCAGCGAAATGTCTTTCGACAAATCCGATCTGATTGGTGACCGTGAAAATCTTTGCAGGTCTTGGAGCCGCATGCAGCTTTGCTTCTGCCTCGGCGACCGGATCCACCACATTGTCCTGACATGCAGCCAGAAGTCCTGCCGCAAACAGGAAACCCGCCCAGCGGCCTATCGGTGCTTTGCGTCGTGCCAACATTTGGTTTTTCGTCCTAGTTTTAAAGTTCTTCCACGCTGCGGCGGAGTTCCTTGAACGCCGCTGCGAGATCTTCTTCCGTAAATACCGAGGCGCAATGAGCGTCTGAAAAGTGCATACCTTCCAGACTCGACCAGATGACCCACGCTTTGCCGCGCTTGTCCGTTTCCGCCTCTACTGCTTTTTTCAACGCCGTCGTGACATCCTTGAACGGCTCGCTCAGGTCAGGCTTGTCAGCCTTGGTTGCCAGCATGGCGCGCGCCACGTCCTGCCGCTCCCGCAACCATTTTTCTGTCACGTCAATCATGGCACTTAGGGTCGGGCATTTCGAAGCCAAGTGCTCGGCTCTCGCCGTTTCGACCTCGCCATGAAACTGTTTGGCGAGGTATTCCACCATTCCCGTGATGAGCGCGTCTTTTGTCGAGAAATTGTAAAGCACGCCGCCCTTTGAAAATCCGCTTTCTTCCGCGACTGCATCGATCGTCAATGCAGGAGCTCCCGAACGCCTGATGACTTCGAGTGCCGACTTCAAAATCTCTGATTTGGAATCCTGCGCGTTTCTTGAAGAACGAGCCATGCTTTTTATACCGTCCAGTCAGTACAGTTGCCGGGTTAGATATACCGTCCAGCCGGTACAGACAAGGGGTCAGGTGCATCGTAGCCATGCATTGAATGCAAGACACTGCAGCCTTCAAACTACATTCAGGCGAAATTATTACGCAGTAACAGAGAGTTACCTGAAGGATACGAAATCAGGCTGCCGCGTCGGCCATTGCGGCTTCGGAAGCGGCTTGTTCGGCGGCAGCAGCTTCAGCTGCCAGGCGCGCACGCTCCCTGGCCTCTTCTTCCGTGCGCTCGGCAAATTCGATGAATTCATCTGCGGGCATTGGCTTTGCGAAATAATAGCCCTGTGCAGCTGTCACACCCAACTCGAGCAACCGTTCGATCTGTTCTTCCTGCTCGACACCTTCGGCAATGATGCCCATGCCCAGGTTGTCCGCCAGTTCCACCATAGAATCGACAATGGTAGTGGAGCTGTCATCGGAGCTTATGGAGTCGATGAACATCTTGTCGATCTTGATGATATCGACCCCAAGCTTCTGCAGATACGCCATGCCGCCGTGACCTGTACCCACGTCGTCAAGCGCGACACGAACGCCGAGCGCCTGAAGTTCTGCAATGATCTTGCGGGCAAGTTCCATATCCTCCAGCGGGTGACGTTCCGTCACCTCCACGACGATCTGCTGGAACGAGATATCGGACTTCTCGAAAATCGACTTGATGTCGGCAATAACCTCACGATCCAGGAAGTGACCGGCGAAGAGGTTGATGGACAATTTCAGATCCGGGTTTTCGCCATAGAGCTCGCCGACTTCTTCAGAAGAGACTTTCATCATGTGGCGGGTCATATCGAAGATATGGCCGTTGTTTTCGGCATAAGCCATGAACTGGCCCGGCGACACGATCATGCCGTTTGGACGTCGCCAGCGCATCAACACCTCACAGCCACGCAGACGTTGGCTCTCGATATCCATGACCGGCTGATAGAACGGAATGAATTCACCATTGCGAATCGCAGCAACGAACTCATCGTTGGCTTCGCTTTCCGGCCGCCAGGACAGCCAGACACCAATCGCAACAAAAAGTACCGCGATCCCAGCGCAAGCAGCAGTCGCAACAACTTTCAGGTCCTGCACCGCGTGCTTTGCAGCTGAAATGGGTGCAGTCACCTTTGCGACCAACGGATACAATTCGGAACTGACTTCAGCCGTCAGCATTTCCTCGGGATCGGATCCTTCGGAATTGTAGCCGCCCACATTGTACCAAAGCAGGTTATTACCGAGTCGAAGTTCCGTTCTGCGATATGATCGCAAATATTCCGGCCCCGGATCCAGCGCGATCACCGCCGGCGTCACTTCAGCGAACAATCTGGTCTGATCCTTCAGATCCCAGCTGATAACAGCAGCGCGTGCCCCGAGGAAGTCACGATCAAGCATGCCGATGCCAACCAGCGGACCGTCCTGGCGCACAGGAGGCAAAATTATTTTTCCGGCAAGCTCCCGATCGGGAATAATGCACATGCGCTGTCCCGACGCGTCGGCCAGACCGATTGCATCAACCATGCCGTGTTCGACAATCTGCTGCTCAAATATGACGCGATCTTCCGCACTGCAGGTCTGAACATCGTCACGGTCCAGACGCTGCAAGAGAGATACGGTCGTGCTGATCGCTTCTTCCGCACGGCGGATGGATACCTGCCCCATCGCTTCCATCTCGACGACAGCGCGGCGCTCGGCATACTGATTCAAGATGATATTGATTGCGAACAAAGGAGTGATCGCCAGGACAAGGGCAATCAAAACCGTCTTCACAAAACCAATATACCGGAAGGACAAAACGCAGACCTGTTCGTGAATAACCTCTTCCTGAAAATGGAGGATCTGGGTAAACAAGGACTGAATATTCAGGCGTTTCATCCAGATCAAAGCTGGGACCAGCATCCGCGTGTTTATCTGCGGACAAAATGCAAGAACCGATTGATGGAGGTTTACATGCAGGCATTGTTTATCGGTCAGGCCTATATCGACGTCACTTTTCTGACTGACCGCCTGCCGACCGGTGACGAGAAGGCAATTGCCAAGGATTATGCCATCAGCTTTGGCGGCAATGCCGTCACTGCAGCTTTTTGTTGTGCGAAGCTAGGCGGCAAGCCGGAACTGTTGTGCTCGCAGGCCGACGACTGGCTGGCCCGTATGTTCCTTGATATGGCCTCAGCTTATGGCATTTCAATTCATGGCAGAAAGGTTCACGAATCGTCGCTTTCCTTCATCATGCCGAAGGGAGGCAAGCGTGCGATCGTCCGCTGCCGTGACAATGACTTCCTGCATCCCTTCCCACCGCTCACACTCACGGGCATGAGGGCATTGCATCTTGACGGGCACATGCCCGATGCCGCGCTTTACTACGCGCAAACCTGCAAAAACCTTGGGGTACTGACCTCTCTGGACGGTGGTGCGGTCCGAGAGAACACGGACGAGTTGCTGCAACATATCGACATTGCCGTCGTCTCAGAACGGTTCTGCGAACAGCTTGGCAAGTCGACCGGCGACACGCTGGAATATCTGCGTTCAAAGGACTGCCCGGTCGGCGCAGTCACCCTGGGGGACCAGGGGATGGTCTGGTACGAAGCAGGCGGGCCGGACAAGATCTTGCCGGCATTGGATGTTCCGCTTGAAAAGGTCGTGGATTCCAACGGCGCGGGTGACGTGTTCCATGGTGCCTATATCGCTTCCTACCTGCGTTGGCCGGAAAACAGCTGGGACCAGCATTTTAGATTTGCCCGCGGCGCATCAACCCACGCCATTCAACATCTGGGCAATGAAGCAAGTCTGCCAACGCTGGAAGATGTCGAAAACGCGACCTTAACCTTCCAGGAAAAAGCAGCGGCATAAAGCCTTTACCAACTCACCGGCTTTCGCCTTGCCTCTCACTGGAACATGAAGCAGAGTGGGCGCGACTTTCCATGATGGAGTTTTAAATGATGTTTTCCCGCGCCCCGGGGTTTGCGGCAGGCCTGACAGCAGCCGTGAGCCTGATTGCCCTTCAAACCAGCCCCGCTCTTGCGTTTGACCCGTCCGGAAACGAGATCGCGGACGCGTTTCTGACACTGCTCGATTCGGAAGAAGGCACAGTTGAAAGTTATGGATCAGTCGACGCTTCAGGAAATACGGTGACGATCAGTGATCTTCTCATCACCAACGAAGACGAGAAAGATGCCAAGGTCACCATCGCTTCAACTGTGCTGACGGGGGGCGACATTCAGGCCAATGGCCGGCTGAAGCTGGAAAACCTGACCTTGGAAAAACTCGAGCTTGCTGCCGAGGACGGCGGCATGACCCTGGAAACCGTCAGCGTCTCGGCACTCGTACTGCCCTCGGCTGACGAGGCGAAGTCCAAGGATACACCCATTGGACCCGGATACGAGTCGTTCGAGGCAAGCTCCATCCAAATCCGGGATGAAGACGGCAAGGTTGCCGATATCGAAAAAGTATCTTCGTCCATCGACTCCATGGACGGTGACTTGCCGACATCAGGTCAGTTTTCCATTACTGGCGCAATGATCGATGTGAAGCAGATTGAAGCTGAAGAGGCCAGATCCCTCACGGATCTGGGCTACGAAACGCTGTCTATTGACGTTTCAGGGTCGGGCAAATGGGACCCTGATGCTGCGACGGTCGAGGTTCCCGGACTTAACATCAATGCCAAGGACGCAGCCAGTCTGACAATTTCCTTCTCCCTCGGTGGGGTGACTCGAGATGTCGTCACCGGGTTGAACGAAGCGTCGGACAATTCCGAAGAAACAATGGCGCTTTTGCAGAACATCACGATTGCAAACGCCAAAGTCCGTCTAGATGACGAATCCCTGACAGGACGCATTCTTGATCAGGAAGCTCAAAAGGCCGGTGTTGAGGTGCCTGTCTATGTTTCACAACTCACTGGTGCATTGCCTGTCATGCTCGGTGTGTTGCAGAACAAGGAACTGGAAGCACAAGTGAACGAAGCCGTTACCGAGTTTCTGACCACACCCGGCTCACTGGAAATCGCGGCGAGCCCTGCAGCACCGGTTCCAGTCGCGCAGATCATGGGAACGGTGATGTTTGCCCCCCAAATGATCCCGCAGATACTGTCCGTCGGCATTACCGCAAATCAATAGTCGACGGTATTCCAAATAATGAAGCCCGGAAATTTTCCGGGCTTTTTGTTTATTCAGCGGCTTGGTTGCGTTTCTGAAACTGCAGCTCGCAGAGCCTCCTGTAGGTACCATCGTGCTCAAACAGCTCATCATGCGTACCGTTTTCGATAACACGGCCCTGGTCCATGACGTAGATCTGATCAGCATGACGCACAGTACTCAGCCTATGGGCAATCACCAGTGTGGTTCGGCCAGCCATCAGCGTTTCAAGCGCCGTCTGGATCTTTGCTTCCGATTCGGCGTCCAGAGCGGAAGTTGCTTCGTCCAGAAGCAATATCGGTGCATCGCGCAACATGGCCCGGGCAATTGAAATGCGTTGTCGCTGACCACCTGAAAGGTTGTTCCCGCCTTCACCGGCTCTGGTGTCATATCCTTCAGGTAGTTGCATTATGAAGTCATGGGCATTCGCAGACTTTGCCGCGGCCTCGATTTCCTCTTGCGAAGCGTCCGGCTTACCAACCGAGATGTTGTCCCTGATGCTGATATTGAACAGGAAAGCATCCTGACCGACATAGGCAATGTTCTCCCGCAAGGACGCTAGCTTGCAGGAAGGAATCGCGTGTCCCTCGATCAGGACCTCCCCGCTTTCGGGATCGTAAAAACGCTCGATCAGTGAAAACACCGTCGATTTGCCTGCCCCGGAAGCACCGACAAGTGCAGTCATCTTTCCAGGTTGCGCGACAAAACTCGTACCGTTGAGCGCTGCGCTTTCCCCGTAGGAAAAGACAACGTCGCGAAACTCGACTTTTCCTTCTTTCACTTTCAGGTCAATGGCGTCTTCAGCGTCCTGCATCGCAGGTTCGCGATCAACCAGTTCGTACATGAGGCGAAGGCCGATAATCTGCTTGCCAAGATTCACATTCAGTCGCGCGAGGCGACGAGCCGGATCATATGCCAGCAGCAGAGCGGTGATAAAGGAAAACAGTGCTCCCGGGTCCTGTCCGAGCTCGATTACGGAGTATCCTCCGTAGAAGATGACCATCGCAATAGCGAACCCGCCAAGCGTATCCATCAATGGAGACGTACGAGCGGTCAATGAAGCAATCTTGTTCGACTGCTTCTGCACTTCCCGGACTCCGACATCCATGCGCTTGCGCATAGTCGGTTCCATGCCAAAGGCCTTGACAATGCGTACGCCCAGAACGGTTTCCTGCATGGTCGAACCGATCTTTGCGCTCGAGACGACCTGCCGCTTGACATACTGTTTCACACGACGCACCAAAAAGGCGACACCGATTACGGCGGGCGGCATGATGACAAAGGCGAACACGCTCAAGAGTGGGTTCTGGTAAACCATCACGAACACAAGCCCGATCAACGTCAGCACATCGCGGCCGAGCGTCAGGATGATAAGTTCAAGCGTGGTTTTCGTTGCACCGACACCCTGACCGACACGAACGTTGATTTCCGCCAATGACATCTTGTCAAAGTAGGTCTGATCCTGTCGTATGAGATGGTCAAACATCCGCCTGCGCAGATCGGCGACGATCTCATTACCAACGCGCGACAGAACGATCATCTGGCCATAGGTCGATGCACCTTTCAGGGTAAAGATTACCAGAACCGCAAGCCCGATCAGGTACACCATTGTCGAGTCTTTGTTTACAAAGACTTCATTGACCACATCGCGCATGATCCAGGCGCTGGCAGCCGTTGTCGCGGCGATCATCGCCATGAAGACGAATGCCAGCAGATATTTCGGAATGTACTTCCGGAAGTTTTCGCTAAACAAGCGCTTGATCAGTTGAACCGTGCTGTTCGGATCAGACCAGGCCTTGGACTTGAACGGATTTCGCACGAAGCGTCACCTTTCTGACGGTTTTACAACCCGACACGAATGAGGCCAGCAAAGCCGGCCTCACGCCCCTTTCAGGAGAGGGGTACTCCTATTTGATAGCGTCCTGCAAGAGCGTCTTTCTCATGCCTCAGGCAGATTCAACCGCAAGTGCAGATCGCGCAGTTGGGCCGCCGTCGGCTCGTTCGGGGCACCCATCATCAGATCTTCCGCTTTCTGGTTCATCGGGAAGAGCATGACTTCGCGGATATTCGCCTCGTCGGCAAGCAACATCACCATGCGGTCGATACCGGCTGCACAGCCGCCGTGCGGGGGAGCGCCATACTGGAAAGCGTTGACCATGCCGCCGAAGCGCTTGTCGACCTCTTCTGCCGGATAACCGGCAATTTCAAAGGCCTTGTACATGATTTCCGGCTTGTGGTTACGGATAGCACCCGACACAAGCTCATGACCGTTACAGGCCAGGTCGTATTGCCAGCCCTTGACGTCAAGCGGATCACCCTCCAACGCTTCCATGCCACCTTGAGGCATGGAGAACGGGTTGTGCTCGAAATCGATCTCACCGGTTTCCTCGTCCCGCTCGTAGATCGGGAAGTCGACGATCCAGGCGAATTCGAACCGGTCCTTGTCCGCGTGACCCAGTTCTTCACCGATGATGACGCGCGCTTTTGCCGCGACCGGCTCAAACTGCTTCGGTTTGCCGCCAAGGAAGAAGGCGGCATCGCCGACTTCCAGACCCAGCTGAACACGGATCGCCTCGGTACGCTCAGGACCGATGTTCTTCGCAAGCGGGCCGGCAGCTTCCATGGAACCGTCTTCGCCCTTGCGCCAGAAGATGTAACCCATACCCGGCAGACCTTCGCCCTGCGCGAATTTGTTCATGCGGTCACAGAACTTGCGGCTGCCACCCTTTGGCGCCGGAATGGCACGAATCTGTGTGCCTGGCTGCTCCAGAAGGTTTGCAAAGATCGCAAATCCCGAACCTGCAAAATGCTCGGAGACGATCTGCATTTTGATCGGGTTTCTGAGGTCCGGCTTGTCGGTGCCGTACCACAGCGCTGCATCCTTATAGGAGATCTGCGGCCAGTCGCGGTTGACCGGACGACCGTTTCCGAACTTCTCGAAACAGCCGGCAATGACCGGTTCGATCGTGTCGAAGACATCCTGCTGAGTGACGAAGGACATCTCCATGTCGAGCTGGTAGAAGTCCGTCGGAGAACGGTCGGCACGCGGATCTTCGTCGCGGAAACACGGCGCGATCTGGAAGTACTTGTCGAAGCCGGAAACCATCAGGAGCTGCTTGAACTGCTGAGGCGCCTGCGGCAAGGCGTAGAACCTGCCCGGATGCAAGCGGGAGGGCACCAGGAAGTCGCGGGCCCCTTCCGGCGACGATGCCGTGATGATCGGGGTCTGAAACTCGTTAAAGCCGATTTCCCACATACGGTCACGCAGATCGCGCACGACGTTCGAGCGCAGAATCATGTTCTGGTGCAGCTTCTCGCGGCGCAGATCCAGGAATCGGTACTTCAGCCGAACCTCTTCAGGATACTCCAGGTCACCAAAGACCGGCAGCGGCAGCTCCTGGGCAGAACCCAGAACTTCCATTTCGCGGATGAATATTTCGATTTCACCGGTCGGCAATTCCGGATTGATGGTTTCGTCCGTCCGCTTCTTCACGTTGCCGTCGATGCGGATGCACCATTCGGACCGTACGGTTTCGGCAAGACCAAATGCAGCGGAATCCGGATCGACCACGCACTGCGTAACGCCATAGTGGTCGCGCAGATCGATGAACAGCACCCCGCCATGATCTCGGACCCGATGGACCCAGCCGGAAAGACGGATGGTCTGGCCTTCGTCGGACAGACGGAGATCACCGCATGTATGGCTACGGTAGGGATGCATTCTCGTTCCTCGACAATTCTGGAATTCCATAGAAAATCGTTACGGCCCACCGAAGGCAGGCCGTGTGGGGCTGCACAAGCCACGTTGCGGGACGAAAGTCAAGGGATAGGCTTGCCCGATGCTTGCTGATCCCCGCGAGATGTTCATCTTCAGCTCGCAACAATCACGAGTGCTCGCAAAGGCAAATGTGCTCTCAATGTCTAACGACAGTCCCAAGGTCACTCCCGAAACAAGTGATTGGGCGTTCAATAGCTGCTGGCTTTGAGGATGCCGCGTAGCGGACGCACTTCGAATTCAAATTCTCACAAGCCGACCATCATTCCCGGTCAGAATGCGGTGGGCCAAGTTCCATACTCAGCTCCTCCAAAAGCAACTCGAGAAAACACTCACGCTCGGTGAGCAAGTCCCGCCCTTCGGACTGCAGCACGCTGCATTCATAGAAGACGGACGGTTCGAACGGCCGCTTGTCCATTTCTGCGAGATCTTTCGCATGTGCCGTTTTGTTGCCGGGTGCGAAGCCGACGAGATCGGAATAGAGGGCCGTTGCGATGACGGAGGCAAACAGATTGCATTCGGCAACGCGCTTCGGATCGGTGCCGGCCGCACGAAACGCTTCAAGCAGCTTCTGGGTGGAGTGCAGATCTTCACTCAATGTCACCAACTGAAAATTCTGCAGGTCTACCGGTGTGACGGTTTTCCTGGAGGCCAGTGGATGGCCTGCACGAAACACGCAGTGCAAAGGACTACGGAAGGTCACTCCATCTCCCTTGCCTTCGTGGAATGGCGCATCCACCACTCCGAAGTCCACGACCTGATGCGAAATCAGCTCAACCGTATGAGGAGAGGTTCGCGCCTGCACGGAAACCTGACAGTCCGGAAACTCCTTCCGGAACTTTGCAACGACGCGCGGCACGGTCTGTAGTGTTGTACCCGGAGAAACAGAAACCCGGATCTGCCCCAACGGGTTCCGGCGCAGCATCTGCCCGACTTCACGGGCAGCATCAAATGACGAAATTGCCCGTTCCGCCGCCTGTAGAAAGAAGCGTCCGTGCGGAGTTGGCGAAACTTGCCCCTGCCGCCGGTTGAAGAGCGCGAACCCCAGTTCTTCTTCCAGCGCGGTCAGCATCTGACTGACCGCCGGCGCGGAAACATTCATCATCCTTGCCGCTTGTACGAGCGTTCCGGTCTCCAGTGCAAGCTTATAGGCTCTGAGTTGTCTCTCGTTCATGATTCTTGATTCTAGAAAACAGTTTTTCTTATTACTTCAAAGAACATTCGATTTTGATCTGCATTGTTCTTGTGAGAATTTAAACCGGAAATTTCTCAGACGCCACATTCAGGACGGCGTGAGAATAAAAAGTTTTGCTTACCCTAGAGATAGCAATTTCCAATAACCGCAATGGGCAAGTCTTGTACGATCACCTGACCAAAACCCGAAAAGCCTCGATTTCGAAAACTGCCCGAAACGACAACAGCTGCGGCTGGATTGAGACACTGCCGGCTCGAACTGACTTCCCACAACTCCAGCAAGTCAAAAAAGCGGATTGGGTAGTCGTCGGCGGTGGGTTTTCAGGCCTTGCTGCAGCACGGCGTCTGGCCGAGCTCTATCCGGAAACCAGTATTGCCCTGATTGATGCTCAGCGCGTCGGCGAATGCTCTGCCGGACGGAATTCGGGATTTGTGGTGGACACGTCTCCCGGCAGGGTGGGTGACGACGAAGCCATGAAATCCAAGGCTTTGGCCAATTACCTGATCAACAAGGCTGGACTGGACTACCTTCGTGAAACGGTCCGACGTCACGTCATCGAATGCGATTGGGATGACAATGGAAAGTTTCATTGTGCAGCGGAACCCCGGCATGCCAAAGATCTCAACAATTTCGAGAAAGTCCTCCAGGAACTGGGCGTCCCCTACGAGTGGATGAAGGGTGGCCAACTCGAACAGCGCCTCGGGATACCGTATTACCACACAGGGCTCTGGACCAAGCAGGCGGCACTGGTTCAACCCGCAGCTCTTGCACGAGGACTCCTTCAAACGTTGCCAGAAAATGTTTCGATCTACGAAAACACTCGCGTCAGGCAGATCGATTACGGGCAACCGGTTCACCTTTTGACCGAACATGGCACTCTGACCGCCACCAATGTCGTTGTCGCGACCAATGGCCTGCTGGGTGAATTCGGTCTTTTCAAAGGCCGTCTGATGCACCTGACACTGACGGCAAGCCTGACCCGCCCGCTCACCACCGACGAAAGAGCCACGATCGGCGACCCTGCCCCATGGGGGATCCTGTCGGCGCATCGCATGGGAGCCACAATCCGATACACGAACGACCATCGCATCATGATGCGCAACACTGCTGAATTCTGGCCCAAACTGGCTATGAACGAAGCTGACCTGGCCAAACGGCGTGCGCGACATATGCAGGCGATCCGGACGCGCTGGCCAATGCTTCCCGATCTTGGAATTGAGCACACCTGGTCCGGTGTCGTCGCGGTCAGCCGGAATTTCTCTTCCGTGTTTGCACAACCTCTTCCCAATGTGCTGGCAGTCGGCGGTTTCAATGCCGGAGGTATTGCTCGTGGAACCGGCCTGGCGAAACTCCTGATCGATCAATATGCAGGGGTACCGTCCGCTGCCCTGAGCGAAGCGCAGAAGCTGGCTCCCCCTTCCGTTTTGCCACCGCGCCCGCTCTTGGATATTGGCGCAGGTCTCAACATTGCCCGGATGGGGCTCGGGCGCGGCAAAGAGTAGTCTCGTTTCATACGCAAACTTCAACAAGGAAGCGAGACAGGAAACCCGGAACAGTTGAAAATTGCCGAACCACGACCCCTGCTATAGGCTCTTGTTCGTCAAGCCAACGTTTTGGGGGACTGAAAGTGATTTCCTTATTGTTTGCCTTAATGACCATCGCAATCCTGCTGGCCTGGCGGGATCATTGGCGTCTTTCCTTCGTCGTTTTTGCAGTGACCTTGGCGATGAGCGTTTACTGGCTCGATTTTCATGCCACCACACCCCTGACAATCAGATTGTAGGAGCGCCTGTCATGATCATTCTTGCTCCGCATCCCTCGCGCACTCTCAATGCAATTGGCCTGCTGGTCGTCTCCGGCATCCTGATTGCCGCCTACGCCTTCCAGTTCGCACTTGACGAGTTGCCCTGCCCGCTTTGCCTGCTTCAGCGGGTTGCCCTGGTCGGCGTCGGCTACGGCCTGTGTCTCAACCTGATCTACGGCGCCAAGCCACACCACTACGGCATCATGCTGCTCTCCGCCGTTTACGGCGGCAGCGTGTCTGTAAGACAAATTCTTCTACATATCGTGCCTGGTACCGGCAGTTACGGCTCGCCGGTTCTTGGGCTGCATTATTACACGTGGGCCGGTCTTTGCTTTTTGCTGGTAATCCTCGGCACCGCAATCATGCTTCTGTTCGAAGGACAGTACCGAAAGCCCCTTGTTGACAAGCCCGAGCATGGCCGCTTCGGGGGACAGACGCTCGCAAAGTTTGCGTTTCTTGTCATGGTTTTTCTGGCTGTGGCAAATACCGTGACGACATTTCTGGAATGTGGCCCGGGAATTTGTGCCGATCCGCCAACCGATTACAAGGTAATCGAAGAACTCAAATCGGACGGTTAATAACACCAAAAAACGCCGGTCAACCGACCGGCGTTTTTTCTGGCACCTGCGTCAAGACATTGATTCAGGCAATTACACTTTTCGCGTTTCAGCAATCCACTGCCTGCAGCAATGGATGCCACTGTCCCCGGATCTCGTAAGCGCTTGCATCTGAATAATCGAAAACTCCGGAACCGGCGGCAGCGTGTCGCGCATAAAGCACCCTGTCCGATATCCGGCAAAGCAGCGGATAGCCTTTCTTTGACAAAGTCTGTTCCAGATCCGAAACCTGAGTCGAACGTCGATTGATCCGATTGGCAACGACGTGAACGTCTGCCTTTCCTTTTCGGACCCTTTTGATATCGGAAATCCCGTCCAGAAACTTCAGCGTTGCATTCCAGTCGAAGGCGGAAGCAAGAACCGGCACAACAATGTCCGAGGCTTCCGCGATCAGATTTTTGGCAAGTTCTGATCGCAGTCCTCCCGGCCCGTCAATGATGATGGCATCCAGCCCCTTGTTCCTGTCGCCGATGGCTCCATCCTTGGTCCAGTTGAGTGCTTCGATTTTCACCAACCTCTTGGACCGCCGCTTTACCCAGGAAAGGCTGGATTTCTGTTTGTCGGCGTCCGCCAGTCCGACGTCTTCTCCCCGGGCAGCAAGAGCGACTGCAAGGTTTGTGGCGATAGTGGTTTTGCCGCATCCCCCCTTGGAATTCACCACCAATATCTTGCGCATGCACTCTCTCCCATTCGGGCTTGCCAGCGGTTCTTTTCAGCCTCAAGTTAGGCGCACTTTTTGCGCCTTTTCAAGTATCTAACTACTGAAAATTACCATTTCGTGGCGACAAAGCGGCAGAACTCGGGTATAGCTTTCGATCACCATGCATGTGATTACAAAAACAAAAGACCTCGCCGCTGCCTGTCAGCGCCTAGCAGCTCATGACTATGTAACAGTGGACACGGAATTTCTCCGTGAAACCACGTTTTGGCCCAAACTCTGCGTGATCCAGATGGCCGGGCCGGACATGGCGTTCATTGTCGATGCCCTGTCTGAAGGCCTTGACCTTCAACCCTTTTTCGATCTGATGCGCGACGATAGTGTGACAAAGGTTTTTCATGCGGCGCGCCAGGACATTGAAATCATTTATCACCTGGGTGAACTGATTCCCGCTCCTCTGTTCGACACGCAAGTCGCTGCAATGGTGTGCGGATTCGGCGATTCTATCTCCTACGATCAGCTGATCTACAAGGTGACCGGCGCCCGGATCGACAAGTCCTCTCGCTTCACTGATTGGGCGAGACGACCGCTGACCCACAAGCAGCTCGATTATGCGCTGGCGGACGTCACCCATCTGCGCGATGCCTACCAGTTCTTAAGAGCCAATCTGGCAGAACAGAATCGCAGTCACTGGGTCCAGGACGAGATGGAAGTGCTGACATCCGTCACCACTTACCGGACTGACCCGGATCAGGCATGGAAGCGGCTCAAACTGCGGGTGCGCAAACCCGTTGAACTGGCTGTCATGATGGAAGTGGCAGCCTGGCGTGAAAAAGAAGCACAGACAAGAAATGTTCCGCGCAGCCGCGTGATCAAGGACGATGCCATCTATGAACTCGCGGCCCAACAGCCACAGGATGCCGAAGCCCTCGGTCGTCTCAGAACGATCCCACGCGGTTTCGAGCGCTCTAGATCTGCGGACGAGATTCTGAAATCCGTCAAGCGCGCTCTGAACGTGCCCAAGGACAAGCTGCCAAAGTTGCCAAAGGGACGGCAGGCACCGGACGGATCAGCTGCAGCTGTTGACCTCCTGAAGGTCCTTCTCAAGCTGGTCAGCGAAGCCAATGGTGTTGCGGCAAAGGTGATCGCAACTGTTGATGATCTAGAGAAAATTGCCGCCGATGATGCAGCGGACGTTGCCGCCCTGAAAGGATGGCGGCTCGAACTGTTCGGTGAAACCGCGCTGAAACTGAAGCGAGGTGAGGTCGCCCTTGCCTTCCAGAATCGGCAGATCGTGGCGCTACAGCAATCACAACAGACAAGCGCGAATCCCCAGGCTGCCGAATAACAGCCTGGTCCCCTCTTCTAGCCGACCTTCATCTGCACATCTGTCTCGATCACCTTGGCAAGCTGAGCGACCCTCTTGCGCAAACGCTCACCATCGAGATCTGCAATATCCTTGTCCAGAACGATCGCAAGACCCGTATCGGTTTTTTCAATCCCGACTTTCGGCAACAGGCCTGCCATGGACGCGCTCAACAGTGACGCAACCCGCAGGATTGCGCCGAGAACCTTGGCGCGGATCCGCAAACGGTTTGTGAAGAGCTGCCGGATGACAGGAGACAGTGCCCCTTCTCGCAATCCCTGATGACGGTAGAAGACCGCAGCGGCCAGGTAAGCGCGGCTGGCATGATCCAGACCGACAAAGGAAGCATTTGAAATGATGTTCAAACTTTGCTCGCCGCGGTAATCGGGATGCGCTCTCCAACCGATATCGGCAAGCAGGCAGGCAGCATGGCGCAAGCGGGTCTCGTTTGCGGTCTCCTCGATTTCCAGCTCATCAAAAACCCGATCCGTCCAGTCGATCAGTTCCAATGCATGGTCGGGAGACCGTGCCCGCAGGGTGCACAGTTCGCGAGCCGCTTCGATGACCGGATCCTCGGCCTGCATCTCCGGTGACAGTTTTTCGTGCAGAAGTCCTTCGCGCACGCCTGTTGCGGAAAACACAAGCCTTTCGGCCTTCATCGAGATCAGAACTTGCTCAAGAACGACAGCGCCAATCGGCACAAGCGGCCGCCGCTGCTTGGAGACAACTTCCGACATTTCAATGCCTTCCAGATTCGGCACTGCAATCTTCCGGCAGAATTCGATCGCTTCTTCCGCACTGATTTCGTAATTGTGCATCACGTGCAGCGGATAGTTGTTTTGCATCAGGTGGAGACGGCCAAGCGACCGCCAGGTTCCGCCAACCGCGTAGAATGTGCGTTCGCCGGGAGCAAGGTTCGGCCAGTCATACCCTTTCAGCGCAGCCTCGGTAATCTTCCGGGCATTGGCGATCTTGCCCCCCGCTTCCTCCGAAAGACGAAGCCCTCCCAATGGAAATGTAAATCCTTTGCCCGGTTTGTTGTCGGCAATCTCAACCAATTCCAGACTGCCGCCACCCATGTCACCGACAATTCCTCGCGGCTGCCAAAATCCCGCGATCACACCCAAAGCCGAATAATAGGCTTCTTCGGAACCATCCAGTATCCGAACCGGCGTCTCCAGAAATTCTTCAACCTGGCGAACGAACTCCGGACCGTTCTCAGCGTCACGCGCGGCGGCCGTGGCAACAATGAACAGGTCCTTGCAGCCCGTGTGTTCGATCAACGCCTTGAAACGCGTCAACTCGCCCAGCGCCATGTCGACCGACTCTTCCGCAAGACGGCCTGTTGCCGCAACGCCTCTCCCCAAGCCTGCCAACAGCTTTTCATTGAAAAGCATTGTCGGTGTCCGGGCTTTGCGTTCGTAAACAACCAACCGCACCGAGTTTGAGCCGATGTCGATGACCGCTACCGGTCCGGCACCGTTGAGCCGACCGCGAGCCGGCTTGAACTGCGCTGTCATGTTATCCTCGTTTTTGCCGCTTGAGGAACGGCTTCGGACGATCGCTCTTCAGTGACTTGCCCCTGCCCGAAAGAGACGGGTTGGTCATGAAATACTGATGGGCATTGAACGGCTCTTCATTCACGCCGGGCTCAATCCTTTCGTGGCTGCCATCGGGAAGAATGCGCCAGCTTTGCTGATTGTCCTTCAGATTTGCCACCATGATCTGATCAAGAACCTGTTCATGCACGGTCGGTGTCATCAGCGGTGTCAAAACTTCCACGCGGCGGTCGATATTGCGCGGCATCAGGTCGGCCGAGCCGATATAGACGTGCGCCTCTGGTGATGGCAGTCCGTATCCGTTGCCGAAACAGAATATCCGTGAATGTTCCAGGAAACGTCCGACAATGGACTTCACCCGGATGTTTTCAGACAGCCCATCAATTCCAGGCCGCAAACAGCAAATGCCGCGAATGACCAGATCGATCTGCACTCCTGCCTGACTTGCCCGGTAGAGCGAGTCGATGACTTCCGGGTCGACCAGGGAATTCATCTTCATCCAGATCTGCGCCGGACGGCCCGCTTTGGCGTGCTCTATCTCGGCTTCGGTCATTTCCAGCATGCGACTTCGCAGGTTCACCGGAGAAACCATCAGGTGATTGAGCTCAGCCGGCTCCGCATAGCCGGTGATGAAGTTGAAGACACGGGCCGCGTCTTCCGCAATGCCGGGATCGTCGGTAAAAAACGACAAGTCTTCGTATATGCGAGCAGTGATTGGGTGATAGTTGCCCGTGCCGATGTGACAATACGTTTTCAGCTGTTCATGTTCACGGCGAATGACCATGGAAAGCTTGGAATGGGTCTTGAGCTCAATGAAGCCGAAGACGACCTGCACTCCGGCCCTTTCAAGATCCCGCGCCCACTTGATGTTGGCGGCTTCGTCAAACCGCGCCTTCAGCTCCACTAGCGCGGTCACCGATTTGCCTGCCTCGGCAGCCTCCGCCAGCGCTTTCACGATCGGAGAATTGTTGGACGTGCGGTAAAGGGTCTGCTTGATCGCAACAACATCCGGGTCTCTTGCTGCCTGACGCAGATACTGGACGACAACATCGAAGGATTCATACGGGTGATGGACGATGATGTCCTTCTGGTGAATGGCTGCAAGACAATCCCCACCATGTTCGCGAATGCGTTCCGGAAAGCGCGCCGTATACGGCTTGAATTTCAGGTCGGGCCGCTCCAGATCCACGATCTGCGACAGATTGTTGAGAGCTAGCAAGCCATTTGCCAGAAAGATTTCGCGTTTACCGACATTCAGTGCTTCCGCAACGAACTCCTGCAAAGCCGGTGGTGTCGTTTCCTGAATTTCCAGGCGGATCACGGACCCGCGGCGCCGGCGCTTCAAGGCACTTTCAAACAGCCGGACGAGATCTTCCGCTTCTTCTTCGATTTCAAGATCGCTGTCCCGAATAACTCGGAATGCCCCCTTGCCGCGAATTTCGTAGCCTGGAAACAGCCTGCCGATGAACATGCTGACGACTTTTTCGATGGCGAGAAAGCGAGCTGCACCGTCTTCCCCGTCGGGCAGTTTCACGAAACGCTCGACCTGGTTGGGAATCCTGAGCAATGCGATCATGCCGCGCCCACCGGATATTGGCGCAAGTTCAAAGACGATCGAAAATCCAAGATTGGGAATAAAGGGGAATGGGTGCGCCGGATCGATGGCCAGCGGTGTCAGGACAGGAAAAATATAGGCCAGGAAGTAGTCCTGCAGCCACTCTTTGTCAGCGTCGCTGACTTTCTCCCGATCGAGAATTTCAATGCCTTTTTCGGCAATCTCCTTGCGGAGCTCACCCCAGATCTCCTGCTGCTGCGCCTGCAGTTCGCGCACGGCGTCACTGATCTTCTGCAATTGTTCTGACGGTGTCAGCCCGTCATCGGAAAGATAGGTGACATCGGCCCGTTGCTGCCCGCGCAAGCCCGCCACACGTACCATGAAGAATTCGTCGAGATTGTTTGCCGAAATCGACAGGAACCGGACCCGCTCCAACAGAGGGTGGTTCTGGTTTCTGGCTTCTTCCAGAACGCGCAAGTTGAATTGCAGCCATGATAGTTCCCGGTTCATGAACCGTGATGGGGAATCTGCAAGAATGCTTGCCGGAACCGGGTCAGCTTGTGTGGACTCGAACTCCGGGCTTTCAACAGAAGGAGATGAGACCGCAGCAAGATCAGTGGTTTCGTTCATGGCACCTTCCCCTTTAGCTACAGATCGGCCGTCTCAAGCGCCAATCCGCCAACGTGCCTAGCATGGACCGGTAACCGGACAAATTACACCCCTTTGGTCAAGTTGCCGGTTGTCAGCCTTTATGCACATTTTCGAGAACCCGGCCAACGAGAGGTTTGGTGATCTTGACACGTCCGGCCAAGGCCTCCTGATCAATGGCTTCGACGGCCCGCATCGCCACTTCCAGGGAGCGCTCCATCCTCACGACAAGGTAATCAACCACGGATATGTCGATACCGATCTGCCGGTCAGCGAACAGTTTCACCAGGACCCGGCGCAACAGGTCGTCGTCCGGCTCCAGTATTTCCACCGGCGTTGCAGCCCGTAAACGCGACATGAGGTCCGGAAGTGTGATTTTCCAGCTTGCCGGCCAGGTTCGGCTGGTGATCAAAACCGTCTTTCCAGCCTGCCTGGAAGCGTTGAGGAGATGAAACAGGGCGGTGTTGTCAACGCCAAGATGCGCATCCTCGACAATGGTAGACGGCGCGGTCACGAGTTCGGCAACCGCTGCCTCGGTCAAGTCCGGTGCCGAAATGACGGCTGCCCCGGTCTCGTCACAGAAGGCCTGAACGAGGTGGCTTTTTCCCGAACCGACCGGCCCGGCAAGCACCACGACCGGCGCAGGCCAGTCAGGCCAGCGTTCAAGCAGCTCAAAAGCGGCCCGGTTGGAGCCGCCGACCAGATAATCGTCGCGACTGAGAGCCGCTTCGTGCGGCAATACTAACGGCAGTTGGCGCGGAGTTTCCGCCATAATCCTGACACTTACTCTTCCATGGCCGAAGTCGAACGGCCGGTACCCTTGTAAACTGGGCTTGCTAGGTACTGCTTAAGTCCGAAACGTGCAAGCACGCCGATCATTGCAGCAGCCGGAACAGCTACCAACATCCCCACAAATCCAAAGAGATATCCAAAGGCAAAAAGGGCGAACATCAGCGTCACCGGATGCAGGCCGGTGCTGTCTCCAACCAGCTTCGGCTGAAGCACATTTCCTTCCAGAAACTGACCCACTGCAAAAATTGCTCCGACCACCAGTATCCAGGGCCATTCAGGCCAGAATTGAACAAGCGCGACGCCGATTGAAACAATGAAGCCAAGCCCGGCGCCGACAAATGGGATGAAGCTGATAAGCCCTGCGCCCATTCCGATCAGCAGTCCGAAATTCAGTCCGACCAGAGCAAGCGAGACGGCATAAAAGCAACCGAGGATCACACAGACAGACACCTGACCACGAACAAATCCCGCAACCGCCAGGTCCATTTCCTTGGCAAGCCCGCGAATTTCTCCCAGGTGATCGCGTGGCAGCCAGCTGTCGATGCGCTCGACCATATGATCCCAGTCGAGCAGCAGGTAGAACGCAACGACCGGTGTGATGACAAACAGGGACAGAATGGAAAGCAGCGCCTGCCCTCCACTCCAGATGGACTGCGCCAGCTTTCCGACAAAGGCCGCCCCCTGGCCTATCAGGTTGGACATGGAAGCTTGCAGATCTTCCGGAGCCAGCCCGGCCATGGTTGCCAGATTTGCCGGGAAGTATTCCGACAGCAGGGATTGCAGCCTGCGGACGAGATCCGGAAAATTTTCCAGAAAGAGCGCCAGCTGATTGCCCAGAACCGGCAACAACAAGATGAAGAAAAGGACCAGGATCAAAATGAAGGCCAACAGGATCGTCAGTGTCGCCCACATCCTGCCCATTCCAAGACCCTCGAGCCTGTCGCACACCGGATCCAGCAGATAGGCAACGGCCATACCCGCTACGAACGGCAGCAACACACCGGAAAAGACGTAAAGAAAGGCACAGAATACGGCCAGGGAAATCAGCCAGAATTGAACCTGACGGCGTAAAGTCATGAAACTCCTCCCTGACGGGATTTCTCAAATTCGACCCCGAATGGACCCGATCTGCAAAAACGGCCGTTTGACCGGAACGTAACTCACATTGGACTTAGGTGTTCCTGCCATACCGGGTCAAGGGCCCGATTTCGCGGTGATGATGGTCCGCCAGCTCTTGTGAAAATGTCCACAAGGCTGTATGCGCGGCAGGGATCCTTTGAACGCGCTGATGTTTCGCGCGAAAGAAACCTGTTTTGGAGCCGTCATGAGCCAATCCACGCCTCCCACCTCCAATGGTCTGACCTACGCCGATGCCGGTGTCGACATCGACGCCGGAAACGAACTGGTGAACCGCATCAAACCGCTGGTCAAAGCCACTTCCCGGCCTGGCGCGGACAGTGATATTGGCGGATTTGGCGGCTTGTTTGATCTCAAGGGAGCCGGCTTCAAGGACCCGGTCCTCGTCGCCGCAAATGATGGCGTCGGCACCAAGCTGAAAATTGCCATCGAGACAGGGCAACACCGCACCGTCGGCATCGACCTTGTGGCCATGTGCGTGAACGACCTGGTCGTTCAGGGCGCAGAACCTCTGTTTTTCCTCGACTATTTTGCAACCGGAGCACTTGATGTTGAAACGGCAACCGATGTCGTCGCAGGCATAGCCGACGGCTGCAAGCTCTCCGGCGCCGCGCTGATCGGCGGAGAGACAGCCGAGATGCCGGGCATGTATGCCGCGGGCGATTACGACCTGGCAGGTTTCTCGGTCGGGGCGGTCGAACGCGGTGAAATTCTGCCGCGCAAGGACGTCGCCGCAGGCGATGTGCTGCTTGGACTTGCATCCTCCGGGGTTCATTCCAATGGTTACTCGATGGTGCGCAAAATCATCGAACTCGCCGGAATGACATGGACCGACAAGGCGCCTTTCGACACCTCGAAATCGCTTGGCGAAGCCTTGATGGAGCCGACCAGAATCTACGTCAAACCACTGCTGGCGGCGCTCCGCGAGACGTCGGGCGTCAAGGCACTGGCACATATTACCGGCGGCGGATTGCCGGAAAACCTGCCGCGTGTCCTTCCGGATAATGCCTCCGCGCGGATTGATCTTTCGAGCATTACAGCCCCGGACGTCTTTGGCTGGCTTGCCAAAACCGGTGGTGTAGCCGAAGCTGAGATGCTGCGGACCTTCAACTGCGGAGTGGGCATGGTTGTCGTTGCTGCCGAAGACGAGGCAGAAGCTGTAACCGAAGTGCTGACCGAAGCAGGCGAAAAGGTCTCGCGGATCGGCCGGATCGAAGCAGCTGGCGATGCTCCGGTTCTGTTTGACAGCAGCCTGGATCTTTCTGCATGAGCCGCAAGCGCACAGCTATCCTGATTTCCGGACGCGGCACCAATATGGGAGCCCTGATTTCCGCGGCGATGGATCCGTCCTATCCTGCGGAAATTGCGCTGGTTCTTTCCAACCGGCCGGATGCCAAGGGCCTCGAACGAGCCCAGGATTTCGGCATTCCGACAGCTGTCGTCGATCACAGGGACTTTTCCGGCGACCGGCAAGCTTTCGAGAAAGCCGTCAATGACGTCTTGAAGGAACTCAAGATCGAGCTTGTCGCACTTGCCGGTTTCATGCGCATCCTGACCCCCTATCTGGTCAATTCCTGGAACGGACGGATGATCAACATCCACCCCGCCCTTCTGCCGGCATTCAAAGGTCTGGCGACCCACGAGCGTGCGCTCGAAGAAGGTGTAAAACTCCACGGCGCGACCGTTCACTACGTGTCGGCGGAAATGGACGACGGCCCGATCATCATTCAAGGGGCCGTTCCGGTTCTCGATGAAGATACGCCCGACACTTTGGCAGCACGTGTCCTGGAAGTGGAACACAAGATCTATCCCAAGGCACTTGAACTGGTGGCCTGCGGCAAGGCCAAGGTGAAAGGCTCGCGCGTTTGCTGCGGTGGACAAGACGAAGCCCCCACCGACCTCATCTGGCCTTGAAACAGGAAACTCGCACTCAGCTCTCGCGAAGCGCCGCTCTCATTCGACGCGGCACTTCACCGAACCGCTTCCGGAACGCCGTGGCGAAAGCTGCCGGCGATGCATATCCGGCAACTAATGATGCGTCCGAGACACTGATGTGATCGCGCAACAGGGCTTCTCGCGCTCGCTCCAAGCGAGCATTCCGGACGAATTCGAAGACGGTCTCTCCGTAGAAGTCCTTGAACTTGCGCTGCAATGAGCGGACGCTCGTACCAGTCTGGCGCGCGATGTCTTCGATGTGAAAGTCCTCATGGAGGTTGTCCATGATGAAGTCCCTCACCCGCTCCATTTGTGAGGCTGAAGTGCGCGAGTGTACAGGTACTTGGTTTTCACCTTCACCACTCAACTTCCGGCACACCGAAATCATCAAATCGAAACCACGTGCGGTCCGATAAAGAGGCAGCATGTCATTGCCGAGCCACCTCGGCGGAGCGGAGACCTGTTCGGCAAGCGCCACGACTTCGGGGCCCGGTTCCCACACAAGATGGTTCAGATGACCGCTCATGAAGTCGACGATGCTTGCTGAACGGGATGTCCCGGATATTTCCATTTCGTCCATCCATCCGATCGGCGACGTGATCGAGACCTTGTTCAAGGGACTGCTGGTTCCCCTGAGCAACCGGATTTCCGTGTTCCGTTTCAGGGCGAAGGTCAGTGCTTTCGGTCGGCGATTGGATCCATGACCGGCATCGACATGAAAAAACTTCTCGTCCAGCCAAAAGCTCTGTTCGCCTTCCAGAAAGACAAATGTCTGAAATTTCTCGCGAACGAAGGACGTCAAAACCGTATCGATGGTGGTTCTCGGCCAGATGGCGCTGTCAACGCGAACGATCTGACCATTCCTGAGTTTTCGGGGCGGATTGACGTCTGTCATGAACAAAACTTCTTGCATGTTGCTGTGCCCGATCCGTTTTGGCGCATCGGAGAAGACTTTTGGCATTTACGCACAAGCTGTCGGATGGACTCATTTACCCAGTCCTTCTAATACCTGAGTTATAAAGTCAAGTTTAAGCGCTCACCGGATGCGAACAAAAGCACCGGAGACCGCTCACTCCGAACAGGTATGAAATGCATCGCCTCCCTTCCCGATTTGCTGCCGCGAACCTGGCAGCGACAGTCAGCATTCTGGCCATCTCAACAGCCACCGCACAAAACGCCACGCCAATCGATCTGGAGAAGATCGAAATTCATGAGTCACAAGAGACAGCGGATGGTCCGGTGGAAGGATATGTGGCCAATCGAAGCCGGGCGGGCACAAAAACCGATACGCCGCTGATCAAGACTCCTCAGGCGGTGAGTGTCGTTCCAAGCCAGCAGATTGAAGATCAGGACGCCAGATCGGTGTCCCAGGCCTTACGCTACACCGCTGGCGTTGCGACCGAATATCGTGGCTCGTCCAATCTTCGCGACGAAATGTACATTCGCGGCTTCGGGTACGTTCCGCGTTATGTCAACGGACTTGAATTCGGCTGGAGCTCCCTGGGGCAAATCAATCCCTACGTGCTGGAGCGAATTGAAGTTCTGAAAGGTCCGGCGTCCATTCTCTACGGTCAGGCCAATCCCGGCGGGATCGTCAATCTTGTCACAAAAAAACCTACCGGCGAAACGCGCAGGGAAATCGAGCTGACAACGGGAATTGACGCAAGAATAGGCGGCGCTTTTGACTTTCAAGGCACATTCGACAAGGACGGCGTCTGGAGCTATCGCGTTGCGGGTATCGCTGAAAGGTTCGACCTGGAGGAAGACGGGCTCAGTCAGGAAGGCATAACCCTCGCTCCGAGCATCCGGTGGGCGCCGACAGACGACACGTCGCTGACAGTGACGTCATTGATCAGCCACGAACCCAAGGCCGGGTTCCGAAATTTCAGGGAAGCGAACGGGACCCTTTACTCGACCTCTCACGGCTTCATTCCGAACGACTTCAACATCACCGATCCGGATTTCGAAGAGTTCAGACGGACGCAGGTCCAGATCGGCTACGAGTTCGAGCACAGGTTCAACGAGACATTCCAGTTCCGGCAAAAAGCCGCCTACAACATATTCGACACCTATCACCAAACCCTCACATGGGGCTCGCTCGACGATGCAACAGGAAACATCAGCCGCAGACCGAGCGGTGGATCGACCGACCTCAACCAGTTTGTGATCGACAATCAGCTGCAAAGCGACTTCCAGACCGGTTCTCTCAACCACACGCTTTTGACCGGCCTCGACTTCAAGCATTCGAAACGCAATTATCAATGGGGTTTTGGAGACACGACCGGGCTCGACGTCAACTGGATGAACCCCAGCTACGGCAACCTGCCCGACATTACCCTGGACATGTGGACGAGCGATGAAGTCACGACCGCCTGGCAGTTGGGTCTGTATATGCAAGACCAGATCGAATTCGAGAATCTGACCGTCAGTCTGGGTGGCCGCTATGACTGGGCCGGTACGGAAGTCGATCAATACTCCGGAGACGGTTCTTCCTATTATGACGGTGCGTTTTCGGGCCGCATCGGGGCAATCTACAATTTCGACAGCGGAATATCGCCCTACGCAAGTTATTCCACCTCGTTCGAACCATCTCTGGAAGCCGACCACAACAACAACGCTTTGGACCCGGTGACGGCACAGCAGTGGGAGGCCGGTGTCAAATACGCAACGGCTGACGGCAGATTTCAGGTTTACGCCGCAGCCTTCCATATCATGCAGCAAAATAATTCCTCTACGGATCCGATCACCAGAGAAGTCTATCAGACCGGTGAAATCCGCAGTCAGGGTTTCGAAGTCGAAGGGCACGCGCAGATCTCCGACAACTTCTCTCTTGTCGGCTCCTACACATACGTGAACGCGGAAATCACGAATGACGAAGATCCCAGCATGGTCGGACTGACGGTCGATCGCCTGCCTGAGCATCTTGCAAATCTTTGGGGTCGATACGAATTCACGGAAGGCAGGCTCAACGGCTTCGGACTTGGCCTGGGTGTGCGATACATCGGTCGCAGCACGGACCGGACAAACGAGATCACAGTGCCTTCCGCGACGCTACTAGACGCCATGGCGAGCTACGATTTCGGGGCAGTTTCCAACACGCTCGAAGGGGTCAGATTACAGGTCAATGCCAGCAACCTACTGGACAAACGCTACACTGCCAGCTGCGCCTCCCGATATGCCTGCTGGTACGGCCCGGGCCGTACGGTGACCGCCAAGCTCAAATACACGTGGTGATGCCATGCGCCGGTCACGGACAAACCGTTTCCTGAGTATGGTCATGACGCTTTCAGTGTTGGTGGTACCTGAAAGGGTGGTTCAGGCAGCTGAAAACGCCCCCTCGTCCAGCGAAGCGGCTGGAGCTCGGACCATCGAACCAACCCAGCGAAACAGGAATACGCATTGGCAGGATACGCTCAATCCAGAAGGCGCAGCTCAACGGCTGCGTCTTGACTTTGAGCCCGGAACCTATGTCGCGGGCAAATTGTCGGTCATTGGAAACCCGCTCCATCTGGACCTCGTTTCCGAAACCGGTGACCACATCAGGCGTCTGGTAGACGCTGACGGCTACATCGACGGCTTTCACTTCATTGTTCCGCCAGATACCACCTATCTGAAGGTGCATTCACCTGAAAAGCCAGGCGATCGCCAGACCGGCTTTCATATTGAATTCAATAAAGTTTCTCAGCCACTCACAGAGCAAAAGGAACAGGATGCCGCCGCAAATCCTTTAAGCCCCGCGCTGCACCGACTCATGGCTGGAAGTCTCACGAAACAGACGATCGATGAATTCTGGTCTGAGCTTGAAAGCAAGGGGACGCCGCTTATTGAACCGGTTGACGACGGCACTTCAATCGTCACCTTCTTCTATCGCGGTGCCAAGTCCGGTGTGCACATTCTGGGGTCTCCGTCTGCCGATCATGACCCGATGTACCGACTGGAGAGTACTGACATATGGTACCGCAGCTACCGGCTCCCGACTTCAACCCGCCTCTCCTACCGGCTTGCCCCCGATGTTCCGAACATTCCGGGCACCTATTGGGAACGCCGCGTGGCGATCCTTGCAACCGCGCAAGCCGATCCCCTGAACAAATCCCCCTGGCCACTGTCCGCGGCGGATCCCTACAATCAGAAATCGGTCGTCGAACTTCCAGGTGCACCGAAGCAGCCGTTTGCCGGTTTCCAGAACGCTGTTCAGGGGACAGTGGAACACTTCTCGTTCACCAGCAAAGTCCTGGAGAACACCCGGCGCATCAGCCTTTACACGCCACCGGGTTTTGATCCGGACGATCCCGAAACCGTTCTGCTGGTGCTTTTCGACGGTGCTGCCTATCAGTCACTCGTGTCGGTACCGACAATACTGGACAACATGCACGCGGCACGAACCGGTCCGCAGACAGCTGCGGTTCTCATCTCGAATCCAAATATGGAAACGCGCAGCCGCGAGTTGCCCGGAGACAGCGGTTTTGCCAACATGGTCGCAAGAGAGATCATACCGCTTGCACAAGGGAAACTTGGCCGCTCCATATCGCCTGAACGGACGGTCGTCGCCGGTTCCAGTTTCGGCGGCCTGGCAGCGACCAGACTGGCTCTCGAGTTCCCGAATGTCTTTGGAAACGTGATTTCGATGTCTGGCTCCTTCTGGTGGTCTCCAGACAGCACACCGGGCGAAGAGAGGGAATACACCGCAAACCGCGTTGCCGCGCTCGATACGGTGGATGTCCGTTTTTTTCTCACTGCAGGACTGTACGAGACAGGACGTGCCGGCGAGCTGGATATCCTGAGTACAAACCGGCACTTGAAAACCGTTTTGCAGGCCAAAGGCTACGACGTGAAACTTCGCGAATATGCCGGTGCACACGACTACCTTGTCTGGCAGGGAGCTTTGTCGGACGGCCTGATTTCATTGTTTGGCGGCTCAGACAAAACAACCCCAAAGGACTGAAATCTCAGGAAAGTCGAGAGTTTGAAAACATCAGGAAATCTCAAGTATCGACCACCACCCGACAAGACGAGATTGCACCAAAAACAAAAGAATCAACCAAGACACAACTTTCAACCTGCTTGAGCTATTGATGCAAAATGAGATACACTCAACCATTCCCCTAGGGGAGATTGAGCATGTATTTCGCAGTTATACTTGTAATCCTTGTGTTGGGTTCGGTGGCATTTCACCTGCTAAGCCCATGGTGGATGACGCCGATTGCATCGAACTGGGGCTACATTGACGACACACTCGTCATCACCTTCTGGATCACGGGTGCAGTCTTTGCGGCAGTGACGCTGTTCATGGCCTATTGCCTCTTCCGCTTCCGGCACAAGGAAGGCTCGAAGGCGGCTTACGAGCCGGAAAACAAAAAGCTGGAAATCTGGCTGACCGCTGCAACGACCGTCGGCGTTGCGGCGTTGCTGGCGCCGGGGCTTTACGTCTGGTCCCAGTTCATCAACGTCCCGGACGATGCCGGCGAGATCGAAGTCGTCGGCCTGCAATGGCAATGGAACTTCCGGTTGCCGGGTGAAGATGGTGTCCTTGGCACTTCGGACACCCATCTGATCACGGCTGAGAATCCACTTGGTCTCAATCCGGATGACCCCAACAGTGCGGATGACGTCATCATCGAGGCTGACGACCTGCATCTCGAGATTGGAAAGCCAGTCAAGATCCTGCTGCGGTCGATTGATGTCCTGCATGACTTCTATGTTCCTGAATTCAGGGCGAAAATGGACCTCATTCCGGGAACCGTGACCTATTTCTGGATCACGCCGACAAGAACCGGGGAGTTCGAAATCCTGTGTGCCGAGCTTTGCGGTGTCGGTCACGCCTTCATGCGCGGACTCGTACTGGTCGACACAACAGACGATTATCAAACCTGGCTGGAGGAGCAGTCTACTTTTTCGGAATTGGCTGGGTACTCCGGCATCAAGACAGCCTCCAGGTCCAGGCCCTGAGAATATAGAAAACGACGCAGACAAAAGGAAAAGAAAACTGGAAGTTCCGGCGGGTTCTGCCAACCGGCGCTTCGCGAAACAAGGAGAGCGCAATGGTCGAGTTCACGCCCAAGGCAGCTGGTGCTGTTCCACCCGCGGAGGTCCCTGACGTTGAGCTTTACCATCCGAAAAGCTGGTGGACGAAATACGTCTTCTCGCAGGATGCCAAGATTATTGCCATTCAGTATTCCGGCACGGCAATATTGATCGGCCTCGTTGCGCTTGTTCTGTCCTGGCTTATGCGCCTTCAGCTCGGATTTCCCGACACGTTCTCCTTCATCACCGTAGAAGCCTATTACCAGTTCATCACCATGCACGGCATGATCATGGTGATCTACCTGCTCACAGCGCTTTTTCTGGGCGGTTTCGGGAACTACCTGATCCCGCTCATGATCGGCGCACGCGACATGGCTTTTCCATACGTCAACATGCTGAGCTTCTGGATCTACCTGCTTGCCGTGCTGGTGCTGGTCGCCAGCTTTTTCGCGCCGGGAGGTCCGACCGGAGCCGGATGGACGCTCTATCCACCGCAAGCGATCTTGTCGGGTACACCCGGTGGCCAGGAGGCCGGCATTCTGCTTATGCTGTCGTCGCTCGTGCTGTTCATTATCGGCTTCACCATGGGCGGCCTCAACTACGCGGTCACAGTTCTGCAATGCCGCACGCGCGGTATGACCTTGATGCGCATGCCCCTGACGATCTGGGGCATATTCACCGCTACCGTCATGGCGCTTTTGGCGTTCCCTGCCCTGTTCGTCGCCGGTGTCATGATGCTGTTCGACCGCCTCGTCGGCAGCAGTTTCTTCATGCCGGCACTCGTTGAGCTGGGAGAGCGGCTTGAATATGGCGGCGGCAGCCCGATCCTGTTCCAGCATCTGTTCTGGTTCTTTGGTCATCCGGAAGTCTACATCGTCGCCCTTCCGGCCTTCGGGATCGTCTCGGACCTGATCAGTGTTCATGCGCGCAAGAACATCTTCGGCTACCGGATGATGGTGTGGGCTATCGTGATTATCGGTGCGCTCAGCTTCATCGTGTGGGCACATCACATGTATGTCAGCGGCATGAACCCCTGGTTCGGTTTCTTCTTTGCAACGACCACGCTGATCATCGCCATACCCACAGCCATCAAGGTCTATAACTGGGTATTGACCCTCTGGCGTGGCGACATCCATTTCACCCTGCCCATGTTGTTTGCACTGGCCTTCATCGTCACCTTCCTCAATGGCGGGCTGAGCGGGCTCTTCCTCGGCAACGTGGTTGTCGACGTCCCGCTTTCGGACACCATGTTCGTGGTCGCGCATTTTCACATGGTGATGGGCGTTGCCCCCATCATGGTGATTTTTGGCGCGATCTATCACTGGTATCCGAAGATCACGGGAAGAATGCTGAACGAAACGATGGGACGGATCCATTTCTGGGTCACTTTCGTCGGGTCGTACGCGATCTTTTTCCCGATGCATTACGTCGGACTGGTGGGCGTGCCGCGCCGGTACAATGAACTGGGAGACCTGTTGTTCGTACCGCCATCGATCGCCGATCTGAACGCGTTCATTTCGATTGCGGCCCTGATTGTCGGCGCCGCACAGATGGTTTTCCTGTTCAATCTGCTGTGGAGCCTGCGTCACGGCGAAGAGGCCGGTGGCAATCCCTGGCGGGCGGCGTCCCTTGAATGGCAGACACCCGTGACCCCGCCGGAACATGGCAATTGGGGCAAATCTCTGCCTGTGGTGTACCGCTGGGCCTACGATTACAGCGTCCCCGGTGCCAAGGAAGACTTTATTGCGCAGAACGACCCGTGGCCTGAGGAACCTGCGAGGGCTCCGGCATGAGCGTCATCCTGAGCTTTATCTTTCTTGTCCTGTGCATTGCCGGCTGGTGGCTGGCCCGGCATCATCTGTTGTCCAAACCCTGGCTGGAACATGGCATTCCGGCAAGCGCCAGCGAGGGAGCGGCCCCGGGCAACAGGACCGCGAAAGTCGGACTCGGCGTATTCCTGGCTGTTGTCGGCGCCCTGTTTGCTCTGCTCGCCAGCGCTTATTTCGAACGAATGGGACTGCCCGACTGGCGCGATTTCCCACTACCTCGCCTGTTATGGGTGAATACCGGAATGCTGATCGCCTGCAGTGCTGCCCTGCACTGCGCCCTGATCGACGCCCGGAACGGAGCCTTGAGACCGGCAAGGAGCGGCCTCGTGATTGCGTCTCTTGCCGGTGTTGCCTTTGTTTTCGGTCAACTGGCGGTCTGGTTGCAGCTTGTTTCCGTCGGACTTGGTGTTGCCGCCAATCCCGCCGTCACCTTTTTCTATTTGCTGACGGGTCTGCACGGGCTGCACATCCTGGGCGGTCTGGTCGCATTGGCATTTGCGGTTTCAAGCGCCTTTCACAGCACCGATCCGCGCTCATTCACACCCAGACTGGAACTTTGCACGATCTATTGGCACTTCCTGCTGGCCATCTGGCTGGCAATTCTGGTCGTGATTGCAGGCTGGGCGGAAGAGATCGTCGTGACATGCAGCCAACTATTCAGCTGAGGGACCGGTTCAATGACTGATATGCCGCACACGAATGCAGCGCCGGAACGGCCGGCAGGCCTGAGCGGTATCACGACTGACTGGGCGTCCGACCAGACAGCCTTCAAAAACGTCTCCTGGGGAAAGGCCATGATGTGGATCTTCCTCCTGAGCGACACGTTCGTGTTCGGCAGTTTCCTTGTGGCCTACATGACGGCCAGAATGTCGACCGTCGTCCCATGGCCCAATCCCAGCGAGGTTTTCGCCCTTCATATCGGCGGCGTGGAAATGCCGCTACTGCTGATCGCGATCATGACCTTTGTCCTGATTTCAAGCAGCGGTACCATGGCCATGGCGGTGAACTTCGCCTATCGCCGGGACCGGAAGAAAACAGCGCTGCTCATGCTTGCGACTGCGGCGCTCGGAGCGCTCTTCGTCGGGATGCAGGCATTCGAATGGGCAACACTGATATCACAAGGTGTCCGCCCGTGGACGAACCCTTGGGGTGCTTCGCAATTCGGCGCCTCCTTTTTCATGATCACCGGTTTTCACGGAACCCATGTCACCTTCGGCGTGATCTTTCTCCTGATTGTCGTGCGAAAGGTCTTGCGGGGCGACTATGACTCCGGCAAACCCGGTTTCTTCACCAGTCGCAAGGGACGTTACGAATGCGTCGAGATCATGGGCCTTTACTGGCACTTCGTCGATCTGGTGTGGGTGTTCATCTTCGCATTCTTCTATCTTTGGTAGGGGGAACCAATGACACATTCAGAAGCTCAGACGCATGCATCAACACAACAGGTTCAAACCGATGAGGCGGACACGGACATGCATGTCGAAGGTCAGCAACATCCGATCAGGGTTTATCTTGTTGTCTGGGGGTGGCTCTTCGTACTGAGCCTGGCTTCCTATCTGGTCGATTATGCCGGACTGGAGGGTTATCTCCGATGGACCCTGATCCTGATTTTCATGCTGTTGAAGGCCGGACTTATCATTGCGTATTTCATGCACATGGCGTGGGAACGCCTGGCCTTCTCCTATGCGATCATACTGCCGCCAGCCGCCCTGCTCGTCTTCGTCTGGATCATGGCGATGGAGTCCGATTACACGCTGCTGACGCGGACGATCTTCTTTGCCACGGGAGAATGAAATTACGCCGTCATGTGTCCAAATCTTTTTCGCAAGATCGCTGCGGCGGGTCATCTGCGCACGTCAAGACGCATTGAAGGGGCGATCATCCCTGACCGCCCCCAAAGGGACCGGCGTCATTGATCTGGTTATGTAAACCGGCCCCAAAACCTGTAAGCCTGATCAAGCCTCTGTAGTGCATCCTCCTGTTGCCGGCTCAAACTACGTTCTTGCCTAACAAGAGGTTCAATCCGGGCATTGATGGCATTCTGCCGTTTCTCTGCGTATCTTTTCAACATTTTACACCTCCAAGTTTATGTATCCTTGAAGATAATTTGGTTATTTTTCTTGCATTTTTTAGATCACTTACTTTAAATTACATAAGTTTAATCTGGTATTCATAAACAAGTTACATTCCCTCACCTAACCATGCACAAACTTCCGGAAACGACCTCCGCAGAACGAAAAAACGCCTGCGATCTCATAGACCGCAGGCGCTTGTCAGACCCTGTGAGGTTTGAATGAGAACCTCAGTGCCCGGAGGTATCGATTACCTTGCGATACACATGCCATGTCGCGTGCGCGAGGATCGGCAGAACCACGGCAAGACCGAGCAGCAGTGGCAGAGACCCCAGAACCAGACCACCGGCAACAATTGCGCCCCAGGCCAGCATGGGAACCGGGTTCATCAGACAGGCCATGACAGATGTCTTCACGGCCACATAGGCTCCAACATCCTGATCAAGCAGCAATGGAAGAGAAATAACCGACGTCACGAGTGCCGCCAACGCGAACAGGAACCCAACAGCATTACCGACAATGATCAGCGCCCAACCATTTTGCGAGGTCAAGACATCCGCAAGGAAGGGGCCAAGCGCTTCGGGAGGCGTGGCACTGTAGATCCCCACATAAAGCATTTGCGCAACAAACAGCCAGGCAAGAAAGAGCACAATCAACATGCCACCGACGACGGCAATAGCCGGCAAAGCCGGCGTTTTCCAAACTGTCAGAGCGTGCTTCCAGGACGTGTCCATCTTCAGCTCACGCCTTCGACTGATCTCGTAGAACCCCAGCGCAGCAAACGGCCCGATCAATGCAAATCCGGTGACCAACGGATAAATCAATTGCAGATAATTCTGGCCGAACGCCCATCTGAACAAAATAAAACCGACAATCGGATAGATCACGCACAAGAAGACGTAGTGAGATGGCTTCTCCATGAAGTCATCAACACCCATCCTGAGCGCGTCGATAATATCCTGAATGTCCACGTGCCGGATCTTGATATGCTCGGCGGTGTCGTGAACGTCGGCAAATACATGAAAATGAGCCATAGTTTTCCCTCCAACGTCGGTCGGAACGGGTAGCGGCTGCGGGCGCTGCACTTTGTCGAACCTCTCGACCCCACGCCGCGACCTGTATCAAATAACTATACGCTGAAATGACGAGCTTGTCGCGCGAACAAGCAATAAACTCTAAACACTCATCAATAACCATCTCGTCAATCGACAATTAAATTATATGAATTCCTTACTACTTTGCTTTGCTCAAGTGTTTTTGAGTTGAATTTTCCAGACAATCGATAATTGTGAAACCAGATTCAACTAATCGTTTACGGAAGGCGTTGCCGCTCTCCAGCCAAGAGGAGAAGCGAAACCGCCACACAGCCCGGGCACGACGACACTCACGAGAAGAGCCTCGCCGCGAATTTTCAACAGCGCCGGACGGACACAACCGACAACGAGCTCATCGCGATCCGATCTGTTCCACAGAGATGTCCCGATCGAAGAAACGCTGAGCGTTCCTGAAAGCAATTTTTTCGGCCACCGGTCGCGGCAGCCGCGAAAGCCAGAGACGGTTGCTCGCCATGATCCGGGAATAGTTGTCCCACTGACTGTTGATCCAGGTGTCGCTGCCGATCATCAGCCGGTCCTGAAAGTCGAATATGATTTCCAGCCATTGCGGGTCGAGGTTTTCTCCATCTCCCAGAATGTCATGCTCGCGCAAGGATGTATCGGCGAGCAGTGCCGGAAACTCCTCCATCAAGGCATAAACGCGGTCAGCAGGCGTGCTCAACCCCGCATGCGCCCAGATGATCTTGACTTGCGGATCAAGACCGTAGAGCCAACGGACAGGTTCCGGTCCGGAATGAACATGGAGATAGATATCCCGCTCCCTGGCCATTTCGATGATCTTGCGGAACAGTGGCTCGTCCGCCGTATCCAGCCGGTGAATATGAAATTCGCCAATTCCCTGATGCGGATAAGTTTTTAGACGCCCCGTCAGGTAGTCTTCCATACCCTTCATCTTGGTCCAGTTCGATGAACCTGCGGCACCGTGATAGGGGCGCAACTCCGGAACAATGCGGTTTGGAGCATATTCCCAAAGTCTGATCGTGCCCTCGTCCGGCGTGGAGGACACCAGTGCCATTGCAACGCCGTTCAAGTCCATAAGTTCGACAACGCTTTGCACCGGATATTGATCCCAGGCTGGTTCCTTGTAGTGCATATGAGCGTCAAACAGCGGCAGGTCGTTTACCGCATCTCCAATCGGAGCCCCGGCCTCATCAGCGTGACCTGCATCAATTGAAAGCTGTGTTCCGAATAACAAGCACAAGACTGAGACGACCTTGAACATCGCTGTAGCTTTCAACTGTCCCTCCTTCTGCCTCCACGACGACACGCTTGCGGCCCTTTAGGGATCTTAAACTCGAGGGTCCGGCGACTTCCACCCGAGATCATCCTTTTGGATGTTGACACTCCGGCGGCTTGCCACAAGTTCCACACCCTCTCTCCCACCGGCCATACATGTTACACTTCCCGCCAAACGGGAGGAGGCAAGGCGATGAACGCTGGAGAACTGACCATCCTTGTCGGCACCACCAAGGGCGCCTTTCTGATTTCGGGCAAACAGGACAGATCGGGCTGGGAAGTCAGCGGCCCGCATTGCGATGGCTGGCCGATCAACCATGTGATCGGCGATGCCGCCTCAGGAAAGATCTGGGCCGGCGGCGGCGGGGACTGGCATGGCGCAGGTGTCTGGCGCTGCAAAGACGGCGGCGAGAACTGGAAACTCACCAGACTGACCAAAGGTTCCATGGATGACTGGGCGGCAAACGACCCGGATTTCGCCGCGCTGATCGGCTGGAGTGCACAGCCCTTGCCCCATGGCGACGCATTCTCGCAAATCTGGTCACTCGGATGCTCGAACGGCAGACTTTATGCGGGAACAAAACCTGCAAGGCTCCTGGCAAGTAGTGATGACGGCGAGAGCTTCTCGCATGTCGAGAGCCTGAACAACCACCCTTCCGCGGAAAGCTGGAACCCCGGCGCTGCAGGACTGGTGCTGCACACGATTGTCTTCGACCCCGAAAATTCCGAAAAAATCTGGCTCGGCATTTCCGCTGCGGGCGTCTTTGCCACGGAAGACGGCGGAAAGACCTGGGAAAGGCGCAACCGACTGTCAAATGCGGCTGCCTGCGAGGGACACGATCACCCGGCTGCACCGCGGGACGGTGAAACCGGCCATTGCGTCCACAACATGATGCGCGCTCCGGGCAACGGCGATCTGCTTTATCAACAGAACCACCACGGCGTCTGGCGCTCTGCAGACGGTGGACGAAGCTGGGACGACATCAATGACGGACTGCCCTCTACCTTCGGCTTTCCGATCCGCGTGCATCCGAGAGATCCGGATACGATCTGGACACTGCCACTCAACAGCGACGCAGGTGGACGATACCCGCCGGACGCAGCGGCAGCGGTCTGGAAATCATCGGATGGCGGTCAATCCTGGCAGGCAAAGCGTGAGGGACTTCCGCAAAAGGCCTGTTTCTTCACGGTCTTGCGCCAAGCGATGGCGGGTGATGACAGGGATCCGGCCGGACTCTACTTCGGCACAAACTCTGGTTCGGTCTTCGCCAGCCTGGATGAAGGCGAAAGCTGGAAGGAGATCGCCAGTCACCTGCCGACAGTGCTGTCGGTTGAGGTCATGGACAGGGAGTAAGGCGTGCCGCCAATTGCCGGGAGCAGGTTAAACCGATGTCCGTGGTTGCCCTCCGGAAAACTGGTGACAATCAATCAACTTACACTTATACAGTCATTATGCAGTCAATTTTCGAAAGATCGTATGCAGCATGACCGACTGGTGTCCGAACCTCTCTGAAAGCAACGCGCCGCGCTATATCGCCATTGCCGATTGTCTTGAGGATGATATTTCATCAGGCCGCCTGAGTGCGGGCGACAGACTTCCGGCACAGCGGCAACTTGCCGGTCAACTGGGCCTGGACTTCACGACGGTCGCACGCGGATATGCCGAAGCACGCCGACGTGGCATCATTTCCTCTCAGGTCGGCAGCGGGACATTCGTCACCAAACCGGGAGCTTCAAACGAGGCTGCACCGACAGGCGATCCAAGGCGCGCCTGCGTTCCGGATTTTTCCATGAACCTGCCCCCGGAACCCGCAGACCCGGCCCTGACCGCTAAGATGCAGGAAGGCGTCGCCAGCCTTTCTGCCGATCTCGTTTCGCTTCTGCGCTACCAGACCTTTGACACATCGGACCTGGACCTGCATGCCGCCCGGCTTTGGCTGGAAGGGGTTGACCTCGCACCAGAACCGGAAACGATCCTGTTTTCACCCGGCGCACAAGCCGCGCTGGTGAACGCTCTCGCCGCACTCACCTCTCCGGGCGACAAGGTCGCGTGCGAGGAAATCACTTATCCCGGCATCCGGTCGATCTGTGCCCAGTTAAATCTGCAGCTGACTGGACTGCCAATGGACGAAGACGGCATCGATCCGGACGCGTTTTCCACCGCCTGCCAGTCGGGAGATCTCAAGGCTCTTTATGTCAATCCGACGCTGCACAACCCAACTGCGCGAACGATCCCCTATCAGCGCCGCAAAGACCTCGCGACAATAGCGCAGCGTTACGGTGTTCCCATCCTTGAAGACGATGCCTATGGCCAGTTGAGCAGGAAAGCCCCTTTGCCTTTTGCGGCAATCGCTCCCGATGTTACGTGGTATATCGGCTCTCTTTCCAAATGCCTTGGCGCCGGCCTACGGCTCGCCCATGTCCTTGCTCCGAACAAGGGGGCGGCCTGGCAGTTCTCGCGCGCGGTACGCACATCGCAGGTCATGACCTCCCCGCTTTCCATCGCTCTTGCGACGCACTGGATCGAAGACGGCACGGCTCACGAGCTCCTCAACCGCATCCGGGTGGAAAGCTCCAATCGTCAGACCCTCGCTGCCAAATACCTCAAAAACCAGGAATTTTCGACTGATCCGGACGGTTTTCACATCTGGCTGCACCTACCCGAGGGCTGGAACAGATCCACCTTTGTCGCCCAAACGAGAAGCCTGCAGATCGGAGTTGTCGAGAGCGACGCCTTCACTGTCAAGGGTGAGGTACCCGAAGCGGTCCGCCTGAGCCTGGGAGGCCCCATTTCTCGCGATCAACTGGCAAATTCACTTGACGTCATCGCCCACACGCTGAACGCATCTCCGCTACGGGCCTCGGCATATTTCTAAGGCACCAAGACCAGAACAGCCAATTTGCCGCAGACAAATTTCTTGATTTGATCGTACGGTTCCATATTTTGACTGCAATCACTTCCTATCATTTTAGAAATGACAGGAACGCAAAACACCTGAGAAAGGGTGCGCCATGAGCACGACGCATGATTGGCCCAAACTCCCGCCAATCCAGACCGGCATCAGAGGCCGGTGCCCAAGATGCGGAGAAGGCAAGATATTTGACGGCTTCCTGACCCTGAAGAAGGGATGCAGCAATTGCGGCCTCGACTTCAGCTTCGCCGACCCGGCCGACGGCCCTGCATTCTTCGTCATCTGCTTTGGCTGTATTCCGGCGGTTGCTTTTGCAATCTGGCTCGAGGTTGCCTTTACGGCGCCCTATTGGGTTCACCTTGTCACAACCCTGCCCCTGATCCTGCTGACCTGCATACCCATGCTGCGGCCCCTCAAGGGCTGGCTTGTCTCAAGTCAGTACTTTTACAAGGCGGAAGAAGGCAGGCTGGAAACACCAGACACGGATACCTCAGAAAATCAGACCTGACTCCCGGGTGCCCCAACCTGGCACAGATCTGATCGTCACCTGAGGCGGGCGGTGCTATCGGACGGGCGATACGCCGCCCTTTCTTTTGCGGCCACGTCCGCGCCACCGTTTCCTATCTTTCACAAGCCGAGCGGCAGCCCCTTGAAAGGCTTGATTTCTTTGAGCGCAAAGTTGGTGGTCATGGTCTTGATACCGGGCAGCCTGCGCAAGATATTCATCGAAAACTCCGCATAGGAATCAAGATCCCGGCAGACGACCATCAGCATGAAATCGGCTCCACCCGAGACCGAATGACACGAGATAACCTCAGGAAGCTCCTGCACCTGCCGCTCAAACCGGGTCGCATCCTCTTCTGAATGATTGTCGATCTGGATGGTGACATAAACCAGAACACCCAGGCCGATCTGCCGTCGATCCAGATTGGCGCTGTATCCCTGGATCACCCCTTCTTCCTCAAGTTGCCGGACGCGGCGCCAGCAGGGCGACGCCGACATGGAAACAGCCTCAGCCAGCGCAGAATTGGTTATGCGCCCGTCCGACTGTAATCTTTCCAAAATCCTGACATCTTCCCGCATCAACTCCTTCATCGGTAACCTCTTTCAAAATTCTACCAGAATTAGATAGATTTCACCTGAAAACCATCAAACTTCAAGAGGATTAGACAACACCTTTCCAACGAACGCAGGCAATTTTGGTTCGAATTTTCAATTGATCTGAATGAAGAGACCCGTAAATGAGCCTGCAAGGAAAAGGTGACCTGAAAGTCGCCATCGTGATTGATCCGTCCCTGCCCGCCGGCCAACTGGCCAACACCGTCGCCACAATCGGAATTGGTCTCGGCGCCGGACAACCGGGGTTCGGCAATGTCAAACTCTGCGATCGACCCGGCATTGCCTTTTTGACAAGCGCGGACCGGCCAGTTCCTGTCCTGCAGGCAGCGGAAGAGAAAATGCAGGACCTGATGGCGAAAGCTCACATATCGAAACCGGACGCGGGTGAGCTAATCCTCTTCCCATCATTCGCGCGGCTTCTGCATGACTTCAACAACTACAGGAATGCGATCCCGATGCGCGATCTCACCGAAGAAAAGATTGACGGCATAGGGCTGTTCGGCCCGACCAAATGGGTTAATTCGCTGACCGGCAGCCTGAAGCTGCTGCGCTAAACCGCCCTCACCCAAACCGCCGTGTCATGGAAGGCCGCACCGCCATAAGGTGCGACCGGGTCAGCGCCTGTAAGCGTGTTGATACCGCGATCATCTTCGAAGGCATCGTTGGGCCAGATCCCCTCGGAGATGACGGTGCCGGGGGCCACGGTTGCAACATGGCGCGCATGCAGTGTCACCACACCGCGCCTGTTACCCATCTTCACCTTTGCACCATCCTCAATGCCGTAGCGCGTAGCCTCTTCCGGGCGCAACCAGACTTCCGGGCGACCTTCCTTCTTCTTCGAACTTTCCGTTTCGGCAAAAGAGGAGTTGAGGAATGACCGCGCCGGCGCCGTCACCAGCCGGAACGGATGCTGCTCATCTGCGAGCTCGATGCTGTCCCACTGGTCGGGAAGTTCCGGCATCTCTTCAGAAGGTCCGAACACCGTATCGCCATCGGGCTTGTTGGGTGCGTCAGAGCGCCCCCAATCCGGCCTGAAATGGAATTTTCCGTCCGCATGACCAAAGCCGTTCAGATAATGGGACGTCTCGAAATCAGGCTGAATGTCGCGCCATTTGTTCGCCTCCAGCTCCGCCAGCGTTCCGAACCCGGAATTCTTCAGCATCCAGTCGATATGATCGCGCGCGCTCATATCGAACCCTCCATGAGAATTCGATTCAAGACGTCTTGCGATCTCATTGATTACAAATATATTTTCCTTCGGCCCTTCAGGCGGCTCCACGGCCTTTGGTCCCAGAAGAAAATACTGGTGACCGCCACCTTTGTAGATATCGTCATGCTCCAGAAACTGGGTTGCCGGCAGGACAATATCGGCCATCTTGGCGGTGTCGGTCATGAACTGTTCGTGGACGACGGTGAACAGGTCCTCGCGGGCAAATCCCTGCCGAACGAGTTCCTGCTCGGGGGCGACCGACATCGGGTTGGTGTTCTGGATCAGCATGGCCTTCACGGGAGGGCCGCCAAGAAGCGCCGCTTCGTCACCGGTCAGGATCCGCCCGATCAGGCTCTGGTCAAGCGCACGCCTGGAAACATCTTTCAGTGAAGACGCTTCTATCATTTCCTTGTTGAACTTGAAGAGACCGCCGTTGTTGTGGAACGCGCCACCGCCTTCGTATTTGTAACTGCCGATGATCGCCGCAATGGAACATGCCGCATGCATGCCGACCGCACCATTCCGGGACCGGGTGAAGCCGTAACCAAGACGGAAAAAGGTCTTTTTGACCTCACCAATGAGCTTTGCCACCTCCTCGATCTGCGACACGTTCAGTCCGGTGATGCCGGCTGCCCATTCAGGCGTGCGCGCCAAAAGATGAGCCTCAAGCTCCTTCGGGCAATCGGTATATTTTTCAAGGTAGTCCCAGTCCGCGTAACCGTCGCGGAAGAGAACATGCATGATGGCACAAGCGAGCGCCGCGTCAGTGCCCGGCTTCAGGATCAGGCCGATATCGGCCTGTTTCATCGTCTCGGTCTCGTAAACATCGACAACAATGATCCTGGCACCGCGTTTCTTTCTGGCGGCGATTGCGTGGGTCATCACGTTGACCTGGGTGGCGACCGGGTTGGTGCCCCAGATGATCACCTGGTCCGACTTGGCCATTTCACGCGGATCGGGACCGGTCAGGCTTCCCGTACCGGCAACATATCCGGTCCAGGCCATGTTGGTGCAGAAGCTGTCGAACTGGCGCGAATATCCCTTGGCATGCCTTAGCCGGTGAATGCTGTCACGCTGCACCAGTCCCATGGTACCGGCGTAGTAATATGGCCAGATGCTCTCCGCCCCGAACTCCGCCTCCGCTTCCTGAAACTTTTCCGCAATCAGATCAAGCGCAGCATCCCAGGTAATTTCCTCAAACGTTGCCTCCCCTTTGGGGCCGACACGCCGCAAAGGCTTCAGCAGGCGTTCCGGGTGGTAAAGCCGCTCGGGATATCGCGCGACCTTGGCACAGATGACCCCCGCTGTGTAGTCATTGTCCTTCGCACCATTCAGGCGGCGAACGTCGCCGTGAGGGTAAAAATGTACCTCGAGCGCGCAGGATGACGGGCAATCGTGCGGACAGGCTGAAAAGGTACTTTTTGGCGGCTGCTGGTTCATTACGGTCCATTCTGCAGACTGGCTATTGTCATGCCTTATGAAGACCAAAAAGAGGCGCCGTCAAGCGCCTCTCGGTAAACTCCGGTTTCCCATGGATTTTTCAGCTGCCGCTGCACGGGGATCTGCTACCCGGGCGTCCACCGGCTTGAGGGCCCCGCCCCCTCCCCGGACCTCGACCGGCGCCAGGCGGCGGCCGTCCTCCCGGGTGGAGACGCGGTGGGTGTCCACCCTGTGATTGGATGAGATGAACAATTGCAGCACTGTTGTCGCTCATGGCGGTAAAGTCGATAGTGGGATGATTGTCCTCTGCATCAAGTTCCGCGCGTCGCCCACGTCCCTTCAAGCGAAGGAAGCTGCGGTCCGGGCTGCCCATCCAGCAGCGCGGAATGAAGGGAAAAGTGTCGGTCAGCACGTAATGATAGGTGCCATTCGGGTATTCGGGCGTCACGGCAAATCGGCCATTGCACTGGTCCAGATCACCCGCGCCCGCAACGTAGGTCCAATCCTGCGTGAACTTGCCGTCATACCGGCCACCGGGACCGCTTGGCCGGTTGCCATTCTTGACGCGATAGCTGCTCTTCAGCTTTTTCATGGCCGATTTTCCGCCAGGATCCGAATAGCCATACTGGCCATAGATCGGGAAGCCATCAGCTGCATATCCGATCATAGCCGGTACGGATTTGCCTCCGCTCGAAGCCACAACGCCCGTCGGGATGCCATGGTAGTGATAGGTTCCGTCCGGCTGCACATGGGCGTTGTAGCGATCGAGGCCAAGCTTGCACGCCCCACCCATCGCTTCATAGTTCCAGCCTGACCGGCGGTCGTTCTGCCAGAACTCCGCGGTTCCAGGATCCATCACCACGCCGTTGATGGCGATCCCGAACACGCCCCCCCGCGCCCTGGTCGCCTGGCTGTTCTTTCGCGGGTTGAGCGGAACTTTCAGGTTGTAGTTTTTCTTTGAGATGGCGCTGGGGTTGTTACGGTTGGGGAATTGTCCGGGGGGTTTTATCGGGTAGCCGTTTGCACGGATGCGCCGGGTGTTGCCGTTCACGGTGATATCGGCTGACGCCTCGGCCTGCGGTATCAGCAGATCCCAGATCTCTTCGCTTAAATGCTCATGTTCAACTGGATGTTCGCCGCTGAGCGGCGCAGAACTGTCATGCGCGACTGCGGGTGAGGCAATCAGCAGCCCCGCGAGCGCAACAAAGTAACGCATTCTCCATCTCCCAAATCAACACCCCGACACCGCCACTATCGCTTACGGAAAGTCAGAATGCTGTCGCCGTTTCGTGTGAAAATGTAACGACCTGTAACGGGAAAAGAATACAGGAAATAAGAAGAGCCGGCCCTGCGGGACCGGCTCTAATGACATCAATTGCCGTGCAATTTAGCCAACGAGTTCGGTTCCGGAGAACCAGAACGCGATTTCTTCAGCAGCAGTTTCCGGAGCGTCGGAACCGTGAACGGAGTTTTCGCCGATGGACAGAGCGAATTCCTTACGGATGGTGCCGTCAGCAGCTTCAGCCGGGTTGGTTGCGCCCATGACTTCACGGTTCTTTGCAATCGCGTCTTCGCCTTCCAGGACCTGAACAACGGTCGGGCCGGAAGACATGAATTCGGTCAGTTCGCCGAAGAACGGACGTTCCTTGTGAACAGCGTAGAATGCTTCTGCTTCGCGCAGGGACATCCACACGCGTCTGGAAGCAACAACACGCAGGCCGGCTTCTTCCAGCTTAGCGGTGATGGCACCGGTCAGGTTGCGCTTGGTTGCGTCCGGCTTGATCATGGAAAACGTGCGTTCAATCGCCATGGTTTCATCTTTCTGTTTTAGAAGCGGCCGGCGGGTTGCCAGTCCGTAATTCACAAAATTTCGCGGCCTTAATAACGGGGCACCGCTGCGCCTGCAAGAGGGCGCGCGCATGACATTTCCATGTCGCCTTCCCGCAAAAGCTGAATTGGCGCTGGTAAAACACGGTAAGATGAATAAATTTCGGCAGACAGACTTGGAAATACCTGTCTAGACAGGCGGGCATTCCCGTTGAGGAAAGATACATTGACCGCAATCTTTGCACTGTTTCCACCACTTCTTTTCAACGCGGTGACAGCGGTCTGGCTAATCCTTGCAGCCGCACCGACTGACGCGTTGGCACAGGCGGATGGTCAGAACAGTCCTTCCCTGGAGCAGCGCCTTGCCGGCCTGACTTCCGAAGAACGCGAAGAACTCTTCGTCTTCGTTGCGGGAAATGCTCTCTTCACGCTCTACCATGAAGGCGGGCACATGCTGGTCAGCGAGCTGGAGCTTCCGGTTCTCGCCCAGGAAGAAGATGCGGTCGACAATCTGGCAACGCTGTCGATGCTGGCAACCGATACCGACGACATGGATGTGTTGCTCACCAATGCCATGATCGGCTGGTTTCTGATTGCCGAGGAAAATTACGAAGATCTGATCTTCTACGATGAGCATGACCTCGATCAGCAACGCGGGTTTCGGATGCTGTGTCTCATGGTCGGCGCCGACGAAGATGCCTTTCTGGAGCTTGCGAAGGATCTTGGCCTGCCTGAGGAACGCATAGAGACCTGCGCCTTCGACTACGAGCAATCGGCCGACTCCTGGGAATACGTCACCGATCCCTTTGTCCGTGACAGCGATACGCCCGGTGGCCGGATCAAAGTGGTTCACGACGAGGCACCTGCCGATCTGGAACCCATGGCCTTGTTCCTGAAGGAAAGCAGGCTGATGGAGCAAGTCGCGGATGAACTCGATACCCTTTATGATTTGCCTGAAATGGTCACATTCCGTGCGGCGGCCTGTGACATGGAAAACGCCTTCTGGGATCCGGATACGCGCGAAGTCACCTTATGTCATGAACTGCTCGGCGGATTTGCGGAAATCTATCTTGAAATTCTGACAGGCGACGATTGAGCCGCCTTGCGGTAGGCGCCAGGCGTAACTCCAAAGCGTTTCTGAAATTCCTTGTAGAAATTCGAGCGGGTGAGAAATCCCACCTGTTCCTGAATGCTTGCTACCGGGGCATCCGTCGTCGATAGAAACCTCGCCGCCTCGGTCAATCGTATCTGGTTGACGAACTGGCTGACATTCTCTTCGGTCTGCTGGTTTATTGCGCGGGACAGGTCCCGGTCCGGAACCCCGACCCGGCGCGCCAATCGCGTCAGAGTTAAGCCAGGGTCCTTGTAGAGTTCCTTGTCGACCAGAAGGGTACGGGCCTGCTCGACCAGGTTCCGCTGGTTTTCCAGATCCTCCTCCGTCGCGATTTCCTGTTTGCTTGCAGGGCTCAAATGCCCCTTCAACGAGACAATCACGAGCGCAAACGCGACCAGCAGGAACAACAGGCTCGCAACGGAGATCGTTTTTGCTGCAGCATCGGTCATCTCATGTGCAAACAAAAGCGCGATAACCGCATCGATCACCAAGGTCGAAACCAGGACGAAAACGGCGAGACCCGACAATTTTCGCAAGATGGCGTGAAGATTTGTCGGAGCCTCGGAATACTGGTCCGGTCCGAGCCGCCATTGGCGAAAAAGAAGAGCTGCATACGCAGCGAAGCTTGCAGCAATCAGGATGTCGATAAAGCCGACAAAGCCGACCGGCAGGAACATTACTCCAGTCAAGGCCAGAGCGATGGCGCCATTGAGAATGATCAACCGATGGGCCTGCTTTTCCGGCATGGTCATGGCTGCAAAGGAAAGGTAAGCGGCCGGGGCAATCCAGACCGGAAGAACACGCTGGATAGCCAGATATTCCAGACTGCCGATTGCAAAACGCATACCGACAAGAATTGCCTCAATGGCCATCAGACAGAAAAGCACCAAAAACACCTGCCGGGACAACAACGGCAAGCGCTTCCACAAGAACACCGCCAGACCGAGGCAGAAGAATATGGCGGCAAGCAAAAAGGAAACGGGAATACTGATCATTTCAGTCCGAACTGGAAAACATGCTGTCTTTCCTGTCCTTTATCACGTTTGAGGACAGAAGTGAGAGCTCTGCCTCATTGCCAAATCAACAGCAGCATTCGCATCTCAGGACAGGTCCACGAACATTCTGGAGCATGCCTATGCCATATTGTAACAACTCTCTTCGAAACAAATTTCTCGGTTTCGTCGCTTCCGTTCTCTTGTCTGCAGCGCCGGCCTTGATCATCGGTGTTGTCCCGGCGCTGGCAGATGGTGCTGAAATTGAACGTTTCGGTCCGGGCGTCACCAAGCTGACGGTGGCAGATGAGAGGAGCGACCGACAGCTTGCCGGTGACATCTGGTATCCAACCCCTACTCCGAAGAAGTTCAGTCGCGCCGATAAAAGCAAAGTCTGGCAGATGGCTCTTGCTGATCCCGATGGCGAGCCGGCTGACGGTTCCTACCCGCTGCTGGTCGTGTCGCACGGGATGTATGGCAACACCTTCAATCAAGCCTGGCTCGGATCCGAACTCGCAAGACGCGGATTTGTCGTGGCAATGATCAACCACCCGGGAACAAGCTCGTTCCTGCGGGCCCCGGATCAGGCGCGTGAATTGTGGGAGCGCCCAAACGACCTTTCGCGATTGATCACCTATCTGATCGAAGACAGCCCTTTCAAGGATCGAATAGACAGCTCCCGGATTTATGCAGCCGGACACTCACTTGGCGGCTTTACCGTGATGCTGCTTGCGGGAGCTGAATTCGACACCAAACTCTACAGGTCTTCCTGCGATTTAGAAAAAGACGCGCCTCTCGCTTGCGAAGTGCTTTCGGGCTGGTCGGTCGCTGAGACGAAAAGCGACCAGAAAGAGATGGAGACCTCGCGCAAGGACCCGCGCGTATTGAAAGTCGTCAGCCTGGATCTTGGTGGCACGCCGGTTCTTTCCCGTGAAAGCCTGGCCTCGCTCGACATTCCGGTTCTTGTGCTCGGTTCGGAGCGCGCCGACATGTTGAATCAGGACGTTGAATCCAGAGCTCTCTCCGATGCGCTACCCAGCGACAAGGTTCGTCACATGGAACTGTCCGATGCCGGGCATTTTGATTTCATGGGCGTTTGCAAACCTGAAGGATACGAGATCCTGAAGGTCCATGAACCTGGTGACGAAATCGTCTGCATCAAGGGAACCTCGGAGAGAGAGCGCCAGCACCAGATCATTCTGAAAGAAGTTCTGAGTTTTCTAACTCCCTGACCTTCCCGGCTGTGGCAAACTGCGTGCAGCTTTGCCACAGCTTCACGATCGAACGTGGTTTGGCTCCGCTTTCCGCTTGCATCCTGAGTTCGGGTTCGCCAAACATCCGCTCATGTTACAGATTTCAGATCTCACCTATCGGATCGGGGACCGCCTCCTGATCGACAAAGCAAGCGTGACCCTGCCGGGCAAGGCCAAGACGGGGCTTGTCGGGCGAAACGGTGCCGGCAAATCAACGCTTTTCAAGATCATTACCGGCGATCTGGCCACCGAGACAGGCTCGGTGCAGATCCCGAAGCGTGCACGCATCGGCCAGGTTGCCCAGGAAGCACCGGGCACCGAAGACACCTTGATGGAAGTGGTTCTCGCCGCGGACAAGGAACGCAGCCGTCTTCTGGCGGAAGCCGAAACCGAAACCGACCCGGACCGGATCGCCGAAATACACACTCGACTGGCTGACATCAGCGCTCACACGGCAGAAGCCCGCGCGGGCGCCATCCTCTCCGGTCTCGGCTTCGATGCGGCAGCTCAGCAGCGGCCCTGCTCGTCGTTTTCCGGTGGCTGGCGCATGCGCGTTGCGCTTGCAGCAGTGCTCTTTTCCGAACCGGATCTTCTGTTGCTTGACGAGCCCACAAACTATCTCGACCTGGAAGGCACGTTGTGGCTTGAGAACTACGTCGCGCGTTATCCGCATCAGGTACTGCTGATCTCGCACGACCGCGATCTTCTCAACAATGCCGTCGACAGTATCGTGCACCTGGATCGCGGTAAGCTCACGTACTATTCAGGCGGGTATGACAGTTTCGACCGGCAACGGCGCGAAGCCATGATCCTGGCTGAAAAAGCCCGGGAAAAGCAGGACGCCCAGCGCAAGCACATGCAGGCTTTCGTCGACCGGTTCCGGTACAAGGCCAGCAAGGCGCGCCAGGCACAATCCCGGTTAAAGATGCTGGAGAAAATGCAGCCGATTGCCGCGCTTACCGAAGAAAGCGGCAAACCTATTCATTTTCCCGACCCGGAAAACCAGCTGGCACCGCCGATCATCAAGCTGGAAGGCGTTTCAACCGGATATGGCGATACCAAGATCCTGTCCCGGATCAACCTGAACATCGACACCGATGACCGGATTGCTCTTCTTGGAGCCAACGGTAACGGCAAGTCGACATTTGCCAAGTTGATTTCCGATCGTCTGGGAGCCATGGATGGCACCATCACCAAGGCGACAAAGCTGAAGATTGCGTTTTTCGCGCAACATCAGCTGGACGAACTGAAACCTGCAGAGAGCGCTGTCGCGCATGTGCGAGCACTCATGCCGGAAGCCCCGGAAGCAAAGGTGCGAGCCAGAGTTGCCCGCTTCGGCTTGCCGACCGATCGCATGGAAACGCCGGCAAAGGATCTGTCCGGTGGCGAGAAAGCACGATTGCTGTTGGGTCTGGCCACTTTTGAAGGTCCACATCTTCTGATCCTCGACGAACCGACAAACCACCTGGATATCGACAGCCGGGAAGCACTGGTCATGGCACTCAACGACTATCAGGGCGCAGTTGTGCTCATCAGCCATGACCGGCATCTGGTGGAGGCATGCGCCGACAGGCTCTGGTTGGTCGCCGAGGGCAGGGTCGAGCCCTATGATGGAGATATGGAGGATTACCGGCGCCTGATCCTGCAAGGACCCGATGCCGCTCAGAAGGCCAGGGAACGCGCCGCTGCGGCCGAAACTGAAAAGGCCTCAGCCCAGGTCAAGCGCCGGGAAGCTGCCCAAAAGCGCAGCCAGCTGAAACCGCTGAAGCAGAAAATCGATGCGGCCGAAAAGGAAATGACGCGCTTGCAGGACAAGATCGGCAAACTGGATGAAGCGCTGGCGGACCCGGAGTTTTTCGTCAAGGAACCGGAGCGGGCAACCAAGTTCGCCAAGGAACGCGCCTACTGCGAAAAGAAACTGGTGAAGACGGAAGAGGAATGGCTGGAGCTTTCGGCCGAATTTGAGGAAGCCAGTTGATGGCCACCATTACGACGCTCGGTTTCGACGCGGATGACACGCTCTGGCACAACGAGCGGGTCTTCCGGCTGACCGAAGAACGCTTTGCCGGCCTTCTCAGCAACTATACCGACAAGGACCGGTTGAACGAGCGGCTCCTGTCGGCCGAGCGGCGCAATGTGCTCCACTATGGATATGGCGTAAAGGGCTTTACGCTGTCCATGATCGAGACAGCCATCGAAGTGACCGGCGGACAGGTCCATGCGGATGTCATCGCCGAAATTCTCGAAGCCGGACGGGACATGCTCAACCATCCCGTCGAGCCCCTTCCCTATGTCGAAGAGACACTCAAGGCGGTGAAGGACGATTACCGGCTTGTTCTGATCACCAAGGGAGATCTGTTCGACCAGGAAAGAAAGATCACTGCCTCAGGTCTGGACATTCACTTCGACGGCATTGAAATCGTCTCGGAAAAATCTGTAGCCACTTACGAAACCCTGTTTGCTCGCCATGGCAGCGGTCCCCTTGAAGCGATGATGATCGGCAATTCGCTGAAGTCCGATATTCTTCCCGCCCTGGAAGCTGGTGCGTTCGGTGCTCACGTCCCCTACGACTTCACCTGGGCCCTTGAACAAGCAGAAGATCCATTCGGCGCTGACCGGTTTCACCGTCTCGATCACATCGGCAAGGTGCCGCATTTGCTTGCCAGATTGAAGTAACGCGGAAAAGTCGGTTTTCACCGGAATTGAATAAATTCTGACGGGTTGTGCCAAGGAAACATTCGGTTTCCTGGATCACACTAATATCTCCTTCGCGGTCAGACGCGTTGTCGATGAGATGTGGTTCAAGCCAAATATTCGCACGTGCCCAAAGGTCAAAACATGCCCCTCGCCAAATCCGTTGTCCTGTGTCTCGGAACTGCCGCATTCGTTCTGGTTCCGCCAATGTCGGCAGACATGAACGACCATCCATTTTCCGTCGACCAGGCATTTGCGAAAAACGGCAATGGCAATGGCAACGGTGGAGGCAACGGCAATGGCGGAGGCAACGGAGGCGGCAACGGTAACGGAGCCGGCAACTCCGGCGGTAAAGGAAATGGCTCCAACGCGAGCAACTCTTCGCCGAAAAACAACTCGAACAAAGGTGGAAACCTCTTCAAGAACTGGGGAGGAAACAAGCAGGCGAAACCCGGAAACGGAATAAACAATTTTTTGAATTCGGTGTTCGGCAACAACAAGGCAGCGACCTCCACTCGATCAAAGCATCACCATAACGCTTCCGCCACATCGAGAGCCAACTCTCACCGGCTTCCAAAGTCCGAAAGAGCAACACTGGCCTCCGTATCTGCGGTTCCAGAAGTCTGCCCAGGTTCGAAACAAAAGAACCTCAACGCGAAACTTGCCCGCTTGAACTCCTTAAAGCGGAACTACCGCGCTTACCTGAATTCCAACGACCCCAAGCTGGCAAGTGTGAAGGAATATATCGAAGCTTCGCTTGCCTATGAGCAGTTCTCGGAAGAGTTTGCAAAAACCGAAGAAAGTCTGGCGATCGCGAAAGCAGCTCTCAAAGAGATCCTGAACGATATCGTTGTGCACGATGATTTTTCCTACGATGATCTTACTTCGGAAGACTTGGAAGCGCGTCTTGCAGATCTGGAGGAAACCGACACCTCAGGATTTACGGAAGATCAGCTGGCGGCATTGGAAGCTGAAAAGCTTGCGCTCGGTGAAGCATTGGGAAGCGGAGATTTCAACTCATTCAAGGACGCTGAAGTCGCACTTCAAGAACAACAAAGTGAATTCGACACTCTTGCTGGATCAATCTCCGATGAGAGCCTCACCCACGCACTCGTCGACATGGCCAATGAAAACCGTATTCGGCAATACGGCGACGAATATGTAGATGAGGAAATGCTGGATTGGGCAAAGCAGGTTCTCGGGGTCGGCGACTACTATGGCAAAATCGATGAAATTCGCGAGGCGAGTGAAATTGCGGAAGATGACGGGGAAGACCCCACAGATGACAGCGACACAGACGAAGACATCGCGGGTGATACCTCAGATCCAGACACTGACGAACTCCGTCTGACACAAGCACCTGAGTAAATCCCAAGGAATTCGGTGTTCAGGAATCGCTTTCTACCGGCCCGCCCTGCTTCACCCAGTCGTTGTATCCATCTTTCAAATGGGCGGCTTCAAATCCCATTTCTTTCAGTGTCGCCACGGTCAGTGCTGAGCGCCAGCCTGAAGCACAATGAAAAACGAAGCGTCTGTCTTCGGCGAAAATTTCCTTGAAATACGGGCTTTCCGGATCAATCCAGAATTCGGCCATGCCGCGCGGGCAATGGAAGCTGCCAGGGATGAATCCGGATCTTTGACGCTCGCGGATATCCCTGAGATCGACAAACTGGACGCGGGGATCTTCAATAAGTGCAATCGCATCCGCCGTTTCGATCTCCTCGATCCTGGCGCGCGCCCCGGCAACCAGTTCCGCGGAAGATGTTTTCAGTTTTTTCATAGGTTCCTCCCCCTTCCGGATCAGGCAAAATCAGGCTTTGCGCTCCCAGCCTCCCGCCGGGGTCTGCTGCCAGTAGGCGATTTCGAAGTCTTCGGACTTGGCCTCCTTCCAGCGTTGCCGCGCTTCCAGAACCGCTTCCTGGTCATTGCCGTCGAACATGTAGATGGCTCTTTTGTATCCACCAAGCGGCGGAGGCACCGCCCTGTCGACAAGAAAGCGGACATCGGCTTCGTTCGGATTGTCCTGCTCCGGCGTCAGATAGATCGGTTGATGTTCGGCATAGCCGTCGGCTTTTGTGCCATGAGGCAGAAAGCTGTCGTCGGCAAACGTCCACAGATGTGCGTCCAACGCATTGCAGCGTTCCACAGTTCCGGTCTGCACCACCACTTTCCAGTCGCGTTCAAGGCATTTGTGCAGCAATTGAGGCAACGCAGTTTCAAGCGGCTTGTGCAAAAGGTGATAGAAAACAACTTCAACGCTCATTGTCGCTCCCTGCGCGTCGTCCCGATCCTGTTTCCCCCTCGTCTTGCCGAAAGGTTTTCCAGAGGTGCCGCCCAAAAGTGATGCCCATGTGCAACAGCGATACGGACAAATTCATTTTGCCGCAAAGCCAACATAGACAGGCCACAAGACTCGTATCATTAACCCTTCGCAAATGTCGATTGACTAGGCTTCGTTCCAGGGGACGATCCAAGGATCATTTATTCGTGGCTGGTGAACGGTATCCCGACCCAGTCCAAACGGGGAAACTTGTATGCTTGCACGTGTAGTTGTGTTCTGTGCACTGGTTGGGGTTGTTGCTGGTGCAACGCTTGGTATGGGACTTCTGGTCGAACCGGCCACTGCCTGTCAGGCTTACAAAACCTGCTGAGAAATCCGGACAGAATTCAAAAAAAACCCGCCAATCTGGCGGGTTTTTCTTTTTTTCTTTAGCTTCCCGGCGGCAGCGCCCCATCAAGCTTCGTAGTGATCGGCAACAAGCTGGTTGAGCAGACGAACACCGTAACCCGATGCCCAACTCTGGCAAATATCGTCTTTCGGCGCGCCGAATGCGGTTCCGGCAATATCCAGATGCGCCCACGGCACATCGTTGGCAAAACGCTGAAGGAACTGGGCGGCCGTGATGGAGCCGGCCCAGCGACCACCGGTGTTTTTCACATCTGCATTGGGCGTGTCGATGATCTTGTCATACTCCTTGGACAGAGGCAGACGCCAAAGCGGTTCTCCGCTCGACTTGGCTGAAGCCAGCAGATTTTCGGCAAGCTCGTCATTGTTCGAAAAGAGACCGGCATTGAGGTTACCCAGCGCGATCAACACCGCACCGGTCAAGGTCGCAAGGTCAATCATGATGGCGGGCTTGTACTTTTCCTGCGTGTACCAAAGCGCATCTGCCAGAACGAGACGGCCTTCGGCATCGGTGTTGAGGATCTCGATCGTCGTTCCGGACATGGCTGTGACGATATCACCCGGCCGCTGTGCGTTGCCGTCCGGCATGTTTTCGACCAGACCGATCACACCAACGACGTTGGCCTTGGCCTTCCTGCCTGCAATGGCGTGCATGGCACCAACAACCGCAGCAGCACCACCCATGTCGCCTTTCATTTCTTCCATTCCCGCGGCCGGTTTGATGGAAATGCCGCCGGTGTCAAAGACAACGCCCTTGCCGACCAGTGCGACCGGGGCAGCCCCTTTCTTGCCACCGTTCCAGCGCATGACGGCCAAACGCGGCGGGCGTACCGATCCTTGAGCCACGCCGAGCAAGGCCGCCATTTTCAGTTTTTTCATTTCCTTCTCGCCGAGGACTTCAACTTCCACACCGAGCTTCTCCAGCTCCTGCGCCTTTTTGGCAAACTCCACAGGGCCCAGAACGTTGGCAGGTTCGTTCACGAGGTTTCGGGCCACGATCACGCCATCAGCCACAGCTTCCGACACGGTCCAGGCCTTCCTTGCTGCCTTTGGATCGGCAACCTTCAAGGTCAGTTTCAGGTCCTTTGAATTTGCGTCGTCTTTTGGCTTTGTCTTGTAATTGTCAAAGGCATAAGCCCGCAGCTTGGCCCCCATGGCAAATTCAGCCGTTGCAGCCTCCGGCAACTCCGTTCCTTCCGGAGCTTCAAGAAGAACCGCCGCCGCATCTGTCTTCGCCTTCTGCAATTCGGCGAAGACAGCACCACCAAAGGCCCGCCAATCGTCCTGGGTGAGGTCTTCCGATTTGCCCAGTCCAAATACGATTAGTCTATCAACCGTCAATCCGGCAGGAGCCACGAGGTCCAGACTGGTTTTCTTCTTGCCGGAAAATCCCGCGATGTCAGCGGCCCGTTTCAAGCCCCCCTCAAGCCCCGACGCAAATTCATTGGCAATCGTTCCCAGGTTGAGGTCCTCACCGGCCAGAATTACGGCCACGCCTCCTTTCGGGGCCTCGGCTTTTGAAAAGGAAATTTTCGCAAGTTTTGTCATTCTTCGGTCCTTGTCGGTTTCCAAATTTTTTAAGCAGACGGTTGAGCGGAGAGGCCGCACATCTCTAGGCATGCCTATTTGCCGCCAAATCATGGGGTTTCAACAGCTTTTCGGCAAGAGAGGCGAAAATTAATGTATATTAACCATTCTTATTCATGGGCCATTCACCACATTACGTGTTATTCGGTCCTGGGCTGAATTTTCGTCTAATTGTAAGGGTCTCTTTCCGGCACAGCCATGAAAACGCTCGAACGTTATATAATTCGCCGGACCGCCTATGCATTCACCCTTACGATTGCAGCTATGACAGGCGTCGTTTGGGCAACCCAGGCGCTTCGTCAGCTCGACCTTGTGACGTCGAAAGGGCAAACGATTGTCCAATTCATCGGCATCACCATGCTTGCCCTGCCCTTTCTGATCGTAATCGTAGCGCCGTTCGCGCTGATGATCGCGCTGATCCTGGTTTTGAATTCCCTGTCCGGCGACAGCGAACTGATCGTGATCGATGCCAGCGGTGGCTCCCGCTTTCTTGTTCTCAAGCCGGTCATGCTGTTTTCTGTTATCGTTATGATTCTCACCGGCAGCATGTCACTTTATTTCGCCCCCATGGGCCTGGCCCAATTGAGAACCGAAATTACTCGTGTCCGAGCCGACCTTGTTGCCAACATTGTCAAACCCGGGCGCTTCATTAACGTTGAAAACGGCCTGACGTTTCACATCAGGAACAGGTCCGGTAAAGGCACGCTTGACGGTTTGCTCCTTCATGACACTCGTGATGAAGAGACGGCCTTTACCTATCAGGCCGATACCGGGCAGATCGTCGAGGCGGCGGACCGTACACTCCTTGTCATGCAGAACGGCACGATCCAGCGTCGTCCGAAACAGGAAGGTGACATCTCGATCGTCCGCTTCCAGTCGTATGCCTTCGATCTGTCCAATCTTATTCCGGAAGCGGGCGAACCGGTGTTCAAGGCGAGCGAGAGAACAACCGCCAACTTGATGTCACCCGGCCGCAATGATGCCTATGCTCTCAAGAATCCGGACAAGTTGACCGCGGAACTGCATGAGCGCTTCAGTCAGCCACTTTACTGTATTGCATTCGGACTAATCGTCTTTGCGTTTCTCGGCAAGGCACGGACGACCCGTCAGGGGCGCGGCCTCGCGGTTGTCGGGGCAATCGGCGCCTGCGTCCTCTTGAGAACGAGTGGTTTTGGCGTGACCGCAATTTCGGGAGGTGTCACTGCAATTCTGGTTCTGCTTTATGCAGTTCCGATCCTCGGTTCCGTACTTGCCCTTGTTTCGATCTTCCGTGAACAGGGCGGCGAGCAACCGAAGTGGATGAGCGAACTTCAGCTGTCTCTTCAAGACCGCATTGAAGCGGTTGGCAACTGGTTGAACAACAGGCGTGCCGGAGGAGTTTCATGATCCTCGGACGTACGCTGTCACTCTATTTTTCCGGCAGATTTCTGAAGGCAATCCTCGGCCTCTTCCTGTTTGCCGCGGTGCTTATCTATCTGTTTGACGTACTTGAACTCGTACGGCGTGGTGGCGATCGTGAAGGGTTTTCGGTACTTCGCGTCGCGTTGATTTCTGCGCTGCGAGTACCGCTACTTCTTGAACAGGTGATCCCTTTCACGGTTTTGTTCGGTTCGATAGCAGCATTCGTTACCCTGAGCCGGGCGCTGGAACTGGTTGTTACCCGGGCCTCGGGCATTTCCGTCTGGCAGTTTTCAATGCCAGCCATCGTTGTCGGACTTGTGCTCGGGGTTCTGTCTATCACGGTCTACAATCCGGCAGCCGTCTGGTTTCAGCACAAGTCGGACGAAGTCGCCTCCGGTCTCTTCGGAACGGAGCAGAGTTTTCTTCTGCAAGCTTCCAATGACGTTTGGGTGCGTCAGGACGGGCTTGATGGTGAATCTGTGTTGCTGGCCAAACAGCTGCTCGACGGCGGCACCCGCCTTCTCGGCGTGACGGTTTTCACTTTCGACAAGGACGGTACGTTCCGTGAACGCATCGAGGCGGCAGAGGCGACCCTTGGAGATGAAATCTGGTATCTGGACGATGCGATCGTCTATACGACGGAACAAGATCCACAACCTTATGGCCGATATCAGGTAAGCACTTTTTTGACCGCGACCGAAGTTCGCGAAAGCATCGGCTCACCCGAATCAATTTCATTCTGGAACCTGCCGCGGTTCATCGAATTGGCGAGAAACGCCGGATTGCCTGCGTATCGGTACAATTTGCAGTATCAGACTCTGCTCGCGCGACCGCTTCTTTTGGTCGCGATGATTTTGATTGCAGCGGCAGTTTCCCTTAAAGTTTCGAGGTTTGGCGGATTGGGAAGTATGATTCTGGGTGGAATCCTGTCCGGGTTCGTGCTTTACGTTCTAACCGAGCTTGCCAAGGACTTTGGAGGCGCGGGTATCGTCCCCCCCTTGGTGGCTGCGTGGGCCCCTGGAATTTTTGGAGTACTCATGGGTTTGACAATTCTCTTGCATCAGGAAGACGGTTAAGGGCTATGTCTTTTCCGGTTTCCCTGAACACAGAGATTTGGGCCAATAAGGGCAAGCTACTGGCGGCGGCAAGCGTTTTTGCCATCGCGGTCTCCCTTTGCCATGACGCTACCTCGCTGGCGGTAGCGCAAGACCTGACGAGCGACCTTGCTGCCGGAGTGGATCCGAACGCAAACCTGTTGCTTGAGTCCAACGAGATCACTTATGACTTCGATAATGACCTGATCGTTGCGACCGGCAATGTTCAGGTTTACTACGACGGCAACACAGTTCAGGCTCACGAAATAGTCTTCGACCGCAAAAGTGGTCAGCTGACCGCTCGCGGCAACGTCATCTTGATCGAAGCGGACGGAAATGTGGCCCGCACATCGGAAATGACGCTCTCGGAAGACTTTTCCGAAGGTTTTGCCAGAGCGCTCCAGATCGATACGACGAAACGCACGCGTTTCCTGGCTGAAGAAGCCCGGCGTGAAGGCAACAACGTCACAAGCATCGAAAACGGCATCTACACGGTTTACACGAAACCGACTATTCCTCCGAACAGGCCGCCGCTCTGGCGTGTCCGTGCCGAGAAGATCATTCACAACCAGCAGGAAAAGATCATCCGGTTTGAGAATGCCTCTTTCGAGGTCTACGGGAAGCCGATCGCCTACCTGCCCTATCTGAGCATGCCGGACCCGACAATTAAGCGGAAGTCAGGCTTTCTCATTCCAAGCGGTCTCGTGAATGACAAGCTCGGATATGGGGTCACTGTTCCTTATTATTGGGCGCTCAATCCGCATTACGATCTGACGACCGCTCTGACGCCACTGACCAAGCAGGGCTTGTTTGGCGATGTTCAGTACCGTCACCGGTTCGCACCCGGTCAGGTTACAGTATCCGCTGCGGGTCTTTTCCAGGCACAGCCGAGCCAGTTTACGACGTCCCGGGCGGATGAACGCTGGCGTGGAGCGATCAATTCGACAGGTTCCTTGAGCCTTGCAAGAGACTGGACGCTGGGTTGGAATGTCACCTACAAGAGCGACCGTCAGTTTTTCGGTGATTATTCATTCGCCAGCTTCGGTGACAATGGTGAGACTTCCGAAATCTACCTGGAAGGAAAAACTGATCGTAACGCCTTGTCTGTGAAGGCTTACGCCTACCAGCTTTCGCAGGAAGACTACACCGACAGTCAGTTCAACGCTGACGGATTTTCGCCGGTCGGCAGCTCGCTGCAAGACAAGCAACCTCTCGTATTGCCTGTCATCGACTATGATTACGTATTTGCCGATCCTGTTCTGGCTGGTGAACTTGCTCTTACGGCGAATTTTACCTCCCTCACCCGGGACGAAACAGACGCGTTTTCGATTAATGGCGGCTCGACTGCAAGGTTCCGCGGCGTGGATGGAACGTTCTCACGCCTCTCGCTGAAAGGGAACTGGCGCCGGACATTCATCGATCCGCTGGGTCAGTCGTTCACGCCATTTGCTTACATGCGCGGTGACTTGTTCTTCCTTGCCTCTCCCGATGCCGATGTAACCGCATTGTCAGGCGAGAGTTTCGTCGGCAGGGCAATGCCGGCCGTCGGTATGGAATACCGTTATCCCTTCATCGCAACATTCGATGGCGGCAACCAGATTCTTGAGCCGGTCGCGCAGATTGTAGCCCGCCCGGACGAGCAACGGATCGGCGAACTGCCCAACGATGACGCACAGAGCATCGTGTTCGACACAACAACACTGTTCGATTATGACAAGTTTTCCGGGTTCGACCGCGTTGAAGGCGGCACGCGTCTCAATCTCGGCCTGAACTACAAGCTACAGCTCGACAGCGGCTATTACCTGAGCGGATTGTTCGGCAGGTCCTACCACTTGGCCGGAGAGAATTCCTATGCCGTTCCCGATATTCTCGGCGCTACGCAGGATTCGGGCTTGGCTTCGGATCTTTCCGACTATGTCGGCAGCCTTTACCTGGACACGCAGTATGGCGTGAAGGTCGGGGCACAGGCACGGTTCGACAAGGACGACTTTTCCTTTAACCGCGTCCAAGCGCAGGCAAGCGCAATTTACGGGCCTGTTGTGTCGTCCCTCGCCTATGCATTTCTGAACGCTCAGCCTGATGTTGGTATCGATGCACCACGCGAAGAACTTCTCGGGTCGGCAAGTTTGAGACTTGAAGAAAACTGGCGTGTTTTCGGTTCCATGCGTTACGACCTGGAGAACCACAACCTCGTTCAGGACGGTGTTGGCATCGGCTACGATGACGAAGGCTTCTCATTGTCGGTCTCCTATGCTGAAGACCGGAGCCGGAATGACGGCGACAGTGTCAATCGCACTCTCTATTTCCGAATCGGCCTGAGAACCATCGGCAATACCCAGGTCTCGAGTGGTGTTCTGAACTAAATCAAGTTTTTGTGCTCATGAGGCTTGCTTCAAGTCATCATACCGCCATGAATTCGGGCAACATGCCTTTGAAACTTTGAATTTGCTGCCGTGATATGCGAAACATCATGGCACAACAAAACTAAACTTCGGTTCGGCCTCGGGCCAGCACGGATGGTTATTCAATGCGACTTCGTTTCGTTTCGATATTCCTTGGCCTTGCCTTAATCGTGGCTGCGCCGTTTTCAACACCGGCGAATGCTGCGATCAAGGTCATCGTCAACGACACTCCGATCACCGATTACGACATCAGTCAGCGCTCGCGGCTGATCACGATGACACAGCGCAAGTCCGGCGCTGCTGCCAAGCGCCAGGCGGAAGAAGAGTTGATTGATGATCAGATCAAACTCGCTGAGGCTGAGCGTGTCGGTGTAGAGGTCAGCCAGTCGGAAGTCGACAGCGCCTACAACAACATTGCACGTAACGTGAAAATGTCGCCGTCGCAGCTGTCAAAGGCACTGCGCAGCGGAGGCGTAAAACCGGAAACCCTGAAGTCGCGCCTGAAAGCACAACTTGCCTGGAACCAGGTGCTTCGCCGCCGTTTCAGCGGGCGGATTGAAGTCAATGAATCCGACATTATCGCTGCCCTGCAGAAGACTGATGAGGCCGACCGGCAGAAATCCGTCGAATACGACCTGAAGCGCATCATCGTCGTCGTTCCGAAAAACTCTTCTGGCGGTTTCAAATCCAAGCGCAAGCAGGAAAGCAACAAGATCCGCTCCACCTTCAATGGCTGCGAAAACATGGGCAATGTCCTCGGGCAGTACAGTGAAGTGGTGGTTCGTCCGATCGGTCGCCGCCTTGAAACCGAATTGCCGGGCAATATGCGCGATGAGATTCAGTCTCTCGGAGCGGGCAAGCTGACAAAACCATCGGCGACCGAAGTCGGCTATGAAATGATCGCCATTTGTGGCAAGCGGGAAATCGCTTCCGATATCGCCGTGCGCACAGAGTTGGAAAACGAGCTGAGGGCGAAAGAAGGTGAAAGCCAGTCTCGCCGTTATCTGATGGATATCCGCCGGCGCGCAACCATCATTTATCGTTGAGCCGTCATGGGGGCCGCTCGAACTCCGATCGCCGTCAGCATGGGGGAGCCTGCTGGCATCGGTCCCGACCTTGCGCTGCTTGCCTGGTCCAATCGAAAGTCGCTTGGCCTGCCGCCTTTCTATGTTCGAGGCGACCAGCATCTTCTTGTGGAACGTGCAGCTAGACTCAGGCTGAACCCACGTGTCGAGGCTTCCTCTCCCGAAGATGCGAGTGGACAATTCTCCAAGGCCCTGCCTGTGGTGCAGACCGGTCCTGCTCTCGAGGACCGCCCCGGCGAAGAACATCCGGACACTGCCCAGTCCGTCGTCGCCTCGATCGAAGCCTGTGTCGAGGATGTTGCCAAAGGTGCTGCGGGCGGTCTGGTGACCAACCCGATCAACAAGGCTGCTCTCTACAAAACCGGGTTCAGCTTTCCAGGACACACGGAGTTTCTGGGTAACCTTGCAGGCAAGCATTGGCCGCAGAAAACATCCAGACCTGTCATGATGATTGCCGGACCGGAATTGATGGTTGTACCGACGACTATTCATATTCCACTCAAGGATGTACCGCAGGCGTTAACCGAAGACCTAATTGTGGAAACAGCTGAAATTACCGCGACGGATCTCAAGAACCGGTTCGGTTACAGCAATCCAAGGCTGGCCTTGTGCGGTCTCAATCCGCATGCCGGTGAAAACGGCACGATGGGAACCGAGGACAGGGATATCATCGCCCCGGCAATCAAGCGGCTGACCGAGATGGGCATTGCCGCGACCGGTCCGCATCCGGCCGACACGTTGTTTCATCCGCCAGCAAGAACACAATACGACTGTGTTATCGGCATGTACCATGACCAGGTTCTGGTTCCTGCCAAGACGATCGGTTTTGACGACAGCGTGAATGTGACTTTGGGCCTTCCCTTTGTTCGAACCTCACCAGACCATGGAACCGCCTACAGCCTTGCGGGAACGGGAGAAGTCCGCATCGACAGTTTCGCAGCGGCAATTCGCATGGCATACGCGCTGGCCAATCCAGACCAGTTCTAATCGCGGTTTTACTTCAAATGGCACAAATCGACACCTTGCCCCCTTTGCGAGAAGTGATCGCAACGCACGGCCTGAATGCCAAGAAGTCATTGGGGCAGAACTTTCTCCTGGACCTTAATCTGACTTCACGCATCGCCCGGTCTGCAGGCAGTCTGGAAGATTGCACCGTGCTCGAAATCGGGCCGGGTCCTGGCGGCTTGACCAGAGCGCTTCTTGCCGCCGGTGCGAAAAAGGTGGTGGCAATCGAAAAGGACAATCGCTGCCTGCCGGCACTTCAAGAAATCTCGGCCCACTATCCAGGGCGGCTGGAAGTCATCGAAGGCGATGCTTTGAAACTCGATCCCGTCGCGTTGACAGGCGGCGACAAGGTTAGAATTGCGGCAAATCTTCCTTACAATGTGGGAACCCAACTCTTGCTCAACTGGATCACAACGCCGGAATGGCCACCTTTCTGGTCGTCATTGACGTTGATGTTCCAGAAGGAAGTTGGAGAACGGATTACCGCGGAGCAAGGATCCAAGGCTTATGGTCGTTTGGGAGTTCTGGCAGGCTGGCGGTGCAAGGGTGGCATCTTGTTCGATATCAGTCCGAAGGCCTTTACCCCACCGCCGAAGGTAACCTCCGCAGTTGTTCATCTGACACCGAACGACAATCCCCTTCCCTGCGATCTGAAGGCATTGGAAAGAGTGACCGCAGCCGCATTCGGCCAGCGCCGCAAGATGCTGCGTGCCAGCCTCAAGACACTGTCTCCAAACGCTGAAGATCTTATCGCTCAAGCCGGGATTAAGCCGACAGCACGCGCCGAAGAAATCGATGTCGCCGGTTTCGTTGGGTTGGCGACAACATTCAAATCTGCCGACGCCTTTTAAGGAAACTGACTTTCCGCCGGCTCTCCTTCTCTCTTTCCGTTTCTCCTGGCCGCGACCTACCATGTTCAGGGTCATCCAAACCGAGATCCCGGAGCATCCAGCAAGGTAATGCCGTGTGATCTGCGGACAGAAAGAGCCTTGCGGGAGCGATCTGTCCAGCTGGCCGAGCCAGACCTGGGCCGGATACTGCGGAACCCGCGCCCGGTTGAAGTCCTCACAGCTGTTGGCAGAAATTCTGCAAGGTCAACCATGCAAATATGCAGTCAACAGCTCGGTTTCCCTTCTTGGGCTGCTAAAAACCGGACAGGCGATAGGCGTTCTGCCGGACTGGATCGGTGACAGCGAAGGCCTGATCCGCCTTTCGAAAGCGCCATTGGCGACGAACCAGTCCTGGCTCAGTTTTCACGAACGGCTTCGGCACCATCCCCGTCTTTCACAGATCAAGGATCGGATTGCCGGAATTTACAAAAAGCGCTATGCCGACGGACAAATCCTGCGATTACCCTGAAGCCGGACCCGGCCAATTGCGCAACAAACGCCCTTGTTGAGAGCGTTCTCCATCTCGGCACGCCGCTGGGTTGGACCTCGATCGACATGGTTTTGAGACCGACCCTGCTTTATCGCAGATCGATTTGTAGCGGGCCCTAATTGCCGAAGAGGTTCAGTGCCGTGATACCTTCCAATTGCCAGGTCAGGCATCGGACTGAACCACCCAACTTGCACACTTTTTTGGCTGGAACTGGAAAGACCGCCTTGCTTGTATTGGCGCGAATGACCGCAAGGGCGGCGTCGCTGGCGGTATCGCCAAAATGCGGCATATAAATGTTGTTGGCCGTGACGGTTGCGTTGACATTGACCCCGCATGCGCTGCCCTCGTCATCGAGATCCCAGGCGGTTTCCACTTCGACAATCCTGATCCCTGGAAACGCTGCTTCCAGCTCTTCCAGAACCATGCTGCGCATCGGCTCGTCATAGTAATTGACGATAATCGTGTCTTCTTCGGCAAACATGACCATGCCGTCGCTGTGCGCCATGATTTCCTCGTCCGGCGGCAGAATGGCCACTTCCTTGGCATTCAGCAGCTTTTTCAGAACTGCCTTGCCTTCCTCACGGCTCAGGTCGTTGTCCTCCAGAAACCGATCCGTAGTGACAACTCGCCCGGCAAAATTGTCAACAATATTGCCGCCATCGAGGAGGTAGTCGGTCTTTGGGAATGTGACCCCGTGTTCAGCCATCAGGGCGTTGAAGCCGTCCTGCATGAAATCGGCTTCTCTCTGATCATCCTCGAACGTTGCAGGTGTATAGCGGAATTGAACCGGAGCAGCGGGATTGATTGTCGTATAGTCCCGCATCCAGATGTGAGGCAAATAGGCTTCCACCAGAATGTCATCGGGAACCTTGCCCTCAAAATACGGCCGCGTTGCTTCATCAACGAAAATCCGGACGTCGTCATGACCCATGACCACATTCGCATAGGCGATGTCGAAATCGACGATGTCCTGAAAAATTGCCTGATAGAGGGGATCTTCGCGGGCGTCGTCAATCGACGGCGCTGCTATGACGATCAGATGTTGCCCGGTATCAGCAACAGACTTTGCTGCAGCGAGCTCTCCGAATAATGGCGATGCAGCAATAGAACTGCCAATGCCGACGCTTCCAACTGCAGATGCCAACACAAGACCAAATGACAACTTCAAGGCTTTACTAGTCACGCTCTTTCTCTCTCATCTGCGAAACATTTTGCTTACCCCGATCACTACCATTCAAACGTTACTCAAAACACTTGGGAACACACCGTTGAGCAAAGATTTCTTTGCTTTCTCCAACCTGATTACTTGACGCAGCAAGTTCTAGGCCCAGCGAACGAGGCCGATGACGGCAGATGCGGCATAGAAAAATTGCAGCGAAAGAAACGCCCAGCGTTTGTCCAGAAGACCCCAGGCCGCAAATAAGCCGGCAGAAGCCAGCAACAGTGTGAAACCAAGGATTTCATTGCCGGTGTTTGAGGCGATCAACAGCGCATAGGCGATTGCCAATGCAGACCCGGTCACTTCAAATAAGGTTATCAACTTGCTTTGGCTCATAAGCTCAACCGACCTCTCAAGACACGGTGCACATGTCCCATGCACTTCTTTTCCGATTGAATGCCATCTGTTACAACATGACACAAATGGCAATTTTTCAAATATTGATCGAAAGTTGTCATGTCTTGTTGTTGAGGATATGAGCGTGAAACGATTGGACGTTGAAGCCCTGCGTGCCTTGTGCACTGTCGCTGATCAGGGCGGTGTAACCCGCGCGGCAGAGGTCTTGTCTCTGTCTCAATCTGCCATCAGCCACAAGATCAAGCGCTTGGAGGCAAATATCGGCTGTCAACTGCTGACAAGGCGCGCAGGAGCTCCCCTGCTCACCGACGATGGCGAACAGTTGCTTACCTATGCGCGTCGCATATGCGTGTTGCATGACGAGGCGGTGCTCAATCTGAGCAAGATGCCTCTGTCAGGCAGAATACGTCTCGGCATGACGGAAGATATCACCAGCAGCGATCTGTCGCGCATGCTGGGACGATTTACGCGCCGGCATCCGGATGTGGCGGTACGAACCAATGTCCGTCAAAGCCTGGTGCTTCAGCAGGAGCTTGATACAGGCAGGATCGATATTGCCGTGATGCAGCTTTTCGCCGATGAGGTACAGCCGTCCGACACGGTACTTTTCCGCGACAACCTGCATTGGGTAAAAGGCTCCGACACGGAGTTGACCTTCAACTCTCCCGTCCCGTTTCTCGCTTATGATGACGATTGTTTTTACAAGAACTGGGCATTGGAACTGGCTGAAGTTCCGCCCCCCGGTCTTGAAACGGTTCTCCAATGCGCAAGTTCTGCCGGAATTGCGTCTGCCGTGCGCGCAGGCCTCGGTGTTGCGCTGCTTCCAGGCCGTTACCTGACCGAAGAAATGCAGATTGTTGATGACCTGTTCCCGGCGACAGCAGACCTTGCCTATGTCTTGAGAATTGGCGCCGCTTCGCGCTCAACACCTGTTCTTTCACTTGCCCGGGAGATATCCGACGGTGTCAGCCTTCACGCCGTGTTGCAGGTGGCCTGAATGCATGACGGCTTTGGACAAAGAAGCCGGGAAAGTCGAATTGCCACGATAGCTTCAGTCGGTATCACCGAGATCGGACTTCAGATCATCGACCATGCCCTGAATGAGCGGCCCGATTTTCGGAGACCGGAACTGTTTCAGACGTTCTGCCTTCAGGATCGCCCGGACATTCTGGTACGCACGCTCCAGATCATCATTGACCACGACATAGTCATATTCAGACCAATGCCGCATTTCCCCGACCGCGGTTTTCATGCGCTTGGCAATGACTTCATCGGCGTCTTCTGCACGCCGGTTCAAACGCGATTTCATCTCGGCAATCGATGGCGGCAGAATGAAGATGGAGACCACATCGGAGCGCATCTTCTCGTAGAGCTGGAACGTGCCCTGAATATCAATGTCGAACAGGATGTCCCGTCCGTTTTCGATAGCATCTTCAACCGGACCGCGCGGCGTTGCGTAGTAATTGCCATGCACTTCGGCCCATTCAAGCAGTTCGTCATGCTCTCGCATCTGTTCGAAGCGCTTGGCATCGAGGAAATGATAGTGAACTCCGTCCACTTCACTGGAGCGACGCTGACGGGTGGTAACGGAAATCGACAGCGCCAGGTTCTCTTCCTGGTCCAGAAGAAGCCGCGCAATTGTTGACTTGCCGGCGCCTGACGGCGACGACAACACAAGCATCAGCCCGCGCCGTTGCTGTTCGGCCTGATCTGCACTGACGGTGGTGCCGGTAGGAGCTCCCGAAGGCGCGTCGGTCATTGTGGCTTACTCCAGATTTTGTATCTGCTCACGCATTTGATCGATAACGGCCTTCAAGTCCAGCCCGATTGCCGTCAGATCCACGTCATTGGATTTCGAGCACAAGGTATTTGCTTCCCTGTTGAACTCCTGAGCCAGGAAGTCCAGACGCCGGCCAATAGCTCCGCCGGTGTCCATCAGTTCGCGGACAGCAGCCACATGCGCGTGGAGCCTGTCCAGCTCTTCGCGGATATCGGCCTTGGTCGCCAGGAAAACCGCTTCCTGATGCAATCTCTGCGGATCGAGTTGCCCGTCGGAAGCGTCCATGAGCTCCGCGACCTGTTTTTTCAAACGAGCCTTGATTGCCTCGGGCTTGCGGGCGGGAAGATCTTCTGCGGCCTGAGTCAGTTCGGCGATCTTGTCGATCTGACCGCGCACGACGTTTCCAATCGCCTGCCCTTCCGTATGACGCATATCGACCAGATCGATCAGGGCACCGTCAAGGGATGTCAATAGTGCTTTGTGAAGAGCCGCCTGGACTTCTTCGTCTTCTTCAGGCTCTTTCAGCTCGAACACACCCTTTTGAGCCAGAATGCCATCAAGCGACGGCGGAGCCAGATCCGGCACACGGTTCTTCAAAAGGTCGATCGTCGACAGAACTGCTTCCAACGCGGATTCGTTGACCTGCAGCTGCTGTTCAGACTGATCCCGTTGCATGGCGAGGCCGATCGAAACATTACCGCGGCGTAGAAGCTTGCTGCAACGTTCCCGGATCCTGGGTTCAAGTGTCTCAAGACCTGTGGGAATGCGGATCCTCAGATCCAGCGACTTGCCGTTGACGGATCTGAGTTCCCAGGTCCAGCGAACCGGTCCGGCCTCTCCCAACGCGCGCGCAAATCCTGTCATGCTGGCAAGTGCCATTTGCCCCTCCGGAACTTTGCTGATCTACCCGCGCCGATTGTCCCGGGTGTATCAGTTTGATGTGGTCGGCTTCGCTTCCTGGTTTTTCTCCGCTTCGCGGCGTTCCCGCTCAATGCGACGCCACTTGCGAACGTTTTCCTGATGCTGCTCGTATGTTTCAGCGAAGATATGACCGCCGGTCCCGTCAGCAACAAAGAACAGGTCCTGAGTTCGCGACGGATTGGCGACAGCCTCCATCGCCGCTCGTCCCGGATTACCAATCGGCCCGGGTGGCAGACCGTCAATCTGATATGTGTTGTACTTGTTCTCGGCCTTGAGTTCGGACTGCTTGATCGCAGAACGGTCCTTCAGCCAGGCTTCGCCGCCATAAAGACCGTAGAGTATGGTCGGATCCGACTGGAGGCGCATGTTCTTGTTCAACCGGTTGACGAATACACCTGCAACCCGCGGGCGCTCGTCGGCAAGCGCAGTTTCCTTTTCAACGATCGATGCCAGGATCACGAGTTCTTCCGGTGTGCCGACCGGCAGGCCTTCCGTGCGACGTCCCCAGATTTCCGCCAGCAGCTTCTCCTGCGCGCCCTTCATCTGGTTCAGAACTTCCTGGCGGCTGGTGCCACGGGCGAAGGTATAGGTTTCAGGCAACAATGCACCTTCCACCGGCACTTCCGTGATTTCACCGACCAGAACCGGATGCTCCCGCACTCTTTCGATGATCTGAGCAGTGGTCCAGCCTTCCGGAATCGTGACCGAATGCGTGACAGCCTTACCCTCGACAAGATCCGTCATGATCTCTTGCATGGATACGCCGGGGGCAAAGGCATACTCGCCAGCCTTCAGCCTGGTGGCATTTTTGTAGAAACGAATGCCCAGATTGAAGACCCATTCGTCGAACATACTGTCGTTTATGACACCCTTGCCGGCCAGCCGGTCCGTGATGCCGGACAGTCCTGCCCCTGAGGAAATGACTACGGTCGCCTCTTGCTGAAGCGGACCGGCCTCCTCGAACTTCTGTTTGCCGAAATAAAGGGCTGCGCCGAGCGCTGCCAGTCCGAACACGGCCAGCGTAATGACCATGTTGATCAGGATGACCAGCGGATTGCGAACGTGGCGGGATCTTTGTGGCGGTGCAGGCGCCGGCTCCGGCTGCAAGGCTTCACGCGGGCTTTTGGGCTTAATGCGCATATTGGGTCGCACCTCCAAGATTGAACCTTGGCATCAATGGCCTGGCTCAAGCGGGCAAGTTGTCACAATCAAAGTCTCAAGCCGGAAATGAATCGTCCCCGGCTTGAGAGAACTTGAATGGGTTATGCGGCAACTTTGCGGAAGACGAGCGACGCGTTGGTGCCGCCGAAACCAAAGGAGTTGGACAGTGCAACGTTGATGTCCATGCTCTTTGGCTTGTGCGGAACCAGGTCGATCTCGGTCTCGACGGATGGATTGTCGAGGTTGATTGTCGGCGGCGCCATGCCGTCCCGAATTGCCAATACAGAGAAGATCGCTTCAACAGCGCCTGCTGCACCCAGCAGATGGCCGATAGAGGACTTGGTGGAAGACATCGTCAGCTTGGACGCATGCTCTCCTGCCAGTCTTGTAACCGCGCCGAGTTCGATCTCGTCACCCAATGGCGTCGAAGTGCCGTGAGCGTTGACGTAGTCGATATCGGCCGGAGTGATGTTTGCACGCTTCAGGGCAGCTTCCATGCAGCGGTAAGCTCCGTCACCGTCCGAAGAAGGCGCGGTTATATGGAATGCATCGCCAGACAGGCCATAGCCGATGACTTCAGCGTAGATGTTGGCACCACGGCGAACCGCATGCTCATATTCTTCAAGGACAACAACACCGGCGCCCTCGCCCATTACGAAGCCATCGCGAGCTTCGTCGTAGGGACGCGAGCCTCTTTCCGGCGCATCGTTAAATCCTGTGGACAATGCGCGGCAGGCGGCAAAACCTGCAAGGGCAAGACGGCACACGGGAGATTCAGCCCCACCAGCAACCATGACATCGGCATCGCCGAATGCAATCAGCCGGGAGGCATCGCCAATGGCATGGGCACCCGTGGAACATGCCGTCACTACGGCGTGGTTCGGTCCCTTCAATCCATGACGGATCGAAACGTAACCACCGGCCAGGTTGATCAGACGCCCGGGAATAAAGAACGGGCTGATACGCCGCGGGCCTTTTTCGGCCAGCAGATGTGCGCCCTGTTCGATGCCCTGGAGACCACCGATCCCCGAACCGATCAGCACGCCCGAACGGGTCTGCTGCTCGTAAGTTTCCGCCTTGTAGCCGGAATCGGCCATCGCCTGATCGGCAGCGGCCATCGCATAGACGATGAAATCATCGACCTTGCGCTGCTCTTTCACGTCCATCCAGTCGTCCGGATTGAACGCTCCTTCTTCGGCGGAATCGCGCGGGATCTGACAGGCGATCTGGCAGGCCAGATCGTCAACTTTGAAATTCGTGACCTTGTTGGCCCCGCTCTTTCCTTCGAGGATCTTCTTCCAAGAGACATCGGCGCTACCACCAAGTGGTGACACCATGCCTAGCCCAGTTACGACAACTCGCCTCATACACCCGCACTTACGTTTGAAGGGCCTGGCGGGGAAACCGCCCCGCCGGCCCGAACATCAAAAAACTCAGATAAGGACGTGACCGACCTTACTTGTTGGCTTCCAGGAACTTAACAGCATCGCCAACAGTCAGGATGGTTTCAGCTGCGGTATCCGGGATTTCTACGCCGAATTCTTCTTCAAATGCCATGACCAGCTCAACGGTGTCGAGGCTGTCTGCACCCAGATCGTCAATGAAGCTTGCGCCTTCCACAACCTTCTCAGCATCGACACCGAGGTGTTCAACGACGATTTTCTTTACCCGATCCGCGATATCGCTCATCTTTCACTTCCTTAGTTTTCGTCTATTCATCTCGCGAAACTGCCCCAGACCGGATTGCTAACAAGCGGCGGCGCGAAATCGCTGTCTTCAAGATGTCGTCGTGCACCCCAGCCTGACAATCGGGCCCGGCTGCACAATTCGTAACAATCGGCGGGTTGGTAACACACTTTGTTGACCATTACCAGCCGGTCCAGACCGCATCACAACAGCCCGGATTCTTTTCGCCTACTCGGCGAAACTCTCTTTTAAATCATAGCCATGCCGCCGTTGACGTGCAGAGTCTGCCCCGTCACGTACGCAGCTTCGTCGCTTGCAAGATAAAGCGCGGCGGAAGCGATCTCGGCAGAAGTGCCCAAGCGGCCCGCCGGAACGCTCGTCAAAATTGATTCTTTTTGCTTGTCATTCAGCGCATCGGTCATCGCCGTTTCAATGAAACCCGGCGCGATTGTGTTGACCGTGATGTTGCGGCTGGCAACTTCCCTCGCAAGCGACTTGTACATGCCGATCATACCAGCCTTGGCCGCGGCATAATTGACCTGGCCCGGATTACCCGTAACACCGACAACGGACGTAATGCCGATGATACGGCCGGAGCGCCGCTTCATCATGCCCTTGATCGCTGCGCGGCAGAGGTGGAAGCCCGATGTCAGGTTGACCTCGAGCACCTGGTCCCATTCTTCATCCTTCATACGCATGAAGATGTTGTCGCGAGTGATGCCGGCGTTGTTCACCAGAATATCGACCGATCCCATTTTTTCTTCTGCGGCCGGAAGCAGCGCGTTGACTGCCTCTCGGTCGGAAAGGTTTGCAGGAGTGACAAATGCCCGCTCGCCGAGATCCGCAGCAAGCGCTTCCAGCTTTTCGGCCCGCGTGCCGGACAGAGATACCGTCGCGCCCTGCGCATGCAATGCACGGGCAATAGCCTCGCCGATGCCGCCGGTCGCGCCGGTGACGAGTGCGTTTTTCCCTTCCAAGCTGAACATTTGGGGTCCTTCCCTCGTTATTTTCGGCCTTTTTCCAAGGCCATGATCAATTGCTGGCAATAAGGTGCGTTATCCGGAAATCTTTTCAAGAAGAGCATCGATGTCTTCTGGCGTATTCACTGCCAGACCGGCGGATTCCCTGCTGATCCGCTTGACCATGCCCGTGAGGACCTTGCCGGTCCCGACCTCGACAAAGGTGTCAACGCCATTTCCTGCAAGCCAGGTGATGCTTTCGCGCCATCGCACGGTTCCAGTTACCTGTTCAACGAGACGATCGCGAATTTCGGCCGGATCAGTGATTGGCGCAGCCAGGACGTTGGCAACAAGCGGAACGACCGGCTCGTTGATCTCTGCGCTTGCCAGAGCCTCTGCCATGGCATCAGCGGCGGGCGCCATAAGAGAACAATGGAACGGTGCGCTGACCGGCAGCATGACCGCGCGGCGCGCGCCCTTTGCCTTGGCGATTTCGACTGCCCGCTCAACAGCGGCAAGATGCCCGGAGACGACCACCTGCCCCGGGGCATTGTCATTTGCGGCCTGGCAGACTTCGCCCTGAGAAGCTTCCCTGGCGATTTCGACAGCAACGTCGAAGTCGAGCCCGAGAAGTGCAGCCATCGCTCCCTGCCCGACCGGCACCGCATTTTGCATGGCGTCGCCACGCACCCGAAGGAGACGGGCAGCGGTCTCGATTTTCAGACTACCGGCCGCCGCCAGCGCAGAATATTCGCCAAGCGAGTGTCCGGCGACAAAGGATGCGCTCGACTTTAGGTCCAGCCCCTTTGCTTCCAGCACGCGCATGGTTGCAAGGCTGACAGCCATCAGCGCCGGCTGGGCATTTGCCGTCAGCGTCAGATCATCTTCCGGGCCGTTCCACATCACGTCGGAAAGCTTTTGCCCCAGAGCCTCATCCACTTCATCGAAGACAGCCTTTGCTTCGGGGAAAGTCTCGGCAAGGACCTTGCCCATCCCAACGCTCTGGCTCCCCTGACCCGGGAATGTGAAAGCTATAGTCATCTGGAAAACGCCTCCGTGACACGTGCGCGGGCCGCACGCATCAGCGGCTGGCCTACGACTTTTAGAGAAAGCGGTGTTTCAGGCCCTGACCGGGACTGAAGATCGAACTTGGCGCGAGGCTATGATACGCCTTTGACCGTACTGTCAAGGCCCAGCAGTCAATCATTTTGAAAAATGAGCCTCTTTTCGAAGATTTCCCGGTGGCGCCGGATCACCAAAGCTGCTTTAACCGCCGACCTGCCCGGCCAGCTGAACTGCGGCACATCATGGCTCTTTATATCGTCGTCCGATCGTTTTTCCGTGAAAAATCCGTCTGGGACTGCGGCTTTGTCCTTGCATTTTCACAAAATCAGAGTATAGAGCGCGCTTCATCCGGGATTTGGCCGGGGGCTGAACGGAAGGGCATTTGCCAGGATCAATTCAAAAGGATCCGACTTCCCGTGTTCCCGCTCTCGTTAGATTTCTCGTGCCTTTCCGGGGTTACGAGGAGGCTTTGCGCCGGCGCCCGTGTTGTTAACCCGAAGAAAGGCTTGTTTCCATGCCTCTTTACGAGCACGTATTCCTGGCACGCCAGGACGTTTCGACCCAGCAGGTCGAACAACTCGTCGAACAGTTCAAGGGCCTCATCGAAGGCGCTGGTGGTACTGTCGGCAAAGTGGAAAGCTGGGGACTTCGTACCCTTGCATACCGCATCAAGAAGAACCGTAAGGCTCACTACACACTGATGAACATCGACGCACCGCATGCAGCTGTTGCCGAGATGGAGCGTCAGATGGGCCTGAACGAAGACGTTCTGCGCTTCATGACCTTCCGCGTTGACGAGCTGGACGAAGAGCAGTCCGCAATGATGCAGAAGCGTGACCGTGACGACCGCCGTGGCGGTGGACGTGGCGAACGCCCGGGTGGCGGCCGTCCTCCGCGCCGGGCTGAAGGGGAGTAAGAATAATGGTTGATATTGCACAGCTTCCGAGCCGTCGTCCGTTCTTCCGTCGCCGGAAGACCTGCCCGTTCTCCGGTTCCAACGCACCGAAGATCGATTACAAGGACATCCGTCTGCTGCAGCGCTACATCTCCGAGCGCGGCAAGATCGTACCGAGCCGCATCACCGCGGTTTCCGCGAAGAAGCAGCGTGAGCTGGCCCGCGCAATCAAGCGTGCCCGTCTGCTCGGCCTGCTGCCGTTCGTGATCAGCTAAGCGACTCTCTTCAAGAGAGCCCTTCTCCCGGGTCCGCCCGGGAGATCCGTATTGGGACCGCGGACATACGGTCTCTAACCACCAAGAGGTGGGACAGTAGGAGAAATAAAATGCAAGTTATCCTTCTTGAGCGTATCGCCAGACTCGGCCAGATGGGCGACACCGTCAAAGTACGTGACGGCTATGCCCGTAACTTCCTGCTGCCGCAAGGCAAGGCGCTGCGTGCCAACAAGGCGAACCTGGAGCGTTTCGAGCGTGAACGCGCTCAGCTCGAGGCACGCAACCTGGAGCGTAAGAGTGAAGCTGAAGCTGTCGCATCCAAGCTGGACGGCGAAGCGCTGGTCATGATCCGCTCTGCTGGCGAAACCGGTCAGCTCTACGGTTCCGTTTCCACCCGCGACATCGCAGAAGGTCTGACGGAAGCAGGCTTCACTGTTGCCCGCAGCCAGGTTGAACTGCGCACTCCGATCAAGACGATCGGCCTGCACAGCGTTCTCATCCAGCTGCATCCGGAAGTCGAAGTTTCCATCTCTGTCAACGTTGCTCGTTCTGAAGACGAAGCAGTCCGTCAGGCAGCTGGTGAAGACCTCACTACTCCGGAACAGGACGTCTTCGAATTTGAAGAAGACGAAGAAGCTGAAGGCGAAGAAGAAGGCACCGAAGAAGGTGCTGAAGCTTCCGAAGAAGCTCCGGCTGAAGAAGAAGCCTAAGAGCTTCAACCTCTTCAACCGCTCGATTCGAACGGCGCTGCTTGCAGCGCCGTTTTTCTTTTGCCGGCTTCTTCCTTTCCGACTTTCGATGATGGCTTCAACCGGAGCGTTCAGAGCTTGCGGCAAGGCCTTGATTCAGCTTACTAAATCATTAACCATCCATTAATCTTTACGAAAAAATATTTGTTTTCAATAACTAAGAGCTATCTCCCTGAGTCTCCAAACGGCTTTTGAGTCAAGCGGGATTCGATTCTTTCCCCGCTGATCTGTGAATGTCGGTGGGAATCGATTTCTGCCCAGTTTGATCCTTGAGCCCTCCCTCAACTGGGAGTATTCCGAATGAACTTGGGTCATCGGGGGAAGATATGAAGGGCACTTTGCAGAAGGTCGAAACGGAAGAAGACGTCCAGCGCCTGGCTCCGCATAATGCGGAGGCTGAACGGCAGCTTCTGGGCGCGATTCTGGTGAACAACGAGACGTTCTACCGGGTTTCCGACTTTCTCGAGCCACATCATTTTTTCGTTCCGCCGCATCAGGACATCTACGAGAAGATCAGCCACCTGATCCGGGCCGGCAAAACCGCGTCACCGATCACATTGAAGACCTTTTACCCGGCCGATGCCAAGATCGCCGACCTTTCAGCGACGCAGTTCCTGCTGCGCCTGGCCGGTGACGCGGCGTCGATTATCAACGCCGAGGACTATGGCCGCACGATTTATGACCTTGCCATTCGCCGCAATCTGATCCGTATCGGCGAAGACATGGTCAACATCGCCTTCGACGCGCCGATCGACGTGCCGCCGACTCAGCAGATCGACGATGCGGAACGCCGCCTGTTCGAACTGGCCGAAACCGGCCGGAGCGAAGGTGGCTTCGTCTCCTTCGGCGATGCCTTGAGCGAAACAATCGAGATGGCGCACGCTGCGTGGAACCGCGAAGGCGCCCTGTCCGGTATTTCAACAGGTCTGCGCGATCTAGACCGACTGATGGGCGGTCTGCAGCATTCAGACTTGATCGTTCTCGCGGGCCGACCGGCGATGGGCAAGACGTCACTTGCCACAAACATCGCCTACAACATTGCTCAAGCCTACAAGGCGGAAGAACAGCCGGACGGCTCTCTCAAGACAACCAATGGCGGCGTCGTCGGCTTCTTCTCACTGGAAATGTCGGCCGAACAGCTGGCAACGCGTATTATTTCCGAGCAGGCGGAGATTTCCTCTTCCAAGATCCGTCGAGGCGATATTTCCGAAGCCGAATTTGAAAAACTTGCCGCTTGCGCGCAGCTCATGCAGTCGACACCACTCCATGTGGATCAGACGGGTGGTATTTCCATTGCGTCTCTCGTTGCCAAGGCCCGCCGCCTGAAACGCCAGCGCGGTCTTGACCTTCTGGTGGTCGACTATATTCAGCTGCTGTCCGGCTCAGCCAAGAATTCCGGCAACCGCGTGCAGGAAATCACCGAGATTACGACCGGCTTGAAAGCACTCGCGAAAGAACTCATGGTTCCGATCATCGCCTTGTCACAGCTTTCGCGTCAGGTGGAATCTCGTGACGACAAGCGCCCGATGATGTCGGACCTTCGTGAATCCGGTTCTATCGAGCAGGATGCCGACGTGATCCTGTTCGTTTACCGCGAAGAATACTATCTTTCCAAAACCGAGCCTGAAATCGGATCACCAGAGTATGCGGCCTGGGAAGCAAAACACGAAGCTGCAAAGGGCAAGGCAGAAGTGATCATCGCCAAGCAGCGCCACGGTCCGACAGGTACCGCCAACCTTCACTTCGAAGGCCAATACACCCGCTTTTCCGATCTGGCCGAGGACGATCACCTGCCGGAACGGTACGAGTAGTTTTTCGGCTATCCAAACAGCGCCGCCCGCAATATACAGTCACAAACCGGCTGCGTCCCTCAATGGTCGCGGCCACGTTCATACTCGGGATTGGCAGAGGCCAGGTCCGATGCGATAAGCTCCGCATCGAATCCAGGAAAATGCGTTTCAGACCGGAGCATCACACTGATCGTGTCGTCGTCGTTTAGAAATCCCCACCCATCAGATCTGTACGGTGGACGTCTGACCATCGACCTTGACGCGATTGCGGACAATTGGGCGTTTCTGAACAATAAGCTGGGCACGGGCACGGAATGTGCGGCGGCACTCAAGGCGGATGCCTACGGGACAGGTCAAGAGAAAGCAGGACAGGCCCTCTTCGATGCGGGCTGCAAAACGTTTTTTGTTGCCGTTCCAACCGAAGCGCTCGAGCTTCGCAAGACGCTTCCTCAGGCTGCTATCTACGCGCTCGATGGATTGTTTCCCGGAACGGCCGACCATTTCATCAACAACGAAATCCGCCCTGTCCTTGGTTCTCTGGAAGAACTTCTTGAATGGGCAGAGATCTGCAAGTCAGCCGGCAAGTCCCACGATGCCGCCGTTCATGTCGATACCGGCATCCACCGGCTCGGGCTGTCACCGGCGGAGTTTGCTGCCGCGATGAACAATCCGGACCTCCTGGGACCGTTCAGGCCCTCCCTGATCATGAGCCACCTTGCCTGCGGGTCGACACCTGACCATCCGATGAACCGGCAACAGTTGGACCTGTTCACAAAACTCACGGCTCCCCATTCCGAAATTCCAAGATCGCTTGCCAATTCAGCGGGTGTGTTAATGGGGTCGGAATACCATTTTGACCTGGTGAGGCCGGGCATCGCGCTTTACGGCGGACAGGCGATTGAGACCGCTTCCAATCCGATGAAACCCGTTGCCAAGGTCGAAGCCCGCATCATGATCGTGCGCGATGTTCCGGAGGGCGACACAATCGGATACGGCGCAAGACAGACCGCACGGAAGCCGCTGAAGAATGCAGTGGTGGCGGCCGGATACGCAGACGGGCTTTTGCGACGGGCCAGCGCGACCGACGAGCGCTTGGGCGGTTTCGGCATCATCGAAGGTCACAAGGTTCCGATACTCGGGCGAATATCGATGGACATGATCACGCTGGACGTCACGGATGTACCCGAAGAACTGCTTCAACGCGGCGCGTTTGTGGAAATGTTGGGACCGAATGTTGCAGCCGCGGATATTGCGGCTTATGCGGAAACCATCGACTACGAGTATCTGACAAGTCTCGGCCGGCGCTTCGAACGCGTCTACGGCCCTCTTACCTGATCGGAGCAGCATTCCATGGCGCGGCGGTCCACTTCATTTGTCTGCCAGTCTTGTGGCGCAATCACAGCCAAATGGGTGGGACGGTGCGAGTCCTGCGGCGAGTGGAATACGATCGTTGAAGAACAGACCGGCGGCGGCATAGGCGGAGGCCCAGGCCGCGCGAGCCGCAGCAAGGGCCGTGTCGTTCCTCTCGTCGGGCTTTCCGGCGACACCAAGGAAGCGCCCCGCATCCAGACCAATGTTGCCGAACTCGACCGTGTTACAGGTGGCGGTTTCGTGCGCGGCTCTGCCCTTCTTGTCGGCGGTGATCCCGGCATCGGCAAATCGACGCTACTCATTCAGGCCGCCGCGCAGCTTGCCCATCTCGGCCACAAGACCGTCTACATTTCGGGCGAGGAAGCCATTGGTCAGGTTCGTTTGCGCGCCGAAAGGCTCGGACTGGCAGACGCTCCCGTTGCCCTTGCTGCGGAGACGAGCGTGGAAGACATTCTGGCGACCCTGGAAGCGGACAAGGCTCCGGCCATGCTGATCCTGGATTCGGTCCAGACGCTCTGGACCGACCAGGCGGATTCGCCTCCCGGAACCGTCACGCAGGTACGCGCCTCCGCGCAGGCCATGGTGCGCTATGCCAAGAAGAACGGCACCACGCTCGTGCTTGTCGGCCACGTGACCAAGGACGGCCAGATTGCCGGACCACGCGTGGTCGAGCACATGGTGGATGCCGTGCTTTACTTTGAAGGCGACGGCGCTCACCAGTATCGAATCCTGCGTTCGGTCAAGAACCGTTTCGGCGCCACCGACGAGATCGGCGTCTTCGAGATGACCGGCAAGGGGCTTGTGGAGGTCTCCAACCCCTCCGCCCTCTTCCTCGGCGACAGGACGACATCGGCGCCAGGGGCCGCTGTGTTTGCAGGCCTTGAGGGCTCCCGCCCTCTGCTCATTGAAATTCAGGCCCTTGTCGCTCAATCCACGCTTGGCACACCGCGCAGGGCCGTGATCGGCTGGGACAGCGCACGCCTGTCTATGATCCTCGCCGTGCTGGAGGCACGTTGCGGAGTGCGCTTCTCGCAGCATGATGTTTACCTGAATGTGGCAGGCGGACTGAAGATCAACGAACCTGGAGCCGACCTTGCGGTATCAGCGGCCTTGATCTCCTCGCTCAGCGGACTTGCCCTTCCGGCAAATTGCGTCTATTTCGGCGAGGTCAGCCTGTCCGGGGCCATTAGGCCAGTGGCTCAAGCCCAGTCCAGGTTGAAAGAGGCGGAGAAACTTGGTTTCGATCAGGCATATTGTCCGGAAGGAAACCTCAAGGACGGTACCGCATCGACATTCAAAGCCACCGGATTGCCGGAACTTGGGGACTTTGTTGCCAAACTCTCGGCGCAGGCTGGTGCTTCAGTGGGTGCTTGAAGCAAGATGCGCCTGGGTTCGAACTAAAGATTTCAGCGCTTTTGGGCGCCAGACAGAGGATTTTTCAAGAACATGCCGATTACGTTGCTGGACGGACTGCTCTTGGCCATCATGTTCATTTCGGCAATCCTTGCAATGATCCGAGGGTTTGTCCGGGAAGTTCTTTCCATCGTCTCCTGGGTTGCCGCTGCCGCCGCGGCCTTCTTGCTCTATGAGCGCGTACTTCCATACGCAAAGCAATATATCTCTCACGACCTTGTCGCCGTGGGCGCTTCGGCCGCAGCCGTTTTTCTGGTCACCCTGGTCATCGTCAGCTACATTACCATGAGAATTTCCGATTTCGTGCTGGACAGCCGGATCGGGGCGCTCGATCGGACGCTTGGTTTCGTCTTCGGCGCAGTGCGCGGTTTGCTTCTGGTCGTTGTGGCGATGATGTTCTTCAACTGGTTTGTTCAGCCGGAACAGCAACCTCAATGGGTTTTGAATGCCAAATCCAGGCCAATCCTGCTATCAATAGGCGAGCGGCTGGTTGCAGTGCTTCCGGAAGATCCGGAAAAGGCCATTCTCGACAGGATCCGCAACAACAACCTTACAGGTGGCAGCAACGCCAGCGCGCCGGCAGAAGAGCCGACATACAGCGATTCCGAACGTCAGGGCCTTGAGCAGCTGACGTCCGACAACAACTGACGCCAGGCATTGGCGCAGCCCCTTGAATCCTGAACATCTGTCGGCCAGATGGCGGCAACGGCGATGTTCTTACATCTTCGATCGATCAACACATCTGTTTGCAGGCGCTTCCGCAGGTTAGCAGGTTGATCTCAAGACCAGGGCCGGTTTCAGCCGGCCAGAAAAAGGAGTGTTCGCCATGACTGGCGGAACCGAGGTGCATGAGCCGTTTGATTGGGATGCGGACACCCTGCGCGAAGAATGCGGCGTGTTTGGTATTCTGGGGCACGAGGACGCAAGCGCACTGACGGCTCTCGGGCTGCATGCGTTGCAGCATCGCGGCCAGGAGGCTGCAGGCATCGTCACCTTCGACAATGACCAGTTTCGTGCGGAGCGGCACCTGGGTCTTGTGGGAGACCATTTCTCGGATGCAGATACAATTGGCCGCCTGACAGGCAGGGCTGCTGTCGGCCACGTGCGCTATTCGACGACCGGCGAAACAATCCTGCGGAACGTACAGCCACTCTTTGCTGAACTGGATGGCGGCGGTATTGCCGTGTGCCACAACGGCAATTTCACAAACGCCCTCACCTTGCGCCACCAACTGATCCGCGACGGTGCGATCTGTCAGTCGACTTCCGACTCCGAAGTTGTTCTGCAGCTCGTTGCCCGGTCCCGCAAGGGCAAGATCGTGGACCGTTTCATCGATGCCATCACCCAGATGGAAGGCGCCTACTCGCTGGTTGCGCTGACTTCGAAGAAGCTGATCGGTGCCCGCGATCCGCGCGGTATTCGTCCGCTGGTTCTCGGTGATCTGAACGGTGCCCCGATCCTCGCCTCTGAAACTTGTGCACTCGACATCATTGGTGCGAAATTCATCCGTGAAGTAGAGAACGGCGAAGTCATCGTCTGCACCTCGACCGGCATCCAGTCCTACTTCCCGTTCGGCAAGCAGCCGGCTCGCCCCTGTATCTTCGAATACATCTATTTCTCCCGTCCTGACTCCATCGTGGGTGGCCGCAGCGTCTATGACGTACGCCGCGAGATGGGCAAGCAACTCGCCCGTGAGACCCATGTCGATGCAGATGTGATCGTTCCGGTTCCCGACAGCGGCGTACCTGCGGCCATCGGCTACAGCCAGGAATGCAACATTCCGTTCGAACTGGGAATCATCAGGAATCACTATGTCGGGCGAACCTTCATCGAGCCGACGCAGCAGATCCGCGCGCTCGGCGTCAAAATGAAACACTCGGCCAACCGGTCGCAGATCGAAGGAAAGCGCGTCGTCCTTGTCGACGACAGCCTTGTGCGCGGCACCACTTCCGTAAAGATCGTCCAGATGATCCGCGAAGCCGGTGCCAAGGAAGTGCACTTCCGCCTGGCGAGCCCGCCAATCAAGTATTCCGACTACTACGGCATCGACACGCCGGTGCGCGAGAAACTCCTTGCAGCGAAATACAGCCTGGAGGAAATGCGCTCCTACATCGGGGCCGACAGTCTGGCGTTTCTGTCCGTGGACGGCATGTACAAGTCCATGGGATATGAGGGCCGCGACAACGAAAACCCGCAATTTACCGATCATGGATTTACCGGCGACTATCCGACGCCACTGACGGACCTGTCTGAAGATCAGGATTTCGTCAGCGCACCGCGTCTGGTGGAGGTTGGCTAAAGCGCTCTCAGAGACCCAAGATGCAAAAAGATTTTGAAGGCCGGGTCGCCCTTGTGACCGGCGCCTCCCGTGGTATTGGCTACCAGATCGCAAAACAGCTCGGTAAGCGCGGTGCACATGTCATCGCCCTCGCCCGCACTGTCGGCGGCCTGGAAGAACTGGATGACGAGGTCACCGCAGCTGGCGGCCAGACCACGCTTGTGCCGCTCGACCTGACTGACTTCGACGCGTTGGACAGATTGGGTGCAGCCATATTCGAACGCTGGAAGAAACTCGACATACTGGTCGGCAACGCCGGTATGCTGGGCGTGCTGTCGCCCCTCGGGCATATCAGCCCAAAGGATTTCGAGAAGGTCATGGCTGTCAACGTGACGGCAAACTGGCGCCTGATCCGGTCGCTGGATCCCCTGTTGCGCCAATCCGATGCCGGACGAGCGCTCTTCCTGACTTCCGTTCAGGCGCAAACCTGCACGGCCTTCTGGGGTCTCCAATCGGTCAGCAAGGCAGCTGTCGAAGCCATGGCAAGAACGTGGGCGCAAGAAAGCCTTCAGACCTCGATGAAGATCAACCTTGCCGATCCCGGCCCGACTCGCACAGGATTGCGGGCAAAGGCGATGCCTGGAGAGGTAGCTGAAAATCTCCCGTCGCCCGAGACAATTGCAGCTGATCTCGTTGAGCTGACCAAACCGGACGTTCTGGAAACCGGCAAGCTCTACGACCGCTGCAGCCGGGAGTGGATGACCTACTAGGGGCCCGCATCACTTCGGATCGTCACCTCCGGATTGCGGGCACGCAAACACGGAACAAGGCGAAATCGATGCGCAGCAATATCAAGGCAATCGCCTGGGACTTTGACGGGGTGCTCAATCGAAACGTCGTTGATGGCCGTTTTGTCTGGTCAGATACGATCGAGGAAGATCTCGGCATTCCCGCCCAAGCCTTTCAGGATGGCGTGTTCGACAGCCGTTTCATCGACGTGATTGCCGGAAAACGCGATCTTCTGGAGCATGTCCAGTCATGGCTGGATCTGAACCACAGCAGCATCGATGCCGGGGCTGTTCTGGACTACTGGTTCGTTAAGGACGACCTGTCAGACCCGCTCACGGGCGGCATCATGGACAGGTTGAACCGTCTCGGCATTGTCCAGGTTATCGCAACCAATAACGAACACCGCCGCGCCACCTATATCGAACGAGATGCCGGGTACAGTGACAGAGTAAGCGAGGTCTTTGCGGCGGGAAGAATGGGACTGGTAAAACCGGCCCCGGAGTTCTTCGCTCATGTGAGCGACTCGTTGCGCCTGCCTCCGCAGAACATCCTCCTGATCGATGACAGTGAAGCAAACACGAGAGCTGCGGCCGCTCTGGGATGGGACACGTTTCACTTCACCGATGAAAGCCGTGAGCACCTTGCACCTTACCTCGGTCTTTGACACCCTCGCACGGGCTCTTTTCAACGGCCAGGGAGGACATTTCATGAAGCTCGGCGCATTTTCCGTCAGCCTGACGGTCAAGGACATTGAAAAATCGATAGAATTCTACAAAGGTCTCGGCTTTTCCGATCTGGGAGGCTCCGGGTCCGACAAGTGGGCGATCCTGAAAAACGGAGAGACCGTCATCGGCCTCTTTGAAGGCATGTTCGACAAGAACATGCTGACTTTCAATCCCGGTTGGGATCAAGGTGCCCAGAAGCTTGACGATTTTGAAGATATCCGGGAGCTGCAGAAAAAACTGAAAGCGAAGGGCTACACCTTCGTTTCAGAAGCAGACGAGAGTACCACCGGTCCGGCAAGTTTCATGCTGACGGATCCGGACGGTAACCCGATTTTGGTCGATCAGCATGTATGATCGTTCGAAAAATTTCTGCTGAAAACAAGCACCTTGTCTCGGATACCATTGCGAATTTCGACCAGGGTTTTTATGCTTAGCCGGTCGGGGGTTTCAGGTGCAGGGTGGCGCCAGAAAACTCAAAGGCATAACGCCCATGGTCGGCACGACCGATAAAGATTTGAAAATTGTCTTCAGGGACGCAGACCTGCCCCAGACGGTCGTGGTTGACGCTGTCCTGCCCTTCTCTTCGTCCGTTGTTACGGCGAGAGAGCTGATTGCAGAACGCGTGCGCGCCGAATGCGACAATCGTTTGCCAGTCAGGATGGCGTCTCGCCTGCTCGGGCTCGACGCTTTGAGCGAGGCTGAGCAAGCGAGATTCCGGGCACTTCTGGACACCGCTGCCGAATCCGTGGCCCCTCAAATCCAGCGCGCGCTTGAGTCTTTTGAGACCAACGGCTTCCTTTTGCTTGTTGATGAAACCCAGGTCGAGGACCTGGAGGAAGAAGTGCATCTGACTTCCGGTAGCGTGGTGACCTTCGTTCAACTCACTCCGTTGGTTGGCGGCTGAATGCAGCCCTCCCATCGCTCAACCGAGCCGTTTTTTCCGTGCCTGACCATCGACAATCGGGCACTCCGAGATAGCTATAATCAAGAGTACAAATATGCCTCATGCTGAATTCGACAACCAATTCAATGATGTCGACTACGATGCGCTCATGCAAACGGTCGTGTCCGAAATGGAGGCGGCGCGCAAAAGCCAAAACCAGGACTTCTCGCCTCAGCATAGCGCGACATGGGAGAACTTCACCAAAGCATCGTCCGATACGCGCATCGCCTTTGCCAGGTTCCTGTATGAGCGGCTGATAAGCGACATCTATCCGGCAGAAAAACTCGCGCAGCTACCAGAGGATTATGATTTCCGCGAGGAACTGTTCTTTTCCGAAGTGCTGAAGTGGAATGAACCCATCCCCATCGATGAACTGATCGGTTGGGCCTACCACATCTTCAAACTGCACAGAGACAATGAAGCGGCAGAAACCGACGACAATTTCGTGCTCTGCGATGTGCCCTTCGTGCGTATTTTCAGAATCGTCAACAGGCAATCAAAGAGCCATACTCCATCCGAACAATCCCTGTCATGGCTCCTGGACATTCTCTATTTCGCTCAAGACAGCGATGAAGACTATTTCAAGCGACACCAGCTCGATTGCGGGCCGGAATTTGATCCCGTGGCAGAACGCATAACCACGCTGCTTGTCGCCAGCACGGGTCTCAGAGAAGAAGAGCTGCCTTTCCGCGGAAACCTTCTCGGTGACTGGTACTTGAACCGGATAGACGATTTCGGTCCTCACCTGCTCAACGACCTGCGCAGTGCAGACCGCAGCACGGCCCCGACCTGCAATCGGCTCATCCGGCATGCCGCGAGCGCGAAAGGAAGCAAACCAACCAAAAAATTCACCGCTGCGACCGGAAAGCTGCTCGAAGCGACAGGTGCCGACCAATTTGCTGAACTGCTGTGCCGCTGGCTGCATCTGGCATTGAAGGCCAAGGCAAAGGATGCTGACGAGCCGGTCTTCACTGAAGACAATAGCAACCTTATCAAGGGGCTGGTGTGGATGTGCTCGGATCTGCAAGACCCGGCCACGGTGAACCTGATTGCAGATCTTTCGGTCAGGGCCATGAAGACCCAACCCGGCGCGGGCGCGGCCTCGCAGGCAATTGCAAATGCCTGCCTTTCCTATCTGGCCGAGGCGAAAGGGGCTGTCGCGACGACACGACTGGCCCAGCTCACCACGGCCATCAAGCAAAAAAGCATGCGCAAGAAGATCGAGGATATCGTCGCCGCCAAGGCAGTCGAAGCCGGCCTCACACCTCTGCAATTGCGAGAACGCTCCCTTGCCGATTTCGGGCTGGTTGAAGGCAGCAAGACTGTTCCGTTCGCGGATTACAGCCTGCGCATATCAGTGCCCGGTCCTGGTGAGGTGACGCAAACCTGGCTGAAGCCGGACGGTACACCACAGAAATCCAAGCCAAGCGCCGTTACCAGCGATGCCGATTTGAAGACGCACTACAAGATGGTAAAGGGCGATCTGGATGCGATGAAGAAGTCGCTTTCTGCCCAGAGAGACCTGATGGATCGGCTCTTTGCGGAGGAACTCAGCTGGCCACTCGCCGACATTGAGCAGTTTTATATTCACCACGGCCTTGTCTGCGTGCTGACGCGCAAACTCATCTGGGACTTGAAGACCGGCTCGACGACGACCTCTGCAATATATCACGAAGGTACGTGGCAGGACGTGACCGGCCGCGAGGTTTCGACAGAATCTGGAACGACGGTACGGCTATGGCATCCTGTCGACTACGATATCACGGACAGGGAAGCCTGGCAGAAGCGCCTTGAGGTCCTTGGCATCGCCCAGCCGTTCAAACAGGCCCACCGGGAAGTCTATACCCTTACGGATGCAGAACGCGAAACCAGCGTCTATTCGAACCGCATGGCAGCCCACATTGTCAAACAGCATCAGCTGTCCAGCCTGATGGCGAAGCGCAACTGGGCCTACAAGCTTCTGGGCAGTTTCACCTATTCCGACCGCTCCCAGTTCACCACACGGGACTTTTCCACTTCGCCATTGAAAGCGGAGTTCCTGATGCACGCCGACGAGTCCACGGAAGATTTTTTGAACGATGCCGGCATGTTCACTTATGTGGCGACAGATCAGCTGCGCTTTTTCGGCACGGAAGGCGAACCGGTTCCGCTGGAAGGCGTACCCGCCAGGCTGTTTTCCGAAACCATGCGCGATGCGGATTTGTTTGTCGGCGTTGCAAGCGTTGGCAACGATCCTGCGTGGTACGATCAGGGCCCAACGCCGGAGGCACGCGAATACTGGGATTCATTTGCCTTTGGGGATCTGGACTCGTTCGCGGAGACCCGGAAGCGCACTCTCGAAAGCCTACTGCCCCGCTTGAAAATTGGCAAAGTAGCCAGGGTCGAGGGCAATTTCCTGCACGTTCAGGGCAAACTCAACACCTACAGGATCCACCTGAAGTCTTCGAATATCCAGATGGACCCCGGCAACCGCTTCCTCTGCATCATAAAGGCGCCAGAGACCAAAGGGAGCAAAGTACCGCTGCCATTCGAGGGGGATACGAGACTGTCTGTGATCCTGTCGAAGGCGATCATGCTTGCAGCCGATGACAAGATTACGGCACCTGATATCGTCAGTCAGCTGACCCAATAATGCTCAACCGGACAGGACGCGTCCGTGTCCTGTCCGGCGGCGTTCACAGTCAGGCCGTTTCAAATGGTGCGAATGAGCTTTCGGCAATGTCCTTGATATCGTCGAAGACGCCAGGAGCGCCAACGACGACGCGCGCGCCATGGTAAAGCGCGTGATTGATGTCCTGCTCCAGGATCTCGCCGCCGGCTTCTTTGGTGATCAACATGCCTGCCAGGCAATCCCAGGCATTCATGTGGGACTCCACATATCCGATCAACCGGCCTGCTGCGGCATAGGCCAACATCAGCCCGCCGGAAGCATTGCGGAAGAATACCCCACCCTTGGAAACCAGCGCACCGACGGCATTGACCGCATCGGTCACAGCGGTGCGTCCGTTGAAACCAACGCCGACTGAACCGTTTTTCAGGCTCTGGCTGTCGGAGGCCTTGATCGGCTTGCCATTCAAGAATGCACCGTGCCCGGCAGCTGCGGTAAACGTTTCCCTGGAAACCGGGTCGTGGATAACACCGACGATAACCTGTCCCTGGTGAACGCACGCGATGATCACGCACCATTGCGGAATGCCCGCAACAAAATTGGCCGTGCCGTCGATCGGGTCAGTCACCCAGGTATAGCCCGAGGACCCTTCCTCCATGCCATGTTCTTCGCCAAGAATACCGTCTTCCGGATATTGCTCGGCGAGTTCCTTGCGAATGAGCGTTTCCACGTTCTGATCGGCTTCGGAGACAAGGTCCTGGTGGCCCTTCTGCGTGATTGTCAGAGTGTCCAGTTTTTGAAAATACTCCAGACCGAGTTCACCGGCCTTTTGAGCCAGTTCTTCCGCGAAAGCGAGCCGTTCGGAAACCATAAATCATCTCCTCTAGGGACAGAAACAGCGCAGTCGATATGGGCTGGGAGCAGGCATACTTCCAGTCGCAGCCCTCTATCGACCGGAAATCGGTTATTGAATCTTGCGTTTTTTCTTTACCGCATAGGGGTTTTCACCCTTTCGGTAGGTCAAGCGAATTGGCGTACCCTGAATATTGAAGGTCTCGCGCAACGAGTTGACGAGATAGCGCGTATAGCTTTCAGGCAACTGCTCCGGACGGGAGCAAAAAGCCACAAAATGCGGTGGCCTGGTCTTGGGCTGTGTCATGTACCGCAAGCGAACCCTGCGACCGGCAACGGCCGGTGGCGGATGGTTCACCGTCACCCGATCAAGCCAGCGGTTCAGTTTCGAAGTGGACACACGCGAATTCCAGGCCTCATACGCCGTGAAGATGCTCCCGACCAGACGGTCGATTCCCTGCCCCTGAATGCCGGACAGAGTCGCAATCTGTACCCCACGGATCTGATTGAAATAGCGCTCGTTGGCGTCGCGGATTTTCTTCCACGCCGCTTCCCTGTCCTCAATCAGGTCCCACTTGTTGATCGCGATGACAAGTGCCCGGCCCTCGCGTGCAACCAGGTCGATGATCTGCAGGTCCTGCTTCTCGAAGGACATAGTGGCATCCAGCGTCACCACGACAACTTCGGCAAACTTGATGGCGCGCAAGGCATCGGCGACGGAAAGCTTTTCCAGTTTCTCCTGAACGCGAGCCTTCTTGCGGATACCGGCCGTGTCAAAAAGCTTGATATGGCGGTCACGCCACTCCCAGTCGACTGAAATGGAATCGCGTGTGATCCCGGCCTCGGGGCCGGTCAGCATCCGGTCCTCACCCAGCATCTTGTTGATGAGAGTCGACTTTCCGGCATTGGGTCGACCGACGATGGCAACCCGCAGCGGACGTTCTTTCGTACCCGCCGGGTCTTCCTCGTCAACGATTTCACCATCCTCGTCGACATCGACATTGGTGATGGCTTCTTCACGCCTGGCCTCTTCCTCTTCGTCAACACGGTCAACGTGAGGCTTCAGGGCGTCGTAAAGGTCTGCAAGGCCTTCGCCATGCTCAGCGGAAATCGCAATCGGATCGCCAAGCCCGAGTGAATAGGATTCGTAAAGTCCGCTTTCTCCCGCCCGCCCCTCTGCCTTGTTGGCAAGAAGGATGACCGGACGAGTGGTCTTGCGCGCCACTTCGGCAAAATGAGCGTCGAGCGGAGTTACGCCGGCGCGAGCGTCGATGATGAACAACACGGCATCGGCGGTTTCAATGGCTTCCTCTGTCTGTCGGCGCATGCGGCCTTCCAGAGTGCTCTTGTCCGCTTCCTCCAGTCCTGCAGTGTCGACGATCGTAAAGCGCAGATCGCCAAGACGTGCCTCACCGGGGCGTCTGTCGCGCGTTACACCGGGAGTATCGTCAACCAGCGCCAGCCGCTTTCCGACCAGGCGATTGAACAAGGTGGACTTGCCGACATTCGGCCGTCCGATAATGGCGACAGTTGCGCCCACGGCAGTTACTCCTGACAGGCAGGCCAGCCTGCGGCCTGTCCTTGATAGCTATGACAAAGTCTCGTCAGGCAGAGCCAGAAGCACCTGCCTGACGAGACGGATTTGTCCGCATTAATAATGTGATTGAGCAACATTATCCAACCGGATTGAGCGCACCTGCGTCTCAATCCGATGGATGCTGCTCCAGGTCCCCGACCTAGTTGAACGCTGCAACACCGTCGTTACCGGCAAGGACAACAACGCGCCCGCCAGCAACAATTGGTGTCACGAAGACATCCGTGTTGGTCCGCTCCGTCATCATGATCTTGCCGGAAGCGGCATCGACCATTGCGATCTGGCCATCGCTGGAAAAAGCGACAAGCGTACCATTGGCCAAAATCGGTCCGGCCCAATTGCGGCGGCGCTTCTTTTTCTCCGGACGCGGCAGCGAAGTTGCCCAAAGCGTTTCGCCGTTCTTCTGATCCAGCGCGACCATGCGGTCATCCAGATCTACCATGAAGACTGCGCTGCCCGAAACAACAGGCGTGTGAACACTGCCCAGATCCTGCTCCCAGCGGCGCTGACCTGTACGCGTGTCTACGGCCACGGTGCGTCCTGCCACGCCAGTGGCATAAACCGTGTTGCCCGCGACAACAGGGCTGGCTGATACATCAGCAAGGCCGGATAGTGCAAGTGTTCTGAAACCTCGCGATACTCCATCAATCCATTCCGGCTCGCCGGTCTTGATATTGATGGCCATGATTTCACCGGAGGAGAACGGGACAATCACACGATTTCCGGAAATAGCCGGATTGGCGGCAGACAACAGCCCTGCCGTTTCCTCAATGCCTGCATAGGTCCAGGCAATCGAACCGTCGGACTGAGACAGGGCGTAGACTTCGTTCGACTGAGACACGACAAAAACATGTCCCGAACCAGCCACGGGAGCTCCGCGTGCCGGTGTGTCGATATCCGCTTTCCAGATAACGCGGCCGGATCCTGCCTCAAGGGCTGCAACTTCGCGGTAGCTGGTCGCTGCGTAGACCACTCCATCGGAGACGGTCACACCGCCTCCCGGGCCAATGTCACGCTCACCTTCAGGGCGCAGGTTCTGGGTCCACTGGCGGGCGCCTCCGGTCGACAGCGCGACGACTTCACCATTGGGCTTATATACATAAATCCGGCTGCCATCGCTCACAGGCCGCGCTGAAACACGCAGCGCAGCTGATGTGAGACCCCGCCCGGTAGAACCTACCTGAGACCGCCAGGCCCTGTTGCCGGAAACCGAAACCGCGACATTTCCAGGGTCGTTCGTCAACCCGCCGCCAGCTGTCGGCCAGGTTTGCCCGCCGGTTGCCGGTCCAACCTTGGCCGTATAACCAAGCGCTTCCGTTGCAGGATCAGCTCCATCAAACACCGGCTGACGCTCACCCGGCAACGTCTTTTCGTTGCCAAAAGGGTTCACGTTGCTGGCGAACTCACTTACCGATCCGCACCCGGTCAAGACCAAAGACAACGCGAGGACCCCAAACATGCCTCGCGCGCCGGGAGAAACTGTCGCAAAAATCACTGATTGCTTCCTTCGCCATCTGTCGCCGCTCCGCCTTCGCCGGCGCGAATTACATCAGCCAGCAGCGTCACTCTGCGGCTAACGTCTACCGGTGTCTGCTGGTCTTCTTCCAGCGCGGTAATCCACTTTTGGGCGGTCGCGGTGTCACCGTTTTTCCACGCGCTCAGTGCAAGAAGTTCACGCGCGGCCGCCCGAAACGGACCTGTGTCCCCGGTCAGCCTTTCAACCCGGTCTGCCACTGCGGTGTAGTCTTCAAGGTCCACAGCGAGATAGCCCGCGCGCAACGCCGCGACATCGCGCAATGCGTCCATCTGGCTGCTGTCATTGGAAAGGGCGTCAAATTCTGCAAGCGCCTCAGCACCTTTGCCGGCATTTGCCAGGTCCGTTGCCTGGCGCAACTTTGCCAGAGCCGGATAGCCACCGATAGAACCTTCAAGCTCACCATATATGGCTGCCGCTTCCTGGTAGTTCTGGTCTTCGGACAGGCGAACCGCTTCAAAGAACCTGTCACCGGCGCTTTGAGACTGCTGTTCCTGCCAATAGAGCCAACCGCGATAACCACCCGTGCCAATCACGATCAAAACCGCAACGCCGATTACCCATGGACCGAAACGATCCCAAAGCCGACGGTATTTCTCCTGGCGGATGTCTTCATCGACTTCACGAAAAATGTCAGACATGCGTGTCTTGTTCCTGCATTCACTCTATCGTTCCGGCACCGGGGCCGGATCGTCACCCCTGTTTGAGTGGCGCACATTATCCATTTGATACGTATCGGGCAATTCCCTGATCGGGCTTAAAGCCACCCTTCGTGGCGCAAGTGGGGCAAACACACACGAAAAGACACAAAACCGGGGGATTTTTGCCCCATATCGTCGTTTACCCTACCGGCACACCGATCAAAAGCACGTGCAGCTTCCAGACGAACAAACCGTAAAGGACCAGTCCGGCCAGAATCACCCCGATATCCGAGTACTTTCCCGGCACCGCCGCGGCACTTGCCGTCTGCGACATTTCCGGCCCTCGTCGCTTTACCGAAATACGATCTGCGATTGCCCATACAAAAAAGCCGCCAAACAACAACACCGATGCCAGATCACCATTTACGAGCAAATGCGAAAAGGCCCAGAGCTTGATTGCAACCAGCATCGGATGTTTCAGCGCGCGCCGGATCTTGCAAGGCACATAGGCGGCGACAAGAAAGATGAACACCGGCACCATCAACAGCATGGTGACATGGCGCAACCAGAAAGGAGGATCGTAAACGAGCGGAGGGCCTTCGGCGCGGGCAGCACCATACCCGTAGATTATCAGAACGAGGCCGACCACTGACACCAGTGTAAAGAAGCCCTTGTAACCGTTTTCACCGAGTTTTTCAGCCAGTGATCCGCGTACGGCCGAAAACATCGGCAGAGTGTGGATACCCAAAAACAAAATCAGTCCGGCAATCAACAAAGCCATGCATGCTCTCCCTCTCCCCGCCCACAAACCGAACAGGCGGCTTGCAGACGTTGCGGCCCTCTCATCTCAACCGCTTCGGGAACATAGGAGGCGTTCAAGTCACCTGCAACAGCTGTATTCAACGCCATCAAAAGCGCGTGCCCTGAAGACATCACACTTCGGCTTTCAGTGAACCACCGACACGTAGAACGCTGGAAAATATGATGATTTCTTAACCGTGAAAGATCTCGGTCAATTCGTCGTTGCGCAGTTCTTGCAGGTCCCACGCAACTCTATTGTCGTTCTGGACAACTGAAATCCGCGCGACTCGGTCCAACTTTTCAGCAGGCCGATCGCTTCATCCGGGGTGAACTCGTTGACGTCGCCGCATTTCTCGCAAATCGCGAAAGCTGCGGTGCCATGCCCCGAGCACCCCTTGTGACTGCATGCGACAAAAGCGTTCAGACTTTCGAGGCGGTGCACCATTCCATATTCGACCAGTTTGTCGAGCGCCCGATACACCTGCAATGGTGCCCGAAAGCCGTTTTCCCGCAACAAGTCGAGAATCGCATAGGCCGTCAGCGGCCCTCCTGCATTCGACAGGGAACCAAACACCAGAGCCTGGTTTTTCGTCAATTCAGGATGCGGTGCATGGGCTGTCACGAACGGTCTCCTCGTATCTTTGCTCTATTCCTTCTCACAAGAATCCCCCCGGGGACAAGACTGACAATAAAAAGCACCATCGCGGCAACCACGATGGAAGGGCCCGAAGGCGTGTCGTAGTTCAATGACGAATAGAGACCTGCAACCACGGACGCTGCTCCGGCAACTGCCGCTAAAACGGCCATCTGCTCGGGTGTCGCCGACAGCCTTCGCGCTGCCGCCGCAGGAATGATCAGCAAGGCAGTGATAAGCAGGGCGCCGATGATCTTCAGGGAAATGGCAATGACCACAGCCGTCAGAAGCATGAAGATCAGTTCTGCCCGCTCCGGTTTCAGTCCCTCTCCTGCTGCCAGGTCCGGGCTGACGGTCGCGGCGAACAGTCGGCGCCAGACCAGCACCAGCACGGCCAGAACAAGTCCGCCTCCAACATAGATCATCGCGATATCCAGTTTGGTGACTGCCAGAATGTCACCGAACAGCAATCCGAGAAGATCCACACGTACCCAGGTCATGAACGCAAGGCTGACCAGACCAAGCGCAAGGGCCGAGTGGGAAAGCAGACCCAGAATTGCATCGGACGACAACGTATCGCTGCGGCGCAAGGACAACAGCATCACGGCAATCACGACGGAAACCGCACCGACGGCCAGCGTGGTGTTGACTTCGAGCAGCAACGACAGCGCGACACCAAGCAGTGCGGCATGGGAAAGCGTGTCGCCGAAATAGGCCATTCGCCGCCAGATAATGAAGCATCCCAGGGGACCTGCCACAACCGCGACGCCAACACCTGCGACCAGCGCACGGGTAAAGAAATCATCGAGCATCGGTTATTCCAGTATTTTCCGGCCAGTACTTGCCGGTTCATCTTCATGGGCGTGATGATGGTGTTCTCCCGGACACTCTGAGCAAATCGTTCCGTCGGCATGACGAACCTGACCATCAGGCAGATGAACATGGTCGTGATGGTGTTCGTAGACCGCGAGCCCGGCTCCTGCGCGTGCGCCAAACAGCGCATGATATTGATCGCTCTTGCTCACATCCGAGGGTGTTCCGCGGCAACACACATGCCCGTTCAGACAGATCACCTGGTCGGCGGCAGCCATCACAACGTGCAGATCGTGCGAGATCATCAATATGCCGCAGCCCAGGGAATTACGGATTTCGGAAATCAGGTCGTAGATCGCGATCTCACCCGCATAATCCACGCCCTGCACAGGCTCATCCAACACCAAAAGGTCTGGGGACCTGGCAATCGCGCGTGCGAGCATCACGCGCTGCATTTCACCACCGGACAAGGTTCGCATTTCTGAATTGAGCAACCGCTCGGCACCTGTTTGCGCCAAAGCCTGACGGCATTCAGCATCCGACAACGGGTTTGTCAGCCTCAAAAACCTGCCAACGCTGAGTGGCAAGGTCCAGTCAATCGTGAGTTTTTGAGGGACATATCCGACCTTCAATCCCCTGCGGCGAAACGCGCTGCCTTCAGATGGCTTCAATATTCCAAGCGCCATCTTCGCGGTTGTCGACTTACCCGATCCATTCGGCCCGATGAGCGTAACGATCTCACGTTCGGAAACAGACAGGTCGACACCCCGCACAAGCCAGTCGCCCCCTTTGCGGACCCCTGCCCGGTCCAATCGAACCAGCTGGTTTTTCGAAGCTGTCATTATTGAAGTAACCTGTCCTGCTGTGCCGTGGCGCCAATTTCTGGCGTTACATTATTACACAAGTGGCCGTCAAGCCTACTGCTTGCAACATGATTCAGCGATGTTTAACAGTCCCAAAGCATTAGTGGTTGCAGTAATCTTTCAATCTCACCTCTGAACTCAGGATCGGTCCGATGATTTTTCCGTGCATTCTATCTGGTGGTGTAGGTTCCAGACTGTGGCCACTTTCCCGGACCGACAGGCCAAAACAGTTCCTGCCGCTGTTTGACGGTATGAGCCTTTTTCAGAAAACCTGCAAAAGGGTCGAGCAATCGGGCTTCCGTGCACCGATCGTGATCGGCGGCAACAATCACAGGTTCCTCATCGGGGAACAGCTCTCCGAGCTCGGCATCGAAGCCAACTCCATTGTGCTGGAACCTGTCGGCAGGAACACGGCTGCGCCGGCTCTCATGGCCGCCCTGATCGCTGCGGAAGCGGACTCTGACGCCCTGATCCTCCTGCTGCCTTCGGATCATCTCATCGGCAAGGAAGACGTTTTTCTGGATGTCGTCCGGTCCGCAGAAGCCGCGGCGCGCGGCGGAGACATCGTGACCTTCGGCATCACCCCGACCGAACCGAATACCGGCTATGGATACATCAAGGTCGCTGCCGGTGAAGCGCCCGTCCGAAAGGTAGACGCATTTGTCGAAAAGCCTGACCTCGCAAGGGCACAAGCCTTTGTCGGCGACGGCGGCTATGTGTGGAATGCGGGCATTTTTCTCTATAGCGCGAAAGCCATGATCGACGCTTTCAAGAAACATCAGCCCAAACTCTATCAGGACATCGTTGCTGTCATGGAGTCCCGTCACAGCGACCTGGACTTTACAAGGCTCGACACGGCAGGATTTGAGCGTTTGGAGAATATTTCCATCGACTATGCCATCATGGAAAAGGCGCAGAATGTGGTTTGTGCTCCGATGGCCCCGGACTGGGACGACCTGGGCTCCTGGTCGGCCATCTGGACGGTTCTGGACAAGGATGAAAATGGCAACTCCGGTCTGGGCGACGCGCGTTTCCTGGGCAGCAAGGATTGCCTTGCCTACGCGGAACAGGGACTGGTTTCCGTCATCGGCCTCCAGGATGTCATGGTCATTGCGACAGGCGACAGCGTTCTGGTTGCACACAAGGACAGGACCCAGGACGTCAAGACGATTGTCGAGCAGCTGAAGTCGGAAGGCCGCGACGAAGTCGACCGGCATCCACGTGCCTACAAACCCTGGGGATATACCGAACGTATCAACGCTGGTGATCGTTTTGCGGTCCAGTCCATGATGATCAAACCCGGCAAACGCCTCAGCCTGCAAAGCCATTTACATAGGGCGGAGCATTGGGTGGTCGTATCCGGAACGGTGGAAATCACCATCAACGGCGAGAAAAGTCTGCTGACCGAAAATCAGTCAGCCTACGTCCCGCTTGGAGCGCAGCACACGTTGCACAATCCAGGAAAAATTCCGGTTCGGATGATTGAAGTGCAGTCCGGAACCTATCTCGACGAAGACGACATTCTTCGCCACGCGGACACATCACAATAAGACAAACGGACACCCCAAAGATGTGACACATCCTTGCCTTCCATCAGGAATTCCGGCAAGACTTGGCGCACATCACAGCCTTTGGTCCATTGAATTACCGCGATGCGCGCAACGATCAGGAACAAGTTTATGCACCACGTCTTTATCTGCGACTACGTCCGGACTCCCATTGGCCGGTTCGGCGGCATGCTTTCTTCCGTGCGCGCAGACGATTTGGGTGCGATTCCGATCGAGGCTCTGATGGAACGCAATCCCGACACCGACTGGACAGAGGTAGATGATGTCTTTTTCGGATGCGCCAATCAGGCAGGTGAAGACAATCGGAATGTCGCGCGAATGTCTTCCTTGCTCGCCGGTTTGCCCGATACCGTTCCGGGACTGACACTCAACCGCCTTTGCGGATCTGGCATGGACGCTGTGATTACTGCCGCAAGAGCGATCAAGAGCGGTGAGATGGATCTGGCGATCGCGGGAGGCGTTGAAAGCATGTCACGTGCGCCCTTCGTCATGCCCAAGGCTGAAGCTGCCTATTCCCGGAGCGCTGAGATTTTCGACACGACAATCGGATGGCGCTTTGTAAACCCGCTGATGAAGAGCCAGTACGGCATAGATTCCATGCCGGAAACGGCGGAAAATGTTGCTGAAGATTTCTCCATTTCGCGTGAGGACCAGGACGCGTTTGCGCTCAGAAGCCAACAACGGGCAGCCGTTGCGCAAGATTCCGGGCGTCTGGCAGAAGAAATCGTGCCCGTCATGATCCCCAAGCGAAAAGGGGACCCGATGCTGGTCGACAAGGATGAACATCCACGTGCCGGAACAACGCTGGAATCTCTCGCCGGCCTCAAGACGCCCTTCCGGGAAAGCGGCTCGGTAACCGCAGGCAATGCATCCGGTGTCAATGACGGCGCTGCCGCTCTGCTGATTGCGTCAGAGGCGGCGGTCGAAAAGCACAATCTGAAGCCGATTGCCCGAATTGTGGGAGGTGCGACTGCCGGGGTCCCTCCCAGGATTATGGGTATTGGCCCTGCTCCAGCCACGCGCAAACTCTGTGCCCGCCTTGGGGTCGCCGTTTCGGAGTTCGACGTCATTGAATTGAACGAAGCGTTCGCGGCTCAGGCGGTTGCGGTGATGCGCGACCTTGGCCTTGCTGAAGACAGCGAAAACATCAACCCCAATGGCGGCGCAATCGCTCTTGGTCATCCGCTGGGAATGTCGGGAGCCCGGATTACCGGTTCTGCGGCACTCGAGCTGAAAAAACGTGGCGGAAAACTTGCCCTTGCAACCATGTGCATCGGCGTCGGCCAGGGCATCTCTGTGGCTCTGGCCTCGGTTTAAGATCTATAGGTGGGGACCGGCGGAAGGTGATGTAAGACCCTGGAACCGGTCCTTCGTGTCCGGGAAGCTGACAGGGTCGAAACTGGCCCTGCGCAGAGGCAAACTTTCGTCAGAAGACGCAAGAGTGTCGTCTTTTGCCTGTTGAGACATTTTTCGCTCAACTTCCTGCAATCGTTCGGCAAGCCGTTCGAACAGCATCGTCGGCATTCGCAAAGTCGCGACATAAAGCGAAACCGCCTCGTCCGAGACTTCTCGCCAACTGACCTGCTTGATTTCTCGATAGGCCCCTTGCGCCAGTTTTTGCAACTCAACGGCATCCTCAACCACAGGGCGCACAATCTTTACCGTTTGCTGCGGGTTATGGGACACCAACACCGCGGCGAGAACGGAAAAGAGCGCAAATACAATGACGTGCAAGTTTCTGACAAGAAAGCGCATCACAACCCCGAGTACAGGTTAACAATTCGTTAATCCATTTACGGTGGTATTCGATACACTGCGGGCATGCAAGCGCCACTCTTCAGTTTTAAGTTGTATTTTATCTAGTATGGTTAACGATCACACGTTCCTCCCAGGCCTCGAATGAAGACTTCTTCATTTAAGACATTCACCGCCATCTGGGGTTCTCATCACATGAATTGCTAAAATTTTAACTGCCCGGTTACGCCGGCTTTAGCGTCCCTTGCGGTATTCATCAGCTATCTGGATTGGAGAACGGCGTGACTGACAAGACCGGAGACATGAAGCTATCAGCGACGGGATTTTTGCTTCTCGTTCTCGCAGCGACGATGCTTCTCTTTGCAGACACTGGTCCGCATCACGCGAGCAGTATCAGCTCGAATGCCATTTATCGCGGGTTCGTTGAATGAGCGAATGCGCTGAAATTTCCACTTTACTACCGGCAAAGCCCGTTCAGCGCGGGGAGCGCCTCTTACTGACCGCTGTCACCGGAAGAGCCTGAAGACCTTTTTTCCACTCGATACGGGACGGCTTTCCGGGCGTTCCACCTCCCCTGCCACTGTCGCCAAGCAACATGATGGCAGACCCGATAACCACGGAACCAAGCGTGATCACCAGGCCGAATCCCAACATCAGGACCGGGAGCACGGGATCTTCCGCGTTCACCACGAGAGTTCGCAGATTTCCTATGTTGGCCCAGAAAATGCCGGCAAGTACGAGCACGGCAACCGCAACCCCGGCGATTCCGTTGATCAGCAACAGTCTGAACAAAGGGTCCTTTGGCAATTTCATCAAAAGGAGCTCCTTCTTTTCATTCGACAATTAGCTCGACGAGCGATCCGTTACATGCCCGTTCCCTGGGAAGCCCAGGCTTTTCTAGGTCGGTCCGACAATTGGTAAAATAGAGCAGTCACGAGCCAACTGACAGGGCTTACACTCTATTTACCCTTCCCAGTTTTTGTGCGGCGCACCCTTGATTACTTCCGAAATGATATATATTAGACCGATATATCGAGCCAACATATGCAGCTTCCCGCGATTTGTTTTGGTGTTCTGACCAGAACCACAACCTGCAGGAAGCCCGCCACGCCGGGAGGACGCTCCCGTGCACGGAGAAGCAAATGAGCGTACGCAGCTTGTGCCTTGCGATACTGTCCTTCGGGGATGCGACCGGTTATGAGATCCGGAAGGAGTCCACTGACGGTCGGTTCAGCTATTTCGAAGACGCGAGCTTCGGCTCCATCTATCCGGCGCTTGCCAGGCTGGAGTCGGAAGGTCTCGTGACTGTCCGGGAAGAGCCACAGGCCGGAAAGCCTGCAAGGAAGGTCTATTCGATAACCGAAGCGGGCCGGTCCGAATTCATCAGTTCGCTGTGCGAACCGCAGGCGAAGGACACCTTCAAATCCCCCTTTCTTCTGATCGCACTGAACGCAGCCCAGCTGCCGCCTGACGTCATCCGGCGCGCGCTGGAGCGGCGCAAGGCGCAGCTTCAGGAAGAACTACGGCTTTTGACCGAATGCAGCCAGCAAAAGGAAGAGTGCCGTCACCCGGGTTCCAGCTGGACGCAGAATTACGGCATTGCCTGCATGAATTTTACCCTCGCCTATCTGGAAGAGCACGGTGAGGCCTTGATCAAGATTGCTGAAGACGCCGCCAAGCCCGTTGCCACGGCGGCCGAGTAAGCCTGAGTTTCGGAGTAACGAAAGAATGCACGTGAAGTTTTCATATATTTTGGCGGCAGGCCTTGCCGCAGGTATCGGCATCTGGATGTCAAGTGGGACCGTCGTTGTCGGTGGTGTCGGCAACGGTGAAAACGCTACGCCGCCACCGGCAGATCGAGTTGCAGAAGGGACAGACAGTATCTTCCGCGTGAAGGTTCTGGAACTGACGGCGCAAGACCGGCAGGCCGTTCTCGAGGTTCGTGGACGGACCGAAGCCGAAGCCAAGGTGGCTGTGCGGTCCGAAACGACGGACGATGTCGTCAGACGCCCTGTACGCGAAGGTGCCCGCGTTTCTGCCGGCGACATTCTTTGTGAGCTGGACGCCGGCACCCGTGAGGCCCGTATCCTTGAAGCAAAGGCGGCACTCGCCCAGGCGGAACTCGATCACACTGCGGCAACGCAGCTTGCGACCAAGGGCTTCACCGCCCAGACACGCGCGGCCGCCACACAGGCTTTGCTCGACGCGGCAAAAGCCCGCGTAGAAGAAGCTGAGCTCGAACTGGAACGGACAATCATCCGATCGCCGATTGACGGTGTTATCGAAAGCCCGATGGCGGAAGTCGGCGCACAGCTTTCCAATGGCAGCATTTGCGCAACCGTCGTGAATTCGGACCCGATGATCGCAATCGGCCAGGTCTCGGAACTCAATATCGGCCAGATTTCTCTCGACATGCCGGCCGATGTGCAGCTGGTGACGGGCGAAACGCTGCAAGGCAAGGTTCGCTACGTCTCTCCGTCCGCAAACCCCGATACCCGGACCTTCCGCGTCGAGGTGGAGCTGCCGAATCCGGATGGCCGCGCACGTGATGGCGTCACGGCGGTCACACGCCTGCCGTTGCCGGTTGAAAAGGCACACAAGATTTCGCCTGCCGTCCTGACCTTGAATGACGACGGTCAAGTCGGAATCCGTGCCGTCAAGGAAAACAACAAGACTGCCTTTTACCCGGTGAAGGTTCTGGGTGGAGAAAACGACGGTCTCTGGGTTGGCGGACTTCCCGAAAAGGTCTCCGTCATTGTTGTGGGCCAGGAATATGTCGGCGACGGCGAAACCGTGGAACCCGTTCTTGAAACCGCTGAGGTCAGCCAATGATAAACATGCTCGAAGGCGTCCTGCGGCGTCCCAAGACGGTATTCGTGCTTATGCTGGCGCTGCTGGTCGCCGGGGTTTTCAGCTATATCAACATTCCAAAGGAAGACAGCCCGGACATCGACGTTCCGGTGTTCTATGTCTCCATTGCACAACAGGGCATTTCTCCTGAAGACGCCGAGCGCCTGCTCATCCGACCGATGGAAACGGAGTTGCGCGGTCTCGACGGGTTGAAGGAAATCACCGCGATTGCCTCGGAAGGTCACGCGGGCATCGTCCTTGAATTCGACATTTCGTTCGACAAGGACGAGGCGCTTGCCGATGTTCGCGACAAGGTGGATGCGGCCAAGGGTGAACTTCCTGCCGATGCAGAAGAACCGACGATCACGGAAACCAACTTCGCACTCGTTCCGACCATCACGATTGCGCTTTCCGGAAACGTTCCCGAACGCACGCTCTACCAGCATGCACGGCGTCTGAAGGACCAGGTCGAGGCCATCGACACCGTTCGCTCCGCGGACCTTAAAGGGCATCGTGAGGAACTGCTTGAAGTCCTGATCGATTCCGAAAAGCTCGAGTCCTACGCCATCACCCAGCAGGAATTGCTGACGTCGCTTGCCAACAACAACCAGCTGGTTCCGGCCGGTTATATCGACGGCGGTCAGGGCCGGTTCAACGTCAAGGTTCCCGGCCTTGTCGAGAACGCGCTTGATGTCTACTCCCTGCCGATCAAGCAATCCGGCGAAGGGGTTGTCACCCTTAGCGACGTCGCGGAAATCCGCCGCACGTTCAAGGATGCGGACAGCTACACGCGTGTGAACGGCAAACCGGCCATCGCTCTGGACGTCACCAAGCGTATCGGTACCAACATCATCGAGAACAACCTTGCCATTCGCGCGGTTGTTGACGAGGCGTCCAAGGACTGGCCGGAGACGATCCAGGTCGATTACATGATCGACATGTCGTCCAACATCTTCGAGGTTCTGGGATCGCTTCAGTCTTCGATCATGACGGCAATCTTCCTGGTGATGATCCTGGTTCTGGCAGCACTTGGGCTTCGCTCAGCCCTGCTGGTCGGTCTTGCCATTCCAACCTCGTTCATGGTCGGCTTCCTGATCCTTTCAGGCATGGGCTACACGGTGAACATCATGGTGATGTTCGGTCTCGTGCTGACCGTCGGTATGCTCGTCGATGGCGCAATCGTCATGGTCGAATATGCCGACCGCAAGGTGCATGAGGGCATGGAGGACCGCGAGGCTTACATTCGCGCCGCCAAACTGATGTTCTGGCCGATCGTCTCCTCGACCGCGACCACGCTTGTTGCATTCCTGCCCATGCTGTTGTGGCCGGGTGTTGCCGGCGAGTTCATGAGCTACCTGCCGATCATGGTCATCATCGTCCTGACGGCCGCGCTGCTGACCGCCATGGTATTCCTGCCGGTGACCGGTGGCATCTTTGCCGTGACAACTCATTTCCTTGAGCGGAATGCAGCTGGCGTGTTGGCACTGATGTTCGGGGTCATGGGCGGCATTGCTGCTCTGGTCATGTCAGGCGCACAACCGGGATCTCCTGAGTTCGGTGCGAGTCTGGCCGCGTCTCCGCTTGCGATCCCGGCAGCGGTTCTTGCGTTTGCCGTCGTTGGCATCGCGTCGTTCATGGTATTGCGCCCGTTTGTACGCTGGCGCCGGGAACGTGCCGCCAAACAGGTTGAAGCTGAAAACCAGAAGCCGACCAAGCGCTATCGTTCGGTGACCTTCGTGTCGCTGGTGTTCGAAATGGCGGCGGTTGCCTTTGCGGCGTATTTCGCCTTCTTCCTGGCAACAAGTCGTCCGGCTATCATAACCGACACGATCGGTTCGGTATTCGGTTACCTGTCCGGACTTGCTGCACCGCTGGCAGTGTTCGCGCACCCGATCGCGCTTGACGTTGGTTTCTACCTCACGATCATCGGCTTGAGCATTGTGGCCGTCTGGGCGGCCTACAAGACGATTTCACCGCTTGTGCATCTGCTGGAGCATGTTTTCGACGGAATGCGCAAGGCGCTCGGATTCGGCACCAGAAACGGTGGAGCCAAAAGCGACAAGCCGGAAGAGCTTCAGTTCGATGCGGGTACAGTCGGCGGGTTCACTGGTCTGTATGTGCGTCACCTGAAATTGCTGGCGGGCAATCCGATCGGCAATATTCTGACGGTCGTTGTGGTTCTCGGGGCCTGCGGCCTGATCTTTACTTCGTTTGCGTCGAACCCTACGGGTGTCGAGTTCTTCGTTGATGAGGAACCGGATCAGGCCGTGGTCATGGTTTCCGCGCGCGGTAACATGTCTGCTGCCGAGTCGCTTGCCATCGTTGAGCAGGTCGAGGAGGAAGTTCTCCAGGTTGCCGGTATCCAGAATGTCATTACCTCTGCCTTTCCTCCGGGAGGCGGCAGCGGCCCGCAGTTCATTGGTGGGGTCCAGGACAAGCCGGGTGACGTGATCGGTGAAATGTCGCTGGAACTGGCAAAATATTGCTGCCGCCGCAAGGCGGTCGATATCTTCGCCGAAATCCGCGACCGAACCGCTGACATTCCGGGCATCAAGGTTGAAACCCGGAAGATCGAAGGTGGTCCGCCAACCGGCAAGGACATTCAGCTGGAGGTCAAGTCGACAGACTATGACACCATGGTGGCACAGGTTGCGCGTATCCGGACCCATCTGGACCAGATGGAAAACCTGCTTGACCAGGAAGACGGACGTCCCCTGCCCGGCATCGAATGGCAGATTACCATCGACCGCGAACAGGCCGGCCGCTATCAGGCTGGAATCGGTTCCGTCGGTAATATGGTTCAGCTTGTCACCAACGGCGTCCTGATCGGCAAGTATCGTCCGACGGACTCCGAAGACGAAGTCGACATCCGCGTCCGATTGCCAGCGGATGAGCGTACGCTCGACCGGTTCGACCAGCTGCGCTTGCAGACACCTCTTGGCCTGGTGCCGATTGCCAACTTCATCGACCGGTCACCGGAACCGAAAGTATCGTCGATCACACGACGCGACGGTCTCTATTCGATGATGGTGAAAGCAACTGTCGACCAGAGTGCGACGGACGAAAACGGCAAGCCGGTCACGGTCGATGCCAAGGTGCAGGAACTGAACGAATGGCTGGATGCTCAGACCTTCCCTGACAATGTCTTCCTGCAGTTCCGTGGTGCCGATGAGGACCAGAAGGAATCGGGCGAATTCCTGATGAAGGCGATGGTCGCCTCCCTGTTCCTGATGTTCCTGATCCTGCTGACCCAGTTCAACTCCTTCTACCAGACGTTCCTGACCCTCTCGACGGTCGTCATGTCTGTGATGGGTGTTCTTCTGGGCATGATGCTGACGGGGCAAAAGTTCTCGATCATCATGACGGGCACCGGGGTTGTGGCGCTTGCGGGTATCGTGGTGAACAACGCCATCGTTCTGATCGATACCTATAACCGCTTCCGCCACGATGGTTTCGAACCGCTGGATGCAATCCTGAAGACGTCCGGTCAGCGTATCCGTCCGATCCTGCTGACAACGGTTACGACGATCGTCGGACTTGTTCCGATGGCAACCGCCGTCAACCTGGACTTCTTTACCCAGACCGTTGCAGTGGGTGGTATCACCGCGATCTGGTGGATCCAGCTGTCCACGGCGGTGATTTCCGGCCTCGCTTTCTCCACGATCCTGACGCTGGTCATGATCCCGGTCATGATTGCGGTCCCGAGCACGTGGGTCAGAGCCTTCTGGGCGGTCTGGAACTGGTCGACCGGGAAGAAGGCAGAGACTGTCGCCGCCACTTCGTCAGGCGGCGGTGAAGGCGAAGAGCCGAATGTGGAACAGGATGTGGAATGGACCGATCCGGAGCAGGAAAAGGAACGTCCCGCTGCGAAGGTCGTTTCCATGCCGAAGCCCGCTCCGCCCAAGGTTCCGCAACAGGAGGAACTGCCGCACGCGGCGGAGTAGAACGTCTACATTCTGATTGAAGATCCGAAAGGGCTGCGCGTTGCGCAGCCCTTTTCCTATTTGCGAATTGAGTGCGGTTCCGCAACAATCCATCTTGCAAGATTTCTTGCAAAGCGACACTCTTCCCACTCGTTTGGAAGAGATCGATATGGACCATCGTCAATTCATTGCCGGTTTATCGGCAAAGGACCGTGCCGACCTGACAGCAAAGTCCGACAGCAAGGGGCTTCTTGCCCTCGGCTTTCACTTTGGCGGCATTCTTGTCTGCGGCGGCATGATTGCTTACGGCATTCCGGGCTGGCCGCTGCTCATGGTGCTTCAGGGCATCTTGATCATGTTCTTGTTCACTCTGCTTCACGAAACCATCCACCGCACGGCCTTCAAGACGGTCTGGATCAACGACTGGGTAGCAAGGATCTGCGGCTTCTTGATCCTGCTGCCTTCGAACTGGTTCAGGTACTTTCATTTTGCCCACCACAGGCACACGCAGGACCCGGACCACGATCCGGAACTTGCAGGCGGCAAACCTGATAACTGGTGGCAGTACATTGTTTATGTGAGCGGCGTTCCGACCTGGGCGAGTGAGATAAGCACATTGATTGCCAATGCCATGGGACGTTGCCGCGACGGCTTTGTTCCCTCCTCCGGACACAAGAAAGTTCGGCATGAAGCAATTGTCTCTCTGGCGGTGTACTGTGCGCTTGTGTTCGTCTCAGTCGCTGTCCGGTCCGATCTTCTGCTTTACGTCTGGATCCTTCCCTGCCTCCTCGGTCAACCTTTCCTGCGGCTTTACCTGCTTGCCGAACACGGGCGATGCCCGTTTGTCGCCAACATGCTGGAAAACAGCCGGACGACCGCTACCAATGCCTTGGTGCGAAGACTTGCCTGGAATATGCCGTATCATGCGGAGCACCACAGCTATCCGGCCGTTCCATTCTTCAAACTACCCGCATTGCACAAGCTCATCGAAAGCCACCTGACTTCCACCTCGGACGGCTACCGGCAGTTTCACAAGGACTATGTCACCGGCTTTTCCGAGCACAACACACCGCATTCCAAACCAGGCGCTTAGTTCCGAACCCTGCGGCAAAAAACAGTTTCGTCGAAAGAACGCCGGCGAGGATCGAAACATCTTGCCAATCGACATCAAACACACATATAGTTGCTTTATACAACTATATGGAATTAAAACGATGCCTGCCTCCCCTGTCCTCGTCAACGATATCCGCGCAGCTTCCCGGCAGCTGGTGCGTGAACTCGGGTTTCTGGACAAAACGATCGCCGGAACGGATTTGTCCGCTTCGGGCGTGCACGCTGTTCTCGAAATTGGCCTCAATCCCGGTCTGACCGCAAAGGAACTTGCCGCCAAGCTCAAACTTGAGAAATCGACGATCAGCCGGCTTCTGAAGTCACTGGAAAATCGGGGTGAAATCGAACAGACCAGATCGGATACCGATGGCAGGGCCTTTGGTTTGAGCCTGACAGAGACTGGAAGAAAAACCCTGGAGGCCATCGACCGGTTTGGCGACGACCAGGTGCATGGGGCACTCTCGCGGATCAAGGGAAGCAATGCAAAATCCGTTGCTGACACGCTTGCCGCCTACGCAGTCGCACTTTCACCGGACCAGGACACCACCGCCGGCAAGGGGCATCAATACGATATTGTCGAAGGCTACCAGACTGGCATGATCGGAGATGTCGCAGCACTTCACGCCCGTACACACGGGCCGATCATTGGCATGGGTCCGACTTTTGAAAGCGTGGTTTCAAGCGCGATGGCGGAATTCATGCCCCGGATCGGCAAACCTGTTAACAACAGCTGGTGCGTGGTTGAGGATGGCGAGATCATTGGCTCCATCAGTATCGATGGCGAGGATCTTGGAAACAACATAGCGCATTTGCGCTGGTTCATCCTTTCCGAGCGGCTCCGAGGCCTTGGACTTGGCCGAGATCTTCTGCTGAAGGCTCTTGCACACTGCGATGGCCACGGCTTTGATGAAATACACTTGTGGACCCTGAAAGGCCTTGATGCCGCCCGCGTCCTCTATGAAAGAAACGGCTTTGAGCTGGCTGACGAATATGTCGGAGATCAATGGGGCAAGGCCGTAACCGAACAGATGTACATTCGCCGCAAACCTTGATGGCACAAGGTTCACGGTCCCCAGAGTGCGGGATCCTGCCAGGGGGCCGGAACCACCAGTCTTCCGTTCAGTTGTGCGCTGTGTTCATTCAGCTGCAGGGACTGCCATGCATCCTTCCATTCTTCCGGCAAAGGATACGGCGCGGTTATGCCGGTCTCCGGCCTGAAACCGATGCGGCCATAATAGGACGGGTCACCCAGGACCAGAACGCGGCGTGCACCCAGCTCTTTGCAATGCTCAAATCCGCTGCGAACAAGACTGCTTCCAATTCCCTGTTTCTGATGGTCCGGGAGCACGCAAAGCGGTCCAAGCAGCGAAACAAGCAATGAATGTCCATCAACCGTGCACATCGTGAAAACGATATGTCCCACGATGTCACCGTTGACGATTGCGACCTGGGAAAAGGTGCCGTCTTCACTTTCAACAAGGCAGCGAACCAGAGGGATCAAATCCTCGTCTGGAAAAGCGACTCGATAAAGAGGTTCCAGGACCGGCAGATCGGAATTGACGCATGCTCGCAACTTGTGTTTCCCGCTCACGTCTCATCTCGTTTTCGATCGATGCCCGGCCCTGAAACGACTATGCCCGTAACGCTGTTATTCAGTCAATTTTCGCCTGTAGCACTGGCTTCATGCGGGGCCAGACGCAATTCGCCAGGCTTGACCATCAGGCCTTTGTGATCGAATTGCCACCGTCGCACAGCATGGCAGCTCCGGTCACAAAGGAACCGGCGTCAGACAGCAAGAACATCGCAGCCCTGGCTATTTCTTCCGGTTGGGCCATGCGCTTGAGCGCATGCAATCCGGCAATATACTCATGAAAGGCAGGATCATCTCCGGCCATCTCGGTCTTTGTTCCGCCAGGCAAAAGTGCATTCACTCTGATGTTCTCTGCCCCATGTTCCACGGCGAGCACCTGCGTCAACCCGATCAATCCGGCCTTGGCTGCTGCATACGCCGCCATTCCCGGCAAGCCGATTGTGTGACCGACAAATGTCGACGTGAACACGATCGAGCCACCACCGACGGTTCTCATTGCCGGTACTTGATATTTTGCCGCCAGAAAGGCGCTGGTGAGGTTGGTTGCGACCACATGGTTCCAGGTGTCGAGGTTCATTTCCGAAACAGGCCCCATGTCTCCGAGGGTCCCGGCATTGTTGAAGGCACCGTCCAGCCCGCCGAAGGTCTCGATCGCAACGTCGACCGAGGCTTTCGAGAATTCCGGATCGGTCACATCACCGGCAAAGATCGCGATCCGGTTGGCAGCCTCCGGCAACGAGGCTCTGACTTCTTCCAGCCGCTCCTTTCTTCGAGCCGCAAGCACAAGATTTGCACCCGCTTCGGCGAAAAGCTTCGCAGCTGCTGCGCCAATTCCACTGCTGGCTCCGGTAATCAGAATGGTTTTTCCGTGTAACATCTCAGGCTCCTCATTTGATTGAGGATGCCTATTTGAAGCAGATTTCCGCGTTCAGAAACCCGATTTGCGAGCAATGACCCACAATTTCAACCACCGTGATCCTTGTCCCGGTCGGCGATGTTGTCGAGATCGGTATCGCATTCGTCACCGTCGCCGCCCAGCGCAAGATTCTCATCGGCAAGAACAAGTTTGCGGTGCGCCTGCCACGAAAAAGGAATGGTCAGCAGGTAAAAAACCGCCCCACCGGCCATCATGCGGAAGGGGTAGCTAACGGTCAGAGCAACAACGAGAACCGCAAACACGAACAATGGCAAAACGTAGTCCCTGCGAACACGGGTTCCGAGCGTTTTTCCGGAATAGGTCGGCAGCCGGCTGATCAACAGATAGGCAATGCCGATCGTGTAAACGGCAACGAAAGCCGCTTCTGCAAACCAGTGCGGGAAGAGGCCGAGAAAATCCAGATAAAGCGGCAAAAGCACCGTCAATGCCCCGGCGGGAGCCGGAACACCGGTGAAGAACCGGGAGGCCCAGGCCGGCTTGTTCGGATCGTCCAGTGCAACATTGAACCGAGCCAGTCTAAGTGCTGCCGAAATTGCGAAAATCAGCGCTGCGATCCAACCGAGATTGCCCGCGTCCTTGAGAATCCAGAGATAGAGCATCAAGGCCGGGGTCACACCGAAATTGACGAAATCGGACAACGAATCCAGCTCTGCGCCGAAACGGGATGTCCCCTTCAGCATCCGGGCAACCCGGCCGTCCAGTCCATCCAGAACGGCTGCCAGCAACACGGCTCCGACAGCAAACTCCCAACGCCCTTCGAAGGCCATGCGCACCGCGGTCAGTCCCGAACAAAGCGCCAGAAGGGTCACCATGTTCGGCAGTATCAGACGCAGCGGAACACGCCTGAAACGGGGTGTCTGCTGCATATTGCTGTTGTCGGTATCCGGCATCTGGTTCACGCGTAACCTCAGCTCACACGCGTCAGGACTTGACCGGCCGCTTCAGCCTGCTTGAGATCGGCCAGCACCGTCTCGCCCGCGATCATTGTTTGCCCAAGCGCGACTTTCGGCTGCGTGCCGACCGGGAAATACACATCCAGGCGCGAGCCGAACCGGATCAGGCCAAACCTGTCGCCAGCGGAGATGGATTCCCCTTCGCGCACGAAACAGACGATACGGCGCGCCACGAGCCCTGCGATCTGGACCACACCGATCTGTGTGTCGCCTGTGTCGATCACGAGGCCGTTGCGCTCGTTGTCGTCGCTTGCCTTGTCGAGTTCGGCATTCAGGAATTTGCCGGCCCTGTAGGCCACGCGCATGATCCTCCCGCTGACCGGAGCACGGTTCACGTGGCAATTGAACACATTCATGAAGATCGAAACCCGCATCAGCGGTTCGCTGCCCAGTTCCAGTTCTTCCGGCGGACGTGCCAGCCCGACATGGCTGACGACACCATCGGCTGGAGAGATTACCAGTCCCTCCGCCACAGGGGTCACTCTTTTCGGGTCCCGGAAAAAATAGCAGACCCAACCGGTGAAAAACAGGCCGATCCAGAACAGAGGGTCAATGAACCAGCCGACGACCAGCGTTGCTACCAACGCTATGGCAATAAACGGCCAGCCTTCCCTGTGGATCGGGACCATGGCTTTGGTGACTGAATCTACAATTGACATCAAAATCTTCCGATTTCAGATCAGGTGCGATCTAAATTTCTTGCCGGCGATATGAGGCCCTGAAATTGCCGAACGCCGGATATGCACCTGATGCGCTTATCTTTCCCACCGCTTCTAGAGGCTTTTTCAATCAATGAGAACCGGCTTTTAAGGAAAATCATGTCTATTGACGCTGTCTTTCCCCTAACTTCGAAGCTCCGGGCAAACGGTAGTCTGTTTCCCAGTAGGCAGGCCTTCCGTATTTGGAAAGAAGAAAGTCCACAAATGTTGTGATTTTTGGCGGGATAAACTTTGCAGGCGGATAGACTGCATAGATGTTTCCTGTCCGGGCAATCGGATAATCCGGCATGACTTCCACAAGCCGGCCGTCTCTGAGATCCTCCCAGACATGCGCCAGGGACTTCACGGTCAGCCCCAGTCCGAAAATGGCGGCGTCATAGGCAAAGTCTCCGCTGTCCCCCGAAATCACCGGATTGGTGATGTGATAGGCGATCTCACCTTCCGGTCCCTGGAAATACCAGACTGGCATCGGTTCGAACCCGATGCAGTCGTGAGACCGCAAATCGTCGGGTGACTTCGGCATTCCCTTGCTCGCGATGTACTCGGGACTGGCGCACAATACCCTTTGATTTCCGCCCAGCTTGCGCGCGATCAGGCTGGAATCAGGTAAAGGCGCGCCGCGGATCGCCATGTCGTAACCCTCGTCGACGAGATCCACGATGCGGTCCGTCATGTCCACATCCAATCTCAACTCGGGATAAAGCTGCCGATATTCCAACAGGTAAGGAAGAATGTGCTTTCGCCCGAAAAAAACGTTCAGCGAGATCCTCAGAGTGCCTCGCGGGGTATCTTCGGCAGCGTCAATCAGGGCCTTCGCGCGGTCCATTTCTCCCAGGGCATTGCAGGCATGGCGCAGGAAGACCTGACCTGCCTCCGTCAAGCCCGTCCGCCGGGTGGTTCTGGCAACGAGCTGAGATCCCAGTTCCTTTTCCAGATTGCTCAACCGGCTGCTTGCCGCCGACGGTGACAGACCGAATTCCCTGCCCGCGGCGGAGAGGCTGCCCAACTCGGCCACTCTTTTGAAAAACTTGAGATCGTCCAGACGCATTATTCGAAACTTTCGAAAGATATCTTCGAGATTAGCCCAATTCTTCGAAAGAACTCAATATGAGATAACCGGCTCACAGATTGAAAGGAGCCGAGCATGATGCATACAGGAGACATTTTTGAGCAACGCGCCCGAGCCGCCCGTCACCGTGAATTGCGTGCCCTGGCACGCGCCTTATCGAGTTTCCTTTTCCGTCCGCTTTCTGGTCGAAACACAGGACAAATCCGCACAAGCCGCGTTTTGCACCCGGTCAACGATCAAAGAGCAAGGGATAGAGACCACGCAGCTTGAGTTCACTCTGGAAAGAACCAGGCTGACGAAACCGGCGACACGTTGCCGACGACGAGCTCGATAAACAATTTGTAAGCTTATTTTGCAAATTCGCATCTTGCCTTGAGAAGAGACGCCTGCGAGAAACACGCTGTTCTCAGGGCGGGGTGAAATTCCCCACCGGCGGTAAGCAGCAAGTGCTGCGAGCCCGCGAGCGCCTTCCAGTCAGGAAGGGTCATGCAGACCAGGTGCAACTCCTGGGCCGACGGTCATAGTCCGGATGAAAGAGAAACTGCGGCCAAGCCAACTCAAGGGTGGTTCGGTGTGCATGTGATCGCCTTGGGTGACGTGTCACTAACTACGGAGACCGAAATGACACACACCCGCTACGCCTTTATCAAAGCCGGCTGGCACTCGGACATTGTTGACCAGGCGCTTGAAGGTTTTCAGCAGGTAATCCCGCCCGACAATATCGACGTGTTCGACGTTCCCGGTGCATTCGAAATGCCTCTTGCTGCCCGCGACCTGGCGCAAACCGGCAAATATGCTGCGATTGCAGCTGCAGCGCTTGTCGTTGACGGTGGCATTTACCGGCATGACTTTGTTGCCCAGGCTGTCGTCAACGGCCTGATGCAGGCCGGTCTTGATACGGGCGTGCCGGTACTTTCTGTTTCCCTGACGCCTCATCACTTCCAGGAAACCGATCACCACAAAAAAATCTATCGGGAACACTTCGTTCTCAAGGGCCGTGAAGCTGCGGAAGCCGCACTGCGCATCGGCGAGTTCCGCACCCGGATCAAAGCCTGATCAGGGATAGCGAAGGAGGGTCTCCCCTCCTTCGCCCGATCATCACTTTGCCGGCACGTAATCCGCGGTCTGACCGCGTGTAACGATGCCAAGATCGTCGTTCTCCCTGGCCGCACGCAAACGCTCTTCGGCTTCGTCAGCTTCGCGCTGACGGGCCCACATGGAGGCATACAGCCCGCCCTTGCTCAAGAGTTCCGTGTGCTTGCCGCGTTCCGCAATTTCCCCGGCTTCCAGAACGATAATCTGGTCCGCATTGACGACGGTCGACAGGCGGTGCGCGATCACAAGTGTGGTCCGGTTCTGAGAGACTTCGTCGAGCGCCGACTGGATCTCACGCTCCGTATGTGTGTCGAGCGCGGACGTAGCCTCATCCAGAATGAGGATTGGCGGTGATTTCAGGATGGTTCGGGCAATCGCGACACGCTGTTTCTCGCCACCCGAGAGCTTCAACCCACGCTCACCGACCTCGGACGCGTAGCCTTGAGGCAATCTTTCGATGAAATCATGGATCTGCGCCATACGAGCGGCTTCGACAACCTCCTCATCGGTCGCCCCAGGCCGGCCGTAGCGAATGTTGTAGGCGATAGTATCGTTGAACAGCACCGTATCTTGCGGAACCATACCGATGGCGTGACGCACGCTTTCCTGAGTAACGTCGCGGACGTCCTGTCCGTCGATTTCAACCGATCCGCCAGTGACATCGTAAAACCGGAAAAGCAGTCTGGAAATGGTGGACTTGCCCGCCCCGGAAGGTCCGACGATCGCAATGGTTTTGCCTGCCGGAACCTCGAAGTCGATGCCCTTCAGGATCGGTCTATCCGGATCATAGTGAAAGCGCACGTCCTTGAAGGCAATCTTGCCTTCAACGGCTTTCAGAGGCGCCGCGTCCGGCTTGTCCTTGATCTCTGCGGGCACGAGCAGCAGGTCGAACATGGACTCGATATCTGCCAATCCCTGCCGGATTTCCCGGTAAAGGAAGCCGATGAAATTCAGCGGGATCGAGATCTGCATTAACAGCGCATTGATGAGAACGAAGTCACCAATATTCTGCTCACCCGTCATGACGGCACGGGCGGAAAGCGCCATACAGGCCGCCATACCAATTCCCAGGATCACCGCCTGCCCCAGGTTCAGCCACGCCAGCGATGTCCACGTTTTGGTTGCTGCCTCCTCGTATCTGGCCATTGAAACATCGAAGCGTTCGGCTTCCATCTTTTCATTGCCGAAATACTTGACCGTTTCGAAATTCAGCAGGCTGTCGATGGCCTTGGAATTGGCGTCCGTATCACTGTCGTTCATCTCGCGGCGGATGGCGATGCGCCAGTTCGACGTTTTGATCGTGAACCAGACATAGGCAACGATCATCACCGCGACGATAACGACGTAGAAGAAGCCGAACTGATACCAGATGACAGCGGCCATAAGGGCAAATTCCAGCACAGTCGGAATTCCGTTCAGGATCGTGAAGCGGACAATGGATTCAATGCCTTTGACACCGCGCTCGATCACCCGGCTGAGTCCGCCGGTGCGACGAGCAAGATGAAATCGCAACGACAATTCGTGCAGATGCTGGAAGGTCAAAAACGCAAGCTGGCGGACGGCATGCTGACCGACCCTGGCAAACAGGGCATCGCGTAACTGACTGAAGGCGACAGCCATGACGCGTGCTGCGTTGTAGGCGAGCACCAGCATGACGGGGGCAACCAGAAATGCCGGCAGGTTCGCGACTTCTCCGGTCAGGGCATCCGTTGCCCAGGCGAAAAAATAGGGTGAAAGCACAGTGACGATTTTCGCGATCACCAGCGCAAAAATAGCCAGAAGAACCCTGTTTTTCAGATCCGGACGATCCGACGGCCAGATGTAGGGCCAAAGGTTCGCCAGTGTCGTGAGCGTATTGCCCTCGTCGGCACTAACGGTCTTTCGCACTTCCGCCTGGTTGGACTGGCTGCCTGAAGCCGCAGCCGATGGCTTTTGCGGCGAGGTGGCTGAATGATCGGACAATACTGTTCTCCAGGCCGCCGGCGGCAGCCATCTATTTGTTATCTTGTTTCGAATTCCGGTGTTGTGTTTGCAGGCAACGGGTCGGCATTCAGGGATTTCAGGTGGTTCCAGAACTCCTGCGAACAACGCTCAGCTTTGTTGAGAACTTCCCGATTCAAGAGGTAATGGCAATTGCGCCCCCGCGCGTCGCAAATCAGAAGACCGGCTTCTTTCAGAACCTGCAGATGCTGAGAAACTGTCGATTGTGCGAGCGGCAAGTGATTGACGATTTCACCGCAGCAAGCCTCTTCCTGAGTTGCAAGCTGCTTGATGATAGCCAGTCGAGCCGGATGCCCCAGAGCGCGAAAGATCGCCGCGAGCTCTTCGCACCCTTCCAGACATTCCTTCGACTTCGCGCAATCTCCTGCATCCGGAGACCTCGTCTCGCTCATCGGACTCCTCCCTCAATCGCATCACCTTATCTCATCGGTGATATGCGATGAATTGACGAAAATACAAGTAGGAAATGAGCACGAGCGCCGTCGTTGACATCCATCGTCATAGGCTTTAGTTGCATTTGATATTAACTCTCGCCGATTCCGTCGATTTGATTTCTCAGATCGCTTTCAATTTTTTAGGGGATTTTCAATGCGCAGAATGAATCTGTTTGCGACCACTATTCTTGCAAATGCAATTATTTTTCCGCAAATTGCATATTCTGCATCCGATACGTTTACGGTGAATGTCGGAGATGCGACGGTTCAATCCATTGGCTTTGCAGCGCCTAGGAATGGATGGGCTTCTGCCAGTAATCCTGGCAGCAATATTTTCAACTATGTCGCGATCAACTTCACCGCCGACACGACGGGAAGCTACACTTTTGGCCAAAGTGCTGCTCCGGTAGATACGGTCATGGCGGTTTATTACGACAATTCCTTTGACCTGAATGCGCTCGTTGATCCCGACACGTTCAACGATGATGGTGGCGGGACAACTACCTGCGGGTATGTAGGCTTTTGCCCAGAAGTCACGGCAACGCTCACGGCGGGTCAGACCAACACTCTGGTTATTTCGACATACGCCAACGGAGCTTCGCTCGATCTTCCTCTTTCCTTTTTCTCCAACGGAATAGGTTCAATCAGTTTCGTGGTTGCACCTTCTTCCTCTTCGTCCGCTTTCGAGCCGGTTTCCGAAATCGGGTTCTCGAAGGAAATGGCTAAGGTGATGGATGCCTTGAATGGAGGAAGCGGTAGCGTTTCAACCGATTTAAGCACTGCTCTATCGAGCCTGTCGGGCCTTTCTGAATCTGAACGTACTGAAGCTTTGAAACGCGTTTCGCCGAATGCGAGCATTGCATTCGCGCAAGCAACTTCTCAGACCCTGCAACGCAACGGCGTAAGGATCAGTGATCGCCTATCGACTGTTCGAGCCGCTAACGGCGCTACGATTTCGGCTTCGCGCTCGTCAATCAGTTCGCAGACCGGGCTTGCGTACTCCAGTGACATCTCCAGCACCTCCAGGGAAGTCGACAAAAGCTATGAAGCACTGACAAACGGCGATGAAGCCCTTGTTGCAACCAACGACGCTCCTTCAAACGGCTTCAGCTTGCGGCCAAACAGCCTTTGGGGCCAGTTCTACGGTTTCAAGACCTTTCAGGATGCAGACGACGGGTTCGCCGGGTACGAAAGTTCAGGCCACAGTTACCTGGTAGGCTATGATATCGCTCCTGTAGCCAATGCGATCGTCGGCATCGCTGGCGGCTATTCCAAGACCTATGTCGATATGGCGGACTATCGGGATGGAGACACCTCCAACATCGACAGCTACCAGGTATCGCTCTACGGATCGTATGATTTCGGCAACAACTGGGTTGCCGACGGTATTTTCTCCTACGTCCGGCATCAGTACGACTCCCGTCGCGGCACGACGCTCGATACGGCAACGGCCGATTTCGGCGCCAACCAATTCGGCATTCGCTTCGATGTCAGCAAAGCTTTTGCATTTGGGAATGGATTTGCAGTTCTGCCCAAAGCTGGGCTGGCCTGGTCTGGTCTTTACCAGGAAAGCTATGAGGAAAGTGGCAGTTCACTTGCACAATCCGTGGACGCGAGCGACACACAACGCTTCAGGTCAAACGTTTCGGTAGAGGTTCAAAAGCTGGTCGCCGTTTCTGATGAGCTCGCGATCATACCGAGCGCCCGCCTCGGCTGGTCTCACGACTTTCTGACAGAGGGCACGGACGTGTCGGCCCGCTTTGTCGGTGGAGGCGATGGCTTCATCTCGACCGGACAAGCTTTAACGGCCGATACTTTGCAGGTCCGGGCCGGCCTGGAAATTGTTCGAAACGATCAACTCCATGTCGACCTGGGTGCAAATGGCGCATTCGCAACGGGGTTCCAGGATTATGGCGGGCAGTTGCGCGTTTCGTGGAACTTCTGAACCGTCAGCGCTCACCTCAATTTTTCCAGCTACGCGCTTGGTTCCTCGCGCTACGCACCGCTGAGCTGAATACGAAAAGACTGATTGCAGGCCTGCAATCAGTCTTTTCGTTTTGGCCCTAGAGCTGTTTTCAGCCCTTTTGCTCTTTGTCCGCGTCAGGTTTCGGCCAATTCAGATCACCTTCCGGTGTCAGGAACACTTGCCCCGGGTAGATGAGGTCCGGATCGCGGATCTGATCCTGGTTCGCCTGATAGATCGTGGTGTAGCGCACACCATCACCGTAAAGACGCCGGGAAATGCGCCAGAGATTGTCACCCTTGCGAATGATCACAACGGGAAGCGCCTTTTGAACCGCAGCCTCCTGACTGCTTCCACTGCCGCTTGCACCGGTTGCGACAACCTTGGTCAACACGACCTGCTGGTCCTGTTCCTTTTCAAAGGTCACCGCCGCACGAGCATCGACTTTGCTGCCGTCCTTGGAGAGCAGATCAGCTCGAACTTCGACATTGCCTTCAGCAACGTTTTTGTTTCCCTGAACAAGCCACTTGCCGCTGGCATTGATCTGAGCCTCACCCTGGAACTCTTCACCGACGTAAACGCGGACGGATGATCCCGGCTCTCCGGTTCCGGCGACATAGACCTTGTCTTTTTCCGATTCCACCGCCTCAACCGTAACCGTCGCTCCGGACGGTTTTGATACGACTGACGCGTCCGGGTTGCTCTGATCGGTGTCTGCCGTAGTCGCTGCAATCTGAGCATTGGTGTCACCAACGTCAGAGGTCGCAGCCTGCGACCCTTCAGTCGGTGCTGCAGGAGCGTCGTTCGCAGAAGCGGATTGCGTTGATTGGGATTGAGACGTGGTCGCCGAGCCGATATCAGCATCGGAAGGTGCCGCTGCGACTTGATCACCCGAACCCCCATTGGTGGCAGTGGCGGCGCTGTCAGCGGCTGTATCGTCTTGCTTGGATGCCGATACGTCTTTCGGCAATGACGCTACCTGGGTTTCAGCTCCGCCCTTCTCCTCCTGGGCTGACGTGTCGCCCGCCTGTTTCGTTCCGGTCACGTCTGCAGACTTGCCGTCGGAAGAAGCATCCGTTTTGGCTGCGACAACTGTTTCGCTTTGATCTGCAGTCTGGCCGCCCGTTTGCGCAACGACTTTTTCGGTATCCGGTTTCTGCAGGATATCCGAGGGCCCTTCCGGAGAGTTCAGGACGACAAGAGGTTGCTCCTTTCCGTCTTCGGGGACCGAGACAGCCAACCGCTGCCCGGATTGCTCAATCGACTTGCCTTTGTCGTCATGCACTTCAAGACCTACGTCGTAGTCGCCCGGCTTCAAAGGCTCTTCCAGGATGATCGTCCACTCGCCTGCTTCGTTGGCGATGCTCTTGCCGACCACCTCACCATTTGCCGTCAAGGCAACGATGGCTCCGGCTTCCGAACGACCGGCCACAACGGTTTCGCCGGTCGGCTCAACCCCGACAACGTCGAAGCTGGGGCCCTTAACCGCCGCATCAGCAGCTGTCGCCTCATCGGTTTGGTTCGAGGTAACCTGGGAAGTCGCGCTTTCTGCCTGATTGTCAGAAGGCTTTGCAGTCTCAGCTGTCTTGTTCTGCGTTTCCTCGGCCACCTTGGCGGGGGCCGATTGCGTTTCTTCGGCGGTCTGGAATGGAAGTCGTCCTGTATCCCGGTAGACATAGCCCGTTGCCAGCGCGGCCAGTCCCACGGGCACCGCCACGATCAAAGTCCAGATCAATGTCTGCTTATTCATTGTTCATCCCAACCAGAAAGCCGGCAATCCCTGGCTGGCATTTCTGTATCTCTTCGGTCCGTGCATTGCAGCAATCCGGGTTATTCCCCTGTGCCGTCACAATTTCTTTATTCGGCCCCATGCATAGCTCTTCTTTGAGGGCTCGGCAAGAAAACCTGCTTGTGAACCAAGGTCTTTCAAACAGAATGCTTGACCTGCGGACGGTCACAATGCACATCTTGCGTTATGAATACGGTTTCACAAAATCAGCTCAAAAGCGTCTGTGTTTACTGTGGCTCTAGCTTCGGCTCAGATCCATCTCACGAAGCAGCGGCGACGCGTCTCGGCCAGCTCATAGCAGAAGCCGGCCTGCGTCTCGTTTACGGCGGTGGCTCTGTCGGCCTTATGGGTACAGTTGCCAATTCCGCTCTGGAATCGGGCGGCGATGTTACAGGCATTATTCCACACTTCCTGGAAAAACGGGAAGTCATGCTCGACACCCTGGAAGACCTTGTCGTCACCAAGGACATGCATGAACGCAAACATCTGATGTTTCAAAAGTCCGACGCGTTCATCGCGCTGCCGGGCGGTATCGGAACATTGGAAGAAGCGGTCGAGATGATGACTTGGGCACAGCTTGGCCAGCACAAAAAGCCGGTTCTGCTGGCAAACATCCACGGCTTCTGGTCACCATTGCTCGAATTGTTCGATCACATGCGGGCACAAGGCTATATCCGGCCGGAAACCGAAGTCCCGTATCTGGTAGCAAATCAAATTGAAGACATCCTGCCGATGCTGTCACAGGCAGTATCGGGTGCCTCGCCCAAGCCGCCTGGCGACTTTGCTTCCATGTCTGACCTCTAGCGCGCTCAAAATCGAAAGCAAAATGGTTGAAGCACGGCCCGTTGCTAAAAAACATGGGTCGTGAAAACCAGAACCGCGGTTCAGTGTCGGAGATGCGATACTTTTTCACCAGGAAGGCGCTTTACCTTACGTTATGCAAATAACGATAGGCTCACGCAATGTCGTTGGATGTAAAATGTTCCGCGCATCGATTTGAAGTCTCTTGAATTGGATAGTAACGTCGCCAAAAGAAACCGCAGTTACAGGCAGCTCCATGCAAACAACTCTCCTGGTTGAAGACGCTTCGTTTTTTGAAAAGGCGATCGTCAAGAAATTGCATGAAGTCGGCAGGCACCAAATCATGGTTGCGCGCAACTATGATGAAGCGGAAAAGTGCCTGAATCTGCCGATTGGAGAGCCGGACCTGGCCCTCGTCGACCTGACTTTGCCGGATGCTGCGAACGGCGAGATTGTTGATTTGTGCGCCAAGTGGGACATTCCCACAATTGTGTTCACCAGCCGCTTTGACCCTAAAACCCGCAGCAAAATGCTTGGCAAAGGGGTCATCGACTATGTGTTGAAGGACTCTCCCGGCAGCCTCGACTATGTAGCCAAGCTTATCAGGAAACTCGCACAGAACCCCGATATCGGGATCCTTGTGGTCGATGACGCCACGGTTGAAAGGGAGGCGATTTCGCAAATCGTTTCAAAGCACCTCTACAAGGTGTATCAAGCCTCCTCAACTGACGACGCCTTGAAATGCCTCAAGGACAACAAGGACATCAAACTTGTTCTGGCGGACTACTTCATGCCGGGCAAGGACGGTTTTGCGTTCTTGAAAACCATCCGGCGTCACCACAGTTCGGAAGAAGTCGGTGTAATAGGCATGTCTTCCTATGCCAATTCCGACAACCGGGTCAGGTTTCTGAAGTACGGCGCCGCAGATTTCGTCGACAAGAATTGCTCCCCGGAGGAGTTACTGCTCAGAATTTCGCAGAACCTGGACTACATTTACCGGATCGAGGAACTCAACAACCTTGCAATGAGGGACTCGCTGACTGGTCTCTACAATCGCCGCTTCCTTCTGAATGAAGTTTCCAACGAGGTGAAATCCTGGACCTCCTCGCCAGACAGCAAGCACTGGCTCGCTTTGCTTGACCTCGATTCCTTCAAGGGGATCAATGACAGTCTGGGGCATGACTTTGGCGATGCCGTTCTGAAAAGTTTCGCCAAGCACCTGACCGTGCTTGCCGGTGAAATGGATATTGTTGCCCGGCTGGGAGGTGACGAGTTCTGCGTGGTGTTCTGCAATCGAAGCGAAGACGACGTCGTGCGCAGTCTGGAAGACCTTCTGCAAACCATACAGGCCTCCCCCGTTTCCCACAGTGGCGAAAACCAGAAGATCAAGGCAAGTATCGGTCTTGCGCCCTTGCTTGGAGGCAATCTTGCTCAAGCTCTGAAGGAAGCAGATCTACGTCTCTATTCCGCAAAGCGCACTGGCCGGGGGCAATTGGTGTCCGGCGATTGATATTGCGTGCAGCTGCCGGCCGACAGGTCAGGCCGCCGGCCGGTAACGTCTCCAGCTGTCATAGGTGAAAATCACCAGCGCGCCCCAGATCATCACAAAAGTCATCAATCTGGTCTGATCCAACGGTTCACCCCAGATGTAAACGGCCATGACAAAATGCATAGACGGGGCGATGTACTGCATCAATCCGATCATGAAGAGCGGCAGGCGGCGTGCTGCGGACGAGAAACAGATGAGCGGCAGGGCCGTAACGATGCCCGTGCCGATCAAGGCGATCAGGACCGGAGGGTCGTTAAGCACAAGCGCGTCATTTCCCCAACTCAGACTCAATAGCACATAGCCCGAGGCCAACGGGAACAGCAGAACGGTTTCAACGAACAGGCCCGGAGTGGCCTTTACCGGCGTTACCTTTCGGACATAGCCATAGCCGGCGAAGGAAAACGCCAGAACCAGCGAAACCCAGGGCAACCCACCGGCAAGCACGGCCTGGAGGAGAACCGCAACTGTTGCGATTGCAACGGCAATTCCCTGCCCCAGCGACAACCGCTCATGCAGCACCACGAGCCCAACCAGAATGCTGACGAGGGGATTGATGAAGTACCCGAGCGAAATATCGAGAACATGGTTGTTCGCAATCGCCCAGACAAAGACGAGCCAATTGACCGCAATGAATGCGGCCGAAGTCATCAAGCCCTTCAACACACTTGGCTGGTGGAAGACATCGACGACTTCCTGCCAGCGTCCGCGCAGGTAAAGAAACAGGCCGACGAACAAGACGGACCACAGGATCCGGTGCGACACGACCAGATCAGCCGGGACTGTATCGGTCAGCTTGTAATAAGCCGGAAAAAAGCCCCACATGCCGTAGGCGGCCAAGCCAAACAGAATTCCCTGACGGAACTCAGCATGCGCTTCGGCATTGGAAACCGACTGCGACATGGAACAAGCCTTTCTGGCGCTATCAGGCTGAAGCCGCCTCGGCTTTCAGCAGCGCAAATGTGATGGAGTCGACCAGTGCCTGGAAGGAGGCGTCGACAATATTGGAGGATACTCCGATCGTAAACCAGCGACGATGAGATTTGGTATCGTGGCTTTCGATCAGAACACGCGTTACTGCGCCCGTACCACCGTTGAGAATTCTCACCTTATAGTCGATCAGTTCCAGCCCTTCAATTGCCGACTGATATTTGCCAAGGTCCTTGCGAAGCGCCATGTCGAGGGCGTTGACCGGGCCATTTCCCTCCGCAACCGACATCCGTGTTTCGCCATCGATGTCCACTTTGACAACCGCCTCGGACACCGTGATCAGGTCGCCGATCGCATTGAAGCGTCGCTCGACCATGACCCGGAACGAATTGACATCGAAGTAACGCGGAACTTCACCCAGCTCGCGGCGTGCCATCAGTTCGAATGAGGCGTCCGCCGCCTCATAGGCATAGCCTTCGGATTCCCGATCCTTTACCAGTGCCAACAATCTGTCGAGCCGTGGGTCGGCCTTGTCGACCTCGATACCGAGGCGTGACAACTCACCCAGAAGATTGCTCTTTCCCGCCTGATCGGACACGAGGACCCGGCGCTGATTGCCGACACTTTCAGGCGTGACATGTTCGTATGTCTTCGGATCTTTCAGGATCGCGGAGGCATGAATTCCGGCCTTGGTCGCGAATGCGGTCTCGCCGACATAAGGCGCCTGCCTGTCCGGCGAGCGGTTCAGTATTTCATCAAAAGCATGAGAAATCGCAGTGAGATCCTTCAGCTGCTCGTCGGAAACACCGATCTCGAACCGGTCCGAAAATGCGGATTTCAGCTTCAGGGTCGGGATCAGCGTGATCAGGTTGGCGTTGCCGCAGCGCTCTCCCAATCCATTCAGGGTCCCCTGGATCTGACGCACACCTGCATCAATTGCTGCCAGTGAATTGGCGACGGCCTGGCCTGTGTCGTCATGGGTATGTATGCCCAGATGAGAGCCGGGCACCACTTCCTGCACCTTGGTGACGATATCGTAGATCTCATCTGGCAGGGTTCCTCCATTGGTGTCGCAAAGGACTATCCACCGGGCACCTGCCTGATACGCGGTCCGGGCGCAATCGAGCGCATATTCAGGATTTGCCTTGAACCCGTCGAAGAAATGCTCGCAATCGATCATCGCTTCCTTGCCGGCCGCGACCGTCGTTTCGACGGTATCGCGGATCGATTCCAGGTTCTCTTCATTGGTACAGCCTAGCGCTATCTCGACATGATAGTCCCAGGTCTTGGCAACGAAACAGCATGCGGAAGACCTGCAGGAAATGATCTGCTGCAGCCCCGGATCGTTGGCTGCGGACCTGCCTGCCCGCTTGGTCATGCCAAAGGCCGTGAATGTCGCGGTTTCTGTGCGTGCTTCGGTGAAAAACTCCGTGTCCGTCGGGTTCGCCCCGGGGTATCCCCCCTCGACATAGTCAATCCCCAGGCGCTCCAGCAACTCAGCGATGACGATCTTTTCGTTCAGCGAAAAGTCGATCCCGCTGGTCTGCGCGCCATCCCGGAGCGTTGTGTCGTACAGATAGAGGCGTTCCTTGCTCATGCGTCTTTCCTACCTAGCGCCTTAGCTGGGCTTAGTCGTTGTCTGGTTTGCCGGACCGAACGGGCGGCCAGGTTTCGGTGTCGTGGTCCGGATGCTGATTGGAAACGACCGACGCCAGAAATACGGCGGTCTCGCTGTCCTCTTCCGTTCGCCTTGCCGGAATTTCCGACATCTTGTCCGTGAACGGCAGTTTGCCTTCCACACCGTACTGAATGACCGGGTCGATCATGGCCGGATTGTCGAACGCACCAATGGCGATCGCCGTGTCGTCATCCGGGGCCTCGTAGGTCAGCGGCGTCCCGCAATCTGCGCAAAACCCCCGGGCAACGTGGTTTGAACTCTGGAAGCGCTTCGGCTCCCCCCGGGTCCAGACAAGCCTGGTATCACCGCGAATTCCCACGAGCGGTGCGTAAAGAGCGCCGAATGCTTTCTGACACATGCGGCAATGGCAAATCGAGGCCGTGCCGAGTTCTCCTTCGACGCGAAAACGCACGGCTCCGCATTGGCACCCGCCTGTGTGAATTTCCTGATCCGACATTTCGCGTCCTCCCCTCGCTCCCTGGTCTAGAGGCTGCAGCACGTCCCATGTTCCCGACATCCGGCAAAGAGCTTTCCTTCTCTGCCGGACGAAGAACGATCATTTAGCTGTGCTGCAGCTTGTTTCATCAACGCTTGAGCTCCCAAGTCGTAATCCGCTCGCCGGTTTCTGAATCTTTTGAATCCTTTAGAAGTATTCCTTGAGAAGTCAGTTCAGCACGGATTTCATCAGCTTGAGCCCAGTCCTTGGCTTTGAGAGCTTCAAGGCGGCGATTGATGGCTGCCTCGACATCGCCCTCGTCAACACCGGAAAGGTCCGCGACGACCGGATGCAGCCCGAGGAGCGCCGCCGTTGCAGAATAGACGGGCAAGCGTGCCGGGTCCTTGACCGCTTCGACCGCAAGCGCATGAAGAGCCTGGATGGCGCCAGCCGTGTTGAGGTCGTCCTTCAGCGCTTCAACCACTTCGCTTGACGGCTCCGCATCCGTTTCGACCGGCTCCGGCCACTTGGCCAACAGGTTTTCCGCCTCTTCCAGCTTGCGCCTGGAGAAATCGATCGGCTCCCGGTAGTTGGTCATCAACATGGCCATCCGCAGCACCTCGCCCGGCCACTTTCGGTCGCCGAAACTCTCCTTTTCCAGAAGCTCCTGAATGGTGAAGAAGTTGCCCTCGGACTTGGACATCTTCTTGCCTTCAACCTGCAGAAAGCCGTTGTGAAGCCAGTAGTTGGCCATAGTGGATGTGCCGTGGGCGCAGCGGGATTGGGCGATCTCGTTTTCATGGTGCGGAAAGATCAGGTCCAATCCTCCACCATGAATGTCGAATACCTTGCCCAGATGGTGCTCGCTCATGACGGAACACTCGATGTGCCAGCCCGGGCGACCGCGTCCCCAAGGGCTTTCCCAGCCCGGCTCCTCGTCGGAAGACAGCTTCCAGAGAACGAAGTCTCCGGGGTTCTTCTTGTGATCTTCAACCGCGATGCGGGCACCAGCCTTCTGTTCGTCGAGCTTGCGCTTCGACAACCCGCCATAGTCGGGCATGGAAACCGTGTCGAAAAGAACTTCACCACCCGCAACGTAGGCGTGCCCCTTCTCGATCAAGACCTTGATCATCTCGATCATGCCTTCGATATGCTGGGTCGCCCTCGGCTCGTGGCTCGGCTCAAGCACACCAAGAGCCTCGATGTCCTTATGAAACTGATCCGCGGTCTTCTGTGTCACTTTCGCGATGGCATCGTTGAGCGGCAGGTCCGGATAGTCCCTCAGCGCACGCGCGTTGATCTTGTCATCCACATCCGTGATGTTACGCACATAGGTCACATGCTCCTGCCCATAGAGATGGCTCAAAAGGCGATAAAGCACATCAAAGACGATCACCGGGCGGGCGTTGCCGATATGTGCAAAGTCATAAACTGTCGGTCCGCAGACATAGAGGCGCACATTCTCATCATCGATCGCGCGAAAAACTTCCTTCTCGCGTGTCAATGTATTGGTGAACTTCAAACCCTTGTTCGTGCCGGATTTCTCAGTCTCAGCGGCGCTCATGTCAAACGGTCTCCTGGCCGGCTGGCCGGGCGATCCGTCTCAATGGAAATTTTGCCAAGAGGGAACGGCCACAGCCAGCGGTGTCGCTAGCTGCAAATAATGGTGATCGAAATGATGTTCCGTGTGGCCGTCATCATGGCCGCTTTATGGACCGGAAAATGGAATGCGGTCAAGGCTGCAATTGTTCCGAGTGACTGAAAGTCCGAAAGCGTTGCGTTTGCGCGGGGCATTGCATGCATTACACTTGCCGTGCTGGGAATCATCTGGGGGGATTTTCGCATGAGGAAGTTTCGATCGATCGGTTTTACATATGCGGTTGCTGTCTTGCTCTGCTTGACGGGACCGTCGGCCGTCACAGGTCTGCAGTCTGCAATTGCACAAACGGCAACGGCCGAAAGCAGTGAAGTCCAACCCGGTTCCGAGGCAGTCTATGCCGAACCTCAAACGCTCATCGGACAAGCAATTAAGGCGTCAATGCCTCCCAATGTCCCACAGGGACTGGAACGCTATTACGGCCAACGCGCCTTTGCCCCAATCTGGTTCGATGAAAGTGGATTGAGAGAGAATGCGCATTTGGCGATCGCTGCCATGGCCGAAGCCAACGACCATGCTCTCAATCCCAGCAATTATGGGCCGCTGCGACTTGTTCAACTCTCGGAAACCGCCCAGTCCCCGGAAGAATGGGCGCAATTCGATCTGGAACTTTCCCTTCAGTTCCTTCGATATGCGACGCATCTTTCGTCCGGACGTGTGCAGCCGAACAAGATCAACAAGGCCCTCAATCTTTTCCCGAACCGCCCCGCGCCTGAAATGCTGTTTGAAAACGCCGAGCTGTCGACTGACTTCAGCGCTTTCCTGGAAGGACTTGCACCTCGCTCGGACAATTACGCCCGTCTGAAGAGGCGGTTGGCGCAATACAGAGCCAAAGCTGCCGAAGGCGGGTTCACGATTGTTCCGGAAGGCGAAGTTCTGAAACCCGACATGCCCGATCCGAGGATCGCGGTTTTGCGTGAACGGCTGATCGAGGAAGACGTTCCAGGCGCTGCTGATCACACCGGAGACGCTTACGACGGAACGCTTGTGGAGGCCGTCAAGGTCTTTCAGGAATACCATGGTCTCGAAACCGACGGGGTGATCGGCAAGAACACGCTCGCGCGGCTGAACATGCCAATCGAGGAAAAGCTCATCCAGATGGAGCTCAACATGGAGCGCCGGCGCTGGATGCGTGACAATCTTGGCGATTTCTACGTATTCGTGAACCTTGCCGATCAGAACCTGAAGGTCGTGCGCAACGGCAAGACCATTCACACGACCCGTGTTGTCGTCGGAAAGCCGTATCATGCAACGCCGGTCTTTTCCGATCAGATGGAATACGTGGAAATCAATCCCTACTGGAATGTGCCCTACTCCATCGCGACGAAGGAATATCTGCCGAAGTTGAAGGGCAATCCGTCGGCGCTCAGCAGCCAGAACATCCGGATCTTTCAGGACGGCAACGAGATCGCCGCAACGCAAATTGCCTGGAACAGCTATTCGGGAAAGAACTTTCCGTTCCGCTTGCGTCAGGACCCTGGAAAGCGCAATGCCCTGGGCCGGATCAAGTTTATGTTCCCGAACGAATTCAACATCTATATTCACGACACTCCGTCGAAATCGTTGTTTGCACGCTCGGAGCGCGCGTTCAGTCACGGATGCATTCGCGTCTCTGATCCGTTCGCGCTGGCTGACGTTCTGCTGGAGCATCTGAACCCAGCTCCCGGACAATGGGAACAGATCCGCGACAGCGGCGACCGGAAGGTCATCAAGCCAAAGGTTCCTATCGAAGTGCACCTCACCTATCTGACCGCCTGGATGAACAAGGACGGTTCAACACACTTCAGAAAGGACATCTACGGGCGGGACGAGGTGCTTCTGAAAGCCCTCAGAACGGCGATGACAGAAAACCTATAGGTACATATCTATCTGTAACATATAGCTTTTCCAGCTCGTTTAGATAACTGAACGTTAGCTGAACGCAACGCTCAGCATGGGTTCAAGGCGCCAACCGTAATCTCCAGGCAGTCGATACGGATTGCCATCAGGAGAGCCCCATGTTGAACCGCATTTTTGTACTTATCTTTCTCGCCATCGTTCTTGGGGGCCCGTTTGCAGCACTCATTGCCATCACTGATGGAACCAAGGCTTTCGGCCAGGAAATGCAGCAAAAAAGCGTGTGCCTGTTAACCGGAACCGGATGCGGCAACGGAAATATCATTGTCACAGTCGCCAGCCGGATATAAATGAGACTTAAAAGCTGAGGTCAGGGCTCAAGCTTGCAGTTTCCGGGTTAGTTTGGCAAGGTTTCCAAATGGACTATAAAGCGCTTGAAGACAAAGCAGAATCCGCAGCGGAATTCTTGAAGATGATGGCATCCGCGCCGCGCCTTCTGCTGATGTGCCTCGTGCTTGAAGAGGAGCGCTGCGTCAGCGAGCTTGCCGAAGCGACCGGAATGCGCATGCCGACTGTATCGCAGCAACTTGCGTTGTTACGTGCCCAGGGGCTTGTTTCGACCCGGCGTGAAGGCACCACGATCTACTATCGTCTCGCCAGCGAACCGGTCAAAGACATCATGGCCATGCTCTACAAGCATTTTTGTGCCGGCGAGGATCTGCCGGTCGCAAAGCATCTGGAAACACTGGACGCGGAGTAGATCTCCGCGCCTCTCACAGTCAATCCGCCCGGCAAGTCCGGCATTCGGAATATCTTCCGGCTATTCCTCGACATAATCACCGCATTTGGGCGGCGGCTGGTCGCCCCAGGGCATGAGCGGCACGGTCGATGTCGAGTTCTTGGGGCTGCCTTCGATCAACTTGTCTGAATAGACGAGATAGACGAGAACATTGCGCTTGGCATCGCAACCGCGCACGATCTGCATTTTCTTGAACATGAATGACCGGCGTTGCCGGAACATTTCTTCGCCCTGCTCGAATTTCTCCTTGATCGTGACAGGACCGACCTGGCGGCAGGCCAGAGAGACATCCGAGACTTCTTCTGCCACGCCCAGCCAACCGGACACTCCGCCCTTCTCCGGCACGGTGAAATGGCAGGAAACGCCTTCCACAAGCGGATCGTCAATCGCGTATGTCGCCAGCTTGTGGTCCGGCGTCAGAAATTTCCATACGGTCGATTTCTTGAAGATCAGATCGGGTTCGTCTGCCGACAGAGCGACCCCAACCCCTTGCAGGGTCAAAACCAGGGTCAGTGCGGCGGCGGTTAGAAAACGCATAAGGTCAAGGCCTCTTGGAGTGTTTGAAACGAGTGACATGTGGGGCATGACGGTTTAGCGATCAAGCAACCGGTCAAACAAAACGCGCGCCGAATTGGCGCGCGCTTTGGTTTTCAGGTCAAAAGTTCTGCGACGACGGTTTCTATCGAACCTCTTCCAAAACCTTTTCATCATCGGCCTGGGTGTCGTCACCTTCTTCCGAAGATGCCTCCTCCGGTTCATCGTCGTCATTTTCAACGATGTCATCGGCTGAAAGATCGAGAGCTTCGTCTTCGTCCTCTTCCTCCGCATCGCCATCGATCGGCATTCCGAGAGACGCGGCGAAATCGCTGTCGGAGACCAGATCACTGATCTCGTTCGAGATCTCCTGATCTTCATCTTCCGCCTCTGCGACTTCCAGTTCCGCGTCGTCCTGCGGCATTTCCTCGGAAGCCTGTGGCTCCTCGTCTCCCTGATTGGAGACCTCTTCAAGCGGGGCACTCGCCGCAACAATACCGGCCAGCGCGTCCAGCAGATCAGCACACCGCTCACGAGTCCAGACCTGGGGCTGGTCGAGTCCCAGCGCCTCGTCATAGGCACGTGCTACGTTGAATGGGAGATGGAACTCGAAGTCCACTTTTGACCTGAACTGGGGAGCAAGAGCGTCTCCAACCGCGTTGAACGTATCTTTCAAGCCGAGACTTTGCTCAACACAGGCGGCCGCTGCATCCCGCAGCGTTGTTACAAAGTCCCTCGTCATCTCGATGGCCGTCGTGACTGCCGGTATGCCAACAACGGACTGCCCTTTTCCAGGCATCAGAGCATTCGGCCGGAATGCGGAAATGCGATCCAGTGCGCGAGGCCAATCGGCCAGATGCGCATCGCCGCAATAAGGTGCCGTTGTGCTCTGGACCAGATCGCCGGCAAAAATCACGGAGCTGTCCGGCACCCAAACAACAAGGTCTCCCATTGTGTGACCGCGCCCGAGATGCATCAGCCGGACTTCCCGACCACCCAGATCAATGGTCATGGAAGATGCAATTGTCATGGTTGGAGCGCAGACCGCCGGAATTGCGGACAAGTCGGCAAAGAGCGTTCTGAAGCGCTCCCTCGAAACGTGAATATCTTCAATGCCCCGCGTTTCAATCATTCGGCGGGTAAGGTCGGATGAGATCACTTCACCAGGTTCAAAAGTCCAGGAGCCGAGCGTGTTTTCGGCATGAAAATGGGTCAGGACCACCTGCTTCACGGGCTTGTCGGTGATATCCCGGATTTTCTTGAGCACTTTATCGGCATGGGAAGGCGTCGCCTGACCATCCACAATGAGGATACCTCGCTCACCAACGATCACGCCCGTGTTCGAACAACCGTCGGCGCTGTAGGCATAACAACCACGCCCCAGCTCCTCGAATCGTTCGTTCTCTCCCGGCACGGCCTCGGAGGTGTTTAAGATCTCAACCATAGCGGCCTCGCTTTCGCGCAAGCTCCCAGCTTGCTTTTGGCGGTCTATCCTGACCGGTTTCACGCCAACATCCTGTTGGCGACAGCGTCTCAGCTTCCATCGGTGATTCGCAAACGCACCGTCTGCAATTCATTAACTATTGCTTCCTTATCAACAGATAGGTCGTCAATTTTCGCGAGTAGACGACTTCTCGCTGACAAGCTCTCTGATAATCTTGATTGTTCACATGTCCATTTTCTCAAGCAGCACATGTCATCTTTCAAGAGAATTTCAGTAAGCTATACTTGTTAGACTTAGAAAATGGCCGGATCACGGCAACTTTCATTTGCGTCCCATACCGGACCTACGAATCCTTCGAGGCAAGACGTCACTCATGTCGAAAGACCCAGATTCCCAGCCCCTTCAAACGCTTACGTCTAAAGACGACAGAATGGTCCTGAAGCTGAACCAGTTTCTGCCATACAGGCTTGTTCACCTGGCGGAAACAGTCAGTCGCTCTTTTTCACAAATCTATGCAGACCAATATGGAATCGGAATTCCCGAATGGCGATTGATTGCAACGCTCGGCGAGCACGAAGCCATGACCGCGCGAGACATCGGAACGGCGACGTCGATGCACAAAACCAAGGTGAGCCGCGCCGTTACCGCCTTGGAAGCCAGAGGCTTTGTCATGCGGGAGAAAAATCCAGAAGACCTGAGGGAACAGGTGCTGAAACTGACCCCGGAGGGCAGCGCGGTTTATTCGGAACTGGTTCCGAAGGCTCTCGCCTACAGCAAGGAACTGGAGGATGCGCTCACGGAAGAACAGGAAAAAGCTCTTTCGGAAATTTTCGAGCGACTGCACAAGGCCGCCAGCAACTTTCGACCAGACTGAACCTACGCGTGGAATATGCGGGGCATTAACCTAACGTCAGAGCTTTCATTGCTAAGGATGAAGCCAACAGCGATAGTACAAACACCGGCTGATTGCCGGAGCGGCGTGGGGCATACGCTGTGGGGGTTGAGTGATGAGGCTTCGCAGGTCCGGCAAGTCTGTCAGTATTTTGCGCACCGTCGGTGTGTGCGCCTTGGTCTTGCTGCCGGCAGCAACGGCGCAGGCCGCCAGCTGCTCCGCCCTCAAATCCGAACTCCGCAAGCTTGAATCCGGTGCCGGTTCGCAGTCTCCTGCCGAAAAAAAATGGTCAACTGCCAAGAAACAACAGCAGAAGGCCATTTCCGCTGCGGTGCGCGACGCAAAATATTTCAACTGTTCGACCGCCAATTCCCCCAAGTGTCAGGGTCTTAACGGCAAGATCAAACGCATGAAGTCCAATCTCGCCGCGATCGAGCGTCAGTTGGCCAAAGCAGGCGGTGGATCGACCAGGAACACCAAGCGGATTCGCCAGGTCAGACGCGCGATCGAAAAGCAGAAATGCAATTCGCCCTCTCAATCTCGTCAGGCAAAAGCAAACAATGGCGAAGCGGAAGAGAAACCCCAGTCATTCTTTCAGCGCCTGTTCACGCCTCAACAAAATGTCGAGCAAGTTGCTGCCAGAACGGGTGACCGGGAAATCGCAACCGTTCGCTCCAGATCTACGAGCGGCAGCCGACGGTTGAAAATCCCTTCAGGAGGCACCTTCAGAACTGTATGCGTTCGAACCTGTGACGGTTACTTCTTTCCGGTCAGCTTCAAGGCGGGCAAAAATCAGTTCGTAAATGATGAAGCCCGTTGCTCTGAAATCTGTCCGGCAGCGCCGACCGAACTCTACGTCTACAGAAATCCGGGCGGTGACCAGTCGCAAATGATGTCGCTCGCCGGAAACGTCTATTCCGAGCAACCCTTTGCCTACCGCTACAAGTCGGAATATGTCGAAGGGTGCAGCTGCCGCCTGACCCGGCAATCAAGGAAGCGTTCGGCCTGGTCTGAGCTGAGCACAGCATCCGGAGATCGGGTATTCTTTTCAGATATCAGCGCGGGGCTTCCCCGAAGCTCGCTACAGCCAAGTCGAGGCGGCACTTTTCAGGAGGAAAGCAATACCCCTTCGCCGCTTTCCAGAACGCCGCTGCATAAAGCGCAACTTCCGTTTTTTGCTGATCCGGACACACTGTTGAATCTTGAAAAAGGTTTCGATGTCACAGCAGCATTGAGCCTGGTGTCCAGTCGGCTCGGTCAGGAGCATGACGGCATCAAGCAAGAGCGTTTGTCCGAAGAGGGCCTTCCGCTGCTTACGACCCGTGCACTCAAGAAATCGGGCGACGTGGAAGCTGCTTCCACGTCGCCCGTCTTCAAACAGGATGGTCAGGGGTTTCGCCCTGCGCCATCCCGCGAAACTCCGGTCAGGGTAGTCGGTCCAGAATTTTTTGTCGCCCAATAAGGGGCAGCAAGGCTTTCATGTCCGGTCCGTGATCCATCCCGGTCAATACCCGGCGCAGGGGCATGAACAGTCCGCGTCCCTTTCGGCCTGTTTCCGACTTGAGCGCGGAGGTCCAGGCGCCCCAGGTTTCCGTCGTAACGTCACCATCCGGCAAAAAGTCACGCGCCTGTGAGACGAATTCCCGATCTTCATCTTCGATGCGCCCGTCAACCGGACCGGCGATCACCTGCCAATAGCCGTCCGCATCTGTGACGGTCTCGCAATTGCCACGAACCGTTTCCCAGAACTCAGCCCCTGCAGTAATTCCCTGCTCCTCGAGACGGTCCTTGACGGCGTCAAAGGACAGTTCATGAACCAGACGTGCGTTCAGAGTTTTCAGTTCTTCCGGATCAAACTTCGCGGACGATTTCGAAACGCTTGTCAGATCGAATTTTTCGACCAGCGCAGCCATCGTCGGCACCGGTTCGACGGCTTGACTTGTACCGGTCAGAACCGCCAGCGATGCAACGGACATCGGCTCAAGCCCGGCTTCCCGCAAGGAGCCGATGGACAGAGCGCCCTTGCGTTTGGACAACCCTTCCCCATCTCGCGTGGTCAGGAGATTGTGGTGACCAAAGATAGGAGCCTTCGCACCGAGCGCTTCGAAAATCGCGATTTGCACACCGGTGTTGGCCACATGATCCTCACCCCGGATCACGTGGGTTACGCCCATGTCAATGTCGTCAACAATCGATGGCAGTGTGTAGAGGTAGGTGCCGTCAGCTCGAATGAGCACCGGATCAGACAGCGAGGCCAGATCGACAGCCTGATCGCCCCGGCACAGATCCGTCCACGTCACATCCGTTCTTTTGGTTTCGAAGGGATCGCCATCGTGATTTGGCAGCACGAACCGCCAATGGGCTTTACGGCCCTCAGCTTCGAATGCAGCACGCTCTTCCGCAGTTTGTTTGAGTCCTGCGCGGTCATAGACCGGCGGTCGGCCCAACGCGCGCTGGCGTGAGCGGCGGCGCTCCAGTTCTTCGGGCGTTTCGTAACACGGATAAAGAAGACCGGCGTCCTTCAGCTTCTGCGCAGCCGCGTCATAGCTTGCAACGCGCGCCGACTGACGTTCGATAACGTCCGGTTCAATGCCGAGCCAGCGCAGGTCGCGTTCAATCGACTCGGCATATTCTTGTTTCGAGCGCTCCAGATCAGTGTCGTCAAAACGCAAGATGAACCGCCCGCCCGACTTTTGTGCAAAAAGCCAGTTGTAAAGTGCAGGACGGCTGTTGCCGATGTGAATGTGGCCGGTCGGCGACGGCGCAAAGCGAACAGTAACAATCATTCGGTTGAGTTAGCCGGGGATCGACCGCGCGGCAACCCCAAACTGCGCACAAGCCAAAGTTTGTTTTCAGGCTCGATACCCACGGGCTGTCAGCATCAGAACTCCACTGAACAACAGACAATATGCGCCCATCGTCAGCACCTGGACATCAAAGGACACGCCCAGGTCGATCAGCCAGCCAACAAGACCCGGTCCGGCGGCCGAGGCAAAGACCATGAACGCAAAGGCGACCGCACGGATCGCGCCCATATACCTCGTGCCATAAACCTCTGGCCACAGGGCCCCTACCAGTGTCCCGTTGAACCCATTGGAAATGCCGACCAGTGCCATGAAAACGAAAGCGGCAAATTGCGCATGATTCGTCGCCAGGACCAGGCATCCCAGGGACAAGGGCAGGATCGCGAACGGCAGCAGATGCCGAGCCGAGAAACGGTCAATCAGGGGACCGATCACGAGCGAAGCGCATACGACCCCTGCCGCCATGACGACGAACCCGCTGGCGAAAACCTCCAGGGACCAGCCACGCAATTCCACCAGATACACCTGGTGAAAGAAGATTGCCGTTCCGATGAAAGCCGGAGCATTGACGCCGAGCGACACCAGCCAGAAACGCGGGTCCCGTAGGACTTCCCCTCTCGTCCATTGACGACCCTCGGTCTTTTCCGCCGCCACTTCGGTCGCACTTGGCACCCGATCCTTTGCCAGCAGTGTCAACAGAACGGGCATAGCGACAACAATCAACACCAGTGCCGAAATGTTCCAGGCGCCGCGCCAGCCATATGCCGCGCCGAGCGTTACGAAAGCCAGAGGGAACAAAGCTTCTGCGGTTGGGAACCCCAAAATCGCAATCGAAACCGCCCTTCCCCGTTGCGCGGAGAACCAGCGCCCTGCGGCGGTCAGCGAGGTGTGTCCCATCATGCCCTGACCGCACAATCGAAGGCCGTAAAAGGTTATGGCAATCATCCAGACAGAAAACGTGTTGGCCATGGCAAGGCAGAAGAGCGCTAGGCCGAACATGACCACGGCTGCAATCCGCTGGACCGGAAAATGGTCCAGACTTCGGCCGACATAAGGCAATGTCAAAGCACTGCCGAGCGTTGCCAGCATATAAAGCATCCCCAGCTCACCATGACTGAGGCCGAACTCCGCCCGAAGGTCACCGGCGGATAGCGAAATGAAAAAGGTTTGGCCAAAGCCGGAAAAAACCGACAGCAGATAGCTGGCGGTAAGCCAGCGCGCGTTTTCGCGCAAGAATACAAAATAACTCATGCGGACGAAGCCGTTTACCCGGAACGGGAATGGAGAGGAAACGGCTCCGCGACAGCGTCAGGAACGATCCCGGAACCGGTTTGTGATGGGATATCGGCGGTCCTTGCCGAAATTGCGCTCTGTAATTTTCACGCCTGGAGGTGCCTGCCGGCGTTTGTATTCGGCAATATATAGAAGATGTTCGATCCTGTGAATCAATGTTCTGTCATGACCGCGTTTTTCAATATCGCTGACAGACATTTCTTCTTCGACAAGGCACCTCAGAATATCGTCGAGCACGTCATAGGGCGGCAAAGAGTCCTGGTCGGTCTGGTTTTCGCGCAACTCTGCCGTCGGGACCTTGGTGATGATGTTCGAAGGGATCACTTCGCCTGTTGGTCCGAGCAGGCCTTCGGGTTTGTTGGCATTTCGCCATGCGGCCAGATGATAGACCTGCGTCTTGTAGAGATCTTTGATCGGGTTGAAGCCGCCGTTCATATCTCCGTAGAGCGTGGCGTAACCGACTGACATCTCGGACTTGTTTCCGGTGGTCATAACCATGCGGCCGAACTTGTTGGAGACCGCCATCAGGATCACACCACGCGCACGCGATTGCAGGTTCTCCTCTGTCGTGTCTTCCTTTGTTCCTTCGAACAGCTTGCCAAGCGCACTGGCGAAGCCTTCAACCGGCTCGGCAATAGGAACCGTGTCATAGCGAATGCCAAGCGCATCAGCACATTCGGCCGCATCCTTGATGCTTTCCTGGGACGTATAGCGGTAAGGCAGCATGATCGCGTGCACTTTGTCTGCGCCCAGGGCGTCGACAGCCATCGCGGCACAAATGGCAGAATCGATGCCACCTGAAAGACCGAGTACCACACCGGGGAAACCGTTCTTGTTGACGTAGTCGCCAAGTCCCATGACACAGGCACGCCAGTTGGCTTCGTCCAGATCCGGTAGCTTGGCGACCTTTCCGTTTTCGCAGACCCAGGTGTCTCCGTCCCGCTTCCAGTCGCTGAGGCCGAGGGCGGTTTCGAATTGAGGCAGCTGGAATGCCAACGTCCGGTCCGACTGCAGCGCGAAAGAGCCGCCATCGAAAACCAGCTCGTCCTGACCGCCCAACTGGTTGCAGTAGACGAGCGGCAGGCCTGTTTGCACGACCCTGGAGACAACCACCTGCAGCCGTTCCTCCGCACGGTTTTCCCAGTACGGCGAGCCATTCGGCACGAGAAGCAGTTCGGCGCCTGTTTCCTCAAGGCACTCGCAGACTTCATCGTTCCAGATGTCTTCGCAGATCGGCAGCCCTATGCGCACGCCCCGGAAATCGACAGGACCAGGCAACGGGCCAGCTGCAAACACCCGCTTTTCGTCAAAAACACTGTAGTTGGGCAAATCATACTTGTAACGGATGGAACGAATTTCGCCCTGATCAAGCAGCAAAACCGCGTTATGGACCTCTCCGCTGTCTCCCTTCCACGGCGTTCCGATCACGAGACCCGGGCCCCCATCTGCGGTCTCGGCGGCAAGTTTTTGAGTAGCTTCCATACAGCGGCGGACGAAGGCCGGCTTCAGAACGAGGTCCTCTGGAAGATACCCTGAGAGAACAAGTTCGGAGGTCAGAACCAGGTCCGCCCCCTTCCCTGCGGCCTCCTGCCGTGCCTTGCGGACAAGCTCCGCATTTCCGGCGACGTCGCCAACGGTCGGATTAAGCTGCGCTACAGCCAGTCTGAAACGATCAGTTATCATGGAAGCAGAACCTGGAAATGTCATCGCCCCATGATGTAGCGGCATGACATGGATGTTGCAATCGCACAAATCGACGACAGCCGGCCCAAAAGACTGTCCCCCGGTGACAATCCTCAAATTTGATGACTTTGCTTAAAGCAGAGCCAGTGCGCTTTCTTCAGTGTCCGGTTCTGCGGAACTGTGATCCGGCATCATGCTGGAGACATCGGTTATGTTCAGCTTGCGAACCGTTGTCGGTTGCCCCGGCCCCATGATGCCCTTTGACCGGCCCTGCAGCTCCTGACGTTCCAGAACTTCACCGATATGGCGGTAAAGGATAGCTGGAGCTATGGGCTTGGCAACAAATCCATGAATGCCGATTTCAATGGCCTCGAGAATGGTGGCCCGCTTGGCATGCGCCGTCACGACCAGAACAGGCGTCGTGCTGATCACGAGATCCCGGTCACCGCGCAGGATCCTGAGAAACTCGTTGCCACCGAACGGGCTCATGACCCAGTCGCACAATACGATATCAGGCTTCCGATCGACCACGAATTCGAGCGCCTCCGCACCGTCGCTCGCTTCATAGACCGAGCGGATGCCGAACCCGGACAGGACGGACCGCAAGATCGTACGCATATGTGGATTGTCTTCCGCAATCAGGCAGGAAACCTTCGAAAGATCCCACTTCTGGCGCAACGCTCCAACTCCTCCGTCAAATTGCCTATGGTTTTGACATAGGCAAGGAGCGTTAAACGAGGCTTACCAGACGTCCGGATTTTGAAGAAAATCGGACTGAAAAAGCAAAAAGGGCGGCAAAAGCCGCCCTTTAAGTTAACGCAGCGTAAGTGCGTTCAATTTTTACGCGCTGGCGGCAATCGGTTCTGCCTGACGTCCATCGCGCTCTTTCTTCAGATTTTCAGCAATCAGGAAAGCCAGCTCCAATGCCTGGTCCGCATTAAGACGCGGGTCACAATGCGTGTGGTAGCGGTCCCCGAGCTGCTCGGCCGTCAGAGCACGTGCACCGCCGGTGCACTCAGTGACGTTCCGGCCGGTCATCTCGACATGAATGCCGCCTGCATGGGTGCCTTCTGCGCGGTGAACCGCGAAGAACGCTTCGACTTCCTTCAGGATCCGATCGAACGGACGGGTCTTGTAGCCGCCTGCAGTGATCGTGTTGCCGTGCATCGGGTCACAGGACCAGACAACGCTCTTTCCTTCGCGCTCGACAGCGCGCACCAGCTGCGGCAGGTGATCGAAGACCTTGTCTGCACCAAAGCGTGCAATCAGGGTCAGGCGTCCGGGCTCATTGTCCGGATTGAGCGCGTCGATCAGCTCAAGCAGGCCATCCGGCGAAAGCGACGGACCGCATTTCAGCCCGATGGGGTTCTTGATGCCGCGGAAGAATTCCACATGCGCATGGTCCGGCTGGCGCGTACGGTCGCCGATCCAGATCATGTGACCGGATGTTGCGTACCAGTCTCCGGAAGTGGAATCGACACGTGTCAGCGCCTCTTCATACCCCAGAAGAAGAGCTTCGTGACTGGTGAAGAAATCGGTGGACCGCAGCTGCGGTACGCTGTCGGCATCGACGCCGCAGGCACGCATGAAGTTCAGCGCTTCGGTGATCCGGTCGGCCAGTTCCTTGTAACGGTGACCTTGAGGACTGTCGGTGATGAAACCGAGCATCCACTGATGCACCTGATCGAGGTTCGCGAAACCACCTTGAGCGAAAGCACGCAGCAGGTTCAGCGTGGCGGCTGACTGGCGGTAGGCCATGGCCATGCGGTTCGGATCCGGGATCCGGCTGTCCGAAGTGAAATTGATGTCATTGATGATGTCGCCACGGTAGCTCGGCAGCTCGACATCATCCTTCTTCTCGATGTTGGACGAGCGAGGCTTTGCAAACTGGCCTGCAATACGGCCAACCTTCACGACAGGCTGGCTGGCTGCGTATGTCAGAACAACCGCCATCTGCAGGAACACCCGGAAAAAATCACGAATGTGATCCGGATGATGCTCTGCGAAACTTTCTGCGCAGTCGCCTCCCTGAAGGAGGAAACCGTTTCCGGCCGCAACGTCGGCAAGCTGAGCTTTCAGCGCGCGTGCTTCACCTGCAAAAACCAGCGGCGGATAAGTTGCAAGGCGCTGCTCAACACTCGCCAAAGCCTCTTGATCCGGGTATTCCGGCACCTGCAAGATCGGTTTCGATCTCCAGCTGTCCGGGCTCCACTTCTCCGCCATTCTTCCTACTCCTACTGGACCCGCAAATTCATTTTACATCGCTAGCTGCGCGGTCCGCGACATTTTCGTTCGTTTCCGCCTGCGCGATTAGAGCAAACGTGCGGCCTTATACACGCCAATTGCTGGCAATGCCACAGGTCATTCTTCCAAATATTCCCTCAGCGAAGGATCGCATTTGCCGTCATCCGCTTCGGTAAGGAATATGGTGCTTGACGCTGATCATGGCACCAACTGTCAAAGCATAAGATGCTGCCAAACAAATGACAGGAATTTTCTATGCCTATGCAAGGATTGGAGCACAGCCACAAGCCGAAAGACATTGCCTCCAGACTGGCGACCGGCCCCGACGCCAGTTACCTGAGGGATTGGATCTATGGCGGAATTGACGGCGCAGTGACCACTTTCGCAATTGTCGCGGGATCTGTCGGCGCCTCCCTTTCTCCCAAGGTTATCCTGATCCTCGGCGTCGCCAACCTTCTGGCAGACGGTTTTTCCATGGCAGCCGCCAATTATAGCGGCTCAAAATCGGAAAACGAGGACTTTGCCCGCCTCAAGGCGGTTGAAGAAAAGCACATCAGATTTGAACCAACAGGTGAAGCGGAGGAAATCCGCCAGATATTCAAATCCAAGGGCTTTCACGGCGACGACCTTGAAACACTTGTCCGCCTGATCACGTCGAACAAGGCCGCATGGATCGATACGATGATGCAAGGGGAATACGGTATGTCCGACGCCGGCAGAGCCCCCTTGAAAGCGGCGTTCTATACTTTCGCGGCGTTTCTGTTGTTCGGTGCCGTACCCCTGTTTCCGTTTGTTTTTTCCCTTCCTTCCAGCGCGATTTTGGCAACGGCGCTCACAGCCATCGCCTTCTTCGCCATCGGTTCTTTCCGGTCGATCTGGTCACAAAGGAGCTGGATTTCCTGCGGAGTGGAAACAACAGCCATCGGCATGGCAGCTGCCGGAATCGCCTATCTTGCCGGCCACGGGCTGCAGTCTCTTCTTACCTGAACGGAAGCCCGGATAAGCAGGAACGCTGCTATTTCTGCTCGATGTAAGAGATACCGAAAGCTGCCAGTTTACCGTCGATCAGGTCTGCAAGTTCTGATTCCAGTTCGATCCTGCGCGGATAGTGAGGCCGTTCCCGGTCCGTCAGAACCGGAACGTGCCAGCCATCCGTCGTTTCAAGAAAATGGTCGATCCCCGGTTCTCCCCACACCTGGAAGAAGCCGGCCAGCACGCAGTCGAGGTAGCTCTGCAGGATCGGATGTGTCTCAGAACCCCAGCGGTGGTGCTCCGGTGACGCCTTGAAGAGAAACAGTTCGTCCGGTCCCTGCCTGCCTTCGGCTTCGCAACGAAATGCAGGCCCGATTTTTTCCACCTTGCGATATCGCTTCTCGCGCTGTTCCAACGCCCCCAACCGCTCCCGGGGTTCGGTTGCCAGCACGCCCCAGATTTCCGTTCCATTGTCCTCGCGCACGCTTAGTGCGCACCGGCCCTGACCATCGCTTCCTGTCCCGCAGACACGCCATTCTCGCACCCATCCATGCAGCTTTCCGGGGGTCACCTGCGTATCTGCTGGAACAGTGTCAACATTGACGAGGGAGCCGTAACCAAAATAAGTGATCGTCATTAGGCGCAGATCTTGATTCTGTAGATTTGACGTATTGAAACCCGGGAGTTGCCATGATTGTCCCTTCCCTCTCACAACAAGACGTCTCACTCTTGCGGGAGGACACTCCCGGTGTAAGCCAGGTGGTGCACTTTAACAATGCCGGAACCGGTCTTGTGCCAACACCGGTGCTGGATGCGGTGAAAAATCACCTCGATCTGGAAGCACGGCTGGGCGGCTATGAGGCTGCTGCAGCTGCCAAGTCCGAAATGGATGCCTTCTATAGCGCTCTTGGAGCACTCATTGGCTGCAAGCCTCATGAAATTGCCTATATCGAGAACGCCACCCGCGCCTGGGACATGGCTTTTTACGGGATCGACTTCCGCGACGGCGACCGCATCGTGACCGGTCGGGCGGAATATGTTTCAAACTATGTAGCCTTCCTGCAGATGAAACGCCGCAAAGGCATTGAAATTGATATCGTTGAGGATGACGAAAGCGGGCAGATCGACCTCAAGGCGCTGAAGGCGGCAATCACGCCCAGAACACGCCTGGTGGCGCTGACGCACGTTCCCACATTCTCTGGACTGATCAATCCGGCAGAGGATGTCGGCGAAATCGCGCGCGCGGCCGGTGTGCTCTATCTGCTGGACGCCTGTCAGTCAGCAGGACAGATACCGGTAAATGTGAATGACATCGGATGTCACATTCTGTCCGGAACGGGCCGCAAATATTTGCGCGGTCCGCGCGGAACCGGTTTTCTTTATGTCAGCGATGCGGTTCTGGATCAGCTCGATCCGCCTTTCATCGATCTCCAGTCGGCAAACTGGATAGACGAGAATTCCTATGAGCTTGTGCCACACGCGCAAAGATTTGAAACCTGGGAACGATATGTTGCCGGCCAGATCGGCCTTGGTGTTGCGGTAACCTACGCCATCGGGTTCGGAATGGAGCGGATCGGTAACCGGGTCTGCGCGCTCGGTGCGCAAATGCGATCCGAACTTTCCGGTCTTTCCAGGATCGCTTTGCATGACAAGGGTGCCCGCAAGGGCGGGATCGTCACTTTCACCGTCGAAGGTGAGCGTCCGGAGCAAACCAAGGACCGCCTGGCCGCCGCCCGGATAAACGTGTCGATCAGCAATGCGGCATCCGCTCGTATCGATCTGCCACACCGTGGTCTGGATGCCGTCGTGCGCGCCTCTCTTCATGCGTTCAATACTGAAGAAGAAATTGAACTGTTTGTTAAGGCTCTCGGCAGATTGAACTAGATTTCGGCTCGCGTCTGACCTGACAAGAACACGGTGTTAAGTCTCCCGGGCTTACCACCGTTTTGTTTTTTGCAGAAATGGGCGGCACCTTTGCGCGGCAAAAAGAGAAGTGAAACGAACGCAACCGGTCCGGACGTGATCGGACCGGGTACCGGCCGTAGGATTACCTTTTGGGTCTACGGACTTGCTGCTCTCCTCATCGTCCTTTCCACCGCCTCATTGACATTCATAGCGTATATGGCCTGGCGCGAAGGAGATAGACGCGCACTTGAAAGCGAGCAGCTGCGCCTTGCCAGGACACTGAACGATGTGCACCGCGAGGTCGCACGCGACCAGATTTCCATGGCTCAATGGGACAAGACATTCGAAGCCGTCCAGAAACCTCTCGATGAGGTCTTCATCGAGAAGGAGCTGGTGGAAGGGATCTGGGAAGAGTTCGGCCTGGAAAGAACCTTCATTGTCGGAACCAGCGGGAACCTGATCGCACAGGCGATCGAAGACGAAGCACATTTCGGTTTCCGTCAACTGCCGCCGACACATCCGATACGGCGTCTCGCCGAAAGGTCGCGCAGCGCTTTCAAAAATAGACAGAATTCTTCAACCTCGGCCTTTGCGCAGTGGTACATGCCGCAATCCTCGTTGCTGGATATCGCCGTTTTCGACTTTGCGATTATCGACGGAACACACGCATTTCTGAGCGCTGTGCCGATCCTGCCCGACGAAGGACAGGTTTCTCTGGATCATGAGTATCCCGCGATCCTGGTCAATGCGATCTATTTCAACGATGACTGGACGACGGAACTCAACGAGCAACTTTCCTTCGGTGACTTTCGTTTCTATCAAGGTGCGCCGGAGCGCGAACATCCGACAAATCATCTTGTGAGATCCGAGGACGGAACAATCTTCGGCTACTTCCGTTGGGACCACGCCAAGCCGGGACGGGAAATCTGGATCACAGCACTTCCCCTGGTCATCCTTATGACCGCAATCATTGCCGTTGTTGCTTTCGCTGCGGCCAACAAGATCAGCCGACTATCAGCCTCCCTGGAGGAAAGCGAACGAAAGAACCGTCATTTTGCCCGCCACGACCCGCTTACCGGCCTTCCGAACCGACATCACTTCTACGATTGTCTTTCATATTGCCTGGACAATCTGCCGGACAAAAGGTTCGCGATTCTTGCCTGCGACCTGGACAGATTCAAACCGGTGAACGACACCTATGGTCACGAGGTCGGCGACAGAGTTCTTTGCTGCATAAGTGATCGGCTTCGGACGGCTGTCGGCAAATCCGGAACGGTCAGCCGGGTCGGCGGCGACGAATTCCTTGTTCTATTGACCAAGTTTGACGACCCCTTTGAACTGAACAGGCTTGCAGAGCAACTTCAGATCGCCGCTTCAAGGCCCATCGACACCGGCGACGGAACTGAAGTGATGATCGGTATCAGCATTGGAATTGCAACAGCTCCTGATTGTGGATCAAGTGAACGGGAGCTCATTCGAATGGCGGACATGGCTCTTTATCGTGCCAAGGAAAACGGACGCAATGCTTTCGAGTTTGCCGAAGTTCCGGGCTCCCGGCCGGAACAAACAGGTACAGCGGCCACTTGAATATGAACACAACAAGGTCACCACGTTGAACCACCAACCGTCGCGAAATTTATAGTTTCCAACTTGCTAATTTGCGCCCTCCAAAACAATCACTTCACGTTTTGTAATAAAAATACAATCCATTAAGCTATCCACCTTTATTATTGCCGCAACAATACTTTCTTGACCCGGATATTGATTCGATCAACTACACGAGAATTCAACTTGAACGATAAGAAACAGGGATATATTGACGAAAACGCGAAAAAACCGCGGCAACATATCTCCCGCCTTGCGTTTCTACTTGCCGGACTTCTGATCGCCGTTACTTCCGTTTCATTGGTGTTTGTCGGTTTCATCGCGTCTCGAGCCTCAACCCAGCAAGCCGTTGCCAACGAGAAACGGCTGTTTCGCAGTACGCTTTCGGACAGACTTCGGGCAATCGTTCGCGACCAGGTCGAACTGACGTCTTCAGACGTCTCAGTGCAAAATCTGGTCCGTGAATTCGATCCCGACTTCGTCCGAAAGAGTTTCGACGATCTCTGGTCAGAACACCATCTCAGCAAGGTTATGCTGATATCGGGAGGCGATAAGGTTCTCGCCGAAACTTTTGAGGACTATACGCACATCATCCAGCGACCTGTGAATGAGACGCCCGGGCTGGAGATTGTCGTTGATAAACTCAGAGACATGTACCGGAGAAACCGTGTCCGCGTTCCGGGCGGGTTTGGTCATCGGTCGCTACGCGGCATTGATCAGAGCGAATATGCGATCATGGGTTTTCTTCAGATCGATGGGAAACCCGCTCTATTCGGTGCCATGCCTGTCATACCCGACAATCATGAAGTCACGCTGCCGGACGGGCCGCCAACGATATTACTTTCAGCCAGATACATTGAAGACAAGTTGCTCAAACGACTGAATCGTCAATTGAAATTTGCTTCCCTCACGTTTGTGAACGGACCGGGCGAACGGGAGATTGGCCCCTTTCACCCGGTTTTGGATCAGTCTGGCGAACCGATCGGCATCTTCCAATGGGACAGCAAGACGATCAGCACATCGATCTGGCCAACGATTATCCCGGTCATCGCGGTGTTGAGCATCGCGCTTGCAGCGCTTGCTTTCGGAATTGCCTGGAGAATTGGCCAGCTGACGACTTCACTTCAAATGAGCGAACGGCAGAACCGCTACCTGGCACTTCACGACAGCCTGTCAGGACTTTCAAACAGGCTTCATTTCAATCGGATGCTCGAAGCGTCGGTGAGGTCATTGCCTGCAAGACCCTTCGCAGTTCTGCATTGCGATCTGGACAACTTCAAACCGGTGAACGACACCTTTGGTCATGCTACAGGCGACCTCGTGATCAAGACGGTTGCCACCCGTCTGAAGGACGCTGTCGGCGATCAGGGCCTTGTCTGCCGTGTGGGCGGTGACGAGTTCATGGTGATTTACCAGGGGCCCATCAACAAGGCGCACCTGACCAGATTGAGTAGAATGTTGGTTGCCAGCGTCAGCGACCCGATTTTCGTCTCGGAAAAGGACAGCGTAAATGTGGGGTTGAGTGTCGGCGTTGCCCGGGCGCCAAGCGACGGCTCAAACGCTGAAACCCTTGTTGGACGGTCAGATCAGGCGCTCTACCAGTCCAAGGTCAAGGGACGCGGACAAGTGTCCTTCTACTCGGACATCAGAGAGCCTCAAACCGCTTCGCAGATGCTCATTCGATTGCATGAAACCTCTCCGCGCCAAGCACTCGGCACCTGAGATCAGTCAGGAAAAAGCCGCCAAATGCATTGTTGCACTCGGCGGCTCGTTTTATCCCCATTAAAACAGCGGTTATCCGCGCAGCTGTTCGGTCGGTTCGCGCATCGTTACGAGTTCCTCGGCCGCGGTCGGGTGAACGGCAATCGTCCTGTCAAAGTCGGCCTTGGTCGCTCCCATCTGCAGCGTCACGCCGAGTATCTGCGCCAGCTCGCCCGCATCAGGTCCGACAACATGCACACCAAGTACTTTTTGCGTGTCTGCGTCCACGATCATCTTCATGAGCATCTTCTCATCCCGTCCGGACAAGGTGTGCTTCATGGGTCTGAAAGTGGATTTGTAGATGTCGAGATTGGGGGTTCTTTCCAGCGCCTGCTCCTGTGTCAGGCCAACTGTCCCCATCTCCGGCTGAGAGAATACCGCGGTCGCAATCAGGCTGTGGTCGACAGTCCACGGCTTGTTTCCGAACACGGTATCGGCAAATGCATGACCTTCACGGATCGCAACCGGTGTCAGGTTTGCGCGGTTGGTCACGTCGCCGACAGCGTAGATGGAGTCCACGCTGGTTCTGGAATCGGCACTGACCTTGATCGCACCTGAGCCGTCCATTTCGACGCCGGCGTTTTCCAGCCCGAGATCCTTTGTGTGCGGATTTCTGCCAATTGCGAACATGATCTGGTCGACAGCGAGCGCTTTGCCGCCCTTTGTATGACCCACCAGCGCACCGTCGGCCGTTTTCTCGATCTCCGTAAAAGTATCGCCAAGAATGACCTTGATACCCTTTTTCTCCATTTCCTGGCGCACGGTCGTTCGCAGGTCCATATCGAACCCGCGCAGGATCTCCTCACCGCGATAAATTAGCGTGGTGTCCACACCAAGTCCGTTGAAGATGCCGGCAAACTCGACCGCGATGTAGCCACCACCGGCAACTACGACACTTTGCGGCAGTTCTTCCATATGGAAGGCTTCATTGGAAGTGATGACGTGCTCGATCCCGGGGATGGAAGCGTCTACATTCGGTGACGCTCCAACGGCCACCAGGATGTATTTGGCGGTAATGGTCTGTCCTGTCGACAAGAGGCGTACCGTGTGAGCATCCTCGATCACGGCACGGCTGTCGAATGCCTCGACATCGGTCCGCTCAAGGTTCCGACGATACAGACCTTCAAGGCGGGTGATTTCCTGATCTTTTGCCGCGACAAGCTTCTGCCAGTTGAAGTTACGCTCGCCTACCGACCAGCCGAAGCCTTCTGCATCTTCGAATTCTTCCGAGAACTTGGAGGCATAGACAAAGAGTTTCTTGGGCACGCAACCCCGAATAACACAAGTGCCGCCGTATCTGTATTCCTCGGCAATCCCGACGCGTGCGCCGTGTGTCGCCGCAATGCGCGCTGCACGGACACCACCGGAGCCACCGCCAATCACAAAAAGATCGTAGTCAAAGTCCGCCATTGTCGCCTCTATCTCTGCCTCGTATTTGTCCGATGGTGATGTGAACCAGCCCCGACATAAGCTGTCCGGGGTTTCATGCAAGCCCATCAGCAACAAGAATGTGGCTGGCAGTCCCGACAGGAAGCCGCCTTCGCAAATGAATTGGGCCGCTGACGCGGCCCCGAAGCCGGTGGTTTACCGGCCTCAAATGTTTGTGTTCAGTTCGTGTTCCCAAGCACTTGCCCGCCTGCGAAACCGATCTAACTCACTGAGCGTCGTTTTTCTTGGCAAGTTCTTCCTGAACCATCGTCACCATTTCGGTGGAGATCTTGTCCTGCCATTCGCGCGCTGCACCAACAGAGAACTGGGTGATTGCCGGAATGGTGCTGGTCAGTTTCTGGCCGAGCTCCGTGTTGTAGAAATCCGCGAGCTGATTCAGCTCGGCTTCCGAGAAGCTCTGCGCCCAGGTATTGTACACCAGGTTGTTCAGCTCTGAGCGGCGTGGCGCCAGCTTCAACGCGACGTCCTGAGTGATTTCAATGATTTCTTCAGCACGGGTCGGATCAGATTGAATGAAGGCGGTTCGGGTTTGCTCGGCAAGGATCGGAAGAATATCGTCGAAGGGCTCAAGCACTTTCGTTGCCACCGCAACCTTCTTTGCCGCAGCAAGGTGGCTTTCAGAAATGTCCTGTGCCATCGCGGCCGTCGTCAGGAAACCTGCGGTAATAATGGCTGCGCCCAATACAGCTGCCCGCTGGAACGTTTTGATAAGTTTCATTTTTCTACTCCTAGGCGGCTTCCATTGATGCCTGGAAAGCCAAATTCACACCACTTAGATGGGCAAAACGGTCTTTACCCCATCTGCGCCGGCCACGTAAGCTTTTGTTGCGATTTCGATGAAAAGGCCATGCTCGACAACACCCGGAATTGCGACCAGTCGCGACCCAAGCGTTTTGACGTCGGCAATCGCCTCCAGATGCGCGTCCAATATGTAATGGCCGCCATCGGTGACGAACGGCGCCTCGGCGCCACCTCTCAAGACCAGTTTTTGAGGGAGACTCAGCTCACTCAGGACGTCCAGGATCGCAAGCCTGGTTGCCTCCAGTCCGAATGGATTGACTTCGATTGGCAGTGGAAACCGTCCAAGCGTTGCCACTTCCTTACTGCCGTCGGCAATCACGATCATGCGCTCGGAGGCGCATGCGACAATCTTTTCGCGCAGGAGCGCACCGCCGCCGCCCTTGATGAGCGCGAGACTGGAATCCAGCTCGTCCGCTCCATCGATGGTCAGGTCAAGTTTCGGCAACTCGTCGAGTGTCGTCAGGCGAATTCCAAGTTCGGTGGCCAGTTCTCTTGTGCGCTCGGACGTCGGCACTCCGATCACATCGAGGCCATCCTTGACGCGATTAGCGAGTGCATGCACGAAAAACTCGGCCGTTGACCCCGTACCGATCCCAAGACGCATACCAGATGAGACATCGTCAGCGGCACGTTCTGCGGCTTCTTTTTTGAATTGATCGCTCATCGCTCATTCCTCCAGTCACCACCCGATCGGACAGATAGGACCGGTCATCTCGTTTCAGCAGCCGGGTGCTTAACATGGGCAGTGACCGCCGGTCCAGTGACATTCCTCATTCGCAGATGGAAACCCGAAACTCCCGCGGGTTTCAGGAATTCGTTAACCATCATTTTAGATTGCGGTTCGATAATTCTTGAAATTGCCCGAGTTTTGGAAAGCACAACGCCCGATGAACCTTTTTCGACTTAAATCTCGGCAAGAAAAAACATCAGCGACTGCCGCAACTATCTCTCCTGCCTCTGAGGAAGACATAACATCGTACCGGGAACCAGCGGACGTCTCCCCCTCGCAAGATCGCATGAGCTTTGTTCTGGACAGTCTTGAAGACGACCTTCAAGTTGCGGCAAGGACCATCAACCTTGCTGCTGAGAAGGTTCAGGATCGGCTCGATACCCAGCTGGAAAGGCTGGAGACAATCCGCAGTGACAGTCATTCTCTGGCAGATCAGGCTGCAATTGCGGATGAAAATGCCGCAGGTCTGGCAACGTCGATACAGGAGCTTTCCTCCTCAAGCAGTGAGATCGGCAAGCAGGTAGGCATTTCCAATGAATTGACCTTGGAGGCCCGCGACGTTGCCGATCAGGTCAACAATGGCGTCCTGGAACTCAAGAGCGCCATCGATGACATTGCCAATGTGGTCAGTTTGATATCGGATATCGCTAAACAGACAAACCTTCTGGCATTGAATGCAACGATTGAAGCAGCAAGAGCAGGCGAAGCGGGAAAGGGTTTCTCAGTCGTCGCGAGTGAAGTGAAAGCGCTTTCGGTCGAGACTCAGTCGGCAACCGAGCAGATCGTTGCCAATATCGACCGGCTCAACCAATCGGCAGAACAGAACCTCGGGTCCGTTGCCAAGATCATCGATGTCATCAGCAAGGTCAGGCCAGGCTTTGTCGCCGTTGAGGATGCTGTGCAGGCCCAGGTCGAAACGACCAACCGCATTGGTGATCAGGCCAATCAAACCGCCAGTTTCGTCCAACAAGTGGTTCAACGCGCACAAACCATCTCCGAATCTGCCATCGAGGCTGAAGAAGGCGGAACACTAGCACGTGAAACAGGGGCTGAGATGGGCTCCGCGACAAGGTCGCTCCAGGCGCGTTTCACCATGATGATACGGCAAACGGAGTTGGGTGACCGGCGTCAGCATGACCGTCTGCCGGTCAAGCTGACCGGATCCGCTTCCGTCGGGTCCGTTGCCACCCGCCTGGAAACGCATGACATTTCGGAAGGCGGACTGCTGTTCAAGCCGGAGAACGACAACGTTCTTGGACCAGGAAGAACAGCAACACTCGACTTGCAAGGTGTCGGCACTTGCGAAATCAAGGTCGTGGCGGTTTCCGGTTTCGGGTGTCACTGTTGTTTCGTCAATCCGGACAAAGGCTTCCGTAACGCACTTTTGAAAAAAATCTCGTCGATCCATTCCTCCTACGCTCAGGAAGTTGAACGCGTGCAGAAAGCTGCTGACCGGGTTTCTGCAGCCATGGAACGCTTGATCGTTGAAGAGCGGCTTTCTCAGGACGATCTGTTCGACACGGACTATCAGCCACTTCCAGGCACGAATCCACAACAGGTTTCGACCCGGGCACTGCAGGAATTGGAAAAGATACTGCCGAACATACAGGAAGACGTTCTTTCAAACTGTGAGGATCAGGGAATGGCCTTTTGCGCCACGGTCGACAGGAACGGCTACCTGCCTGTTCACAACCTGATCTATTCCAAACCACAGCGCCCCGATGACCCGGCATGGAACACGGCAAATTGCCGAAACAAGCGGATCTTCGACGATCGGGCCGGTCTCAGCGCAGCCTACAACACCCGTCCGTTTCTGATCCAGTCCTACGCTCGCGACATGGGTGGCGGGAACATCGTCTGGATGAAGGAAGTCGACGCACCGATCATCGTTCAAGGACGCCACTGGGGAGGACTACGAACGGCCTACAAACTCTAAAGTGTGTTTGCCGTCAAATTGAAACCATTTGCCTCTGCAAAACTTGAAGCTTCCCCTTTAAGTGTTTAGGCAGAGGCGCTCTGGGGTTTGCGAATATCCGGATTTCGTGAAAGAAGGCCGGGTTCACCTTTCCTGAATATGCCAATGGCTGAGGGTTTAATGTCGGTTCTCGTTTTTGATCTGGATGGCACGCTGGTGTCTTCAATGGAAGATCTGGTCGCCACACTCAACGTGGTGATGACTGAGGCTGGGTATTCGGCGATCCCTGAAGGGGACATCGCCCATATGGTCGGCATGGGCGCGAAGGTACTCATCCAGCGTGCCCTGGATTTCAATGGCATTGAGTGGACCGAGGAAACGGTAGCTCCGCTATTTGAGCATTTTCTGGAATATTATGCGGCCAATATCGCTGTGCACACCAAGCCCTTTGAAGGTGTTATCACCGCCCTGGAAATGTTCAGGAAAGAAGGCTGGAAACTCGCGGTCTGCACCAACAAGGCAGAACGTCTTACGTTGCCGCTGCTGGAAGAGCTGAACCTGACACGACACTTCGATTCAATTGTCGGCGGAGACACGTTTGCCGTTTCCAAACCACATGCCGAGCCTATCCATGGCGCCATTCAGCGTGCGGGTGGAACCGTTGCAGGCTCCATCATGATCGGTGACAGCGGTACGGATATCGACGCGGCCCGCAACGCCGGCATTCCGGTTATCGCCGTGGATTTCGGCTATACGCCTGTTCCCGTGAGCGAACTTGGTCCGGACAAGATCATCTCGCATTTCGACGAGCTGGCGGTCGCAATCAATGACCTCAACAAAGCCATTGCATGATTAGGACCAGACAAGGGGATAAATCTCCATCCCCCTTGTCAACCTTAATGCGATCTTCTAGATAGCCGCAATCCGATTTTTCGGGCGATTAGCTCAGCGGGAGAGCGTTCCGTTCACACCGGAAAGGTCACTGGTTCAATCCCAGTATCGCCCACCATTTTTCTCTTAATTCAATATCTTGATTCTTTTGAGCTAAGCTGATCCTTGGCGGAATGCTCAAATCTGAACTCCCAGGTTTGAAAGTCGCAAACGCATAATGCGTCAAGGCGGCTCGAAGTCCGCCTCGACACCCCTGGTGACGATCTTAGGGAGCCTTGAAGGAACTCGCGACTTCACCCGCTTTCCTTTGCATCGCGACAAATTCTTCGGAGGTGAAGGCCTGGACAGTCTTAAGGTTACAAACTGCGCCGCTTGCAGCAGTTGCCATTAAGCCTGCAATGAGGTCCGTGGTGTTTTCCGCCGTTACATGGACTGAAAAATCGGAATCACCCGTCGTCAGATGAAAGCTCTCCAGCCTGCCGCCGACAGCTTCGACAATGGCGCGAACGGCCGTTTCGCGGTCGCTGGGATTGGCAACCATCGCCTGCATGGCTGAAGCAGTATAATTTCCGGTAACGATATATCTTGGCATAAACAACCTCCCTGAGGGTGCTACAACATGAGCCACCCCAGGCGAGACAATGCCCGGCAAGTGGCCAGCATTTCCCCCGCGTAAACTGTACGCAAATTCTCGCTTTATTGCCACTTCTCATTGTGCAAAGACACACTGGGTCGGGTTTAACCGGATACGGAAGAAGCGCCCTCATCTTCGTTCGCCCCTGCCCCGGTGTCATTTGAACATCGGGTCTTGCAATCCGAGATCGGCAGCCGACTTCCCGCTGCGATAACCGGCGTGATAGGCCGTAAATGACGTTTCGAATTTCGTGGTCGTGTAGAGCCCGAACTTGAAGTAGTAACCTTTGATCGCGTCGTTCTTGTAACCGGTCGACCCTTTGTACTGAATGAAAGGCGTCCAACTGGCCGTGCAGTCGACGGGCTTCAGCGCATCGCATGTCCGCCGCCAGGCCTGGATCTCACCGCTTTCGTCCGGCGCCCAAGCGATCTTGTAGACGAACTCATGTAACAGCCCCGGATCCAGCTGAGGCGCCGTGTACAAGATCTCGCCGTTGTGCTCGTTGCCCAGCTTTTCGACAATCTGCCCGTTGAACAACTCCACGGCGAATTCCTTACCCCAAAGACGATGGGACAGCGGAGGGCGGTGAAATGGTTTTCCCGGTTGGTCCAACTCGTGCCACTGGGCCAGAACAAGCCGATGCGGCGTTTCTATCGGGAAGTCGTTCGGGATCAGAGTTGAGATCCGGTACCAGGCCTCCTCCCCGTTCTTTGCAATGCGAGTATCGGCCAGCTCGGCGCGCGTTCCTCCAAAAAGCTTCCTGTCGCTAGGTTTGATCGTAAACTGGAGTAGCCGTCCGAGATCCGGTTTGCCGTCAAAAGTGACGATCTTGCCCGAGTCACAATTCACCAGACGCTCAGTACTCATGTAGTCAGGAAAATCATCGGGTTTGCCATCACACTTGATGGACCGCTCTTCAATTGCCAAAACCTTTCCGTCGAGATCGAGTTCACCTGTGGTCTGCGCAACGGAGGAATTTGCCACAAACAAAACCAAGCAGGCGACAAGCCTGAACACAGACTTTCCCAAGCGCAGCCACACCGAGGCCGAGCCATCTGCAGCTTTTCCACTGCCGTGTCGCATTCACTTCCTCCCGATCCAACGCAATTCCTGACAAAACCTAGCAACCAGCACGGATAGGGACAATTCGCCTGGCTCCAGCCGGCCCACGCTTGCAAAAATCCTTTGGGCAAACATGTATTCAATCGCAGTTGGACCCAACACCGGATGCCGCTACTCGCCAGTTGCCATTGTTCCATCAAATTCACAAAGAAAATTCCGCAATCCCCAAGCGATTTGCCGAATGCTTCTGCATCAACTGTGAACTGAGCACCGTCCTGCTATTGTTTTCGACGTGATTCCTTGAAGATTGAGACACAGATGGCAACGCAAACCGTTCAAAATCCGGTCCGCGAGAAACTCTTAAAGGGTCTCGCCTACCAACAATCGGGAGAGATCGAAAAGGCACAGCGTTGCTACAAACAGGTTCTAAAGAAAGTCCCGAAAAATGCCGATGCATTGCATTTGCTCGGTGTCACCTACCGGCAGCAGGGATTTCCCAAGCGAGCTGTCGACTATATTCAAAGGGCAATTGCCTCAAATCCAAGCCAAGCCCCGTTTTATGCCAATCTTGCCCGAGCCATGATGGATATCGGCACCGATCCGGAGAGCATGCTTGCTGTCTGTAACAAGGCATTATCACTAAACCCGAAAGAGCGAGAAGCCCGCAACATGAAGGGTATCGCGTTGACAACGCTTAGTGAATACAAGGAAGCAGAACAGATATTCCAAGATCTCATCGTAGAATTTCCGGATTATCCGGACGCTTACCAGAATTTTGGCATTCTGCTGATGGAAGCTGGTCGGGCGGAACACGCGGTCAATTTCTACACAAAAGCGATCATGCTAAATCCAGGTAACGTCAACAATTACATTCAACGCGCCCGCTGCCGCCTGAAGCTGAAGGAGTTTGAGCCTTCCCAATATGAACTTACGGATGCGCTGGAACGGTTCCCAGGCAATAGTGATGTGATGCACGAAGCGGCAAGACTGCTTTTCAGCATGAATGAAACCTCCAAAAGCGTTGAATATGCGCGAAAAGCTCTGGACGCAGATTCCGGCAATTACCATAAGGCCATTACGCTGGGCGTGAGTCTGCTCATGCATGGCAGCCAGACAGAATCCTTGGATGCGCTTCAGAATGCAAGGAAACTGGCACCGGACGGCCACAAGACTGTCGAATGGAACCTTTCCCTTGCCTATCTCGCCAATGGCGACCTCAAAAATGGCTGGAGTTTGCACAAAGCACGTTTTGGAGATTCCGCTACTCAGGTCACCAATCGCAAGTTTGACCTCCCGGAATGGAGAGGTGAAGACATTTCGGACAAAACACTCCTAGTTTGGGCCGACCAGGGGCTTGGTGACGCCCTTAAAGCTGGAACCATGATGCCGGAACTGATGACAAAGGCGGGTAAGGTCATTGTCGAACTGTCTGACAAGGGAGCAAAGTTCTTTCAACACTCCTTTCCGGACGCAATATGCCGTCCAGCCATGATTGACAAGGAACTGAATGCGACTGCGTCAGACTTTGACCTCCATACCAATATCAGTGATTTGGTGGAATTCTTCCGCACCGATCTTGCTTCATTCGAGCGCGCACCTTGTCCCGTGTACACTTTTGAAAAGGACCGTGCCCGCGACTACCTGAAACGCCTTGAAGGGCACGTAGACAAGCCGGTGATCGGTTTCTCCTGGCGGTCAAGAAACCTCGCGGTCAACAGGGCGCGCTTTTACCTTTCAGCGCCCGGAATTGCGCCCGTTCTGGAGTCTCGCGATGCCATTTTCGTCAATCTTCAATACGCTGCGGTCGAAAAGGAACTAAACTTTTTCAGAGCAAGGTTCCCAGAAAAATTCAATCACTTTGAAGATGTGGATCTGTTCGATGACCTTCTCGGAGCCGCGGCGCTGACTGCATGCTGCGATTTTATTGTTTCTGCAAACACCAGCGTAGCCGACATGGCCGGCATCCTGAACGTTCCGTGCATCCGTTTTGGACAACAGGAGGCCGCTCTGCTGCTGGGCCAGAAAAATCCGCCATGGTATCCGTCCATGACCTACATGCACCCCTACGTCGACAGGCCGTGCTCGGATTTTGTGCCGGAAATCATTGCTGAACTTGACCGCCAAATGGAAAACTGGACCCCTGACAAAAGAAACGAACGTCTTGGTCTTTGATCTGGGTCACTCGCGCACATGTCTATGACGGAACGAAACTGTCAGGCAGGGTTCCGCGCAATCGCAACGAGCGTGTCCGTCGCATCGATACGATTGAGCGCCGCTTCATAAGCCTCACTTAGATCGGTTGTATCAATAGCTGCCAGAGCTGATTTATGCCCTCCAGGTTTCCCAGACGCAAGCCAGGTCAAATGATTGGACATGGGATAGCGTTGAACACCTTCAATAACGACGTTCTCAAATCCCGCAATATCCAGCAAGCGCTTCAGGCTTTCGCGCGTATGCAGCACGAGATGCTGGCTCCACAAGGTAAAACTCTTGAAGGCTTCGCTTTTCAATTCACCAAGCAAAAAATCGTTTGCATGAGGCACTTCAATGACAACCGTTCCGCCAGCTTTCAGAACGCGTCGCATCTCGCCCAGAGCCTGCAATGGTTCAGGCAAATGCTCCAGAACATGAAAACTGACTATGGTATCAAAGCTGCCATCTGCAAATTCTGACAGTGCCGAGCGGCAGGTTATTCCTTCTTCGTTTAGAGCTCTGACGTAATCTTTCTGAAGTTCGACACCGCAGCAAGACAGCGTCTCATCCTGAACCTTTCGCAGAAAGGCTCCATCGCCACAACCAAAGTCCAGGACCTGCCGACCACATACGAACGGACGATACGCAGACGACCTGCGTGTCGCATCGCGAACTATTTCGTAGTCTCTTGCTCCGGACGCAGCAAGATTGACAGTACGGTAATTGCCGTCTTCGTATATCTCGTCACCACCATAGAAGCCATCAATGTAAATGACGCCGGACAGTTGGTCCCTGAACACCGTTACATCATCTCTGTCACGGGTACCGGTGGCGAACACCTCCCTGCTATTTTCACTGGCGACACCAATCGCAGACAGGGTTTTGAAAATACTGGTCATTGCAACGGGCCTCGCTGAGACTGAACATTTTCTTCAGAGACTGTGGGATTATTCCGCTTCGCGTCCGACCGCGGCGGCAAATGCTTCCAATGTGAGCCAGTCACCTGGCGTATCCAGATCGACGGTTGTGGCACTTGGCAAAACTACGGGAACGCTTTTTCCAAAGAAACGCTGTCCCGAGCTGACAAAACCCTGTTTATCGAGTGCATATACCGCCCCTGTCTCCTGATATTGACGTGGACGGTCTTGCCGTCGTTGGCGTGGCCTGGAGGCGTCGTGGTTGACCCCAACTCCGGTACCATCGGGCTGAATTTCCCAAAGAAATGCATGAACCTCAACTACGGAAAATGCTGTGTCTGCTGACAACCGTCTCCGCTCCAGCACAACCTTGTCGATTTCATCCGCCGTCGTCATAGGTGAAGTGCACTGAAGAAACACGATCGTCTGAGCCGTTTTGCAGGCTTCATGAGACTTTATCGCGTGAAGCAAGGCGGTTTCCGAAGATGCGTTGTCTCCCGAGATGTCCTTCGGGCGTCTAATTCCAGCCGCGCCATATTTTTCTGCTGCTTCGAGGATTGTGTCATCGTCACTGGAAACCAGCACTTCCGAAACAGTTGATGCCGCAAGGGCAGCCCTGATAGAGTGAGCGACCAGCGGCACCCCAAGAAACGGTTTGATGTTTTTTCCCGGAATGCCCTTCGAACCGCCGCGAGCCGGGATAATGGCCACGGCGCGTTCGCTCATGTTTTCCTGCTGGTTCAAATTTATAGTCCCGTCGTGTTCACCGCAGCCTTTTTCAGGTCGTAGATCGCCATACGACGTGCAATCTCGGGAGCTAGTACTTCAGGCTTCCAGCCGAGCTTTTCCTGCGCCCGAGTGTTGTCACCACGAAGATAGACCACATCGGAAGCGCGGAAATAACGTGGATCAACAAATGCTATGAGTTTCCCCGTCTTGCGGTCATAGCATTTTTCCTCGATCCCCTCTCCTTCAGACTTCAGGTCGAAGCCAACTTCCTGCGCTGCCATAAAAAGAAAGTCGCGGACCGAAAATTCAGTATTGGTTGAAATCACGAAATCGTCCGGCTCGTCATGGTCCAGCATCTTGACCATCATGTCGGTGTATTCGGGCGCATACCCCCAGTCGCGAACACTGCTCATATTTCCAAGCGGCATGGCTTCAGCGTTCAGCAGTTTTATGCGGGCAAGCCAACTCGTAATTTTTCTCGTCACGAACTCATAGCCGCGTAACTCGGATTCGTGATTGAACAGGATGCCTGAGGTTGCGAACATGCCGTAGGCCTGACGATAATTCACGACAAGTGAATGTGCGGCAAGTTTTGACACCGCATAGGGACTCAGCGGATTAAATGGCGTCTTTTCCGTTTGCGGTTTCTCCAGCACATCTCCGTACATTTCGGATGTGGAGGCCTGGTACAACTTTGCGTCCAGCTTGAGCAGTCGCATTGCTTCCAGAATGTTCAGGACCCCCATGTAGTTCACATCGGAAGTGTAGTGCGGAAACTGAAAACTGTCTGCGACGAAACTCTGGGCCGCCAAATTGAAGATCAAATCCGGTCGTATCTCGTTCAAAACGTTCTGGACATTCGCAAATTCTGTTACTTCCAGGGTGCAGAATTTTACTTCATCCCGGATGCCAAGTTCCTTCAGCCTTCCCGTTTTGGAAGTACTTCCCCGCCGCATCGCTCCCCAGACTTCGTCGCCCCGCCTTAGCAGTGCACGCGCCAGAAACGCGCCATCCTGCCCGGAAATACCGGTGATCAACACCTTAGCCATGATTTTCTCCTAGTTGGCGGATGGCGTGGTCAAATCCATCTCCCTCAGAGAGATGGCCCTGCCAAACTTCCAGTACCTTGCGCCCCGGCAGGTCCAAAAATGCTGCCGGATCTCCCAAGTCGCCAAGGCCGAATTCAATACCTTCGCCGTCTATTCCCGTTGCATCGGCAATATGCAGATGCCTTGAGAGCGGCAGAAGCTGCTCATACCAATCAAGCCAGCGAGCCTTGGCGTAATTCGCAGACAGGATCAGATGCGAAAGATCCAGGCAAAGTTCCATTCCGATCTCGTTTACGATTTCGATGTCGTCGGCCCCGCAAAACATGTCCAGGACATCGGCACCGCCGAAGTACCAGGCAATTCGAGGTAACCACTGCGGGTAGATTGGAGCTCCCGCCTGCCGTCCCCACCGATCGAGATATTCTTGAAGCTGGAGGTAGGTTTGTCTCTTGCCCTCCGGCCGCAATCTGGAAAAACTACCCACTATGGGAACGCCAGCCCCTGTGCGCTCCGACAACCGCAAGGCAAGGTCCACACAAGTCTGAACGATCTGTCGACTGCCATCAGCTGTGTGGTCATCGTCCGACAGTGGATCGATCAGTGTCTTGCTATCAATGTAATCGGGAATATGAATGGAGTAACGTCGACCAAGATCCAGTTTTTCAAGCCCTTCATCCATTGATGATCGGAATGCTCTTACTTCCTGGTAGGACAGATGCAGTTCGTTGTTGAGGATGGGGAAACGAGCCTGAAGGATATTCGCGTCATGCAATCGGATGGGAATCGAAATCTGTTTCTCGTCGCAAAACGCAACAAGGTTTTCGGCCAACGGAAGCTTGTTTTCGGAAAAATGCAACTCGGTCAACGCGCTCCCCCTTGAGACAGGCCGCCTTACCGTGGTGAATCCGCGACGCCTGACATCCCCCCAGGTGAGGCCTTTTCTCGGGGCCTTGACCGCAGTATTTTCAACGGAAAGCGCTTCACCTGCCTCGATATCTCGCGTGGCATAGAGACATGAACCGAGGTTTTGCATATTGACGCGTTCACCCTGGTTCATTTCGCGCTGGCCATTGCCCTGAATGTCATTGCAGGCATTCAGCAGTCGGCACAGGCGAACGAATTCTTCCGGATCCGAACTTGAACTGTCGTCTATTCCCCTGCCTGACTTATCCATCGTCAGGTGACGTTCGATGACTGTCGCTCCGTTTGCGGCTGCGACCAGGCAGACTTCCCAGTCCTGATCGTGGCTTGAGTAACCAACGGGAGATCCTGACATTTCCTGCAAGGTCTGGATGAACTTCATCTGTTGATTGCCAAGCAGAACAGGATAATTCGAGATGCAATGCAGATAGGTGATATCTGCGACGTGCCTTGTTGCCTCGATCGCCGTGAAAATATCCTCTTCCGCATGCCCGCCGGTACTAAGGATCAACGGCTTTCCCAGCTTCGCCACCGAGGCAATCAGATCTTCATTCAACAGTTCGGCGGATGGAATCTTGAAAAAGTCGAATTCGTGAATTCGTTCGCCAAAGTCTGCAGCATCCTGAAACTTGAAAAAGCTCACGCCTGCGGCCATGCCGTTGCGCTTGATCAGCGCGGCGAGCTGCAACATTTTTTCCGGAGACAGATAGTTGTCATCGATTTCGCTGCTGAGGATCTCATCACCAATTTCATCGGTCGCCTGATAAAACCCTTCCTTGGCGCGATATTGAAACTTTACTCCCCAAGCACCAGCTTCGCCGGCAATACCGATCAGCTCTTCAGCTGTTTCTGATGATCCACGATGGTTGATGCCAAGTTCGGCAATAACTTTCATCTCAAGCAACCCAAGCAGAAACGCGCTCCATAGCGCGGATATCGGAATTTTCCGACCATGTCAGCTCAAACAGTATTTCAATCAAACAGCACTTGATATTGATCTGTCCGCTGCCGGTCAGGACTTCCACAGATAAGGTCGCGTTTGAGCATCTACCGGTTCTCTTTCACCGTGTCAGACTCAAAACCTCGGATGAGCTCGGAATCAAAAAAGGCCGGAAAATCCGGCCTCTGATTGATTCTATTTTCGCAGCATTCGACTCAGCCAACAAACGCCCGTTCGACGACAAACTCGGCCGGCTTGTTGTTGGCGCCTTCGTTCAGGCCGGCTTCTTCGAGAAGGGCCTTGGTGTCACGGATCATGTCCATGGAACCGCAGATCATGCCGCGGTCGACTGCCGGATCCAGTGGCGGGACGCCGAGGTCTTCAAACAGCTTGCCTGATTTGATGAGATCGGTGATCCGCCCCTGGCGCGGGAAGTCTTCGCGGGTCACGGAAGTGTAGTGAACCAGTTTGTCCTTCGCGAATTCGCCGATAAGCGGATCGTTGATCGTTTCCTGTACCAGGTCCTCGCCGTATTTCAGCTCGGCGACTTCACGGCAGGTGTGAGTCAGAATGACCTGATCGAACTTCTCGTAAGTGTCCGGATCCCGGATCAGGCTGGCAAAAGGTGCAATTCCCGTACCAGTGGAGAACATATAGACGCGCTTGCCAGGAACGAGCGCATCGTTCACCAGCGTGCCAGTCGGCTTTTTCTTCATCAGAACCGCGTCACCTGGCTGGATCTTCTGCAGGTGTGACGTCAGCGGTCCGTCCGGAACCTTGATGGAGAAGAATTCAAGTTCTTCGTCCCAGGCAGGGCTCGCAATTGAATAGGCTCTGTAAATCGGCTTGCCGTCGACCATCAGGCCGATCATGACAAATTCACCGGAGCGGAACCGAAAGCTGGTCGGGCGCGTCATGCGGAAGCGGAACAGGCGGTCCGTGTAATGCTGGACGGTTTTCACTTCTTCAACGAAAACGTTGGCCGGCGCAGCGGCTTCCAGATCGGCAGGTTTGGCAAGTACGTTCATTTGAATCGAAGTCCGTAGGTCATCGCACAGTTTGAGTTGTGCCTCATGTATCACCACTTCCGCCTTGACTTGAAGCAACTCAGAACCACGAAACCGTGATTTCGCAAAAAAATCATTCTAAAAATGGTCAAGTTTAAAGGGCGACAGCGGCAATCTGTACCCAAAGGGACTTCGGCGTCTATTGCCGATAGGTCGAATGCCGCCTGCCTCGACCGGCAACTCGTTATGTATCTAATGCTGGTTCAGGGAATGCCGGGGTAACGGGCCGCACGAATTTGACCTAAAATTCTCGATAGTCCTTGTGATCTCTCGTTCACCCGTCAAGCGCCTGCCACATTGCACTTCTCCGGTTACGCCAAAGCAAGCCGCACCACCCAATTCCATAGGCTGTTTCTTTTCCCCGGAATTTGTGAGAACTATTTGTGCACCGCAATAAAAGCAGCAACTTCCACTTGACCTGGCTCCCGACGCAGCGATGGAGGGTTGAACTTCAGCCCGTTTTCAATTGTGACATTTTCAAGAATTATCTTCGATCTAATTTTTTTTATTTGACAGATAAATACTGTTTGCAACAATTACTGCCAAATTAGAAAAACGCGTAATAAAACCTTCCAACGAGGCAAAGTAAATGTCCGGACGCGCGCACGAAGAAACAGGCCAATCCATAGCATTTGTATTGATGGATCGGTTTTCCATGAACGCATTTACCAGCGTCATTGAGCCGCTGAGGTTAGCAAATCGGCTTCTTGGCCGAGAGTATTACGTTTGGACAACTTACTCCCTTGACGGAAATTCAGTTGTTGCCAGCAACGGCTGCGAAGTTCTGGTGAATAAGTCTATTCGTGAACTGATAGACGCGGATGTAACACTTCTTTGTACTGGCATCGACGTCGAACGTCTGCCGCTGGATCCGGACCTCGGAAACAAGCTACGCCGTCTGAATGCGATGGGCCGCACCTTCGGCGCCATCTGTACCGGCGCTTATCTGCTGGCACGATACAATCTGCTTGATGGCCGCCGCTGCACTATCCATTGGGAAAACCTGCGTTCGCTGCGCGAGGAGTTCCCGGACGTTGAAGTCACGTCGGACATCTTTGCCATCGACCGGAACTGCATCACCTGCGCGGGTGGAATGGCATCGCTCGACATGATGCTGAGGCTCATTGCCATCCAGCATGGTGCCTATCTGGCCCATGAAGTCGCTGAAGTGGCGCTATACCAGAACATGCGCTCCGGCGAATCCGCACAGCGGCATGACATTGAGGCACGTACTGGCATTTCCAACGCCAAGATCCTCGATGCAATCAGAATCATGGATCTTCACATCGAAGACCCGCTCAGCTGCCAGCAGCTGGCCATGACGGTCAACCTGTCCCCCCGGCAGCTCGAGCGGTTGTTCCGCCGTCACTTCAATTGCACACCGGGCCAATACTATCTGCGTCTGCGTCTTGAAACCGCGCGCGACCTTCTGCGCCGCACCAGCCGGCCGGTGCTGGATGTAGCGCTTGCATGCGGGTTTGCCTCCACGTCGCACTTCACCAAGTGCTATCGAGAGCGCTTCCTGTGCACGCCGACGGAGGAACGTCAGTCGTACCAATGGGCTAACACCAAACCGACTTCGGGCGTTGGTACTGCAACCCCAATGCGGCTGGTGGCCAAATAACTTCAAAACATCAGAAATGATCCTGAAACGCCGCGAGTTATCGCGGCGTTTTTATTGGACCAATCGCCAAATTCCCAGGGGAATGAGATACAGACCCAGAGCCAGGATGGCCGCCAGGATCAAGCGGCGAAAGACTGCTTCCGAAACATTCTTGCGGATCGACTGACCGAACCAGACGCCGGACAGTGCCGGAACCAGAAGAAGCAGCGACGCGAGAGCCTCACGTCCGCCCATCAGGCCAAATCCGCCAAGAGACGCGCCCAGCGCAATCGTCGACAACAAGAACAGCAGACCCATGGCCTGAATGAGCTGATCTCTGGGCAGGCCGAGCGCCTGAAGGTACATGACGCCGGGCACACTATATGACCCTGTCAGTCCTGACATGACACCGTTGATCAGCCCGACGACAATTCCAATGGGCGTCACCATCTGCTCCGGAATGGAGAGTGACACGCCAATCAGCATCGGCGTTGCGTAGGCCACCATCAAGAACCCGAGAAGCAGGTCTGCGGCTCCCTCCGGCAACTGGGTCAGGATGAACGTGCCAAGGGCAAGCATCAGGACGGCGGCGGTCAGGAATGGCCAGAGGCGCTCAAGAAGTGCCTTCAGGTACCCACCCGAAAGAGCCTGCCAGAGATTCGTCAGAAAGGCGGGCCAAAGAATCAGAACCATTGCCTTTTCTACGCCAACAAAGACCGTCATCAGTCCCAGTCCGATTGTCGGCAGACCAAGCCCGACAAGGCCTTTAACAAACCCGGCAACCAGAAACACGAGAATTGAGATCATTATCAGGCCGGGCCCGACTGCCAACATGTCCGTCAAATCGTTGCCCTGCCCCTGGCTTGCCACTCCCGGCGTGAAAATGCGACCTGGTTGAGATCGCTATGGACGAGCGGCCTGAATACGCCTTTTTTCAAGTGCCGTAAAAGATTTTCCTTGGCGCGAAGCATTGCAAACGCCACTCACACATCTGCCCGACAAAACCCTGCCTTGCAGGATGTGGCAGTTGCGCTCCAATTCTCATTTTACGTGCGCGGCGAAGATGGTAACGTCCCGGTCATGACGAAATCTGCTCTGCCCAGGGTGTCGAACGCTCAGGCGCGACACCTTTTTCTGCAAAAACACGGACTTTGCGCAGCTCCTAAGGGAAGCGGCAAAGGTGAAGATCTGTCGGCTGTGATCGACCAGCTTGGTTTTGTCCAGGTGGACAGTATCAACACGGTTGCCCGCGCACATCATATGATTCTGGCAGCCAGACGCCCCGCCTATAAGGAAAAACACCTCAAGCATCACCTGGAGCGGGACCGCCTCCTGTTCGAGCATTGGACGCATGATGCCTCGGTCATTCCGACTGAGTTTTTCCCGCACTGGCAACTTCGCTTCAAACGGGACCGGGATCGGCTCATCGGTCGTTGGCGGGATTGGCGCCGAAACGGATTTGAGCAAAAGTTTGAGGACGTCCTCAAGCAGATCAGCGATCACGGCCCGGCAACCTCCGCAACCGTCGGAGAAGACGAAAAGCGCTCCAACGGCGGCTGGTGGGACTGGCATCCATCAAAGACTGCGCTGGAGTTTCTTTGGCGAACGGGAAAACTTTCTGTTTGCCGGCGTGAAGGCTTTCAAAAAGTCTACGACCTGACCGAGCGGGTCATTCCCGAGGCCCATCGGCACCAATCCCATGACGACGACGAGACCATTGATTGGGCCGCTCGTTCCGCGCTTGACCGATTGGGTTTTGCGACTTCGGGGGAAATTGCAGCTTTCTGGGACCTGATAACGCCGCAGGAAGCAAAGGACTGGTGTCAAAGAACACGCGCTGCCGGTGAAATCATTGAGGTCGAAATCGAGTGCGTCGGTGGAGATTTCCGCAAGGCTTTTCTCTATCCCGAAACGCTCAGCGCGCTGGATACGCAACCACGCCCACCTTCCAGGGTTCGAGTCCTGTCTCCGTTTGACCCGGCTCTACGTGACCGCAAACGTGCCGAAAGGCTGTTCGGTTTTTTCTACAGGATCGAGATATTTGTCCCCGAACCCAAACGGCGGTACGGCTACTACGTTTTTCCCGTGATGGAGGGAGACAGATTGATCGGCCGGATCGACATGAAGTCGCTCAGAAACGAAAGCCGTCTGCATGTCCGCGCCTTCTGGCCGGAAAAAGGCGTCAAACCGTCAAAAGGGCGTCTGGCGAAATTGCAGGCGGAACTCGACCGCATGGCCCGCTTTTCTGGATGTTCGGACGTCACCTTTGAAACAGACTGGTTGAGGACGGTCTGAAAGCAGACCGTCCCCACCCCGCGTCCTAACGGTGCAGCGTTTCCTGAAGATGCTTTGCAGCGCGCGCGCGCACCTCTTCGAGGCTCCAGTCAGCAAGCAGTTCGCCGTTTCGGTACACCACTTGAAGCTGATCCTGGCGAGGATCGATTTCATCCAGTCGCTTCGCGGCAAGGCGCCCGTTGTCCAGAATGACAGCCTGCTGGCCTGCCTTCGAGGTTTTGGCGGGATCGGTGGCAGGTTTCTTGTAAATATCCTGCCAGACGCCTTCCGAGGTTTTCATGGCGTTTGCCTTCATGGCAAATCCCATTGTATCCCGATTGACTTTTTGCAGCAGTCCCGCCCCCATGCCGAAGGCGATGTTGTCGAGAGACCACTCACGTTCGATCATTTGTTCGACCAGCTGACCGATTGCTGCCAGTGTCATGCCGTCTCCCTGAATGATCCGGATAGCCGGATTGAGCACCTTTGCGCCCTTGCTGTTTCGGCTGCCACCGTAATGATCCCAAAGTGTGGAAAGAACCCGCAGAGGTGTTGCGACCGGATCACCGGAATCAGGCCGGACGACAACGGTTGCGCCTGACTGCAAGACCTGTTCCTTCAGTTGTTTGCCCCAGAGGTTTTCGACCGCGTTGTCGAGGTCATAACTGTCGGAGACGACGGCCACGAGTTTTCCAACATTTGCGAACTGCGTAAGCATGTTTGAGAAGGCTTCCTGTTCCCGGTCCGATCCCCAACTTGTCATCGTGGAATGTTCAGCTGCTGGGATCGAGAACCCGGCCATGTCAGCGGAATAGAAGTCCATCGCGGCTTCCAGCGCCTCCATCGTGTCCGTTCCCGCGAAATTGACCAAATGCGCCAATCCGCCAAGTGCCGCACTTTCCGCAGAAGACACACCCCTTGCGCCGAAATCATGCAGTTTGAACGGCACCTGCGTGTCAGGATCATCGGAAGTCTCAAGCAGTCCCCGATAGATCACCTGCTTGCACTTGAAGGACAGGGTTGCAACCGTTGACGGATACCAGACAGCGCGAAGCAACGCCGTTTCCACCCAGGTTGTCAGCCAGGGCATGCGTTCATCCGTGTTTTTCACCTGAACCAGGGCGACACCACTCGGTGCCAGAGTTCCCTCTGGCAAAGCCTTGATCTCCAGCGGAAACAATCCGCCATGATCTTCAAGGATCTGGAACCATCCTTTCCTGTTGAACGGAACACCATGGGCAAGGCTGATCTTTTCCGCCTGTTCGATATCTCCAACGGTGATCGGTTTCAAAAGAACCTTCTTCAGATACGCCTGAAGACCGAAAAACAGTACGTCATCGGAAAAGGAGTTTTTCCGGGCCTCTACATAGGCGGACACCTTTCTGGCTTCGGGAGGATATTGTTTGAAATGCGACTGCTTGTAGCTGTCGGTCGCCAAAAGCGGATTTGTCATTGTGAACTCCTCACGTGACTGGATTGTGTTCCCGCAAGGCTCCCTCGCGGGCAGACGTCAAAGGTCCGCCATTACATCGATGATAGACCAGTGATCTTCGAATAACTGTTCAGGCTGCAAATCACCCAGCCGGTACCAGTTGGCGGTTCTTGCATCGTCTCCACCCGTAACCGAAAACAGTTCGCGCCGCTCCGGCAATCTGAACAGAAAGGCATGGGTGATGACGCGGCCACGCAATGACCGGCCCGGATTGTCGAATACACGGGTCTTTGCGCTGTCGATGAACGACCCGAGCATGGCGGGCGGAATCTCACCCCGATGGTCACTGATGGCTGTTTCTTCCTTCAGCTCGCGGATCGCCGCATCGCGGATGCTTTCCCGCGGATCCAGAAACCCTCCGGGCAAAGCCAGCAAACCCTTTCCGGGGGTCCGGCCTCGTTCGACCAGGAGTATGTGGCCGGACTGGATGACGACCGCATCAACGGTCACAAACGGTCCCTGCCCCCATTCCTTCGGGTAGGCTTCAAGATACTCGGCCTCGTCCAGGAGCCCGCGGAAGGTTTCTGTCAGAGTGAAGGCGTTCAGCCAATCGGCGACCGCTCCGGACAAGACAGAGCTCGAAATCACCGGAATGCGCTGAAACAGTTGTTTCCGCACATCGGCTGACGAGAATGTGCCGTATTGACTGGTCAACTGTACATTTCCCCATTCCGGGAAAAGCTTCAGATAATAGCTCGTATGGTCCTTGCCATATCCGGCAAGTGCAATCCTGATATCGTTCAAGCCGTGCAGGACCACCCCACCCTTGTTGAAATGTTCAAGAACGATTTCATTTACCGCGCGTTGCACTTCTGCGCACCAGGCCGTGTCGGAATACGGATGATCCGGAACAGGTTTCAGTATCAAACGACCGGTCGCAAGCTCGTGCTTGAAGACCTTGCCGAACATGTCGGCTCGCTCGGAATAGGTGAAGGGATTTCGCGGATCGCGCGCTTTCGCGGCTGATCCGATCAGAACGATCAATGTATCGACTTCTTCCAAAGCCGCGCGCACAACGGTTTCATGTCCGATGTGAAGCGGTTGAAAACGACCGATAAAGACGCCGTAGTCGTAACGAGACATTCGAGGCTCCCCCGAATTGTTGGAATGACAGCCGAACTCCTCGGCTGAAGAAGAAGCTAATACTCACTTTGAGCATTTTCAACCCATCGAGAGATAGGAGACGTTCTTTTGGTTAAGGCGTTCTCCTGCCAAACAGTGCAGCAACGACTGCTCATGCAGGTGATTTTGGGAATGGGCGCGGTATTGTGAATCCTGACAGGCGGCTTGAAAAATCGACTCAAACACCCCGCCGCAGTTAAAAAAATTCTAACCAATCCGGCGCATTCTGGAAGCTCGAGCAACGAGGCTGGCTATGCGTCCCACCGACAAGAACAAGGCTGTTTCCTGGCCCAAGCTCAGTGGACCGCATATCTGCGTTGGCGCTGGGCAGCAGGCGCTTGAGCTTGCCCGCAAGAGCCTGCTCAGTGCTGCGGATCTTCGAAACGGCAAACTGTGCAAGGCGGACATCTCCGCCGTGTTCGACTTTCTGTCTGAATCACCGGACCTGTTCGACATCTACCGCACGAATTACGAAGCGTGTGGCCGGATCCACAAGAAGCAGCCGTTTGTCGGTGCGAACAAGGACTTCTTCGCGATGTCGATCCTTCGGTTTCTGAGTTTCGACATTTTGCGAAAGGTGTTTGACGCACAGATCAAAAGGACAGACCGAAACTGGGAAATAGAATTCCTGCACGCGTTCGGGACCTATATCTGCCGCACGTCCTACGCCGGCTTCACAGAGGACCTGTCCAGCGCCTATCGGAAACTTGCCAAAACGAAAGGCAATTCCATCACCGCAATCACAATAGCCAATGACGGTTCAATTCAGGATATCGTCAAGAAGGCATGCAAGGGCTTTCCTTCGGAACATATCGATTTCGTGAATTTTTCGAATGCAGTCAACAAAAGACTGTCTGACAAGTACGACACTTATGGCCCTTCGCCGATAAAGGTTTCAGAACCGGTTGTGGAACAGTTCTTCGAGGCGCTCAGATGCCCGGCGAACCGCAATTACTTCCGCCAGATGATCCTTCACTGAGCAGACACAGGCCCTCGATCTCCCGTTGAATTTCGATCTCCGTCGAAATCAGCGCCGGCAAAATCCTCTTATGACGCCAACATGGCCTGTCGACTTGCCTCCGGCGTTGCACCGGTCCAGGAATGGAAAGCTCGAATGAAGGAGTTCGGATCGTCGTAGCCGAGCAGAAACGCGATTTCGGCATTCGAATAATGCGTCTTCCGCAAATAGATTTTGGCGATGTCCGCGCGGACCTGATTGAGGATTGTCTGGAAGCTTGTGTTTTCCTGCGCAAGTTTACGCTGCAGAGTGCGCGGGCTCATGGCCAGCCTGTCGGCAACATCACCTATTCCCGTCAGACCGCTCGCCATCATTTCCGCCAGACAGGTCCGGACGCGATCGCTCAATGTCGAATCTCTCTCCAGTTCCGCCAGTCTCTTTTTCAACACAGGCTCGAAGACCTGGAACATCGCGTTGTTGACCGAAAGGAACGGAATGTCCGAGTCCGCCTTGCTGAAGATGATCCTGTTCTCGTTGCCTGTGGCAACCGGAATACCGAAGAAGTTGCGATAGGCGGTAATCTCCTTGGGAGGACTTTTTGAAATCACCTTCACGGGATTGATGGTCTGTCTGGTTGCCGTACGCGCAAGGTTGACGATGAAAACCATCTCCATCAGCACAAAAGTCGTCGGCAATTCCCAATGCTTCGGCATCTTGAGGGTAAGTGCCATTCCTTCGTCCAGCTGATCCAGATCCATGGTCATCGGACAGATAATCGGCTTGTAGGCGCTCAGACGCTCGAGCGCGATCCTGAGATTCGGGCTGCAATAGGCCGCAAAGAGCGGCGGACTGAATGCGTCCGGTGTCAATGCCTTCCCCAGTGTCAAAGGGAACAGCGGGTCGCCAATGAGAACTTCCAGGCTGTGCCACAGGCGGAAATATGAGTCGGTATCGAGTTCCGGCGAAGTCTGGGAAAACAACCCCAGTGGCAATTCGGCATGGCGCAGCAGGTCTTCGGCATTTACGCCGATGGTTTCCATCAAGCCGGTCCAGGCAATGTCGATCGTGAATTTGGCCGCAGGCTGCCTCATCTATACCCCCTTCACCATCCGCCTGACCTGACTCATGATCAGACCGTCGAAAGCGCGGTCTGACAGCCAGCGGCGACAGAACAACAACATAGAGGCCATCTTGCCACCATGGTAGCGGGTCCTTGGTTTCGCCGATTTGAGAGCCTTGATTACCAGGTCGGAAATCACTTGCGGGTGAGACCCGACACCGTCTTCATAAGCACCAACAACTGCATCCGCACTTGCTCTTGCGATGGTTGCGTATGGCCCTGAGCCGGAGCGTTCAAGCATTGGGCCGCTCATAACGTCGCCAAACTCGGTCTGGATCAGACCCGGCTCGATGATGACAACATCAATGCCGAATTGCTCAACCTCGATCCGCAGGCAATCCGACCAGCCTTCAAGGGCATGTTTGGTGGCATGATACCAGGCTCCCATCGGCGAATAGATTTTGCCGCCAATTGAGCTGAAATTGATGATCTTGCCGAATTGATGAGACCTCATCGCCGGCAGGAGCAGTTGTGTCAGGTGCGCCAAGCCAAACAGGTTCACCTCGAACTGGTAGCGCGCGTCGTCAATACTGGTGTCTTCGATGGCGCCGAACATGCCGAACCCGGCATTGTTGACCAGAACACCAATACCGCTGCTCTCGTTCATGATCCTGTCAACAGCGGATCTGATATCCTCCTCGCGGGAAATATCCATCGCGATCAGTGTGGCGCCCGCTTGCTCCAGGTCACGCATTTTGTCCATGCGCCGGGCGGCAGCAAAGACCGTGTATCCCTCGTTTATCAGCCTGAAGGCGGTATCCTTGCCCATTCCGGAAGAAGCACCCGTAACCAGAGCTGTCTTGTGAAAACGGGAATTCATGTTTCTTGTCTCCAATCCACTCATATGGGTTGGAGAATAGGTAGCCAGCTGCTCAATCACGCTGGCAAATCACGACAATCTGGCGCAAATGACGCCAATCTCCTGCAATAGACGTCCCTCCCTCCCGCAACAGCCACCTTTTCATCTGGCGAAAATGCCGCAGGTCCGACGGTCACTTTCACCGGCAAGTGGACTGGATTTTTCGAGCGGATGAGTCATAGTTTCATTGTTTCGAAAATAACTAATAAAGGTGCAGACATGACTGTCGAACGAGCCATGCTTCTTGTTGTCGGTGCAGTGATCGTCGTCTCGGTACTGCTTGCGGTCTACGTCAATCTCAATTGGCTTTGGCTTACCGGACTTTTGGGAGCCCAACTCGTCCAGGCTTCGATTACCGGACTGTGCCCTGTCGTCATGATCCTGAAGAAACTGGGCCTGCCACAGAAATCCGGTTTTGCGTAACACCCGCCATTCTCAGACCCGGCACAACTCCTCAGAAGCGCACCGTTCCGGCGCGATTGTGAAGAGTTCGAGACCCATTCATTTGGTTGAAATGGTACGGATCAGTTCGTTCAGCTGCCACAGAGCGATCTGATCTCATCCATCCTGGACACCTTGTCTGCAACGGTCCGTTCGTCGGCCGCCGCGCGCAGTGCACGACAGCCTACGCGTCTCCTTACGGCACGTTGCCAGCAGGGCCGCCGTTTCAACCATATCAATGGGTCTCGATCAGAACGTGCCGGTCACGTCCAGCTGAGAACCACCTTGCCCGCTTCGCCGGACTTCATCGCGGCAAATCCGTCCTCGAACTCATCCACCGCAAAGCGATGAGTGATGACGTTGCGCACGTCCAGGCCATTTTGAAGCATGGCAATCATCTTGTACCAGGTTTCAAAGATTTCCCGGCCATAGACGCCCTTGATGGTGATCGCCTTGAATACGATGCGTGACCAGTCCACCGGCGATTTGCCGGGCGGTATCCCAAGAAGTGCGATCCGTCCGCCCATCACAAGATTTTCAACCATCTGATCGAGTGCGATCTGATTTCCGGACATTTCCAGCCCGACATCAAATCCTTCCTGCATACCCAGCTTTTGCTCGATACCTTTCAGGTCTTCCTTCGCGACATTGACCGGAACGACATCGACGACCTTCGTCGCAAGATCCAGACGCGCCTGGTTGATATCGGTGATGACCACGTTGCGCGCGCCAACATGACGGGCAACAGCAGCCGCCATGATTCCAATTGGACCGGCGCCGGTAATGAGGACATCTTCTCCGACGAGATCGAAGCTGAGCGCGGTGTGAACCGCATTGCCCAAAGGATCAAGAATTGCGCCGATTTCGTCGTCGATTTCATCGGGAAGAGGCACGACATTGAATGCCGGCAGGCGTAGATATTCGGCAAAAGCGCCCTGCTCATTGACACCGATGCCGCGCGTTTCCGGATCCAGATGAAATTTGCCCGCACGGGACTGGCGAGACTGTTTGCCGATCAAGTGCCCCTCGCCCGAGCATCGTTGTCCGATTTCAAACTCGGTAACATTCTTGCCGAGCTCAACGATCTCGCCTGCGAATTCATGTCCGGTGATCAGGGGAATCGGCACCGTTTTCGCAGCCCATTCGTCCCAGTTCCAGATGTGAATGTCCGTGCCGCAAATACCGGTCTTGTTGATCTTTACCAGAACGTCGTCCGGACCGATTTCAGGGACAGGCGCACGTGTCATCCAGAGCCCCTCTCTTGGCTCGGATTTGCACAGCGCCTTCATCTGATTGCTGACCATCACAAAACTCCCGTCGCCTTGCCGGCTTTCTCGAATGCCTCCAGCGCGCGATCCAGATCGCTTCTTGTCAGCGCAGCATTCATCTGCGTTCTGATACGCGCCTGCCCTCTTGGGACGACCGGAAAGAAGAAGCCGGATACATAGACACCTTCCTCGAACAATTGAGCGGCCATCGCCTGGGCCAGCTTGGCGTCACCGAGCATCACGGGAACAATCGGATGCTCTCCGGGCAAAAGCGTGAAGCCCAGACTCTCCAGACCGCTGCGCCAGTACTTCGTGTTTTCAAAAAGGTTTCGGCGCAACCCATCGCCTTCCTCAACCAGCCGGATCGCTTCAAGGCCGCTCATGACCACGGCCGGCGGCAGCGAATTGGAGAAGAGATAGGGCCGTGCCCGTTGGCGCAGCAGGTCGATGACTGGTTGCGGCCCTGCAATATAGCCGCCGATGCCACCGCCCAGTGCCTTGCCCAGTGTACCGGTCAGGATGTCGACATCAACACCGAAATGGGCCGGAGTGCCCTCGCCCTTCGGCCCCATGAAACCGGTCGCATGGCAATCGTCCACCATGACGATCGCATCGTATTTCTTCGCCAGTGCCGTGATCTCCGGCAGTTTGGCGAGATAGCCATCCATGGAGAACACGCCGTCGGTCGCGATCATGACATGGCGGCTTCCTGCCTCACGCGCCTCTTTCAGCTTGGCCTCCAGATCCGCCATGTCGGAATTGGCGTAGCGAAAGCGTTTGGCCTTGCAAAGTCGGATGCCGTCAATGATCGAGGCATGATTAAGCGCATCCGATATAATCGCGTCCTCGGGACCAAGGAGCGGTTCGAAAAGCCCACCATTTGCGTCAAAACAGGCAGCGAACAGGATAGAGTCGTCCTTGCCAAGAAACTTTGCGATACGCTGCTCGAGCTCCCTGTGAATGTCTTGTGTCCCGCAGATGAACCTCACGGAGGCCATTCCGTAGCCTTTCGGCTCCAGAGCGTTTCTGGCGGCTTCTATCAGGGCGGGGTGATCAGCCAGGCCGAGGTAATTGTTGGCGCACAAGTTGACGACTTCCCGCCCGCCGACCGTGATCAAACCGCCTTGCGGAGAAGTGATCAGACGCTCGCGTTTGTACAGCCCTTCGGCTTCGATTTCTTTCAACGTATTGGAAATGTGGGACAAAAAGGTCTCAGACACGTGATATTCTCCAGCAAAATGGAAATTTAGTCCACTATACTGGATTTTCATTCGCAATAAAAGAACACGCCTCCAACATTACGGATATTTAAATCCGAAACCGCAATGAACTTCCCAAATCTACCGATGATGAAGGCTTCCTGCACTCCGTGATCGACCAGTGCGGCGGCCCGGGAGAGCCGCTGCACTGGGGCCGCAGTCGCGCCAAGTCAAAAAAAATGCTCGGGCCGGATTGGAGTGGGGTCCAATCTCTGCCCGAGCAAGCGCCGGATCGGGCGACCGGCAACTTGAACTTTTTTATAGTGGCACCGCCGCACCGGGTTACCGTCACCGCACAGGAAGGGAGCCTGGTTGGATCAGTGACCCATCGATCAAGGTTGCAGCTCTTGTCTGCGCATCCGTTTCAGTTTCGACAAGGCCATTTCATGAGGTCGAAGCGCCCTCTGCAACGCCGAATTTGACTTGTGCGTCGCGACACTCACCACCGGGACCGATGACGATTTCTCTTCCGGATACGCTTGCAATCTCAACAAATCTCTGTGCCGCACCGGGCGACTGATCAAAATTCAATGCAACTAATGGAAACCTGAAAAAACAAAGAAATTTGCCGTTTGAAACTATCGATGTTTCAGCAGACACCTCTCTTGGAATACGTGTACACTCATGCATATTTACCTAAACGTTATCTGCAGACCACGATTGATCAAATGAGCACTGAACATCAAAAAAACTTTTCAAATACACACGATCAACTTGATATTTTCCGCCAGACCGGTTGGGCATCCGAGATCCGGCCGGACAAGCAGGAAGCGATTCTGTCTCTTGGCAAAGTCAGAAACTTCAAAGCAAGGTCAGCCGTTTACAGCGCGGGTGAACGTTCCGACGGTTTGTACGGTGTCCTGAACGGTGTGGTGGAACTGACGCATCCGAACGAGCTTGGCGAAATGGTCGCCTTTCATCAGGTCGAACCCGGATACTGGATCGGCGACCTTGCCCACTTGGCCAAGAAGGAAAGACTGATCACGATCAGTGCCGTAACCGACGCTGCCCTCCTTCATCTGGACGCTTCAGCGATCGACTTTCTGCTCAAGCAACATCCAACGCTCATAACCGATTTTTACCGGCTGACTTATCAGAATGTCCGGCTGGCCCTTCGCCTCATCAGCTCTCTGTCGGCGAGCCAGAACACAAGAGCAATTGTCATGCGGCTGCTCATACACGATGATGGTGGAGCGCCCTCTTCCTGGTTCGTCCTCAGTCAGAAGTCCCTGGCGGAAATGACAGGAATTTCCTACCCGACCGTGCGCCGTGTCATGCGTCCGTTTCTGGAGAACGGCTGGGTTGAAACCGCCCCCGGACGCATGCGGATAACCAACCGTTCCGCGCTGCTCGCAAGCTGTGAAAGTACCTGACGCCCGTTCAGTACTTAACGACCATCAGCACCGCCTTGGCAGAACCTTCGATTGCTTCAATACAGTGCGGCACATCAGCGGCGTACCTGGCGGTATCTCCCTTGCTGATGATGCCCTTCGCGACACCGGAGGTGACCTGCAGTCGCCCCTCTTCCGCAATCAGCTGCTCACGCGTTCCGCGTTCATGCGGTTTGCTCTCAAGCCGTCCCCCCTCGGCAAAGATCAGCTCATAGACTTCCAGACGTCCCGTGTCCTGCGGCGGCGACAGGATGCGGATCTTGCAACCATCTCCCGCGCGGTCCAGGGTCGGCGTCTGATGCTCATGCAGGATCTCCACCCTGTCTTCTGCGGTTTCTTCGCCCAGCAGCCCGGCAAAGTCGACATTAAGCGCTCGGGTCAGGTTCAACAGCGTTGCAACCGTTGGATTGGACTCGCCCCGTTCGATCTGACTGACCATGGACCGCGAGACGCCCGAAAGCTTTTCAACTGCTTCGAGTGAGAGACCTTGTGCTCGGCGTGCTTTCTTCAAGCGCTCGGGAAGTCGGGAAAGAATATCTGTATCTGTCATGACGGAACTAAAATCCGTTTGCTCGGATTTTGCAAATTTTCTTTTCGTCAGGTGACATTTCCGACAATTGTGAACCCTGCGATTTGAAAAGCATTTTTTTCACAAATTCACTAATCGGATCAGCCGGTTTCCTTTGATCACCCCGCCCGTCGCTTCCTAGGCGCATCCTGTCGCATTCGGAACACTTGTTGCACCGCCTTCTCAAATAGCGTTTCGCCAACGTCGAGACGGTGCAATCCCGCTGGTTTGACGCCCTATTTTTTGGAAACGCCCCGGAGAAAGCAAATGGCAAGCGATATTGAAATTGCTCGCGCAGCGAAGATGAAACCGATTCAGGAAATCGGTGCCAAACTGAACATTTCAGACGAATCTCTGCTGCCTTACGGCCGCACCAAAGCCAAGATCTCTGCCGACTTCATCGAAAGCCTCGACGGCAAGGAAAACGGCAAGCTGATCCTCGTAACCGCGATCAATCCGACGCCGGCCGGTGAAGGCAAGACCACCACCACGGTCGGCCTTGGTGACGGCCTCAACCGTATCGGCAAAAACGCGATGATCTGTCTGCGTGAGCCGTCCCTCGGCCCTTGCTTCGGCATGAAGGGCGGCGCAGCCGGTGGCGGCTACGCCCAGGTCGTTCCGATGGAAGACATCAACCTGCATTTCACAGGTGACTTCCACGCGATCACTTCGGCACACAACCTCCTGTCCGCGCTGATCGAGAATCACATCTACTGGGGCAACGAACTGGGCATCGACCAGCGCCGTGTTACCTGGCGCCGCGTGCTCGACATGAACGACCGCGCCCTGCGTTCGATTGTCTGCTCGCTCGGTGGCGTTGCCAACGGCTTCCCGCGTGAAGGCGGATTTGATATCACCGTTGCCTCCGAAATCATGGCAATTCTCTGCCTTGCCACCGACCTGGAAGACCTCCAGAAGCGCCTCGGTGACATCATCGTCGCCTATCGCCGCGACCGTTCGCCGATCCGCGCACGTGATCTGGAAGCAGACGGTGCAATGACCGTTCTCCTCAAGGAAGCGCTTCAGCCGAACCTCGTTCAGACCCTGGAAAACAACCCGGCCTTCATTCACGGCGGCCCGTTCGCCAACATCGCGCACGGCTGTAACTCGGTTGTCGCCACCCAGACCGCATTGAAGCTGTCGGACTATGTGGTCACCGAGGCCGGTTTCGGTGCCGACCTTGGCGCCGAAAAGTTCTTCGACATCAAATGCCGCAAAGCTGGTTTGTCCCCGGACGCTGTTGTCATCGTCGCCACCATCAAGGCGCTGAAAATGAACGGCGGAGTGGCGAAGGAAGACCTGGGCAACGAAAACGTCGAAGCAGTCGTGAGCGGCTGCTCCAACCTTGGCCGTCACATCGAAAACGTCAAGCAATTCGGCGTTCCCGCCGTTGTCGCGATCAACCACTTCACCGCCGACACTGAAGCTGAAGTGCAGGCTGTCAAGGACTACTGCGCCGAACTCGGTGTTGATGCGATCCTGGCAACGCACTGGGCCAACGGTTCTGCCGGGACCGAAGAACTGGCAAACCGCGTTGTTGAGCTGGCCGAAAGCGGTGCAGCGCAGTTCGCTCCGCTCTACGAAGACGGTCTGTCACTGTTCGAAAAGATCGAAACTGTTGCCAAGCGGATCTACCGCGCGGATGAGGTTCTCGCTGACAAGTCCGTCCGCGACCAGCTGAAGCGCTGGGAAGCCGATGGCTTTGGCGATCTTCCGGTCTGCATGGCCAAGACGCAGTACTCCTTCACCACCGACCCGCAGCTTCGCGGCGCACCGACAGGTCACAGCCTGCCGGTTCGTGAAGTACGCTTGTCGGCGGGCGCAGGATTCATCGTGGTGATCTGCGGAGAGATCATGACCATGCCGGGTCTGCCGCGCGTACCGTCCGCCAACCACATCAAGCTGGACGAAAACGGCCAGATCGAAGGTCTGTTCTAAGCTCTTTCGGACCAGAACAGCTAACTCGGGTGGGTCAATCGACCCGCCCTTTTTCGTGTATGAAACTGTTGACCGGTCAGCAAGCGTTCATGAGTGCCCGAAGCTGTTTCGTCAGACCGAGTGCCGAAAAACTCACGACGACATTCGTCCCGAAGTCGGTTTCATACTTTATCTCGAAGCCGTTCGCACGCATCATCCCGCTGATAAGGTTCGAGTAATTTCTGCTATAGTTGCCCACTCTCAAGCCGTCTTTCGACACCAACAAAGTCCGCCCAAAGGCTTCCTTGATCAGGTAACGTCGACCGTTGACGCGCATTTCGGCAATTGTGTCCGGCTTCCAGTTCCTCAGACGGACACTGATGTTAGCTGTATTTTGTTTCCAGTCTGATCTGCGCCTCAAGGCGACACCTGCTGGTGACGAGCTGCCTGTGAAACCATCCTCGTGAATGGAATAGGTGGATGTTTCACACAGCTCTTCGGTCCGGCTTTTCCAAAGACCCCAATCTTTTGAGGCAGGGCGTTCTTCCGAGTCATGGTAAAGCGTCTGCGGACGACGCGACCCCCGAACGACCTGCAGTGGAATTGTTCGCGCCTTTTCGAACAGCTCAGACGATACATAGCCGTCTGCGGTATATCCAAATCGGGCCTGAATCCGTTTCACGATCGCCGAAACAGGATTGTTTATCCCGTATTCCTGCAAACCCAGATCCCTGAAAAATCTAAGCACCGCAGATCGTCCCGAGATCTGAAAAAACGCCTCCTGTTGCTCGCTCGGCAACAGCGGCGCTTTGAGGCTCATCAACTTTACGGCTTGTTCGGACGTCAGGAACCCTGTTGGTACGAAACCATTTTGTTTCTGGTAGGCGCGGACAACGTCGATCAGATTAATCCGATACGAAAAATCCGTTATCATCTCCGGTGATTTTGCCAAGCCGAGATGAAACAGCGCCCGATAGATTTTTCGCTTCTCATCCAACGAATATCCGAGCTTCTGCCAGCTATTGCGCGCTGGAGACAAGTCTTTCGATGCGTTCGCTGCCAACAGACCACTTCTCTTCGTCCGGCGCTGTTCCTGCGGAGTGGGTTTACCGGGATCTGCCAACAGATCAGCAATCTGCTTTCGCGTCAGGTATCCGGTCGGGTTCGCGGCGACATAGGTTTGGTATTTTCGAATGTACCTGACCAGATCCGGGTGTGTGAGGTCGGTAGTGATGCCCTCGTTGACGAAAAAACCCCTGTTGTAAAGCGCTCGATAGATCAGCGTCAGTTCACGCGTTGAATAATCTTCATAGCGCCAGGCTTTTACCGGGTTCGTCCATTTTGCAATGGCTGACGAGGTCTCGAGGGAAGCAAATTTGATTTCATGTGCCAGAAGCCGGTCCACCTCAGATTTGGTGAGGTATCCGGTCGAAGGAAGCCCTGCCAACGACTGGAAACTACTTACCGCGCGTATCAAATTCTCGTTGAAGGTGAAGTCAATTATGGGAACCGCGCCTCTCACGTGTCCCAGATCAAACAATGCCGTGTAAAGTTTCTTCTTCGTTTCGTGAGAAATCTCGAGGGCTATCCATTTCTGCTTGGGTGTCAAGGGCTGCCATCCATGCAACACGCCGTCTGCCTGTCTGCTTGTCAGGTACCCCGTTTCTTCAGCACCAATGCTCGCCTGATAGCTGCGAACAGCTTTCTTGTTGTCGCTGTTCGAGAGACTGTTTGAAAGCCGGTCCCCCTTCAGAAACCCCTGCTTCTGCAGAATGTCGAAGATTTCCTGCTTGTCGGAATCGGAGTACCCGCCTGCGTACCATTCCCTCATGGGAAACAACATTCGGTCAGGCGTGCATTCCCGGTGTTCCCACAAGTAGGACTTTCCTGCATTGATCCGAAGTTGCCTGACTTGAACCTTCGTAAGGAAGCCGGTAGCAGACGCCCCGATCTTGTTCTGGAAAGCGGCTACGCCGGCAATAACGTTTTCATCTGATAGAAAGTCCGGAAATGCGGTTCGTCTGGTCGTGTGACCCAGCGAATAAAGGGCACGGTACAAAACCCGTTTAGCTTCACAACTCAAATTCAGGTTTTCAAAGGCTGTTTTAGCGTTGTCGCTTTCCTTGAGAACCTTCAGTCGAGGCCGTTCAGACACACTCTGAAGCGACTGGAATTGTTCCCTGGTCAAAAATCCAGTTGGTTTGGCTCCAATTGCCAGCTGAAAGTCCGTGACTGCCTGAATCGTGCTCTTTCGCAACATAAAGTCCGGCACTTCCAGGTCTTCACTCGCATATCCAAGTTCCTGCAAAGCGCGATACACTTCCAGTTTCCGTTCCAAGCCCAGCCTGTATCCGGAAAAGGCACGGCGCGCCTGCGCAACGTCTTCCCTCGCCACCCCGACAATGGCTTTTTGCTTTTCCGAGGGCATTGGGAAGGTCTCTTGCCCCGCGACTTGGCTGGCTAATACTGCTGACCCTGCCGACAGAAAGAACAGCAACAATAAAGGCTTCAACTTCATTCAGACACTCAAATTTATTCCAGACACCTCACCACAACTACCAATAGAACAAAAGAAGCGATTAACAAAAAAGACTCGCCGATGAAGTTTGCGAAGCACCTCCCGAGGTTTCGAAACGATCACCAGAAAGGATGTCACGAACCCTCTCATTGGACGAAACGTCCTATCCATGATCTTTTCCGGTCTCTTCCGGCTCACTGGGTTCTGACCCACCTGCGTTGCAAGCGAGGCTCGCCTGCAACGCAGGAAATGCTCGAGGCAGGCGCCTGCCGTTTTTCATTTCTGTAGGCGTTTGCTTCCTGTTCGGTGGTACACACCGGACGGGAAATGAGGGTGTAGCCCTTGTTGCGTAAACAACGCTGAAATTGCCTTGCCCTCAAAGGATCGTTCGGATCAAAGCTGACAGTCGTTGGCGGCGCGGCATAGCCGCGATACCCGTAGCAGGCCCAGCCCGCACAATAGCGCGGTCCAAAACCGCCTCCATAACCACCTACAATCCGCGTCTCATATGCTGGCGGAACGTCCTTGAGAGCCGCAACCTGACAGGCGTCAATCACCCCCTGCCGCTGTGCGAAAGTCGATCCGGTCTTGTGAACCACATCGACGCCGCCACCGAGTGACTGGCAGGCGCTCAAGACAAGCGCCAAACCCAAGCTTGCAGTGATTGCCGTCCGCCTTGCCATCTCAAGTTTCCATTTCTGGTACAAACCGATCTAAATACACCTGAATTTTTCATGCAATGAACGATTTCCGCTCCAACTCCCGCAAGCGTTACCTCCCTGTCGCGTAAACGACTGGCGGTGTCGCTTTGAAGATATCGGCAATTCCAGCTTGAGGCATAAGGTTTTTCACTAAGTTGAACTCTCTTTGCGCCTGTTGGAGCTGCCAATGTCCGATGAAGAAGATATCGATCTCGCCTCCCTCTCCGACGACGAACTTGTCGAGCAGATGCATGATGACCTCTATGACGGTCTTCAGGAAGAAATCGAAGATGCTGTCAACATCCTGCTGGAGCGCGGTTGGGCGCCTTACGATGTCCTGACCAAAGCTCTCGTGGAAGGCATGCGGATTGTCGGTGTCGACTTCCGTGATGGCATTCTGTTCGTGCCGGAAGTGCTGCTGTCCGCAAACGCCATGAAGTCTGGCATGAACATCCTGCGTCCACTGCTTGCAGAAACCGGCGCACCGAAAGTCGGCAAGATGGTGATCGGCACCGTCAAGGGCGACATTCACGACATCGGCAAGAACCTCGTTTCCATGATGATGGAAGGTGCGGGTTTCGAAGTGATCGACATCGGTATCAACAACCCTGTCGAAAACTACCTGGCCGCCCTGGAAGAGCATCAGCCCGAGATCCTCGGCATGTCGGCTCTTCTGACCACCACCATGCCTTACATGAAGGTCGTCATCGATGAGATGAAGGCAAAGGGAATTCGCGACGACTACATCGTGCTTGTCGGCGGCGCCCCGCTGAACGAGGAATTTGGTGAAGCCGTTGGGGCTGACGGATACTGCCGGGACGCTGCCGTCGCGGTTGAGATGGCGAAAGACCTGATTGCCCGCCGTCACAACCAGTTGGCCAGCAAAGGCTGAACCCAGAGTTGGAGGGGGCTGCCGACATGCAGACGGGCGAGCCTCTTTTTCCGATTGAAACGGAGGAGAACGCGAACGACAAAATCGGTCGCGTTCTTGTCATTGCCTGCGGAGCCCTGGCCAGGGAAATCGTCGCCCTTCGCGACCAGAACGGTCTTGATCACATCGACCTCACCTGCCTGCCTGCCAAGCTCCACAACACACCCGACAAGATCCCCGAAGAAGTCCGGCGCACGATCATGCTGCATCGGGATGTCTATTCTGACATCCTTGTTGCCTATGGCGATTGCGGAACGGGCGGTCTCCTGGACAAGGTTCTGGAGGAAACCGGAGCGAGACGAATTGAAGGGGCTCATTGCTACGCCTTTTTCACCGGTCTTGAAGAATTTGATAAACTGGAAGACGATCAGCTTGGAACATTCTATCTGACGGATTTCCTCGCCCGCCATTTTCAGACGATGGTCATTGAACCTCTCGGCCTCGACTGGCACCCGCATCTGCGGGACATGTATTTTGAACATTATACCCGGCTGCTCTATCTGGCGCAGACCGATGATCCGAAACTGGAAGAAGCGGCACGCGAGGCTGCGAAGCGGCTTGATCTGCCGTTTGAGATGCGGCGTACAGGATACGGAATGCTCGACCCGTTCCTGGATAGTCATTCCTAGATCGGCTCGAGAGATCACATGCCTCGAAATCGCCTTCGGACAGGTCGGAATTTCACGCGCCGATGCCGCTATCAGGCGACTTGAATTCGGGCTTATCCGGCAATCATGGTTTTCAAGAGGAGCGAGAAACCATGGCTCAAAAGATCATCGTGTACTGGCGGGATATTCCGGCACAGATCCTTGTAAAAAAGGGACGCAAGTCTGCACGCAGGGAAATGCCGCCCGTGTTCATGGAAGCAATTGACGCCTGTGCCATGAGGGTCGGGGCAAAGGATAGCGACGCCTATATGGCGGAGTGGCGCCGCGCCGATCCTGTGGAGGTTTCGGACGACCTGGAAACGGAAGCGGAAGCGGCACTGGAAGAACTTGTAGCCGCCTATCCGAAGGAAAGACTGAAAACCCTGCTCGCAAGTGGAGGCACGGAGAATGACTGAACAACGCCTGTTGGCGAATGGGCGGCTTGCCGCCTCTACCGAAATGTCGCCGAAGCAGGTGGTCGAAAAGACCGAACTGCTGGCCAATATTCCGGCTGGTACTCAGGTTTACGTGACGGATCTCGGAAACGCCTCCGAAGACATGATCGTCTCGGCAGCGCGTATTTTGAAAGACAAGAAACTCACGGCAGTGCCCCATATGGCGGCGCGCCGCTATCCTTCCATGGAAGCGTTTGAGCGCCGCATCACCCGCCTTGTTCAGGAAGCCGGCGTAACCGAAGTGCTCACAATTGCCGGTGAAGCGGAAAAGGCAGGCCCTCTCACCTCCTCCGTCGCATTGCTGGAAACCGGTCTCTTCGACAAGCTCGGCATTCACAAAATTGCCGTTGCCGGACACCCGGAAGGTGCCCCGGACATCAAGCCGGATGTGATCCAGGCCTTTCTTCAACGCAAGCATGAACTTGCCGCAGACAGTGATGCTGAGTTCCGGCTCGTCACACAGTTCGGGTTCGATCCACATCGGGTCAGCCTGTGGCTGGATGAACTGCGTGAATGGGGCAATCAGTTCCCTGTCCACATCGGCGTTGCGGGACCGGCCAAAATGACAACACTCCTGAAATACGCAGCCTTTGCCGGAGTTGAGAACTCGCTGAACTTCCTGAAAAAGCGTGGCGGTGCTGTCGTCTCCATGCTGTCCGGCTATGACCCGAACACAATGGTGGAGCCGCTGGAAACCCGTGTCACCAGCCAGCCGACCTCACAGCTTGAGCAGATCCACGTCTACCCGTTTGGCGGGATCCAAAAGACTGCGGACTGGCTGCACAGCCGTGGGAGCTGGTCCTTTCAAACCCAATCCTCAATGACCGCCAACGAGAGCGCATAAATGACCCGTACTGTCGTCGCATCCGCAACCAAGGAAATCGTAATCGGTTTTGATCAGCCGTTCTGCGTCATCGGTGAGCGGATCAACCCGACCGGCCGCAAGAAGCTGGCGGCCGAAATGGTCGAAGGAAACTTCGAAACCGTCAAGGCCGATGCAATCGCTCAGGTTGCAGCAGGCGCGACCATGCTCGACATCAACGCCGGTGTCACTGCCGTTAACCCGAACGAGACCGAACCGCCGCTCATGGTCAAAACTCTTGAGATTGTTCAAGAGCTTACGGATGTTCCTTTAGCAATCGATTCATCTGTTTCCGAAGCGATCAAGGCAGGTCTCGAGGTTGCCAAGGGCCGTCCTCTGGTCAACTCGGTGACGGGCGAAGAGGAAAAACTCGAGGCCATTCTGCCTCTGGTCAAGAAATACGACGTGCCTGTGGTCGCGATCTCCAATGACGAAACCGGCATTTCGGAAGATCCAGACGTACGATTTGCTGTTGCCAAGAAGATCGTCGAGCGCGCTGCCGATTACGGCATTCCCGCGCACGACATTGTCGTGGACCCGCTCGTCATGCCGATCGGTGCGATGGGCACCGCCGGTCAGCAGGTGTTCCAGCTCCTGCGCCGCCTGCGCGAGGAACTGAAGGTCAACACCACGTGTGGCCTTTCCAACATTTCCTTCGGCCTGCCACACCGCCACGGCATCAATGCCGGGTTCATTCCGATGGTGATCGGCGCCGGCATGACCTCGGCGATCATGAACCCTTGCCGGCCTCAGGAAATGGAAGCCGTACGGGCGGCCAATGTGCTCAATGGAACCGACCCGAACTGCCAGGAATGGATCATGACCTATCGTGACCATCAACCTGCAGCGACCGGGTCATCCGCCGCTCCGGCAGAAGGTGGGGTAGCCGCGGGTGGACGCCGCCGTGGTGGACGTGCTGCAAGAAGATCTGCAGGATAGGAAACTGAGGGAAAGTGCCGGGGCGTCCTCCCTGCCCGGGCATGAACTCTCAAACGCGATCCCCTCCCCGTTGGGGAGGGGTTTTGCGCTTCAGGAAGCGACACTTAAACCGAGCTACCGGACCAGATGACCGAAGAGACCAAACTCGCCAAAGTCGTTTTTCAGCCCAGCGGCAGAAGGGGCACTTTCGCGGTCGGAACACCGCTTCTGGACGCAGCCCGGTCACTCGGGGTCTATGTGGAATCCGTCTGTGGCGGGCGCGGGATTTGCGGACGCTGTCAGATCTCCGTATCGGAAGGCAATTTTGCCAAGGAGAACCTGACCAGCGCTGCGGAAAATCTGGAAGAAGCGACCGAAGCAGAAACGCGTTATGCCACTTTGCGCAAACTGCCCGCCGACCGGCGCCTTTCCTGCCAGGCCAAAATCCTGGGCGATCTGGTCGTGGACGTACCGACCGACGCGCAGACCAACCGGCAAGTCGTGCGCAAGCGGGCGGAAGCCAAACACATCAATCCGGACAGCGCGGTTTCACTCGTAACGATTGCGCTTCCCGAACCGGATATGGAAACTCCACGCGGTGACATTGATCGCCTGCGCGAGGCTCTGAACGAGGAGACCGGTCTCACGGGCCTTATGGTCGATCCCGTCCTGTTGCCACTGGTCCAGACGATTTTGCGCAAAGGCAAGTGGACGGTCACCGCTGCAATCTACAACGACGAACTTCAGCCACCAGTTCTCGTTGCCCTTTGGCCGGGTGAGAAGAAGGTGGCCTACGGTCTGGCCGTCGACATCGGCTCAACGACAATCGCCGCGCATCTCTGCAATCTCAGAAACGGTCGAACCGTCTCTTCCGCGGGAACGTCCAATCCTCAGATCCGCTTCGGTGAAGACCTGATGTCGCGGGTGTCCTATGTGCAGATGAACCCCTCGAAGCTGCCCGATCTCACCAAGGCCGTGCGCGACGCAATCAATGCCCTGATCGGGAAACTCGTTGCAGATGTCGGCGCCGAACGAAGTGACGTGCTCGACGCCACTTTCGTCGGCAACCCGGTGATGCATCATCTGTTTCTGGGGATCGATCCGATCGAACTGGGCGGTGCGCCATTCGCACTGGCAGCATCCGATGCGATGGTGCTGCATGCACGCGATCTCGATCTGGAACTCAATCCGGGCGCGCGCGTCTATATGTTGCCCTGCATCGCGGGGCATGTCGGAGCGGACGCGGCGGCCGCAACCCTCTCCGAGAGCCCTTACACGCACGAAGAGATCACGCTCCTGGTCGATGTCGGCACAAACGCGGAAATCGTCCTGGGCAACAAGAACCGGTTGCTGGCAGCGTCCTCGCCGACGGGACCTGCCTTTGAAGGCGCGGAGATTTCCTCCGGACAGCGCGCAGCACCGGGCGCAATCGAGCGCATCCGTATCGACAAGGACACGCTGGAACCCCGCTTCAAGGTGATCGGCGTCGATGAATGGTCGGACGAAGACGGGTTCGCCGAAAAGGTCGACAGCGTCGGCGTCACCGGAATCTGCGGCTCCGGTATCATCGAGGCCGTCGCAGAGATGTATCTTGCCGGTCTGATTACCGAAGATGGCGTCATTGATGGCTCGATGGCTGAACGGACATCGCGCGTAAAGTCTCAAGGAAGGACGTTCTCTTACCTGATCGCAGATGACGGCGTGGAAATCTCTATTCTCCAGACGGACATTCGCGCGATCCAGCTGGCCAAGGGTGCACTCTACGCCGGCGTCAAACTGCTTCAGGACAAGCTGGGCACCTATGAACTCGATCGCATCCGTCTTGCGGGTGCCTTCGGCAGCTACATCGATCCGAAATACGCGATGATCCTCGGTCTCCTCCCCGATTGCCCTCTCGATGGCGTTTCAGGTGTCGGCAATGCCGCTGGAACCGGAGCACGCATGGCACTCCTCAACAGGGGGTATCGGCGCGAAATCGAACAGACTGTCCGGGACATCGAAAAGATCGAAACCGCGCTGGAGCCGAAGTTCCAGGAGCATTTCGTCAATGCAATGGCGCTACCCAACAAGGTCGACCCGTTCCCGCACCTTCGTTCGGAAGTGGGACTGCCTGAGCCGAAACAGCTCGCAGATCAGGACAACTCCGGAAGCGAGCGGCGGCGAAGACGCCGCCGCGGTTGAAACGTGAGGAGGCTGCATTTTTGGTTTGCAGCTCAAATCCTCCTGGCTCGGATCTCTTCTCCTGTCACCAAGCCTTCTCAGCGCGATCTGAGAGTTGGAAGACGAATGGAGTTACCTTGCGACAATGCGCATTGCCGTATCGAGCAACACTTGCGCTCCGGCTATCAGAGAAGCGTCGTCCGTGTGCTCCAGTGGATTGTGGCTAATGCCCTTGCGGCTTGGAACGAAGATCATCGCGGTGGGGCAGATCCGCGCCATCATCTGCGCATCGTGACCGGCCCCGGATGTCATTCGACGGCAGGATAACTGACGTGCGGCTGCACATTCTTCGATGATGCCAACGATCTCCGGATCAAAAGTGACCGGCTCAAACCTCGCCAGTGTTTTTTTCTGCACACTTACTCCATCCTGCCTTTCAAGCTCGGAAAGGAATTCAGAAAGGGCAACTTCCCGTGCTTTCAGCGTCGCTTCGTCCGGGTCGCGCAGGTCGACCGTGAATTCCGCAAAATCAGGAATGACATTGATCGCATTCGGCCCGAGCCGGATTGTTCCAACCGTGGCAACACTGTCGGAGTTCTCGACCAGTTGCCGAAGGAAGGTGATGACCTTGGCTGCCGCCAAACCGGCATCCGTGCGCAAGTGAGTGGGAGTGGTCCCGGCATGGTTGGCCTCCCCCCGGATGGTGACCTTCTGCCAGGAGATACCCTGGAGGTTGACCACAGCTCCCATCAGCTGGTTTTCCGCTTCCAGCACCGGACCCTGCTCGATGTGCGCTTCAATAAAGGCCGAGGGCACGATGCTGCCGGGCTCCATGTCACCGGCATAACCGATACGTGCCAGCTCTTCGCCGAGAACGGTTTCGTCATTGCCGATCACGGCCAGCGCGGCGTCGGTATCCATGCCGCCTGCATAGACCAGAGACCCCATCATATCAGGGGCATAGCGCACACCTTCTTCATTCGTGAACGCACCAACCATCAACGGCCGATCAGGCTCAACACCTGCAGTGCGCATTGCCTCAATGACAGAAAGAGCTGACAACACGCCATAGCAACCATCGAATATTCCGGCATTGATTACGGTGTCGATGTGGCTGCCCATCATCAAAGGAGCTTTGTCACCCGGGACATTCCAGACACCGAAGACATTGCCTATCCTGTCCACATGCACTTCAAGTCCTGCTTCTTCCAGCCAGGTGACGAGTTGATCGCGTCCCGCCTTGTCAGCTTCCGAGGCGGCCAGACGCGACAAACGCCCCTCCTCCCGTCCTGTATTGCCGAGAACCTTCAGACGTGTAAGCAACTGCTCACTGTCAATGTTCACTGTCATTTTGTTTTCTCTCATCACTCAGGCGGGACCTTCGGAAATAATCACCAACGGTCGAAATTCTGCCCGGGGAGCGCCTTCCGGAAACTCCTTGCAAAGCGCGGCATATCCCGCTGCTCCTGACGGCGTCGTTGCCATACCCAGCCCCGTCACCGCTCGTGCGGCAGCTTCCCCCTCGTCTTCGGTCAATGTCACAAAGCGCACGCCGGAGCGTTCCAGCGTCTGCCAGGCAACGATAGAAGGCTCCTTGCAATCGAGACGCCCCATGTTGCTGTCCGGTCCGTCTGCCCGAACCGGCTTTCCTGCCTCATGGCTTGCAACCAGACACGGCGCAGCTTCCGGTTCGACGACAATCAGTTCCGGCTGCTCTGCCCAGTTCCTGCGGATCATGTGAGCCATCGCGGCGGCGAGTCCGCCAACACCTGCCTGAAGATAGACATGTGTCGGCCAGATGCCGGTGGTTTCGAAATTCGAGCGCAGTTCCTCGGCTATGACCGTGTAGCCTTCCATCACCAGTTTCGGAATATCCGTATAGCCTGGCCAGGTTCCGTCAGCGAGCAGGGTCGCCCCGGTGCGATCTGCATCGGCAATTGCTTCAGCAACGCTATCGTCATAGGTTTCCCCCGCCCGGACGACCTCGGCCCCACGTTCTGCAAGGCGTTCATCGAAGCTTTGCGGCACCGTTTTGGCGAGAAAGATCCGCGCCCTGGCACCGAGTGCCTGCGCTCCCGCAGCAACACCAAGGCCATGATTGCCGGCACTGGCACAGACAAAGGTCTGCCCTGAGGCGAAGGCGCGCAGATCCGCATCCTTCAATCGGGAGGCCTCGATTTCCTCACCCGTTTCGGCCGTCCAGCCCTGCATGATCAGACGGGCAACAGCGTAAGGTCCGCCAAGTGCCTTGAAGGCACCAAGTCCCATGCGGGAAGTTTCGTCTTTCAGCCAGATTGTCTGGCCATCGGGACCGGAAACCTCCCGCAGAGGTGAGGTTTGATAGGCCTCCTGTCCTCGAAAATATTCGATGGCACGATGGAAGTCCGGCTGGAAAGTCAAATCGTCTGTCGTTTTCATGTCCCGAGCATAGCAAATATGGATGAGGCATTTTTTCGTGATATGCTCGAATGGCGATTACTTTTCTCCGAATGAGCCAACTACTTGAAAAATGACAGCGCAAATTGACAATGCGGATCGATTGATCCTCGACCTGGTCCAGGACAATAGCCGTATCGGGCTGGATGTTCTTGCCGAAGAATGCAGCCTCTCCGTTCCATCCGTTCAACGCCGTTTGAAACGATTGCGCGATACAGGTGTGATCAGCAAGGAGATTGCGCTTGTCGATCCCGCGTCTCTTGGCTATGGCATGACTTTCATTGTCATGGTTGAACTTGAACGCGAGACGCTGCATCAGCTTGACGCCTTTCGCAAACGCGCGCAGTCGGAACCCCAGGTACAGCAGTGCTATTACGTTACCGGCGAAGCGGACTTCACCCTGATATGCACAGCCCGCGACATGCAGGACTTCGAACAGCTGACTCACCGTCTCTTTTTCAATGACGGCAATGTACGCCGGTTCCGAACTTCCGTCGTGATGGACCGCTCGAAGGTCGGACTGAATGTTCCTTGCGAAAAGTGAAGCGAAAACCTCGGCCAGTCAGCGCATTGCAAACAGGCTGACGCCGTCCTCCGGCCGAAGAGCAGCCGATAATCCAGATCTCTCCTTTCCGGATATGACGCTTCTCTCGACTTTCCTGGAAAGCGATGCGAACTTTCAATCAAAGGTGAATTCGATGGGGCAATACTGATGAAGCAGATCTGGAAAATGACCGCGAGCGAAATAGCCGACGCTGTGCGCTCGAAGAAACTGTCCGCGACCGAAGTGACCAGAGCCCATCTGGACCGCCTGGATGAGGTCAATCCGAAGATAAACGCGGTGGTACAGGAATTTCCTGAAGAGGCACTGCAAGCAGCACAGCAGGTTGATAATGCCATTTCACAAGGTGAAGACCCTGGGGTCCTTTGCGGAGTGCCGGTAACGGTCAAGGTCAATGTCGACCAGAAGGGTCACGCCTCCACCAATGGTGTTCGCCTGCTGAAAGATCTGGTTGCACTGGACGACAGTCCTGTCGTTTCCAACATTCGTAAAGCCGGAGGCGTGATTGTCGGGCGCACGAACACGCCCGCATTCTCGCTACGTTGGTTCACCAACAATAGTTTGCACGGGCAAACGCTGAACCCGCGAAACAGGAACATAACACCAGGTGGGTCTTCCGGCGGCGCCGCAGCGGCCGTGGCGGCGGGCATTTGTGCAATGGGTCACGGTACAGACATCGCGGGATCCATCCGGTATCCTGCCTATGCCTGTGGACTGCATGGTTTGCGTCCGACCTTCGGCAGGGTTCCGGCCTATAACGCAAGCGCACCTGATCGATATATCGGTGCGCAGCTGATGGCTGTTTCCGGGCCGATTGCCAGAAGCATCCCCGATCTGGAACTCTCTCTTGCAGCCATGACCGCAACGGACATGCGGGATCCATGGTATCGGGCGGCCCCAATGGACAACGCAGACATTCCAAAACGGGCGGCACTCACCCTCGCTCCGGACGGAATGGAAGTCGCCCCCGAAGTGCACGCAGCTTTGATCGAAGCATCTGAAAAACTGAAATCCGCCGGCTGGACCGTCGAAGAAGTCGACTGCCCTCCCTTGCGTGCCGCCGCGGAAGTCAACGCACGCCTTTGGATGGCAGAAACCCAGTTCGGACAAGGGGACATGATTGAGCGTGAAGCCGATCCAGACTCCCAATTTGTCTTCGAGCAAATGTCCAGCGACACGGGAGTTGTCGGACTTGAAAGCCTGATGAGTGCGTTGCAGGAGCGGATTGGATTGATCAGACAGTGGGAGATGTTCCTGCAGGACTATCCACTTTTTGTCTGCCCGGTGTCCGGCGTATTGCCATTCGAACAACAACTGGATGTCAGTTCGAAAGAAGCTTTTGCGAAGGTTTTCGAAGCACAACTGACGCAGAGAGCATTGCCGGTAATTGGCGTCCCTTCGCTATCGGTCGCAACAGGCGAAGTGAATAACCGCCCCGTGGGCGTTCAACTGGTTGCTTCCAGATTTCGCGAAGACATTCTTTTGTCCGCAGGCCGGGACATAGAAAGGGCATGTGAACCAGTTTCAGTTGCTGAACCGACTTGGAGCTGAAGAATTTCGGTCAGAATTCCCGATGCGATGGTTTCAATGAGGAGCAATCAAGCCCTGCTCACGCCTGACAGTCATCATAGTGGCATCATAGCAATTACAGACTGCACCCGTTTGGTCCTTAAGTCCCTCTTGGACATTGCTTCCTGCCTTCTGTCATTCGACAAGGGAATGGTTGCTCGCGCAGCGAGGTTTCAACGCGGAGCCGGCTCCAGGTCCTTGCGAGGCGGATCCCAGGGTTGCGCGCATTCTTCGAATACGCTGAAAGTCGGATGGAACACCCCGGGATCGTCGAGTGTCGCAGCGTGAATGTAAATCCGTTCAGGGAACCGTTTGGTTCGACTGGTCATCGGCGAACCACAGTTCGGGCAGAACCCCGAGAATGTCTCGACGCCCGCGTCGCTTCCTGCCTGGAATTCCCGAATATCCCCCTGAATTTCCAACATGGACACCGGCAAGGCAAAGGCAGAAGAATGCCCTGTTCCGGTGGACCGCTGGCACTTGCGGCAGTGGCAGTTGAAGGAGAACTCAATCTCGCCGGTGGCTTCATATCGAACGGCACCACAGGCGCAACCGCCAGAAATTTTTTCAGTCATGCTTCCAGGCTCCCCAACCATTCATTGAAACGTTCGATTCCACTGCCCCAGCCGTAAGACAGCGCGTCGGCTGCATCTCGACTTGGCAGCCGTTCGTGCAGAATGCCGATCCGGACACCATTGGCCTCTTCCGTGAATGTCACGGTGACCAGAGTTTCGCGCCCGTTCGTCAGATGCTTGTCTTCTTCACTTTCCCACGTGAAGACCAGTCTCTCCGGCCGACAAATTTCCACATACCGCCCGCCATGGTGTGACGGCTGCCCCACCTCTGGGACCATCCGAAACAGCCAGCGTCCCCCGGAAACAAGATCGAGCTCAAGGACTTCCGCCCTGAAGCCTGGTGGCCCAAACCAGCTGGCAATGGCGTCAGAGTTCGTCCAACCGGCAAATGCCGTCTCACGGTCCGTGGCGAACCACATGCTTTCGCGGACGACGTAGCCGCCGTCAGGAACTTCACTCATTACGCGCACCATCGTTACCACCTTCGACAAACGCACCGAAGGACAAGAGTTTTTGCCTCCAGAACGCACGATGCCTGTCAACCCATTCAAGAGCCGGATCCAGTCCTGCCTGAACTAACTCGCAGTGGTGCTCCCGTCCCTTGACGGTACGTCTGATCAACTGAGCTTCCTCCAGGACTTTGAGGTGTTGAGAAATCGCGCCCGGTGTCATGTCATGATGAGCCCCCAGTTCCTTGACAGTTCTGCTGCCGCGAAGCAGCTCGTCCAGCATTTGCCGACGAACCGGGTTGGCAAGAGCCGTGAAAGTGGAGTTCAGATCGAGCATTATTTAGAAATTCCTATATTATTTAGTTTTTTCTAAACCAATATACCCAAACCTGTCAACGTTTGGACCCGACGCGGGAGTGACGGTGTCGTGTCCCCTCTGCCGGAGAATAGAATTTCGTCACCAGACCTGATTGAGCACTGGTCGTTGCCAAAGCATCGCGATACCCATGGAATGCCTGATGCAGGACGTTCATTACCGGCTATTTCCACCGGACCGCTTGATATTCGGAAGTCGGCCGATAAGTTTTAGTTGCAGATCTGGCACCGGCAACGTGTCGGTGATCCTGACATCCCAAACTCGGGGGAAAGTAGAAATGACGATCTGCAGAAGAATGTTTGCGGCGCTTGCTTTTGGCACCTGTTCAGTTTTGTCGGTTGTTTGGCCTGGGTATCCTGCAGTGGCCGCACCCGAAACATGCGCTGATTTCACGCTCACGAGAAACAACGACTCCCGAACGGTGAAGTTCGTCGATCACGGACCAGAAGGTGTCAGCGTAGGTGATCAGCGCATCGGTTACTTAAGATTGCAGGACGAGACCGGCAAAGACGTTGGCGAACTGCGCTGGATCGCAACTGTGGTTGAAGTTGACGAAAAGACCGGTGAAACCAAGACGTCTTCAATGAACTTCATCACATTGCCCGGTGGCGTGATCCACTCGGTGCGTCCGGCAGAGTCGACATTGGCCGCAGCTTCGTCCGAAACTGAACGCAACACAACGGGAGACCACATTGTTATCGGAGGCAGCGGTATCTTTGCCAAGGCATCCGGATCAATGTCTCGCATCGGGAACGAAACTCACGAATTCAAGGTTAGTTGCGATTGAATTGCCTTGAAGAGCGTTTCGTCCAGATTGTTTCGGGAGCATGTCGTTTCCTCCAGCCACCTACGGATCCCAAAAGTACTGGTCCCGCATGCGGCGCCAGATCTTTTCGCCGACCATACAGTCATAAGGTTCTTCGAAAGTGATTTGTGCCGGGATGATCCGGGGCTGGACTGGTGGTGGTCTCCCGCCGATTTCCAGGATCAGTTTGCGCCGCACCGCATCGGGGAATTGTTCCCAATCGGTGACCGGAATAACGAAACTTGTCGGGCCTCCGATCACGCAACGCCGGTAATAAACATCCAGATCCGGAATGTTGAACTGAAACCCAACGCCACCTCTGGTCATCAGGGGAAGCCCATTGATGACGATGCCGCTTTCAACTGCGGCGTCCCGCGCCGATGTGACAGGTGCGCCATGGTTGTTCGGACCGTCACCTGAAATATCGATCACATGGCGTCCGGCGTCGTAGGGAACGTCCGCCAGCAGGGAAGCTGCTCGCTGGATCGCACCGGAAATCGAAGTCCGGCGCTGTCCATAGGAACTGTCTTCCAGAACCTTTTCGGAAAAAGTATCTGCGTCGGACTGGGTTTCGATGAGCGACCAGTCAACGATCAGGCGCGCGTGCGTGTCGTTCGCCCACTCGAACATCATCAATGCGATGCGCCCATGGGCTCCGAGATTGATCGCCTGGACGACTTCCGGACTGGAGATCGCAGCAGCATAACCTTTGCGCTGGATCTGAAGTTCTTCCGGTGACATGGAGCGTGACACGTCAACCGCCAGAACAAGTGCAACGTCCACCTTCATTTCTGCGGCCAAGGTTGACGCCGGCGCCAGCGCCGCGAGCACTGTGAAAATCAGACACCGAAGATGAATGAGCCTCCACATGGCAAAAGGATAGCTGAAATCTGCAATTGCGCCAGCAAAGCGCGCAAAGCGGCAGATAAACGATCTGTGAGCAACACATTCAGCAACAACATTCTGCGGCCTTTCGCATCCCCCACGTCATCAGCTATAACAGCGCCAAACCCGACAATTCAGGAAATGGCCCATGTCAGAAACCGCCGCCAACGATGATGCACAGAAACCCCTGCTCGCAACTCTCCTGCATGAGGGTGTCTACCGGATCGTGATGCAACGCCCGGACCGCATGAACGCGCTCTCGACCGAGATGATGACGGCTCTTTCCAGAGAACTAAGCAGGGCCGCAGAGGATCCGAATATCCGGGTTGTGCTTCTGGGTGCCGAAGGCAAGGTTTTCTGCGCCGGACACGATCTGAAGGAACTGACCTCGGCACGCGCCGAAGACGACGGCGGCAAGGCAACTTATGAACGGATCATGAGGCAGTGCTCAGACCTGATGCAGCAGATCGTCCGGCTGCCGAAACCGGTTATCGCCGTGGTTACGGGTGTTGCGACGGCCGCGGGATGCCAGCTAGTGGCCTCGTGCGATCTCGCGATTGCCACCGACACGGCGACGTTCTGTACGCCTGGTGTCAATATCGGTCTTTTCTGCTCCACGCCCATGGTGGCCCTGTCTCGAAACGTTGCGCCGAAACAGGCGATGGAGATGCTTTTGACGGGTGAAAGCATCGATGCATCGACCGCCAAGGAATTCGGCCTCATTAACCGCATCGTTCCTCGCGACTACCTGGAACAGGTGGTGCAGAAATATGCCGAGAGCATAGCCTCCAAATCGGCCAAGACACTCAAGATCGGCAAGGAAGCCTTCTATCGCCAATTGGAAATGCCCCTATCCGAAGCCTATGACTTCGCGGCCCAGACGATGGTAGAGAACATGATGGCAAAAGACGCGGAAGAAGGCATTTCGGCCTTCCTGCAAAAGCGCAAGCCGGAATGGACCGACAGCTGAGGCTGAGCGCCAGTTGAACCAGTCAGGACCGTCTTGAAACCTTGGAGGGGGAATTGACGCAAGCAGGTTATTCGGGCCGCCCATTGTCGGCAAAACTCGGCTTGAAGCCCGGCATGACCTGCTGGCGTCATGAAATGCCTGAGGAAATCGTCGCTCTGCTCGACAAGCAGGAACCGGGACAGCAGCTTCAGCCCTCCCCGATTGCCGGACTGAGTTTTGCTCATGTCTTCACCAGGGAGCGCGAAGAACTCTCCGCACTGCTGGAAAAGCTCCGCGGCCTGCTGGCTGCGGACGGAATGATCTGGGTTTCCTGGCCGAAGAAATCCAGCAAGGTTCCCACAACCGTAACGGAAGACGTGGTTCGGGAAGTATGTCTGCCGATGGGGCTGGTGGACGTGAAGGTTTGCGCCGTGGATGCCGTCTGGTCGGGATTGAAACTGGTGATCCGCAAGGAACTGAGGAAAGAGCACGAGAGCCGTCTCAATCTGCTCACCCCTGCGGACCAAAGAGATCCCTAACCCGTTGTTACCAGGTGCAACGATGCGGCGGGCAATCCTGTCGAGATAATGCCTCGTTCTGGCAGAACTACTGCAAAGGCAGGAAAATCTCAGCTTCCGCCTCGTGCTCCGGAACGTCCGGAAAAAAGGTCAAACGTTTGACGAACAAAGGAAAGTCACGCAATTCGTGACCGCTCTCCGGCAACCAGTCCCTGTAGAGCGAACGGATCTTGCCTTCGGCAAAGTCCAGGGACCCTTGGTGGCGCAGAACAGCGCATAGACCGCCCGGGATGGTCTTCGTCATTACACCTGAAGCGTTTTGCGACATCGGGGCAGTAACTTCACAGCAAAAATCGAAGCGGAACTCCGCGGGAGCCGTTGTCTTGGGATCATCATAAAGAATGTTGAAGGTGGCACTTCTTGCAGGCGAAAGTCCCAGCTCTCTGCGCCAGGCGATAAACTTCTGGGCAGAGGCCGTCAGTCCTGCCTGCGGTCCCTTGTGCTCCAGGGCGGCAACGAGGGTTTCGGGAAATTCGATAATCCGAACGTTGTCGGGAGCAATTTTGTCTTCAGGCATGAAACTTCCTTTCAGCTCGATGAGCGGATCATAGGTTTGATGCCAGAGGGTCCAGTCCGCAGCTATGCGAAATTCTGAAGGTCTCTGCCCGAAAATGCGTTTGAATGCCCGGGAGAAACTTTCAAGATTTTCATACCCCGCATCGAAGGCAATGTCCGTGATGGAAAGGTTCCGGCGGAATGCAAGCTGCTGGCCGGCTCGTTTCAACCGGAGCAATCGACTGTAGTCCGAAACGCTTACGCCCACGAATGCAGAGAACTGACGTTGAAAATGAAACATTGAACAAGAGGCTGACGAGGCAAGTTCTGCCATGTCCAACGGATCCTCCAAAGTCACCTCGATCCGCTCGAGAACCTTTGCGAAGCGCTGCCGCAACCTGCTCATTCACTGTCACCTTTCATGATGAAATCCGTCTGGCAACTCCTGTCTAGGCAAGTCTCGCATCCTTCGCCTGACCGTTTGTGCTCTTTTTCCTTTCCGACCGATTTGGCCAAAGGAAGCACTTGCGGCCGGGGCCCGTTTCGCCTTGGATAGCGCAGCAAGGGCAAGGAATTTCAAAGCATGAATCACGACACCTATTCCGATACTTACATCAAAGGCATACTGGACGAGGTAAAAACAGTCGCCATGATCGGCGCCAGCGCCAACAATGTGCGCCCGTCCTATTTCGTGCTGAAATATCTTCTTTCCAAAGGTTATGAAGTCTGGCCTATCAACCCCGGTCAGACCGGCAAGGAAATTCTGGGACAGACTGTCTATGCGTCGCTGGACGATCTGCCAGATGTACCTGACATGATCGACATTTTCCGCAATTCGGACGCGGCCGGAAAAATCGTCGATGAAGTGATCGCAAGCGGTAAACTGCCCAAGGTCATCTGGATGCAATTGACGGTCAGGCATGATGCAGCTGCAAAACGTGCTGAAGAGGCCGGCATCAAGATGGTTATGGATCGCTGCCCCAAGATCGAATATGGACGGCTGTCCGGCGAAATCGGCTGGGCCGGTGTCAATTCCAGGACGCTCTCCTCCAAACGCCCTGCCCTCAAGACCGGTTTTCAGCACCGTGGCCTGACCAAAAGCCCTGCAAACAGCGATTGAAATGTGTTGAGAGATTTTGTTACTTCACACCAGCTTCACACAATGCTCTCCTGCTAGTTCGTTAACCGAGTGTTAAGCGACTGTGTACCCGTCCGGTTGAAAGTAGTGCAGAGAGTAAAATGACCCAGGACCCGACCCTGTTTACCGCGTTCGAGTGGGTGTTGCTGGCGATGGCTGTATTGATTTGCCTGGTTCTGTTCGCGGTGGTTCACCGTGCAGAACCGGGATCACCATTTTCAGAGCGGGACGAAAACTGGTATCCGGACGACACCACCGCAAAGCACCGGACACCCGAAAAGCAATAGACTTTCGGCAACCGGCTCCCTCTTGAAGCGCGGCCAAATCCGAACGTACCTCGGATCCGGCGAAGCGAGCCTGTTTGGCCGGTCCTTGAAGGGCATCCGGGTAGCGCTGTTTGCACCAAGTGGTACTGTGCTGGATGCATTGCTCATGTCTTCCAGGATCCGAAACAGAGAACTTCGACCTAACCCTCTGACATCAAAAATTTTTCTCCCCATTGCCAAATCAGGAAAATCCTGCTTTGACCTCCCCAGTCCCATCGGCCAAACTGGCCGCCATTCCAAAAGGGAGGTTCTTTTATGAGCGAAAACATTCCGGGCTTTTCCACCCTTGCAATTCATGCAGGCGCATCACCTGACCCCTCAACGGGCGCAAGGGCTACGCCGATTTATCAGACCACGTCATTTGTCTTTGACGATGTCGACCATGCCGCCTCCCTTTTCGGCCTGCAGGCTTTCGGCAACATCTACACCCGTATCACCAACCCGACGACCGCAGTGCTTGAAGAGCGCGTTGCTGCGCTTGAAGGCGGCACGGCCGCGCTGGCGACCGCTTCGGGTCACTCGGCCCAGCTGTTGTGCTTCCATACGCTGATGCAGCCCGGCGACAATATCGTCGCGGCCAACAAGCTCTATGGCGGCTCGATCAACCAGCTCAATCATTCTTTCAAGAGCTTCGGCTGGGGTGTGAAATGGGCTGACCCGTCAGATATCAACTCCTTTGAAGCGGCAATCGACGACAAGACCCGCGCAATCTTCATCGAAAGCCTGGCCAATCCGGGCGGCATCGTGATGGATATCGAAGCCATCGCAACACTGGCAAAGGCCAAGGGCATTCCGCTTGTCGTCGACAACACCATGGCAACGCCATATCTGTGCCGTCCGATCGAGCATGGCGCCGATATCGTGCTGCATTCGCTGACCAAGTTCATGGGCGGTCACGGCAATTCCATGGGCGGCATTATCGTTGATGGCGGCAGCTTCGACTGGTCTTCCAGCGGCAACTACCCTCTCTTGTCCGAACCGCGTCCTGAATACCAGGGCATCGTACTGCACGAAACCTTCGGCAATTTCGCCTTCGCGATTGCCTGCCGCGTTCTGGGTCTGCGCGATCTCGGTCCGGCAATTTCACCGTTCAACGCCTTCATGATCCTGACCGGAACGGAAACCCTGCCCCTTCGTATGCAGCGGCATTCCGACAACGCCAAGAAAGTTGCGCTGCACCTTTCCGGGCACGACAAGGTCAAGTGGGTTTCCTACGCGGCTCTGCCGGAAGACAAGCATCACTCACTTCAGCAGAAATACATGCCCAAGGGCGCAGGCGCAGTCTTCACTTTCGGTGTTGAAGGCGGCTACGATGCCGGTGTCGATCTTGTTTCCAAGGTACAACTGTTCTCGCACCTGGCGAATATTGGAGACACAAGAAGCCTGATTATCCACCCGGCCTCAACCACGCACCGCCAGCTCTCTGACGAACAGAAGATCGCTGCAGGCGCAGGACCGGATGTTGTGCGGATTTCCGTCGGCATCGAGGATGTCGAAGACATCATCGCCGACCTCGACCAGGCGCTCGCCGGTTAAGGCAAACTTTCAGAGAAAGACAGAAGCCCGCCGTTGGCGGGCTTTTTTGTTGCTTATCCTCTGATCGGATAAGCCCCTTTCAAAACCGCGAGGTGATCCACCGAAGCAGCCAGAACGACAACGGCGAATCCCTGGTGCACGAGTGCGACCGACAACGGCACATGCCAGACCAGCGTGAGAATTCCGAAGATCGCCTGAAGCAGTACAAATGCCCCGACATGGGCACCGGCACGGCGAAGCTCCTTCCGCCGACTGACCTTGAACGTCGCCATCATGAGCAAGAGGGCGATAACCACAAGCACATAAGCAGTCATGCGGTGTTGAAACTGTACGGTGAGCACGTTCTCGAAGAAATTCAGCCAGGCCGGTGTCATCACGAGCAAGCCACTTGGAACGAACTGTCCGTCCATCAGTGGCCATGTATTGAACGTGAGACCTGCGTTGAGGCCGGCAACGAGACCTCCCAGAAAGATCTGAACAAAGACGAGAGCAAGCAGCAGGACACTCAGACCCGTGAGCTTCTCTTGCTCTGCCGGCAGCGGTTCCGTCAGCGGTGTCAATCTCCGTGCTATCCAGAACAGGTACGCAAAAATTATCAGCGCAAGTGTCAGGTGCGTCGCAAGCCGATACTGACTGACATCGACCCGATCGACCAGTCCGGATGCAACCATCCACCAGCCGACAAAGCCCTGCAGCCCACCAAGCGCCAGACCGATCAGCAATTTGGGTTTGAGCCAGGGTTCGATCCGTCCTGCAGCCCAGAAGGCAACCATGGGAACGAAAAACGCGACACCGATGAACCGGCCAAGCAGCCTGTGCCCCCATTCCCACCAGAAGATGAACTTGAACTCATCGAGGCTCATGCCCTTGTTGATCAGCTGGTATTCGGGAATCTGCCGGTACTTTTCCAGTTCCTCTTCCCATTGCGCTTCACTTAACGGCGGAATGACACCGTGGATGGGCTTCCATTCGGTGATCGACAGACCGGATTCCGTCAGTCGAGTCGCACCACCAACGACAACCATTGCCAGGATCAGGGCACACACAAAATAGAGCCACCAGCGGATCAGGGTTCGGCTACGCCTGATCTTCTCCAGCCTGGCCGGCAGAATCGGGTTCTGCGTTCCTTTTGCAATGTCTGCGGATGCTGTCATGGACCGGTACCGGAATTCACGCTTCTTGGATTTGACCTTTGGCTTGGGGAGATATAGGTGCAGGGACAATACGGCAAGCGATGAAAAGAAGCTGGTTCGGAAAAAGTGAAATTGAACCTCCAACCGCGGGTATAAGCGGCCAGCCATTTCGAATTCTGCTTTCGCTCACATACAGTCAATGGACATCAACTGAATGGTTCCCTCTTTCCGCAAATTTATCGGCATGATCGCATTGGTGGTCTTCGTGATTGTCTATGCTTTCACCGCCATGGTGATCGGTGACATGACATTGCAGCAGTCCTCCACAATCGTGCGGCTCATCTACTTTGCGATTGCTGGATTGATCTGGGTAATTCCGGCTGGAGCCATCATTTGGTGGATGGAAAAAGGCGGGAAAAACCGGACCTGACACCGAAGCCGGATGCGGCCCAGCGGGCGACCCGATACAAAGCGAATGGTGCGCCGGTCAGATACTGGTCGACCACGGCCGGATCCTGAAATCGACCGTTCAGGGAGACACGTGGAAGCATCATCGGATCCCGCGCGTTGGCCGATTGCAGAACGCCGGGCAGCGTCGTGACCGACGATGCGAATCCGATGTCCCGCAAAATTTCCGCATCACGCATGCTGACGGCATGAGATTTTCCATAGGGATAAGCGAAGTGCTTCGGTCGGCGATCAAGCTCTTCTTCCAACCGCTTCAGGCCCTGTGTCACATCTGCCCGTGCTGCTGAAGCCTCCAATCTTGCCATGGCAAAGTGATCGTGCGTATGCGCTCCAACCGTCACCAACGGGTCGCCGGCCAACTGCCTCAGCTCGTCCCAATTCATCACGAACTCATCTGCAAGCGCCTTTAGATCAATGCCGTATTTTTCCGAGAGCGCACGAACGATCTGCCGTTGGTCCAACTCGCCGATTTCCAAGGTCAGGTAATCGACAATCTTCTCGAAACAGGCGATCTTCTCCGCAGTCGATTTGCTGCTGATACCGTCTGAAGTTCCGGACCTGGTGAAGATGACTTCGTCGTTTCCCGCAATAAGCTTCTCCAGCGCCACCCACCAGAGCTCACTCGTGCGATCCACCAGACCGGTTGAAACGAACACAGTGAAAGGCGCTCCGAGTTCTTTCAGGATCGGATAGGCGACTTCAAGATTGTCCCTGTAACCATCGTCGAACGTCAGCACTGCATAACGGTGGTGACCGTAGCCGGATTTGAGCAGATCGACCGCTTCGTCCAGTGCGATGATTTCGTAGCCGTTGGCCCTGATCCGCTCAACCGCCAGACGTAGAAACTCCGGTGTGATTTCAAGATGGCGGTTGGGCTGGAACGCGTCCACCCTGGCCGGGCGAACATGATGCATCATGAAGATAGCCCCGCAGCCCTGGGTAATCGGCGCCATCAACCGACCCAGTCCCGTTCCCTTCAGAACGCTGAATGCTCGTGTGACCGCCTTTTGCCGAATGCCCATATGGCTGAACGCCTACTCTTTAAGAAAGTACCAGTAACGCACGGTTTCTTTAATAATTGCTGCTAAATCTATCGAGACTTGTTCCGATCTGCCAGCGCCTCCCCGGGTCTATTCGCAATGATCATCGAAAATGGTTTACCTGACGTTCACACCACGGTTCAGCCTGTAGACGATCAGGTGGAAGGCTCTGCCGCTTGCATTCGGTCAGACGTTCTTGAAGTCTCGGTTCTCCCTTCCTTCGAAGAAGCAACATTTGACTGGCAGCAACTGGAACGTGTAGGGCGCAGTATTCCCTATCAGTCTTTTGGATGGCTTAAGGCCTGGCAGGATACTCTGGGTGAAACCGCCGGAATTGAAGCCCTCGTGGCGGTCGGCAGGATAAATGGCAATCCGGTTGTGCTCTTGCCGCTCGGTCTGCAGCACGTTTCAGGAACAAAATCACTTTCGTTTCTCGGGCATCAGAACGGCAACCAGAACACAGGACTTTGGGATCCGTCATTTTACAACATAGTCACGCCAAAGCAGATCCGTCAGTTCCTGTTGGACATTTGCCGAAAGTCCGGAGCTGACCTGATCAGTTTGCAGAACATTCCTGAGACTTGGAACGGTCGCCAACACCCGCTTGTGTCTGCAAGCTCGACGCCCAGCCCCAGTCCGGTCTTCGCACAGGCTCTGCCGGAGGATTTTGAAGAATTCTTCAAGCAGACACACAACAAGTCCGCACGCAAGAACCTGTTGCGCAAGCAGCGTCATCTCCAGGCAGCGGAGCGCTACAAGGTTACGAAGGCGCAGACCAAGGCGGAAATCGAACGCGGTCTGCTGGCGTTTTTGGAACAACGAGCCAAACGCTCCGAGGCAGCCGGAATTCCAAATGCGTTTTCCAACGCACCGGCACGCGAGTTTCTTTCCCGTCTTCTGGGACTTGGTCTCGATGCCTCCGACAAAGACACACATATGATGGATCTCTGGTTTCTCGAAGCCGGTGGTGCAATTCGGTCCACTTATCTGTGTCTGGAAAATGACAGAACCCTGTTCGCCTATAGCAACAGTGTCGCCCATGACGAGATGCTGCCAAACAGCCCCGGGCTCGTACTTATCAAGGAAATTGTCAGCTACGCTTGCTCTTCGCCCACGCTACGTGAACTGGATCTGGGACTCGGCGAGGAACGCTACAAGACCGTCTGGACAGCAGCGGTTCCGCTCGCGGACTGTTCGCTAGCGTGCACTTGGAAAGGCCGTGCAAAGATGCGCATAGATACTGCGCTGATAAGAACGAAATCAGTCATCCGAAACTCAAAGACGCTTTGGCCACTCGTCCGCCGGCTGCGGAAATGGAAAGCCGGCCTCGGCAATTCGGCGTGAGAGTTGGCCGGCCTCACGATTTTCAATCACAGTCAAATGAAACCTAGGCTGCGTGGCCATCGTCGCTGCGCCGCGGACCAGGTCCGTCGTCACCTGCGATCACCACCTCAACCTTTGCTCCGGTGTTGTGGGCAAGCAAGTTTGCAGCACTTTGAAGTTCGTGGCTGTGGTCCGGTGCACTTGCAGCGATCAGAACTCTGTCGGCAAAGCTGAGCATACGTGCACTTGCAAGCGATCCATCTATCGCCCCGAGGTCGACAACGATGGTATCGTAAGTTGACTTGATCGCATCAAGGGCAAGTTTGAACCGCTCGCCATCCGCCAGGTCGTCGGTGACGGCGACACGCCCGGCTTCGATGATATGCGCCTTGGAGTCTGCATCCCGGTAAACCACCTTTGCAAAAGGAGCCTGTCCGGACACCACGTCGGAAAATCCTTCCGCCGCCTTGCTGTTTGATTGTTCAGGAAAAACCTCCATGATCAAGGCCGACTTGCCTGCGTTCGCGGCCTTCCTCGCCAAATCGAACGTTAGCTCATGGGACAAGGTCTCATCGTCCACACTCAAAACGACAATTCGGCCTCTGGCTTCGATATCTTGCGCATATGTCGTTACGGATTCAGCATAGGATGTTTCTGCAGTCGCCTCTTGAGGCAGATCTTCAGCAACTGTTTCCGGTTCATCGCCGCCTTCCTGGCCGCGCAAGTCTCCTATCCAGTCCGGTGCAAAGTCCTGATCGTAACGAGGTGTCCCATCCAGCCCGTCAGAATCGCGAGCAGCTGGAATCGCAACCGTGTCTTCTTCGGAAACGTTGTCACTTTCAAGCAAATCCTGCCGTCTTGAGCCTTCCTCCGAGAAATCGGGCTCCATACGGTAGCTGGTGACCCGACGATTGTAGCCATTCTCCCAGCCAAGCACATCTTTCTGGTCGAGTGATCCGGCTGCAATCTGGTGTCCGAAACCGGCCGCAGCGTAGGAACTGTCGCCATCAGCCGTTGCCTGATTTGCACGTGTCCCTGACTGTGGGGCTGCAAATTGTCCTTCATCGATCCGGGTCAGAGCATTCCCGCTCAGGAACTCGCGCATTAGCACAAACGCACATCCCAAAAGGAACGTGACAAGCGCCGCAATGATCGTGCTGGAAATGATTTTGGGCGAAAAGGGTTCCACCGGCACCGAAGCGCGGGAGATGATCCGGGCATCGGCAGGCAGAACTTGCGCACGTAGCCTGGAATCTGCTTCCTGATAACTCAGAAGCAGTTGATCCAATTGTGCGGCTTTAGCATTGGCTTCCCTTTCCAGCTCGCTCAAACGAGCCTGATCGGCATTAGACTTTGCTGCCGCAGTTTTAAGCTGCTCGAGACGCCTTTCCAGAGCCAATGCCTGCTGGTTGGCGACTTTCGCGTCGTTTTCCAGCCCCTGAAGTATCTTCCTGGCTTCTGTTCTGATCTGCCGGTCATAGTCACCGAGCTGCGACTGGAGTGCTTTCAGCTGAGGGTGGCTCGGCAGTAGCGTTATGGAGAGTTCGGCAATGTTCGACTGGATTTCGACCTGCCGCTCGCGAAGCCGCTGTATCAGAGTCGAGTTGAGAACATCGCTGGCTGTTTCCAGCGAACCGCCGGTTTCAAGCAACTCCCTGATGAGATCAGCCTTTGCCTGAGCTTCAGCCTTTGTCGCCTGAGCTGCAGAATAGTCGCTGCTGGTCTCCGCCAGCTGCTGCTGGTTCAGCGGAATGTTGTCTGCGCCGATGAGCAGATCCGCCCTTGCACGAAAATCCGCGACTGCCTGCCGGGCAGCCTGCACTTCCTTGCGCAGTTCCTGGATCTGAGGTTCCAGCACGGCAGAGGCTTGTTCAGTCGTCTGGCGTTTTGCGCTCGACTGTACGGCCAGGTATTCATCTACGATGGTATTTGCCACTTCAGCTGCCAGAACCGGATGTTCCGCAGTGTAGTCGACTGCAATAACGCGAGATCCCTCAAGACGGTAAATGTCCAGGTTCTTGTAGAAATGTTTGAGGACTCGTTCTTCCGCACTGTTGTCAGGTTTGTTCTCACCCAACCCGATGAGTGACAGGAGACTGCCAACCAGAGAGCCGCCCCCCTCGGCATCAAACTCCGGAATTGAAGCCAGATCGAGTTTCTTGGCCACACGGCGCGCAAGATCTGCAGACATCAGCAACTGGACCTGGCTGGCGACCCCCTCGGAATCGAGAAGCGCCCGCTCCTCCTCAACACCACGGGTTGCCCCCGGGAACTTGTTGTCCGTACTCTCAATCAGGACGCGCGCCTCTGCCCTGTATTTCGGCGCCACGAATTGAAGTCCGAGAAAGACACCAATTGCCACGATCAGGGTGAGTGGCAGCAGCCATCCAAGGGACCGCCCGATTGCACGCAAAAGACCTCCAAGGTCCAGCGCCATGTCTTCATCAGTATGTGTCTGCCGCTCAGCATTCATTGTTCGAAACTCCAGTTCCGGCAAACTATGTCGAATTAGGGTAAGCGATCGGTTAAATTGCCTCCAAACGTGACGCCGCGTCCGTTAATCATTGCACACGCGGAATTGAAACCGCCCAATCCGTATCGGTTGCGCTCTTCACCCTCAATTAACCATAACACGCGATGCTGTCTGCGAATTGTAGGAGAGTCGTAGATGCGAACGAGAGTGCTTGTTGTCCTGGGTCTTTGCCTGGGCGTTGCAGCATGCAGCGGGTACAGACAACCGCCGACAGCATTTCATGAAACGCTAACGCAGCCATATCGCCTGGACTCCAGCGACAGGCTGCGGATCATCGTCTTTGGCCAGGACGATCTTTCCAACACCTATGTTGTTGATCAGGCAGGTTATATTTCATTTCCGCTGATTGGCAGCGTTGCCGCTCGCGGTAAGACCCAGCAAGGTCTGGCTTCCGAAATTTCAGCCAAGTTGAAGCAAGGTTACATTCGCGATCCCGACGTGTCGGTTGAAGTGGATACCTACCGTCCGATCTTCATCATGGGTGAAGTGCAAAATGCAGGCCAATATAATTACGTTGCCGGAATGACCGTACAAAATGCCATAGCAACAGCAGGCGGCTTCAGCTCGAGAGCCCAACAATCGAACGTGGATATCACCCGCCAGCTCAATGGTGAAATTCTAAACGGCCGTGTGCCCATTTCGGACCCGATTCGTCCCGGCGACACGATTTACGTCCGGGAACGCTACTTCTAGGCATCCGCGAAGTTAACTGCGGACTCATCTCCCTTTGTTAGTGTGTAGTTTCAATGCTTCACTGGTTCGACCAAGAAACCGGGGGGCGGTAACAGGGAAACTGCACCATGACTACGACTCCCATGCGGATCGTGCATTGTGTCCGCTCGCCTATCGGCGGGATATTCCGTCATATCCGGGACCTGGCCACAAACCAGGCGGAAGCGGGACATGATGTTGGATTAATTTGCGACAGCAGCACGGGCAGTGCGTTCGACAACGAGCTCGTGGCAGATCTCGAACCGAAGCTCGCGCTCGGCGTAACACGCGTTCCCATGCAGCGGCAGCTCACGTTCAAGGACTTGTCCGCAACCCTCGCTCTCTATCGTCATGTTCGAGACCTGAAACCCCACATCCTTCACGGACACGGGGCCAAAGGAGGTGCATACGCGCGTCTCATCGGCAGCGTTCTGAACCTGACGGGTCAAAAGGTTTCCAGGGTCTACTGCCCTCACGGGGGAAGCCTGCACTATGACCCCAACCGACTTGAAGGTCGCATCTATCACACTCTGGAAGGTATTCTCGGGCGCCTGACCGATGGCTTGATATTCGTCTCAGACTACGAAGCGGCCGCCTACGAAAGCAAGGTTGGGCACCCGAAGGCGCTGACGCGGATCGTCTATAACGGTCTCACGCAAGAAGAGTTCTCGCCGGTTCCAGCCAATGAAGACGCAGCTGACTTCCTCTATATAGGCATGCTACGCGATCTTAAGGGGCCGGACCTGTTCATCGAGGCGCTTTACAACATTCGGCTGAAGAACGGCATCGCACCGACCGCGCACATCGTCGGAGAAGGCCCGGACGAAGCGCGCTACCGCAACATGGTCAAGAAACTTGATATGGAAAACGCCATCACGTTTCATGGCGCCCTTCCCGCCCGCGAGGCATTCAAGCTGGCCAGAAACGTGGTGGTTCCGTCTCGCGCAGAGGCCATGCCTTATATCATCCTCGAGACAGTTGCCGCCCAGCGCCCACTCATTGCCACCCGTGTTGGAGGTGTTCCGGAGATCTTCGGTCGCTACGCCAATCGGCTGGTGGAACCCGGGCATATCGGCAAGCTTACGCTCGCCATGGAAGCGGCCCTGGAGACGCCTGCCAAAATGGAGCAGCAAGCCGAAGAGCTTCGCGGCTGTCTGGCAGAGACATTTTCAGTTGACCTCATGTCAGATCGCATCACCACCCTTTACCAGGAACTAAGGGGAATTGCGCCAGCTGACGCTTCGGCTCAGGTCGCTGCAGGCAGCGACCTGGCAACGTCACGTGCACAGTCCATCTTTGCCAGGTCGAGTAACCGATAATGAGCAATCCTGCACTCAAGCCGACCGAACCATTTGGTCCGAAATCATCCTCTGATGAGGTTTCCGGCGTTCGGCAGAAACTGGAAAAGCAGTTCAGGCAAACGATTCAAGGCGCAACGGGTCAACCGGTTGTCGAAACGTTGGTTCCCGGAAAGAACGGACTTTCCGCAGGCGCTCTGGAAATCGCGCGCAATCTTGGTGGTAAAGGTATTTCCGCGACAGTTCTGGCCGGCTTCGTTAGATTGGCAGATATTTTGGTAATCGCAAGCACCGCGCTTATTGCAGCAGTTACCGGTCCGGAAACTACCGCACTTTCGCTGGCGCAGATTTTTACCACCGCCGCTGCGATCCTGTTTACTCTCGCGTTCTTTCAAGCCGCTGATGTCTATCAGGTCTCGGTAATGAGACGAGGTCTCTCCCAACTAGGCCGGGCGGCGGCAGGTTGGACCCTGGTCTTCGCCATCTTAGTAGTGCTGCGATCTACAACTGACATCGCCGCTGGCTTGTCAGACAGTTGGATCGGTCCGTGGTACGCTCTAGGCCTGTCTGGCCTTTGCATGGTTCGACTGGTTGTCTATTGGCTCGTTCGACGTTGGATGAAATCCGGTAGTCTCGAAAGGCGTGCGATCATCGTAGGTGGCGGAACAGCCGCAGCAGAGCTGATCCACGACCTTGAAGCCCAACCGGACAACGACATTCGTATCTGCGGTATATTTGACGACCGTTCCAACGACCGTTCGCCTCCAGTTGTGGCCGGGTACCCCAAACTGGGTAACATCAATGCCCTTGTAGAGTTCGCTCGCCTCGCGCGTATCGACATGCTGATCGTCAACATTCCGTTGCGCGCGGAAAAACGGGTCCTGGAACTCCTCAAGAAACTCTGGGTGCTGCCGGTGGACATCCGCCTCTCCGCTCACACCGACAAGGTTCGTTTCCGGGACCGCGGAGCCTCTTTCATCGGGACGGTTCCGTTCGTCAACGTGATTGAAAAACCAATCGCGGACTGGGATATGGTTGCCAAGCGGATCTTCGACCTCGTCTTTGCAACGATCGCAATCGTGACTTTGTTTCCGGTCATGGTTGCAACAGCGATCGCAATCAAGCTCGACAGCAAAGGGCCCGTTCTGTTCAGGCAGAAACGCTACGGCTTCAACAACGAAGTCATTGAGATCCTGAAATTTCGTTCCATGTACACGGAAATGGCGGACCCGGACGCGAAAAAGGTCGTGACCAAAGGTGACCCACGCGTGACCAAGGTAGGACGGTTCATCCGGAAATCTTCCATCGATGAACTGCCTCAGTTGTTCAACGTGCTTACCGGCAGACTTTCGCTGGTTGGGCCACGCCCGCATGCCGTAAACGCACATACCGATAACAAGACCTGGGACGATGTCGTCGACGGCTATTTCGCGCGCCACAAAGTGAAGCCCGGCGTTACCGGCTGGGCCCAGATCAACGGTTGGCGGGGTGAAGTAGATACACCGGAGAAAATTCAGAACCGCGTTGAGTGCGACGTCTATTACATCGAGAATTGGTCGATCTTGTTCGACCTCAAGATTCTTTTCATGACGCCGTTCCGGTTGTTTCACACGGAGAACGCCTATTGACCGTTATGAGCGAACCATATGGTGGCACAATACTGTCGCGCCGGCCAAACGTTCTCTCAGTCAAAAGCCTGGGCAATGGCGCCCTTTGGCTTGCGGCCTTTCTTTCCGGTTTTGTCATCGAAGAACCCGCGCCCTACGAACTTTACATGGCGCTTCTCGCAGTCGTCTGGTTTGCGTGCGGGCTGAAACTCCGGCCGGAGTTCGGTCCCCTGATCATCTGCATGATCCTCTACGTTGCAGGGGGACTGGCATCCATCCCCCTTGCACAGAAGTTCGGCGATGCCGTCATGTACATTGCGGTCTCCGGCTTTCTTGCAATGACGGCTATTTTCTACGCGGCCATTCTGGCTGACGATCCAAACCGGTTCCGGATCATTCAGAGCGGATACACGATCAGCGCAGTACTGGTATCTGCGATCGGGGTTGCCGCCTATTTCGGCCTTATCCCGGCATCCGAGTATTTCATGCGGTATGGACGTGCACGCGGAACGTTTCAGGATCCGAATGTATTCGGCCCATTCCTGGTCCTGCCGACCCTGCTGCTAATACAAATATTCTTCAAGAACTCGGTCCTTAAGAATCTGCATGTTCTGATACCGCTCGCCATTTTGCTGCTTGGCGTTTTCCTGAGTTTTTCCCGCGGGGCCTGGGGTGTGCTGTGCGCTTCGATCCTCATCATTTACTTCCTGGCGCTTGTGACGGAGCGAAATCCGAGAAGCCGCGGTCGACTTGTCCTGCTCGGCGCCGGAGGCATCCTCGCCGCTGCCGCGATGTTGACCATTGCCCTCTCTTTCGACGCCGTGTCGGACATGTTTGTTCAACGGGCCAAGCTGGTGCAGGATTATGACGGTGCGCGCCTTGGGCGCTTCGCACGCTATTCTCTGGGCTTCCAGATGGTCATGGAATATCCACTCGGCCTCGGTCCGCTGGAATTCAACAAGTACTTTCCCGAAGACGAGCACAACGTCTATCTGAAAGGATTTACGACTTATGGCTGGCTGGGCGGCATTGTCTATCTGGTGCTGGTGGTCTGGACAATCTGCGCTCTGTTTCCCCTGCTCTTCAAAAAACGCCCCTGGACGGCCTTCACACACTGTGTCTTTGCGGTTTTCATTGCGCATCTGATCCTTTCAGTGATTATCGATACCGATCACTGGCGGCACATGTATCTGCTTTACGGTCTTGCCTGGGGACTGATCGCAACCGACAAAATCGAGCGCAAACGTCGAGCCCGATCAATTTCAGGACAATCGGTTTACTGACCGGAAAAGCCTGGGCAAACTATTAGCCTCAACGCAACAAGCCGCTTGCGCTTGGAAAGCGAACAAGCTAGGTAGGGTTCGTTCGGGCAGTAGCGCAGCCTGGTAGCGCACTTCACTGGGGGTGAAGGGGTCGTCGGTTCAAATCCGGCCTGCCCGACCAAGATAATCTTGGTCCGTTTCGAACGCTCCGACTATCTTCTCTGGAAATCACTGCGAAACCTTCCTGTGCAACTGCGTCGGATCGAGCGACCGTGACTGCTCACAGGCAGGTACGACATTGTCGACCGGTCTGAGACTTGGTGGGCGAACGTTTGAAGCGGGCTGCAATCTCCGCTCCCTCCAACGCCCAGAGGCGCATCCACAAAGCCTCTTGTTCGAGCTCTGCGCGAACGGCATTTTCACAAGTATTCATTGCAAATCATTAGTTGCACAGCGACATTTCTCCATCTGCACAAATTGAAAAAGTGATATCTGGAACGAATAGCTCCTTCCTTTGGTTATGCTTTTTCAATTTTCTTTTGTTTAAGTGCAACAAACTAATCAAGATGTGCTTCTGAGGTCACCAAAGTCCCGATCGTGTCGCAAATCGCATTAAATACGCTCAGCCCCCTGATCCGAAAGATTTCACCGTTTCTGAAACTGGGATCCGCATCGGCAATGGCTGCTTTGCTGGCGTTTCTTGTTCAAACGCTGCTGGCGAGGCAGATGAGCGCGGCCGACTATGGACGATTTTCGGCCGGTCTCAGCCTGGTCACCATCATGGCGCCCATGGCCTGTTTCGGGATCGGCAGCTTTTGGCTCAGGGTTTTTGGCCAGGAAGGCTGGGGCGCCTACCGATGGATCCGCAATTCACTGGTCTATGTCCTGATCTCTGCACTTCTTGTGATGATCGCACTTGCGGGCTGGGCGCATTGGGGGCCTCACGACGCCAGGACCGAAATGGTCATTCTTGCACTTTCAGTGTTTGTCCTGAGCCAGATTCTGATGGAGCTCGTCGGCGTCGTCTTTCAGCTGGAAGAAAACTACAACTACTTCTCGTTCTGGCAGTTTTCTCCGCATCTGGCCCGGTTGAGCCTCCTGGTCATATTTCTGTTTTTCCCACTGTTCGATGCGTATCTTCTGTCGGCGCTGACAGCCTATTTCGTCGTGTCGGTCATTGTCGTTCTTGTCGGCATTGCGATCCTGAACGCACGTTTATCCGGAAAACTGCTGCTCAAGGGACACGGTCCGATGCCCGAAATCGGCTCCGCCAGCGAGCGTGCTGGCCTCGGAGAGGTGGTGCGGTCCTCGCTTCCCTTCGGCATCGCTGGATTTTTCTATCTGGTCTACGTCCAGATGAATACCGTGCTGGTCAAGTATTGGGGCAATGACGAACAGGCTGCCTATTACAATGTCGCATTCCTGGTGATCACAGCCTTCCTTCTGCTGCCAAACATGGCATTCGAAAAAATTCTGATCCCCAAGATGCACCGCTGGTACTACCAGGACCGGCCGCTGCTGCATTCGGTTCTCAAGAAAAGTGCGCTTTTGTTCGCAGGCCTCGGCTTTCTCAGCGTCGCAGTGATCTGGTTTACCGCGGACTTTATCGCCGCATTCTTTTTTCACGAGTCTCCCGAAAGACTCGCAGAAACGCTCCAGATTGTGAAATGGACCATTCCGCTGCGTTCGCTAAGCCTGTGCTTCGGCGCTGTCCTGTTTATTGGAGGTCACATCAACCTTCGGCTTAAGATGCTGTCCGCGGTCATTTTGGTGAATGTTGCCTTCTGCTATGTCCTGATTCCGAAAAGCGGAGCATCAGGTGCGGCTCTTTCGATGATCCTTGCAGATCTGTGCATGTGCCTGCTCTTTTTCGGAGCAATGCTGCGAGCTTTGAGAACGCGGGAGGGTGCAACGTGAGCAAAGCCCCTCAAACTGTGCCGGTCAGCGTTATTATTCCCTGCTACAATTCCGAGCGAACCATCCGGAATGCCCTTCTATCGGTGGTTCAGCAAAGTCAACGTCCGCTTGAAATCATTTGCGTTGACGATTGCAGCAAAGACAGGACCATAGACGTCATTCGCGTCTTTGCGGAAGAGTTCAGCGAACAGTCAATCAGAATCGAACGCATGCCAGGCAACGACGGACCGGGCAGCGCGCGAAATCTTGGCTGGGACATGGCCAAGGGAGACTACGTCGCGTTCCTTGATTCGGACGACTTCTGGCATCCGCAAAAGCTTGAGTTCCAGCTCGCGGTCATGCGCGAACACGGTTGTTTCGGTTCGTCGCATCGCCGAACCCCCGACCTTCCCGGACTGTTTGACGAAACACAGGCAAAGGCACAGGAAATTTCGATCAGCACCGGAGAGCTGCTGTTCAGAAACCGCATTGTGACGTCTGCCGTCATGTTGAAGAACCAACCCGGCTTCCGGTTCCGATCCGGCATGCGGTACTGCGAGGACCTTCAACTCTGGTTCGAAATTCTGTTTGCCGGAAACAGTTTTGTGTATCTGGACCTGCCATTGAGCAGCCTGTCCGGCCCCGAAGAAGCCCCGAACAGTTTGAGTTCCGCCGTCGTCAAGATGGAGAAAAGCAAACAGGGCATTTTTAGGGAACTACGCCGGAAACGGCGGATTTCAGTCCCGCAACTCTTCGCGGCAAGCGGTTTCTCTCTCATGAAGTTTGTTTTCAGACGTATGCAGGGGGCGCTGTCAATCAAGGCGTATTGACGCTGCCCAAGCCGAATTTGCTATCGGTTCCCCTCAGCAACAATACCGGCATGAATAGCGCCTGCAGACAGGTCACACGTTGTGCGCAAGCGTGAAAACCGGACCTGCCTGCCCACGGCTTCATGCGGAATGTCTGGTTATCCCGAGTTCGGGCGCTCAATGAGATGTTGACGATCCGCTCAAATTGACTTCATCTGCCCTCATGCAACCCAGTCACAATATGGCTGCTGCGGGTTTCGCCCTGGCGGCTTCTGCCATCCTGAGCTTTATTGATAATTTCGTAGCTGCTGTCGGTCAGGAGGCGGGCCTTTGGCAGTTTCACGTCTTCCGTACCCTCTTTGCAGTCCCCATTTTCCTGCTGATCGCGGTGGTGTCGCGGACACGTTTGCGACCGCAGAATCTGAAGACCCTGGCGGTACGCAGTCTCATCGTATCGGCGGGATTGCTGATCTATTTTGCAGCGCTGGGAACCCTGCCGGTTGCACAGGCCGGAGCGGGATTGTTCAGCGCGCCGCTCTGGGTTGCGCTTCTATCTATCGTTCTGTTTGGTCTGAAACTCGGTGCTGTACGTTGGGTGGCTGTGTTTGCTGGGTTCGCAGGCGCTCTCATGCTCTTGCAACCTGATCCCGCCACCCTTTCCTATCTTTCTCTGATGCCACTTGCCGCCGGTCTTTTCTACGGCTTGGGCATGATGCTGACCGGTATCTGGTGCAACCGGGAAAGTCCACTTGTCCTCGCCCTCGGCGTTTTCCTGACAATCGGGATTGTGAGCGCAACGATGTTGACGATCACAACCAACTGGCCCGGAGAAACTTTCCTTTCCCGTCCCTATGTTGATCCGACACCACGCTTTTTGTGGCTCACCCTCTTTCAGGCCGTCGGAGCCATTATCGCCGTGACGCTGATTGCGCAGGCCTATAGGGTTGGTGCCCCGGCAGTGGTGGCTGTTTTCGAGTATTCCTTCCTGATTTTCGCCAGCCTCTGGTCCATCCTGCTTTGGGACATTCAGACGAACAGGCTTGCGATCGCCGGGATAGTGGTCATCCTGACCGCAGGTTGTCTGATGGCCTTTTCAGGCAAAAAAGCGAAAGAGGCACCGTCTTCAGCGTGAGAATGTTGCCGTACTTGTCGCTAGCCGCTGCCCGACATCCGGATTGGTGGACCCGACTTTCTCCTGATCTCTAAGGAAAATCTTAACCCGGACATGTTTGTGAGTGCGATTGTTGCATTTCGATTGCCCGATGTTCGCGTACGTGAACATCAGCTCTTCAATACAGCCATGCTCGGCAAACCTGGAAAACAATTGTTAGTTTTTCCGATGGTTTTGATTGCAGTACCCTTAACCTCGGGTAACTTGGGCAAATGGGAGAAACTGGAATGGGGACTTTTTCTCGCCCATGGAAGAGATGATCAACGAGTTGATAGAAAACTGCCGAAGGATGGAGGCGGGTTTGCAGAATTCCATTAGCGACGATGAGTTGCTGATTGACCTCCGCAAGCACCTTGATGCGATACTGGGTTCAGCCGACGAGGCTCTCCCGATGGAGGTCTATACATTTGTGGTCATGCGAGCTTTCCGGGTGTTGAAAGAAGGCAATTAGAAACATGGACGTTCAAGCCTTTTTAAGCAAAGAAGCAGACACTTACGCCGACTTGTTCCAGGGGGGCTTCGTCATAAGAGGTTTCGTCAGAACTGTGATAGAAAGTTATGATGGAAAATCCGATTGGCGGGACTTTACCCCGAACGAACGGAACGAGATCATATTGAACTGTCACCGAATGATTGAGCTCCTGGTGGAGGCGGAAAGAGACTGATGCACATCAAGCGCATTGATCCGGCGAACATGAAAGGTTTGGCGGGCCAATATATCCAGGAGCTTGATACCTTCCTGCGGCATACCGATGGTGTGTTCAGGCCGAACATTCCGGTGTTCGACCGTCTCGTTTTCACGTCTTCAACAGCCAGCGGCGACCATATCCCGCAAATTGGCTATGTCGGAAATCGCAGTTACATCAAGGAAGTGATGGAAGGCCAGTACGGCGGTGACTTCGCTTCTGCAATCCGCAATCAGGACCCGAAATTCGATACCGTTGTTGCCGGAGGTTTTGCACGGGCAGCCCAGGGAGACAGGGTTTTCGAACTTGTCGAGTTGGAGGTTACTCCTCCTGGTGCTCTGTCCAACGTGCCCGTCAGCTATTATCGCCTGATTGACCGCTTGTGGCTTGGGACACCGAACCCTGTTCTTGTGAATCTGACTCTGCCAACGTCGGCGCAGTTTCATGAGCATCAATTTTTGCTAGATAAAGCACATCTCTGGCCCAATTGAACAGGAAGACATCGTCCTGCTTCCGGTCAATTGGCGGCTTGTGCCATTTCGTTGCGTAGGGATAGGTGTGCAGCGCTCCATAAACTTCGCCCAACGCTTTCCTGACCCTTGCGGCACGTGCCAACCCGACGCATGCCGTTGCTGTCTTCCAGGTCGCCAGTCCAAGATAAAGGTTCATTCTTGAAATCAAAGCCAGGCGCTCCAAGGACTGACGCACAGACCCCTGACCGGGCACATTCAGCGCGTCCCCCGAATAGATGATCTGACCCTGTATTTCCTGCATGGGAGGGCAGGCCCACTGGCGGTCGATCGGATGTTCCGGACCGTAAATCCTTGTCAATTGCGCGCGATGGAACTCAAGATAACTCAGGGCACCGGTGTCGAAGAGCTGGCTGCAATAGAATGAAACCGGCTCCCCCTTCGCCATCGCGACATGACAGAATCCGTTATGGCCGTTGAAATCGAAAAACCGCCCCTGAAAGAACGGCGTAACCTCCTTGCCGAAAGCTTCGAGTGCGGGCGTCACTTCATTGAAATCGCGCAGAACCCGAACAGTGCATCCGAGATCATAAAGCTTCGAACGACATGCAGAATATGCATTAAACAGGATTGAAACGTCCTCAGGTCCCAAGAAATCCCCCATTGGCCCAGGTCATTCGTTCGTGAAGCTGTGCGACCGAGAAAGGCATAACTTGCTTCACCCACAACACTTCTGAATCTGAACACAATCAGATGAGTGCTCTCTTCCGGCTGGTAGACAAATTCAAGTCATGGTGAAGTGGGTAACCCTATGAAGACCGCCTGGACGCGATGCCGATATTAACGCATCAACAGCAACGCCCTACGACTGGAATAGTAGCCAGTTTAAACATCTTTTCCTAGAAATATTGATGAATTTGACAATCAATGAAATCAAAAGAGCAAACTATTCAACTACTAATTCTGTCATATTTTAATGAATTCATTGCCGTGTTCGTTGTGACGCTCAACACTATGAAGCAACTTATACAAATGGTTGCGAATTCAAGCTCCGCACATCAAATAGTGGTCACCTTGAGGACAATGCCTGGTCACTCCCCGGAATATGAAACCATTGAATTCTCAACCTCTACAGCTGAAGCGTGATGTAGCTCAACGAACTGCCATCTGCAGCTGTCAAATTGAAAGGCCTTGAAGTACTCAGTGTTCTCGGCTGCGAAGCCACGATGTGGAATTATCGGAAAAAAATGCCGACAACACCCGGTTTGCAGTGCTTTCCCCTTGCGCTGGAAGCTAAAAACCTCTGACCTTGCCAAACCAGTATTCTCATCGCGATAACCAAAAAGAAACATTCATGAGCCTGCCGAACGACCTTTCCTTTGAACCTCTTTCCGATGCTTTTGCGCAAGACCCACATCCCTACTACGCAGCACTTCGCGCCAAAGAGGGGTTGACCTATTTCAAGGACTTCGACGTTTGGCTCGCGGCGCGTTTCGATGATGTTTCCGAAGTCGTGATGCACGAAAAGATGGTTCGCTCCATGGAGTACATCGCAAATGAAGAAGAGATTGCGGAGCAAAAGCGTGCCGGCAACTGGCACGACATGCCCCATCATTCGCGTTTCGTACAGTTTTCACTGCTGGACAGCGACGGTGAAATTCATGACCGGCTGCGCAAGCAGGTCTTCAAACTGTTCACACCAGTGATGGTCAACAAGTTGCGCGAAAGCATCCAGACCTATGTCGACACTCTCGTCGACGGACTTGCTGACCGGAAGGAGGTCGATTTCATCGATGACCTGGCAGCGCATGTTCCCGGGCATATCATCGGCCGCATTCTTGGAGTTCCTGACGAGGACTGCCCGCAACTCAGGATCTGGTCGGAAAACATTGTTCAGTTCTTCGACATAGACCGCTCGGACGAGCGCAAGGAACTGGCCGAGCGAAATACGACCGAGTTCTATCACTATCTCCTGGAGCTCAAGGCGAAGAGAGAGACAGCCCCGAAAGACGACCTATTATCGTTGATGATCGAGGCTGAGCGACAGGGACACATGAACCATGACGAATTCTTCTCGACCGCCATGCTGATCCTGATGGCAGGACACGGATCGACCATCGACGTTCTGGGCAGCGGCATGCACGCGCTGCTCAAGTTTCCAGACCAGATGCAGCGCCTGCGAGACAATCAAGGACTAATGAAGACCGCGGTACAGGAAATGTTCCGGTACGAATCTCCGCTGCCCTTCTTTCATCGGTATTGTACCGAAGATGTTGAAATCTGCGGTCAGACATTTTCACGAGGAACCAAGTTCGGTGTCCTTTATGGCTCAGCCAACCGGGATTCGAAGCAGTTTCCCAACGCCGACATGTTCGATGTCGGACGTTCGCCTAATTGGCATATCGCTTTCGGTCGGGGCGCCCATTTCTGCCTTGGCAACCACCTTGCCCGCCTCGATATGGATATTATCTTCTCAACGCTGCTTAATCGCTTCGAGACAATAGAGCTTGCGGAAAAGAGCCCGGTTTACAAGCGCGGCCTGTCGGTCAGGGGACCGGAGGCCCTGAAGATTGCCTGGAAGCGCAAGTAAAATACAACCGCCCTTGCTCTAAACCTCCTGTCCGCTATCTAATTTCGCCTCGCCTCGTTTTTCCTCACCTGGGAACCAATCATGCGCATTGCCTCTCTTGCCCTGCTCGGGCTGACAGTCTCCACAGCAAGCTTCGCCACGGAAATCGAACTAGGGCCCCGTCCCGCCTATCTCGTTGGCCAGATGTCAGACAGCGCGCTGAAGGACAAACTTGCAGCGTGTATCGGCCAACCGACCAAACGCACGAACTTTTCCATTTCCCACCGGGGCGCTCCGCTGCAGTTTCCTGAACATACGGAAGAAGGCTATCGCGCTGGTGCTCTCATGGGTGCCGGAATTCTGGAGTGCGACGTGACGTTCACCAAGGACAAGGAGCTGGTTTGCCGGCATTCGCAGAATGATCTGCACACAACCACCAACATTCTGGCAACGGATCTAGCGGCACAGTGCACATCCGCCTTCACCCCTGCCGAAGGCGATACTCCGGCATCAGCAGAATGCCGGACATCAGACCTCACCCTGACCGAATTCAAGTCTTTGCGCGGGAAGATGGATAGCGCCAACAAGGCGGCCGCGAGCGTCAAGGCCTATATGAACGGCACTGCTCCCTGGCGCACGGAGCTTTATGGTGGAACCGGTACATTGATGACGCACAAGGAATCCATTGCGCTCTTTAAGGATCTCGGAGTGAAGTTCACACCGGAACTGAAAGCCCCGAAGATTGACATGCCCTATGAAGGATTCTCGCAGGCTGACTACGCTCAGAAGCTCATCGATGACTACAAGGAAGCGGGTGTTTCGCCCAGCGATGTTTTCCCGCAGTCCTTCAATCTGAATGACGTTCTCTACTGGATCGAGAATGAACCTGAATTCGGCAAGCAGGCCGTCTATCTCGATGGCCGGAGAAACATCGACCCGATGGATCCTTCAACATTCTCACCTTCGATGAACGAGTTGAAGGAAATGGGTGTCAACTTCATCGCCCCACCACTCTGGGTGCTCCTGGCCGTGCAAGACGGCAAGATCGTGCCTTCCGCTTATGCCAAGGCGGCCAAGGAAGCGGATCTCGACATTATTACCTGGACACTGGAACGCTCCGGACCACTCGCTGCCGGCGGTGGTTGGTATTACCAGACTGTCGGACCGGTGATTGATGGCGATGGCAAAATGCTGGAAGTGGTCGATGTGCTTGCGCAGGATGTCGGTGTGAAGGGAATTTTCTCAGACTGGCCCGCGACAACAAGTTTCTACGCTTCCTGCATGGACCTGAACTGACAGCTTTCAAGTTCAATACAAACGAAAACGTCGCCCTTCGTCGGGCGGCGTTGTTCAATTCAGGGTTCCGAAACTTGTCAGCGTGCCTGGTCCAATGTCCGCTTGCATTCCAGTAACTCAAACAACGTTGCCTGCAAACGTCTGATGTCTTCCTTGGAAACCGGAGAATGCGATGGCGTTCCTGATACAGTACCGGGTTTTTCGCCCCTAAGTCTGCTCAGGATATTGAGACCGCCAGAAGAACTGTTTGCAGATGCCTCAGGTACATCATCGGCCAGTACACCGCTCGGCAGCGGTTCCTGCTGACCGTTCTGGGCAGGTTCCAATGCTGGAACAGGGTCCGGTGCTGGTTCCGATGTTACTACAGGCTCGGCATGCCCTGCAGACTGCAGGGGCGAAGCATCTTCCCGCCAGATCTGCATGACGAACCGCGGCCCCTGCTCCTTCAGGATCCGCTGAACACCTTTGATGGTATAGCCTTCACCGTATAGTAGGTGGCGAATGCCCTTCAGAAGCTCCACATCATCGGGACGATAATAACGCCGGCCGCCACCCCTCTTCAGCGGCTTGATCTGGGAAAACCGCGTTTCCCAGAACCGCAGCACATGCTGAGGCAAGTCGAGGTCTTCAGCGACTTCGCTGATGGTTCGAAAGGCGTCCGGGCTTTTGTCCTGCGAGCTCATCCGGTCTTGTTATTTGCTGGCCTGTCCTGTGAGCGCATCGTTAATCCGTTGCTTCAACACATTGGACGGCTTGAACACCATCACGCGGCGCGGTGAAATCGGTACTTCCTCGCCGGTCTTCGGATTTCGTCCGATACGCTCTCCCTTGGAGCGGACCACAAACGACCCGAAGCTCGATAATTTTACCGATTCTCCGGTCACAAGACAGTCAGAAATTTCAGAAAGTACTCGTTCGACCAATTCTGATGACTCGGTCCGCGACAAGCCTACTTTTTGATAAACGGCTTCACACAGATCCGCACGGGTAATAGTCCGATTGCCCATAACCCCTCCACAACGACGCCAGCGATCTGGCTGATTTTGCAAGAGAACTCCAATGCAAGACCCTACGGTACGGCCTCACGGCGGGTCGGTCAACCGGTACTCGGCATCTAGATAAGATTTGTGGGCTAATTGCCGTAGCGGCCTTCACCAACGCAGCAGAACTGATCCCCAGGTAAATCCACCGCCCATCGCTTCGAGCATCACCAGGTCGTTCTTCTTGACCCGCCCGTCCCGGACAGCCGTATCAAGTGCCAGCGGAATGGATGCCGCAGAAGTGTTGCCGTGCCACTGCACAGTGGTCACAACCTTCTCCGGAGCGATTCCCAGTTTCTTTGCGCTTGCGTCAATAATACGCTTGTTTGCCTGATGCGGAATGAACCAGTTGAGGTCGTCAGATGTCAGTCCGGTCGCCTTGTAGGCGTCCTCGATCACATCTGTGATCATGCCGACCGCGTGTTTGAAGACCTCACGGCCTTCCATGCGCAAATGACCGACCGTCTGGGTGGCCGAAGGTCCGCCATCGACGAAGAGCTTTTCCTTGTGGCGGCCGTCAGAGCGCAAATGCGAGGTCAGGATGCCGTTGTCGTCATTGGTGCCCTCGCCTTCCGAGGCTTCCAGAACAACAGCGCCCGCTCCGTCACCGAACAAAACGCAGGTGGTGCGATCTTCCCAGTCCAGAATCCTGGAAAATGTTTCGGCGCCAATCACCAGGCAGCGTTTGGAAATACCGGAGCGAATATAGGCGTCAGCGGTGGTCAGGGCATAAACGAAGCCGGAACAGACCGCATGAACGTCGAAGGCACAGCCGTGCGTGATGCCGAGCTTTGCCTGCACGGTGACAGCGGACGCCGGAAAAGTATTGTCCGGAGTTGCCGTTGCCAGAATAATCGTATCGATTTCGGAGGCGTCACGACCGGCGCTCTCAAGAGCCCGCTTTGCAGCTTCCAGCGCCAAATCGGACGTCACCTGCCCTTCGGCTGCGATGTGCCGCTGCTGAATGCCTGTGCGCTGAACGATCCATTCGTCAGACGTGTCGACCATCTTTGCAAGATCGTCGTTGGTCAGAATTCTCTCCGGCAGGTAGCTTCCGCTGCCGGTCACAGTTGAACGGATTACGCTCACAAATCACCTTCCGATGTCGGCGCGGCTTCGGCGAAGCGGCCACGATGGTAATGCACAAGATCCTGGGCGATCTTGTGTGTCAGTTCGTTTTTAACCATGTCATAGGCCAAATCAATCGCAGAGGCATAGCCTTCCGCGTCGGTTCCCCCATGGCTTTTGATCACAATGCCGTTCAGTCCCAGGAACACACCGCCATTGACCTTGCGCGGATCCATTTTCTCGCGCAGCAGATCGAAGGCTCCTTTGGCAAATAGATACCCGATCTTGGACATAAAGGTGCGATTCATCGCGGAGCGCAAGTAACTGCCAATCTGCTTGGCGGTCCCTTCTGCGGTCTTCAACGCGATATTGCCTGCGAACCCTTCTGTCACGACGACGTCCACGGTGCCTTTTCCGATATCGTCGCCTTCGACAAAACCGGCATATTCCAGCGAGCGCAGCGGCGTTTCCCGCAAGAGCCGACCTGCGGTGCGCACCTCTTCCAGCCCCTTGACCTCTTCGACACCGATATTCAGCAAGCCGACGCTTGGCCGCTGTACGCCCAGAAGCGCACGCGCCATCGCACCGCCCAGAATGGCAAAGTCTATCAGCTGCTGGGCATCCGCCCCGATTGTCGCCCCGACATCCAGAACAACGGATTCGCCGCGTGTTGTCGGCCAGATCGCCGCGATCGCAGGGCGTTCGATATTCGCCATGGTACGCAAGCAGAACTTGGACATCGCCATCAAGGCGCCGGTATTGCCCGCAGAAACCGCAACGGAGGCTTCACCTGTCTTTACCGCCTCGATGGAGCGCCACATGCTCGAACGCCACCGTCCCTGACGCAGAGCCTGACTGGGTTTGGTGTCCATTGCGATTGAAACTTCGCAATGGTGCAGGGTCGAAGCGTCGCGAACACGCGGATACTGCTCCAGGAGCGGACGCAGAACTTCTTCGTTGCCGTAAAGAAGGAAACGTATCTCCGGATGACGGACCAGTGCAATCTCAGCGCCGGGGATGACAACTTCCGCCCCGTGATCACCGCCCATTGCATCCAAAGAAATCGGGATTGTTTTCGCCATTTAAAAGGTCTTTTGACGTTTCGCTACCTAGAACAACACCGAATGGTGCACCCACACTTTTCCCGCCGTTGCAGCGGGGCCCAGAACGGGCGCGAACATAACGGTTTTGGACGGAGTGACAACCGTTTTCCTATCAGTTGGCAGATGGAACGTTGAAAACTCGCCCGAAAGATACTTTTCGTCCACTCAAATTGAATTAGACGAACATTTATTTCAGTCGCCGTTTTTGTTTTTCAAGGCTTGCAATGCAGCAAAGGGCGACGGCTTTTCCTCCGGTTCTTCTTCAACTTCGTCTTCCAGGTCGGAATTACCTTCAAATTCCACTCCTGGCTTGCGGGGAAACGGATCCAGGGAAAGCGCAAGTTCTTCGCAAATGACAGCCCCCAGGTCCAACACCCCATCGAGAATGACGTCCGGTGGGTCGAGCGATTCCAGGTCGATCTCGATCTCGCCGTCTTCATTCAGATCTTTGACCTTGCGCGGTTTGCTGGAATGAGGCTCAAAGGTCCTGTCGACGTCCAGTCTGATGTTGCTTTCGAAAGCTTCCAAAGACACGATACAAGTCTGCTGAATGGTCGCGGTTATCGGCCCGACAACCCGAACACCGGCCTTGCGATAGGGTTTCAAGGTGAACTCGGCCTTCAGCGCGCTGATGCCATCCAGGTCATAAGTGGCGGCAATTGCCTTCAAACCCGCCGCATCCGGCTCCACGACGATCTTCTCGTCCTTGTCAATCACGCGCGTGGCGTTGACCGTGAACGAATAAGGGAAACTCTCAGTTGCCATTGTCTTCTTTCTTCTGTTTTTGCTCGGCGGGTTTTAAACGGCGATTGCCTTGAAGTCGTCCGGGGTCGGCCAGACAAGTTTTCCGGTCATAAGGTCTTCGGCAGATTGTTTGGTCAGTAGCTTTGCTGCCGCGAGCATATAGTGCGCAAGACGCGTCTGTGCGACCGGCTCGGGAGAATCCGGATAGATGTTTCGGCCGATCGCTGCAGCAAGTTCGTCGACATCATCATTGTCGATCGCCGGAATATAAACATCCGCGCGGCCGTAAAACGCTTCGCCCATGACTTTCACTTTCTTGGGGACGCGCGTGTCGCTGACGCCCATTTCCCTGAGCGACGCATCCATATCCTGAAAAAACAGGTCGAATACATTTTGCGTGAATTCAGCGACTTCTTTTCCCTCGCTTCGCATACGCCGGAAATAGAGAACGGCATGTGCAACGATAAGATCGAAACGGCCGTCGATCGTGTCAGGCACAAGAAAGTCCGTGTAAAACACCGGTTGCCGTGCTTGAGCCACGATTTCACAATAAACCTTGTGCTCGGCATCACGGGACCGGCGGCGGAACAGACCGAAAATCATGACCGTCTCCTTAGGGACGAGAAGTAACTCAGGTGTTGCCTTGTGCCCTATCCCACGATACTGACTTTGCCAAGCAACGAAATTCAAAAGCTGCCAGAACAATCTGGCGAAACGGGACTTCTTAAATGAACTTCAAGGCAAGCGCCCTGATCATTCCGCTTCTGGCCACGTTACCGCTCGGCGGCTGTTTCACCACCACTTACACGCATGGGCACGTCGTCACCAACGATATGCTCAGCCAGGTTCAGGTTGGTTCCAGCCGTGAACAGGTTGAACTGGTTCTGGGTTCTCCATCGACGACGTCCAGTCTTAACGGTGACGCCTATTACTACATCTCGCAAAAGACAGCGACGACAGCCTTCCTGGCTCCGGACATCGTTGAACAACGGGTTGTTGCCGTTTATTTCGACCAGGACGGCTTCGTTCAGGACCTCGGCAACTACACTCTCGAAGATGGCAAGATCGTCGACATCGTCACACGCAAGACCCGGACAGGCGGTGCCGACTATGGCTTCCTGACCCAGATCCTGCGCGGGGCGACAAACCCGAGCCTCGGCCTCTAGCAGCCTTTTCTCCAATCAGAAAGCTCCGGATGATCCAGCCGGAGCTTGCTCTTTGGATCAGAGGCCGTGCCGACACCCCTCACCGGTCGGTACCGCATGTTATTCACTTCGTCGGCGTTTGCGGCTCTTGCGCTCTCTATTGTCCTGGCTCTGACGCTCAGGTCCCGAAGAGTTCCGCTGGCAATCTTTGCTCTTGCCTGTGCCTTTGCTCTCGTCGCCGGGCTTCTTCATTTTTCAGCAATCGCCTCACTCCTGCTGACAGGCGCCGTCACCTTTCTTGTTTTCACCAAATCGCCAAACCGGCCATTGCATCTGGTTTCCTCTGCCCTGCTTCTTGTTGCCGGGCATCTAGTCATGACCCATGCCCTACCGGGCTTTGACAACCTGAAAGTCGTCTCGGGTGTCCAAGTCAGCCCGGGCGGCATTCCCTATTCGATGTATCTGAATTTCGACAAGGCAGCGCTTGGCTTTTTTCTTGTGCTCTTTGCAGTCAAACCGCTCCAATCGCGCTCAGAGTGGAACGTTTGCATCAAGGCTGCAGCGACGAACTTCGTACCAGCTGCAGGTTTGCTGATCTTGCTTGCCCTTATCGCAGGACTCGTGACTTTCGATCCCAAGGTTCCTCCGTTCCTGCCGATCTGGGTCTTTTCCAACCTGTTGATTACCTGCGTCGCAGATGAAGCGTTTTTCCGTCGTTTCGTGTTGGCGGAGCTACGAGAATATGTCGGCCTGGGACGGACTAGAGGCGCGATCGCACTGATCCTTTCTTCCCTGTTTTTCGCCTACTACCATCTGAATGGCGGTCCGCTCTTTGCAGGTTTTTCGTTTGTCGCCGGACTGTGTTATGGCGCAGCCTATTTGAGATCCAACAGGCTTGAAGCGTCGATCCTCGTCCACTTTCTCGTCAACCTGACCCATATCCTGTTTTTCACATATCCGTTCCTTGCACCATCGATTGGGCTCGACTGAGGAAGGCTGGAGAGAACGGAGATATCTTCGGATCGTTCAGGTACGCGCACAATGGAGCGACCTCAAGGAACGACGTCGGTCATTCATTCGTTGCTGAGAACAAAAAAATGACGGCCCCGAAACGGGGCCGCCAGCAATCGGATTGAATCCTGTCAGTGCGCCAGGATCGCCAATAGAAGCAACGCCACAATGTTGGTGATCTTGATCATCGGATTCACCGCAGGGCCTGCAGTGTCCTTGTAAGGATCGCCAACGGTATCACCGGTCACCGAAGCCTTGTGAGCTTCGCCGCCCTTTTGATGGGTCACGCCGTCCTTGTCGGTAAAACCGTCTTCAAAGGATTTCTTCGCATTGTCCCACGCACCGCCGCCGGCTGTCATGGAGATCGCCACGAACAACCCGGTCACGATCACACCGAGCAACATTGCACCGAGAGCCGCAAAGGCATCGGCAGGTGTTGCGACCGCGCGGACCACAAAGAACACCACGATGGGTGACAGAACAGGCAGCAGAGACGGAATGACCATTTCCTTGATGGCTGCTTTCGTCAGCATGTCGACCGCTCTACCGTAGTCCGGTTTTTCCGTGCCTTGCATGATGCCAGGCTTTTCCTTGAACTGGCGCCGGACCTCCTCAACGACGGACCCAGCTGCTCGTCCCACTGCGGTCATGGAAATGCCGCCGAAGAGATACGGTAGCAGCCCGCCGAACAGAAGGCCCGCGACCACATAGGGATTGGAAAGCGAGAACAACGTGTTCACGTCAATGCCCGCGAAGATCGACCCCTCTGCAGCCGTACTGGAGAAGTGTTTCAGATCCTCCGTATAGGCAGCAAACAGAACAAGGGCACCAAGTCCGGCGGAACCAATTGCATAGCCCTTGGTAACCGCCTTGGTGGTGTTGCCAACAGCATCAAGTGCGTCGGTCGTCGAGCGGACTTCCGCCGGCAGATCCGCCATTTCGGCAATACCGCCTGCATTGTCGGTGACCGGTCCGAAAGCATCAAGCGCAACAACCATCCCGGCCAGCGCAAGCATGGTGGTGACCGCGATCGCAATGCCGAACAGGCCGGCGAAGCTGTAGGTTACGAGAATGCCTGCGATGATTATGATCGCCGGAAGAGCCGTCGCCTCCAGCGAAACCGCAAGACCCTGGATGACATTCGTGCCGTGACCCGTCACGGACGCCTGCGCGATCGACCTGACCGGTCGATAGTCCGTACCGGTGTAGTACTCGGTCACCCAGATGATCAGCCCGGTCACGATCAGGCCGACAAGACCGCAGATGAACAGGTCGAAACCGCTGAACGTCGTCCCACCTGAGGTGGTGTATTCCGTTCCGGCGCCGAGCCATCCGAAGACGATGACAGCCAGTGCCACAGCTGAAAGAACCGCGGTTGCGATGAAACCCTTGTAAAGCGCGCCCATAATCGAGTTGTTTTCGCCCAGCTTGACGAAGAACGTTCCGATGATGGATGTCACGACGCAGCTCGCACCGATCAGAAGCGGCAGCATCATGAGTTCATGGGCCTGTGCGCCGGTGAAGAAGATCGACGACAGAACCATGGTTGCCACCACGGTCACCGCGTAGGTCTCGAACAGATCGGCAGCCATGCCGGCACAATCACCAACATTATCGCCGACATTGTCGGCGATTGTTGCCGGATTGCGCGGGTCGTCTTCCGGAATTCCGGCTTCGACCTTGCCGACAAGATCGCCGCCAACATCAGCGCCCTTTGTGAAGATGCCTCCGCCAAGACGGGCGAAGATGGAGATCAAGGACGCCCCGAAGCCGAGCGCAACAAGTGCGTCGATCACGGTCCGATCAGTCGGCTCATATCCCATCATTCCTGTCAGGATGGAGAAATAGACGGCAACGCCAAGCAACGCGAGCCCGGCAACCAAAAGGCCGGTGACGGCACCGGCCTTGAAAGCGATTTCCAGTCCTGCCCCGAGGCTTTGGCTCGCGGCTTGTGCCGTGCGCACATTGGCGCGGACGGAAACCATCATCCCGATATAGCCGGCCGCTCCGGAAAGGACGGCCCCGATTGCAAATCCGATTGCGGCCGGACCGGAAAGCAAAATCCACGCAAGAACAAAAACTACAGCCCCAACAATCGCAATAGTCGTATACTGACGGTTGAGATAAGCGCTGGCCCCTTCCTGGATCGCCCCGGCGATCTCCTGCATGCGGGCGTTGCCCGCGTCCGCCGCCATGACGGACTGAATTGCCCAGGCGCCATAGGCGATGGACAAGAGGCCACAAACAATGATGACAACAAGTTCGATCATGCTTCCTCCGAAAATTACGGCGGGCTGAGTTTCTTGTAGTTTTACCCCCCAAAAGAGCACGTCACGGCAATTCCGCAGCGTGAAGCAAGCACACGATAGCAGCAAATCAGAGCAGCTCGTCAAGCTCTCACATTGTTTAATTTAACAGTTCCGTTGCGGCATCATTTGATGCAGCGCAGTAAATTTGCTGCACCGACGAACGGGATTCGCATATTCACTTTAAGCAGTTGTAACTGCTTTCCTTTCAGCCAGAACGAGCCAGACCAGCAGCGCAAGACAAAGAATTACGAACGGGAAAACAAGAACGTTGACGGTGCCCCAGCCAAAAACGTTCAAGAGTGCTCCCGATGAAAATGACGCAGCAGCCACGAATCCGAACACGAGGAAGTCGTTGACTGCCTGCACCAGGTTCCGTTCTTCCGGTCGATAGGTGTCCGTCAACATGGCGGTTGCGCCGATAAACCCAAAGTTCCAGCCAAGACCAAGCAACACAAGCGCGGTCCAGAAGTGAGCAAGTTCGATGCCCATCAAGGCCACGATCGAGCACGCTGCAAGCAGGGCAAGTCCGATGGAAACGATTCGTTCCTTGCCGAAGCGGGCTATCAGATTTCCGGTAAAGAAACTCGGTCCGAACATGGCCAGGACATGCCACTGAATTCCGAGTGCCGCATCCGTTTCACTCAGGCCGCAGGCGATCATCGCCAGGGGCGTTGCCGTCATGACAAGACTCATCAGGGCATAGGAGCAGATACCGCAGGCCGCCGCGACAATGAACCGCGGCTGGGACATGATCTGACGAAGTGGCCGACCACCGGCTTTTGCGTGGCTGAGTCGTGGAGGCTTGGGAATCTTGATGAACAGCAGGAGGCAGAAGGAGATCAAGGCCAATCCGGCCTGGGCCAGGTACGTTCCGGCAAACAGGATCGGTTCAAACAGATCTTTCGTGGCGATCACTGTCTGCGGTCCGACAATTCCGGCGAGAATTCCTCCTGCAAGAACCCAGGATATGGCTTTCGGCTTGAACGCATCGCTCGCTGTGTCGGCGGCCGCAAACCGATATTGCTGAACGAAGGCCCCGGCAAAACCTCCTAGGCAGCATGCAAGAGCAAACAGCAGAAACTGGTCCTGGAACACCGCGAAGGACGCCAGCAGTCCGGAGCACATGCCCAGCAACGCTGCTCCTGCAAAACCGGTCCTTCTACCGAATCGCCGCATGATCATACCTGCCGGGATCGTTCCGAAAGCCGTTCCCAGAACCATGGCTGAGACCGGAAGCGTGGCCAGCGACTTGTCTTGCTCCAGCATCATGTAACCGACAAGAGGTCCCGTAGCGATCACGATGGATGCCGAGGCTCCGCCAAGCGCCTGGGCAAAAGCAAGCAGGAGGGCATTTCGTCTTGCCAGACGGTCGTCAACAAGGACATCTGCGGGAACTGCAGTCATGGGCGTGTCTCATATTCGGCAGGTAAAACGTCCGGTCGGAAATTCCGGTTCCGGTTAAACGGTCGGCCACATTCTTAAACCCGACCCCCGCTGGAAGCTCAAGCCCTACTTGCAGAAGTTTCAAAAATGCCGGAAGCCGTCTTCCAGTTTCAAGTCGACAGGGCTGCCGTTCCTGTACAAATGAACCTGTCCGGTCCCTTCCCTGACAACGCCGATTTCAACCACCGGGCAGCCGGCGCTCGCAGCCAGTTTGAGGAAACCGGTCTCCGATTCAACCGGAACAGATGCCAGGATTTCGTAGTCATCACCACCGTTGATGCACTTGGCAAAAACGTCCGGCGCAGTCGCCTTGAGTTTTTGCATGGCCTCAGACAGGGGCACCTTCTCCTGTTCGATGATGATGTCGACACAGGATGCGCCTGCCATGTGGCGGCAATCGGCGATCAGCCCATCGGAGATATCCATTGCGGCACTGGCGGATGCCGAGATTGCATCGGCAAGCCGTGTTCGCGGTCTCGGCAAAAGATAACGATCAAGAACGTGCTTCTCGTCGGCCCGGGAAAACCCGTGCATGGCAGCAAAACCGGTATCCAGTCTGGCCTTGAGACCGGCGGCGGCATCTCCGATTGTTCCCGAAACGAAGATCTTGTCTCCGGGCCTGGCACCGGAGCGGCGTACCGCACCGCCAACCTTGACCTCTCCAATGGCCGTGATGGACACCTGAAGCCCATTTCCCGAACGGATCGTGTCGCCGCCAAGCAGCTGGATATCAAAGGCGGATTGGTCCGCCGCGAGTCCGTCGCAGAAGCGGCCAAGCCACTCGCTCGTCCAGTCGGAAGGCAAGGCAAGGCCCAAAAGATAGCCTCTCGGTCTTGCTCCCTTGGCCGCAAGATCGGACAGGTTCACCCGAAGCGCCTTGGCGGCAATCGCTTCAGGCGCATCGTCTGCAAAAAAATGGACGTTGGCGGCCAAAACGTCCTTGGTCAGGACAAGATCAAGACCATCCCCAGGCGTCAGAACCGCAGCATCATCCGTCAGCCCGAGGCTGCCGGGGTCCCTCGCCAGAGGGGCGAAATACGTCCTGATGAGCTCAAACTCGCCGGGGCGGTCCGTTCCCATGGTCAGGAAGCGCCGTCCGGTTTCTTGTCGCCAAGCTCCGTGTCGCGTAGCTCATGCGCCAGCCGGTCGAGCACACCGTTCACCAGCCCAGGCTCGTCATCTTCAAAGAATGCCTTTGCGACATCGATATATTCGGAAATGATGACCTTGGCCGGAACGTCCCTGCGACGCAGAAGTTCGTAGGCGCCGGAACGCAGGATTGCCCTGAGAAGGCTGTCGATCCGCTTGAGCGGCCAATCCTCTGTCAGCGCAGTGTGAATGTACGGATCGAGGAATTTCTGGTCCTCGACAACTCCCGCCAGGATCTGCTTGAACCACTGCTCGTCGGCATCGCGATATTGCGCGCCGTCGATCTCCTTGCCGAGCCGGAATGCGGTAAACTCGCTGACAACGCTTGTCAGCGGTGCGTCTCCCACATCCATCTGATAAAGAGCCTGCACGGCGGCGAGGCGCGCCACACCACGTTTGTTTGCAGGGCGCACAGTTTTGGCAGCCGGTTTATCCGGGTCGGCCTTTCCGGTCATTTTTCTTATACTCCAAGCCGTTGGCGCAGCGCGATCATGTCAAGAGCTGCCTGAGCTGCTGCTCCGCCCTTGTTTTTGTCGTCCGCTTTCGCCCGGGCCCATGCCTGTTCATCGTTTTCTACAGTCAGAATACCATTTCCGACCGCCAGATCCGCATCAACAATCAGATCCATAATCACACGGTTGGATTCATTGGCAACAATATCGTAATGCGTGGTTTCCCCACGGATCACAACACCGAGCAGAACGAACCCGTCATAAAAGACCCCCTCTCCTTCCATGGCGGTCATGGCCATGGAAAGTGCCGCAGGAATTTCCAGAACGCCGGGAACGGCGATCCGGTCATAGGTCGCTCCGGCAGCGTCGAGCGTCTTGGTCGCACCTTCGGCAAGAGCGTCAGCCAGGTCGTCGTAGAAGCGGGCTTCGATGATCAGCAGTTTCGGTGCAGCGCTCATGGGTCTTCAATCCTATTAAAGGCCGCGACAGGAACCATGTCTGTCTCGGTTTGTCCAGTCTCATTCGTACAGGACCACAAGGACCCGGCGACAATATCGCCACCTGGTGGATGCGATCCGCGATGATAGCTCTTTTCGAAGGTGTTGGGACCGTCCCCTACCCGGTCTTGGAGAATTCCGCAAGACGCGCGGCATAGCGGGCCATCATATCCACTTCCAGATTGATCTTGTCACCAACCTGACGCTCGGACCATGTGGTGACTTCCAGCGTGTGCGGGATGAGGAAAACCGAGAACAACAGCCCATCCACCTCATTTACCGTCAAAGAGGTGCCATCGAGCGCAACCGACCCTTTCCTGGCGATAAAGGGCGCGGTTTCTTCCGTGGCCTCAAACTGGAAATACACAGAATCCGGATGGTCTTCCCGCTTGGTGACGGTTGCCAGGCCGTCGACATGTCCAAGCACCAGATGGCCACCAAGTTCGGCTCCCATGGTCAGGGAACGTTCCAGGTTGATCTGCTGGCCGTCTCTCCAATCGGAAACTGTCGTCAGCGCAAGCGTTTCGGCGGCCGATTCCACTTCGAACCAGTTCCCGTTGCTGCCGTTTGCCTTGGCCGTCACGGTATGACAGACGCCGGCACAGGCAATCGAAGCGCCGATATCGAACGTGTCTGTGTCATAGGCGGTGCGAATCCTCGTCCGTTTTCCGGCCGGTATGTCATCAATGGAGAGGATTTCGCCGAGGTCGGTCACAATACCGGTAAACATGTCAGGCTCCACGCCGTCTGAGATAGATAAAGCTGTCGGGGCCGAACTTGCCCGCGTCAACCCGTTCGAATTTGGGGTCTTGCAGCACATCTGCAAGGTCATAGTCATGCAGCGCCGGTATTCCGTCTTCGCCGATCACAATGTCACCGGTAACGACGCACATGTCATCGACCAGATCCGCAGTCAGGAAAGACGACGCCATGCGCGCACCGCCTTCCATCATGACACGTGTTATGCCCCTGGTTGCCAGTGCGCTGAGGATAACCGACGGCTTTATGCTGCATTCGTCAGCCGGAACGCGGATGACCTTCACGCCAGCAGCCGCCAGAACCTCCAGCTTTTCGGAATCGGCATCATTGCCGCAAACGAGCCAGACGGGAACGTCGACGCATGTACGCACCAACTTCGATTCCAGCGGAAGACGAGCACAACGGTCGATGATGACGCGGACCGGAGACCGTTCGCTCAACCCCGGCAAACGGCAGGTCAGTTGAGGATCATCGGCCAACGCCGTCCCGGTACCCACAAGAATAGCGTCATGTTCGGAGCGAAACCCATGCACCTTCTGCATGGAGAGTGGTCCGGAGATCTTCACCTGTCCCTCGCCTTCGCGGCCGATGAAACCGTCTTTCGATACGGCAAGCTTCAGGAACACGTGCGGTCGCTGCCTCAACTGCCGAAGCATGAAACCGTGATAGAGGACCCGCATTTCCTTCTCACGCACACCAATGGAAACCTCGATGCCAGCGTCCTCAAGCATCTTCACTCCGCGACCCGCGACCCGCGGGTTTGGATCCAGCATGCCGACGACGACCCGTTTGACGCCTGCCTCAGTAAGCGCAAGCGCACACGGAGGCGTGCGGCCATAGTGGGAACAGGGCTCCAGGGTCACATAGCATGTCGCCCCTTTGGCCTTTTCTCCTGCTTCACGAAGGGCATTGACCTCAGCGTGAGCCATGCCCGGACGAGACGTCACCCCTCGCCCCACGAGAACAGCACCATTGCCCACGTCGTTGACGATCAGGGCCGCTACGGATGGATTTGGCCACACGCGCCCGAGGCCGCGCCGGGCCAGACGTTCGGCAGCCGCCATGAAACGCTTATCAAGATCGGAATTCACTGACATAAAGGCTCAATCGCAAAAATCAATTGTCTTCAATCGGCTGACCGTCGGCGTCGCTCAGCTCATCAAGGAGCGCCTCGAAATCCTTGGCCTCCCTGAAATTCTTGTAGACTGAGGCAAAGCGGACATAGGCAACATCGTCTATGCCCTTCAGACCTTCCATGACGTGATTGCCAATAGTTTCCGCGGTGATCTCGCTTTCGCCGGAACTTTCCAGCTGGCGCACGATGCCGCTGACCATTCGCTCGATGCGATCTGGATCAACGGGGCGCTTGCGAACGGCAATTTGAACCGAGCGCATCAGTTTTTCGCGATCGAAGGGAACCCTGCGGCCCGCGCGCTTCAGAACCATCAGCTCGCGCAGCTGGACACGCTCGAAAGTCGTAAACCGGCCGCCGCAGGTATTGCAGATCCTGCGACGGCGAATGGCGGTGTTGTCCTCGGTGGGGCGGGAATCCTTAACCTGTGTTTCCTCACCACCGCAAAACGGACATCTCATTTCTCAAAGCTCCTGATCGAGCCGGTGCGTTATCCCCCGTAGATCGGGAACCGGCCTGTCAGTGCTTCTACCTTGGCTTTGACTGCGGCTTCAACCGCTGCATTGCCCTCTTCACTGTTTGCGGCCTTCAAACCATCCAACACTTCCGTGATCAACTGGCCGACTTCGCGGAATTCGGCGATGCCGAAACCACGGGTGGTGGCGGCCGGAGTGCCCAGGCGAATACCCGATGTCACAAAAGGTTTTTCCGGATCAAACGGAATACCGTTCTTGTTACAGGTGATGTTTGCGCGGCCGAGGGCTTTCTCAGCGGATTTGCCGGTTGCGTTTTTCGGACGAAGATCAACCAGCATCAGGTGGTTGTCGGTTCCGCCGGAAACAATATCGAGGCCCTGTTCCTTCAACGTTTCAGCCAGCGCCTTGGCGTTTTCCGTTACTGCACGGGCATAAGCCTTGAACTCGGGCTGCAGCGCTTCCTTGAAGGCCACTGCCTTTGCCGCGATTACGTGCATCAGCGGACCGCCCTGAAGTCCGGGGAAGACAGCAGAGTTGATCTTCTTGGCAATCGCCTCGTCATTGGACAGGATCAGGCCACCGCGCGGACCACGCAAAGACTTGTGTGTCGTGCTGGTAACGACATGCGCATGCGGTACCGGCGACGGATGCACGCCGCCTGCAACAAGACCGGCGATATGAGCCATGTCGACCATCAGATATGCGCCGATGCTGTCGGCAATCTCACGGAAACGCTTCCAGTCCCATATACGGGAGTAAGCGGTCCCACCTGCCAGAATCAGTTTCGGTTTGTGTTCGTTGGCGAGACGCTCGACCTCATCCATGTCGAGAAGATGATCTTCCTTGCGCACACCATAGGACACGACATTGAACCACTTTCCGGACATGTTGACCGGCGAACCGTGGGTCAGGTGACCGCCGGAGTTCAGATCAAGTCCCATGAAGGTATCGCCTGGCTGCAGCAGAGCCAGGAACACGGCCTGGTTCATCTGACTGCCCGAATTCGGCTGAACGTTTGCGAACTGGCAACCGAAGAGTTCCTTGGCGCGTTCGATCGCCAGCGTTTCGGCGACATCGGCAAACTCACAACCGCCGTAGTAGCGCTTGCCCGGATAACCCTCGGCGTATTTGTTGGTGAAGATTGACCCCTGGGCTTCAAGCACTGCACGGGAAACAATGTTCTCCGAAGCGATCAGCTCGATTTCGTGCCGTTGACGGCCCAATTCGTTCTCGATGGTGCCAAATATCTCCGCATCGACCTCTGCAAGGCTGCGGGTAAAGAAACCAGACTGCTGGGACTGACTGGGACTTTCCATCAAAGACATCGCATTATCCTTGTATTCTCATGAAAGGGTTTGAGGCATCTCGCGCAGTCTCGAGCCTGGTCGCCATGCCGATTTGAGCGAGGGAGTAACACACAGATTTCGAAGAACCAAGGTCTATACCGACGTGCCGATACGTGTATGCGACAACTTTGTTCTATACTTACTCTATGACTGGATCAGCGCATCAAAAGAAATTCCACCAATTTTCCAAGCAGCGAAAATATTTTCGACACCCTGCATGCGCAGAAATCAAACTCAGTCTTAGGCTATCCTTAAAACCGGATTATTTTTCCTCATAATAATACGGGAGAAAATTTTATTTCAACACAATAACAACTAACTACTTAGTATCTGACCTTATCTATTTTGAACCGTTCAGCCTCGTCCATGGGCTCTCGAAGCGCAGAATCGGTTGGTTTGGCAGTGGCTGATGATCGTGGCAAGACTGGCAAGTCAAGCTGTCGTCTGTTGCCCGTAAAAAACGCCTCAATACAAATTCGTATCAATCCGTGAGGACGCTTCCGACGCCTCCTGCTCCAGACGACGCTGCAGTTTTCGCACAGCAATCCGCTTCAGGTCTTCCTGAGCTACCGAGGCCGGTCCGAATGTCGAGACTTCGATTCCCGTCGCGGCGTCGATGGCCGTCACCTTGACCTGTTGCCCAATCGGTCTGAATTCGAGATAGATTTCTCCGTGCCGCGGCTCGCGACTCATTGCAGACCTCCCAACTGGTTCGAGCTTGCTAAAAGACACGAAACGCCGACCTTAGCAAGGCCGGCGTCTCATTAGGTTCATCGGTACCAGGGAAAGTGCGAACCGGTCAGAGCCGCGCCTGGGTTCCCGTCCCGTGAATGTCATCACGATTATAGATGTCTTCCCTGAAATGGACGACACCATCGGCATTGGCCCAAGCGGTGACATAAGTCATGTAGAGGGGGATGGACTTTTTCAGCTTCACATCTTCGCGTTCGCCAGTGCGAATGACTGAATCAACCTTGGTCCTGTCCCAGTCCGGCGTGGTCGACTGCAAGAGCCAGGTCACAAGTTCACGCACGTTCTGTACGCGGACGCATCCGGAGGAATGAAAGCGGTACCCCTCCCCAAACAGGGTCTTTGACGGCGTGTCGTGCAGATAGACCTGATGTTTGTTGTGGAAGTTGATACGAACCGAACCGAGCGAGTTTTCCACGCCCGGATCCTGGGTAAAGCGATATTGGGTCGCTTCATCCGTGTTCCAGTCGATCTGCTGCCACGACATTTCATTGCCGCTCCAGTCAAAGATCCTGATTTTGTTCTTGGCAAGGTACTGAGGATCTTCCTTCATCTTCGGGATCAAATCCTTGCGGATGATGGAAACCGGGACAGTCCAGTACGGATTAAAGTTCAGTTCGTAGATCTTGCTGTTCAAAATCGGCGTTTGCCGGTCGACCTTGCCGACAACGGCGGTATGCCGGGATCTGACCCTGCCGTTTTCCACGGCCTCGATCTCGGCCGCCGGAACGTTGACCATCACATAACGGTCGCCGAGAAAGCCGGACATGGACCGCATGCGCACCATGTTGGTTTCAAGCTGACGCAGCCGAACATCCGCCGGAACATTGAGAGCAGTAACGGTGCCCTCGCCCATGACACCATCCGGGATCAGGCCATGCCGGAGTTGAAACCGGCGCAAAGCCGCATCCACATATGAGTCGAACGTATCCGACAGGCCAGCGTGCTGTTCCAGATCACCAGACGCAATCAGGCGGCGACGCAATTCAACGACGCGCGGATCTTTTGCACCAATTCGAAGGGCCTTGCCGCCGCCGGTCACTGTTCCCCAACCACCGGCCTGAACGATGCGCTGGTACCGGTCAATCGCAACGGCGATATAATCAGCTGTTTCTGGTGACAACGTTGGCGCAGAGGACTTCACCTCGGTGATGTTTTCCGTCGCGATGTCGAAATTGTCCGCCCATTCGACGTTCTGGCGGTTTTGCTGCAGAGATTGCAGGGCTGTTTGAGCTGTTGCCGGGCCGCTTTCAAATAGAAATGCTGAAATTCCCAACGCACACACGCTTTTCAGCGTTTTTCCAGTAACCCAATTCAGGTTCAGTCTTTTCCCGAACGGTCCGGATAAAAGGTTCATTGCCGACCCCATGTGCTGCGCTTCGCGCGTTAAAATTCTCGTTTTACTTGTGGTGTGGTCACTCAAAATTACCGCACCAGTTGTTCCAGTTCCCATTCGTAACGGAAGGGAGTTAATAAATCGCTTGATTTCTTAACCAACATGTCGCCTGGAGTTGCGCACAAAGCCATTCCAATGTGACCACAAGATGTCAGCAGCTGGTCGCTGAAAAATACTCCACATCTGCCTCGTCCCTGTTTCAAGCAATTTGGAAAAAACAGAAAGGCAATTTTGCGTGAAGACGCAAAAAAGAAAGCACCGCCCACTGGGCGGTGCCTTGTCATCCGGATGTACCGCGAAATCTTTAAAGGCGGTAAAGAATCTGGTCGGTCCAGAAGCGCTCGAGACGGCGCAGGGACTTGTTGAGTGCAACAAAGTCCTCAGGACCGATTTCACCGACCTGTTCAACAGACAGGATGTGACGCTCGTAAAGATCGTTGACGATCTTTGCCACTTCCTGGCCCTTGTCCGTCAGGCTCACACGAACGGACCGGCGGTCCATACGGGAACGTTGATGGTGAATATAGCCGGTTTCAACCAGTTTCTTCAGATTGTAGGAAACGTTCGAACCGAGGTAGTAGCCACGGGTCCGCAATTCACCTGCGGTCAGCTCGGAATCCCCGATGTTGAACAGCAGCAATGCCTGCACGCTGTTGACATCGGAGCGTCCCATCCGATCGAACTCATCCTTAATAACGTCAAGAAGACGACGGTGCAGCCGCTCTACGAGCGTAAGAGCTTCGAGGTAGAGTGGCTTGATGTCCACTTCTTCCCCTTCGCTTGGTGCTACAGCGTCGACTGCCCTACTTGCGGTGATCATTTGATTGCGCCTCTTATAGTACCTGTCGTTCGACGGATATTTTCCCGCCTTGATACGCAATCTACCCGAGTGTTTCTAAAAACCACTTAAGAGATACGCTGAATAATCGGTAAACTTTTTAAGGGCGTTTTATTGACGCTATTTAGTATTTGTTCATCATGATCCGCGCAGGAACTTGATAATTCCCGAGAAATCCTGCCCCTCACCTCCGGAGTTACAGAAAAGCGAGTAAAGCGCGGCGGCTTCTGCGCCCAGCGGTGTCGCGGCACCGGAAGAATGAGCAGCCTCCTGCGCCAGTTTCAGGTCCTTGAGCATCATCGCTGCGGCAAATCCGGGCTCGTAGTCTCGATTGGCAGGAGAAGACGGCAGCGGTCCGGGAACCGGGCAATAGGATGTCAGCGACCAGCACTGCCCCGACGCAGTGGAAGAAATATCATACAACTTCTGCGCGTCCAGGCCCAGTTTTTCGGCGAGCACGAACGCCTCCGAAACACCGATCATGGAAATGCCGAGGATCATGTTGTTACAGATCTTGGCGGCCTGCCCCGTTCCGGCACCTCCCGCATGAACAATCGTTTTGCCCATGATGTCGAGGAACGGTTTGGCCGCGGCGTAAGCTTCGTCCGCCCCCCCTACCATGAAAGTGAGCGTTCCGCCGGCAGCCCCCGCAACACCGCCTGAAACAGGCGCGTCGACCATCTGCATGCCCTCCTCGGCTGCAGCGGCACTGACGACCCGAGCACTGTCGACGTCGATTGTGGAGGAATCGATCAGAAGCGTTCCCGGCTTGGCGTTTTCAAGAATACCGCCCTCCCCCTGATAGATCTGACGGACATGTTTGCCGGCCGGCAACATCGTCACGATGACATCCGCCGCTGCAGCCAGCTCGGCAACGCTGGAGGCCTTTTCACCGCCTGCCCCGGTATGAGCGGCTACTGCCGCATCGGACAAATCGAACCCCATGACCCTGTGACCGGCCTTGACCAGGTTGATGGCCATCGGCCCACCCATATTGCCAAGTCCGATGAACCCAACAGTGCTCGTCATGATTACCTCCCGAGTGGAAATTGGTGTTGATCCTGAATCTGTTAAACGTGTCAGTTGAAGCGCCGCCGAAATGGCTTCAGAAACTGATTCAAACCGGCCTTAAGTTGAATTGGCCCGGTTTTCCTTCTCCATCAGATACGCCAACACGGCATAAATCGCGATTGTCAGAAGGTAGAACGAAATCTCGTATGGCCTGCGGCCATAAAGATCCGAAAACGCGGTGTGCATGACGATCTGGCAAAAGCAGCGGAAGAGCCACATCACCGTGCCCCATGAGACCGTCAGCCAAAGGCCGGTGGCGGCGACCAGATCCAGGACAGCGAAAAAGACGATCGCTCCCTGCATCGATATCGGCATGTCCCAGAACCACAATCCGCGCCATTCGACGATACCGACAATGCGTGCCCAGTAGATAACACCCCCACCAATCAGGATGATCGCAATCCCGCGCAAGTACCAGGTAAGCACGGTGCTCCACGGTGGTCGTGCGTCAATGAGATCCTGAAAGCTGGTGATCATGGTCGGTCCGGTTTCGCGTTCGATTCGATGGAGACCTATAAAGGTAGATCTCCATCAGCAGGCTCTTCGAAATACGACGCCAGATCCGCGCTGTCTACTTGACCAAACTGAGAAGGGACCCAATTCGGTGTGTGATCCTTGTCGACCAGCACCGCGCGAATGCCTTCAAAGAAGTCATCACCTTGAAGAATTCTGGAAACAATCCGGTATTCCAGCTTCATGCATTCATTGAAGGTCAGGCCTCTGCCCCGCTTCATCTGCTCAAAGGCGATGAGAACACTGGTGGGTGATTTTTGGCGAACAGTCTGTGCCGTCTTTTGAGCGAACTCGTTCGGTGAAGCTTCAAGACGCTCAAGGATCTCAAGCACGGAACCGGCTGCGAACGCATTATCGATCACGTCTTTGTTCTGCGCCAGCAGACCTTCATCCGGTTCGACCACGTACGAGGCGATAGCCGTATCGATGTCGTCAGCTGTTTCGAGCGCCCGCTCCAGGTCAGCCAGATCAGCAGAAGCAACCGCATGAGTCAGAACTCCGGTAGCAAGCGCGTCCCCCTGCTTCAGCCGTCCGGCACTCAGAGCGCAGTAGACCCCGCTGTGCCACGGCATGCGTGGCAGAAAGAAGGTTCCTCCGACGTCAGGGAAAAAGCCGATCCCTGTCTCTGGCATGGAGAACAGGGTCTTCTCTGTTCCGACCCGATGGCTGCCATGCACGGAGACGCCGACACCGCCGCCCATGACGATTCCGTCAATCAGGGCAATATACGGTTTGGGATAAGCCTTGATCTGGGCGTTCAGCGTATATTCTTCCCGGAAGAAGGTGCTGAGCCCGGCCAGCTTGCCTTCCATTCTCGCATCGTAGATGCTTCGAATATCACCGCCCGCACAAAACGCTTTTTCGCCCGCCCCGGTGATCACGACATGTGCAACGGCCGGATCTTCGGCCCATACCGACAGCTGTCGTTCCAACTCCTTCACCATTGCGTGGCTCAATGCGTTTAGCGCCTTGGGCCGGTTCAACGTCACAAATCCGGCCTTGCCGCGTAGTTCAAAAAGAATTTCGTCGCTCACTCGAGGCGCCTCGCAAAAGAAGAGTCGTTTCAATGGGTAGTCGGGCGGGCTTCACTCAGTCCTTCAACAACTGACGGGCAATAATCAAGCGCATGATTTCATTTGTGCCTTCGAGGATCTGGTGCACACGCACATCTCGGAAGAAACGCTCGATCGGATAGTCCCGGAGATAGCCGTAACCACCGTGAAGCTGCAATGCTTCGTTGACGACCTTGAAACCGGTATCCGTTGCAAGCCGTTTGGCCATGGCGGCCAGTTTTGTTGCATCCGGCGATTTCGCATCGACGGCACTCGCTGCCTTGTGAAGGAGCAACCTGGCGGCTTCCAGTTCCGTCGCCATATCGGCAATGCGGAACTGCAGGGCCTGGAATTCGGCAATGGGTTTTCCGAACTGCTTGCGATCCTGCACATAGGAAAGAGCATGCTCGAGACAGGCCTGAGCCGCACCAACAGAGCACGCGCCAATATTGAGGCGCCCACCGTCCAATGCAGACATTGCTATCTTGAACCCCTGCCCCTCTTCACCGACGAGGTTGGCCTTGGGAACGCGGCAATCCTGGAAATTCACCTGTGCCGTCGGCTGACTTTTCCAGCCGAGTTTGACCTCGTTGGCACCGAAGCTGAGACCGGGCATTCCTTTTTCCACGAGCAGACAGGAAACCCCCGACGGCCCTTCGCCACCGGTGCGAACCATGACGGCATAAAGATCGCTGACACCACCGCCAGAAATAAACGCTTTGGAACCATTCAGGATGTAATGATCGCCATCGTCTTTTGCGGTAGTGCGCAAACTTGCGGCATCAGACCCGGAACCGGGTTCGGTCAGGCAGTAACTGGTCAACAGCTCCATGGTGCACAGTTTGCTCAGATACCTCTGGCGCAAATCTTCGGACGCAAATTTGTCGATGATCCAGGCGACCATGTTGTGAATGGAGATATAGGCCGCCGTGGACGTGCAACCTTTTGACAGCTCTTCAAAAATCAGAGTGGCATCCAGCCGCGTCAACGCCGAGCCGCCGACATCCTCTCTGACATAGATCCCACCAAAACCGAGTTCGGCAGCCTTGCGCAGGGTCGGGATCGGAAAGATGCTCTCTTCGTCCCATTCCTTGGCGTTCGGAGCCAGTTCATCACGCGAAAAGCTTGCTGCCATGTCCTTGAAGGCGCGCTGATCTTCATTCAGTGAAAAGTCCACAATCGTCCTCCCGTTTGCGCCGACTCGTCGGTTTCTCGTCGCGCAAGTCTGCTTTCAGCCGTTGCGGCAGCACTAAAACATATTTGACGCAAACGTCAAACAATCTCTTTTTTGTTTTTAATTTCAGTTATTTTACAGAATGTTGGAATGCGTCAATCTGCGTGATAGATTGGCGCCCCGCTTCTGTGCGAATGCAAATCTCACATCATTCATATCGAACAGGCCCGTTCCATGCCGTCCAAATCAAAGCTTCCGCAAATCACTTCAGACCATATGGACACATTGCTGGCCGGCACTCGAATGCGCCGCAATCGTCAGACGGATTGGTCACGGCGCCTTGTTCGTGAAAACACACTGACAACCAACGACCTGATCTGGCCGATCTTTCTGGTGGATGGCAATTCCGTTCGCGAGCCTGTTCCATCGATGCCGGAAGTGTTCCGCCTGTCCGTTGACGAAGCCGTGCGAGAAGCCGCTCGGGCCGCCGAACTCGGCATTCCAGCTCTTGCGCTCTTCCCCTACACGGACCCAGGTTTGCGCGATGAAACCGGCACCGAGGCTCTGAACTCGGAGAACCTGACCTGCCGCGCGCTGAGGGCGATCAAGGCGGAAGGCTTGAATGTCGGTCTGATGACTGATGTGGCACTGGATCCTTACACCAGCCACGGCCATGACGGTCTGATGGACGGCGACACCATTCTCAATGACGAAACAGTCGATCAGCTATGTCGCCAGGCTCTGGTTCAGGCTGAGGCCGGGTCAGACGTGATTGCGCCGTCGGACATGATGGACGGACGCATTGGGGCAATTCGCCAGGCTCTCGACAGCCAGGGTTTCCGCGGAACCCAGATCATGGCTTACTCCGCGAAATACGCCTCCGCATTCTACGGCCCGTTCCGTGATGCGGTCGGATCCTCCGGCACGCTCAAAGGCGACAAGCGCACCTATCAGATGGACCCCGCCAACACGGACGAGGCCCTGCGTGAAGCCGAACTCGACATTACCGAGGGTGCCGACATGATCATGGTGAAGCCCGGCATGCCTTACCTCGATATCGTTCGCCGCCTGAAGGACGAGTTCCAGGTGCCGACCTATGCCTATCAGGTGTCGGGCGAATACGCGATGATCAAGGCTGCCAGCGCAAATGGTTGGCTGGATGGCGAAAAGGCCATGCTGGAAAGCCTCCTGGCCTTCAAACGCGCCGGCGCGGATGGAATCCTGACCTATTTCGCACCCAAGGTCGCCGAAATGCTGGCCAGCGGCAAGTAGTCAACGCCACCTTCGGCGAACCCGAACAAATCACGTTTCAAGGGTGCAACTCCCACCGTACGGATTAACGCTGTGGCGGTTCCCTCTGACTGTTTCCGCTCTGCTCCTGCACGTTGAGACAGTCAATAATGGCGCCGGCGAAATCACTTCCTGTGTTGAAAGCGAGAGGGCGAACACGCGATTCCGCAACCGGGATTTGCGAAAAAGCCTCATCGTCACCACATGAGGTTCATCACAATTTCAGGAGCCGGACCATGTCAGCAGAAACAACCTCGGACTACGCACGCGAGGACGTTTTCGATTCCGTGCGCAATCCCGAGCTGTTTGAGGGCGTGCGCAGCAGGCGGGTTTTCGCCTTTTTTATCGACGTGATTGTTATCGCGTTGCTGACGTTCGGCGCCGGTATCCTGGTGTTCTTTCTCGGGATTTTCACGCTCGGTCTCGGCTTTCTGCTTTATGCGATCCTTCCGACTGCCGTCGCGCTCCTCTATGTCGCCTTCACCCTTGGGGGACCACAAGCGTCTACTCTCGGTATGCGCGCAATGGGACTGGAAATGCGGCTTTGGTACGGTGCAAAACCTTACCCCCTGCTTGCAGCGGTGCATGCGATACTGTTCTGGTTCTCCGTATCGCTGCTGACGCCGCTGATTCTGCTCGTGTCGCTGTTCTCCGACCGCAAGCGTCTTCTACATGACATCGTTCTGGGTGTGGTGGTGATCAACTCCACCTATCACAGGCAGTATGTCGAAGGGCACGGTCAGGTGTAATTCCCTGACCACCTGTTCAAAAAAGGAATGATTGCAGCACGTTAGTTTTGACGCACTGCACGATATCAACGGCAAACTGGTCTTAAAGCCCTTCCATTCCCGGGATTGCCTGTTTTAAAGTGCACTTTCGTATGATTGGCCACGGTGGCTTTGGGCAGGTGAATGCACTCAATTGATATTGCAATGGCACTCACCTTTGTTGTGATTGCGTCGACTGTCGTCCTCTACGCCCTAGAGCGATATTCGATTGAAGCTGTCGCACTTGGGTCGGTATCCGCATTCATCGTCATATTTTCGATTTTTCCGGTTACGACCGCTGATGGAACATCCGTGACGACGGCTGATTTCCTTGCCGGTTTCGCCAACCCTGCCCTGATCACCGTCATTTGCCTGCTGATAATCGGCCAGGGCCTGTTTCAGACCGACGCTCTGGAGGGGCCGGCCAAGACGATCGTCAGGATGACCCGCGGCCGCTCTCAGCGTGCAGCCATTCCCATCCTTATTGCGGTCGCCGTACTCAGCGCCTTTTTGAACAACACTCCGGTCGTTGTGATGTTTCTGCCCATTCTGACAGCCGTCGCCGCGACGGTTGGACAGGCCCCGGCCCGCGTATTGATGCCACTTTCCTTCATCGCGATTCTGGGTGGCATGACGACCCTGATCGGTTCATCGACCAACCTTCTTGTCGCCAACTACGCGGCACAGAGCTCGGATCTGAAGCTTTCGTTTTTCAGTTTCACGCCAATCGGGTTGATCATTGCGAGCGTCGGTGCGGTTTATGTATTCTTCGTCATGCCGCACCTGATGAAGAACCGCAAAACCATGGCGGAAGAGTTCCAGGCGACATCCGGCAAACAGTTCATCGCGCAGATTGAAATCACCTACGGCCATCCATTGGTCGGGGTAGAAGCAGTGTCCGGCATGTTCCCCAAGCTCAAGGACATGACGGTACGACTGGTTCAGCGCGGTCAGAAACCTATTCTCCCGCCTTTTGAGAACGTCGTTCTTTCGCCCGGCGACACGGTGATCGTGGCGGCAACGCGCACTGCCCTTGCAAACGCCCTCGCGCGGCGTCAGCCGCTGATGGAAGCTGAATCCGACACCAATACTCCTGGGCGGGAAAACCAGGCGACACAGCCCGGCTCCCTAAGTCTTGCCGAAGTAGTCGTTGCCCCGGCATCGCGCCTCATGGGGCGGACGCTGCCGCAATCCGGTTTCTATACCGAAACCGGCTGCCTGGTGATGGGAATTCAACGGCGCAGTCGAATGCCGCGCATGGCAATGAACGATATTCGTCTGGAGGCCGGCGACGTATTGCTCGTGGCGGGCAACGAGGACGAAATCGCGCGTCTGCGCGGAAACCGGGATGTATTGCTGCTTGACTGGTCCACGACCGAAGTTCCGCGAAAACGATATGCTCCCAGGGCTCTAGCGATCTTCGCCTGTGTGGTCGCACTGGCAGCTTCTGGTCTTGTCCCGATCGTGTCAGCCGCGGTCGCCGGAACATTCGCGATGATCGCCTCGGGATGCCTCAATGTTCGCCAGGCGATGCGCGCTATCGACAGCCGGATCTTCATGCTCGTGGGTGCCTCTCTTGCGGGTGCTGTTGCACTTGAAGCGACCGGAGGGGCAACAGCGATTGCCTCTGCGCTGGTTTTCATGCTGAAGGGCGCTTCACCGCCGGTGATCCTGTCGGCCCTCTTCTTTATCGTGATGATCCTGACCAATTTCCTCTCAAACAATGCGGCAGCGGTTCTGTTCACGCCGATTGCGATCAACCTGGCCAATCAAATCGGGCAAAATCCGGAAGCTTTTGTCGTCTGTCTGATCATTGCGGCAAATACGTCTTTCGCAACCCCGGTCGGATACCAGACCAACCTGATCGTCATGGGACCGGGTCACTATCGTTTTATCGACTTCATGCGGGCTGGCGCGCCGCTCGCGCTTATTTTATGGTTGACCTTCTCGGTAGTGGCCCCATGGTATTACAGTTTGTAGGACAAGTTTTGAGGGATCGCGGGACATAATAAGGTGACACGGCACCCAACAGATCATCCGCAGTTCTATCTCACGGCGCCAGCGCCCTGCCCCTATCTGGATGGAAAACAAGAACGCAAGGTTTTTACGCATCTTGTCGGGCACGGGGCGCCCGCGCTGAACGAGGTACTCACGCAAGGTGGTTTCAGACGAAGCCAGAACATTGCATATCGCCCGGCCTGCGAGCAGTGCCAGGCCTGCGTGTCCGTGCGCGTCAGGGTTGACGACTTCAAGTGGAGCAAATCATTCAAACGTGTCTGGAAAGCCGGGGCCGAGATTGTCGGTGCACGTCTTCCTGCCAGTCCTTCGGCGGAACAATACGACCTGTTTCGCGAATATCTGGAAGCCCGGCATGAAAACGGCGGCATGACGGAAATGAGCGTGCTCGACTATGCGATGATGGTCGAAGACACGCATGTCGAAACTCTGTTGGTTGAATACCGCCGCCGAGGGCCCGACAGCTACCTGACCGGCACAGGAGAAGGTCCGCTTCTGGGCGTTGCGCTCAGTGATCAGCTCTCTGATGGCCTGTCGATGGTGTACTCGTTCTACGATCCGTCCTATTCGGAAACCGCGCTCGGTACCTATATGATCCTCGATCACATCGAACGCGCGCGCAAACTGAGACTGCCTTACGTCTACCTTGGCTACTGGGTCGAGGGTTCCGCCAAAATGGCTTACAAGGCGCGCTTCAAGCCGCAGGAGCACCTTGGACCGAACGGCTGGGTTGTGGCGGAAGCGGACACATCGGTCAAAGACGTTTGACAGCCCTTCTCAGGGCAGATCGCTCAGCAAGTGTCGTAGATTTCGCGATCGACGCACTTCTCTTCAAACCGCGATCAAATGTGATCAACGCCCGAAACGGCCTTCTTCCTCAGGTTTGAGTGACAACCCGCTGAAGCTCACTCCTGGGGAATGTGTTTCCTGATCTTCTCGAAGACCGATCTGAACATGTTTTCGGTGAGACGCCCGGTATTGGTGTTGTAACGAGAGCAATGATAGCTGTCGAAAAGGGCCAGGTCGTACCCCGGCAAATCGTGTTCTGCGCAATGGGCGAAGGGAAATTCGGCGCGCCGTAGTTCAAGCGCGCTCAAGAATGTCTCATGCGCGATCCTTCCCAAGGCGAGGACCGCTCGAATGGAAGGATTTGCGGCAAGGGTCGACAGGAGGTACGGACGACAGGTCTTGATTTCCGGCCCAGTCGGTTTGTTCTGGGGCGGCAGACACCGGACCGCGTTGGTGATCATTGCATCCTTGAGCGTCAGCCCGTCGTCCGGACGTGCCAGATAGGTGCCTTCGGCAAAGCCGAAGTCGAGCATTGTCTCGTAGAGGAGATCACCGGCATAGTCGCCGGTGAATGGCCGGCCAGTGCAATTCGCCCCCTTCATGCCAGGCGCCAACCCAACGATGAGCAGTCTCGGCGTTTCTGAAGTAAAGGACGGTACGGGCGCATTGTGCCAATCGGGATAAGCAGCCTTCAGCTCTTCGCGAAGGGCGACAAGCCGTGGACAGGCCGGGCAATCCGATGGCGGATCGACCGGTCCCAAATCTCCCTCAAGAACGGACATGGCGCGCCTTAGTAGTCGTCGTCCTCATCATCTTCGTCCATGTTCGCCGGCATTTGCGGACGCACGGGACGTTCGGAAGGATCACGACCGATCTTGTTGGCGAGGCTGGCAAGGTCGATGAAATGGTCTGCCTGACGACGCAGGTCGTCTGCAATCATCGGAGGCTGGGTTTTCAGTGTGGAAACGACGGAGACCTTACGTCCCTTGCGCTGAAGCGCTTCAACCAGCGAACGGAAATCGCCGTCACCGGAAAACAGGACCACGTGATCAACGGATTCAACAAGTTCCATCGCATCGACAGCAAGCTCGATATCCATGTTGCCTTTGACTTTCCGACGGCCGGCGCTGTCCACGAATTCCTTGACCGGTTTCGTGATCACCTTGTAGCCGTTGTAATCAAGCCAATCGATCAATGGACGGATCGACGAATATTCCTGATCTTCGATCAACGCGGTGTAATAATAGGCGCGCAATAAGTAGGCCTGACCCTGAAACTCTTTCAGCAGGCGCTTGTAATCGATGTCGAAGCCGATTGCTTTGGCAGTCGAATATAAGTTCGCTCCATCAATAAACAAAGCAACCTTTTCCCGAGCGTCAAACATCTTATTTGAAACCTTTCCGAGTTAAATGCGCTGTACTTAGAATCATATTGACGAATCCGGTTTCCCGCACCCGAATCCGGCAATTCTGCCTGTCGGACGGCGCATCATTTGCTGTGAAGTCATTGTAGCATTACGCCGCTTCATTCAGCTTATTGTTTTGTTATTCCCTTAGGCTCTGTTGATTCTTGTAGAGCCGTAATAGTGGCGTACACTATAATATTGGGCTATCGCAATGCAAAAGCGAGAGCCCTTCCCAAAAAATTCCGGTAAAAATCCAGCCTTAAGCCACACTCTCCTCTCAATTCTGACAAGGGGTTGCTTTTTCCAAACGTCAACACTATACGCTGTTTCTTCAAGTTCCTTAAGCCTATGGAGACGTCGAATGGCGCGCGTGACCGTCGAGGACTGCATCGACAAGGTCGAAAACCGGTTTGAGCTGGTGCTGCTTGCTGCGCATCGCGCTCGCATGATCTCAAGCGGCTCGCCGCTGACAATCGACCGCGACAACGACAAAAACCCTGTCGTCGCCCTGCGTGAGATCGCCGAGCAGACCGTCAGCCCGGAAGATATGAAAGAAGACCTGATCCACTCACTGCAGAAGTTTGTGGAGGTTGACGAACCCGAAGCGGAAGCCGTTCCGGTTGTTCCGACATCCGGTCAACGTCAGGTTACTCAAGTCAATGCTGTAGATGACAGCGCTGTTGAATTCGACCGTATGTCCGAAGAAGATCTTCTGCGCGGTCTGGAAGGTCTGGTTCCGCCGGAGCGGACGGACGACGTCTGATAGCGCTTTTCAAGTTCGTCTGAAGCGCGGCTCCAAGGATCCAGCGCTTCAGGCGATTTTTCTTTGTCCTGCTGATGTCTCAGCCGGTTGCCAGGGTCGGTTGCGGCCATGATGCGTCAATACGAACTCGTTGAACGAGTCACACGCTACAATCCGGAAGCTGACGAGGCCTTGCTCAACAAGGCTTATGTCTATGCCATGCAAAAGCATGGCTCTCAGATGCGTGCATCCGGCGACCCGTATTTCTCCCATCCACTCGAAGTTGCGGCGATCCTGACGGATCTGCGCCTGGATGATGCGACCATTGCGGTTGCCCTGCTCCACGACACCATCGAGGACACGGATGCGACCCGTGCAGAAATCGACTCTCTCTTTGGAGAGGAGATCGGCAAGCTCGTCGAGGGCCTGACCAAGATCAAGCGTCTCGACCTGGTATCGCGCAAGGCCAAGCAGGCTGAAAACTTCCGCAAGCTTCTTCTCGCGATCGCCGATGACGTTCGTGTCCTGCTGGTGAAACTGGCGGACCGTCTTCACAACATGCGCACGCTGCATCATATGCCAGTGCACAAGCGCGGTCGCATTGCAGAAGAAACCATGGAAATCTATGCGCCGCTTGCCGGCCGCATGGGGATGCATGACATGCGTGAAGAACTGGAGGACATCTCCTTCCATGTTCTCAACCCGGAAGCCTATGAAACAATCACCGACAGGCTTGCGGACCTTCGCGAAAAGAACCGGGACCTGATTGCCGATATTGAATCCACGCTGACCGAGCGTTTGAGTGAACGGGGCATGGCGGCTCTGGTCAAGGGGCGCGAAAAGAGACCCTATTCGATTTTCCGCAAGATGCAGCGCAAGGCGATCGGTTTCGAACAGCTGTCGGACATCTACGGTTTCCGTGTCACCGTCGGCACGGAAGAAGCGTGCTATCGGGTTCTTGGCGTGATCCATACGACCTGGCCGACTGTACCGGGACGCTTCAAGGACTACATCTCGACGCCGAAGCAGAACGACTACAAGTCGATCCATACGACAATTGTCGGACCGTCCAGGCAAAGGGTGGAATTGCAGATCCGGACCATCTCCATGGATCGGGTTGCTGAATATGGCATTGCGGCGCATGCGCTCTACAAGGACGGTGAATTTGGTGGACGAAATATTGCCCGCCACACCGACGACTGCCGCGCATTCGAATGGCTTCGCCGGACAACCGAACTCCTTGCCCAAGGGGACACTCCGGAAGAATTCCTGGAAAATACGAAGCTGGAGCTGTTCCACGACCAGGTTTTCTGCTTTTCGCCGAAGGGCCGCCTCATAGCCCTGCCCCGCGGCGCAACACCGATCGATTTCGCTTATGCGGTTCACACCGGCATCGGCAATACCTGTGTGGGCTGCAAGATCAACGGCAAGATCATGCCACTCGTCACCGAGCTTCACAATGGTGACGAAGTGGAGATCATTCGTTCTCCTGCGCAAACGCCACCGCCCGCCTGGGAAGCGATCGCCGTGACGGGCAAGGCTCGGGCTGCCATTCGCCGGGCAACACGTGAATCGGTTCGCAAGCAATATGGTGCTCTTGGCGAGCACATCCTGAAGCGCGCATTCGCACGTGCAGACAAGGCGTATTCGGAAGACCTGCTGGAAGCCGTTCTGGAAGAACATCACCAGTCAACGGTCGCTGACCTTCTGGCCGCAGTCGGCCGCGGTGATTTGAGCGCGCAGGTGGTGCTCAAGTCCGCGCACCCTGACTATCAGGATGAGCGCGTTGCCATATCTGGCCCTCCAGTGGAAGAAGGCTGGTTCGGCTTGAAACAAGGGCATGGTTTGAAATTCCGAATTCCGCCTGGCGAACTCGACGACGACAAGCACGCGGATGATGCGGACGGCAGCGAAGAAGGCCCCGCGCTCCCCATCCGCGGTCTTTCCGGCGATATTCCGGTTACGTTTGCACCCGATGGCGGCGCTGTTCCGGGGGATCGTATTGTTGGCATCTTGATCCCGTCAGAAGGACTGACCATCTATCCGATACAATCACCGGCTTTGAAAGAGTTCGATGATCAGACGGAGCGATGGGTAGACGTACGCTGGGATATTGACGTCAACAACCCGGAACGTTTCCCCGCGCGGCTTGACATTTCCGCTGCCAACGAACCCGGCTCACTCGCCACGATTGCACAAGTTATAGGCGAAAACAGCGGAAACATTGACAATGTGAAAATGGTGACAAGAGCCCCCGACTTCCACCAAATGACAATTGACCTGGAAGTGTGGGATCTGAAACACCTGAACCGGATAATCAACCAATTACGTTCGAAACCGAATGTTTCCAGCGTCAGCCGAGTGAATGGCTAAGAACGCACCGCAAATCAAAAGGGAACCAGTTCCATGAACCGTGATGAAGTATTGGCCTTGTTCCGCGAAGCCGGCGCAATCCTGGAAGGTCACTTCATTCTGACCTCAGGCCTGCGCAGCCCGGTCTTTTTGCAAAAAGCCCGCGTGTTCATGTACCCGGACAAGACGGAAAAACTCTGCAAGGCCCTGGCCGACAAGATCAGGGCTGCGGGCCTGGGGCGGATCGACTATATCATTTCTCCGGCCCTCGGCGGTCTGATTCCAGGCTATGAAACAGCTCGGCACCTTGAAGTTCCTGCCATGTGGGTTGAACGAGAGGATGGCGAGTTCCGTCTGCGCCGTTTCGAGTTGCCTGAAGGTGCCAGGGTAATCGTTGTTGAAGATATCGTCACAACCGGTCTCTCAAGCCGCGAAACAGTAACCTCGTTGAAAGCTCTTGGTGCTGAAGTGCTCGCTGTTGCCTGCCTGATCGATCGTTCCGGGGGGGAAGCCGATGCTTCGGTTCCGGTCATCGCTCTGGCGGATTACAAAGTGCCCGCGTATGCACCTGATGACCTGCCGCCTGAACTGGCAGCTCTGCCGGCCGTCAAGCCGGGCAGCCGCGGATTGAGCTGAACGAGAACGGAGCAAGTACCTGCCCAATGCTGTTTCGCCGAAGAAATAGGCCATCGCGCATCGAACGCTTCCGCGTTGCCGTTTGGCCGCGAAACAGCTGGTCCCGGTCAACGCGGTATTTCGGCAAACGTGTTCTGCGGTTGACCGCAACACCTCATGCAATCGCAATTGGATTTGCTGCCGGTGCGTTTGCGTCCTGCACGCCGTTGGTCGGCTTCCACTTTCTCACCGCCTTCGCGGTTGCCTACATTGTCCGGGGAAATCTCATCGCTTCCGCGTTGGGGACTTCGATTGGAAATCCGCTGACGTTTCCCTTCATCTGGGCGTTCACCTTCAAGATCGGTCAATGGATTCTGCACGGTCGCGCACCTAAAACCGATCCGCATCAAGTCCATCAGCAATTCCAGCAGGGATTGTTCGAGAAATCGCTGGATTCGCTCTGGCCCATGCTCAAACCAATGTTCATCGGAGCAGTTCCTCTGGGCCTTGTGGTTGGTACAGTGTCCTACGTGATCGTTTATAAAAGTGTAGAGGTCTATCAACGCCGAAGACGGCAGACAATCGCCACAAGGAACGAGCGCATATTCCAGTCTTCCAGGTCAACCGCTGAAGAAGACAGCAACGCTTGAAAACGGGAACCGACCGGTCCATCTGGAACGGTGAAGTCTCAGCCCCGAAAAACGGGCGCCAGAACATGAAAGCAGAACCATGATCCTCGGCATTGGCAGCGATCTGATCGACATCCGCCGGATCGAGAAGACGCTCGACCGGTTCGGCGAGCGTTTTACAAATCGGGTGTTTACCGAAGTCGAACGAACAAAGTCGGACAAGCGTGCAGAAAGAGCGGCATCCTATGCGAAACGGTTTGCAGCCAAGGAAGCCTGTTCGAAGGCACTCGGCAGCGGAATTCGCATGGGGGTCGCCTGGCGGGAAATGGGTGTCGTGAACCTGCCTTCCGGTAAACCGACGATTGCCCTGACCGGTGGCGCCGCAGAACGGCTCGATGCGATGACACCCGATGGTTTCAGAACGGCGATCGATCTCACGATCACCGACGACTTCCCGTTGGCACAGGCATTTGTAGTCATTTCCGCCTGGCCGATGGACTGGCCTTTGCCCTCATCAACAGCTTCTGACTGATCGCAAGCGAGTGTCCGGCGCGACCTGCATTGCTTCCATTGGCCCGAACGGCTAAAAGTCCCGCTGACAAGCGGCTTTGCCCTCCGATTTTCCGGACAACATGTTTTAAGGGATAAAATGAGCGTGACAGAAAACAAAAAGGAAAAGGACAGCGGTTTTTATGAAACCGTGAAGGTCGTTGTCCAGGCGCTTCTGCTCGCCCTTGTGGTGCGGACCTTTCTGTTTCAGCCCTTTAATATTCCGTCCGGATCAATGAAGGATACATTGTTGATCGGCGACTACCTGTTCGTCTCCAAATACAGCTACGGCTATTCCCGATATTCCTTCCCTCTTGGTTTGATGCCGTTTTCGGGCAGAATCTGGGGAACCGAGCCCACGCGTGGCGACGTTGCCGTCTTCAAGCTTCCGACGGATACATCCATCGACTACATCAAGCGCGTCATCGGATTGCCGGGTGACACGATTCAGGTAATCGACGGCGTTGTTCACATCAACGGTGAACCGGTAAAGCGTGAACGCATCGATGACTATATCGAGCAATCGCCTTCCGGTGTCGTTCGTCGTGTGCCTCGTTATCGCGAGACCTTGCCCAATGGTGTTTCCTACGACACGCTGGACCTGACGCCGAATGGTCAACTGGACAACACCCGCGAATACAAGGTGCCTGAGGGCCATTATTTCATGATGGGCGACAACAGGGACAACTCGATCGACAGTCGTGTGCTCAGCCGTGTCGGCTATGTACCGTTCGAAAACTTCATGGGCCGCGCCGAAATCCTCTTCTTCTCCATCAAGGACGGAACTCCGGCCTACCAGATATGGACCTGGCCGTGGAGCGTCCGCTGGAACAGAATTGGCCGCACTCTTTAGGGTGCGGTCCCGCAATTTATGCGCGAGACCAAAGCTGGCTGTATGACCAACAAGCAAAAACAAAGCCCCATCTCAGCTCTGAAATCGGCCCTTCAATATGACTTCAAGGATCTGGAGCTGTTACGGGTTGCGCTGACCCATGCAAGCGCCCTGGCTCCTTCCGAGACTGTCGCAGGCAGCTATCAGCGACTGGAGTTTCTTGGAGACCGCGTCCTCGGACTGGCGATCGCCTCGATGCTCCACACACACTTTCCGAAAGCCGATGAGGGGGAACTCGCGCGCCGGTTCAACCACATGGTCAAGCGGGAAACTTGCGCCGAAATCGCCCAGGAACTCGGCGTCGGAGACGCAATGCGTATCGGCCTGGCCGAAGCGCAAACAGGTGGCCGCAAGAAGACAGCCCTGCTTGCCGATATCTGTGAAGCCCTGATCGCTGCGATCTACCTTGATGGCGGCTTTGAAGCCGCACAAGCCTTTATCAAGCGCCTTTGGGAACCACGTATGCTATCGTGGACCGGTCCCTTGAGAGACGCCAAGACCACGCTGCAGGAGTGGGCGCAATCGAAAAGTCTGCCGACGCCCCGCTATGAGGTGACAGGTCGCGACGGGCCGGACCATGCCCCGAATTTTACCGTATCGGTCATTGTTCAGGGCCTGACACCCGGAGAAGGCAAAGGTGGCTCCAAGAGAATAGCCGAACAAAACGCCGCCGAAGCGGTGCTGCGCCGGGAAGGCGTCTGGAAGGAATAAGAAAACTTGAGCGACGAAAACGACACAGACGGCCCGATGGAAGAAGACGAAGGCTTTGTGGCACCGACCGGCCGATTTGATATTCCTCTGCCCGAGCCACTCGCAGAAATGCCCAAGGACACCAAGGCGGGCTTCATCGCGCTGATCGGAGCTCCAAATGCCGGAAAGTCGACGCTGATAAATCAGCTGGTGGGCGCCAAGGTCTCCATTGTGACCCACAAGGTTCAGACGACACGCTCGATCATTCGCGGGGTGGCCATGCATGGGCCGGCGCAGCTGGTCTTCATTGATACGCCTGGTATCTTCAAACCAAAGCGCCGCCTGGACCGCGCCATGGTCGATACCGCCTGGGGCGGCGCTCGTGATGCGGACTTGATCGCACTATTGATCGATGCCCGCAAAGGCATTGACGATGAAGTCGAGAATATCCTCAAGCGTCTTTCCAGCCAGTCAGCTCCAAAGGTCCTGATCCTGAACAAGACCGACGTTGCAAAGCGGGAAAAGCTTCTGGAGCTTGCCAAAAAGGCCAACGAATATCTGGAATTCGAAGAGACATTCATGATCTCGGCGCTGACCGGGGACGGGACACAGGCCATTCTCGATCACTTTGCATCCAAGGTTCCCGAAGGCCCGTGGCTCTATCCGGATGATCAACCTTCAGATCTTCCCTTGCGCATACTTGCAGCAGAAATTACCCGCGAAAAACTGTTTGAGCGTCTGCATCAGGAGCTCCCCTACATTTCAACCGTCGAGACGGAGCAGTGGGAAACCAAGAAGGACGGCTCTGCGCGCATCGAACAGACGATCTACGTTGAACGGGACAGTCAGAAGAGCATTGTTCTGGGCAAACGCGGACAAACCATCAAGGCAATCTCCAAAGCTGCGCGAGAAGAACTTTCCGAGATCATTGAGGCACCTGTCCACCTGTTCCTGTTCGTGAAGGTTCGCGAAAATTGGGCAGATGACCCGGAACGCTATCGTGAGATGGGACTGGAATTCCCGAAGTAATTGGCCTTTCGAACAGAATCCGCCAATATGCCTGCTAGAACTAACGCAGGAAACAGCAGTTGGAATGGAGCGGACGTGGTGTGGTCCTGACCACACGCAAGCACGGCGAAAACGATGTCATTCTGGAGACCATGACGCTCGATCATGGCCGGCATCTCGGTCTTGTGCGCGGAGGTCGCTCCAAGCGCCATCGTCCGGTCCTTCAACCCGGCAATGAGCTGGATCTGAGGTGGAAAGCGAGACTGTCCGATCACCTGGGGCAGTTTCAGATCGAGCCGCAGACACTGCGCGCCGGTGATCTGATGACCAGCGCCATAGGCCTGACAAGCCTGCAGCACCTGGCCTTTCTTCTAAGGCTCCTGCCTGAGCGCCACCCTTATCCACGCCTCTTCAATGCGCTGTCGGTCTTGCTCAATCATCTGGAAGAGGCCGATGCTGCTGGTGCGCTCTTGATCCGGTTCGAACTTGAATTGCTTCAAGACCTTGGGACAGGACTTGACCTGACGTCCTGCGCGGCGACCGGGGCAAAGGATGAGCTGGCCTATGTATCACCGAGGTCCGCCCGGGCAGTCAGCCGCGAAGCCGGACTTCCCTATCACGACAAACTGCTGCCTCTCCCCTCCTTCCTGCTTGAAGGCCAGCGGCAGGCGGGTAGTGAGCTGACTTGGCTCGACATCACGCAGGGTTTTGAACTGACGAGTTTTTTTCTAGGCCGTCATCTTCAGGAGCACGGCGGCAAGGACAGCGGAACCCGAGAGCAACTGCTCAACGCGCTGGAAAAACGATATCGCGACGAGTTTCCCTGGAATTTCTGAACGCGAATGTTCAACGCTTAGCTATCTGGCTTCAACGTTCGCCAGGTGAGGCTTCCAGTTTCCCCGGAATAGAAAATTTTCGTGGCGATACCCGTAATGTTTGCCAAAGGAACAAACCCGATGCGCGACAGGACCCGGCTATCGATGGAATTGTCGCGATTATCTCCCAGAACAAAATAGTGCCCCTGCGGCACACTGTATTCGCGCGTGTTGTCCAGCGAACCGCGAGATGTCAGGTCCAACGTTTCGTAAGAAACACCATTGGGCAACGTCTCCCGAAAACGGGGAATGCGACGAGCACCGGTTGAGGAGCCTTGCTCAATAAAGTCATCAATGCGTTCTCGCTCCGTCGGCTCTCCATTGATGTGCAAGACACCATCAAACATCTGGATTGTGTCCCCAGGCAGCCCGACAACTCGTTTTACATAGTCGACCGAATTGTCGCTCGGAAGCTTAAAAACCAGGACATCGCCGCGCTCAATGCGAAGCAGTCGCTTTTGATCCGGATAGAAGTAGTCGACCAAACCGGCAAGTGGATCCGCAATGGCTTCATGCGCATAAAAGCGGTCTTCGATCATCAGTGTCGGCTTCATGCTTCCTGAAGGAACACTGTAGGCTTTCAGCCTGCTTGCATAGGTGTCCAGGTAGTCGTGGCCTGTATCAAAGGTCGACGTCACCAAAAGCAACAAGAAGGGTAGCCCAATGGAAAACAACTTCATTTTGGAATTCTTATTCCCGCATCAGATCCAAGTGGTATTCGATTGGCACGTTACGGGCACCCTGACAATAGAAGCCATGTTTTTTGCCCGCCATACGCGTAGCTGCGACTGTGTTTTCCGCCTGTTCTGACCGTGCCTTGTTTTCGTTGCTTGAGACACGGCTGAACAAGTCTTTCCATGTTCTCAGCCAGCGATGACGAAACAGCATCGAAATCCGTTGAAAATCCGCCATTTTTGCCCCAACTCAGCAGAAGCGAATTGCACTGAATTCCGGAACCGGCTAGCAAGCACTTATGGGAAAAGAAGTGACACCGCCGCCAAGCGGCATTGAGGGTATCAACCTCAAGGATGCTCTTGAAGAGCGTTATCTGGCTTACGCCTTGTCAACCATCATGCACCGGGCCCTGCCCGATGTTCGCGATGGCCTGAAACCCGTTCACAGGCGGCTTCTTTATGCGATGCGCCTGTTGAAACTTGATCCGGGTGCGGGCTTCAAGAAATGCGCTCGTGTGGTCGGTGACGTAATCGGTAAGTATCACCCGCATGGTGATCAGGCGGTTTACGACGCTCTTGTCCGCCTCGCTCAGGACTTTGCGCAGCGCTATCCGCTGATCGACGGTCAGGGCAACTTCGGCAACGTCGACGGAGATAACGCGGCGGCCATGCGTTACACTGAAGCGCGCATGACCGACACGGCCAAGCGTCTGCTGGACGGTCTTGACGAGAACGCCGTCGATTTTCGCGAAACTTATGACGGTGAAGACAAGGAACCGATTGTTCTTCCCGGCGGCTTTCCCAACCTTCTCGGCAATGGTTCTTCCGGTATTGCTGTTGGCATGGCAACGTCCATTCCACCGCATAATGCCCACGAGCTCTGCCTCGCCTGCCAGCATCTGATCAAGAACCCGAAGGCCGAAGTCGACGAACTTCTGGAGTTCATCAAGGGACCGGATTTCCCAACCGGTGGTCTGCTGGTTTCCGATCAGGGCTCCATTCGCGAAGCCTATGCGACCGGGCGCGGAAGTTTTCGCGTTCGTGCACGCTGGGAGGTTGAGGACCTGGGGCGTGGGCAATGGGCCATTGTCGTCACCGAGATCCCCTATCAGGTGCAAAAATCGCGCCTGATCGAAAAAATTGCCGAACTGCTGACCGCCCGTAAACTGCCTCTGCTCGACGATGTTCGCGATGAGTCTGCGGAAGACATCCGCATCGTTCTCGTGCCTCGTTCACGCAACGTGGACGCCAAACTTTTGATGGAGTCCCTGTTCAAGCTGACGGACCTGGAAAACCGGTTCTCCTTGAACATGAACGTGCTTTCCATGGGCAAGGTGCCCATGGTCATGGGCGTGAAGCAGGTCCTGCGCGAATGGCTGGATCATCGGAAGGAAGTCCTGATCCGCAGATCCGAGTACCGGCTGGGTCAGATCAATCACCGGCTCGAAGTTCTGGAAGGCTACCTGGTTGCCTACCTGAACCTCGATGAAGTGATCCGCATCATTCGCGAAGAAGATGATGCCAAGGCCGAACTGATCCGGACATTCGAGCTGACGGACGTTCAGGCGGAAGCCATTCTCAACATGCGCTTGCGGTCTTTGCGCAAGCTTGAAGAGTTTGAAATCCGCAAGGAACACACGAAGCTCACAGAAGAAAAAGACGATCTGACAAAACTGCTCGGCTCCGACGCTCGTCAGTGGACCAAGATTTCCAAGGAAATCGGTGAGATCGCAAAGGTCTACGGGCCTGAGACGGAAATCGGCAAGAGGCGCACGGACAAGTCTGAAGCTCCGGAAGCCGATCTGGTTGATATCCAGCAGGCGATGATCGAGAAAGAGCCGATCACCGTCATTATCTCTGAAAAGGGCTGGATCAGGGCTCTAAAGGGACACCAGTCGGATCTCACGAACCTGTCCTTCAAGCAGGGGGACCAACTCAAACTGTCGTTCCATGCCGAAACGACAGACAAGATCCTCATCTTCTCCACGGGCGGCAAATTCTTCACCCTTGGCGCGGACCGCCTCCCCGGCGGACGCGGTCACGGAGAGCCGATCCGCCTCATGGTGGAAATGGACGAAGCACAGGACGTGGTCAACGCCTTCGTTTACAAGCCCGGTCGCTCTCTGCTTCTTTCAAGCAATGAGGCCCGTGGATTTGTTGTCAACGAGGACGATGTCATTGCCAACACGCGCAAGGGCAAACAGGTTCTCAACCTGACCACCCCGGCAGAGGCAACGATCTGTGTTGAAGCCACCGGTGACCATGTCGCCATTATCGGCGAAAACCGGAAACTGCTTGTCTTCCCGCTCGTTCAAATCCCGCAAATGGGACGCGGACGCGGTGTTCGTCTGCAACGTTACCGAGATGGCAACATTTCCGACATTCGCGTCTTCAAGGGAGACGAAGGCCTGACCTGGACCAATAGTTCCGGCCGCAGTTTCACCCGCTCCCTGGAAGAACTCGCTGATTGGCGCGGTGAACGCGGACAGGCCGGACGTCTGCCGCCGACCGGTTTCCCGCGCTCGAACAAGTTCGGCACAAACAAGCTTTAGTTCGGGACTCGCTCTGTCCTGGCAGCGCTCAGACGCTGCCAGTGACCGGGCGTCATGCCGAACGCCCGCTTGAAATGCCTGTGCATGTGGCTTTGATCTGCAAATCCGCTTTCAGCGGCCGCATCAACAAGCGACGTTCCCTTCGCCAGAAGACGCTTCACACCTTCAAGCCTGCGCATGATAAGGTAACGATGCGGACTGGTTCCAAAGGCCTTCTTGAACTGCCGTGACAGTGTGAAGCGATCCAAATCGGCCAAACCTTCAAGCTCGCTTATCTTAATCTGTTCGTCGCTGCATTCTCTGAGATAGTCACTGCAAAGCTTAAGCACCGGCCAGTTCAAGGCTGTGCCCCTCGACATTCGATCCCCTGAATGTCGGCTCAGACAGGTTGCAAGTTCGGCCAGGAGACTGCAACGCTTCAATTCTCCGATGGGTTGATCGATATCTTCAAGCGCCTCTGACAGGCTTACCCGGAAGCGTGGATCAGACAACACGGGCGCATCGACAAAAGGCAGGCACTGGCCATTCGATTGAAGAAGCGCTTGTGCGACGTATTCCGGCGGTATGTAGATCATTCGATATTTCAGACCGACTTCGGTTCCTGCTCCACCGTCATGAAGCTCGTCGGGGTGAATCACGATCAACTGCCCGGGCATCGATGCACGCGCTTCGCCGCGATAGTTGAAAGCTTGTACGCCGCTGATGGTTAGTCCGATCGCATAGGTGTCATGCCTGTGAAGATCAAATCCGTTGCCTTGGAACCTGGCTTCAATCCGCTCGATTCCATCTTCTGCCGGCGCCACTCGAATGGCATCGTGATTTGCCCCGCACAAACGTTCAAGACCGGGGTCACCCGAGAGATCTAGTGTCTTTCTGACTTTCGTTTCTTGAATTCCCTGAATGGAGTTTCCGGTCATGTTCGAAACCAAGTTCGTTATCGTTGTGCGCGAGGACCTTGCAGTGTGGCAAAAGTTGAATGTCACTGCATTTCTGGCAACCGGTGTTGCCGCAGCAAAGCCCGAAATCATCGGCGACAATTATCGCGACGCAGACAACAATGTCTATCATTCCATGAGCGTGCAACCGATCATCGTACTTGGCTGCAATGCGCAAACGCTTCGGAAAATCCATACCAGGTCGCTCGAAAGAGACGTGCAGACAAGTCTCTATATCGAGGAAATGTTCGAAACCGGCCACGACCATGCAAACCGAGAGGTATTCGGCAGGTTCGCCCCTGTAGAGGCGAATGTCGTTGGCCTGGCCTTGCATGCCGACAAGAAAGTCGCCGACAAAATCACCAAGGGCGCACGAATGCACCCGTAACGGATAACTCTTTCAAAAATGGTCTGGTTCTCCCCTCGACGGAACGCTTGCAAGTGTGCACTGTGGGACTTTGAACAGGATGGGGAGCCAAATGATCGGGGCGTTTTCTTTCAATACAAGCCAACGCATTGTCTTTGAGGCAGGCTCTGCGTCAAAGATAGATGACCATGCCGCGTTCTGCCTTGGGCCCCGTCCATTCTTGGTAACAGATCCAGGAATTGTCTCCCTCGGACTTCAACAACCATGCGAGAAAGCGCTCAGCGATGCGGGGTACTCGATCGGACGGTATTCCGACGTTGTCGCAGATCCGCCACGAGAGTTGGTGGACCGCGCTATCCAGCAGGCAGTCGCCCACAACGCTTCTTCCATCATAGGCATTGGCGGGGGATCGTCGCTGGACGTGGCCAAGCTGGTGGCACTCGTAGCGTGCAGCGGTGAAAATCTGGATGGCGCCTGGGGGATCAACAACGCTCTTGGCCCAAGGTTGCCGCTTGTCCTGATCCCGACAACCGCAGGCACCGGTTCCGAGGTCACACCGATCTCCATCATCACGGTTGATGAAGAGGAAAAACGAGGTGTTGTTTCACCGCTCCTGTTGCCGGATCTTGCCATACTCGATCCGTTGCTGACGCTTGGTCTTCCAGCTCACGTCACAGCAGCCACGGGCATTGACGCAATGGTCCATGCTATCGAGGCTTACGCATCAAAATCTGCAAACAACAATCCGGTCTCCAGAACGCTTGCTGTCGAGGCTCTTCGTCTGCTTGGAGCAAACATCGAAACCGCTGTCTTTTCACCGCGAAACGAAGAAGCCCGGGGAGCGATGTTGCTCGGTTCAATGCTGGCAGGGATGGCTTTTGCCAACTCGCCCGTGGCAGCCGTTCACGCGCTTGCCTATCCCATCGGCGGTTCTTTTCATGTTCCCCATGGACTGTCCAATGCACTGGTTCTCCCGCACGTTCTTGAATTCAATAACGCTGTAGCTGCAGATACTTACGCCGAGATTGCTCCCGCGGTGTTCCCGGATCTCGTCGGTATTTCCGACACACAAGTGCGAGCGGAAACGTTTGCCCGGCGGCTGGCGGAGTTGTCTGAAAAACTCGGTCTTCAGACACGTCTAAGGGACCTTGGCATCAGCGAAGCAGATCTCCCCAAATTGGCAAGCGACGCCATGAAGCAAACACGGCTTCTGATAAACAATCCTCGAGATCTGAGTGAGAAAGACGTTTATGAAATCTACAGAGCCGCTCTATGAGTTCAACCAGTTTTTCACAGTCCGAACGGCCCATTCCGCTTCAGCGAACCGACTTTAAAGCCTTCCAGGATATCCCCACCCGGTGGATGGATGTGGATATCTACGGACATGTGAATAACGTCCAGTACCTGAGTTTCTTCGATACAGCGGTGAATGGCTGGTATGTTGCACAGGGTCTTCTTGATCCGGTGAAGAGTTCCGAGATCTTTCTCGTCGTGGAAACCGGATGCCATTACTTTGCGGAGTTGAAGTTTCCCTCCATTGTTTCCGCAGGCCTCAAAATAGAAAAACTTGGTACGAGCTCTGTTGTCTTCCGCGTCGGTTTGTTTGCCGGCGAAAGCAGCGAGACTGCAGCGCATGGCCGTTTTGTACACGTCTACGTGGATAGAACATCTCGCCGACCGATCCCAATTCCGGATACCAAACGGCTCGTCTTGAATAGATTGACGGCTTAGGAAAATTGCTTTCCCAGCTAATTGTGCTCGGCGGAAAACCACAAGTGCTCCACTGGTTTCCCAGTTGATTTCCAAAGCAGTTCACACACAGCTAATTCACAGCTTATACGCAACCTTTCAACAGGTAGCGCACAAACTGCAGTCTTGATCGGCAATAGGAAAGCAAAAACTAGCCTAAATTCTTCATCAGGCGCGACTTTTCGCGCTGCCAGTCGCGCTTCTTCTCAGTTTCACGCTTGTCATGCAGCTTCTTACCACGTGCCAACGCAATCTCGAGTTTGGCCCTGCCCTGTTCATTGAAATAGAGCTTGAGCGGGACAATTGTCTTGCCCTCCTTCTGGACCGCTCCGGCCAGTTTGCCGATTTCGCGCTTGTGCAGAAGAAGCTTCCTGGGCCGGCGAGGCTCATGATTGAAGCGGTTGGCTTGTAGATATTCCGGAATATACACATTGTAGATCCAGATCTCCCCGCCATATTCAGCAGCGTAGGACTCGCCAATATTCGCCTTGCCATTTCGCAGGGATTTAACTTCCGTGCCTTTCAGCTCGATCCCTGCTTCCAGCGTGTCTTCAATCTCAAAATTGAAGCGGGCTTTCCGGTTGTCTGAAATGATCGTCCGGCCCGGAACGCCCCCTTTTTTCGGTGCCATTTTCTTCTCTCGGCTTAGTTGAGCAACCCGGCATGGGTCATGGCATCGCGGATTTCTGCCTGGGTGTCCTCTGAAATCGGGACGAGCGGCAAACGAAGTTCTTCCTCGATCTTGCCAAGCAGCGAAAGGGCATACTTGGCGCCGGTCGGGCTAGGTTCCAGGAACAGTGCGCGATGAAGCGGTGCCAGACGGTCCTGATATTCCAATGCCTTCGCAAAATCTCCAGAAAGCGTGGCAGCCTGGAATTCCGCACACAAGCGCGGCGCAACGTTTGCCGTCACGGAAATGCACCCAACACCACCATGTGCGTTGAATGCCAGCGCGGAAATGTCTTCACCTGACAGCTGGATGAAGTCCGGACCGCACAAATGACGCTGACGGCTCACCTTCGCCATGTCGGCCGTTGCATCCTTTACACCCTTGATGTTTTCGCAGGACTGAAACAGGTCAGCCATGGTTTCCGGCGTCATGTCGATAATCGACCGGCCCGGAATATTGTAGATGAAGACCGGCAATCCGACCGCGTCGTTGACCGCCTTGAAGTGGGCCTTCAATCCAGGCTGGTTCGGCTTGTTGTAATAGGGAGTGACAACAAGCAACGCATCAGCGCCTGCCTTTTCCGCGTGCTGGGCAAAGTCAATTGCTTCTACTGTGTTGTTGGAGCCGGCTCCGGCAATTACCGGAACACGGCCGGCAGCAGCTTCCACGCAAAGCTCGATGACACGCTTGTGCTCATCATGGCTCAGTGTCGGGCTCTCACCGGTGGTGCCGACCGGCACCAACCCGCTTGAACCTTCTGCAATTTGCCATTCCACAAAGTCCTGAAACCGTTTCTCATCGAGCGCCCCGTCCTTAAACGGTGTAATCAGCGCTGGAATGGAGCCTTTGAACATCTCGGTTTCCTCTTGGATCAATCTTGTGGGTTTGAGTGTTGGAGCGTTAGCGGTTTTGCTGGTGGCGCAACATACTCATCTGCCGGAAAAGGAGCAATGGTTCCAACGCCATTCAGCCCTTTCTTTGTGACTTTTCTTGTGCCGATTGCGCTCTTTTGGCGACACTCGCCTCAACAGGACTTCTGCTCGGCCCGCTTTATGACTGGAAGAAGGCAACCGGCATAACTATTCTTTGGAAAGACGTCTTTTGGATGGAAGCAAAAAGGAGCTAGTGATGCCACCTGCGCCGCAAGAAGCGCTGACCGGTTCTGAAGCCAGTAATTTACCTGAAGATTTCAAGTTCAATTGGAAAAGCCCTGACGGACTGACACTCGCAGGCAGAATTTGGCCTCCGAAGGTTGCAGTCCCGGAAGGGAACTCAAGACCAATCCCTGTACTCTGCTTACCGGGACTCTCAAGAAATACCCGTGATTTCAATGACATCGCGAGATATCTTCAAACACGTGGACACAAAGTCATCGCCCTTGATTATCGCGGGCGAGGAGAAAGCGACTGGGATCCGGATTGGCGGAACTATGCCCTTCCGATAGAGGAAAAAGACATCGATACGGCCATCGAGCAACTTGATCTCGAACGCTTTGCCCTTCTCGGGACCTCACGAGGAGGCCTGCATGCCTTGATCATGGCAAGTAAATATTCTGCAGAACGTATGGCTGCAGTCATTTTCAATGATGTCGGACCCCATATTGAGATGCGGGCAATCCACCGGATTGCCGCGACACTCGGACGGTCCATGTCCAACAAGTCCCTGGAAGATGTCTCGGCTAACCTTGAACGAACGCTCGGACATCAGTTTCCAGCCTTTAAGCATAATCATTGGATGAAACTTGCTGGCCAACTTGCCTCGGAGCGCGAGGGAATGTTCGTCATGGATTATGACCCTGCATTGGCACATCAGCTGGCGAGCCTTGATGACGCCACTCCCCTACCCGACCTTTGGCACTTATATGATCGCGTCGAAGACCGGCCGGTTCTGATAATTCACGGCGAACAATCAGACTTGCTCAGCCCGGAAACATGCCAGCGCATGGTGAACACCCACCCGAATGCAAGCCTGAAAACCATTGCAGGGCAAGGTCACGCCCCGGTTTTGTGGGAACCGGAAACCCACGAAGCCATTGCAAGATTCCTGAAGAAAATTGAAGTTGCCACCTTTTAGCCGGAGGTGCCTGGCTGAGGCAGTGAGCTAACCAATGTCACAACCTCTTCGGCCTGTCTGACGACATTGAATTCTCTGCATAAAAAAAAACCCGGCGTTTCCGCCGGGTTTTCCGTCATGCCTCTGTTGAGGAATGATTAGAAAGTGCGCTGCATACGAACACCGAAGAGAAGTTCGTCGCGGTCTGCGAAACCATCAGGGGAAACGTTAGCGTAACCAACGTCAGCACCCATGACAAAACCGGAGACCGGTTCCCACTGTACCGAACCGTCGATTGCCCAACGGTTGAAGTCTACGTTTGTACCACCCTGGTCAACGTCCATGTAGGAACCGTCAAGTGCGAGACCGATCGTGGACGTTGCCTGGAAGTATGCACCAGCAGACAGGGAGTAACCGGAAGAAGTGTCGTCGGTGCCTGGGCCGTAATCGGAGACAGAGATGCCTCCTTCTGTGCTGCCTGCGCCGATGTAGGACAGAGCGCCGTCAGCATAGAAGCCCTGGAAGAAAATGTTGGAACCGGAGTTCGCAAACGGCAAGTTGAAGACAGCACCACCGCCGATTGCCCAACCTAGATTGTCTTCGCCGGAAGTCGGATTGTTGTTTGCAACATCCGGATAGACTTGGTGCAGAGCACCGGACAGCTGTGCGGAACCCCAACCCTGAGAAATGCCGAGAGCTGCAACGACGTCCGGAGCACGTGTGCCGCCGTAAGTACCAACTTCACGGGAAGAACGATCTTCCAGAGCGATGGTTGCGGACAGGCCGTTGCCGAATGCAGCGGTGTAAGCAATCTGGTTCAGAGTGGTATCGGACCAGTCACGGGAGACAACACCCATAAAGGTCTGACCGGTGAAGATGTCGAAGTTCGAACCAAGACGACCAGCGGTCAAACCGCCCCACTGAATGTAGGCGTTGTCGAGGTTGAAGGAAGAGTTGTCACCGTTCGTTGAAGAACCGTACATCGCAACATATGCGCGAAGGGTACCGAATTCGGTAGCCGTGCGAGCGTCGAGGTACAGGTAACCACGTGCCAGCCAGTCATATCCGTCGTCGTCACGGTTACGCCATGGGCTGGTGTTGTTGTCGAGAACGTTGTTGACGACAACCTGAGTACGAACACGACCACCTACACGCAGGCAGGTTTCGGTGCCCGGGATGTAGTAGAAGCGTGCGCCATATGCGTCACAAACACGAACGTAGTCGACCGGCTCCGGAGCAACCGGAAGGTCGGCTGCCTGGGCGGTGGTGGCTGTAGCAACTGCTGCAGCGCCGAGCATCAAGCTCTTGAGTTTCATATCTGACCTCCAATCAGTCATATCAATTGGTACTAAAACAGAAGCACCATTGTCCCCGCGAAGTAATTCTGTGTTTGCTTCCGATCGAAGGTTGGACGTCCGAGGCATGCAAACCAGTGCGGCCCGAAGCCGCTCGCAAGATGACCATACGCATCCGATTTCCCGGTTCAACACAGAATGCGCCCATCCACTGCCGTAAGGGCCGTTTTCAAAATCCGGTGTTGCGCGAATGTCACAAAATCGGGTCAGAAATTTAGATTTCGTTAGGATTTTCAAGCCGAATTCGGCAAATTGAGTGCGCTATTCACAAGCACGAACGCGAAACTTCCCCTCACAATTCGATCTCGTTTCCGAGAATCAGAAACGGGGACGGCCCGGCAGATTGGAGCCTGCCGGGCCGTTAAGACTGACTGAAGTTCAGATAAATACAGTCAGGTTCTAATCAGATGATTAGAAAGTGCGCTGCATACGAACACCGAAGAGGAGTTCGTCAGTGTCGGTGGAACCGTTGTCGGTGTTGGAGTAACCCATGTCAGCACCGATTGCGAAGCCGGAGACCGGCTCCCACTGTACGGAACCGTCGATTGCATAACGGTTCACGTCAGTGCCAGCGTTGTCGATGCTTGCATAAGAACCATCGAGAGCCAGACCGACAGTGGAAGTCGCCTGGATGTAGGCACCAGCGGACAGGGAGTAACCGGAGTTGGTACCGCCAGTTCCGTCGTAGTCGCTAACGCCAGCAGCGTTACCGATGTAGGACAGAGCGCCGTCAGCATAGAAGCCCTGGAAGAAGATGTTGGAACCGGAGTTCGCAAGCGGCAGGTTGAAGACGACACCACCGCCGACTGCCCAGCCGAGGTTGTCTTCACCAGCAGTTGCACGGTTGTTTGCAACATCCGGGTATACCTGATGCAGAGCACCGGACAGCTGTGCGGATCCCCAACCCTGAGAAATGCCGAGAGCTGCAACGACGTCCGGAGCACGTGTGCCGCCGTAAGCGCCAGATTCACGGGAAGAACGATCTTCCAGAGCGACGGTTGCGGACAGGCCGTTGCCGAATGCAGCGGTGTAAGCAATCTGGTTCAGAGTTGAATCGGACCAGTCACGAGTGACAACACCCATGAATGCCTGACCGGTGAAGATGTCGAAGTTCGAACCAAGACGACCAGCGGTCAAACCGCCCCACTGAATGTAGGCGTTGTCAAGGTTGAAGGAAGAGTTGTCGCCGTTCGTGGAAGAACCGTACATGGAGACGTAAGCGCGCAGAGTACCAAATTCGGTTGCTGTACGAGCGTCGAGGTACAGGTAACCACGAGCCAGCCAGGAGTAACCATCGGCATCGCGGTCGCCCCAGTTGCCGTCGTCCAGAACGTTGTTGACAACAACCTGGGTACGAACACGGCCACCTACGCGCAGGCAGGTTTCGGTGCCCGGGATGTAGTAGAAGCGTGCGCCGTAAGCGTCACATACACGAACGTAGTCGACCGGCTCCGGAGCAACCGGAAGGTCGGCTGCCTGGGCGGTGGTGGCTGTAGCAACTGCTGCAGCGCCGAGCATCAAGCTCTTGAGTTTCATATCTGACCTCCAAAAGTCAATTTCTGTTGGAACCTGAAACACGTGCCAAATGCCCGTGCGGCTCCGTCCCCGCGATTGTCTAGAAAAACGATTCAGAAGTTGCACTGCCGATATCATTTCTACTGGCGATTACTCGCCGTCGCGCCACTTAAAAACCAAACACCCGAGAAAGCAGCAAGCATAATTCGACCAAAACGATCACCACTGAAGTCTTGTGTGTTTTTTCTACAACACACCGCAATGCAGAATATGAAACTTACCCTTGGTCAGAGAAGATATACATTTCCAATACTCAAAAAACATTTTTCAATGAAATATAGATTAGATACCTCTCATATTATAACTTAAGAACAGCATCATTTAGTCAATGCACCGCAATAAACGCTACGTTTCAGCACCCGTAAACCTCTGGAAGTGCATTAAACACTAGGGCATACACGCAAAAATTATCGATTTTTCAAAATTTCAATCGCAATATTCGAGTACTTTTCAACTCGCACAACGAAAGCGATTAACTTCCGTTAGGGCACAATTGATTTCATCGGCCATGTGCAAAATTTGAGAGAACTACACGCGGTCATTGCGAATTCTGCCGCAACAACTCTGAAACTTGCAAATTGCCGGCATAAAGATTCGTTTTGAGCGCAATCAGAGCAAAGCTCACAGGACACAGGGCACTCAATTGGCCGACAGGCAGATAGTTGCAAGTTCCGGATCAGAGTAAGACTTCGCAGCTCGCGGCCATCGAAAGACTTTCGCTGCACGCTCTATCTGATCAGAGTAAACCGTTTCCTTGCCCTGGCTTAGCCATTCCATACCTACGGCGTCTTCAAAGTCGCAGTGGATTGGAACCGGCGCTCCGGCAAAGGGACGGCCCGGCAGATTGGAGCCTGCCGGGCCGCATGACTGACTGGAGTTCAGAGTTTCACAGTCAGGTTCTAATCAGATGATTAGAAAGTGCGCTGCAGACGAACACCGAAGAGAAGTTCGTCGAGGTCACCAAGGCCTTCAACGTCGGTGTTAGCATAGCCCATGTCAGCACCCATGACGAAACCGGAGACCGGCTCCCACTGTACAGAACCGTCGATTGCGTAACGATCAATATCAGTACCGTCAGCATCTACGTTAAGATAGGAACCGTCGAGAGCTAGACCGATGGTGGAAGTCGCCTGGATGTAAGCACCTGCGGACAGGGAGTAACCAGACTGCAGGTTGCCGGAAGCCAAATTGTAGTCGTAAACGCTAAACTCAACTCCGTTGATTTCAACTCCGGACGCACCGATGTAAGACATCGCGCCATCGGCGTAGAAGCCCTGGAAGAAGATGTTGGAACCGGAGTTGGCGAACGGCAGGTTGAATTCAACGCCAGCGCCGATTGCCCAACCGAGTTCATCTTCTCCACCCGTCGGATTGTTGTTAGCAACATTCGGGTAAACTTGGTGCAGAGCACCGGAGATCTGAGCAGAACCCCACCCCTGGGAGATGCCGAGAGCTGCAACGAGGTCCGGAGCACGAGTGCCGCCATAAACATCAGAGGTAGATTCGCGTGAAGAGCGATCTTCCAGAGCGATGGTTGCGGACAGGCCGTTGCCGAATGCAGCGGTGTAAGCAATCTGGTTCAGAGTGGTGTCGGACCAGTTACGAGTGACAACACCCATGAAGGTCTGACCGGTGAAGATGTCGAAGTTCGAACCAAGACGACCAGCGGTCAAACCGCCCCACTGGATGTAGGCGTTGTCGAGGTTGAAGGAAGAGTTGTCGCCGTTCGTGGAAGAACCGTACATGGAGACGTAGGAGCGCAGGGTACCGAATTCGGTAGCCGTGCGAGCGTCGAGGTACAGGTAACCACGTGCCAGCCAGGAGTAACCATCGGAGTCACGGTCGCCCCAGTTGCCGTCGTCCAGAACGTTGTTGACAACAACCTGGGTACGAACACGACCACCTACGCGCAGGCAGGTTTCGGTGCCCGGGATGTAGTAGAAGCGTGCGCCGTAAGCGTCACATACACGAACGTAGTCGACCGGCTCCGGAGCAACCGGAAGGTCGGCTGCCTGGGCGGTGGTGGCTGTAGCAACTGCTGCAGCGCCGAGCATCAAGCTCTTGAGTTTCATATCTGACCTCCAAAAGTCAATTTCTGTTGGAACCTGAAACACGTGCCAAATGCCCGTGCGGCTCCGTCCCCGCGATTGTCAATGAGATGTTCCAAGAGCCCTCTCGAAGAACATTTCGTCAGCGATCACTCGCTAGTCGCAGGTTGTAAAAATCAGAATCGCTTCGTGACCACAACCCCGTTTCACCACCAGAAAGTGCAGTTCAAAACCAGTGTGTTATTCCTGCAACAATTTGATTTATCTCAATTTTATTTCTTACGTAGCGTTAGTTTTGCGTCAAATTTCAACTAAACGCTGCGTCATGCCACAACCGTAAATGAATAAATTTCGCGCTCTTTTAGGTTGATTTCACTTTTTCTAAAATATATCAACTTTTCCCAAAAACTATTTTTTGACTCACAGGTAAAATTTTAGAGTTTACTCAAATAAATACACAACTTTTCCGACCAATATTAGATGAAACAACATATATTCTGCAGTGCGGAAAACCTTCTTCTGAAACTGACCAATCTGACGCCATTGACAAGATTGAGTTCTGGTCTCGATCCTGTTGGTCGAAATTCCTCCCGGACACCACGGGATTTCGAATCGGCAATCGATCTCTGGCGCTGTCCAGTACGATCGAAAACGGAATCACGTGAGCTGTTTGACAGACTGTTACCGAAGCTGAACCGTGAGGCGGGCAGACTGCCCTCTAGCGTCCAGAACAGTGATATTTGCGAATCCGGGGCTTTCCGGTTTCCAGGCAAGCTGCGTCTCAAAACCGGACGCATGTAGCGGAGTGCCATTGACAAGAAAGGCATATGGCCGCTTGCCACCGCTGACTTTTACAATCAGGGGTAATGACGCGTTTTCCGAATCTTGTGGCCTGCTCAGACCAAGGTCCAATTCTGCACCATCAGGTGGAAACGTTATCCGAAGATTGCTGGCCACAGTAAGCGCACTGGGCCGCCCCTGAATCCGCGCGAATTGTAACGCCGCGGGCACGGCGGCATTCGATTGAAGCATCAAGCTCTCGGAAGCCTTCGGCAAGGGAACACGCGACGGCCCCAGTTTTTGAAACACATCGAGCAACACGGGCACGGCCGCACTCGACCCGGTTTCGCCGGGAACGGGAGAACCATCGGGTCGGCCTAACCAGACTGCGACGACATATCGACCGTCGTATCCGACGGCCCAGGCATCCCGATAGCCGTAGGCGGTGCCGGTTTTATAAGCTAGCCTCGTTTTCATCTCGGCCTGGTACTGCGGCAGTTCCGACAAGATGTCGCCAACGAGCCAGGCTGCCTTTCCAGAAAGAACGCTCCCGGATTTGGGCATCGGTTCCACCGATCCGCAAGCTTTCCGGCAAACACTTAAAGACACCGGCTTCCCGCCACGGGCCAACGCAGCATATGCCTGGGTCAGGTCTTTGAGGGAAAGTCCCACACCCCCGAGTCCAATAGCAAGGCCAGGCTTTGTCCCTCCCATCATCTCAGGTCGAATTCCTGCCCGTTTCAGCCGCGAAATCAATCTGGCGGGCCCGACGGCCTCAAGCAGCTGGACAGCGGGTGTATTCAGGGAAAGCTGCAAGGCTTCGCGCAACGTCACCGTGCCTTGATATGCCTGGTCGAAATTTGTCGGTTGGTATCCCCCGATATTGGTTGGCTGGTCGACAATCAGACTTTCGGGAACTCCAACGCCCTCTTCAAACGCCAGTCCGTAGATAAAAGGCTTCAACGTTGAACCGGGAGAGCGAATGGCACGGGTCATATCGACATGCCCTACCCTGCTGGTATCCAGAAGATCGGGAGCCCCAATGCTGACAAGCACATTTCCTCTTTGATGATCGGCAACCATGATCGCCATTGAAACCGGAGCTGGATAGGTCCCAATTTTCTGACGCGCCATTTTCTCGAGTGCGACCTGAAGCTTCCGATCGATTGTGAGGCGATGCACATTCCTCTCTGGAGAACCAAAGCGTGCGTGCCTGCTCTCGTGCGCGGCATAAAGGGGCATTGCGTAACGCTTCGTTCGAACAGGTTCGGCGGCGGCTGAAGCTGCCTCTTCCTTTGACAGGACACCGGCGGCAACGGCTCTATCAAGAACTCTGTTGCGCGCCCGGACGGCATTGTCCGAATATCTGTCAGGGCGCCTGGTCTCCGGGCTCTGGGGCAGCGCAACCAGCAACGCCGTCTCCGCCGGGGTTAGTCTGGTCGGTTCCTTGCCGAACCAAGTCAGACTTGCGGCACGAATTCCTTCTATGTTGCCGCCAAATGGCGCCCTCAGTGCATAAATTTGAAGAATTTCTTCCTTCGAATAGACCGTTTCCAATTGAGCGGCTTTCAGAAATTGCTCGTATTTCCGGCTGAGGGTTTTGGTTGGGGTTTCATCGAGTAGGCGCGCAACCTGCATGGTCAAGGTCGAGCCCCCCGATACCAGCCGTCCGTGCCTGATGCTTTGCAAGACCGAACGAAGCAGCGCACGAACATCAATCCCGTTGTGTTCAAAAAAGCGCTTGTCCTCAAAGGCCAGCAACATTTTCAGGTAAAGCGGGTCAACGGATTTCAGCTCGACCGGAAGACGCCACTTGTCGTCCTGACTTGCAAAGGCGCGAAGCAGCTCGTCGTTCCTGTCCAGAACCACCGTGGACAAGGACAAGTCGGCAATCTGGGGCGGAGAAGGCAGTGACTTGAAATCACTGTGAACCTTGACTGCCCCCCAAAGGGACAAAAGCAAAACTCCAGCGACAGCAGCAGAAGTCCACCACCGTATCATTCGGCGCCCCTTTTGCGGTCTCATGGTCATGACCCTTGGGCCCTATCTCGTCGCTCCCAGCACAACGAACCGGCTGGTATCGGTGATCGCGCGTCTGTCCGGGCGATACATATCCTCAACGGACGCAGGTGGGTGGGTGAATTCCCCAGGAGTGGCGGCACGAGCCAGATAGGCAAAGGTCAATTGCTGACCGCCTTGACGTGTTTGATCGACCGCAACTTCAAACCTGTCCGAGTAGAACGCGGAATGTTCAGGCTGATCGACAATAGACAGGAACGAAAGTCCACCAAGGTCCCCGGACCGCACAAGTCGCGGATTGTCAATCACCAGTCCGGCCGGCAAACGATCAACGACCATCAGGCGACCGGGCCGGTCGGTCAACGCGCGAACCGTGACCACGACCGCCAGCCGGGTGTTCACCGGAACTGCCGACGGGTCAACGGGATTGCCATCCAGGTCATAGACCGTGCGCTCGATGGAATAATCCTTGCCACCGGCTGGTTCAGGGCGGATTGGTTGTCCGGAGACAGAGACGAGAAGGTCAGTCGCTCCGGATCCGTTGTTTTTGACATCGGTGGCAGCTGCCGCGATTTCTCCACCCTTCAGTGACCAGGCCAATCTGCCGGGAGTCTCAACCCCGTCAACGGAGATATTCGCTTCTTCAGCGGTCTCATTCAGCGCCTGTGCGGCCAGAAGAAGCCACGCCATATCCTGGGTAGACCGGTTGGTGGTCTTGTTTTGTGCTGATTTCAGCAGGTCAACCGCTTCATTCTTCAGCTTGTCACCCATTGATGTGGAAACGACATAATCGGCTACTCCCGCACTGTCACGCAGCACGGAACCAAAGTCATCACGGTAGGTCTTTGTTTTTTCTTGAGGAAGGGCCGTCAACGCTGCCCTGAACCCAGTCGCCGCGCGTTCCTGCTCTCCATAAAGGGCGAGCCCGGCTGCGATCTGAGCCTTTGCCAATGGCGTTGCAAAGCTTTGAAGCTTGGCGTCAAAGTAGTAACGCAGGTCTCCCATGGACGCCCGACCATTTCGGGCAAGCACATAGAGGCCATAGGCCACCCCTTCCCCGCCGTCCTGGAAGTCCGAAGCATAGGCAAGCCTGTTTTCCAGATTGTCCAGCGCGGTCGTGAATGCGAGGTCGGGAACCCTGTAGCCCTTCTCTCGGGCGCGGGTCAGAAAATCCGTGACATAGGCGTCAAGCCAGGTATCGCCGTCGCCGTAACTGTTCCAGAGCCCGAAATCGCCAGATGAAGACTGATTGGCCAGAACCGCGGCTATTGCCTTGACGACCCTTTCGCGAATGGCATCGTCTGTTCCCAAACCTGCCGCCTCGGCAACATCACTCAAGTAAAGAAGCGGCAGGGCGCGGCTCGTGGTTTGCTCGGTGCAGCCGTAAGGATAGCGATCCAACGCAGACAGCAATCCAGCAACGTCGATATTTGCCGCACCACCTGCTGTCAGCGTGACATTCACCGTCTCGGCCCGCAGTCCGTCAAACGCATCGGCTGAAAGGGTAAGGCTGTCGCCGGAGGCCAGCTGGAAGGAAGAACGACGAACCACATCGGGCTGTGTGTTCCTGATCTCCAGGCCAAACCGCTTCACGTAGACTTCGCCTTCAGGGCCGGTTACGGACGCAATGACTTCGCCTGGAATCGGGCTGCTTCCTGCCTTCACCGGAACCAGGGACAAGACTTTCTTGCCCTTTTCGATTTCCAATTCCCGGACTTGTCGGGCATTCCCGTCACTCAGAGAAAGTCCTTCGGATACTGAAACATCAAGCTGATATCGACCGGCAGCGCCATCGACATTGTCTATTTCAATGGCAACACGCGAGCTGTCACCCGGCGCGAGGAATAAAGGAGCGCTGGCTGTCATCACGACCGGCGAACGTACCTCGACTTCCTGATCCGCATGACCGACCCCCTCTTCCGTCCAGGCCACCGCCATGAGTTTGAGTGCTCCGTTAAACGCCGGAACATCAAAGGAAACAGTCGCTTCTCCATTCACGCCAACTTCCACAAGTCCGGAAAACAGAGCCACAGGTTCTTCGTCAGGCGGGGGAGCATTCAGGCGCATCCCCATGGCATCACCACCAGAACGCACCCGGCCCAGAGTGCCCGCCATCCGGTCAATCAATTGACCATAAAGATCCCGGACATCAGTCCCGAGCCGACGCTGGCCAAAATACCATTTGTCCGGGTTCGGGGTTTCAAAGCCGGTCAGATTGAGAATCCCGACATCAACGGCGGCCAGCGTGAAATAAGCCTTTGCACCTGATTCAAGATTTCCAATCCGAACCGGAACATCCAGGGTCGTTTCCGGCAGGATACGGTCCGGTGCATCCATTTCGACATCGAGCACCCGGTCTCCCGGCTCAACCTGCAACCAGGACAAACCGATTGAACGCGACGGCATGCGCTTCTGGTTCAGATCCATAGGCCGGTAAAGGCTTGCCGTGATGTACGCGCCCGCGCCCCAATCATCGCTGACAGGGATGTCCACTTCCGTTTCCTCGCCTGAAACTTCCACGGTGCGGGTTGCCAGAAGACCGCCGGAAATCACGTTCACAACCGCAATTCCCGACATCTGAGGCTTCAAGCGCAGCTTGGCGGTCTCCCCCGCCCGATAGCTAGACTTATCCAGTCCTACGTCAAGATAATCAGGCGTTTCCGATGTCGCATCGGCTGTGTACCATCCAGCGTTGAAGGTTAGATTTGTGGCCGTCTGCAGGTTTCCGCTGCCCAGAACCTCCAGCCGATATTCACCCCACTCGACCGGAAGGGACAATCTGGCAGGCTCGGCAGCCTTGATGTCAACTTCTCCATTGGCAACGCGCCGGGACGTGGTGATCGGTTCAAACGACCAGCGCCCGTCCAGCCGGTACCACTGATATCGACGGTCGATCTTGGAAAGAGTCCAGGTCAGACCGGTGGCGTCTTGTTGTTTTCCGTCAGTACCAACAACGATCACGGAAAATCCCGCGGGACCGCCCTCATCCACGCCGCCGTCAAATTCCGGTTTGATCCCTATGCGAGGACCATCCAGAGCAACAGGCAGATCCAGGTCGCGCTCAACGTACCGACCACCTGCTTCGACAAGGCGTGCGATAAGCTCCCCGTCATACAATCCTGTTGTTTCCGGTAGCTCAGGCAGAGAGGCCTCGAATGAAAGTTTGCCTTCGCTATCGGTTTTCAGGCCGGATGGAAGAGCCTCTCGTTGTGAATAGGCCTGCTGATCTTCGAGACCGAACTGATAACCCGGATAGGTCGCAAGCGTGCGAACCGGCCGTACAATGAGATCCCCCTCCAATGTCTGTCCGCTGGCCGGAGATCCATAAAGAAATTTTGCGTCCAGGGAGATCGGTGTTGGCGTGGACCTGCTGAAAGCAGACGCATTGGTCTGGAGTTCAAAGTCGACCCGTTCCGGCTGATAATCTTCAACCAGGAACGTGTTTTGCGCCAAAGCACGACCTTTCGGGTCTGCATACACACTCCATGACCAGATACCCTGTTGAGCCGAACCGCTGAGCGTCATGTCGCGCAAGTGGCCACCAAGCCCAGCGTCGTCCACCGTAAACCGGGCATGTTCGACACCATCGGGGCGAACGAAGACAAATGTCAACGGAAGCCCTTCTTGCGCATTTGCCTTCGAATTTCGAAGCAAAGCCTGCGCATGAACGGTTTCACCGGCCTTGTAGATACCCCGGTCTGTCCAGGCAAAAACATCTAGTGGACCCGGGGACGGTCTGCCCTCCACACCCCGATCGGAGAGATCGAAGGCGGGCTTGCGCAGGTCCAGGAAGGAATAGTCTCCTTCCCCGGTTTCGGCGACCAATACCCCGGGAGCCAAACCGCCGCGGCCTCGTGTCAGGCCCACCGGAAATTCGGCAAATCCTTCCGCATTGCTGGTTGCGTCCCCAAGGATCTCGTTGTTTACGGCCAGCAATCGTACCGAAACGCCTTCAAGCGCCTTTGCCGTTGAAAGCGAACGAATGTTGGCGGCAATGCCGTTGTCTCCGCTCAAAGCGGTAAGGCCAAGATCCGAAACCAGAAACCACTGCGTCGCCAGGCTGCCGCCCCATCTGGTGTCGTTGTCGAGCTTCGACCGGGCCGTCATGGCATAAACGCCCGGCTGCAGACCGATACCAATGTCGGTGAGAGGAATTGCAGTCGTAATGTCCAGATTCAGCCGGTTTTCAGTCTCCACAATTCCGGTCCAGACTTTCTCGCCGAGCTCCTCCTCGATCTGGTCGGCATTATAGGTATCGAGCTGTCGCAAGAACCTGTTGTCTCTCAGAACATCCGCGACCGACCGCGTGCCGACGCGATAGATTGATGTTTCGACTTCCGAAGTGTTGACCGAAACAATCGGAATTGTCGGATTTCCACCAGAGGGCAGAACATACGATCTGCTCAGGAAGTGAACGGACGGTGACCGGTCTTTGACGTAGATTGAAAGATCGGCTGATTTCTCAAGTTTTTCACCGTCTGCGGCAGGTAATCCGCTTCTGGCGGTTACCTCGTATCGCGCCCCATGCTCAAGGCCGTCTGCGCAAATCTGATTGCCTTCAGTCTCGATAGCAACTTTGCCTGCTCCCTTCACGGATACATAAGGGCTCAGATCTTCGCCAAGAGGCAGCTTCTGAGAAAAGACAAGACAAATTCTCGGAGACAAACTGTCGGAGTCGACCTGATGATCGACGATGCGAAACCCGTGTTGTGCCACCAGCTCTTCGTACCGGCGCTGCACATTCGCATCGCTTTCCAGCGCCAATGACGCGCGCAGTGCCTTGATTGCCGACTTGTATTCGCTGCGCCGTTCCAGAGCCCGCCCCAGAAGATCCAGAGAGAAGGCCTGCTCCTGCGGATTGACGGCACGCAAATAGGCGTTGATCGAGGCAGACAGAGCATTCTTCTGTTTGTTGATCCTCTCCTGCCAATCATCCGGGCTTTGAAGCAGCAAGGCAGTGGTCAACTGGATCCATGCTTCAAAATCCCCTGGCTCCAATGCGACCAACTGAAGAAAGTCGGCTTCCGCAAGAGCACCGTTCCTGCTGTTGAGTGCGGACAAACCGTTGCGCCGCAACTGTTCGGTAGTCTGGCCGTTTGTGCGAACGGAATTGGCAATGCCCTGAGAGTAGGTCTCAGCGCTTTCCAAAAACTGCTTCGACAGGAAAGTCAGTTCAGCCCGTCGATCAGTGCTGAGGTCTGCACGCGGTTGCTTCACTTCGACAACGCGGCCTGCAATCGCACCCGCGAAACTCTGGAGTTCGCCGAAGTCCGTTTTCAGGAAGCACCATCCCGCTGATGTATTGAATGTAAACGCGCGGCACTGATTGTCCTGCAAACAGGCCCACTTGCAGCCTTCCAGGTCAACGTCCTTGACGGTCCTGTAGTCACTGCCGAAGAAGTCCGCGTCATCGATCGTCACGATGCGCTTTTCCTGGGCTTGTCCGTCAGTGGCCTGCGTGGCAGCGCCGCCTGCAATCAGAAAGGTCAGCAGAACGGTTTTGAAAATGGTTCCGGCTTTCTGATCCGTCTTGTTGTCAACTCGATTAATAAAACGCGTAAAAGGAATCATGGCCTGTCCTCCGGGGCCGAGAATTTTCTCTATCAAGGCACCTGAAGGTGACAAGGACAAGGCAAAATTGATGTCGGGAAGAACTCTACTGACGTTCCATCACCCAACCCGGCTGACGAGTTCGCTGATCAAAACGTCAATTTCCTGAGCAGCTTTGCTGGTCGGAGCTTCCTCGGTTACCGCAATTCCCTTACCCATCGCGGCCGCATAGACGGTTCTGTTGCCCAGTCGCGCGTCCAGCGTGTCATAGCCCGATGCGGCGATTGCGTCAGCCATCTCTCCTGTCAGTGAGGCACGTGGTGGAACACGGTTGAGCACCAGGATAGCCGGTGTGCTTTCACGTACGGCAAGATCGATCGTTTGAGATGTCGCCCAAAGATCCACCGGTGTCGGCTGCACCGGTACGATGACGAAATCGGCAGCATCGATGGCAGGTCTGGCATCTGTATCGGTTTTCGGCGGCGTATCGACAACGACATAGCCGTGGGATCTGGCCAGAGACCTTGCCTCACGGCGAGCCCCCCAGCCGGAGGCCGTGCGAAACTCCAGACCAGTGCCCTCCTCTCCAAGTTTGTCTTCCCGGGCTTCATACCAGGTTCCGAGCGACCCTTGCGGATCGACATCGAGAATTGCGACCGGCTCGCCTGATTTTTTCGCGAGCGCCACCGCCAGGTGCGCCGCCAGGGTTGTTTTGCCAGAACCACCTTTTTGCTGCGCAACAGTCAAGATCCGACCGGACATGCAATAACCTCCAGAAAGTCCGCGACAGAATGCGTCGCCGGGTGCTGCAATGCAACAAATCTTTCCCGCACAGCCAAATTAACGATGTGTAATCTCAAGAAGACAGAAAGCAAAGGCTGCTGCCAGCCCCTACGCAACCTTGCTTAACTTGTTGTCTTTAAAACGCTATCTTCCACCCAACGCGTAGTAGACATTCCAAGAGGGTCTGCCCGTCACAGGCATGCCGTGTTTGGCTTCAGCCTTGCGGATTCCTGCCCGCGTAGCAGGTCCGACCTTCCCATCCGGCGCACCGACATCAAACCCGTTCTTGTTGAGGAGCTTTTGAAGCTCCAGACGCTGAGCGCGCGAAAGACCCGGATTGTCTGTCGGCCAGGGGGTCTGGATGGGATCGCCGCCGGAAACCAGTTCGGACAACAAGGCAATCGCCAGACCATAGGAGGTGGAAGCGTTGTACGACCGCAGAGCGCGGAAATTACGGGTGACCAGAAAAGCCGGACCGTTTGCTCCTGCCGGCCGGATCAATGCCGCCTCAAGTTTTCCCGACAGTTTGCCACCGCCGACCTTGGTCAGGCCACGTTTGCCCCATGTGCCAAGGGATGCATATTTCTTTCGTCCGGAGGGCCCGGAATAGCCTTTGGGCGCCTTGACTTCAAAGCCCCAGGGCCGGCTGTCTCGCCATCCCGCGTTTTTGAGGAAGTTCGCAGTTGAAGCCAACGCATCCGGCACAGAATTGACAAGGTCCTTCCGGCCATCCCCATCAAAGTCGACCGCAAGGCTGTTATATGTACTTGGCATGAACTGGGTCTGGCCGAATGCTCCCGCCCAGGATCCGCGAAAATCATCAGCTGGAACATCCCCTCGCGAAGCAATCTGCAACGTCTTTATCAGTTCGCCACGGAAGTACTTCTGCCTTTTCTTTCCTGCACATACGAGATTGGCGAGCGCGTGGGGCGTGTAGAAGTCACCACGGAACTGACCATAGTCACTTTCGATGCCCCAGACAGCCAGAACGACATGACGGTTAACGCCATAGCGCTTTTCGATCGCGGTCAAAGTGCGCTTATGCTTCTTCAGGTTCTTTTCACCATCCTTGATGCGTTCAGCATCCACGAGAAAAGCCATGTAATCCCAGATTTCCGTCTTGTATTCAGGCTGTGTCGTTGAAAATCGGATCACCTTCTCGTCGAAAGCAGCTCCGGAAAGCATGCGTTCGGCGACCTCCGGCTTCACTCCGGCGGAAATCGCCTGTTTTTTCAATGACGCAACACAGCTTTCAATCGCCAGGGCGGATCCGCCTGTGGTGGCCAATCCAAGTCCGGTCCAAACGGCCAGTTTCACCAGTCCGGTCCAAACGTTTCGCTGCATCAGCCCCTCCATCAGCCTTGAATCACTTTTCAAACGCTGACACGCTCACGCGACGGAAATGCGGCAAAAATTCGGTCAGTTGCTTTTTCAGAGAATTCTCAAGGAAAAACCCGGCTCACGTCGTGAACCGGGCCCTCGCGTCACATCGGTTGAAGGAAGTTACTTTCCTTCAATCAACTTACGCCGCAACCAACTGGACGTCTGGTCCATGATGATCACCACAACAATGGTCAGGATGATGATGTAGCTGGTGTTCTCCCAATCACGTGACGTCTTCATCGTTTCCACCAGCATCAAGCCAATACCGCCCGCTCCCAGGGCGCCGATCACGGTTGCAGAGCGGGTGTTGGACTCCAGGTAGTAAAGCACCTGCGAGACGAATACCGGCAGGATTTGAGGAATGACGCCGAACCGGTATCTCTGCAGCTGGTTTGCTCCGGTCGCCCGAACACCTTCAACCTGCTTGTTGTCGATGTTTTCGAGCGCTTCGGAAAACAGTTTGCCCAGAGAGCCCGTGTCAGTGAATGCAATAGCCAGCGCTCCTGTCAGCGGTCCAAGTCCAAAGGCGCGAATGAAGATCAAAGACCAGATCAACATGTCGATGCCACGCAGGAAATCAAACAGGCGCCGGGTGCCAAACCGGAGGATCTTGGAGGGTGTAAAGTTTCGCGCGGCCAGGAACGCCAATGGCAAACCAAAGAATGCTGCGGTCAGCGTTCCCAGCACCGCCATCATGATGGTCTCGAAAAGTGCCGTGAAAATTTCACCGTGCTGCCAATCCGGGTTCCCCAGAAAATCGTGCATGATCAAAGACATGTTCGATTGGCTTGGATCAACACGCTTGTCAGACAGCGCCAGGGCCCAGAGCTGACTGAATGACAAACCGTGTAGTTCGGAATTGAAGGGGAACCAGAAGTTTTCCCAACCGGCGAAGTAGTTGTGAACTTCGATTTTGGTCCGTGTCACCTGAACGCGCCGGTCCAACGTCGGTCTCGCGTTGAACTTCTTGGGATCATCTTTCAGCCAGTCCGGAACCGGTCCGGGGGGAAGTTCTGTTTCAACACCGCTGTTGGTGGCCGTTACCTTGATCGTGCCGTAGTCGGGGACCGTGAATTCCATCACCTTTCCGGTGATCGTGACTTCATATCCCTGGCCCAGATCGACAATTGCGTCGGTTCCGTCAACCTCGACCCATTCCGGCAACTCCTCTTGCGCGTAGGTCGCCCGGCGCTCTCCTTCGATTGCCACTTCCATGATGTCGCGGCGAAGTAGTTTGGTGACGTGAATCTTATAGGCGACGGAGTCGGTCGCAAGGATGGCCGCTCTTTCCGGTTGAGCCTTGGAGAGAAGCTGAGGAACCCCAAAGGCAAACCAGGTGTAGGTCAGATAGAGCAGGACCGCTGCCGGGACGCCAATCGTCATCCAGGCGCGGCGGCGAACGTTTTCAAAGACCGTGTTACGGTCGAAGGCAGGTTCATTGAGCGTGTCGACAGCCATTTCGAAATTCCTCAATGAGCCCGTCCGGCGCCGACAAGTTTGCCGCGCAGATAAGAAGACAATTGGTCAATCAGCATGATAGTGACGAACAGCAACACGAAAATCGCCGCTGTTTCGTCCCCCGCCCCCTGGCCCCAGCCAATCGTGCGGCGCAGCTCCTGACCAATACCGCCGGCGCCTACAAACCCGAGAATGGCCGAGGCGCGCACGTTGATCTCAAGACGCAGCAGGAAGTAGCTGAGATAGTTCGGCGCGACTTGCGGCATGACCGCGTAGCGGATGCGTTGCAGCCAGTTGGCACCGCAAGCTGACAGCCCCTCAATCGGCTTGCGATCGATATTCTCATTCACTTCGGAAAAGAGTTTGCCCAGCGCACCGGCGGTATGAAAGGCCACCGCGATCATGGCCGGCACCGGGCTAGACCCAAGTACAAAGATCAGAAACAGGGCAATGATCAGCTCTGGAAATGCACGCATGATGTCCATCATGCGCCGGACCACCGGAATGAGCGGACCCCAGCTGTCAACGTTGCGAGTTGAGGCCATGGCCAGCACCACGGCCATCGCACCACCCAGCAGTGTGGCGACCGCCGCAATGTTCAGCGTTTCCAGCATCGCCGGCACGAATTGCAGGACAAGACCGAAAAAGGCGGGTCCGGCCTCCCAGGCCTCGGCGACGATTTCGCCCGGGTAGTCGAAGAACTTGGACAGGCCCTGCAAGAAGCCGCCGGAATTCATTTCGTTCGATTTGGAATATCCGGAGACGAGAACCGCAACGACCAGCAGCAATCCCATCAGGGAGTAAAGCTGGCGGCGTTTGCGTAAGGAGAGGATTTCCTGCTCCAGTGCGGCAACAGCCATTACCAATGTCCTTTGACGGAGGTCATTTGAAAGCGCGGGCCGAAATCCGGCCCGCGCGGAGGTTCAAAGGAACCGATTAGTTCTTGTTCTTCGCCTTGCGGGCTTCAACAATGTTGACATAGGCATCATGTGTGATCGGCATGAAGCCTTTGGTTTCACCGGCAGCAACACCGTAAGCACACTCAGGGTCCATGGAGTTCAAGGATGCCATCAGAGCCGTCATCTTGATCTTGACGTCTTCCGGCAACTTCTTGGACAGAACGATCGGACCTTCCGGGATCACCGGAGAGCGCCAGATTTCGCGCAGCTCGGTCATGTCGACGAGACCTGCATCGGAAGCCTTGCGCAGGGCACCGGAATTGTAACCGTCTTCCCACTCACCAAGACCGTCAGCCCAGGTCACGCCGCCGTCGATGTCGCCGTTGGATACAGCAACGATGGTCTGCTCATGACCACCGGTAAAGACAACATCACCGAAATACTCACCCGGCTTCATGGAATAGCCTTCCTGCGGGATGGCAATGGACGGGATCAGGTAACCGGAAGTGGAGTTCGGGTCACCGAAGCCGAATACCTTGCCCTTCATGTCTTCCAGAGAGTTGATCTCGTTGTCGACACGGGCAAAACCGATGGAGTAGTAGCCATAGCCGCCATCGACGTTCACCTTTACCAGAACCGGATCAACGGCTTCCGGATCGGTCAGGTAAACTTTTGCGTAGCTGGATGCACCAAGCCAGGCCATGTCAAGGTTGCCACCAAGCAGACCTTCGATAACGCCGTTATAGTCGGCCGGAGCGAAGAGCTTGACCGGAACACCGAGCAGGTCGGCGGTTTTCTGTTCCAGGCACTCGTAGGCGCGCAGACGGTCAGAAGCGTTTTCACCGCCCAGAATACCAATGCGGAACTCGGTGATTTCTGAAGCACCGGCGATCGAAGCGTTCAGAGCGATCGTGCTGACGGCAGCAAGCGCAGCAACTTTGGAAACGAATTTCATTTGGGACACTCCCCGAGAGTCTGAATCTGATGACGTTTAAAGGGTGCACGAGCGGCTCAAACCGCTGCTGCCGCCGGGGTCATCGCACCGGCGGATTCTTGAGAACCGGTCTGGCCGGTGTCGATGGCAGTGGAAGTGGCTGCCTCGTTGAAACTTTCGTCGGCACCGTAGATTTCACGGGCGGCCGCTGTGGTCAGCTCTTCGGGCTTTCCGTCAAAAACAAGAAAGCCGTCGCGCATGCCAATGACACGGTCACAATAGGCACGCGCCGTGTCGAGCGTGTGCAGATTGCAGATAACCACCTTGTTGTCGCGCTCGTGGATTTCCCGCAGCGCGTCCATGACGATCTTGGCGTTCATCGGATCAAGGGACGCGATCGGCTCATCCGCCAGTATCATGTACGGGTCCTGCATCAGCGCGCGGGCAATCGCGACCCGCTGCTGCTGGCCGCCGGAAAGTTCTTCTGCGCGCTTGGCCGCTTCCTGAACGATTCCCAGGCGATCAAGTGCAACGAGCGCATCGTTGACATCGCCGGCGCTGAAGATGTTGAAGAGGCTTTTCATAGTGCCGTGGCCGTTGAGGCGACCAAGCATGACGTTGGTAACCACATCGAGGCGCGGAACGAGATTGAACTGCTGAAACACCATGGCGCAGTCGCGCTGCCAGCGGCGCATCATTCCGCCCTTGAGGCCGAGGATGTCCTGCCCCTTGAACAGAATCTGACCGGAAGTTGCCGGTGTCAGCCGGTTGATCATGCGCAAAAGTGTTGATTTGCCTGCCCCGGATCGGCCGATAATCCCGACCATCTGCGGCTTGTCGATGTTGAAACCGACCTTGTTGACCGCAGTCCTTGTCCCGAAGGTTTTTGTGACGTCCTGAAACTGAATCACCCGCCAGCCCTGTCCGTGTTTGTTCGAAGTGCTGGGCGACAAGAGCCATCGGACGATTACAGTCAGATGACAGGTTTTTGTATGGAAGATCAAAGATTTATGACGGTTCCATGAAGGTCCCGATCAGCACTCACGCCGCTTTGATCTGAATTTCAAGAATTGCCATTTTGATTCAAAGCCTTCGAACACTGGGCACTACCCAAAGCCGTAACGCAGTACTGTGGCAGTAGTGCTTTGGAGGATGGTGTATTTTCGGTCGATTTTTTTCCGTCTTTCTACAATCACACAGCTACAAGAACTGGATACAGTCATAATACCGTCACCAAACCGTCACCGGCCTTCACTCGGCACCCGTTAAACACGGCCGCGATCACTTTCCTTCCCGATGGAGCCTCCATGTCCTCTCCTGTCCAAAAGCATTGCCTTACCGAAGCACCGAATATTCATCCGGAAGCAAATGTCCAGAACTGTGAGTTGGGTGTCTGGACCGAAGTCGGAGCACGCACGGAAATGCGTGAAAGCCAGATGGGCGACTATTCATACGTCGTGCAGGAAGGCGATGTCGTCTGGTCAACAATCGGCAAGTTCTGTTCGATTGCCCGACGGGTGCGGATCAATCCGGGCAACCACGCCACCTGGCGGGCATCCCAGCATCATTTCACCTATAGAGCGGCTGCCTACGGCCTGGGCGACGACGATACCGGCTTCTTTCAATGGCGAAAGGACGATTGGGTCACCATCGGCCATGATGTCTGGATCGGTCACAACGTTACAGTTCTGGCCGGGGTCACGATCGGCACCGGTGCCATCGTCGCCGCGGGAGCGGTCGTCTCGAAAGATGTCGCTCCCTACACGGTTGTTGGTGGTGTTGCCGCCAAGCCGATAAAGCGGCGTTTTACGGAAAAGCAGGAAGAGGCGTTGATGGACATCTCCTGGTGGGATTGGTCCCATGAGCAACTGAAGGCGCGTCTTCCGGATTTTCGGCAATTGCCAATTGATGCTTTTATCGAAAAATACCGCTGATCAGTCCGTCAGGCTGTCACGCGACCTTTTCCGGCTCCGTGGTTTGCTCGTTTCTCTGGTCACAAGGGACCTTTCAGCCCATCCAGGAAGGTGCCGAGTGACGTCGCATTTCCGTAGCGCCACCGGTTCGGCAACCAGCGGATAGGACAGATCCCAATGGTGACGTGATCAGGCGCAGCCATGAATGGACAGGTCCCACGAAGAGGAGAAGACGGGAATTGCAACTTGTGGCCGGTTCTGCAAATCTCGTTGCAGACAGCACAGGTCAACGCCCAACGGAAATCGGAAATATGACTTTTGAGCAGATTTTCGTCTTTGTATTGATTGGCGTCGTCTTCATCAGTTTTTTCAAGGAATTCTATCCGCCGGAAGTCATTGCACTTTCAGCCTCTGCCGCCCTTCTTGCAACCGGCATCATTCAGACACGGGACTTCCTGAGCGTTTTCAGTTCCAGTGCCCCTATCACCATCGCGATGATGTTCATCATTTCCGCTGCCCTGGAGCGAACGGGCGTGCTGGCGTATCTGGGTGATCTGTTGCAGAAGCAGGCCAAAGGTTCTTTCCTGCGAGCCATACTGATCATGATGATCGGTACTATGCTTGCCTCTGCGTTCATGAACAACACGCCCGTCGTCATCCTGATGACACCCGTCATGATATCGATTGCCGCAGGCCTCGGGCTGTCGCCCTCGCGTTTCCTGATCCCCTTGTCATTTTCAGCGATTTTCGGCGGCACACTGACGCTTGTCGGAACCTCCACCAACATTTTGATGAGTGACGTCGCGACCGATAGTGGCCTGGCACCGGTATCCATGTTCGAAATGACCCTTCCGGGGTTGATCCTCGCGGCCGTCGGCATGGTCTACATGGTTATCGCAAGCAGATTTCTGTTGCCGGACCGTACCTCCCTTGCCAATCTTCTCGCCCAGGAAGGCAAGCGGGCGTTCGTCTCCAGGCTCGTGGTTCCGCCCCGATCCCGCTACATCGGGAAACCGAGTTCGTCATTGCCCTTCGACCCGGGAAGCGTCACCATTCTGGATGTGGTGCGGAATGGTCTGTCCATGCGCAGGCAATTGGACCGCATTACCCTGCAGGCAGGCGACCGCATCGTGATCCAGTCCGATACAGGCGAAATCCTGGGACTGAAGGACAATCGGCAGGTCGCGTTCAGAGAGCTGGAAGACACCAGTCTGGAGCCGGTGACGGACGATTCGACCTTGCTGCTTGAAGCCGGTGTCGGACCCCGGTCGACCCTCATTGGCCGCCCTTTGGGCGACCTTGGAATAAGAAGAAAATACGGGGTCTATGTCCTTGCCGTTCATCGGAAGGACGAGAACATCACGTCCAGAACCGACAGTATCCAATTGCAGCTCGGCGATACGGTTTTGCTCGAGGGACCGGCAGAAGGTATCGAGCGCCTCCTGAAAGATGGAAAAATCATCAACCTTTCCCAGCCTTCCGAACCGGCGATGCGCAGGCGCAGGGCTCCGATCTCGGTCGCAGTCATCTTGAGCGTGATCGGTTTGGCCGCCCTGAACGTGATGCCCATCGCCGGACTTTCCGTCATCGGGGCGGTGGTGGTGATGCTTACCAAATGCATCGACCCGAAGGACGCCGTCGAGGCGATCGACTGGCGCATTCTGCTGCTGATTTTCGGTCTTCTGGGGCTCAGTCAGGGTATGGAGACGACCGGTGCAGCCGAAATCGTTGTCGAAACCGCCGTAAGGCTTGTCGAAGGTGTCGGTCCATTGGCTGTTCTGGCGGCGGTCTATGTTCTGACCAGCGTGTTGACAGAAATGGTGAGCAACAATGCGGTTGCCGTTCTCGTCGGTCCGATCGTCATTGACCTGGCACTGGAACTGGGCTTCGACGCCCGTCCCTTTATAATTGCCGTGATGTTTGCGGCTTCGGCCAGTTTTGCAACCCCGATCGGATATCAGACCAACACTTTCGTCTACGGGGCTGGCGGGTACAAGTTCAGGGACTTTCTGGTCATCGGTCTGCCGCTCAATTTCATTTTCGCGGCGATGGCGACACTTGTGATTCCACTGTTTTTTCCCTTCTAACCTTGCTCCCGGATCGACTTCGCAATCCGGACACATCCGGTTCCATCGGGGACTTCGGGCAGGTAGTCCTGGCAGGATCTCCACAGTCGCAACACACCTTGACGACTCCCCCTTTGTGAATTTTGTCGCTACAATTGCGCCATGCCGACAGAAACCGCAGTCCTTGAAACCAGTCTGGGCCCTTCCCTACGCAGATGGCGCGTGCTGAATCGCATCAAGCAGGAAACCCTTGCCCGCGATCTGGGTGTTTCCCAGAGCCGGATTTCCCGTTGGGAAAGCGGTGATGCGCAGCCAAATGGAGCGGACCGGCTCAAGATCACGCAGCTCTTGCGCGCGCGACCGGAAACCGCCGCGGACAGGGCGCTGCTTGACCTTGTCACCCAGGCCTCTATGCCCGTGCACCTTGTCTGCGACCTGACCCACAGACTGTTGGCGGCCTCTCCCGCAAGAACCGTCAACTGGCGTATTCCGACTTCGGAACTGATGGATCGCCCGCTGTGGCGTTTTGCTTCTGAGAGCATCCGAACCGTTGAGCATCAGTTGTCTGAGCACGGATGGTTCGAACCGCTTGGACCGGACGTTGTCTATGAGACGGAGCGGGCGGAATTCGCCGAATTGACGATTCCGCAAAGCCGAATTCGCATCTCTCGCCTTCCCCTCTCCGATGGACGGTTTGCGCGGCTGGTTCGGGATGAACCGGCGGCGTAATTCCGGCTCCCGCATAAAATATTCATGCCATCGCAGCACCGGTGGATGCCCGCTAAACTGGACGGCATGACTAAAACAGACACAGCTTCCGTCGCCCTGGAAGCAGACGACATGAGATTGTCCGGTCTCCTGGGGTTTCTCCAGGCAGCCGAACAGCTGAAGGACACGCTTCGCTCAGGTTCAACCCGGAACGGCCGGAGAGAAAGTACGGCCGAACACAGTTGGCGGCTGGCACTCATGATCCTTGTATTCGAAAAGGAACTTGGCGAGGTCGATATCCTGAGGCTTCTGAAGCTCAGCCTGATCCACGACCTCGGCGAAGCCATTTCCGGAGACATTCCCGCCCCTGAGCAGAACCCGGGAGATGATCGACAGGAGCGCGAAAGGCACGATTTCCAGGTGCTTTGCAGCTCTCTTCCCTCCGACATGGCACAGGACCTGCTTTCGCTCTGGGATGAATATACGCAGGCGCAAACGCTCGAAGCCCGCCTTGCAAAGGCGTTCGACAAGCTGGAAACCATGCTTCAGCATCAACTGATGCCGCCACGCAGCGTCATTTTCCACGACTTCAATCTGTCCTATGGCCGATCGCACACCGACGGGTTTCCGCTCACCCGTCAGATCCGTGCCCGTGTGGATGCCCGTACCAGGGAAATCATCGCGGAGCTCGAAAGCGAGCAAACCAGCCACGCATGCTGAGTGTTTGCGGCCCTTAAACACGCGAACAACCCGCAACTTGAGAAACCCGACTTGATCAACCTTGAATTGACGAACTAACCTTCTTCCAGTCAAGCAAAGGCAGTTTGCCGCTGAATTTGGAGGAACCAACATGTTCGTGATCCTGCCCCGCAGCCAAGGCCCGGTACTGGGTGTCGAGATTTCCGGCAAGATTGACATCGACCAGGAAAGGAACCTGATCGACCAGGCCGAACAGCTGATCAAGGAGCACGACAAGATAAGCGTTCTTGTCGTGCTGGGCGATCACGTCGGCATATCCCTGGAAGCTGTCGCGGCGGACATAAAGTGGATCCTCACGCACATGGCGCATCTGAACAAGATTGCCATCGTAACGGACAGCAAGATGCTGGCAGCCCTGATTGCTGTAGATGCGACTTTTGCGAAAGTGGTCGGAATTCAGGAAAAGCACTTCGACAAGGACGAGATCGAAACAGCCTGGCACTGGATCGAGAGTTGAGAACCGGACTTACGCTCAGGCGTCGACCAGCTTTTCATCGCTCAGAAATGTGACCTGATTCACCTTGCCATCGCGAACCTCGATCATGTCACCTCTGGGAACTTCCATCCAGCAGTTGCGTGCTTCATCGAGTGGCTCGGAGACCACCATCACTCCGTCATCGAATTGCCGATAGTAGAGCGTCGGCGGAAATTTGTCGGAGGCATAGCGAGCTGCATAAAGCGTTTTGCCGTCCGACCATGCAGAAGCAAAGCGCATATGGGGCGTTGTTCCGGAATTTCGGGAAAGCACCTCGGCTTCGTGCACCGCCCGGGTCATCGCGGCACGCGGATTTTGCTTCAGCCCGTAGGCAAGCGCGATGAGGAACAGGCACTCGCTGTCGGTGCCGCCAGACCGTTCCCGGTAAAGATCGTCCGGGATCATGTTGTCCAGGCGGCGGCGCACCTTGCCATAACCGCCGACCTGCCCGTTGTGCATGAATGTCCATTGGTCGAAGGTGAAGGGATGACAATTGTCCCGCGTTGTTGCTGTTCCGGTCGACGCACGAACATGCGCAAGAAAGTGCCCGGAGCGAACGTGTCGCGCAATCTGCAGAAGGTTTGGATCAGACCATGCGGGACGGACATCCTTGTATAGACACGGCGTCTCGCGATCGCCGTACCACGCCACTCCGAAGCCGTCGGCATTAACCGCTGTCTTGCAGGAAAGCGCGTTGCGGCTCTGATCGATCAGCGAATGCGCAGGATCGCAGATTACCTCTTCGAGATATTTCGGAGCTCCGCTCCAGGCAGCCCAACGGCACATTGTCTTTCACGATCCTTCAAGCTGCGTTCTGGATGGCTTTGAAACGCGCTGTGCTTTCATCACAGGCGTAGTGATCCGCAAGGGGATACGGCGCGCGCGCAAGCTCATCCACGGCTTTGACAATCTTATCCGCTTTTTCTTCTGTCATCAGCACGGAAAAATTGAGCCGTGTCCAACCCGGTTTCTTGAGTTCTTCGCCCGACAGAATGCGTTGGCGCATCGCCTCCGACTGCTCCTGTCCGATATCCAGCAACCGATGCGCATAAGGACCGGCACAGGCACAGCCGCCTCGGGTCTGTATGCCGTATTCATCGGAAAGCATACGCGTGACCAACTGCTGATGAATGTATCCTCCGCGTTCCAGGTCGCGAACACGGAACGAGAACACCGGCAAAACATGACGCGCGCCGGGATTGCCCATGATTTCAATCGCCGGATTTTCCCGCCAGACCGCCAGGGCTTTCGCCCGCCAGGCAGAGTTGCGTTCGTCCATGGTTTTCTGGCCGATCGCTTCTTTCACCATGAACGCCAATGCAGCACGAATGTCCCCGACAACATTGGGAGTTCCCGCCTCTTCCCGGCAGGCGATATCCGAGGTGTAGTCATGTCCCCAAGGTGACACGAACCGCACAGTGCCACCGCCCGGGAACACAGGTGTGTCCATCCGGACTGCCGCCTTGCGGACAATCATCACTCCTGAAGCGGCAGGACCACCGACAAATTTGTGCGGCGAGACGACCACTGCATCTTTCTCAGCGTCCGTACCTTCGTTCATTTCAATGGGCAGATAAGGACCTGAGCCGGCGCAGTCCCAAACGCTCAAGGCGCCGAAGCGCTTCAGGAGACGCGTAACCGCCCGGTCATCCGTTACGATGCCGGTGACGTTGGACATCATGGAAAAAGCACCCACGATCAAGCGGTCCTGCCCGGCCTTTTCAAGCACGGTTTCCAGCTCCTGCAGATCCGGTCCACCCTCGCCTGCCTCTCCTATCTCGATCACTTCTGCGCCGCTTTCGCGCCAGGGCAGAATATCGGAGTGGTGTTCGTAGGGGCCGATGACGACGAGAGGATTCTCTCCCTTCTCCACCGCTGTCGAGACACCCAGGAGATGCACAAGCCTGTTCAAACCGGCTGTCGCGCCTGACCCGCAAAAGACGGTCGCATAGGCTGCCTTATCGGCGCCGCAGATCCTGGCGATTTCAAACCGCGCCGCCTCACGCATCCGTGTCATGGCGCTTCCGCAATAGGACGCCTCCGTATGGCTGTTGGCATAGACGGGCAATACCTCTTCCAGCACGAACTCCTCGATCTGTCGCAGTGCCCTGCCTGAAGCGACGTAGTCGGCATAGATCAGCTCACGCTCCCCAAATGGGCCGGAGATGGTTTTGCCCTCACCGATCAGACCTTCCCGCAACCGGGCAATCAAATCGGGGTCTTTCAGCATAGTGCGAAATTGATCTAGCGCGGTGCCGGTTTGTTGGGTCATTTCTTGCTCCGAATCCAATTATTCAGATCATACGACCCTTCACAGTGAGGCTTCCTCACATAGTTTGATTGTCAAAGACGCAATATTGTGTCATTTGATCGTAAATGGACGAAAAATTCGATCATATTGACCGCGCCCTTCTTCGTGCATTGCAGAGGGATGCCAGATTGTCGCAGCGGGACCTGGCAGAAATAGTTGGCCTGTCACAGAACGCATGCTGGCGCCGACTCAAGAACCTTTACGAGAGCGGTCTCATCGAAGGCCACACGGTGCGGCTGGATCCGGCACGGCTCGGGCTCAATCTCACAGTCTTCGTCATGATTCGCACGCGGCATCATTCCAAAGACTGGCTGGAGACCTTTCGGGGTGAGGTATCGGCGATCCCGAACGTCATTGATTTCTACCGGATTGCGGGCGACTACGACTATATGCTGAAGGTCGTGGCCGAAGACATGAATGCCTTCGACCGGGTCTATCAACGTCTGATCGAGAAGGTCGATCTCGATACCGTCACGTCCTACATGACCATGGAGGCGATCGCGGATGCCCGCGATCTACCGATTTAGCCAGCCCGTCTAGCGACGGCGATGACCGCCACCTCTACGCTGACCACCGCCGCCGCCACGATTCGGGCGGGCCTGTTGCGGACGCGTCTGCTGGGGACGATTGCGTTGAACGTTCCGCTGGCGGTTCACCTGTTGATTGCCCGCATTCCTGGCCCTGCGATCCTTGTTGAGGTGGGCCGGAGCCTGTTTTCTCTGAGCAGGACGTGTCGACGGCTGCTTGGCAGGCCTTTGAGCCGGGCGTTGAACATTCGGCTGCTGGGCCGGGCGCTGAACGTTCGGCCGTTGTCCGGCAGGAAGGTTCGTCGGACGATCACCGCTCGGCCGGTTCACATTGGGTCTCTGACCTGCCGGAAGGTTTGCCGGACGCTGAACGTTCGGACGGTCTCCGGCATTGGGACGGTTCTGGATGCGATCACCCGCCGGACGGTTGGCAATCGCCGAGCCGACACCGGCGCCGATTGCCCCCGCGGCTGCTCCTGCCCCGATATCACCGAGGCGATCCTGAATGTTCTCCCGGGAGGGTGCTGCAACATCGCCCCAGCGACCGCCTTCGAACTTCTGCCAGTTCTCGCCATCTCGGCGGTAGACAGACCCGTCTCGCCCTGCGAACACGTCGCCGCGCCGGTCAAGGCTGCCGACGCGTCCAAGGTCTCCGCTTTGCTTCCAGCGATTGACCGCTCCTTGCTGGAGATCGCGCGTACGAGACCATTGAGGCCCGGAAACAACTGCACCACCCCACGAGCCGTAAATGCCGCGGGCTCCACCTGCGACGATCCGGTTGCCGGTCCGCGGATTGTAGGCGGTTATGAAACCGGCACTGCCACGCGGCCCGCTGATGGCTGCCCCGCGAATGTAACCGCCGGTGCGCGGGTTGTAGATACCGCCGGCGGCAATGCCCCGGCGCGGACCATAGGCGTAACCATACCGCCCATAGACACCCCGGACCGGATTGTAGAAGGCGCCGATGCCGTAGGTGACCGGCCGCGGGAAATAGATCGGCCGCAAGCCCGGACGATACCACGGCCGGTAGTACCAGCCGGTGCCGTAGACAAAGACCCCCCAGGCCAGGAAACCTGTCAGGTAACCCATTGTGTAGCCGTACCAGACTGCATTTGGCTCGGTTTCGTACACACGTACGTAGGTGACGTTATAGACCGGTGAGGACGGCGGGATGGTATAGATTTCATCAGGGACGGCAGTTGCCACGACAAAGGGTCCGTCCGGACTGTCACTCACAAACCAAACGCCATTCTGCAGAACGTAGTATTTCGCACCAACCTGAATGACCTGCTCGTTGGTATTGACCGCGTAGGACATCGAAGTGCCTTCGATCGGCTCGAATTCAGGGTCGCCCGCATAGGCGACATCCGCACTCACCGACCCGACTTCCACGCGAGCAGTTGTTGGAATGCTGGCCTTCAGTCTTGCCTGGGATGCCTCGGAAGTGCCCGGAATTGAAGAGCGCACCGAATAATACGGAGCACTCTCGGGAATATTGAGGAAGTCCGATGGCATGTCCGGCGTCGTGAACTCCCATGGTCCATCCAGAGAAGCTGACTTGAACCAGCGACCGGAAACCAGAATGTACCAGGTCTTGGTCGTCGTCAGGAAGAAGACATCACTTTCGGTGTTGGACGCCCATTCCAGGTTTGTTCCTTCCACCGGCTCCAGCTTGGGCTCACCTTCAAAAACAATCATTTCCGCAGGCTTGTCCGAATAGACGACCTTCGGAGCCTTGTTGTCCGGGAAAGGTTCGGGCGGAATGGCCTCGCGCGTTTCTTTCCAGTTGTCGTCATCAGGCAGAGCCTTGATGAGTTCAGGCAAATCCGTGACCGGCTCCCAGCCCGAAGAGACATCTTTTGTCTTCAGCCAGGATTTCTCGTCGCGGAGGTAGAATTCCTCCGTTTCGTCGATCTTCAGAATGTCCCAGTTCGTGTTGACGATGAAGCTCAGGCCCTGATCTCCCTTGACCGGAGCCAGGACGGGAGCACCTTCGGTCTGCACCAGAATAGCTGGTTCGGTGGAGATGAAAATCGGCGGAGCTTCTGCGTTGAGCCCCTTCACGTCATCCATGCGCTGATATTCTGCCAATCCGGCCGTAATCCGGTCCTCTTTCACGGTGACCGTGCCGGTCGGCATGATTTTGCCTACCTGAAGCGTGAGATCGGTCAGGGAAGCGCGATCCAGCGCGGAGAAATCAAGCTGAGTGACCTGGATCTTGTTGACATCCACCAGGCCTTTTTCCGGGTCGGCGACAGTTTCACCCGTGACGCCGATGACGCCGAACACGGGATTGGCATCCTTGTCCTTGACGTACTCAGCTGCAACAAGTGCCTTTAAGGTCTTGAAATTGTCCCACTCGGTAAACTGGGGCTGATACAGGATCAGGGTCGCACCGCCGTCAGTCTCGTAAGACCTGGGCCAGCCGGTGCTTTCTTCAGCTTCAGCCAATTGGAGGTAGTTGCCGCTGACAAAACCGTTCTGGCCATTGTAGCTGACCGTACACCAAGCTCCGTTGTCGTCGCAATTTTCCAGTTCCACCGATGTACCGCTCGGAATGGTTCCCAGGGAACCGTAACCCGTACCCGGCCCCTGCCGGAAGTTCACGTTTGCTGTTGTTACCGCGGGCGCCGCCAGGACACCATTTACGAGAACGGTTTGGAAAATAAGTGCTGAAGATAAAAGAACTGAAATAGGCTTGCGCATCAGGCCCTCCCAAAAGTGGAACATGCCGTTTCCGGGTCACACGTGAATGAAGGCAGTTGCCGGTAACTGGTGAAGCAACCCGGTCAGTATCAAATGATCCTGCACCTCACTCGAACGAAATGTCCAGAGCGCCGTAACAGATTGATTTGACATTTTCTATCGGCTCGCCACCTCAAAAGTGACGCAACGCCAGTTTGACAGCGGTTCGCAGCAGTCTCCGAAGAAACCGGGGGAGAAATGTTTCGAAAAAATCAGACAATAAAAAACCGACGTGACTTTTGTCACGCCGGCAGGAGCCTCGGAGGAAACACCGCTAATTTTAGCAAGCTACCGAGGAAAGCTTCGAGGTGATCATGGATACGGCCTGACCGGTGCGCGCGGATTGCTGGGCGGCAAGACCCATTTCCACGGCAAGTCGCCCGTCATCCAAAGTCACGTCCGGCATCTCTTTTACACCACGAACGACGGCAACAAAGCCCTCATGCTGATAAAATGTGGAGCCGTTGTGGTCTCCGGCGTCAAGTATGGCCGGATCGACAGGAATGTCGATCCGTCGCGAGCCTTTCGGGTGACGCGGGGAAACGACCAGATGAGGCACTGGCGGCGCGCCCAGATCTTCGGGCCAGAATCGGTTGGGGCCCGGCACAAAAGCCTCAATCTTTCCTTCCGGACCTACGGCGACGACTTCTTCCTGATAGCGGGAGCCTTCGGCAAACATGCACAATTCCAGCATGGCACGGGCGCCGTTCTCGAAATCCACGATCACGTAGCCATTGTCGAGAACATCCGGCTGTTCGCCGTCATAGGTCTCAGTCTTGTAGTTGGCGTCCTGACCACCTGATGCCATCACTCGTACAGGTTCGCTTTCCATGATCAGACGCATGAGGTCGAAAAAGTGGCAGCATTTTTCGACAAATGTGCCCCCGGAATAGCGATTGAAGCGATTCCAGGCGCCAACCTTATCGAGGAACGGGTATCTGTGTTCGCGAATCGTCAGCATCTTGATTCCACCCGTTGCCTGTTTTGCCTGCTCGATGAAGGCCGTGACCGGCGGCATGTAACGGTATTCCATCGCCACCCAGACAGGTGCAGGATAAGCTGACCTGAAAGTTTCCAGTTCGGCCAAGTCCTTGGTGTCGGTGAACAGCGGCTTTTCAACGAGCAGCGGCATGGGTCGCTTTTGCCGGATTTCCTCCATCTGCTGCACATGGCAGTGATTGGGACTCGCGATCAGGATGCAATCGATCGCCTCGACATCCAGAAGCTCGGTGACAGAGCCCACAAATTTCGCGCCTGGTGCAAGTTCAGCCGCTCTTGCCGCCATTCCCTTATCCGGCTCGAAAATCACCGTCACTTCCGTGTCAGGCAACAGAGCGATGTTGCGCAGATGCTCCTGGCCCATCATTCCGCAGCCGATAACACCGTACCTTACCCTTGCAGGCATATAGTCCTCCTTATGGGGTGGGTCTTTTACCCCCCTTATTTCAATCGCTGTACGTAATGCGCCTTGTCGGTGTCGAACCAGGTCCGCGAATATTCCACCGGCCTGGGCCGGTCGGCCCAACTGAACCGCTCGATGTAACCGGTGATCGTTCCCGGCGCTTTGGAAAAACTGTCCGGAGCCCAGTCGGGCACCTCCTTGATCGTCACCCGGTCTTCCGCCCTGACGATCCAGAAACCCAGCTGCTTCTGATAGAACCGGTAAAGGGAATCAGACAGAAGCTCCTGCTTCACCACTCCGGAATCGCCGTCGAGCCAGATTTCCTCGACCGCGATCATGACGTCATTGAGATACCTGAGACGCCGGATACGGGTCCCTTCGCCGCTCGTACCGAAGGGCGGCAGGTCGTCAAGTTTCACCATGCGTGTGACGTCCAGAATGTCGGCACGCGGCAAACCGCCACCGGAGAGCAACTCCAGGCGAAACATGGCGTAGACGCTTTCATTGGTCCCACCCTGACGTATGTAGTTTCCCGACCCCTGGATGCGCTCGAGTAAGCCTTTTTCCGTAAGGTCCGCCAAAGCCTTGCGCAGCGTTCCGATCGAGATGCCCAGCTCTTCCGCCATCTCCCTTTCAGGCGGCAAACGCTCTCCGTCAATGAGCCGTCCAGCGGCGATATCCCTAATCAAAAGCTCGCTTATCTGCACATAAAGCGGCAAGGCGCTGGAGGTTTGAGAAGCCGATTGCATGGCGTACCGGTTGTCTTTCTTCAAAAATTGATACACTATTGATTTACATCAAATCGGGTGATAAGCAAGAAGAAATCGAAGGCAAAGTGAAGCCATTCGAAAATAAATGAAACCCAGGGAGGCATTTCATGACCATTGTCCCAGTGACTTCGCCGGATCTTGATGCAGCGGAAGTTTCCTGGTTCGCCGCGCTTTGCTCCGACGACTATCAGTTTCTGGGGGTTCCCGAAGGCCACCTGCGCTCCTCGTGGGACCACTGTTCTTCGATCGTGAAGACTGCGGAGGCTCAAGGCTTTCGCAACATCCTGTGTCCCTCATCCTACCAGGTCGGCCAGGACACGCTCTCATTCGTCGCCGGCTGTGCCCCGATCACCGAAAAGATCAACTTGCTGGCGGCCGTTCGCTGCGGCGAGATGCAGCCGATCATGTTGGCGCGCACCATCGCGACGCTTGATCACATGCTTGAGGGCCGCCTGACGGTAAACATCATTTCCTCCGACTTTCCGGGCGAGCAGGCTGACAGCGGCTACCGCTACCAGCGCTCGCGTGAAGTGGTTGAAATCCTGAAGCAGGCCTGGACACAGGATGAGATCAATTACGAGGGCGAGATCTACAACTTCAAGAACCTCACCACTGATCCCGCGCGCCCATATCAGACCGGTGGACCGCTGCTCTATTTCGGCGGTTACTCCCCGGCAGCACTTGAGCTTTGCGGACAGCACTGCGACGTCTATCTGATGTGGCCGGAAAAGGTCGAGGAGCTGGAAGGCCGCATGAAGGCCGTCCATGCTGTTGCGGAAAAATACGACCGCACGCTGGACTATGGCCTGCGCGTCCACATGATCGTGCGCGATACCGAAAAGGAAGCGCAGGAATATGCGGACTACATCGTCTCCAAACTGGATGACGACCAGGGGACCGCAATTCGTGAACGGGCTCTCGACGCCAGGTCCCTTGGTGTCAGCCACCAATCCAAGAACCGCGAGATCGCCGACGAGTACGGTTACATCGAACCGAACCTCTGGACTGGTGTTGGCCGGGCGCGATCCGGCTGCGGTGCTGCGCTTGTCGGGTCGACCGATCAGGTCATGTCCAAGATCGAGGCCTATCAGAAGATGGGCATCCGGGCCTTCATTTTCTCCGGTTATCCGCATGAGGAAGAAGCAAGGCACTTTGGCGCACGCGTGTTGCCAAACCTGAAGACCTGCTCCCTACCGCATGCTTATGGCCGCGTACCGGCCGCAACACCCGCAACCCCGCTTGGCAATGGAGTTCGCCGCTAATGCAGCGCGTCAGACTTTCCGATACTCTGGAGTTTTCCCGCCTGATCTATGGCATGTGGCGGCTCGGCGACGACACCGACACTTCCCCTTCTTACGTGGAGCAGAAAATCCAGACCTGCCTTGAGCAGGGCATCACGACGTTCGACCAAGCCGATATCTATGGCGGATATGCAGCCGAAGCCGTGCTCGGCGGCGCGTTGAAGGCCAATCCGTCACTTCGCGACCGGATGGAAATCGTCACCAAATGCGACATCGTTGCGCCAGTGGGTCGCTATGCCGATGCAAAGGTGAAGTATTACGACACGTCGAGGGCCTACATTGAAAAGGCGGTCGACCTGTCCCTTGCCGATATGGGGATCGAAAACATCGACCTGTTGTTGATCCATCGCCCGGATCCTCTCATGGACCACCATGAAACAGGTGCCGTCCTTGATGATCTTGTCAAATCCGGCAAGGTGAAGAATGTCGGTGTATCGAATTTCCGTCCCTGGGACTGGGAACTGCTTCAGTCTGCGATGAACAACAGACTGGTGACGAACCAGATCGAGATCAGTCTGAAGGAGATTTCGCCCTTCACCAACGGCGATCTGGCTTTCCACCAACGGATCGGAACCAAGCTGATGGCCTGGTCTCCACTTGGCGGAGGCTCGTTGATATCCGAAGGGGGCAAACTGGGCGGCGTCATGGACGAGATTGGCGGATCATTCGGTGTTGACCGGTCTGCGGTCGCCGTAGCCTTTCTTCTTGCTCACCCGGCAAATCTGCTGCCGGTTCTCGGCACCAACAATCTGGGGCGGATCGCGAAGATCTCCGACGCTCTTAAAGTCTCTCTGGATCGCGAAACCTGGTACCGGCTCTATGAATCCGCCCTTGGGAACGAGGTGCCTTGATGACCATGCAAAATGCCAATCATCCACTGACCTTTTCTCCGGCTTCGGACAACACCCGGCTCTTGCGGGATGCCTTTGGCCGCTTTGCCACCGGAGTGACCGTGGTCACCACCGATTCAGCAGACGGTCCCGTCGGAATAACCGCGAACAGCTTTTCGTCTGTTTCCCTGGATCCGCCGTTGGTCCTGTGGATGCCGGACAAGGGTTCGCGCCGGTTCCGGTATTTCGAGGATGCCGAGCACTACGCCATTCACGTGCTCAGCCACCATCAGGCTGAGGTGTGCAACGGATTTGTGCGGAACGCCCATGCTTTCGATCAACTGCCACACACGGTTGACCACAATGGAGTTCCACTGATCGAGAATTGCTTGGCCCGTTTCGAGTGCAAACGTTTCGCCGCCTATGAGGGAGGCGACCACCTGATCGTGCTTGGGCAGGTCACGCAAGCCGAGATGCGTACGGGAGACGCGCTCACTTTTTTTGCAGGAAAGCTCGGGCAGATCGCCCCGAAGTAAAGACGGAAAACGGAGCGAAGGGGCGCTCCGTTGCGAAGGAAACTTGGGAGGGGCCTGTATGGGCATTTTGCTGGCGGTCTTGTCACCGCTCGCCTTCATCAATTCGCAGCTTTTGCGCATTGGCCGTGCGATTGGAATCGTAGCCGTCGCCTTGATGGTTGTCGCAATCCTGATTCAGGTCGTATTCCGCTATGTCCTGAACAATGCCCTTCCGTGGCCAGACGAAGCCGCGCGCTTCTGCATGCTCTGGATGACCGGCCTGATGGCACCCACAGCCTTTCGCCGTGGCGGCTTCGTCGCCATCGACATGCTCGGCCAGGCGCTTCCTCGCGTTCTGGGCAGCCTGCTCTCCCTATTCCTCCTCGTGGTATCTCTGGCCGTGCTCGTCATCGCGGTTCAGATCGGATACGCGGAGGTGACCGGTTTCGGCGGCAAATTTGCAACCGCATCTCTCTATGTCCCCGGCAACTTCTCGCTGACCGAATGGATCCGTGTTCCGCGAAGCTGGATGATGATGTCGGTCTTTGTCGGCGTGATCCTGCTCACGCTGGTGAATATCGAACTGATCCTGCGAAACCTCGTTTCAACGTTTGGCGGTACCGAGCGCCTGCCAGCGCTTCCGGATGTAGACATGGCGGGAGCTGACTGATGCTGATCTGGTTTCTTCCCGTCTTTCTCGTTTTCCTGATGATCGGACTGCCGGTGTTTTTCGGCCTTCTGGCCGCACCTGGTCTTCTTTTGTGGCTGAACGGACAGGAACGTGACATCACGCTGCTTTACCGCAACGTCTACAATGGCATGGACAGCTTTCCTCTGATGGCGATTCCGTTCTTCATGCTTGCGGGTGAGCTAATGAACAAAGGCGGCATTACGTTGCGCCTTGTCGAATTCAGCCAAGCGCTGATGGGACATCTGCGCGGCGGGCTCGCCCATGTGAACATCCTGTCCTCAATGCTGTTTGCGGGGTTGTCCGGATCTGCTGTCGCCGACACTTCCGCACTCGGTTCCATGCTGATCCCGGCGATGGAAAAGCAAGGCTATACCCGCCGGTTTGCGGCCGCTGTCACGGCCGCCAGCTCTGTCATCGGACCGATCATCCCGCCCTCCGGCATCATGATCATCTATGCCTATGTCATGGGCGAAAGCGTTGCAGCGCTGTTTCTGGCCGGCATCGTTCCCGGTGTCATGGTCGGTGTTGGCCTGATGCTCATGGTCCGGGTCATGGCGGACAAATACGACCTGCCCAAAGCCCAGCGGATCGTCAATCCGGGCCAGACAATGGCACCGGTCGAGTTCTGGTTCTCGTTTGTCGTTCTGAGGATCAACCTTGCAGGGCTTGGAACCGTTCTTGCCACGCTTGCTGCAAATGCCCTGGGGTTTTCCGCATTCTCGACAACGGTCACACTGCTTCTGTTCCTCGTCATGATGGTGCTTTCGCACTTCTTGCTGCTGAGCCTGCGGGGCGCGGTCTCCGGTGATTTCCGCATTGTATGCAAGAAGGCCGTCGCGCCTCTACAGACACCGATCATCATTCTCGGCGGGATCCTGCTGGGCGTCTTCACACCGACCGAGGCTGCGGCGGTTGCTGTCGCCTATGCGCTCATCATCGGCTTCTTCGTGCTTCATTCACTCAAGCCGAACGAGATTCCGGGCGTTCTGAACCGCGCGGGCATTACGTCAGCCGTGGTCTTGCTGCTGGTCGGCGCGGCGATGGCGTTCAAGACGGTCGTCAGCCTGAGCCATGCTCCGGAAATCATGGCCGAGTTCGTTCTGACACTGTCTGAAAACCCGTTGATCCTTTTGTTCCTGATCAACCTGCTTCTGTTTGTGGTCGGTATGTTTTTGGATGCAGGTCCGGCAATCATCATTCTGGGCCCGATCCTTGGACCGATCTTCACCTCCATGGGTGTCGACCCGATCCACTTTGCCATCATCATGAGTGTGAATCTGACCATCGGACTGGCAACCCCGCCGATGGGACTGGTTCTGTTCGTCGCCGCTTCGGTTTCCAAGGAACGTGTGGAAACCATTGCCAAGGCAATTCTGCCGTTCCTGGCGGTGGAGATCGCGGTGATCTTCCTGATTACCTACATCCCGGCACTTTCAATGACGATCCCGCGCTGGACCGGATTTGCCAATTGATTCTGAGCTTTCAATGGGAGGTACCTAATGCTCAAGACTGCACTGAAAACGCTTACCGTCGCGGCGATGCTCGCCGGATCGGCGATGAGTGCTGTTGCCGCGGACTATACGTTGCGTGCAACCGCCAACTCCAACGAAAACGACGAGGACTATGACGGCCTTGTCGTGTTCAAGAACTTCGTAGAAGCCGCTTCAAACGGTGCGATCGAGGTTGAACTCTTCATCGGAACCCAGCTTTGCTCCAACGGTGCGGAATGTCTTCAGGGCGTTGCCGGCGGGGCGATCGACATCTACATTTCCACATCCGGTGGCGCGTCCGGCATCTTCCCGTATGTGCAGGTTCTCGACCTGCCCTACATGATGTCCGATGACCGGATCGCAGAACATGTTCTGTCAGGCGATTTCGTCCGCACCATGCGCACCATGGCGCTTGAAGATTCCGACAACTCCATCCGCCTGATGACCATCGGCAATACCGGTGGCTGGCGGAACTTTGCCAACACCAAGCGCCGGATCGCGAACCCGTCCGATATGGAAGGCCTGAAGATCCGCACCGTCGTTGCCGACCTGCCGCAGGAACTGGTCAAGTCCCTCGGCGCCTCCCCGACCCCGATCCCGTGGCCGGAGCTGTTCACCTCCTTCCAGACCGGCGTTGTCGAAGGGTCCAAGAACGGCATCACCGACATCATGGGCATGAAGTTCCCGGATGCCGGTCTGCAATACGTCACCCTTGACGGTCATGCCTACATGGGTGCGCTGTGGTGGATGAACAACGAGAAGTTCCTGTCCATGCCGGAAGAGCTGCGCCGGGTTGTCGTTGATGGTTTCTACGCCCTGCAACAGGCCACCTTCGCATCTCCGAAGCGTAAGTCCATCCAGGCCTACGAGGACTTCGTTGCCGGCGGTGGTGACCTTTATGTTCCGACCCCGGAACAGAAAGCTGCCTTCAAGGAAGCAGCAGCACCGGTCTATGACTGGTTCAAGGAAAACGTGAACCGCGGTGGCGAAATTTTCGGTGCGCTGGAAGAAGCCGTTGCCGAGGCGGAAACTTCCGTCAACGGCAGCCGCAGTGCTGACCTGAACTGACGGGATTTTCAAACAAGAGAGCTCGGCCAGGGCCGAGCTCTCAATCATTCTCACTTGTTTTCTGTTCTTATTTGTTCAACGCTCACGATCCGTAGCCTTGAACCAATCAGAACCCAGTCGTCCGCCAGATCATCTGAACGGATACATCCAGACCTTGTAGTCATCGACCAGCACATGCGCCTTCTCAATCTCTTCCTTGGTCATTTTCTTGACGACCTCCTCCAGAGAGATCGCAGCATCCGGGTCGCCGCCGATGGCCGACAGCGTGTACCACATATAGGCGCGCACAAGATCGGGGGCCGGCATGCCACGACCGACTTCGTAGTACCACCCGACACCGGACTGGGCGCCCGGGTGCCCCTTCATGGCGCTGCGCAAATACCATTCGAACGCGCGCAGATCGTCTCGCTCAACACCAAGGCCCATGGCGTACATCACACCAATCAGTTCTTCGGCGTCGGCGTTGCCGGAACGCGCCGCGGGCCAAAGCTCCTTCATCGCTTCATCGAACTTGCCGGCTTCCATCATGTCGCGCGCCTCTTCGATCTCGGAAAAAGCGGGCGTGCTCAAAAGTGTGAAACCAAGCACAGCGGCGGTCAGCATCTTCTTCATAGGCTTTGGTCGTTTCCTTTTTTTGTCGCCCTCTCCACATCCGCTTTTTCTGCAGATCTGCCTGCGCCGTTGACGCAGGACGACTTTATCGCGTTCGACCGGAAACAGGCGGCGCTCGGTCAGTTCCTTTTTTACGACAGGATCCTGTCCGGTAACAGGAATATTGCGTGCGCAACCTGCCATCATCCAACGCTTGGCACCGGCGATCGCCTTTCACTGGGAATTGGTGAGGGTGGAGAAGGCCTGGGCCTGGAAAGAACCGCTCTTGTTGACAATAACCGGATTAAGAAAAGGATTCCGAGAAACGCTCCAGGTCTTTGGAACTTAGGCGCAAAAGAGCTTCACACGCTGTTTCACGACGGCCGCCTATCCATCGCAGACACTTATGAAAACGGCTTCAACTCACCTGCAGAGGAATGGTTGCCGGACGGCCTGAATTCGCTCCTGGCGGCCCAGGCTATCTTCCCGCTTGTGGCCCAGTTCGAGATGGCTGGCAATCCGAAGGAAAACGAGATTGCAGGAGCCGTCCATGACCGGATTGACGCCTCCTGGCCTATCCTGGCAAAGCGGGTTCGCGTGATCCCGGAATATGGCGAACTGTTCGTCGAGGCTTTCGATCACATCGACACGCCTGAGCAGGTGACGATCGCGGAAATCGCGAATGCCCTGGCAGCCTTTCAGGCGTCGGAATGGATGAGCTTCGACAGTCCGTTCGACCGTTTCCTTGCGGGTGACAACTCCGCACTTTCAACTGACCAGAAGCGCGGCCTGGATCTCTTTTACGGAAAGGCAGCGTGTTCCGGCTGCCATTCCGGAAGCCTGCTCAGCGACCAGAAATTCCATGCCCTCGGCCTGCCGCCATTCGGTCCCGGGCGCACCCGGCGCTTCGACCCGATGGTGCGCGATGTCGGCCGGATGGGCGAAAGCGACCGGCTGGAAGACGCTTACCGGTTCCGCACCCCGATGCTGCGCAACGTCGAACTGACGGCTCCTTACGGCCACAACGGTGCTTACCCGACGCTGGAAGGCATCGTGCGCCATCACCTTGACCCTGACACCATGCTTCAAAGCTGGGGTCCGCAATTGGCCGCCCTGCCCCCAGCTCCCTGGCTGGAAGCCATTGACTTTGTGGTCTGGAAGGACAAACGTGAAATCGCACGGCAAGTCCTTTCCAGGGACATTACCCCTATCGATCTATCTGACAAGGAAATCTCGGATCTGGTGGCCTTTCTGAAGGCGCTCACCGGCACATCTTCGGTTGCCGCCCCACCTTTCGGCATCCCGGACAAGGTTCCCAGCGGACTGCCGGTCGACCGATGACCAGAACTTAAGGAAGCAATATGGTTGAACCATTGAAAGACCGGGCAAATCAGCTGTTTCCCGGAATGGCGATTGCCGGGCTTGTCGCCATCTCCGCACAGTTCCTGAACGAGCACTACGGCGCCCCGGCCATGCTTATGGCGATCCTGCTCGGCATGCCGCTCAATTTCCTGTCGGAGGAACAGCGCACTGCCGACGGCATCGCCTTTTCCGCCCGAACGTTGCTGCGCGTCGGTGTTGCTCTGCTCGGAGTGCGTATCAGCGTGGAAATGGTTCAGGCACTCGGCTTGCCATTCCTGCTTCTAGTCATTGTCGGCGTCCTGGCGACTATCGGGTTCTCGCTTCTGGTCGGTGGCCTTTTCGGCCGCGACAGGCTGTTTTCATTTCTTTCTGGCGGCGCGGTCGCGATTTGCGGGGCATCCGCCGCCATGGCGATCGGGTCGATCCTGCCCAAGCGGGATCATGCGGAGCGTGATCTTGCGTTCACGGTCATCACGGTGACAGTTCTCTCCACGCTGGCGATGATCGTCTACCCGATCCTGACCAGCAATCTGGGTCTGTCAATCGACGAGACGGGCGTTTTTCTGGGTGGCACGATCCACGATGTCGCTCAAGTGGTCGGCGCCGGATTTTCGATTTCGGAGGAAACCGGCGATCTTTCCACCCTGGTAAAGCTGATCCGTGTCACTATGCTGGCGCCCATCGTCCTGATCGCTGCCCTGATCCTGCGCAAGGGAACGGAACCAGGCGCTGCCCGCCCACCGATCATGCCGGCCTTCGTGGTGGCCTTCCTTATTCTGGCAGCTTTCAATTCCTTCGGCCTGATACCCGAAATGATCAAGGACATGGCCGGTCAGGTGTCGCGATGGGCCCTTCTGGCCGCCATTGCAGCAGTCGGCATGAAAACGTCGATCCCCAAACTTCTGGAAGTCGGCGGCCCGGCTATCTGGATGGTGGTGACGCAGACGGTGTTTCTGGCGCTGTTCGTTCTGGCTGGGATTTGGCTGGTTGGGTAAATGAGCCATCTGAACCTGGCCAGGCTATTGCCCGGGAAACTGGGGCGCAGGGCGACCCTCGGTCTTATTGAGTATGAACTGGAATCCCAGCGCCGCTACATTCGCCGGTCTGTTGTTGCGATAATTGATCCCTTTGATCACGCTGGAATGATCAGGTCCCGCCTGTTCGGAAGCAAGCGGCTTTTTCCGGCCTATGTCGAATTTCTGGACAAGCGGATCGAGAAATTCATGACCGCGGACGAAGTCTTAAACGTGGTTGGCATCCCGGACAGACATCAGGACCTGCTGGAGCCGATGTTGGAGAAATACAAAAAATCGCAAGGCGTTCTTACAACCTGTGCAAACTTCTGGTTCAAGGACGCAACCATCGACGTTGCCCCGCCGGGTTCTGATGGGGATCCAATGGACTACGAACTCGATGAGATCGATGATGTTGCGTTCCTCAACTGGCTCAACCGTGAGGAGACCGTGCGTGCCAAACAGGATCTCGAAAACGTCCACGCAGAATTTGACGATGCAGCAGCGGAATTCGCCGCTACAATTCGAAATCTGATCTGAAGCGGACCTTCCAAGCTGGCCTTTTCGCGACGCTGGGGCTTTTCTTGGCGAAGCGAGTGTGAAATATAGCTTGAACTTCATTGTCGGCGGATCAGCAGAGCTGAATCGGTAAGTCATTACAGACTTATTTCCGCTCCAAAATTTCGAAAGCGTTTGGATGAAAAGCTACATCACGACCCCGATCTACTACGTCAACGGTTCTCCGCATATCGGTCACGCTTTTACGTCCGTCATGGCCGATATCCTGAAGCGTAACCGTGAGGCTCTCGGATATGAGCTGATGCTGTCCACCGGCGTGGACGAGCATGGCCAGAAGAACCAGGAAGCCGCAGCAGATCTTGATATGTCGGTCGAGGAGTTCCTCGACATGCGCGGCAAGGAGTTCCGTGATGTGTTTGACCGCCTCGGGATCGCCTATGACTATTTCGTGCGCACCAGCCGCGAGGGTCACAAGACGGCGGTTGCCGGAATGGAGCAGTCGATCTTCGACAAGGGTCTGATCGTCAAGAAGCAGTATACCGGCACCTACTGCAAGGGCTGCGAAGAGTTCAAGAAAGAGTCCGACCTCACCGAGGAAGGCCAGTGCCCGCTGCATCCGACCATGAAGGTGGAGCAAACGGACGAGACGAACTACTTCCTGAAGATGGAACCCTACCGGGAGAAGCTGCTGCAGCACATTGCCGACAATCCGGACTTTGTTCAGCCGGAAGCGTTCCGCAACGAACTGAAGCAGATGCTGGCAGAGCCCCTGGAAGATCTTTGCATCTCGCGACCGAAGACCCGCGTGACCCTCGGCGTCGATCTTCCGTTCGATCCGGAATTCGTCACCTATGTCTGGTTTGACGCCCTCGCCAACTACCTGACCAACATTGATTGGCCTCAGGAAGGCTACGAGGCCTGGTGGGCCGAGTGTGAGCACCTGATCGGCAAGGACATTCTGAAGCCGCATGGCGTCTATTGGCCGATCATGCTGATGGCGGCCGGCCTGCCGTTGCCGAAGAAGCTTTCGGTGCACAGTCACTGGGTCGGTGCCGGCGGCGTGAAGATGTCGAAATCCATCGGCAATGTGGTCGATCCGATCGAAGTCATCGAGAAGCTTGGAGTTGATGCCCTGCGCTGGTACCTCGCCCGCAACATGCGCGCCGACAGCGACAGCCAGATCTCCGTTGACCTGATCACGCAGAGCTATAACAGCGAGCTGGGCAACAAGATCGGCAACCTGCTGTCACGAGCGGCCAAGTTCTCAAAGGCCCGGTTCGACGGCACTGTACCTGCTCCAGGCGCGCTTTCGGCTGAAGACGAGGCGATCCGCAAGTCCGTGCTTGAGGCAACGTCCGCCATGGGCGACTGGATCAATCTTGCCGACATTCCGGCTCGCATGCAGTCGATCATCACAGTTGCCGACGAGATGAACAACTATTTCGCCGAGCAGGCTCCCTGGGATCTCATCAAGAACGAAGAGACCAGGGAACGCTGCGAGACGGTGATCTATGTCACCCTCGACTGCCTGCGCGTCGTCATGGAAGCCCTGACGCAGGTCATTCCAACTTCTGCGGAAAAAGCACTCAGGATGCTGAACGCACCTGAAATCGCGCGCCCATGGAGACCGGAGCTGGACAAACTCCAGGGAAATGGCGAACTGGGTGAGATCGAAACACTGTTCCCCCGCGTTCAGTAAGTTTCGAACATATTTTGCAATCAAAAGCGCCCCGAACCGGGGCGCTTTTCTTGTTTTAGACGCTTGTCGCCCCATCGAACGCAACGCCTTGCATAGCAAAGAGACGTTTTGATCGGAAAGGCATCACAGAAATTGTCACCGGTCGCTTCCCTCCCCCTGCTACTCAAGCCGCCAGGAATTCAAGCCTGTCATCGAGCCTCGCAGGAGTGATCTCCAGGATTTCGGCAGTTACCACATTTTCAACTACAAACGGATCTTTCGCGACGAAGTCTTCAAGCTCCTCGCGAGAGGTGTTGTGGGCAAAAACGCCGCCGCCCATGTTTGGTTGAAGGCTGCCCACCATCAGAAACAGACCACTCTCAAAGCCTTTTTGGATCCAGCTCTTGTGCCCTTCCATCAACTCACTTGCACGGGTCTTGTTTTCAGAAAACTTCAATGTGACAACAAACATCTATTCCTCCAGTCGAGTTGGAAAACTGCGTTTCATTGATTTCAGTGATTTGTGGCTCCAGCGTTCGCAACATCGACCAGCCACTGAACAATCTGGTCCACTTCCCGTTTGACGAATTCTTCGTTCTTGAAGGCCTGTGCCAAGGTCGCAACGCCCTGGCTCCAGCTCAAAACGTGCAGAGCATGCCTGGGTGCTTCTGACTCACAGCCAAGTTCTTCGAACTGGCGGGTCAGCCAATCCCGGAACAAAGCCATTATCTCGTTGGCCTTGTCCTTTGATGCATGGTCAAGCTTGGTGAGTTCGGTTGTGAGCGTGCCGACAGGACAACCATAGGCCATGATCTTTGCCTGATTGACGATCACGATCTTTATGAAGCACTCGATGCGCTTTATCGGGTCATCTGATGTCTCATCCCACTTTCCAAGAAGGTTTTCCCGGTCCGCCAGTCGCTTGTCGATGACCGCGTCGAGAATCTCGTCCTTGGTCCTGAAATGGTAGTAGAAATTGCCGCGCGAAATATTCACTGCGGCAGCGATGTCCGCAAAGGACGTCTGGGAAAATCCCCGACTGTAGAACAACTCGTCGGCCGCATCGACGATCTGCTGGCGTTTGCTTGCTGCCCGCATGCCTCATTGCTCCCTTTTTCTTGCCAACTGGAACATGCCCACCAGCCAGGACAATTGACCCAAATCATAAATAGGACGATTGTCCTAATTGGTCAATGACAGAAACGGAACAACGCTCAGGTTTGGATTTCGTCGCTTGAAACCGCCCCCTCGATAACAATTGGCTTGTGCACAAACGATCCACCGGTGTCCTCACGCCAATGTGAACCAACGCCACCCACAATCCTGACAGGTAGTTGTCAGGAAGGATTTTCTAGGTTCGCAGCCAGCTGCGCGGGCTGTCGTGCTCTCGAAAAGCTCCCATTAGCTCGTTGCAAAACAAGGGATTGAAGACTTTTCATCACCTGAGGACTTAGAATGCTGGAAAATGAAATTTTGTTTTGTTTAATCAACAATCCAGAACAGCTAGCCAAGGTGGCGCATTCCTGCACCACCGCGGTGCAATTCCCTCCATTGGAATCCCTCCATCCCCGCTTACGTTCTAGCCGCCTGGCGGCAGTCACAGGACCGGTTGGAGGCATGGCATCCGGTATCTTGGTGGAGGGAATTCTATGATCTATCCAGATGGGCAAGCAGAGCCTGCTCCAGCTTCATCGGCAGCGAGCCTGTTCAATTCAGTAAGGACACGGACAGAGCGCCTTGTCGCCCCACTGAACGACGAGGATATGGGCCTTCAGTCGATGGAAGACGCAAGTCCTCCAAAATGGCACCTGGCACACACAACCTGGTTTTTCGAAGAATTCATTTTGAAGCCTTCGCTACCCGGGTATCGACCGAAGGACGAACGCTTTGCCGTTCTGTTCAACTCCTATTACGTCCAGGCCGGGCCGCGCCACACGCGCTCCAAGAGAGGATTGCTTTCACGTCCGACCGTGTCGGAGGTTCGCAGCTATCGTTCTCATGTCGAAGAGGCAATGCGGGACGGCCTGTCGCGTGACGCATTTGCCCTGGAGCGTGACCAGCTGGAGGCCTTGATCACGCTTGGATGCCACCATGAGATGCAGCACCAGGAATTGCTGGTAACCGATCTTCTTCATGCGTTTTCGTATAACCCCCTCCTGCCTGCCTTCTTTGAACCAAGACCCGTCGACATTCCGTTGAAACCAGAGACAAGCTGGACCCGTTGCGACGGTGGACTTTTGAAAATCGGTCATGGTGGCGACGGCTTTGCCTATGACTGCGAGGGACCGAGGCACAGGGTATGGCTGGATCCCTATCGATTGTGCGACCAGCTCGTTACCAATGGAGAGTGGATCGCCTTCATGGAAGATGGCGGCTACGACACCCAGACACTCTGGCTGATGGAAGGCTGGGCGGTCCGGGAACAGAACGACTGGGATTCGCCACTCTACTGGTGGAAACAGGATGGCATCTGGTGGACCTATACGTTGCAAGGGCCGCGTCCGGTCGATCTGTCCGCACCCGTTGTTCATGTCAGCTATTATGAAGCGGACGCCTTCGCCCGCTGGAGCGGACACCGCCTGCCGACCGAAGCTGAATGGGAAGCGGCAGCGGAACCCACGGATATTGAGGGCAACTTCCTGGAAAGCGGTCACTACATGCCGTTCGGCCGCAGATCCGGCTTGTGGGGCGATGTCTGGCAATGGACGAGCAGCGCGTTTTCTCCCTATCCCGGCTTCACGCCGCCGGAAGGGGCAATTGGCGAATACAACGGCAAATTCATGGTGAACCAGATGGTGCTGCGTGGAGGCTCCTGCGCAACGCCTGAGCTTCAGATGCGTTCTTCCTATCGAACATTCTTTTATCCGCACCAGCGCTGGCAGATGCTGGGCCTAAGACTGGCAGCTGACCTATGACCAAACACATGTCTCCCGTCGCTCAAGACGACACATTCCGCTCCGACATCCTGAACGGCCTGAAAGAACCGCAGAAGGTCATCAGCAGCAAATGGCTTTACGACGATGTCGGGTCGCATCTGTTTGAAGCGATCACCGAGCTTGACGCCTATTATCCGACTCGTACCGAACTCTCCATTCTGGAGAAACATGTAAAGCAATACGCAAGGTTGCCAGGTGCGCGCGGTGCGATGGTGGAACTCGGAAGCGGATCCAGCCGCAAGACGAACCTGCTGCTCGATGCCTTTTCCGATCTGTCGGTCTATATGCCCATCGACATCTCGGCCAATCATCTGAAGGACGCGGCAGAACGCGTTCGGCGGGCCTATCCGTCCCTCGCCGTTATTCCAGTGGCGGCCGATTTCACCCAACGGCTCGGCAAGCTCCCGCTTCTACCGGAACTGCCGGTTCTGGTCTTCTTTCCCGGGTCCACCATCGGCAACTTTGAAAGAGACGAAGCCGCATCTCTCCTGAAAAACATCCGTTCCGCCATGCCGCAGGCCACCATGATCGTTGGCGTCGACAGGCCGAAGCAGAAGGATGTACTTGTCGAGGCCTATGACGACCCGGCCGGTGTAACGGCGGCGTTCAATCAAAACCTGCTCCAGAGGATCAACAGACAGCTCGGCGCAAACTTCGACCTATCCGGGTTTGCACATCAGGCGGTCTGGAACTCGGATGAAAGCCGTATCGAGATGCATCTGGAAAGCCTGCTGGAACAGACGGTAGCCGTCGACGGCATGGACTTCTCGTTTCGGGAAGGCGAGACGATCCATACGGAGAACTCGCACAAATACAGCGAGAAGGCCTTTACCGAAATCGCCAATCAGGGAGGCTGGCGGGTGCTGGACCAGGACAGCGACGCCAACGGCTGGTTCTCGGTTTTTACGCTACAGGCGATTTAGGTACATACACTCTTCTTGCGTTTCCCCGCCGCGCGCTTTTGCTGCCGATCGGGGAAGCGCAAGAATTTGCATCAGGTCAGCGGTCGGCAATCGCCAGCCGGACAGCCAGCCCGACAAACACCGTTCCGGCGAGGCGATTGAGCCAGACCTGGGCACGACGGGAGCGCCGCAGGAAACCACCCAGAACGCCGCCACCGAGCGCAATTGCGGCAAAGACCAGAATCGTCGCAACGATGAAAACCAGGCCGAAAATCAGGATCTGCAATGGTACGGAACCTCTGGCTGGGTCGGCGAACTGCGGCAGGAAGGCGAGGAAGAAAATGGCAATTTTCGGATTGGTCACATTCATGACTATGCCGCGCCGGTAAAGCGCAAAAGTTGACAGGGAAGGACCATTCCCTGTCGGCAGATCCGAGCTGCCGGCCCGGAAAGCCTGGAACGCCAGATAAAGCAGGTAACCCGCTCCAACGATTTTCAATACCGTGAAAGCCAGCTCCGACGTTTCGAATATCGCAGCAACACCGAGCGCAACAGCAGCCGTGTGTACGATCAGGCCAGTACAGAGCCCAAATGTGACAACAAGACCCGCAATCCGCCCATAAAGCGCCGATTGGGTCAGGACGAAGATATTGTCAGGCCCCGGCGCGAACCCCAAAGCAACTGCGGCGAGAAAAAAGACTGACAGGACTTCAAACGGAATCACGGCACGCTCCCAGGTTACAGAGAACTCGTTTGAACAACGTGCCGCAAAAGGTCAAGGCTGGCATTAATGCGGAGCGCCGAAACATGGTCCGCGCCCCGCGTTGCCGACTTGCCGATCAGGAAGGGCGCATCCGGTTTCCATCGGGATCGAACAACGGTCCGTTGGTGACGACCGCATTGAAGATCTCACCTGCGATATCAATCTGCACCGTCGTACCCGTTTCAACCGGACGCTCCACATGTGCGAGCGCGATCGGTTTGCCGACCCGATATCCAAAGGCGCAAGTCGAGGTCTGGCCCAGGATTTCTCCATCCAGCAGAACCGGCTCATGGCCGAGTGGAACCGCGGCTTCGTCCTCAAGGGTGAGAGAAAGAACCCTGGAAACCGCTCCGGCAGCCTTGCGTTCTGCGATTGCCTCGGCGCCGATGAAGCCGCCCTGTTTGCGCGTCATCGCGTCCAGGCCGGTCTCCACCGGCGTCAGATCGCTGTCCAGCTCGTGCCCCATGGCGCAGAACCCCTTTTCGACGCGCATGGAGGTCTGGGCATAAAGACCGGCAGGCTTCGCCCCGGCAGCTGTCAGGGCAGCATAAATCGCGGGAGCGTTCTCCGCCCGGCAAGTTATCTCCCATCCCGCTTCACCGACATAGGAAAGCCGTGCGGCCCGCACATGGTGTCCGGCAATATGTGCTTCCCCGTGCTTGAAGTATCCGATGTCATTCAGTTCAGGAGCCCCGACGTCTGCAGCAATCCTTGGACTTTCCGGCCCCATGAGCCCGAGCACTGCATATGTTTCTGTGCTGTCGGTCAGGGAAACGTCAAACCCGTCCGAGTGACGGCGGAACCAGGTCAGATCACGCTTGATCGCATTCGTTCCTACAAAGAGACGATAGTGGGTTTCGGAAATTCGTTGAACAGTGATGTCGCTTTCGAAGGTTCCGCGCTCGTTCAGGACAGCTGTGTAAATGACCGAGCCCGGCTTGCGGGCAACGTAACCGGCGCATGTCTTGAGAAGAAATGCTTCGGCATCGGGGCCTTCGACTTCGATCTTGCCGAACGGAGACGCGTCGAAGATGGCTGCGCTCTCATGAGCTGCCCGAACCTCAGTCTTGACGTTTTCGAACCAGTCAGGCCGGCCGAATTTCAGAACCGGCTCCTGTTCCTTGCCGAAATAAAGCGGCCGCTCCCAGCCGTAGACCTGACCGAAATGGGCCTTGGCGGAACGATATTCGGCGTCCAGCGGCAGCCTGCGAAGATCGCGCGCGGTCTTGAATTGCTTGCCCGGATAGGCGATGTCGTAGTGCGTTCCAAGCACTTCCGGAGCACGGGCCATCAGGTGCTCAACCGAATTGTAGATCGGCGCGAAGCGTTTGGCATCGGCTTCGGAAAGGTCGTAAGCGGGCGCCCCGTGAATGATCGTGTGTGCGAGGTTCATGCCCGCGCCACCACCAGCGGCCACACCAACGGAGTTCATGCCACACCCCAGGAAAAGACCCCTGGTTTCGGCAGTTTCGCCAAGCATGAACGTTCCATCCGGCGTAAAGCTTTCCGGGCCGTTCAGCAGCATCTTCACTTCTGCGGTTTCGAGCGCGGGCAACCTGTGCAGCGCGTTCATCATCATGGGCTCAAAATGATCCCAGTCCTCCGGCAGCAAGCCGAATTCGAAGCTTTCGGTCAGCACGCCGGGCGCAATCGGTTTGCCCATCGGCTCGAAGCAGCCGACCAGCAGGCCGCCACTGTCGTCGCGGATGTAAAGATGATTGTCGTGATCGCTGAGCGTCGGGGTATTGCCGACAATGCCGTCGACCGGTTTGGTGAGCAGGTAAAAATGCTCGCAGGCGAGAAGCGGAACTTCCGCCCCTGCCATCGCTCCGGCCTCCCGGGACCAGAGCCCGGTACAAAGGGCGATGGCATCACACATGACCGTGCCCTGCGTGGTCTCAACGCCCTTGACCTTGCCGTTTTCGGTCAGGATCGCGGTTACGCCGGTCTTCTCGAAGAGCTTTGCACCGAGCGACCTGGCCCCTTTCACGAGCGCGGCACAGACGTCGGACGGGCTGACACGGCCATCGTCCGGAGACCAGACGGCACCCAGAACATCATCCGCATTCATCAGCGGCCAGCGTTCCTTTGCCTCTTCTGCGCTGATGGAATGGGCCGGAATGCCATACGCTTTCGCCAGCGCTTCCTGCCGCTTGATGTGGGTTAGCCGGTCCTCGTTTGTGGCAATGGACAGCGACCCCTTCTGGATCCACCCGGCTGCCTGCCCGGTTTCCTTCTCCAGCTGGCTGTAAAGCTCAACAGAGTATTGGATCATCCGAGTCAGATTGCGGGAATGGCGCAGTGCGCGCACCTGCGCCGCAGAGTGCCATGTGGTTCCGGAAGTAAGCTGGTTGCGCTCCAGAAGGATGGCGTCGGTTACCCCCATCTTGGCAAGATGATAAAGGGTAGAACAGCCCATGATTCCGCCGCCTATGACGACGACAGGAGCATGTGAGGGAAGAGCATTTGATGACATCAGGTTGTTTCCACGTCAGCGACAAGATTTTTCGGAAAGAAACATTTGTTTCAGAAATTGACAAGATAAAAAACAAATGAAACAGTAAACAAATGGAAACCAATTCGCCGCCCCAAATCCGGACAGCGATCTCGGCCAACTACGCCGAGCTGAGCGATACATTGCGTGTTGCCGCCGACTATATTGCTGAAAACAAGATAGAAATCGCAACCAGGAGCCTGAGGTCCGTGGCCTCGGCAAGTGGTGTCTCTCCGGCAAGTTACACCCGCCTTGCCCGTGCAATCGGGTATGCCGACTACGAAGCTCTGAGAGAACAGGCACGCCTGGAACTCAGCCAGCGCGGACAGGACAGCTTTCAGGACAAGGCTCGGCGCCTGCAGTCGGATGCAGACCAGCCGCTGCTTCCGCGGCAGGTCTCGGCTTGCATCAACAATATCAACGCACTGGTCGCGGACATTGATCCGGCGACCCTTGATGCCGTTGTCGAGCGGTTGGCGGTTTCTCGCAAGATTGTCCTGATAGGCGCCCTCGCCTCGGCTGGCTTCACCGACTATTTCGCCTATCTGGCGAAGTGGTTTGACGACCGCTGGGTCGTTGCCGGTCGTAACGGTGCAACGCTTGGCAGCACCCTTGCTGGATTGAACTCGGAAGACACCGTTCTCATCATTTCCAAGCACCCGTACGCGCATCGCTCTGTCCGCGCTGCGAAGGTCGCTGCAGGAAGTGGTGCAAAAGTCATAGTCCTGACGGACAGCCACGCTTTCCCGGGATTGCAATACGCCGACTTTCACTTCATACAACGCACTGAAAGTCCACACTTTTTCTCATCTTACGCAGCCACGCTGGTGCTCATTGAAACGATAACGGGCATGCTGGTTGCGCGAGCCGGATCCGAAGCGGAAGCCAGGATCCAAGAAGTCGACAAGCACAATCGCTTGCTCGACGAGTTTGAAAATGTCTAGGGTGGGAGGCACCACACTAGATTTATAAATTTAACAAGAGGGAAGCCTAGTCTCATGATGATGAAATTGAACCTTGCCGGCGCCGTTTTGGCGACCAGCATCGCTTTCACTGGAGCAGCATCTGCAGAACAATTCATTACCATCGGCACCGGTGGTGTGACTGGCGTTTACTATCCGACCGGCGGTGCAATCTGCCGTCTGGTCAACAAGGGCCGCAAGGACCACGGCATTCGCTGCTCGGTCGAATCCACCGGCGGCTCCGTCTACAACACCCGTACCATCCGTCAGGGTGAACTCGATTTCGGTGTTGTTCAGTCCGACGTACAGGCCGCCGGCCTGAACGGCACCGGCGCATTCACCGATGATGGCGCCTACCCGGAACTGCGTGCACTTTTCTCCGTGCACCCGGAGCCGATGCACGTCATGGCTCGCGCTGATGCCGGCGTCAACAGCCCGGCAGACCTGAAAGGCAAGAAAGTCAACATCGGCAACCCAGGTTCGGGTACCCGCGTTCTTGCAGAAACCCTGATGAAGTACACCGGCCTTACTCCGGACGACTTCGCTCTCGCAGCTGAGCTGAAATCCTCCGAGCAGGCTGCTGCTCTGTGTGACGGCAAGCTGGATGCGGCAATCTGGGCAGCTGGTCTTCCGAACGGCTCTTCGCAGGAAGCAACGTCTACCTGTGAAATCAAGATGGTTCCGCTTTCCGGTGAAGCCATCGACAACCTGCTGGCTGAAAACACCGCCTATGCAGCAGCAACCATCCCTGGTGGCATGTACCCGGGCAACCCGGACGACATTCCGTCCTGGGGTCCGAAAGCAACCTTCGTGACGTCTGCTGACGTTTCCGATGAAGTCGCCTATGCCGTTGTTTCCGCAGTTTTCGAAAACTTCGACGACTTCAAGAAACTGCACCCTGCCTTCTCTCGCCTGAAGCAGGAAGAAATGATCAAGGACGGTTTGACCGCCGACCTGCATCCGGGTGCTGTGAAGTACTACAAGGAAAAAGGCTGGATGTAATCCGGACCATTTAATGCTGCAGCCCGGTTCTCCGGGCTGCAGTTCTATTGATTGTTTAAACGTTTGGGCGGGGCAGCATGACCGACAAGTCGGTAGAAACAGAGAATAATGACCTCGAGGATATAGTCGCCGAGGCAGATACCGGAGCCCGCGCACCCAAGGATGCCTTTTCACGCAACGTCCTTTGGTATGTGCCGCTTTTCTGGTCCGTCTATCAGCTCTGGATAGCTTCTCCGCTTCCGTACATTCTGGGTGTCGGCGTTCTTAACGACACGCAGACGCGCGCAATCCACCTCGGATTTGCCGTGCTTCTGGCTTTCCTGGCCTTCCCCGCCTTCAAGAACAGCCCTCGTCACTACATTCCCAAGCTGACATGGCTGGTCGCAATCGCCGCCGCGGTGAGCTGTTCCTACTTATGGTGGGACTATCGCGGCGTTGCCGACCGCACAGGCGTTCCCAACACGATGGACCTCATTATGGCAGGCGTCGGCCTGGTGCTTCTGCTCGAAGCAGCCAGACGTTCGCTCGGTGTTCCGCTGATGGCGGTTTCCATCTTCTTCATGTCCTACGTCTTCTTCGGATCCTGGGACGGCTTGCCGGACGTCGTTCGCTGGAAAGGCGCTTCGTTCGAAAAAGCCATGAGCCACCTGATGCTGACCACCGAGGGTGTTTACGGTGTGGCGCTCGGTGTGTCTTCCGGCTTCGTGTTCCTGTTCGTTCTGTTCGGCGCCCTGCTAAACCAGGCTGGTGCCGGCAACTACTTCCTGCAGCTTGCCTTCGCGGCACTCGGACACCTGCGCGGCGGTCCAGCGAAGGCAGCGGTTATCGCTTCGGCTGCAACAGGCCTGATTTCAGGTTCCTCAATCGCCAATGTGGTGACCACCGGTACCTTCACCATTCCGCTGATGAAAAAGGTCGGTTTCTCGCCAACCAAGGCAGGCGCGATTGAAGTGTCGTCGTCCATCAACGGCGTGCTGACCCCACCAGTGATGGGGGCCGTGGCCTTCCTGATGACCGAATATGTCGGCATCTCATATGTGGAAGTGGTCAAGACAGCCATTATTCCGGCCGCGATTTCCTATATCGCCCTCGTCTACATCGTGCATCTGGAAGCCCTGAAAAGCGGCATGAAGGGCACGTCAACCATGAACAATGTCACGTTCCTGCTGGGCGCGATCTTCATCATCGCCATCTGCATCATCATCGGTGGCGGCACATTGTTCCTGCTCGGCGTCATCGTCGACACTTTCGAGAGCGCCTTTGGAGCCGCATCGACGCCCATACTCATAGTCCTGCTTGGCATCGCCTACATTGCAGCGGTCTGGTACGCGTCAAAGGGACCGGATCTGAAGACCGATCTTGATACCATGCAGCACCTTCCGCCGGTCGGCGTCATCTTCAAGACCGGCGTGCACTACCTGCTGCCGATCCTGCTCCTGATGTACCTTCTGATGATCGAACGGAAGTCTCCGGGTCTGTCGGCCTTCTGGTCCGCGATCTTCATGCTGATCATCCTGATGACGCAGAATTCGCTGAAGGCCTTCTTCCGCGGAGAAGGTGAAGTCGCACGGCACATCAAGGAAGGCTGGGATGACCTTTCCGAAGGCCTTGTCGTCGGTGCCCGCAACATGATCGGCCTCGCGGCTGCAATGGGTGTTGCCGGTATCATCGTCGGTTCGGTAACACTGACCGGCATCGGCCAGGTGATGGCCGAGTTCGTCGAATTTCTGTCCGGCGGCAACCTGCTGGCGATGCTGTTCTTCGTTGCCCTGATTTCGATCATTCTCGGAATGGGTCTGCCGACCACCGCGAACTACATCGTCGTGTCTTCGCTGATGGCCGGTGTTGTCGTTGAGCTTGGCGCTCAGGCGGGCCTGATCGTGCCGCTGGTGGCAGTCCACATGTTCGTCTTCTATTTCGGTATCATGGCGGATGTGACCCCACCTGTCGGACTTGCGAGTTTCGCGGCAGCCGCGATCTCGAAAGGCGACCCCTTGAAGACAGGCTTTCAGGCCTTCTTCTATTCGATCCGCACAGCCCTGCTGCCGTTCCTGTTCATCTTCAACACCGACCTGTTGCTGATCGATGTCGGTCCGGTTCAGGCGATCTTCGTCTTCATAGTCGCCCTGATCGCCATGCTGCTGTTTGCGGCGGGCACGATGAACTACTTCCTTGTGAAGTCGCGGCTCTGGGAAAGTGCCGTTCTGCTATTGGTCGCCTTTACGCTGTTCCGACCCGGCTTCTTCCTGAACATGGTTTATCCGGAATTCGAAACCAGGCCGGCAGAACAGGTCTACCAGATGGCGCAGGAGGCTCCCGACAACGCCAACCTGCAGGTCCGTCTGACAGGTGAAAACCTGGAAGGCAATGCAGTGGACGCCAAGTATCTGCTGCCTCTCGGGCCCAAGGGTCCTGACGGCGAAGCCCGTCTGATGGACAGCGCCGGACTTGCCTTCCGAAACGAAGACGGCAACCTTTTCGTCGACGACCTTGCATTCGGTGGCTCGGCAGAAAACCTCGGCATCGATTTCGACTGGGAGCTGAAGGAACTCGAAGTGCCAGCCGAACGGCCGCGCAAGGAGCTGTTCTACATCCCTGCCCTTCTGCTTCTCGGCATCATTGTTCTCCTGCAGCGGCGGCGTCTTTATGCCACTCCGTCGGAAACTTCGGATCCGGCATCGGCAACGGCGTAACGGGAGACAAAAAGATGAAGAAAAATGTTCTTGCGGCTGTCGACCTGACACATCTGGAAGACCAGAAGCATATTCTGGAAGAGGCCAAGCGGTTCGTGGACCTGGATGGTGGCACACTCAACGTGATGACGGTAATGCCGCCGCTAGGCGGCGGTTGGGTGTCTACCTGGTTCAAGGACGATGCCGAGGAAAACATGCTGAAGGAAGCCGACAAGGCGCTTCATGCATTTGTCACAAACACCCTCGGCGCGGAAACCAAGGCACGCCACATTGTCGGGCACGGCACCGTTTATGAGGAAATTCTGGAAATGGCGGACCGCCTGTCGATCGATCTCATCGTGATGGGGGCACACCGGCCGGAACTGCGGGATTACCTGTTGGGCCCAAACGCGGCCCGTGTTGCCCGCCACTCCAAATGCTCGGTCTATATCGTGCGTGAATAACGCGGCAGACACGATCACTTTCAGGCTGGTGCGCCGCCCGTCAAAGCATGTTTCAACCGCTCGGCTTCCCGGCTGAGCGGTTTTTCATTGGGCCATGCAAGATAGTATCCATAGCCGGTTGCCAGGGTTCCCGTTTCCAGTGGCACCAGTTGACCGGATGCAATCTCTTCCTTGAGCAGCGGCAAGGCTCCGAGCGCGAGTCCCTGTCCTTTCACGGCCCTGCCGATGGTCTGGTTGTAACTCGCACAGCGGATTCTTGGACACCTCAGAAAACCGGTCTCGCCGGTTCGTTCCACCCAACCCGTCCAGTCGATCCAGTTCGGCGCAATTCGGGAATAATCGAGCAGTGGTGGTCTTGGCTTCCGCGCCATGTTTCGCGCCGACGCAATCACATCGGGTCTCCCGACAGGGACCGTTATTTCCTGAAACAGCAATTCGGACCTGAAGCCTGGAAATCGGCCGTCGCCATGTACCAGGACGAGATCATGGTCTGCGCGAAGCAGATCGCCCAGTTCATCGCTTGTTATCAGATTGAATGGGCACGCCTCTTCCGAAAGCGCAAATTCCCTCAGTTTCGGCTGCAGCCAAAAGGCTGCGAGAGCCGACACCGATGCTATTCTAACAATCGGATGGTCCGGAACCTTGAGCGCACGCAGAGCCTGATCAAGATAGTCGAGCGTCATTCCTGTCTTCTCATAGAGGCTGCGCCCGGCATCCGTCGGCACCAGCTTGCGTCCGGATCGCTCGAACAGGTCGATGCCCAGCCAGTCTTCCAGCTGCCGGATACGTTTGCTGACCGCGGCCTGCGTGACCAGAAGTTCATCCGCGGCTTCCGTGAAGTTCAGGTGCCGCATGGCTGCTTCGAAAAACACAAGCGTGTCCAGCGGCGGCAATGTCTTGCGATAGCCTTGCATAACGAGAAGTTATCAATAATCCGGAGTTTTAGTAGACTTTTCTACCTTCCTTTTCCGCTTGATATTACTGCCTGGAAGATCGGGGAGATATGCACCATGACCGAGCTGGACTGGCACGCAGAGCGCAGTGACCTTGAGGGCCTTGCCCAGCTGGACAGAATGCCGGAGAGCGAAAACATTGATGCTGTGGCGGTTCGCACCTATCGCCAATCCCGGGTCCGCGAGAAAATGGCGGAGTTCGGTGTCGATGTGCTCATCCTTTCCGACCCGGTCAACATCCGTTACGCCACCGGCACACGAAACATGCAGGTCTTTTCCATGCGCAACGCCCCGTCGCGCTACCTGCTGATGACGCAGAACCGTTCCATTCTCTTCGAGTTCACAGGTTGCCTCCATCTTGGCGAAGGTTTTGAGACGGTCGATGAAGTCCGGCCCGCATCAACCGCCAGCTTTGTCGCCGCCGGACCTGAGATCGCTGACCGTGAAAGCAAGTGGGCCGCAGAGATGGCAGCAACAATCCGGGAACTGACCGGCGAGAAAAACGCCACCGTTGGCCTTGAACGGCTGAATGCCGGAACGGCGATCGCCCTTAAGGATGCAGGTCTTCGCATCGTCGATGCCCAACAGTCAATTGAAATGGCCAGAGCCATCAAGTCGCCGGAAGAAATGAAATGCGTCATTGCCTCCTTGCGCGCCACCGAGATCGGAGTTGCGAAGCTGCGGGAGGCAATCCGGCCAGGAATGAGCGAAGCCGAGCTGTGGTCGGTGCTGCACAAATCCATCATTGAACAGAATGGAGACTACGTCGAAACACGCCTGCTGAGCGCAGGCGAGCGAACCAATCCCTGGTTTCAGGAAACCTCCGGCAGCCTTATCGGCGAAAACGAGCTGATCGCGCTCGATACGGATGTCGTCGGCTGTCACGGATACTATGCGGATTTTTCACGAACCTTTCATTCGGGGCCCGGCGCGCCCTCCGACGAGCAAAGCGACCTCTACAAGATTGCCTATGAGCAGGTTCACTACAACATGAGCATCCTGCACCCCGGTCTCACCTTTCGCGATTACGCCGACAAGGCATGGAACATTCCGGAGAAATACTATGCCAACCGGTACTATCTTTCCGCACACGGCTGCGGCATGACCGGTGAGTATCCCTATCTCTACCACCATGGCGACTTTCCTGACGCGGGGTATGACGGTGTCATCGAACCGGGCATGACCCTCTGCGTGGAAAGCTATATCGGCGAAGAAGGCGGCAAGGAAGGTGTGAAGCTGGAACAGCAGGTCCTGATTACGGAAACCGGGATCGAAATCCTGTCGCAGTTCCCCTTCGAAGCCGAGTTGCTGCGCTAGCAAACCTGCTGTCCCACAGTCAGAGAGGTCATTTACGCGCCGTGGAACGCTTTTGTCTCGAAACAATCAACCGGCATGTGACAGCCAAAGCGCAAAGACCCCTACGAGGATTAGACTGACAGCCCAGACCTTATCCAGATTGAACCATGCCTTCTGCAGGAAGCGCAGCCCCAGCCAGTAGTAAACCCCGAATGCAAGGACACTGCCCGCAGCGGCCATGGCCAATGTGTGGACCGTGGCCACAAGCAAGGCCATTCGAACGTCCGCTGCCATGAGCGACCCCGCAGCCTGGTGCCCCGGGCTGCTAAGCGTTGCGCAAATCCCCAAGAAAATCGGGACCAGCATCAAGCCCGCGCCATGCGCAAAGGCCACAAGAAACGACCATGCTCCAAGCTTGGTGGGCGAAATTCTTGCCAGGAACCTTGGATGCCGTTTGGATACCAGCAGATAAACACCCATACCGATCACCAGGATGGCGGCAAAAATCCTGATCTCCCGTTCCAGACTGACAAGGGCGATCATCGCTGAAAACGGTAGCAGAATGACCAGCATGGCTGCCAGGTGCCCCGCCGCCAGCGATACCAGGGCACGGGGCAGCGCCAAAGTGCGCTGCTCCATCAGAGCCGCAGATACAGCGAGCGGCCACCCCATGCCGGGATTGAGACCATGATAAAGTCCGGATCCTATGACGGCCCACCAAAGGGCCGCCAGGCTGAAGTTTTCCAATGGTCAGACCGACGGATAGCAGAAACTGTCAGTGGAACAATCGCCACCTTCCAGCCGGATCTGATGTGAGCGATACCCCGTGGGGAATTCCACCCAGAAGTCCTTGTCGAGCGCAAGGCCACCATCGGGCTCTGCCTTTGCCATGACCATCGCGGCGCCTCGATCGCCCGGATAGAACTGATCATCCCAGGTCGAATACAGGGAATTGGTCCAGTACACCCGTTTTCCGTCCCGGCTGATTTCGACCATCTGCGGACCGTATCCAAACTCCTTGCCGTTGGGATGCCTGGTTTTCCTGACGATGCCGCCGATCTCGACCTTGCCGGTCAGTGTTGGCTTCAGCGGATCGGACACATCATACTGATGCATTTCGCCCGTGCCCCAGCAGGAGACATAAAGGAACTTGTCATCCAGGCTCAGATCGATGTCTGTCACCAAAGGCGGCACGGCGGAAAATCCCTTCAACATTTCAGGCAGATCGTCCGGATCCGCCGGCTGCGGGTCGATCGTGATGGTCTTCATGGCCTCGAATGTGCCATCGTCCTTGCGCCACCAGGTGAAGATCGAACCCTGAAGGTTGGTCGTATCGACCACAACACCGCAGAAGCCGTGTTGCTTGGCAGGATCGTGCGCAGGCCGTATCTCCAATGCCATCTGGTGGTTTTCACCCAGATCTATGGTCTGGACATTCTTGCGCGCCCGCAGATCCCAGAAATGGAGCTTGTGTCCGTACTTGTTGGACAGGAGGTCTTCCGGTACGAGCCCGTTTTCGAATTGTGGCGGCACGGCCCATTCGGACGAGATCATGTAGTCTCGAGGCAGATTCCACCAGAAATCATAGTGCTTGTCCTGAATGCCTCGATCCATCTCGTAGCGACCCATGATTTCGAAGGTCTGGCAGTCCATTACAAAAATGCCCGGAGGACCGTCGGTCCCGTCCTTTCCACCACCACCCAGCGTGGAGACATAAATACCCTCCGGACCGCAGTGGATCGTATGAGGACGGGAATAGCCCGTTTTTTCAAACACTTCCTCAGGCTCGATAATCTTGTGAATCGCCGCCTTCAGCGGATCTTTCACATCCACAACGTAAATACGGGAAGACCGGATACCCGGGATGATCAGATAGCGACGTTCGAGAAAAGCATGGCCTGTCAGGGGCGACAGAGCCGATGAACATGCGTTCCAGCCAAAATGGTGAAACTCGTCTCCCTTGTTCGGCATCATGACGGTATGCACGATCTTGCCGTAGTCCGCACTTTCAGCATCAACATTCACCACGGCCAACCCGTCCGGCTGGCTGAAGTCCGGACTGAGCAAGAGGGTAAAAGCCAGTTTCTCGACCGGTGCGGCCATCGCCAATCGCGCGGTGGGGTAAAAACTCGGATCAGGTCTCAGATTCATGACGTCCTCCATAACTTTCGACAATTATCAGGACGGGGGCTGGCTGATTTTCTGGTTTTTGTGTCGCTCCCTCGAAAAGCCTCCGGAAACGAACTCGAATGTCGCGTGGGTAAGGTCAGGCCATGTGGGTATGGTCGCCGAGCGTGTCGTCAGAGGCCTTCATGTTCAAAGGATGCCCGATTGTTTGCGTATGGTCGAGGATAAAAGAATTGAGAAATCGGCAGGCATTGTCCGATTTACCGAGTATTTCGGTGATCTGCGGACAATTCTGAGTCCGCTAATTCTGTCTTTCATCCAACAAAAATGCAAAACGATCTGGCTTGGGCACTAGGCAAAGCCAAACCAGCTTCCTATTTAATCGTAACATTGCGATGATTTCCCGCTCCATACTCGGCAAATCCCGCAACCCGTTACCTATCTGTCCTGTTCTGGAGAAGCTTCCACATGAGCGACACCTCATCCTATACCCCGCCGAAAGTCTGGACCTGGGAACAACCGAGCGGCGGCCAGTTCGCCAATATCAATCGCCCGGTATCCGGCTCCACGCATGAGAAGGACCTGCCGGTCGGAAAACACCCGCTGCAGCTCTACTCGCTGGCCACGCCGAACGGGGTCAAGGTCACAGTGATGCTGGAAGAACTCCTGGCACTCGGATACGAAGGCGCTGAGTACAATGCGTGGCTCATCCGCATCAACGAAGGTGACCAGTTCTCCAGCGGCTTTGTCGGAGCCAATCCGAACTCGAAGATTCCCGCGCTGGTCGACCGCAGTACGGAACCGCCCACCCGGGTGTTCGAATCCGGTTCGATCCTCCTATATCTGGCAGAAAAATTCGGCGAATTCCTGCCGAAAGAACCGGCTGCACGGACGGAAGCGCTGAACTGGCTCTTCTGGCAAATGGGCTCGGCGCCGTATCTCGGTGGCGGATTTGGTCACTTTTATGCGTATGCGCCTGAAAAATTCCAGTATCCGATCGATCGTTTCGCCATGGAAACCAAGCGCCAATTGCACGTTCTTGAAGAAACGCTGGCCGACCGCCCGTATATCGCGGGTAACGACTACACGATTGCCGACATGGCCATATTCCCCTGGTATGGCGGCCTCGTCCTCGGGCGCCTTTATGATGCCGCAGAGTTCCTCTCGGTTGACGAATACAAGAATGTCAAAGCCTGGGCTGAAAAGATCGATGCCCGCCCTGCGGTCGAACGCGGCCGCAAGGTCAACAAGGTCTGGGGTGAAGAAGAAGACCAGGTTGAAGAGCGCCACGACGCCGAGGATCTGGAGCCCAAACAGGCTGTCGGAACCGCCGCGGAGTAACGATTTCCCGTTGAAGGCGCACGGCTAACGTGCGTCTTCATATCTTGTGCGCCACATTATGCCTCCCAGCTGCTGCATGTTCATGCGGCCAAGCTCATTGCCGATCCGACTACCGGCAGAGAGTTCCGGTTGTTTCCCGCTATCAGTCCGGACCTTGTGCAACACAACCGTTCAAGCGGACACAAAATACCGTCCCTTGCATCAATTCACGATCCCTATGTAAAGTTGACCTTTGGCAACAGGGGGCTGTGTGCAAAATGGCTGGCAGGTTTCGTTGGACTGTCGTGTTCCTGTTGTTTGCGGTCACGATCATCAATTACATCGACCGCTCCTCCATCGCCTTTGCCGCTCACCTGATACAATCCGAGTTCGACCTCAGCTCAACCAGATTGGGTCTGGTCATGGGCGCTTTCGGCATCGGCTACATTATCAGTACCCTGTTCGGCGGCATTGGTGTTGACCGGTTCGGATCGAAAGTCGTTCTCGCATCGACGTTGGCTCTCTGGTCATTTGCAATCGGGTGGACCGGAGCAGCGACGGGATTTGTCATGCTGTACACCGCCCGGACTGTTCTGGGTCTGGCGGAAGGTCCCAGCTTTCCGATCATGGAAGCCACAATCACCAAATGGCTTCCACCGGAAGAACGCGCGACAGCCTTGAGCGGAGCCCTTGTCGCGGTTCCCGTTGCATTGGCAATCGGCTCGCCGCTTGTGTCGATCTTGATCAGCGCGTTCGGCTGGCGTGTGATGTTCTTCACGCTTTGCATTCTTGGTCTGGTCTGGCTTCCGTTCTGGCTGATTTTCTTTTCCAACACACCTTCGAAATCAAAGAGGATCAGCGAGCAGGAACAAGCCTTCATCGAAGCAAAGCAAAAACGGGCCGGAGAACATTTCGAACGCCACGTCCCCTCCAGTGCCGAATGGCGGCAACTGCTGACCAACCCGACATTGCTGGCGAATTACTGGGCCTACTTCGTATTTGGCTATTTCATCTTCTTCTTCATGAGCTGGATGCCGGAGTTTCTGCGCAAGTCCTATGACCTCAAACTGTCGCAGGTTGGTTATTTCGCCTTTCTCCCCTGGGCGCTGGCTGCGGTTCTGCTGCTTTTTTTCGGGCCGTGGTCCGACAGGATCCTTCGCCGGACAAACAGCCTGCGAAAAGCACGCAGCTTCCAGATCGCCGGTACGCAACTGTTTGCAGCAATTGCCATTCTGCCCGCATCCATGATCGACAACCTTTACGTGGCAATGGCGTCCATAACTCTTGCTGTCGGCTCGTCACTCGCAGCCAACGCGGCCTATTATGCGGTCATCACCGACCTCGCTCCCCGGAGCGCAGGCACCGCCATGGGCATCATGACCATCTGGTTTGCAGCCGCCGGTTTCCTGGCACCCGTGATAACCGGATATGCGCTTGATTTGACGGGTTCATTCCAACCGGCTTTCTGGTTGCTGTCACTTCTTGCCGCTTCGTCCGTCATTGGTGTTTTCCTTTTTCATCACCCGGACAGACACAAGCAACAGTAGAGGCCGCCTCCGGCATCAGCGAAAAAAATCGGGTACAAATTCAAAGATTTTCGTTCTAAACGCTGAATTAAATCTCAGGACGACACTTGACTATGATCAAGGAAAAAATACCAATCTTCTGAGCAGCGAACGAAACAGAATACTAAAACTACCTCGCTTTTGAGTATTCATGCGTTACATTTCACGCTTGGAAAGACTCCACCTCCCCTCATACGCGTTCTTTTAAATTTTTAAATCATGGGACTTTTTGTCCTTGGCCAGAAAATACGCCCGAATGCGGCACAAATACACCTTGCCATCAGTAATTTTTTCGTCTCTATAGTCGCAGCACGTTTGCAAGGTCCGGGCGGAGGGGGTTATTGCAGCCATCCGATCGTGCGGGCTCTCCTATCTTTAGGCCAATTCCTGGTCACCATCTTGGAGCGACATATGCCACAAGCCCTTAAGATCGGCACACCTAAGGAGACCTTCCCAGGGGAAGCCCGCGTGGCCATGACCCCTGAGTCGGCAAAACAACTGCAGAAGCTCGGCTACAGCTGCATGATTCAGAGCGGCGCCGGAAAAGCTGCAGGTTTCTCGGACGAAGCATATCAGGAAGCCGGTGTTGAGATCGTCAAGACCGCCCCGACGCTTTGGAAGAATGCCGATATCGTCACCAAGGTCCGCCAGCCCAACGACAAGGAAATGGGCTACCTGACCAAGGGCAAGACCCTGATTTCCTTCTTCAACCCCGGCGGCAACGAAAAGGGCCTGGAAGAAGCGAAGGAAAAAGGCGCCAACGTCATTGCCATGGAAATGGTGCCGCGTATTTCGCGCGCGCAGAAAATGGATGCGCTCAGCTCCATGGCCAACATTGCCGGTTATCGCGCCGTCATTGAGGCGGGCAACAATTTCGGCCGCTTTTTCACCGGTCAGATCACCGCAGCCGGCAAGGTACCCCCGGCAAAGGTCCTGGTGGTTGGTGCCGGTGTTGCGGGACTTGCTGCCATCGGCACCTCAACCTCGCTCGGCGCAGTCACTTACGCGTTCGACGTTCGCCCGGAAGTGGCTGAACAGGTCGAATCCATGGGTGCCGAATTCGTCTACCTGGACTTCAAGGAAGAACAGCAGGACGGAGCCGCAACCGGCGGATATGCCAGCGTCTCTTCACCTGAATTCCGCGAAGCGCAATTGGCGAAGTTCCGCGAACTCGCACCGGAAATGGACATCGTCATCACGACGGCTCTGATCCCGAACCGCCCTGCCCCGAAGCTGTGGCTCGAGGACATGGTCAAGTCCATGAAGCCTGGCTCGGTGATCGTTGACCTTGCGGCTGAGCGCGGCGGCAACGTTGAAGGCACGGTCGCGGACGAAAAGGTCGTCACCGACAACGGCGTGACCATTATCGGCTACACCGATTTCCCGTCCCGGATGGCGGCCCAATCCTCCACCCTCTACGCCACGAACATCCGTCACATGATGGCCGACCTGACACCTGAAAAGGATGGTCAGATCAACCACAACATGGAAGACGATGTCATCCGTGGCTCGACGGTCACCTACGAAGGTGAGATCACCTTCCCGCCGCCACCACCGAAGGTGCAGGCAATCGCGGCCCAGAAAAAGCCTGAAGTCAAGGAACTGACGCCGGAAGAAAAGCGCGCCAAGGAAGCGGAAGAGTTCAAGAAGGCGACCAAGAATCAGGTCTCCCTTCTGGCCATCGGCACCATTCTGATGCTGATTGTCGGCGCCGTGGCACCAGCCAGCTTCATGCAGCATTTTATCGTGTTCGTTCTGGCGGTTTTCGTCGGCTTCCAGGTGATCTGGAACGTCAGCCACTCGCTTCACACACCCTTGATGGCGGTGACCAACGCCATTTCGTCGATCATCATTCTCGGCGCCCTGATGCAGGTCGGTTCCGGGTCCTTCCTGGTGATCCTGCTTGCAGGACTTTCAATTTTCATGGCCGGGATCAACATCTTCGGCGGTTTCCTAGTCACCCGGCGCATGCTCGCCATGTTCCAGAAATCCTAAAGGAGGCCGAGCGATGGAATTCGGTTTCACGACTGCCGTCTATGTTGTTGCGGCTGTTTTGTTCATCCTCTCCCTTGGCGGCCTTTCAGGTCAGGAAAGCGCAAAACGTGCCGTCTGGTACGGCATTGTCGGCATGGGCCTTGCGGTTGCGGCCACTCTGATCGGCCCTGGTTCCGGCCTTTGGGTTTTGTCCGTTGTCCTGATCGCAGGCGGAGGCCTTATCGGTTTCTACGTCGCACAGCGCGTACAGATGACCGAAATGCCACAGCTTGTTGCAGCAATGCACTCTCTGGTCGGTCTGGCCGCCGTGTTTGTCGGCTTCAACGCCTATATCGAACTCGTGCGTGTCAACGGCATGAGTGAAGAAGAGCGCCATGCCCTGGAAGGTTTTGCGGCTATCCTCGCGCATAAGAGCCCGCTGGAACAGTCAATCCTCAGGGTCGAGGTTTTCCTTGGCGTTTTCATCGGTGCAGTAACCTTCACGGGATCGGTCATCGCCTTCCTGAAACTCGCTGGCAAGGTAACCTCCAAAGCGGAAAAACTGCCTGGCGGCCACATGCTGAATGCCGGTGCTGCGATCCTCAGTTTCATCCTGCTGATCATGTTCCTGAACGGTGCCGGCATCTGGACGCTCATCCTGATGACACTGCTGGCGTTCTTCATCGGTTACCACCTGATCATGGGCATCGGCGGCGCCGATATGCCGGTCGTGGTGTCGATGCTGAACTCCTACTCGGGCTGGGCCGCGGCCGCCATCGGCTTCTCGCTCGGCAACGATCTTCTGATCGTCGTCGGTGCGCTCGTCGGTTCTTCCGGTGCGATCCTGTCCTACATCATGTGTAAGGCCATGAACCGGTCCTTCATCTCCGTTATCCTGGGTGGCTTCGGCAACACAACGGGTCCGGCGATGGAAGTCAACGGCGAACAGGTTGCCATCGACGCTGATGGTGTTGTGGCAGCTCTTGAAGATGCAGACAGTGTCATCATCGTTCCGGGCTACGGCATGGCAGTGGCACAGGCGCAGCAGTCCGTCAGCGAACTGACCAAGCGCCTGCGTTCCCAGGGCAAGAACGTCCGCTTTGCGATCCACCCGGTCGCAGGCCGCCTGCCCGGTCACATGAACGTTCTTCTGGCGGAAGCGAAAGTCCCCTATGACATCGTTCTGGAAATGGACGAGATCAATGAGGACTTCCCTGAGACAGATGTTGCAATCGTCATCGGCTCCAACGACATCGTCAACCCTGCAGCTCAGGAAGATCCAAACTCGCCAATCGCCGGCATGCCGGTTCTGGAAGTCTGGAAGTCCAAACAGGTCTTTGTTTCCAAACGCGGTCAGGGCACCGGCTATTCCGGCATCGAGAACCCGCTGTTCTACAAGGAAAACACGCGCATGTTCTACGGCGATGCCAAGGCCAGCCTGGACAAGCTGCTGACCCAGATCAACTGATCGGGCCAATCACCAAAGTCATAAGGCCATCCCGGGAAACCGGGGTGGCTTTTTTGTTGCCTTACCTGTTGAGCGCCTTGGAGAGTTACGGAATGTTTGCAACGCCAATCGTGTATGAGCAGTCTACACCCTCTCCCGCAAGAACATGGAAGGCCAAGAAATGCGGTTTCTGATCTTTGTCGGCTCGGAAAGAGACAGCACCCCTCCGCGTCCGGCGCGATTGGGACTGCGCGTCGCAAAGGCCTGTGAACAGCGCCTGGCCCACAATGGGGTGGATTTTACGACGATAGATCCGCTGCAGATCGAGCTGCCAAGTCCTTTCAAACCGCACTTTTCCTATGCGCGCGGGCGCGCTCCTGAGCAACTTGATGAACTCGCTGACAAGATTTCCCACGCGGACGGCTATGTGATGATCAGCCCGGAGTACAATCACTCCATGTCACCCGCGCTCGCGCATCTGCTCAATCATTTTGGCAGCTCGCTGTTTTCCTATAAGCCAAGCGCCATTGTTACCTACTCGGCGGGTCAATGGGGCGGAGCCAGGGCAGCGGTCAATATGAGAACCTACCTGTCTGAACTCGGCTGCCTGCCGGTCTCCGCCATGATCCACGTCCCCAAGGCTCAGGACGTATTTATCGAAAACGGCAGCTATGCGGATGGAAACGACCAGACACATTGGAACACCTATCTGGACCGTACGATCAAGCAGCTCATCTGGTGGGGGACAGCTGCCAAGGAACAACGACAGACCGGTTCAGCCGAAACTCCCGAGGCCTTCACGAAAACTCCATCGCAGCGAAACGCTCCAGGCTAGAGTTTTCTCAGCCGGATCAACTGGATCAGGCAAAAAGAAAGGCGCGGAGAAAGGACCATTCCGTCCTTCATCCGCGCCTCGGAAAGCCTCGTGCTGCGAGGCTCCCACCGTTAGAAGATCAGCTGTGCTTCATCCAGGATGATGCCGTTGCTGGAGGTGATGACCACCTCGTCCACCTGATCAAAGATGCTGTCATTTGCCGAATAGTCGTTCTCCCGGCGGCCCCAGGACGTGAAGCTTTCCGAGCCGACAAGCTGACCGTCGTTGTAGCCTTCGACCGTGATCGTCGACCACCAGCCGGAACCCGGTGTCAGGACGGCCCCTTCGAAGTCAAAGTCGCCGCCGTCGGCAAGCGAGAACGAGATGCTCTGACCAACGCTTCTACCTGCAAGGCTCCCGTCAGAAACACCGGTCGACTGGTTGGTGGCAATCGTGTTTTCAAACACAACACCGCTTTCCGTGATGAATGGCTGACCGTTGGTGCCACCTTCAAATCCGATGACATGAAGCGCCGGCTCCACGGGGTCGGTCGGATCTGTCGGATCTGTCGGGTCGGTCGGCGCAGTGCCTGCTCCGTTGATGGTGATGGTGGCGACCGCCGTGTCGGTTCCGCCTTTGCCGTCGGAAACCTGGTACTCGAAAGTGTCCGTCGCCGTTTCCCCGTCCAGGAGATCGTCAAAAGCACCGTTCGGGTCGTAAACGAAGTTGCCATCGGCATCGAAGGACACGCGCGCACCTGAAGTCAACTGAACCTCCGAGCTGCTGTCGCCTTCAATGGATACAACAGTCAGTGCATCGCCATCACCGTCCGTGTCGTTCTGCAGCAGGTTACCTGAGACCTGGTCGCCTTCGTTGGTCTCAAAGGCATCATCAAGGGCGTTCGGAGCCGTGTTCACATCAGGCTGAACTTCCGTATTGGTGACGAGTTCGATGTTGTCGATGTAGAAGTCGCGGTTTGCGGTGACAACAATCTCGTCGACACCATCAAATCCTTCGCCGAGTTCTATCTCATAGACCCCGTTACGGCGTCTAATAGTGGCGTTCACCACATCGACAAGTTCACCGTCGTCGTAAGCGGCAATTTCCATCTGTACACGGCCACGAGGCGAGCGCAGCAGCAAGCTGTCGAGATTGAAATCACCATCGGTGGCGGTGATTGTGAAGCCGTTGGAAAGACCCGCCTTGGAACCGTCGACCTGGCTGGTGCTGACCACCTCGACACCTGAGAACTCCAATCCGGCTTCGCCCGTGTACTGACCGTTGGGCAGTCCTTCGAAGTCGATGGTTACATTTGTATCGGGCTGGGGATCAGGATCCGGAGCCGGAGGCGTTACGCCGTCAATATCGATGGTGACTGTCGCCTCGTCGAATCCGCCCTCACCATCAGAGATCCGGTAGGTGAAGCTGTCCTCGTCCGACTGTCCGTCGTTCAACCCGTCAAAGGCACCGTTCGGGTCGTAGTCAAATGTTCCGTTGGCGTTGACCGTCAACAGCGCTCCAGATGGCAGGGTGATCTGCTGACCAACGGCGACATTGGAACCGTTCACTTCAACGATCGTCAGCGGATCGTTGTCGGCGTCATTGTCATTGGTAAGCAGGTTGCCGGACACAGTGCCGTCTTCATCGACATTGTAGCTGTCATTGGTCGCAACCGGAGCGGCATTGCCTGAGACGCCGTCGATGTCGATCGTGACGGTCGCCTCGTCGAAGCCACCTTCGCCGTCAGAGATCCGGTACGTAAAGCTGTCTTCGTCCGACTGACCGTCATTGAGACCGTTAAACGCTCCATTCGGATCGTAATCAAATGTCCCGTTGGCATTGACCGTCAGCAGGGCACCGGAGGAAAGTGTGATCTGCTGGCCCACCGCAACGCTGGATCCGTTCACCTGAACAACCGTCAGCGGATCATTATTGGCGTCATTGTCGTTGGTCAGCAAGTTGCCGGAGACAGTGCCATCTTCATCGACACTATAAGTGTCATTGGTCGCAACCGGCGCCGTGTTGTCGGTTGCACCGTTGATATCGATCGTGACCGTCGCCTCGTCGAAACCACCCTCGCCATCGGAGATCCGATAGGTGAAGCTGTCCTGATCAGTCTGGCCGTTGTTCAGGCCATCGAAAGCACCATTCGGATCGTAATCAAATGTCCCGTTGGCATTGACCGTCAGCAGGGCACCGGAGGAAAGCGTGATCTGCTGACCCACCGCAACGCTGGAACCATTCACCTGAACAACGGTCAGCGGATCATTATTGGCATCGCTGTCGTTGGTCAGCAAGTTGCCGGAAACCGTACCGTCTTCCGAAACGCTGTAGCTGTCATTGCTCGCCACCGGAGCAACGTTGTCCGTAACACCATCGATATCGATCGTGACGGTGGCGTCATCGAAACCACCTTCACCATCGGAAACCCGGTAGGTGAAGCTGTCCTCATCAGACTGGCCGTTGTTCAGGTCATCGAAGGCACCGTACGGATCGTAATCAAACGTTCCGTTGGCGTTGACCGTCAACAGAGCACCGGAGGAAAGCGTAATCTGCTGGCCGACCGCAACGCTGGAGCCGTTCACCTGAACAACAGTCAGCGGATCGTTGTTGGCATCACTGTCGTTGGTCAACAGGTTACCGGAAACCGTACCATCTTCGGAAACGCTGTAGCTGTCATTGCTCGCCACCGGAGCGGTGTTTCCGGACAGGCTGTCGACAACATCCTGATAGCTGACGGTCTGGTCGCCGAAGCCAAGCCACTCAACCGTGCTCGACACGAGGTCAACCGTCGCGTTGATGACCTGAAGGAAGCTGCCGCTGACCGCGAAACTGTAGTCAGCAAAGTCGCCTGCAAAAATCACCGTATCGGTACCGGAACCACCGTTGTAGGTGTCGTCACCAGCACTGTCGTGGAAGGTGTCATTACCGCCATTGCCGGTCAGAACGTTGTCGGCGATGTTGCCATAGAAGACCTCGGCCCCCGCGCCGCCGATAGCATTTTCGATGATCGTCCCTTCGGCAATTGTCAGATTGCCTATGCGGCCGCCGATGCTTGAAATCGAGGGAGCCGTAGCCGACCGGTCAGACGGTGCCAGATTGATCACCGTGTTGTTGTTGTAACCGGACAGATCCAGCGTGTCGTTGCCGCTGCCATCCACGATCGTGTAGGCGGTCTGATCGGCATAGGTTGCAAACTTCGCCCAGATATCACTGACGCTGGAAGAAATGTTGGTGTTGAAGCCGTAGATCGTATCGCCGGCAAATGCGTTGGAGACACCGTATCCCTGACTGCCGTAGAGATCGTCCAACGCCATCCAGTCGACGGACATCGGTGTCTGCAGGAACTCGTAATCCGCATTGATCGTCGAGTTTTCCGACTGGCTGAAATAGGACATCATCGATGCCTGCCAGCTGTCATTCTCGAAAGTCGCGCTGCCCGGATAGGAAGCAGAACCGTTATAGTTGCCCTGGTGCCCCAGGCCGAGTGCATGACCGATTTCATGAAGGATCGTCTGCAGCGTATAGTCGTCATACGACGAGGTTCCACCCGACCAGGAGCTGGCGACGTTGATGTAGGTCGCGCCCAGCGTGCCACTGGAATAGTAGTTGAAATTCGCGTAGGCGCCGGAGGCATTGTCGCTGAAGAAGAAGTCTACGACATCGGCATTGGTCGATGTGGTTTCAACAAACTGGATACCAAGCGTTGCGGAATAAAGCTTGAAGGCTTCGCGGACGAGATCTGCACGTGCGGCGGACAGGCCGTTTCCGTCCGAGGAGAAGCCGGACACGTTGAAATAAAGTACGCCGTTGTTCGCCCGGGTTCCCGAAGACCCCATATTGTGCGCCAGGGTCCCGCTGGAGGTGTTGATACCCCGGTCGTCCCAGTAGCCGCTGGTCAGGTAGTCTGCCATGTCCCCCAATTGCGCCGGTGCTGAAACCGTTACGCTGCCGGTGGGTGCGCTGCCTGTTACATTGCCTTCGGCACCTTCGTCCCTGCCACCGCATCCCGGGCAAGAGCAGCTGAAGTGGTGGAGGATATCGTCTGAATCACCTGTCTTGTCTGGCCAGTCAAACCTTCCAGGAACCCAACCTTCGCCATCATCGGCAACAAATCGGCCAGATCCTTCAGTGTCCCCGTCCGGCCAGAAAACCGGGAAGGCAGCCGGTCCAGAAGTTCCAAAGCCGTCGTTGGCGTCCCCACCCCAATCGGGGGTCACTCTCTCCAGCGCCTCTTCAAACATGGCGTCGATTTCGTCCGCTGCCTCGAACAACATATCGAGGATGGACTTCGGACTGCTTGCAGGCCCATCGGTATCATTGACCTGAAGAGAACTGGTTTCGAATTCGTCACGAGACACAGAAGTTTCAGCGCCCAGCTCGTCTTCTACACCACCGTCGTTTCCGTCTGTTGGAAGAAGGAAGTCAATCCAGGGGCTGTCGCCGAGACTATCCAGAAACTTTGCGGAAACGGACCGTTCCGAATTCCAGCTGCGCGCAAATTCGCCAAGGCGCACCTGGATATCGGTCAAAATCTCTGAAATTCGACCTCTGTCAAAAACGTCTTCACCCACAGGAATTACATCCGGTGAACGAAGTATAGCCTGGCCAGATACAGTGCTAATGAAATCTGTCGGACGCATTGAGACCCTCACATCTTGATGCGCAAAGCTCCTCACAAGCCTGCGCATCCCCCATTTCGCGGACGCCACCCAAAACCGCCGGGACTATGTGATGCGATTTTCCCTACAGTCAATTCCAGTAATAAATTGCATTAAACTTTATTCACAAAATAAAAATCTCCGTTGGATTGCCTCAAAATGATCACATTAGATCACAGATTCGACAATTTACTTCTTTAAAATCAACTATTACCAATTTCAACTTAAACACGAAAACACAACACTCGGATGCGTCCACCCAAGGCATCAAAATTATTTCTGCATGACGAACAAATGCCCTTGCGTAAGCATAACACGACAGCGCAACTTTTGATCCTCAAGACTGAAGAATTAAATCACGAAAAACACGCATCACATTGTATTTCAAGGTGATTATCAGGCGTCATCAAAATTATTCCTCAACATTTGAATCAGTAATCGTTACCCAAACTCGAGAATTTATCCTCGTAACATTTTACAATTGCTTTCACTTGCTCACCCACCCGCCCGACAACGGCGGTCACTACAACCTGCTCGCGGATCTCCTCCCCTTGAAACCGTTATGGCCTCGCGGGATTGACATTTGACCGGTCGCTGCATCTGGAGCATCTCAATTGCCAGCCCGATGTCGAGAGTATTCCCAAAGCGCAAGACACAAAAGTAATAGGCTGCTCAATTCACGTTCATTACGGAAAGAACAATGCTCGCTAAACTTCGCTCTATTTGAAGGAAGGTTCTGTCAGTTTGGGTTTCAGCTGCTATGAATGCCGAACAGGAAACGTTCCCTGCCCGGCATCCAAAGTCAGACCACCTCGCCTACATCGATGCGGTTTCCATCCGGGTCGGCGAAAACGAACGCCTTGAGGCCATAATCATGAACCTTCAGTCGCTTGATGATCCGCAAGCCGTTGTCTTCACAAGCCCGGTAGGTCTCTTCAGCATCTGACACCATCATGTGTGCAACATTGAACGGTGGAGCCTTGTATCCCCTCTGCAGGCTCAAGTGCAGTTCGGCTTCGTCTTTCTTCAAGATCATGAAACCGACCGGATCGCCATTTTCGAAAGTCTTTTCAAACCCGAAAATCGACTTGTAGAGCTCATAGGATCTTTGAATATCGGCAACGCCCAATATGGCGGCGACGCGTCCAAGATGTATCGAGGACTTGTTTTGTGCAGACATGGCTATGCCCCTCTGGTCTGGAATGCGAGCTGCTGGAGGATCGGTCGGTGTCAGGTCAACAAGACAGAAATTCGCTGTTCAGGGCGGTGCCTGTCATCACCGGTACACCGTGGCAGATGTGCGCGCAATGAATTCTTTTTGGAAACAAGGAAGTACGGCCGAACTATTTTCGCCCCCAAATGCCTCACCTGCGATTTGGATTTTCCTTCCAATAAACCTCAATTCCTGTCGCTAATTCCGCTCAACTTGATGAAAGTCAATTCGAGGAATTTCACAACCGATATAAACTTGAGTTATTAACTCCAGTTAAAGTCGCCAACGCGGTGATGCCAGCGACTCAAGCGCTCAGTCCTTAATCCAACAAGCGCCTGAACAGTCAGCCAACCCAAGCAAACGCGTTGCGACTTTAACTGTCCCCGGCCGAATTCCTGGCCCAGATCGACAGCCAGCTTTGTGCGAGCCAGCAATCACCCCGCAATTGAAGCGGAACATCCCGAAAGGAGACCGGTATGAAATCGGTTCTGGCTGCAATTTTTGCGCTCGCGCTGCCTGCACAGGCTTTTGCCGACACCACTTTTATCGACATCGGTAAATTGCCTTCCAAGCAAGTCTACGGAACAGCGCTTGTGACGCCTTTGGCGGTTTCTCCATCCGGGCAACCTGCCATCGTCGTCCTGGACGTGGAGAGCGGCAAGGTCGTCCCACCCCATGCGACGAAAAGCGGACTTCGTCTGCTGACCGTCCTTTCTGGTGACATGTCGTGGGGCGATGGCGGCGAAGTGGATGAAAAGAAGGAAACCGTCTATCCGCCCGGAAGCTTCCTGACAGTGCCGGCCGGCAAGGATCACTGGCTGGCAGCACGTTCCGGCCCAATTCGCATTCAACTAGTTGTTCTTGAAGAAGAAAAACCCGTCCCGGGAATAGTGGAGCAGATGAAATGACCAAATTGACCGATATGAACCGGCGCAGCGCACTTTCTCTGCTCGCCGCAGGCGCCGCATCCTCCCTTTTGCCCTCCCCCGCTTCGGCAGGAAATTTGGAGAAACTTGCCCTCTTCGGCCCACCAGCCGGACCATCCGTAACCCTTGCGTATGCGGTTGCGAGTGGAGTATTTGACCCAATAGCCAATGATGCCAGCTTCAAGGCCTGGAGAAACCCCGATGAATTGCGTGCCGGCTTGACCTCCGGCAACATCGGAATTTCTGTCGTTCCGGTTCAAGCGGCTGCCAACCTTTACAATCGGGGTTTTCCCATTCGTCTCGCTAATGTCATGACGAATGGCCTGCTCTACATCATCAGCGAAAAAGCCGGTATCAAGACGATCAAGGATCTCAGGGGTCACAGTATTGCCGTTCCGTTCCGCGGCGATACTCCTGAAATCATTTTTGGGCAGCTGCTTGCCTTCAATGATCTCAACGCGGAACAGGATCTGCAAATAACCTATGCCGGATCTCCGATTGAAGCGATGCAGCTGTTGCTCGCCGGCAAGGTCGATGCTGCTTTGACGGCTGAACCGTCGACAACCGCTGGCGTTCTGCGCGGTCGAAAGGCCGGCAAGAAAGTCTCCCGAGTAATCGACATACAAAAGGCGTGGGGCGAGATGACAGGTGCCGCACCTGTCATACCTCAAGCCGGTCTGGCAGTGACGCAAGCTTTCCTGGACACAAATGCGGACACTCTTTCGACCATTCAAACCACGCTGGAAACCGTGACATCCGAAGTCATTGAAGATCCAGGCAAAGCCGCAGGAGCTGCGACCAAGGCCTTGGGTCTTCCCGCTCCCTTGCTGGCGGCCTCCATCCCGCACTGCAACCTCGTCGCCCGTCCTGCCACTGATGCGCGCGCAGATATTGAGCGCATGCTGACGGCAATGGCAGGGCCGGACATGGCCCGCATCGGCGGAAAGCTTCCGGATGAGAAGTTCTATCTGTGACGACTTGGAGTAAAGACCTGGAAGCGGACAAGCGATCCGGTTCCAGACTCTCGAATATGAGTGTTTGAAAACATGCCTCAGCCATCGCCAGACGGTATCAAGGATCACGTGCTCAGCAGGGCTGGCCGGGTACTGGAATTTGTCTGGTCTGGTTGGGCGGGACTCGCCGGTCTTTGTCTTCTGGCAGCCGCCTGGCAGGCGGGGCATGAAGCCTACGGACAGTTCATTTTGTCCTCTCCCCTCCAGACACTTGAGGAAATCGGATCACTGGTGCGAAATCCCGAGGCCTGGAAGGTTACCTTGCTAACTCTGCAGCGCGCCGTCACTGGCTTTGCGCTTGTCGCGATCGGCGGCGGTGCACTGGGACTTCTTGCAGGATACTCACCGGCAGTGATGCGCCTCGCATCGCCACTCATCACAGTCGTCCTTGGCGTACCTCCGATCGCTTGGATCGTTCTTGCGATGATCTGGTTCGGAGGAACGGATGCGACGGTTCGAACCGTCATCGTCATTGCCGCATTGCCCGTGGTTTTTCTTGGCACCGCGCGCGGAATTTCCACCCGCGACAGAGGCCTGGACAAGATGGCACAGGCATTCGGCGCCGGTCCTGTCAGACGTTTTTTAACCGTCGGCCTGCGCCAGACGACGACAACGCTTTTCCCGGCGCTTGCCCTCGCTCTCGGCACCTCCTTCAAGGTTGCCGTCATGGCCGAATTGCTGGCCAGCGCGGGTGGCATCGGCGGTGCGCTTGCCGATGCCCGCACAAACCTGGATATCACCAAGGCTCTTGCCTGGGTTGTCGTTTCGGTCGGACTTCTGATTGTCGTCGAATATGCGCTTATTCATCCGGTAAAGGGTGAAGTTGATCGCTGGCGCAGAGCCGCTCAGCCGTGGGGCGTCAAAAGATGACCGCATTGAAGCTGAACAACATCGGACACGCCTATCTGGGACGGACAGTTCTGGACAAGATCAACCTGGAAATCGGACAGGGAGAAATCGTCGCTCTGGTAGGTCCCTCCGGATGCGGAAAATCCACGCTCGCGCATATTGCGGCGGGACTGATCGATGCGCGGTCTGGACAGGTTCAACGCGGTTATCACAGGCAGGGAATGATCTTTCAGGAACCTTCCCTGCTTCCGTGGGCGACTGCTTCGGACAACATTGCCTTTTCCTTGAAACTAGCGGGTGTCCCTCGCTCGCAGAGGTTTAAACGCGTTATTGAAACCGCAACGCGCGTTGCTCTTCTGCCTGAAGACCTGAAGAAATTTCCAGTCGAACTGTCTGGAGGCATGAAGCAAAGGGTGGCGATCGCCAGGGCCTTGGCGATAGAGCCGGACTTCCTCTACTTTGACGAACCTTTCACCGCTCTCGACGTGGCCCTGCGCCGCCGTATGCAGGATCTGATCATCGAAACTTGCGCTGGAGGTCAGCTCTCAGGGCTGTTTATCACCCATGACCTCCAGGAGGCCGTCAGGATTGCCGATCGGATCGCGGTCCTGGACAGTCGCGGAAACAGTGTACTCGGTATCCGTCAAGGTCCTGGCCGCCCGGCAGACCGTAATGACATTTCAGTATTCGAGTGGGTCCAGAAGGCACTTCAGCAGGACATGCTGTTCAGGCACATCCATGACGTCGACGAAAGGCAAATCGCATGAGTTGCGGTCCCGTAGGTCACGGCACTGTCATGGAATTGAAACCGGGCTGGTGGAACGTTCTTTCAACCGAAGGCTTCCGCCTGTTCTTTCCGCTTTCCGCGATTTATGTGGTTCTGTGGCCCCTGCTCTGGGTACTGATGTTCGACTTCGACCTGCCAATGGCGCGGGAGGTGCCGCCACAGCTCTGGCATGCACATGAAATGCTTGTCGGCGCATTCGGTGCTGCGCTTATCGGCTTTCTGACGACAGCAGCACCGGAATGGACCGACACCCCTCCATTGCATGGCCGGAAGCTCTGGGGACTTGCGGGCCTATGGGCAACGGGACGCATAGTCGGCCTGTTCGGTTGGGACAGCTTGGGGCCAATCGGCGCGTTTGCGGATTTCAGCTGGCAAGTCCTGCTGCTTTGTTACCTCTTCCAGCTTTCATGGCGACAGCGAACGGATCGATTGATCGCGTTCATCGGCTGGCTGGCAATCCTTCTGGGCTGCGTCTCGGCAACTCAAATGGGCTTCCTCACCGGCGACATAGTCCTCGCGACCAAATCGATCCATCTAGCAGGTTTCGCCTATCTGGGACTGCTTGGACTTGCGCTCGGACGCATCACAGTTCCGGTCACAAACCTCATCCTGGACCCAAGTGAGAAAACATCACCATTCCGGCCACATCCTGGCCGGCTCAACCTGGCGCCGGGGCTGGTTCTTGTTGCCATAGCCGGGGACATATTCGGCCTTAGTCCCGCGGTGTCCGGTTTTCTGCTGATCGCAGCTGGAGCTGCCTTCATGGACCGCATCGCGGAGGCCTTTATCGGGCGCGCTGTTTTCCGGTCGGAGATTCTCATGCTGGCCGGAGCCTCCGCATTTGCAGGCATCGGACTTGTTCTTACCGGCTGCTATCGACTTGGCGCACCCTGGGCAGAAACGACCGGACTTCATGCCGCATTTCTGGGAGGCCTTGGTCTCGGGGTCTATGCAGTTTTCTGCATTGCCGGAAAACTGCACACGGGCAACGCCCTTGGACAATCCCTGACCGTCCGGCTTGGCGCTGTGGCACTTGTCTTTTCCATGTTCGCTCGCATTACCCCGGACTTCGGATTTGAGCTGCCCGGTCCGTTTCATGGAATTGCCGTATCACTCTGGTCTCTGGCATTCCTTGCATGGATCATTGACTTCTGGCCTTCTCTGAGCCGCCTCGGAAACCAGGCAGTGTTACCTACAGTCTCACCGACCAACAAAGATCGCGAGCCGGCTTCCGAAGCTTCACATGAACCCGATAGCCGCTCGCTTCGAACTGTCAGAAGTAAATAGCAGCCAACGAAATTCGTTTGATCGACCGCCTGAAAGGTAAGCGCGTGAGATGTGGCCTAAGCCTTGAAAGGCTATGAAAACCAACGCGTTTGAAGGAAACCGCCGCAGCTGCGAAGGTACTGATGCACTGCGGCATTTTTCACCAGGTTCAACGTCAATTTAAACTTGAAAATTTTACTCAGGTTTAATACTCAATACACACTTCAATCAGCCAGCTTTGCACTCTGCATAAAAGCCAGCGGCCTCAATCCCGAAAATCTGCATCTCAGTTGCTATCGGTGCGCTCATCCGCTCCGGCGCGATTGCTCGCGCGAATTTTCACGAGATCGGGAGACAGGCAGAAAACCACAAATCAGCAGAATGTGTCAGGCGAAACAAGGAGGCGCATATAGGTGGATTATAGGGAATTCGGACTTTACGACCCGGGTGTAGAAAAAAGCAGCTGTGGAGTTGGCTTCATTACCCGGAAAGACGGGTGCCAGACCCATGACGTCCTGCGCATGGGTCACGAGGCCCTTTGCGCCGTTCCGCATCGCGGCGGAATGTCGTCTGAAGGTGTTGGCGATGGCGCCGGTGTTTCGATTGATTTGTCCGCTTCCTATTTCCGTCACCTTACTGGTCGCGAAGACCTGAAGCCGGGGGAATTCGGGGTTGGTAACTTCTTCTTGCCGACGGACGCCCGGCAACATGAAGCCGCTGCCATTCTTATCGATAACCTCCTGGAAGAACATGGTTTCGAAACGATCCTGAAACGCGATGTCCCGGTCGACAATTCGGCCCTGCGGCCCAAAGCCGTCAGACATCAGCTGGCGATCTGCCAATGGGTCTTTGTTGCGTCTTCTGAGAAGAGTGAACCGTCGATTTGCGACAAGAAAGTCCACGACGCTCTGCTCGCAATCGAGGCTGAGGCTTATACGCGTTCCGAGCTTGAGGGACTTTATCCACTCTCCTTGAGTGCACGCACTCAGGTGCTCAAAGGCCGCCTGAATTCCTATGAACTGATCCCGTATTTCAAGGATCTGCGGGAGCTGCAACACAAGGTTCACACGCTTTATTTCCATACGCGCTTTTCCACCAATACGGATCCGCATCCCAGCATGGCGCAGCCGTTCCGCTTCATGGCGCATAATGGCGAATTGAACACCGACAAGAAAAACAGGCTCTCCGAAGCGGCAGTCGCCAGAGCCAAGAACGCCAATATCATTCGCCCAAAGGGTCAGTCGGACAGCTGCCGCCTGGACCAGACCTTGCAAAGCAGAGTACTGGAAGACGACCTGGACTTGGTGACGGCTGTAGTTTCCATGATGCCGCCGGCTTGGGAAAACGACACTTCGATGTCCGAAGACGTTCGAGCCATGCTGGAATACTTCTCGCTCTATGAGGAGAAAAACGACGGCCCGGCCGCACTCATCTTCGGAGATGGCACCATTGTCGGTGCTCGTTTGGACCGTCTCGGACTAAGGCCGCTCAGGACCACGGAAACAAACGAGTATCTGACGGTAATGTCCGAAGCTGGGCAGATTTCCTTTCCTGCCGAGGAGATCATCCATCGCGGCCGTATCGAGGCTGGCGGCATGCTCTATTACGATCACACGCAACGGCGAAGCTGGAGTACGAAAGCCGCGCTAGACAAGCTCGCAGCACAAAAAGACTACCGGAAATTGCTTCAGAAAGCCCGGCTTCGTCTTTCTGACCATCGTGGACCGGCAACAAAAACTCCGGGCAGGCTCGTTCCTTACGAAGGTGACCTGGAGCTTGCTCAGCGTTTTGTCGCTTATTCGCACAACCAGGAAAGTTTCAAGTTCCTGATGGATCCGATGCTGGCGACAGGTGCGGAGAAGATTTCCGCGATGGGCTACGGCGCTGCCATCAATGCCCTTTCCGACCAGGAAGGCGGTGTTGCCAAGTATTTCTCCCAGCGCTTTGCCCAGGTGACCAATCCTCCGCTCGATTCCATTCGCGAAGCAGATGGCATGACCTTGCGTGTTGCGTTGGGAAGCAAACCGAGATTTTCCAAGTCAGGCACGCAGCAGATCGTTGTCGACAGCCCGATCCTGTCGCGGACGGACATGAAGTGGTTGCGCGAACAGACGAGCACACCGGTGCTGATCGTCGACACGCTTTACGCTCCTATCGCAGGCGACGAAGTCGCGAACGCCAATGCCTTGGGAGCGGAAATCGACCGCATCTGTAACCAAACAGTCGAACAGGCTGCAGAACATGGCGGCATAATCATCCTGAGTGACCGGCAGGTCTCTTCAACGAGAGCAGCTTTGCCGATGGCGCTTGTGGTCTCTGCGGTCAATCAGAGCTTGATTGAGGAAGGTCTGCGTCTCAGAGCCTCCGTCATTGTCGAAAGCGGACAGATTTCCTCAGCCCACCACGTCGCCGTTGCCCTCGGTTTCGGCGCATCGGCGGTTTATCCCCTGGCTGTTCAGCTCAGGGCGGAAGAAACATTTCCGGTCGACGCGGAAGAAGCATTCAAGCGTTTCGCAAAAGCAGCGGAAAAGTCGCTGCTGAAGACCATGGGCAAGGTCGGGCTTTGCACGGCCGAGAGCTATATCTGTGGCGAGTTCTTCGAACCGGATTTCCTCGACACCGACGATCCCGTACTGAAGCGCTATTTTCCGAATGTGAAAACACCGGTCGGTGGTGTCGACTTCAAGACGATTGCGACCGCCGTCCTCGACTGGCACCAGCGGGCGCTTTCCGTTGCAAGCGAAAAGGACATTCCTCTTCTTGGCCTATTCAAGGAGCGCGCCGAAGGTGCAGGACATTCCTTCGGTACAACTGCAGTGCGCGGCTTTGTCGACATGACAGAAGAAAGCATTCAGCTCAGCGCCAATCCGGATGCCGGCGAATATGACGATCATCTCCGGTTGCTGCCGGTGGATCGACTTGAAGATGCTTTTGGACTGGATGAGAAGGCTTACACCTACACGAACTTTGACAAGCTGACGCCGGCAATGATCGATATGTTCTCGATCACACCGGGCTACCGTGCCTTCGCACGCATGATGTCTGAGGAGCGTAGCCAGCGCCCTGCTGCTTTGAGGGATGTTCTGGAGTTTCCGGCGGACATTTCCTATGCCGCCTCGGCAGCTGATTTCGAACGCGAATTCAAACGGTTTTCAATTGAAGGCAACGCGTCCTTCTATTTCCGCGGGCTCAAGTGCGAGCAGGAAGACGAAACAACGTTCAGGCTGACCTTGTCGGGGCCAGGCGGCAATCAACTGGCCCGGCGGTCCGAGCTTGCCGAAGCTTTGGTCCGGCATTTCAAGACCTCGATCGAAGGGCATTGGCTGGAAGACAGTTTCGTAAAGGTCCGTGCAAAGGGATTGGCAGCGGAGTTTCTCGCTCGCGTTCGGCCGGCTCCTCAAGCAACCGACCTCAACAAGGTTCAGCCAGCAAGCCAAATCACGCCACTGCTCGCGAGCGGTGCGATGAGCCACGGCGCCCTTGTTGCTTCGGCTCATGAGGCGGTCGCACACGGCACGAACATGGCAGGAGGCATGTCGAACTCCGGCGAAGGCGGTGAGCATATCTCCCGCTATGGCACGATCCGGTCTTCCAAGATCAAACAGTTCGCGTCCGGTCGCTTCGGTGTATGGGCAGGATATCTTGCCGACCCGTCACTCGAAGAAATCGAGATCAAGATCGGTCAGGGCGCCAAGCCCGGCGAAGGTGGCCAACTTCCCTCACCCAAAGTGACCGTGGAAATCGCCGCTGCCCGTGGCGGAACCCCAGGTGTCGAGCTTGTTTCACCGCCACCCCATCACGATACCTATTCGATCGAAGATCTCGCCCAGCTGATCCACGATGCCAAGGCCGCCCGCGTCCGCGTCATCGTGAAGCTCGTGTCGTCGGAAGGTATCGGCACGATCGCAGTCGGCGTGGCAAAGGCCGGGGCCGATGTGATCAACGTTGCCGGCAACACTGGCGGAACCGGCGCAGCAGCGGTTACCAGCCTCAAATATACGGGACGTTCGGCCGAGATCGGCATTGCGGAAGTGCATCAGGCCCTTTGCGCAAACGGTATCCGCCAAAAGGTGGTGCTGCGCTGCTCAGGTGCACATCAAACGGCAACCGACGTTGTCAAATCCGCCCTGCTCGGGGCCGATTCCTTCGAGTTCGGCACCACGGCCCTGATGATGCTGAAATGCGTCATGGCCAAGAACTGCAACGTCAAATGTCCGGCCGGTCTCACCACCAATCCGGAAGTCTTTGACGGGGACCCAAGGGCACTAGCGCAATACCTTCTAAACATTGCACATGAGACGCGGGAGGTTCTGGCGGGACTGGGGATGAAGTCACTGACCGAAGCCCGCGGACGATCCGACCTGCTGCATCTCATCAACCATTCTTCGCAGGTGGGTCAGCTGGACCTGCGGGCGATGTTGAGTTTCGCTGAAGAGGTCAAAGTCGATAATCCCGTTTACCTGGAAAAGGACTTTGAGCACGACGACCGGTTTATCGAAACCGCTTGCCGGAAGCTGTTCGAGAACTGCGAAAGCAAGGTCACCCTTCGCCCCAATTCCCGGCTGAACAATTGCAACAAGACCGTCGCAGGTCAGCTTGCAATCGATATCGAACGCCTGCTGAACCATCAGCTTGACGACAAGGTTGCTCGAAAGACCTCGTCGGTCCTTCAAGATCATCGCGGCCGCCGGTACTTTGACGCAGAAACGGTCAATGTCGAAACCGTTGGCTCTGCCGGACAATCCTTCGGTGCGTTCTGCAACGATGGCATGCGTCTTGAGCACGAAGGGACGTGCAACGACGGTGTCGGCAAAGGGGCGTGCGGTGGCACAATCGTGGTCCGTTCTCCCGGCGGTGGATCTGAGGAAACCGGTGGCAATGTCCTGATCGGTAACTTTGCTCTTTTCGGTGCCACGGGTGGCAGAACCTTCGTCGAGGGTCAGGCAGGAGATCGCTTTGCGGTCCGCAATTCCGGCGCGACTGCGGTCGTTGAAGGTGTCGGCGATTTCTGCTGCGAATACATGACCAACGGAGCAGTGCTGAACATCGGTAGCTTCGGCAAGGGCTTCGCCAACGGCATGAGCGGCGGCTTTGCCTACCAATATGACCCTTCAGGTGAACTTGATGGCAAAGCCAGTCACGACTCCGTGCTCCTGAACCCCATGGAAGACGGGTCAACGCTTGGTGAAATGCATGGAGATGTCATTCGACATTTGCTGACGCTGCATGTCGAGGCGACGGGATCTTGTAAGGCTGCCTGGCTTCTTCAAAACTGGAACAGCGAGAAACAGCACTTCATCTATGCAATGCCGACGTCGCTTCTGGCCTACCAGGACAGCGATGCCATTCTGGCTGCGCGCTCAAGGAAGGAGCTCATTGAAGAACTCTGTTCGGCTCTCGTCGCCCATCAGTTGCGCAAATTCAAAACCGCGCTGAAGGCTGGCACACCGATCCTGGACGGGACCGCCCCGGGATATGGTCAGACGGACACTGAGGAAATGTATGTTCTCCTCAACAACTATCTCGTCATGTCCACTGCACAGACCGTCGCGTTCGGACGGGTCAATGGAAACCCGAAGATCTCGGATACCGAGGTTGAAAAGGCTGCAAGAAACCTTCTTCTGACCGAGGATTTCTCACTCCTGAAGAAACTCCAGGGATATGCCCGCAATGCCGTTTCGGAATACGGCGATGAAGAACTGGCCGTCCTGATCGCCGACAAGCGCCTCGGTGATTACAAACAGGCACTTGCCAGCCGGAACGTGCTGTCGATGGACAGTCCTGGAACCTATGGCTGGATCATCCATCAGAACGCAAAGAACCGTGAAAAAGTCGGCCGGCTGCCGAGTTTCGAGGAGTTGTTTGCCAAGCACAGCATATCCGACCTGATGTCATTCACGGCAGCACACACAGCCTGACCCCGCAATATCCGTTCGCAAAGTTTCTAAGAGCTCTCAGTCCATGCAAATTCCATTCATACCCAAGGATGCTCCCTTCAGCGAGGAACAGAAATCCTGGTTGTCCGGGTTTCTAGCCGGTCTGCATTCAAGGTTGTCAATCCAGGGCGCGCCAGCCGACGCAGCAGGTTCTGCTGAAACAACAGCAAAAGCCCCGGTGGTGAACATCCTGTTTGGAACACAAACCGGAAATGCAGAAGGCGTTGCCCTGGACGCAGCAGTCGCCGCAAAATCTAGCGGCATGGTCCCCGTGGTCCAGGCGCTTGATGACATCACGCTTGAAGCCTTTGCGGCAATGACCAGCGTTGTGATCATCGTCTCGACCTATGGCGAAGGAGAGATGCCGGACAACGCACAGCTGTTCTGGGAAGCGCTGTCTTCGGATACGGCACCAAGGCTTGAAAGCATGACTTTCGGCGTTCTGGCCCTTGGTGACACCGGGTATGACGACTTTTGCCAGGCCGGCAAGCTGATCGACATGAGACTTGAACAACTCGGAGCACAGCGCCTTGTGACGCGGATCGATTGCGATGTCGACTTTGAAGATCCGGCTGCTTCCTGGATGGAAGCAACCTTGCCGAAGATTGCAAGGGAACTGAATGCCGGACAGCCGTCTACACCGGCAAACGAAACCGGGGCTCAGATTGAGGCTCCCGCCAAATCCAAATGGTCACGAAAATCCCCCTACCCGTCTTCGCTTATCGTCAATCGCCTTCTTTCGGGCGATACCTCGGCAAAGGAAATACGGCACTACGAATTTGCGCTTAGTGACAGTGGCCTCACCTATGCTGCCGGTGATGCTCTTGGCGTCATGCCGGTGAACGACCCTGCGCTGGTGCAGGCGGTGCTGGAGCGACTGAACTCATCCTTCGAAGCGGCAGTTGACGGTGTCAACGGCGCGTTCGGTGAAGCGCTCCAGCACCGGTTTGAAATCTCCGCACCATCCAAAGATCTGATTGCGGAAATTGAAAAACGGGCAGCAAATCAGGAACTCAGCCACGTTCTTCATCATGGTGACAAGGAAGCCCTGGAAGCCTGGCTCTGGGGCAAGGATATTCTCGACCTTCTGCGACTTCTTCCGGAGGGCGATGTTTCTGCGACGGATTTTGCCGCGCTGCTGAAACCATTGCAGCACCGCGCCTACTCCATCTCATCCAGCCCGCTGGCAGCACCGGAACACATTCACCTGACCGTTGCCAGCGTAAGGTATCGGACCCATGGCCGGGATCACGGCGGTGTCTGTTCGACCTTCCTTGCCGACCGGATCGAGGCAAATGGTAAGGCGGGAATATTCGTATCGCCGAACAAGTCGTTCCGCCTGCCTGAAGACCAAAGCCGACCCGTCATCATGGTCGGCCCCGGCACTGGGATCGCTCCGTTCAGGGCATTCCTGCAGGAACGCCGGGCCGGTGGTGCAAGCGGCGCCAACTGGTTGTTTTTCGGTGACCAGCACAAGGCCAGTGACTTCATTTACGAGGACGAACTGAGCGAGCTGAGCGCTCAGGGCGTACTCAATCGTCTGGATCTCGCCTTTTCCAGAGATCAGGACCAGAAGATCTATGTCCAGCATCGCATGCAGGAAAACGGCAAGGACCTGTTCGCATGGCTCGAGGATGGCGCCTACTTTTACGTCTGCGGCGATGCTACCCGCATGGCAAAGGACGTGGATCGCGCACTGCATGACGTAATTGCCGAATTCGGCGGACTGTCGGCAGACGAGGCCAACGCTTACGTCAGCAATCTCAAGCGTGAAAAGCGTTACCTCAGAGACGTCTACTAGATCCGGTTTGCTTCAGAGTGACAATTGGAGAGCCCAGTTTCGTGAGTAAGACCGTGCAAGACAATCAAGCAGGCCCAAGACTGATCGTCAGCAACCCGGCTTTGGGCTCAGGGCACTCGTACAGCAGAAGGCGTAACGACCTGACGAATCTCGTCGTCTCTTCATCGCACCGGGCACGAGCGCTCGATGAACCTGTCGATCTACTCTTCAGCTGGCTGCCTGGATTCGAAAAGGTGATCGCGTCGACTGCCAATGGCTGTGCGGTCATGAGTGAAATCGGCATTTATCAAAAGCCGATGTCGGTCGGTGATGATCTGTCGTTTGATAATGAAGGTATCGCGATCCGTCTGCTGCCCGCCGCCGTCGAGACTTTGGTCGCCCTTGACGCAGACAAGACCAATCACGTCCCCCCAACGCTTCAAATGTTCGATGCAAGCGGGACTACGACGCACACCTGCTACATCGCTTCAATCTCCGACCAACTTGCCTTTGATGTGTTGATGTATGGCACCCGGGAGCGGGAACTAACCCAGTGTCTCCCAAACCCGGTCCTGTCGTTCCTTTCGGAAGCCCTGTGCCCGGCCGGGTCGCTTCCAAGCCAAAGTTTCCAGGACCTCGGTACCTGCGCCAATCTCGATGCCTGCCTGTTGAATGGTGGCGTATCCAGACGCCAACGTCTGGTGACCTTGCCTGAAGACGAAGCCTGGCAGATTGACAGGCAGGTCGTCCTTCACCTGCTTCGATACTTGTCCGACATCCGTCAGCCTTTCTCTCTCGGGGTTTCGAACACGTCCTGCCTGCAACTGAAGCGGGGCCGCCTGGACAGCATCACACAACGTGGCGAGCTGATCGAATTGACCTGCGGTGCCTGTCGGACGTTTTTCGATCCGGCGGCAATCAGTGAGTATTGGGTTGTGCGCTCCAGGCAGAGCCTCTCGCTGGAGTGCTACACGAAATTGGGTACATGCGCGCTCACTTTCGTTCAGGACAGAGCAGCCGACAGCTGCTTCAACCGGTCATGGATGGAGATCCTCACTTCCCTGCCGAGGGCTCACGGCACTCAACCAAGACAGTCTCTTTGACAGGCCGATAACCAATTTATTTGAGCAATTTGCCTGAAAATCTCTCGAGGAGCCGAGAAGAAATGACATCCCAAGCATTTGAAAGGGCGTTCCGAACGCGAATGAAAAATCCCTACGCTGCGGAACGCTTGTTCGTTTTTGGAATTCGCTGTGTCCTGAACGGCTACGACAACGAGCACCTTGATCAATGGCGCGAAGTCTGGGACGGGTACAGGACATATTTTGGCGCCGGCAACAGTCGCGCCGTTCTGGATGCGCTTTGGAAATTTGCCGCTACGTACCGGCGCTATGCTGTGAGCCCCACCGGGTTTCATAGCCTCGACTGTCACTGCATGGCCGAGGACGAATATCTTTCGATGGCTCTTATCTCATCGCTTCAGCACCACGATGAGAGTTGCTCAGCCAGATGTATTCTTGAAATCGCGAGACCCTCCGGCAGAACCGAACTCAAACAGCACGCATGGCAACTCGCCGCCGAATACCTGAGCCTTGGACAAAGGTTTTTCCCGGTGTCTCTCGCCGATGTCGAAGCAACGCTTCAAACCTCGGCCGCCATGCGAGACGCCAAAGACTCAACCCTTCACTGACCCATTAGATCGCCATGTCCGTCATGAGACCAAATACAAAAATTCTTCAAAAAATCAGGCGCAAACCTGCCATGAGTGCTCACGAAACTGACAGTCGTCATCATGCTATTCCAGTATTGTTTTCATCCGATCTGAGATCCTCGTCGGTATTCTACAGCGATGGACTTGGCTTTGCTGTCTACAAGGAAACCGACGGTCTCAGAATACGTCGCTCGGAGCTGGAACTGAAGGTCACACATACCCGCGACACTGCCCCTCTGGCCAACCTCAGCGTGGTGTTCCGGGTTCAAAAAATCCGTAAACTACACAGCGAGTATGCCGACCGCGATCTGCCAAATCTTGGTCAACTTAAGCTTGGTGTTTGTGGCAAACTGCAATTTTCCCTTTCCGACCCGGACGGGAACAGTCTTTACTTCGTGGAAGAGGCCGCCTGACGCGCCCCCTCATTCATCACCCTGGACCATCCTTCTGGAGAGCAAACCATGTCTCAGTCAGTTCGTTCGGAATCCGACAGCTTCGGTGCACTCGACATCCCCGCAGACAAATACTACGGAGCACAGACCGCCCGATCGCTCATGAATTTCCCAATTGGCGGGGAGACAATGCCGCGACCGCTGGTGCATGCACTCGGCGTGATCAAACAGGCTGCGGCGCGGGTCAACAAAGAAGAAGGGAAACTCTCGCCGGATATTTCCGACGCCATCGAACAGGCCGCCTCGGAAGTTGCCGCCGGCAAGTTTGACGATAATTTCCCGCTTGTGGTCTGGCAGACTGGTTCCGGCACCCAAACGAACATGAATTCGAACGAGGTCATAGCAAACCGGGCTATTGAAATTCTCGGTGGTGAGCTCGGTTCCAAGACCCCGGTCCACCCGAACGATCATTGCAACATGAGCCAGTCGTCGAACGACACGTTCCCGACCGCCATGCACATTTCCGCGGCACGCGAAATTCAACAAACTCTCGTGCCCGCACTGACCCACCTTCAGAATGCACTTACATCGAAGTCAGAGGAATGGGCTGACATCGTCAAGATCGGCCGGACACATACGCAAGATGCAACACCACTGACGCTCGGCCAGGAATTCAGCGGTTACGCCGCACAAGTCAAAATGGGCATTCATCGCGTCTCCGAAGCGCTCGACGGCCTTCTGGAACTGGCTCAGGGCGGCACTGCAGTCGGCACGGGTCTCAACACGAAAAAGGGATTTGCCGAGAAGTTTGCCGCAGAAGTCGCCGGCATCACGGGGATGCCCTTCCGGACCGCCCCGAACAAATTCGAGGCACTCGCCGCGCACGACGCCTATGTTTATGCGCATGGGGCTCTGAATACCGTTGCGACGTCTTTGTTCAAGATCGCCAATGACATTCGCCTGCTTGGCTCCGGGCCACGCTCTGGCCTGGGTGAACTCTCATTGCCTGAAAACGAACCCGGCTCTTCCATCATGCCTGGCAAAGTCAACCCGACCCAATGCGAGGCACTGACCATGGTCTGCACGCAGGTCTTCGGCAATCACACGACGATTACCGTTGCCGGCAGCCAGGGGCACTTCGAGCTAAATGTCTACAAGCCGGTGATGGCCTATGCGATGCTGCAGTCGATCAAGTTGCTGGCAGACGCTTCCGTCAGTTTTACGGACCGGTGCGTCATGGGCATTGTCGCCAACAAAGCCCATATTACCGACCTCATGGAGCGTTCCCTGATGCTCGTTACCGCGCTGGCGCCGGAGATTGGATATGACAAGGCAACCGAGATCGCGAAAACGGCGCACAAGAACGGAACTTCCCTGCGTCAGGAGGCCCTCAATCTCGGTTATGTTACCGAAGAGGAATTCACTTCTCTCGTCCGACCTGAGAAGATGATCGGCCCGAGCGACTGATTGTGACTGGAAGGTCCGCGCGCCATCAGAAAGGCGCGCGGGCTTGCCTGGTTAGTTCGCTATCCCTTTGCCGAGTTCACCATCGAGCACAAGCATGTGCCAGCGGTTCCCTTCTGCGGCCTTTACCTTTTCAAGAATGCTGCGGAACAGATCTTCTTCTTCAATCTGTTCTTCAAGAAACCAGTGAAGCATGTTCTGCGTGGAATATTCCTTTTCCTCGTGGGCCAGCTCAAAAAGTGCGTTGATTTGAGCGGTCACCTCCTTTTCCTTCGCCAGCGCGGTTTCAAGCGCGGTTGTCGGAGAGGCAAAGTCCAGTTGCGGCTTGTCGATACCTTTCAGCTCGACCCGGGAATCCCGCTTCACGATGAAGTCGTAGATCCGCATTCCATGCTCGATTTCTTCCTTCGAATGCCCCCGGAACCAGGCGGCAAAACCGGGTAGCTCGATGGAATCGAAATAGGCTGCCATGGAGAGATAGGTATAGGATGCGTTCAGTTCCGAATTGATCTGCCGGTTGAGCGCAGAGGCGACGGTTTCGTTCATTTTCATGACAATCCCTTTCATGTACGGGTTGCCGAAAATTTACCGTTCAGCTCAATGGGTGGACTTGAGAAAAATCAACAATATCGAATTTTTCTCATTTATTACAACATGTTAGGAACGCTTCTCATTCTCACTTTCAAGCATGGAGAAAAGCAACCAGAGAGTTCTTCAATCTGCACTCAGCGACATTTCAATGAGCTTGTGTGTAGACCAAACCGGGATGAACTTCGGTCCCTCTCTCCATTCGGAGTGGCTGGTGGGCGCAAACAACACCGGATTGATGCCCATCAGCACCACGCGCTTCCCACCAGCAGACCTCAAGCGCTTTCTTCGCGGAACGCCCGATTGAACGATTTCAGGATCGGATCGAACAGATATCGCAACGGCGTATGCGTGCCGGTTTGAATAAACACTTCGGCCGGCATGCCGGGAACGAGTTCCACTCCCTCACCGATAGAAGATATTGCCTCTGGCTCAACTCGAACCCTCACGTTGTAATATCGCTCACCGGTCTGGTCATCTGTTTCAGCGTCCGCGCCGATATGGAAAATTTCTCCATGAAGAGGCTTGAGGTGACGCGCCATGAAGGACGTCAATTGCACTCTGGCCGCCATCCCAATCTCAACATTGTCGATATCGGTCGGCTGTAGTCGTGTATCCAGAATCAGTTCTTCCTTGTCTGGCACGATTGTAACGATTGGCTCTCCGGGCCGCACGACAGCCCCAATGGTCTTGTAGTGGACCTTGAGAACTCTGCCTTCGATCGGTGATGGAATGTCAGTGCGGCTGAGGATGTCGTTCGTCGCGGTTAACGATTCCTCCGCCAACGCGATTTCGGAGTTGATCTCAGAGAGCTCCCTGGCAACGGCCTGCATCTCTTCGCTGACCATGGTCAGTTCAGCAATTCGGATTTCTTCGATCTTCTGCCGTGCCCTGGCAATGGTGGAAGCGATTGCGTTTCTCTCGGACCACAGTTCCGCACGTTTACGTTCAAGTGCGAATAGCTCCGGCTGGCGTGCCAATCCCTTCTTTACCAGTTTTCGCTTGTTGACGAGTTCCTTCTCAAGGAAGTGTATCTGCTCGTCCATACCGGCAATTTGTGCTTCCAGGCTGGAGATTTCCGCTTCTACCTGCTTTTGCTGGACGGAATAGGTGGAGCGCTGGTTCTCCATCAATTTCTTCCTGATGTCGAACTTAACAACCTCATTGGAAACAAACTGCTGAAAACTGGTGTCATTTTCCATGGTCGGGGACGATTGCACGATAAAACTGTCTGCTCCCCGCTCCTGTGCCATGAGACGATCTCGCGTCACGAGAAAACGCTGCAACTTGCGAAATGTCGACAGATAGTTGGCCTTCGCGAGCGCCTTGTCGAGAACGATAAGAACGTCTCCCTGGCGAACTAGGTCACCTTCCTTGACGTTCAGACCGCGCACGATACCGCCTTCCAAATGCTGGATGACTCTCTGACTTCCGTCCGGGGAAACGTTTCCTGAAGCAATCGCTGCCGAGGACAGTTCGGAAAATGACGCCCAGATCCCGGTTCCGATGAAGCAAACCGCAACGATCACACCGCCCAGCTTCCAGTGACCGGAGAGTGACGAGCGAAGGCTTTTGGCGGGGTCTACATTGTTACTCATGCCTCACCTCCTGTTGCCTGACCGCTATTGGCCGCAGCTACCAGCTTCTTCTTTTCGGCTTTCATGTTGCTGATTTTCTGAAGGAAGTCGTTTACAGGACGAATTGCGCCCTTCATGTATTCTTCCCCGGTCTCAACCTTCTGAACAGTTCCTTCGCCAATCGTGACGATGAGATCCATCTTTGAAAGTGCGGACGGGCGGTGGCTGATGATGATGACTGTCGAGCCTTGCTCCCTCAGTTTGACCAGGCAGTTCTGAAGTGCGGCTTCCCCTTCGGTGTCCAGATTGGCATTGGGTTCGTCCAGCACGACCAGACGGGGGGAACCATAGATAGCCCTTGCAAGCCCCACTCGTTGTGCCTGCCCGCCGGAAAGGGCATGTCCGCCAGGGCCAATCAGGGTTTCGTACCCTTTGGGCAAGTTGTTGATCAACTCATGACACCCCGCCAGTTGGGCCGCCTCGATGACTTTGGCGTCATCAACTTCGCCCATGCGAGCAATGTTGTCCTTGATCGTGCCATGGAGAAGTTCAACAGACTGAGCCAGATATCCGACGCTCTGCCCCAACTGTCCTGCATCCCAGTTGCGCATGGCGACACCATCCATTCGGACCGAACCGGCTGTCGGTTCCATGGCACCGATCATCAACTTGCAGAGCGTACTCTTGCCGGAGCCGGACGGACCGACAACCGCGTTAAGTGTTCCAGGCTTCAAGTCCAGAGTGACGCTACGCAGGACTGGTTTTTCCTGACTTGGAAGAACAAGGCTCACAGCCTTGAGATCCAGTCGGCCCGTTGCATCAGGCTGTTTGATGCGCTCCATCTGGTGAGGGGCATTCATGAAAATTTTGGTAAGACGCTTGTGCGCCTGAATTGCGCTGACAATGCCACGCCACGCACCGATAGCCTGTTCAGCCGGAGCAAGTGCACGTCCCATGATGATCGAGGCCGCGATCATTCCACCCGGGGTCATTTCACCTTGCGTAGCGAAAAAGGCGCCAAGGCCGAGCACGGAAATCTGCGCTGAAAATCGGATGAACTTACTGATCGCACCGGTTTTTGCCGAAAATGTTGCAACGCCGTGGGAAGCTTCCGCAACCACTTCGTTGTCCTGCTTGAAGCGAGCCAGGACTCCGGGCAGCATCCCCATACTGAAGACGCTGTCGGCATGCTGGGTCGCAATATCGACAGTTCGCTGAGCTCGCACCCGTGCGCTTGAAGACCCGGCCATTCGTCGACGAGTAACATGGTCGTTCACACCCGCAAGGATCACCAGAAGAATACCTGCCGTCAATGCGACCAGACCAAGCGCCGGATGGATGAGGACGATTGCCAGAATGAATAACGGCACCCATGGTCCATCAAAGAATGGCAACACACTGGGACTGCCAACAAATTGCCGGATCGTTGCCAGATCGTTGATGGCGTGAGCGTGAGACGTTCCGGTAGCACGCGCGGTCTGAACGATTGCATGCAGGAGATCGGCATGAACGGTTTCGTCCCACCATTTGGCAATATTGGCGAGAATGGAACCGCGGATGGCATCGAGCACGGCGATGACCGCCAGGAAAAAGATCACAATCATCGTCAGGAAAACGAGGGTTTCCAAGTGCCCGCTTTGCATGACCCTGTCGAATATCTGTTGCATGTAGATCGGCGAAACAAGTGTGCCGAGATTGACAAAAATCGAAAAGAAACCAACGGCAAAAAAGCCATTCCAAGAGGAGCGGTAAACCTTCAGCGCCGGATAGACGCGCTCCGCTGTCTTGCGCAGGAGCATATGAACTCTCCAGGGAAAATGTAAAAGGAAATACGAGAGAGGGCGGTTTCCGCCCTCTCTCTTTGTCGCATACGATTAGCTGATCAACGGTCCTTCGCCATCGTCGGCGAAGTTCGGAACCAACATCTCCGGCATATCGCCAGGTTCGCCATCGGTCGTCCAGTCGTCGCTGCCGAAGGTGTTTGTGACGTCCGGTGTGACATTGAGCGTGATATCGAAATCAGCTTCGTCAGTCGCACCATGGACATCTTCCACAGTTGCCGTTCCGGTGAGCGATCCTGTCTGGCCTTCATCCAGAGCCTGGGCCATGACCCGCTCCAGGTTCCGGGTGAATGCAACAGTACCTTCCTCTTCATTGATGTTGAGAAGCCCGGCCGTTTCGAGATCGGCGATATCGAGCGAGACTGTCTGCCCACCAAGCGAGAAGCTGAGTGTACCGTCGATCTCTTTGATCTGAAGCGTTTCGGTCTCACCATCGTCGACGTCCTGAGCATTCAGGTAGTCTGCGCTCAACAGGTCCAGAGTGCTCTGGGCCGGTCCATCATTGGCGACGACGTTGAAGGTACCGTCGGTGACATCCTGAACAGTCGGAGCATCATTGCTGCCGGTGATCTTGATCGTCACATCAACGGTATCGGTTCCGCCGAAATTGTCGGCAACCGTGACGGTGTAGGTTTCGAGTACCTCATCATCTTTGTTGAGTGCCTGGACACGAGGATCGTCGTCATCGATCACGTATGACCATTTGCCACTCTCCGGATCGATGATGAATTTACCCAAGGCATTTTCGACTTCCGAAGCTGTGAACGTCATGCCATCCCTGACATCAACGTCACTCGCTAGAATGATGCCCCCTGCTTCATCGGTTCCTTCTTCATCGACGCCCTTTTCAGTGACGTCACCAGAAAGAATGGAATCGACTTCATCGATGACCGGGTAATCGTTCGTACCGGTAATGAGGATCTTGACGTCTCGAGTGTCTGTCTCACCCTCATCATCAGTCACCGTGACCGTGTAGATTGCTTCGACCTGTTCTCCCTGAGCAAGGAAGTCAAGCGCGGTTGCGGCAATCGCGAATGTCCAGGTGGCAGAACCGTTGTTGGTGTTGCCGCCATTCGCATCGGTCTTAAAGGCAGTCGTAAATGCGGCCTTCTGATCCTCTGTAAGAACGAAGCCGTCACCAACTGGCTCGACCGACGTGAACTCCGAAGTCACCACTGGGCGGTCTGTCAGATCCAGATCGGTGAAGGAAATGGTTCCGGTATCTTCCAACATAGCCGGATCATTTGCTTCTTCCACTGCACCAGCAAAATCGTCACCGGTGATTACCGGACCGTCATTGGTACCAGTGACCGTAATGGTGATTTTCGTGGTGTCAGTGCCTTCCGGGAACCAGGCGCGATCGCTTACTTTGACATCAAATGTCAGCGTGAGTTTTTCACCTGCCGCTAGCCAGTCAAGGTCAGCGGAACCGTCATAGTTGTAGACAAATTCGACCTTGTGATCGTCACTCTTCGGAACCTCGAAGACGTTGTCCTGAGGATTGGTGCCACCAAAATCAAAGTTCGAGCTGGACAGCAATCCGGACAGATCAACACCCGGCAGGTCACCTTCCGAATAGCTCGGTGTGCCATCGCCTTCAATCGAGATATAGAGCTTGTCGCCGAGGTCAGGATCATCGACGTAAATGCTGCCTTTCAGCTCTTCGATGGCCTGTGGGTTGGCGTTGTCTTCTTCGGTGATATCCCAGCTCAGATCGCTCTGGTCGACCAGAATTTCCGGCTGGTCGTTGGTACCGATGATCTTTACTGTTACCGGTTGGTCGACAAAGGACGACGGATCGTTCTTGTCCGTAACCCGAAGGGTATAGTCGATGGTCAGGACGTCGCCTTCGGACAGGAAGTCCAGAGCCTGATCTTCGACAACATACTTGTAGTGTACGCGGCCTACATCAGGATCGAAGTCAAACACCCACCAGTCAGCTGCGGAGACCTTGGCGAAGACATCGCCAGGCATCGGGATTTCCGCATCTTCGTCAGATTTGAGGGTAACGTCCGGATCACCATGCACATCGACCTTGAAGTTGTGCTTGTTGACTTCGGTGTCCGGGTCAACAATTTCAAAGACACCTCCACGAACGTGTTTACCGGTGCTTCCCTCTGTATCGACGCTTTCTAGAATCGGCAGCCAGTTCGAATTGATGTCCCAAGTCACCGTCGGAGCATCGTTGGTACCGGTAATTGTGATGGTCACATCTTTGGCAGCAGTACCACCGTTACCGTCATCCATCGTGATGGTGAAGACAGCCTCGACCTGTTCGCCTTCAGCCAGGAAGTCAAGCTTCTCCTCAGCAATGTCGTAGGTCCAGTTGACCGTTCCATTGTTGGTATTGCCAGCAGCGGCTTCGATGCTGAAAGCAGCTCCAATTGCAGCCTTTTGGGCAGCTGTAAGTGAAACACCATCGACACCTGAAACAGACTTTACGCTGTCGCTTGCTGTTGGAGTGTCATTGAGATCCAGATCCGTGAAGGAAATGGAACCGGTGTCGCTCAAGGTAGAAGGATCGCCTTCAATGATTTCCCCGGTCATGTCGCCACCGGTGATAACAGGACCATCGTTGGTACCCGTGATCGTGATGGTGATTGTCGTGGTGTCAGTGCCTTCAGGGAACCAATTACGATCGCTGACTTTCACGTCGAAGGTCAGAGTGAGAGTCTCACCAACAGCAAGCCAATCCAGGTTCGCAGATCCGTTGTATCCGTATGTGAAGTCAACGTTCTGACTGTCACCTTTGGGAATCGTGAAGACGTTTTCTATCGGGTTTGCGCCGAAGTCGAAATTCGTGCTCGCAAGCAAGTCAGACAGGTCGACGTCCGGGAGTTCACCTTCAGAATAGGTTGGCGAACCATTGCCCTCAATCGAAATGTAGAGCAGGTCACCGAGATCGGGATCGTCGACAACAATGGTGCCTTCGAGTTCACCGATCACCTGAGGATTGGCATTTTCAACTTCGTTAACGTTCCAGCTCAATGTGCTTTGATCGACGAGGATTTCCGGCTGGTCATTGGTACCAATGATCTTGACGGTAACCGGTTGGTCGACAAATGAGCTTGGGTCGTTCTTGTCTTCAACACGCAGAACATAGTCGATGGTCAGGATTTCGCCTTCGGACAGGAAGTCGAGAGCCTGATCTTCTACCTGATACTTGTAGCCGACACGGCCCACATCCGGCTCGAAGTCAAAGACCCACCAGTCAGCGGCAGAGACCTTCGCGAGGACTTCGCCCGGCATCGGGATTTCAGCGTTCTCATCAGAGCGCAGGGTTACGTCCGGTTCGCCGTGAATGCCGACTTTGAAGTTGTCCTTGTTGACGACTGTATCCGGATCGACAATTTCGAATACACCACCACGAACATGTTTTCCGGTGCTGCCTTCCGTGTCGACGCTTTCAAGAATCGGGACCCAGTTCGAATTCAGGTCCCAGGTGATCATGGGTGCGTCATTAACACCGGTGACCTCGATCTTGATCTCGGCCTTATCACCACCGGCGACCTGGTAGACGAAAGTGTCGGTACCTTTTTCGTTTGCCACAAGTTTGTCGGTTTCAGAGGTGTAGAAGTACTGTGCTTCCCCTGTCTCCGCATTCACACGCAGAACACCGAATTCGCCGTTTACTTCGAAGTTGCCAAATGCATCGACTTCAGTGTCCAGCTGAACTTCGGTACCGTCGGAAAGCTGAAGAGCCAAACCGGTGATAACAGGAGCGTCCGGCGCCCCAAACGTATCGTCGTTACCGAGAATGTTGAACGAGCTTGCCAGATCGTAGTCGTCGTTGCCGGCTGTTTCAGTAACAGCAACTTCATCATCATGAGCGACGAGCGCACCATCGGTAATATTGAAGAGCTCTACACCGCCGTCTTCACTGGGATCTGCGAATTGCACCAGTTCGATGTTGTAAAGCTTCGTGGTCGCACCGTCTTTCGAGATGCTGACAGAACCATCATCGTTGGTGACAACATCATAGTCTTCGGCCTTGCCGACGAACTGCGCAACGTCCGAGGAACCGCCACGGCCGTCGATGATGTCACCGCCACCGTTGCCGAAGAAAATGTTGTTGAGACCGTTACCCATCAGGATATCGGAATTCACGGTACCGATGGCGTTTTCGATCGAAGACAGCAGATCGATGTCGCCACCCTTGCTGAGCGCGATACCTGCTGCAAGGTCTATGAAAACGCCGTTTTCGGTGCTGTTGAGATAGGAGTAGTCGATCGTGTCGACATCGTTGCTACCAAGCAGAAGGTCAATGCTGCCATAACCAACCAGCGTATCATTGCCGGCGCGAGCCAGCACAATGTCCAGACCTGCACTGCCTTCAAGCGGAACATCGTCATTTTTGGTGCCGTGAACAAAGTTGATGCTTGACACATCCGGCGAAGGATCATTGCCTTCGGCCTCGACGTAATTGCCAAGGATTGTTGCGCCATCGAGCGACGCCTCATTCTGCCCCTTGATCGCGGCCACCTGGGCCCGAATGGAGTCAAAAAACTCCTCAAGATTAATATTATTACCCATTGATCTAAATTCCTCACACTAAAATCCAAGGCCGCCGGTTTCGACAACCTGCGGTCAATGTTCGGCCACACAACCTGTGTCCAAAAAATGCGGAGACACCCTAGGGGGATTGTCTACAATTGGTACATTCCCCAAATGGGGGGCAGTTTTCACAATCGAAAAATTTACCAAGTAGATTTTGGAGATACTCGAATTTCCAATTCAAAAACAACAAACTAAAAATATCTATTTCAATCAGATAGTTCCGAATTAGTTAACGTCACTGTATCAGCAATGTATCCAGCAAGTTAACCATGCGTTAACATTTCTGGTTGCATCTCGGCTTTTAACCGGCAATTGTAGGCCTCGCGCTCTCATGTTTTTTTTCAGTGAGGGAGGCATTTTGAATTTTTGACACTTTAAGTTTCTTCTCAAAGTTTTTGTCTGGGCAGGAAATATGAAATCTGATTTGGACGCTTTTTGCAGTGAAGTTTATGACGGCGTCGATGACCCGCAGATGTTTGAAAAGTCGATACAGACAGCCACGCGAATGCTCGGTGTCGCCCGCGCTCATCTTTTTCTGCTTGGTGGGGAGAATGGTGAGAACGATCTGAATTTCACCGCAAATTTCGACCCTGATTTCCTTCAGGAATACCACACTGAGTACATCAACATCGACTACAGAATCGAAAGCATTCGAAACAAAAGAGTAAATTCAGTTCTTTTGGAACAAGATATCAACGATGAAAATCAATTAAGATCAAACCCGTTGCACAACGAATTATTCCCTAAGCACAAGGTTTACGCCCTTATGGGAAGTAATATCAGTGTCAACGGCAGCCTGGGCTGGTTCGGAGTGTCTTCATTGCGAAAGGGTATGTCCTTCACGCAAGACCAACAGACGTTGTTTGAAAGAATTATTCCTCATGCTCGCAGAGCACTGCACTTAAGGCAGCTTCGACAAGAGGCTCGTGCACAAATGCAGGCGTTTCAGTCCGCGAACGATTCAATGACCCATGGTCTGATTCTAACGTCGGGCGACAACATCGAGTATGCCAACAAGCGGGCAAAGGATATCCTCGCCGCCGGTTTCTTGTACATGCGAAAGGCAGAATTGACATGTGCCGACCCTGAAGAGCGTCAAAAGCTGCAATTGGCGGTCCGCAGGGCCAACTCCGGCAGAGCGCCCCTGGTGCGGCTTGCAGACAAGCGCACAGGAGACATCTACGCTGTACAGATGTTCAACCCGCTCCCTCGCTTCATTGACGGGAAACTGGAATCTGCCCGGAACATGACCTACAAGATCGTTCCGTTGCGCGGCCCCGAGCCTCCCACGGAGCAAACCATTGAAAGGATGAAACAGTTCTTCCAGCTTTCAGAAAGTGAAACGCGGGTAATCTCTGCTTCCCTGTCGATGACATCGCTGGCTCAATTTTCCAGCGCGAGGAACATTCAGGAAGATACAGCACGCAAACAGTTGAAATCGGCTATGCGCAAGATAGGCGTGCAATCTCAGAAGCAACTTTTTCAGCTGCACGAACAGTTCAAGATTTTTCTATAACGTCCGGACGGTCGATACGAAGCGAGGTGTTGTTTCAACCCGAGCGAAGCGCCGAGTTGCAGTTTCACTCAAGATCACATGACAATCCGGTTTGCTCTCCCCACAATTGAACAAAAGTCGCCTCAATCACAATGCCTACCGCCAAATTACAACGGCAATCGCGCAACTTGCTTGTTGGCGTTCGCTTGAGTGCTGAACCCATAGGAATGCCTTCCAGGGCAATCCGTCAAACAGGGTGACTTTGGACCGCAAGCACGTCCTGCGTTCCGCGCGTGACCGCAGGACGGAAACGGCTCTCAATTTGCAGATAACACGCCAGGACAGGCTTAACTCGATAGCGATGGGATCTCTTATTCGAGACGGGATGCGGGAATATCGACGAAATCACATCGCGCATCAAAGTTCATGCGGCGATTTGGACTTCTCTTTAGAAAACCGACAGAAATACAATGATTTTCAGACAAAAATGGCGGAGAGGAAGGGATTCGAACCCTCGAGACCCTTCCGGGCCTACTCCCTTAGCAGGGGAGCGCCTTCGACCACTCGGCCACCTCTCCGGCAAACGTCGTGTACGAATAAAAGCATCGGAATTCAAGGCGTTTTTTCGCCCCAGGTGATTTTTCCACTGCGGCGCTTTAACAGCTTCGTGCGGCAAAATGCGGAGAACGAACAGACAATTGCCGAGATTTTCCTGCAAAACCTCAACATTTTTCCTTAGTCGTTCCTCCCCCGCAGCTTCCACCCTATTTGCCGAAAGGTCCGTTCGCCAAAAGGCGTTTTGCTGGCTGACTGATGGCGTGAACAACAAGAAGCCGGAAGCGGTCGCAGGGTGTTTCAAATCACGAGTTGTCGCCTTAGCTACCAGAACAAACACCTGATCGGCGAGACCAGGAACCAAGCAGCTATTGCCTCTTCACATACATATGACATTGCCCCTGCTCTTCATTCAGCAAGAACCCCTTGTCGGCCAGTTTCGATACCATCCGTGCAACTTCATCGGCCCCAACAACATGAGGATGAACTTCGACAACAATCTTGTCGACTGTGGACAGATCCGACTGTCCCAGCAGCTCAACCTCGGCGCCTTCAACGTCCATCACAAGGACATTCGGCAAAAACTCTGCAAGAACGTCCGCCATGCTGTCGCATTCGATCAGTTGCCTTTGATCCAGGTTTCGGTCGATCAGGCTGGACGAGATAACATTGTCTGAAATAAAGAATTCGATTTGCCCCGCGTTCAACGCAATCGCCTTGTTCCTCAATTGAGGCGTCAGGTTATTCAAAGCAAAGTTCTGCCGGATTATGTCCTGGGTTCTCTTGTTCGGCTCGTATGACAGAAGATTGTCGACCCCGACTATTCGCGCGCAAGTCAAGCTGACCAGTCCGATTCCCGCACCAATCTCGAGAACCCGGTCTCCCTCCTTCAGGTATTTCTCAACAAGGATTCTTTCGTCTTGTTCATATGAATCATCATACAAGTATTTTACGATATCTTTTGGAACGATAGTTCTGTCTGAGATTAATCTAATTCCCCCTACCGTCACACGTTTCTTTTTCATGAGATGAAAAACACGTCTCCTGAATTTGAAGAACTTTTCTCTCAGCTTTTTTGTCAGTTCACTTTGCATAATGCATAAGACCTATCTGCACTCGACTTGTCAGGAGGAAGCGAAGCGTTATTCATTGGGGTGACGAAATACATCAATTCCAGCGATTACCGCAACGGGGCAATCTCGATGCCCCATCCTTCAGAGTCAGCTCGACAGGCTGTTCGCCGCCAATCCCCACCTCCGGCTGGTTCCCTTGCGGTCCGCACATGTAAAAACATGAAAATGCTCCGGGATCGCGCTTCTTCTCATCAACAGCAGTCTTTGTTTCAGTAGCCGCAATCGTTTGTTGAAGTATCCAAAAGTCTGGCTGATCAGCTCAACAGCATCCGACTCTCCAGCTGTAAAAGGCTCGCACCGGACTCAGCGCCTCCAGGAGGGAATTTGAGATCTTTCGGCAGCTCAATTTCGCTCTGATTAACGGCTTACCAGGGCAAACCTCTTCGCGATCCCACTGCCCTTTCACTGCTTCAGGCCACAAAACCGACACAGTATGGCGGTCTCAATCGAACCCAAGGTTGTGCACGAAACAAATCAGCTTCCGGGGAACGATAGGTGGAGATTTCGAGCACTTCAGCTTTAAACCGTCTCATTGCAAACCGGTTCCCGTGGATTTGCGCTCTCTGGCTTCATGCCGCAGTACTTGTCGTAAGCGTCAACCTCGTTGCTCCCAAACTTGAAACCGCTCGCCCTCCAAGCGCAATTGCCGTGGAGTTCTTTACTCAAGTCCCGGGTTACCTGCCGGCAACCGAGCTGCAGAGGGGTACAAATCAAAGCGAGGCTTCTTCCGTCACCGGTACTCCCCTTGCTCTTTTTTCAACTTCTGAAAGTTCGGATGGCAAAGCAACCGCTCAACGACAAGCAGAGCGACGCGACATTCCTGATATCGACGCAGCGCAACAGCCAAAAATGTGGGTTTCAGCAACGACGTTCCATGCGAACGATGTCTTGTCGGACCCTCGTTCGAACCAGGCACGCACTGCGCTCCGGACGCTGATCTCGCATGACAGGAAAGAACAAATTTGTGCCCTGGAAGCAATGGAACAGTTGAGACGAACGCAACAGGGTTTCCGCCCGACAAGGCTGGCACCACACGCCTTTCGCAATTCCAATCAGAAGAAGAACGCGATCTTCGTACCCGCAGGCGCTGTCCGCAGCAACCGGGTCTGGTACGAGATCACCTATAGATGCCAACTTGATGTAAGCGGCACAAAAATCGAACGTTTCGAGTTCGCCCTGGGCTCGGAAATTGACCGTTCGCTTTGGGATGAGCACGGTCTGGCGCCCATTCATTGAACGGCTAGCGACAATGAAAATCGGTTTGGAAAAATGGGGACGCGGCAGAAACTTATTGCTGCCGCGTCAAACACAGATTGCAGGTTCAGGTGCCGTTTGGCCGGCAGCCTTCGGCGCAATCAATGCATCGACAGCCATTCACGAGCGGAGCGCTGTGCTTCCGCGATCTGGGCCGGGCTCATCTCACCGGAAATTTCCTTACGGTAGCGAACCGCTTCGCTATTGCCTTTGAGCGCGGCAATGTTGAACCACTTGTGCGCGGTCACCAGATCCGTGTCACCATGACGGCCACACGCACTGTCCAGTCCCATCTGAAACAGAATGTCGGCGGTTACCGGCTTTTCTCCAATGATGGCCATGTCGGCCGAGTGCATTTCAAAACGAGCCATGTTGCTCCCCTTTCATCCTCTGTAAGACTTCCCTAGAAACGCAAGCTTTCGCGTGGCTTTCCCTGTCGTTTCTTGAGGTCTACTTCATCAGGAGCAGTTAAATGGCCAGTTAAAATACAAGTTTAACGCAATGCGAATAAAAATTTAAATAAGTCTGAATTTTACTTAAAGGTAATCATAGCAATTCGAATTTCCCTTTTATTTCAATGGTATTCGCTGAAAAATTGACGAACCCGATAAAGACTCTGTTCACCAAGCGCACAGTTTGAGGCACTATTTCCTTCTCTCGATGTTTCCCGACCGCTTCACACAGCTTGAGCATAAGGAGAGTGATTGATGTCAAAACGGCCAGTTGTTTTTCTTCATGGCACCAATGCCGGACCGTGGACCATGGAGACATTCAGTGGTTTTTTTCAAAGCCGCGGTTTTGACTGCCATACTCCCACTTACCGCCATCACGAGCTTCCGGATTCAGAAGAACGAACTCAGGCGCTCATCGGAACCAGCATAAAAGACTACGTCGATGACATTGCGGGGTTCATCAAAGGCCTTGATCAGCAGCCCCTTGTGATTGGACACTCCCTCGGTGGACTGGTTGCGCAGTTGCTGTCCAGCCGTGGCCTGATCCATGCTGGTGTACTCATCAACAGCAGCATCATCAACGGGACCTCCCCCACAACTGATATGGAACGGGCACTTGGAAAACTCTTCATGTCGGCCGGCCGGTTCTGGGAAATGACGCCGGGACAGGATTTCGAACTTCTGGCCGCCTATGGCCTCAATACAATGCCTGAGAAGCAGCAACATGAAATCTGCGACCGGCTGAGCACCGAGTCCGGAGCTGTCCTGTTCGAGCTGTTCTTCTGGATGTACGACGTCAATCAAACCACAAAGGTCGATTTTTCCAAGGCTAAGGCCCCTCTCCTGTTCCTGTCCGGCTCCGAAGACAAGGTTGTTCCACCTTCTACGTCCAAAACGATGGCGGAGCGATATGGAGACCTTGCGGACTTTGCCGAAATCCCCGGGCGTTGTCATTACATGCAACTGGAAGAAGGCTGGGAGCAGATAGCACAGCAAAGCCTGGACTGGATCGAACAACTGTAGGCAATTCGAAGCCAAAATCCAGAATGCGGTTCCACAAAGTGATCCTCACGAGAAGCGCCTGAAACATCAATTGTGACCACTGACAGGAAGCAGCGACACAGCGGCATTTCCGTTCCGGGTGGACCGGGCCGGTCCTTTCATCCGCACACCCAACTTCCAGTACGCGCATCCCGTTTCAGAAAAAATCCGGGAACTTCCCTTGGGTGACGGGTTTTCAGTCTCGGCTCCGAACTATAGATTACGTTTCCGTAAACGGAAACCATACCGTTCGGGAGGAAAAATGCTGAAATCGATCGCTGCGCCAGTACTGGTTGCCGTAGGCTTGCTGGCCAGCTCACTTACACCCACATTTGCAACCGATGCCATTGGGGATTGGGTTCGCCCCAACGGGGCATCCAAGATAAGGATCAGTTCCTGCGGCGCCGCTCTGTGCGGCAAACTGATCTGGCTCAAATCTCCACGTAATGACACTCAAAACCCGGATACCTCAAAACGTAGCCGGCCTCTGGTCGGCGTGCAAATTGTCCAATCCATGAAGCCGACCGGAAAGACCGGCCAATGGAAAGGCAAGGTCTACAATGCAGAAGATGGCAAAACCTACACGGGCTATATTGAATTGACTTCCGCTAACAAGTTGAAACTGGAGGGCTGTGTCATGGGTGGATTGATCTGCAAAGGCGAAACCTGGTCACGCGTGAAATAGGCAACGGCTCTTATTTCCGTAAAATCAGATCGGATTGATCCGGTCACAGCCCCGTCGCATTTGCTGGTCATGACTTGTGGCGCAACCGTTTCCAGCTAATCGATGGGGTTTACTCTTGTTTTTTTCCACTTCTTCATTCCATCTGAAGCAGTTGAGAACGACCGGACTTCTGCTCCCGATCTTGATGCTAACAGTCCTTACCAACGCTCAAGCCGCACCGGACATTACCGGAAACTGGCGCACTCCTGACGGTGCCATCGTTCAGGTCTCCCAATGCGGCTCCGCACCTTGCGGCAAGATCATCAAGTTTACTCCTCCGCCAGGGAAATCCATGGCAACCACGGTTGACGCCAACAACAAGGATGCTTCCAAACGCAGTCGCAAGATCCTGGGACTGAAAGTGCTGTGGCGGATGAAGCCTGATGGCAATGCCTGGTCGGGGCGTGTCTATGACCCGAGACGCGGTTTCAGCGCAAATGCAACCGTGCGCAAGAAGGGCGGCACCAAGCTTGAAATCCAGGGCTGTGTGCGCGTGGTCTTCAATGTGTGCGAAAAGGAAATCTGGCAAAAGGCCAACTAGAGGCTTCCGCGCCATTCTCACCGACAGGCCCTACTCGCTATAAGCGTCGATTGACGCCCACTCCCGCTATGCGTCTAGTGATCCTGATCGACCGAACAGCGGGAGGAGATCATGACCAGGAAATTTGTCGCGCTGGCGGAAGGAGACAGCTGGTTCAATCTACCTGATTTTCCGATCAGCCTACCCATCGCCGGAGGTGCTGATACCGATCTGGTCAGGGAATTGCAGAAACGTGGCCACCGGATCGATGGCATCGCTCACTTCGGCGACACATTGACGGCCATTGCGGATGCGCAGGATTTCGTAACGGCGCTGCAGAAAACCCACTATGCCGCATTCCTTCTTTGCGGAAGCGGCAACGATTTGCTGGGTAGCGGCGACTTGTGGAAGCACCTGCACATATACCACTTTGGCTGGAGCGCCAAGGAACACATCAAGAAGAGCTTCTACATCGAAGTCGCACAGATGGCGTTACTCTTTCAGGAAATCATCGAACTGGCCCTGGAGAATTCCAGAACAAGAAGCTACGGATCATCAGCCATGGCTATGACTACACGCTCCCTCAAAAAGGCGGCTTCTGGCTGGGTGAATCGATGAAGCGCCAGGGTATTGCGAAAAAGAAACTTCAGAAAAAGATCGTCAGAGTCATGATCGATGAGCTCCACGCAATGCTCGACCGCTTGAGCAATCAGTACAAGAAACACTTTTCGTACGCCAAATTTCGCGAAACTGTCGGGAAACGCTGGCACGATGAATTGCACCCGCGCAAATCTGCATTCAAAGACTTGGCGAAAAAGCTGGAATCTCAAGTCGAAACGGTCGTCTAGCGACGACCAGTTCCGTATCCATGTTGCAGAAAGTCCCGATGTGAGACGTTCAGCACGTTCTTACCTGGCTTTCTGCCCGAACAGAACGCTCTGCGCTTCCTTGTCATCTTCAATCACGAGCTTTTTTTGCTGCTCGGCTCCGACCGCAAGACCCCGCTGGACGGCGCTGCGCGCTTCCAGCCGTTCCCGCCAGGCCTTGACGTTGGGAAATTCGGCCAGATCAATGCCTTGTCGCTGCCAGCGCTGCGCCCAGCCGAATATGGCAATATCGGCGATTGTATATTCTCCGGCCGCCACATACTCCCGGCCTTCAAGTCGCCGATTGAGGACACCGTAAAGCCTGTGCGTCTCGTTGAAATAACGGTCCTTGGCATAGGGAACTTCTTCGGGCGCATAATGCCGGAAATGGTGGTTCTGGCCAAGCATCGGTCCGAAGCCACCCATCTGCCACATCAACCACTCTTCCGTTTCGACACGCCTTCGCTCGTCCTGCGGATAGAACTTGCCGAACTTGCGGCCGAGGTACTGAAGGATCGCGCCGGATTCAAACACCGATATCGGCTCACCATCCGGGCCTTCCGGGTCAACAATGGCGGGCATGCGGTTGTTCGGAGCAATTGCCAGAAAATCCGGCTCGAACTGCTCTCCCTTGCCGATATTGACCAGTTTCACCTCAAAGGGAACTCCAAGCTCTTCAAGCATGATGGAAGCCTTCCAACCGTTCGGCGTCGGCCAGAAATAGAGTTCAATCGGCTTGTTCTGGGAAACTGGCATGAAATTCCTGCTCCTGATCCGTCTTGCTTCGCAATCAATGGTCTTCCGGTGTGAACCAATCCTCAGACCAGCATCTTCTTGTAACCGAGATGGCTTTGGACGTAGCCAAGCTGCAGGTAAAAATGATGCGAGCCTTCCCGTTCCCTGTTCGACGTCAGCTGCACCATACAGGCGTCCATCTTTCTGGCGATCTCTTCAGCATGGTTCATCATCAGCCGCCCTATGCCCGCACCGCGCTGATCGGCACGTACATGCACGCTTTCAACTTCAACCCGCGGCCTGCCCTTGAAAGCAATGCCCCTTAGGAAATGGATCTGGTACGTTCCCACGACTTCATCGTTCTCATTCAAGGCAGCGTAGATGTCCGCTTCAGGAGCGTTCGTGAGTGCCTCGAACGCAGGTGCGTATTCCTGCCAGCTCGTAAATTCCTTGTTTCGGCGGACGCTTGCAGCCCCGGCGTTGATGATTTCAACGATTTCACGGAGGTGGCTGGCCTGCGCTTCCTCAATACGGATCTTCGATGTTTCCTGATGGGCCAAAGTCGGCTTCCTGTTTTCCGGTCAAATGAAGGCTGGCCTGGAAAGTCATAACGGCTTGCATGTTTCAATTACAGTTTTAATCGGATTGGAACCGCTACCTGCACTCTCATTTAAACAGCGCCTCTTAGTGTTTTTCCTGGTTTGTCGAGCAGAAAGGCAGGACCGGAAACATGGGTGATTTGGGTGGTTGGGCGATGGCAATCGCCAGCGGGCTGACAGGCGGGGCGGTCGTGTTCGGGCTCTCCGTTGCAGCGAAATCGAAGGCTCCTCGACAAGGGCGTATTTGCCTGTTGACCTATGGCACGCCCGTCAAGGTTCTGACGATTGCCATGGTCCCGCTGACACTCTTTGTCGTTTACGCCATGCTGAACGCCTCATCGGACCAGATGCTGATGGCGTTTCTTGTTGCTTGCGGTTTCATTGCCGGAACGGCTTTTCTGGTCTATCAGGTCTTTTTTGTCCGTTTCGGCTATGATCGGAACTCCGTCTACTTTGACAGCCCCTTTTGCAGAAACAAATGTGTTGCCTGGGAAAACCTGGAAAACGTCGGCTTCTCCCTGCTCGTTCAGGCGCATTACATCGAGGTCGCAGGCATCGGCCGGATCTGGTGCTCCAGCTTTCTCAACGGCCATGACGAGTTCGGTCTGTTTCTGGAGTCCAAAACAAGAACTCTGATCGGATCAGGTTCCTGACCCTGCAGACAGGCAAATTCGTCAGTGACACAACGGGTCGGCACGGTCCAGTTCCGCCACTCCCCACCAGGTTGTCCGCCACCCAAGCTCCTTCCACAGATGTGGCCAGGCTCCGGAAAGATAGGTCGCAGCGACCGGCTCTGTCGCTTCGCCAAAGGTGACCCTGGAATAACGTTCGTTCGCCGGGGTATTCGGTTCCCGATCTCCCTCTTCCCAGATGAAGAAGCACTTGTCCCTGGGGTCTGATTTTGCCGGAATGGCCTTGGTCACTATGCGAGCCTGCGGAAACAGGACACGCAGGTTTCCCCCTGTATAGCCATTGTCGGCGATCAAAGTTGCGGAGGAGGCTCCAAGGTCCTGGAGAGGTTGCGTCAGGTCGGCATAGGGCTTCATGTGCCTGCACTTGCCGCCGCACCAGAATTTGTCCGGAGCGAACATGCCGGGAACCCTGGCGACAAACGCGGTGGCAATCACGGCAAGAATAACCGCTGCGAGCCAGCGCCACTGCTTGTGAAACTCAAACCGCTCCAGATCCGCAAAAAGAAAGATCGGCAACAGGAGCATCAGCGGATGCATGTGCCGTTCCTTGACGTAGGTTGCACCGGTTGCGGCAATCATCAACGCAGTCAGAACAACCATGGCCAAAACGGTGCGTCCACACAGCCGCGCAACATCGTTCACAGCCGGTATAGCGGGCGACACGCGCCCCAGATAGCGGGGCCAGAACAGCAACAACAGAACAGGCAGAAGAGGAACGGAAAAGCCAAGCAACCCAAAGGCAAGTTTGCCCAACCCTTCACCGGCCCGCATCACATGAGAGGTTTGTGCCGTGACACCCATCGTCTGAGAAACGGAAGACAGGAGCTTGAGGCCTTCACTCAAGATCCAATAGGCATAGGGGCTGTAGACCAAGACTGCCGCGATCGGTACCAGCAGGACACCGATCAAGCGGATCTTTTTCCGCCAGACAGGATCGCTTACGGCCGCTATCAGGAGCGCCAAAGCGAAGATCGGATAGGAATGCTTGCCCAACAGGCCTGCACCTGCAACCGCACCGAAAGCGAGGTAAAAACCGAGGCGTCCGGTCTCAAGCGCCTTTATGAAGAAGAAGGCACTTGCGGCACAGGCTGTGGTCAGGACAACTGTGTGTGTGACCCCTTCATGAAGGTTCCAACCGAACTGGTAATAAAGCGAATAGGAAAAGGCGCAAAGCGCCGCCAATCGCGGATCTGAAATTGCCTTGCGGGCAATCAGAAAAAGGAACAGCGCCGCAATCGAAATCAGTCCGTATTTGACCGAAAGGGCCGCCCAGATTGTCGGTCCGAAGACCTGTTGCGCCGACCAGAGCAACCACTCATAGAGCGGAGGTTGCCGCAACATGTAGCCAGGTTGCAGAGTTTGCACGAGCACATTTTCGAACATGTCGTCGGTGCCCAGAACCGGCGTATTGAGTGCACGAAGCAGAAGGTGGGAAAGCCCCCACAGCGCGACAATCGCCCAGACACCGAACGGTGTAGCATAAATTGGTGTTTCTGACGGGCGGGATGTTGTTGCTGCTGTCATTCGGCTCAAGCGTGCTGTTCTGTCTGTTCTGCGTTTAGCCTATCCCGATGGAAAAGCCCAGCGCGCTGCATGGCGTTTCGCTTTCTGCGGATTCGCGACAATGGCGATGAAAAGTACTTGATACACGGCGGTGCTTTTGGGCGGATTTCAAGAAATTGAGCACGGTACTTCATCGACACCAGGTTTCATCTTGCAATCCGTGCCGTGCGCTAAATCTTGAAGTGCGAAAGGGCTCGAAATCCGTTCAGCTGCGATAGGTGGCCAGCTTGTAGGCTGCGAAGGAGAAAAAGACACCAAGACCGGCCTCAATCCAGCGCCGGCTTTGACGGTAAAACTCCACGACCGGTTGCGTGGAAAAGGTGATGGCATAGACGAGATGCCCCAGAACCGACATTAGCGTGCAGCTGATAACAAGCGAGAGGCCCACCCACAAGGGTGCATCGGGTCCCAGGCCAACGCCGACAATCGCAATCCAGTGAAGGGCGGCCTTCGGATTGGTCAGCTGAATGGTCAGCCCTTGCAGAAGTAACTTGTTGCCCTTGGCGGAGCGCGCCGCCACCTTTCCGTTTGGTGTTGCTGCGGAGCGAAAAGCCTTGTAGGCGAGCCAGATGAGATAGAGCGCTCCCAATATCTTCAGGAGCGTTATTGCATGCGCGTAGGCAGCGATGAGCGCGGTAAGACCGGCAACGGTCAGCGACGCCCAGATACCGGAACCGATACCGACTCCGAGCGCGAGCTCAACGCCGGACTTGCGCCCCCGTTCCATGGAAGTGCCGATGATGGCAAGAATATTCGGCCCGATACTTATGAACCCGACGGCGAAAATACCAAGAGCCAGAAGAAGGCTCGCAAGATCCGCGTTCATATCAACTCCCCATACCAGATACCATTGGGCTGCTCTCGTTGAGCTGACCAGTTTCTGAAGGCGTTGAGAGTATCAGGCGAATCTTCCGGGACTCAATCCAGAAAAGTCCAGGTGTCCGCGCCGTCGAAATGACGATGACCGATGGTCTCGATGGTTCCCGGCTCCGCAAGCCGAAGATTGACTGCCATCCTGCCCCTGGCCTCTCCGGCAATGGCCTCCCAGTGGGTGGTCGATCCGCAGGTCTTGCAGGTATGAAAGGCGAGTTCCATGTCACCGCGCGAATAGGCCAGCGTCGCCTCCGGCGTGGAGGTAACCTCGATGTCCCCTGCCTCACCATGTCCCCAGACGGTGCCAAGGCTGCGGCAGATCGAGCAGTTGCACTCGACCGCAAAGCGAGGCTGGACCTTCATTTCGTAAGATACAGCACCGCAGTGACAGGAACCGGTGATCGGCAATGGAACCGTGCGAGATGTCTCCTCCCCCGACATCTCCTACTCCAGACCAATCTTCTGTTTCAGCAGCTCGTTGACCGCCTGCGGATTGGCCTTGCCCTTGGAGGCTTTCATCACCTGACCGACGAACCAGCCAACGAGGTTCGGCTTTTCCTTGGCCTGTTCAACCTTGTCCGGATTGGCAGCCAGGATCTCGTCGACCACCGCTTCAATGGCGCCAAGGTCGGTAACCTGTTTCATGCCGCGCTCTTCGACAATCTGCGCCGGGTCGCCGCCTTCGGTCCAGACGATTTCAAACAGGTCCTTGGCGATCTTGCCGGAAATCGTGCCTGCCTTGATGAGGTCGATGATGGAACCGAGCTGGTCGGCGGAAACCGGGCTTTCCGCCAGATCCTTGCCTTCCTTGTTCAGGCGGCCGAAGAACTCATTGATCACCCAGTTGGCGGAAACCTTGGCGTCACGCCCCTTGGCAACCTTCTCAAAGAAGTCGGCAGAAGCCTTTTCAACAACGAGAATGTCAGCGTCATAGGCCGTCAAACCATAGTCGTTGATGAACCGGCTCTTCTTGTCGTCCGGCAATTCCGGAAGATGGCCTGACAGATCGTCGACAAAGGCTTGAGTGAATTCCAGCGGCAGCAGGTCCGGATCAGGGAAGTAGCGGTAATCGTGCGCCTCTTCCTTGGATCGCATTGAACGGGTTTCCCCTTTTACCGCGTCGAAGAGACGTGTTTCCTGATCGACTTCGCCACCGTCTTCCAGAAGAGCCACCTGGCGGCGTGCTTCGTATTCGATCGCCTGGCCGACAAAGCGAATGGAGTTGACGTTCTTGATCTCGCAGCGTGTGCCGAACTCACCGCCCGGACGACGAACGGAGACGTTGACGTCCGCCCGCATGGAACCCTGATCCATGTTGCCGTCACAAGTGCCGAGGTAGCGCAGGATGGTGCGCAGCTTGGTGAGGTAGGCCTTGGCTTCGTCCGAAGACCGCAGATCCGGTTTGGAGACAATCTCCATCAGCGCAACGCCGGACCGGTTCAGGTCGACGAAAGACATGCTCGGATGCTGATCGTGCAAGGACTTGCCGGCGTCCTGCTCCAGGTGCAGGCGCTCCACCCCGATTTCGACCTGCTCTTCAGGCATGTCCAAAAGGATCTTGCCTTCGCCGACGATCGGCTGCTTGAACTGGGAAATCTGGTAGCCCTGCGGCAGGTCCGGATAAAAATAGTTCTTGCGGTCGAACACAGACTTCAGATTGATCTCGGCCTTGAGACCGAGGCCGGTGCGGATCGCCTGGCGAACGCATTCCTCGTTGATCACCGGCAGCATGCCGGGCATTGCAGCGTCAACAAGGCTGACATTGTCGTTCGGGTCCTTGCCGAATTCGGTCGAGGCACCGGAAAAGAGCTTGGCTTCGGACGTGACCTGGGCGTGGACTTCCATGCCGATCACGATTTCCCAGTCGCCGGTCGCGCCCTTGATGAATTTCTTCGGATCGGGTGTGCGTACGTCGACAATCGTCATTTTCGTCAAAAATCCTGTTCTTTGCTATTTCGCGCTGGATGTGGCAGCCGACAAGAATTGCTGCGGCGCGACTTTGTGGTTTCATGACGTAGTCGGGAATTGCCTTGCCTGCAAGGATTTCCTTGTGCGTGGCACCAGCTTTCGCACAATGGACCTGTTTGCACACGGATTTCCCCTGCCGATGGCAATTCCAACCAAATGTCAGCTGTCCGGACCGTTTTGCGCCCTTCCCGTTCGCATGATGAATCCGATTAGAACGGCAACGGCCTGATAAAGCTCGATCGGTATCTCCTGATCCAGTTCAATCTGAGACAAGGCTTCGGCCATCATGGGGTTTTGTTCAATCGGAACACCCGCTTCACGAGCAATCTTTTCGATTTGCTCCGCAACAGTCCCTGCCCCTTTGGCGGTGACGACAGGTGCACCTTCGTTCTCATATTGGAGCGCTACGGCTACTTTCTTTTCGGTCGGGTTTTTCTCAGTCATGCGCTGTGCTCAGGATTGACGGTCAATCAAAGCGCCGTATCTGGCGGCGGTTTTGGGGGGAAGACCTCGTACCAGGCGAAACTCCTGAAGATCCAACCCTGCATCGGCGAAGGCGGCCTCCATCGTCTCGCGAACTGAATTCAAATTGTCGTAGGTTTCCTTCCGATCGACCCAAAGGCTCGCAAAGGTTCCACCGCCCCTCAAACTGATGGCGGCCTCCAGCGGCCCGGTTGCGGTCAAGTCAAGCGCGAACCGCAAGCGCCAGGCCGGTTCACCTTCCTCTTCTTCATCGCGACCACCACCGTCACGGCCAATCTGCATCTGCAAGACCGCGGTTTCCTGACCGAGGGAAAGCGGCAACTCAACCACGACATCCGCTGGGCGAGAGCTTACCTGAGGGCCTTCCTCCGCCATCAGACCGGTATTGGCCAACTGTGTAATCCGCAACCGCGCAAGTGCTGCGTCCGTTTCCTTCAACAGCGATTGTAGATTTTGCTGTGCACTGCCTGAAACATATCCGCCGGTTGGTTGCTGAGCCTGTCCCTGCGGTGCGCCATGTCGCGACGGGGGCGCAGGTTGGTTTGCAGGTCGTGATGTTTCGGTTTCCGCACCAAACTGCTGCAGGAGCGACTTGAACGACAGGAGAGCGGACTTCAAATCCGGAAACCCCGTCGGCTGGCCACCACCCGGCAGAAACGCCTGAGCTTCCCGAAACTGGCCACTCAGGCGCACAGCTTGCTGCACATCGCCGCCGTTCAATGCCTGGGACGTGTTCAATCTCAGACCAAGTATCTGCTGCATTGCTTTGACCACCGGATCGGGAACCGACACCCTTCCGCTCGATTGAGCTGCTGTAAGGTTGCCGATTTGCGTGAAAAGCCCGCTTAATCCAGCTTGCTGCTCTGCCAACGGCTGCTGAAATGTTTGGGCAAGTTGCCGAACCGGGTTGGAAGGTGCGAGAGACTGCACGCCACTGAAATGAGGCTGAGCTCCGGATTGCAGTGCAGGATAAGGCTGCCGGGGTGGGGTCCGAAAACCTCCCGTTTCATTGCCGAGAAAGCGCCCTGTCACAGGGACACCCGGATCGGCTGAAAAGCGAGGTTGTACAGAATTCCCGGTCGAGCCCCCAGACTGTGAACTGGAAGAGGTCACTCCTGATGGCAAAGCCGCGGTCGGTCCTTTCGGGAAATCACCGGCCGGTTTCACATTTGGAGAACTTTGCCCTTGCAAGGTCGGCGTTTCGATAGGCTGTGTCACAGGAGGCTGAGCTGTTGGCACCTGCGTTCCTGGCGATTGCGAAACGGGACCAGCCTGAACCGTTCCCGCCGACTGAGGCAGTTGACCCGGCCCCTGTGGCGTGGGTGCCTGGGAAACAGCGGACTGCGTTGCTGTGGGCCGGGCCGCCGTCGAACTTACAGATTGGCTTGCACTGTTCGAAATTGCCGGGGCTGAGGGCGATGCCGATACCGGTTCTCCCTTGCTGGAAAACTGAACAGAGGTTCCTGCGGGAGATTGAGCTCCGGATGACGAGACCGAACCTGCTGAATTCGGCACGGATCCTTGAGAGATCGCCTGAGAGGAATTGCTCGGTTGGAGCCGGGTTCCGTTGGAACCAGATTGACTTCCTGAACCGACCATAGGTGCCTGCTGCGACACTCCGGCTTTCGGGGGTGTAGAAATCTGCTGCAGAGCCCCTGCCGCATTTACAAGGTGCCCTGAGAGCGTCGACTGCTGCCCCGTACCGGTTCGCACAGCATCGGGGACTGTGGGGCCACTTGTCGTAGAAGCAGCCTGTGTTGAGACGGATGTCGGTTGTCCGCTGGAACCGCCCACTCCTGAAGTCGGCGGTTGAGAAGAACTCGCCGCCGTGGTCGGTGCTCCGGACGAAGTCGGCTTTGGCTGTCCAACTGTTTTGGCCGCAGGTGTCCCGGAAACCAAGGGCGGCGTTTGTGTAGTTGAGGGTTGGGTCCGCAAACTATTGGGCAATGGTTGTGCTGGTGCTGCGGACACACGGCCTGCCTGACTCTCAACACCTGATGTGCTTCCCGGGGAGGAGGGACCTTGTGGTGACGCTTGAGTGGTCCCGTCCAATGCCTGCACCAGGCTGGCAACGATCGGTGCCGGTTTGTAGGTAGCATGGGCTTGAGGTGAAACAGATTGCCCAGCTGTTTCTTGTACCTGTCCCGCTGTCGTTGAGCCGGTCTGCGTTGGTGGCGCCGTTCCCGATTGGGGTGCGGATTGGGCCTTGACCGTTGAGAGCTGGATCTCCGGCTGTTGCTTGGTGCCGGAAACCGTGATCGTGACCTCTGAACCGACCGGAAGCGGTTGGGGTATGCGCAGATCCAGCTTGGCGTCCGTTGTTGCCAGACGGACAACACCACCCGGCAGGTTCGCCTCCACTTTGGCATGAAGCTCGGCGCCAGGTTCAAGTTTGGAAACAACCGCAGAACCACCGGAATTTTGGGGGAGCGGCTGTGTACTGACGGTTTCGACCATCACCCATCTCCAGGTGTCCGGACCCTACCCGGGACCAAATATTTCAGCGGGTATGATCGAGCGCCACGAAAGAATCAGAAGCGCTCAGTATGATCCGTTTCCCTTACCCTGGAAAGACTGCCTGTTGATACTGATCAAAGCCCGCTCTTTCCAAAGACAGCATAGTGTGTGGCAATCGTCGGCTTTGATGAACGCACCGACCGGAAAGAAATCGATAAGAGCTGTGCCGAACTTCCCCGGAACCTGCCCGGTAGAAGGAGAGACCGAGTGAACTGGATGGACCGCCTTAACGAGCGCGCTGAACTGATGGGCCGCATGCTTGAGACCATTGGGGCAATGGAAAATGTACCAGCTGGAACTCAGGCTGACATCGACATGCGGGCAGCTGCCGTGCGCTGCATAAATTGTCGAGAATCCGACACCTGCCTGAAATGGCTTGAAGAACATCCCAATGGAGCGCAAAGGGCCTTGCCCGAATGTCCGAATGCCGAGCTGTTCAACAGCTGGCTCGACAACTGACCCTCAAATCAGCTGAGACGGTTTCGAGCCTTCTCAGCTTCGGGATCGGCGCCGGTTGAGCCAGTAGGTCAGGCTCCCCGCAAGAGCACCTCCGACAAATCTGAAGGGAAACATCGCCAAGGCCCCTGCATCCTGAGAAATCGGGTGCGGCAGCTGAAGCAAACCGACGGCCGCTTCCAGAATCAGGGAAATTACTGCGGCTGCAAAGCCTGCGATCCACAATTTCCGGGAACTGTCGGCGCGCCATCCAAGATATCCCCCGATCAACAGTGCGAACGGGTTAAGCAGGCCGGACAAGCCAAACAGGTCAATCCAAGTATCAGAGAAGGTCATCATGCCCCTCTCTTATAATTGGCCTGCTCAAAAATCGAGAGATTTTCCTTCCTCGTCAAAGGAAAGAAACGGGGCGTAGAGCAAGCCTCTCCTCTCCGACGCGAGTATGACACCGCCAGCACAACCCTGAACTTTGTCCGCAAGTTGTTGTAAATAACGATATTCGTCCAACAACCTGACTTATGGTTCAGCAGAGTAGTGCCCATTTTGTTTTCGAGCACTTTGTGTTAACGTGTTGCGGACCTCTATTTCAGACAATCTGCCGAGAGATGCAGACGTTATTTCAATTAAGTTGTTTTAATCATGGCTTTACTCAAATCACTTCCAACCGACGACCCGACCGTCGATGCACTCAGCAAGTCCGATCGTAGACTGGCTATTCTTTGTGGTTACTGCGGCCGTTTTCGATACATGAACTGCGCTAAGTTTTCCCAGGATCAGAAAGTTTCCGACCTGAGCCAGTCCCTGAGATGCGGAACCTGCGGTTCCGAAGACGTGACGGCCGTAGCCGTTTCCCGAAATCCGGAAAACGGTTACTGGCCCGCGGAGCGAAGTTGATTGCCAGCACGCACAACCTCCTGAGATTGTACCGAAGCCAGAGCGATCAAAGCAAATATGCAACAATGCAGGAAAGCTCCCCTGCCTCCCTTCTCCACCAACCGATCACTGATTGCCCCCGTGGATGCGCCGTGTTATAGGCGCTGCGTCTGATAGAGAGGTTTTATGCGCGGATCACGCGAGTCCCGGTAATCCCCGGCTGATATCAGCTGGGGTCGTGCATTCAGCGCCACATGCGACTTGCTGTGGTGGCTGCGGAATTGCATTCAAAATCAGGCTTCTCAACATCAATGGACATTTCCAAGGCCGAGCAGCGGGTTCTGCACCTGCTGGCTCAAGGCGGCTATATCCTCGTGGAAAAGGACGAGGACGGCCGTATCGTAAATCAGGAAACCGTAACGCGTGACGGTTGGTATTGGGGTGGTTGCTCGACACACCTCTTTCGAAAACTGAAATACAAGCGCCTCATTGCGTCAAGAAACAGCGGACCTTACCGGATAACCCAACTGGGGCTGAAACGCGTTCGTTCACAGCTGGATAACCGCTAAATTCCAACGGCCGGGCTCTTCCCTTGAGGAAAGTCCCGGCCGCTCATTCTTCAATGTCAGGTCTGTCACCAAGCAGATAACGGGGTCCCCTGCCATGCCGGGACGCTGCATCGCCCGAATTATAGAGCTGACAGGACTTCATCGAGAGACAGCCGCATCCGATACAGGCGTCCAGCTTGTTCCGGAGAGCTGTCATACGCTCAATACGCTGATCCAGATGAACGCGAAACTCTCTGCTGATACGGGTCCAGTCCGCTTTCGTCGGAGCCCTGTTTTCCGGCAAGCGCGCAAGTTGCGTTGCAATCTCGCCAATCGTGAACCCGAATTCCTGCGAGACAAGAACGAAAGACAGCCGCCGGATGTCAGCTCGCAGAAATCGTCGTTGTCCGCCCTGGTTTCGGGTCGGGTGAACCAGCCCCTTTTCTTCGTAAAAGCGGATGGCGGAAACCGAAAGTCCTGTCCGCTCGGCAAGTTCTCCGATGGTCAGAAGATCACTGCCCTTCATAACCTTTTTCAAAATTTGATACTTTCCCTCTTGACCTCAACTTAACTTGAAGAATTATCTCCAGTGTCCGGCTTAAGTCAAACTTGAGAGGACAAATGATGAGCACGACTTTTCTGGAACATGTAAACGTCACCGTAAGCGACCCGGCGGCCACAGCGCGTCGGCTGAAGGACTGGTTCGGCTGGGAAGTTCGCTGGAAAGGTGCAAGCCTGGGCGGTGGCACGACCTACCACATCGGCAATGACACCAGCTATATCGCAGCGTATTCACCGGCACACTCGACGACGCCGGTCAAGGGAGAGAGCTATAGCCAGCATGGCGGCCTCAATCACATTGCAGTGGTCGTCGATGACCTGGACGCTGCCGAGGCCCGCATCAAGGAAAGCGGTTATGTGACCCGAAACCACGGCGACTATGAGCCTGGACGCAGATTCTATTTCGATGACGACGACGGTATCGAATTTGAGGTAGTGGCCTACGAATACTGACAAGATATGGGCGGCTTGCTGCCGCCCATTCTCGTTCTGAAGGCCCGTTAATGACCCGTCAGGACCAATGCCTGGATTGGATACAACAATGCCTGAATACGCAAAAGCATTGCATGTACCAGGCCAACGGTATCGACCACGTGAAGGAATACGAACTGCCCGGTACTCAGCGGTTCTCCCGATGTCAGCCGATCATGGTTGCTTGTGTAGGCGTTGACAGTACACACCGCTCCGGGAGGAAGAAGTTCAAAACCATCCGGATAAAGCGGTTCAAGGATCGTGGTAATCGTTGAAGGCTTTACGGCTTCGCTGGTGTCGTAGAGCTGACTTCCGGCGCTGACCTGACCGGAGGCAATTTGCGTCTGCACCTCTGTGACAACGAGCGGAATGATTTTGAAGGGCATCGCCGGACAAAACGCTTCCGCAACCATGCCACGCTTCAGAACCTGCGCTTCGATCTGTCCGAAGCCGGCAACAATTCTTTCTTGCTGAGCATCGGCGGGAATGAGAATGCCAGCCGGTCGCATCAACGGGTTGACGATGTCTCCCGGTCGCAGGACAAACTGGCTTATTGAGCCATCAACGCCCGCGTACACGGTCATTTTTCCAAGCTCGACTTCCGCCTCGTCGAGGCGCGCCTCCGCGCTGCTCAGGCTGGCAGGCAGCGAAACGTTGATTTTGGTTTCTATCAGCTCCTTGTTTGCCTGCGCCGCTTCAAGGGAGCTTTGCCGGGCTGCCACAGTATTTTCCAGCTTCTCGATATCCCGCTCGCTGACAACGTTCGCGTTCCGGTCCATCAGCTCCTGACGCGTGTCGAGTTCATCCTGCGCCTGCTTGAGCGAAGCCCTGGCTTCCTCGACCTGGGCCTCGGCTACCGCCAGCTCTCCCTGAGCCAGGGCAATTTCGCCCTGAACTTCGGCAATTTGCTGTTTGGCCGTGGTAACGTCGGCTTCCTGTCGGCCACTATCCAAGCGAAAGATCGGATCGCCAGCCTTGATTTCGGTCTCCAGCTCGTTGGCAACGAAGACTTCTTCCACGCGGCCCGAACCTTCCGGCAAGATCGGGATAGTGCGGAAAGCGGAAACCGCACTTGTCGCAGTCGGGTGGAAGTAGAAGATCAGCGTGATCAGCGACACCGTAAGCATCAGGCAGGTGACGATGCCGTAACGCAGCTCGTACCAAACGGAATAGAGCGTAATCTCCCGGCCAATCCGCTTGCCCTGCACGTAGCGGCGGATCAGATAGTCAGGCAAGACAGTCAGAAGAGAACAGAAGATAAGTTCGAACATCTATCCGTCCTTCTTCTCAGGTTCTAAGGTGTTCGCCCCGGAGGGCGCCTGCGCTTCAGGAACGGCTTCGGCGACAATGGACGCTTCTGTGGACATTCCTTCCTGCGTTGCCTCAACATCAATCTCAATCTCTTGTTCTACCTTGTCCTGACGCTCGGTACCGTCATAGCGGTTCGCTATCCGGTTAAGCGCGTTTGCGATTGTGCCAATGGGGGTCGCGAAGTCAGGTAGCTGAATGAATGCCAACAGGAGTGCCGCCACCCAAAAAATGTTGTTGTGCGTGAAGAGTGCCAGCAGCCCGAGGACCGCAACCAACTCAAACTGCATTCGTCCATGTTTATGCGCCAGTCGCTCCGGCAGGGAATGCAGGTGCAAATAGAACGTACCGAGCAGCACGACGCCCAGAAGCAGGGCAGCCAGCATGATCGTCATCAATGGATCGCTGCCATCCGCAGACGGGACGAATATCGGTAGGTGATGTGGCGCAAGTTCATGCGCTTGTTCAGCCATTCCCTTCTCCCTTCAAGCTGTTTCGTGCGTCCAGCTCAACAAGATTACGTTACGTCAGCTTAAAGGGGAACAGGAGAGAACTAGAGAAAATTATTACTTCAATGAACTTTAATGGCACTGGCAGCGCCGCATGCCCGGACCGCCGCCAATGCCCTAAACCTTGGCCGCTGCCCGGTTCTTACCGGGGCGCCATACGGATGGCGCCGTCCAGTCTGATGGTTTCGCCATTGAGCATGTCGTTCTCGCAAATGGCCTTCACGAGTTTTGCATATTCGGTGGCCTTGCCCAGGCGCGACGGGAACGGCACCTGCTGACCAAGTGAATCCTGAACTTCCTGCGACAGACCGAGCAACATGGGTGTTTCGAAAATTCCAGGTGCAATGGTCATGACACGAATGCCCGACTTGGAGAGGTCCCTGGCGACCGGCAATGTCATTCCTGCGACCCCTGCCTTGGAAGCAGCATATGCGACCTGTCCGATCTGACCATCGAATGCCGCAACCGATGCCGTCGATACAATGACGCCGCGCCCTCCGTCGCTTGTGATCGGGTCGAGTGCGGCCATTCCAGTTGCCCCAATCGACAAACAGCGGAATGAACCAATCAGGTTAACTGCGACGACCTTTTCAAACATGTCGATGGGATGCGCTTCGCCGCGTGAGGTCGTCTTGGCAACCGGTGCAATTCCCGCACAATTGACCAGGATGCGTTCTTGTCCGTTGGCGCTTCGCGCCTTTTCAAAGCCTGCCTCGACACTTGCTTGATCGGTCACATCAACATCGGCAAACACACCGCCGATGTCATCGGCGACAGCGTTGCCTTGTACTGCATTGCGATCAAACAGCGTGACCTTGACCCCCTCACCAGCCAACATGCGAGCTGTCGCGGCCCCGAGCCCGGATGCTCCTCCGGTCACAATCGCGGAAAGTGTCGAATCCAGCTTCATTCACGCCTCCTCAATGGCAATTCATTGATTTCAATGAATTTTATTGCGTTAATTGACGATTAGGTCAATTTGAGTTGCAACTTGGCTGAGAATTGGTGCCGGGTCAAGCGCATTCGCAGATCGATTTCAGCGAACACCCACTGGCAGCACTGACTGTTCAGACGCTCAACTTGCAAGAACAACAAGGTCGACCGGATTGTGCATGCCGGCGACGACTGTGCTCGGCCGGTCTTCGATATCTTCAACCTGATAGCCCTGGGCACAGGCCAGGTCCCAGGTAAATCTGTCGGTCAGCGAGGAGGAGTTTTGCTCCTTGTTGGCGTCTTCCAGTTTCGCCGCACGATTGACGGCATCTCCGATGACGGTGAATTCAAGCCTGTTCTTGGAGCCGATGACACCTACCGTCACCGGGCCTGCCGCGACCGCGGTTCCAATGCGCAGCTGGCCCGGCCAACCGGCTGCCCTGAAGCGGTGCTGGTCAGTTTCAACGCTTCTTACGAGCCTCGACGCTGCCCTCAAGGCGTCAGCCGCATAAGTATCGGACGGATGAACTGCGCCAAAGGTGGCCAGGATGCCGTCTCCCAAAAATTTGTCGACCCGTCCACCTTCCTGGTTGATCACCTCAACGGCGAGGTTCTGATATTCGGCCAGGACAGCCAGGACGATCTCAGGCGGCAGTTTTGCCGAGGTTGAGGTGAAGGAGCGGATATCGGCATAAAATATTGCTGCTTCCCGCTGGCTCCCCTCACCTGCCTGCAATTCGGTATCCGCATCCGTTATCGAGGCTGCAACTTCGGGTGCAAAGAAACGTCTGAGGTCGGACGCTGCGGCATGATCCCGCGTCGCCTCAAACAACATCGACCTGCCGCGGTAGAGAGCTACAGAAAGAATGATGGTCACAGTGAAAATGACCATGGTCTTGTCCAGTTCGGCGCCGATGAGGATCGAGTTTCCGGTCAGATACTCAACGTAGTTCCGGGTAACCCGCATGTGGTCCATATCGGCAAAGGCCGCATAAAAGACCAGTCCCAGCCAACCGGCAACTGCCACGAGCCCTGTTGTCAGAACGAAGCGGGGATCAAACCTGAGCGCTCTCAGTCCGATGAAAATGAACACATACATCAGCGTCGGGGTTTTCAGGTAGAATGCCGGGTGCTGATCATACTGGATGTGAAAGGAGAATATCAGACCGACCAGAAGCGCCATGTCGACACCAATGGAAATCAGAAGATACCATTGCGGCAACTCGAACCGGTAGGAAAGAACCAGCCGCAATACTGTGAACAGAAAATACGCTCCAAGCGCGATAGGCACGAAATTGAATCCGGAAGAACCTTCAGCGCGCGGTGCGATCGCGTAGAGCGTTGTGAAAAACAGAACCAGTCCAAGCTGAACCCAGCTGATCAATCGCTCAGAGGATGCTTCTCGTGAACGGATCTCGGCGCGAACCCTGTCTGGAATTCCGGTTTCCGGTGGGCCGCCGTGGAGGATAAAGCGCAAGGAATTCCTTAGTGTGCTCATAGTGATCCAAGTTGGTCGTGCTTACGGTTCAAATTGCCAGGACTGCAACGCTGGCACCTCGGGCTCCAATGGCTTCTCGTTTCGAAGCGATCCGGCGCGCGCTGCTCTTCCCAGTGCAGCAAAGACGCGACAGGGACGCATTCCCGGAACTTGACGCTTGAATTGAAACACCCTGCCTCCAGTCAACGATCAAATGCGAACGTTGAACAGACCCTGGCTCCCGAAGGTGACTGGAGTTTCACCTGTTGAGCCGAAATGCGCAATAAGGTGCGCGCGAATGTGACCACTCGTGATTGACAACCGGCTTTCAAGACCGATTGGCACTAAAACGCAACACGCTGACGAAGCTGCTCAACCTTGCGAACAAGCTCGCTTTGCCGACGGCACCCGGATTTCGTCAATGCAGACTTAACCTGATTTCTCACCGTGTAAACACTGACTTCGCGACTGTCAGCAATCTCGGCCGGCGTCTGTCCTTCAGAAAGCATAAGAACGGACGAGGCCTCGGCCCGGCTTAGTCCAAGCTCTTTTTGTAGTTTTTCCTGGAACGTGCCCTCACTTTCGTCGGGCTTGATCGCCAGAAGAACCGCTGAGATGGACTTCGTCATAAACGCACCGAAAGGCGTATCATCCAGATCTCCAAGGCGAACGCCCATTGCCCGGCAAATCCAGCTTTTTCCATTTTCATCTGTCAGTCGCAGATTTTTGAAGACGTTCGTTTTATCGCGCAAGTGCTCGCGCGTGAACGCGGTAAATTGACTGTGAGCCTGTTCAGAACGAAATTGCAGACGGCGATTGATCACGCTGCCGACCAGGGATCCTTTGGCGAGGAGTTTTTGCGCTTCCGAGCAGGCGAAATGGATAATCATGGTCGGGTCGACCACAAAGATCGCCGTACCTGAGCCGAGCAAATGTCGCTCAGCAGCCCATTTCTCGAAGGACAGGCCCGAAATCGTCCGGTTGATTTCCAACGATTGACGAATGACAGGTGCCAGTCGAACGCAGAGTTGCAGCCATTCCTGCTCGTATTTTTCCTGATCCTTCGCACGCAGGTTTCCGCCAATGAGGAACATACGGTCCGCATCGAAGGCAAGCATCGATCCACCTCCGCCGTAAATGTCCTCCATGGGCCGAAGCAGGTCGGCATAAAAGTCCGTTTTTTTGAGAAGCTTTGTTTCACACAACTCGTCAGCGGAAATCGCACCGCCGATCGCACATTTCGAGAAATTCGCGGCAAAGGGGTTCTTGTCCGCATACTCCGTCTCATAGAGCTGCAGGATCGAGGGGTCGTAACCGGAGGAATACGCCAAGGGAGCAGCCTTGGTAAGCTGATCGTATCCAATGAGCTGAGTGCAGATTCGGGTTCCCAGCACGCGACCCAACTCGTCCAGAAACCGCTGCCATTTAGTGGGATCCATGGCGGCGGCAACCGCCAAATTGGTCAAATGAATATACTTTTCCGCAGCAACGACCACTTTTCCCCCTCGCGGTCTGATTAAATTGCAGCGCTAAAAGGCGTTTTCCCGCCTGCAACCGATACTTTTATGTCAGACATAGTCCATATGGACCATGCAATTAATGTATACACCTTGTAAACAACTATTGATCGTATCCGGCGGCTAATTGTGACGTTTTTTCAAGTCGCAAGAGGCCGATTTACGGATGCTCCTATAGGAACCCCGCATTCCTGCATCCGGCGGCGATCAATTTTTTAACCGTATAGATTTTTTTGGCGGCCATTTGGGCCGCCCTTTTTTTGCGTGAACGTGCGGAAGAAGAATTCGCCTATGGCTTCAGGATCATCCCTTCGCTTGCCACGAGTGTGCCGGGATATGCGTTCTGGGCAGCAAGACCGATCTCGTCGAGCTCGTCATCCGAACGCCGCGGATCATGGTGAAAGAGAACCGGCGTCTTGACGTGGCCTTCTCTGGCAAGCTGCACTGCCTTTTGCCAGGTCGAGTGTCCCCACCCCTTGTAGGCCTTGTATTCGTCGTCGGTGAACATGGCATCATAAATCATGATGTCTGCCCCCTGGACGAAATCCGGCAGTTCTGAATCAATCTCCGGATCGCCATGTTCGTGATCGGTGATGATGCAAATCGATTTATCTTGATATTCGAAGCGGAAACCGCAAGCCCCTCCCGGGTGGTTGAGCCGGGTGGTTTTGATAACAAGATCATCATCGCGCGGGATCTGTCCGCCAGCGGTAAATGTCTTGAATTCGACTGCCTTCAGGGTTTTCGCAGCGACCGGAAAAATAGGCGGAGACATGATCCGGCTGACGATATCAACCAGGCTCGTCTCGTCCTGGAAATGCCCTGCCCAGGCGGTTACCTCGAAATTCGGATCGTAAGCAGGTTTGAAAAATGGCAACCCGCAAATGTGGTCCAGATGAGTATGCGTGAAAAGCAGATCGAAGGATCGCGCCTTGCACTTGCAAAGCTCCATTCCGAGGTTTCGCGCACCTGATCCGCAATCCACCAGAACCAGTGCATCACCGGCCCGGATCTCGAAACACGAAGTTTCGCCCCCATAGCGCAGCGTGCTTGCTCCCGGTGTCGGTGTCGATCCTCTTACGCCCCAGCAACGAAGCGAAAATTCATCTGCCACGTGTTACTCCCTAACCGCCGGCTGCTCCTCGTCGTGCATCAGCCAGATCACGGGTTGTGCGCTCCAGTCTTAGTGCCAAAGTCCGCATAACTTCCAGTGATATATCCGGAAATTCTTTCAATAGTTTCAAGAAATCGTCTTTTGATACGGTGAGAACATCCATGTTGTTCGCAGCGACAAGTGTCGCGGTTCTCGGCACGTCGCAAAGAATGGCGATCTCACCAACGATGGAATTCTCGGAGACCTGCGCAACCTTCTTTTCGCCTTCCGGTGTGTTCACAAGAACGTCTGCGGCTCCGGACAGGATGATGAACGCACAGTCGCCCTCCTCCCCCTGAGAGCAGAGACGTTCGCCTGAAGGATACTCTGTTCGGTCGCTGATAAAGGCCAGGAGCCGCAACTTGGTTTCGTCAATTCCATGGAAAAGCGGCACCTTTCGGAGGGCTTCGACTTCGGTTTCAAGTGTCATGTTATCCTCCCTGCTTCTTCTGGCATATTCTCATTGGACCGAGCAATTGGAGCCCGCAGCTCCCCTGCTTCTCCAAGCATTCCTTCATGTTACTATTCCTTATCTGAAATCCTGCCCTGATCCAAAACAAAGCGCTGATCGAATTCGGCAGCAATATCGGCGTTGGATGTGCCGTATAGGAAAGTTTTTCCAGACAAGATTTGCCTTAAATCATTGCGCAAAACTTTGTCGTCTTCAGTCATTCCCGTAGCAATATCATCCAATATAGTGATTTTTGCATTCTTTAGTAAGCCGCGCACCAGCGCAATTCTACGACGTTGCCCTGCTGACAACCTGGAGCCGGACACTCCCACGTGATATCCGAATCCGGCATAGATGATTGGGGTTCGAAGCCCAGTTTCCTCAACGATGGTGCGAATAACGTCGTCGATGCGGCGCCGTGCGTCGCGCCGGTCCACCCTGGCCCGGCCGAACAACAGATTGTCTTCGATCGTAAGCGGTGGCAGGTAAACGTCCGGATCGAACGCGACGAAGTTATCGCTGTTTTTGACCACGCCTTCCAGGAAGCGTTTGCGCGCGCCGATAATCTCGTCCTTGAGCTCGTCTGTCATGACGCCGAGACGATGGCGGGCGGGAACCAGTTTGAAAGCCAGTCCTGTGAGCCGTGACCGGTCGGCATCTGTCAGCCCTGGCCGTTGCTGACCGGACTTGGCGATGCGGACAATGCGCTCGAATTCGGGCAACTCGTCCTGATTGATGAAGGAATAGGCGCCGAGCAACCCGCTGTCACCCGATACGTTGGAGAACAACTCGAGCATGGTTTCGGCAATTTTCAGACCGATCTGCTGAAGTTTCTGGTCAAATCCCGTCTCGGACAGGAAGGCTTTTACTTCCTCCAGATCCGGAACCTGATCCATGGTGATTTCCGGATCAGACGGGACTGCGAAGAACAGGTTGTCCGCAAGGCTTGCACTGGCATTGAAACGGTCTCGATGCCAGAGCTCGACAAGTCCGCTTAGCGCCGGTTCGTCGGCGATTCTGCCTGCAAGACTTTTGCGAACGCTCAGTATCCGTTCCGCGAACGTGTCGTTCATGGAGGGGTCAAACCGGGATTGCAGACCCAGCCGATAGATGTCGTTGTCGAGCTTTACCGCCTCAAGCAGCTCCAACGCCTTTTCGTCCAACCCAGCTTCATTGGCAACTCCAGCCGCCTGAAGATCATCCCAATCGGCCGCCAGATCGTAAACGGGGTTCATCGTCTGCTTTGCTTCGTTGACGCGCCGCTTGTACATCTTCAGCTCTTCGCCGTCGCGCTCTGGCGCAACCAGGGGCCTGTGGCGAAGGCCGTAGTAAAGATTGTCCCGGATCGTACCTGTCCAGATATGAACGGCGCCACCGACATAGGCAATCTCCCGTCCCAGCGTGGCATCGGTGAGTTTGTCGAGATCGTGTTCGCCGATGAAGACCTTTCCGGACGATGCAGAGACAAGTCCCGCCGCCAACTGCAATACTTCCGACCGGCCAGAGCCGTCCGGCCCGACAATAGCGCAGGCCGTGCCGGCTGGCACCGTCAGACTGACATCCATTACTTCCTGACCTGCCGCACCACCGGAGAAACTGACCTGCTCGAACTTGACGTCGCCGCTCAGCTCGACCTGTTCGTCAGATGTCAGGCGTTCCGTATCGTATATGTCCTGCGGGTCGAAGTTTTCGACAACGGTCTGGTACTTCACGCTGACATCGGCCGTCATCTGATAGAAGGAAAGGAGCAGTTTCCAGGGACCCGCCAGGTCCTTGTAGGCCGCAATCACAGCCAGCAAGGCACCCATGCTCAGATTGCCTTCGATCACCAGGTACCCGCCGATCAGGTAGAAAAAGAACGGCGTCAGCTGGTTCATGAAGTTGTTCAGGAACTTGATGAGGAACTTCCGGTTAAAGATCTCGTAGCGGATCTTGAAGTTCTCATAAAGGCGGTCGGATACGTCTGCAGAGTGCCACGCAGCCGCATCATTCGCGTGAATTTCCGCGACACCGGTGATGCTCTCACCGACCTTGTCAGCAATCAGCCGGACATTCTTGACCCGCTTGCGCGACAGAAGGACAACCCTCTTCTGCAGCATCGGAATGACGTATCCCTGAATGGGATAGGAACTTACCGCAGCCACTCCCAGAAGCGGGTCCTGCATGAAAATGAAGCCGAGCTGAACCAGCAGCATGCCACCCTGGTAGGCCGGCAGCGCAAACGCCTCCCCGATGTAACCGCCGACATCTTCCACTTCCGAGGTGATCATCGGGATGATTTCTCCCGAGCTCACTTTGCGGAAATGCGGCAAGCGGAACCTCAGAACTCTTTGGAACAACTCGAATCGCAAACGCCGCAACATGCGCTCGCCAAGTCGCCCCTTATAGACGTTCAGAAAGTACTTCAGACCGTTGGAAACGACGACGAGCCCGAGAAAGGTGAAACAGAGCAGCACCAGATAGGGTATCTGATCGAAGTCAAAACCCAGAACATTTCGCGGAAAATTGTCGCCCTGCACCGCGTCGTTGACGATCAGTTTCGGCAACTCGAGCAGGAAATAGACCACCGGATAAGAAAGCACGGTGACCATGAGTATGAAGATCTGCTGACGGGAACTGTACTTCCAGATAAAGCGAAAAAGGCTTTTTTCCATTAGTTCATCCAAACAGATAAGGATCAATTATGTTCAAGCAGATCATTTTAGGTATATTAACGATCCCAATTCGATGCGCTAGCCGGGATTAGCATTTGCCACAAGCACTTTGAAACCGTTCCTTGTCAAAAGTCATGTCCCAAATAATTTCTGGGCGTGACAAAGGCCAACAACTTGAGACATAAGCTCCGCGGAGCATCTTTACAAATTTAGGGGCAGTATGAATTCCAAAACGCCGAAGATTCTGATTTACAGCCATGACTCGTTTGGTCTTGGCCATCTCAGACGTTGCCGTGCGATTGCCCAATCTCTTGTCGGCGACTTCGATACGCTGTCGGTCCTGATTCTTTCAGGCTCACCGATTATCGGCAGTTTCGAATTCCGCTCCCGTGTGGATTTTGTCCGCATCCCCGGGGTGATCAAACTGCGCAACGGCGAATACACACCCCTATCCCTGCATATCAATATCGACCAGACGCTCGCGATCCGCTCCTCCATTATCGAACACACCGCCAAAGTCTTTGAACCCGACATTTTCATCGTCGACAAGGAACCGCTCGGTCTGCGTGGCGAGGTACTCGGAACCCTGGAGTCTTTGAAAGACACCGACACACGTCTTGTTCTCGGCCTGCGTGATGTCATGGACGATCCGCAGGTCCTGCGAGAAGAATGGGACCGCAAGAACGTCTACCCGGCTTTGAAGGACCTCTATGACGAGATCTGGGTGTATGGCCCGGAAGGGATTTGTGACCCCTTGGAGGGCCTGACGCTTCCGGACGGCGTTTCGCAGAAGCTGCGTTACACCGGATATCTACGACGGGATCTGCCACAGTCGATTGCAGAACAACCAGCGCCAACGCCTTTCGGCGAAGAGCCCTACATTCTGGTCACGCCAGGCGGCGGCGGTGACGGTGTTGAAATGGTCGACTGGGTGATGCGCGCCTATGAGGCCCGGCAACGCCCCCTGTTTCCGGCTCTGATCGTTCTCGGCCCCTTCATGCCGGCTGCCGCGGCCGCGCAATTCAGCGAACGTGCCGAACACCTGCGGGATGTTGAAATCATCCGTTTCACTCCGCAGATCGAACCCTATCTTGCCAACGCGACTGCAATCGTCGGCATGGGTGGCTACAACACGTTCTGCGAAATCCTGTCCTTCGACAAACCGACGCTGATGGTTCCCCGGATCATGCCGCGCCGCGAGCAGGCAATCAGGGCGGAGCGCGCTGAGCAGAGCGGTCTCCTGAAAGTCCTGCCAATCGACCGCTATCCCGATGCAGACCTGATGGCGGTTGCCCTGTCCGAACTGCCCGGAACTCCTTCTCCCTCTGCCGCCGGTGTTGAAAACCTTCTCGGCGGGCTTGATGTTATCTCCACCAGGGTGGGTGAAGTCTTCGAGGAGCATCAGCTTGCGGACGATCTCAAACTGGTGAACTTCTAACCGGCCGCTTTCCGCTTCTCCTCTTTGTTCAAGAGCTTCTCGATGTCCCGTATCGCCGTTGTGGTCAAAGGCTATCCGCGCCTGTCCGAAACCTTTATTGCCCAGGAGATGCTTGGTCTTGAACGCCGCGGCGTCGACATTCTCATCGTCGCCTTACGCAAACCCTACGACCCTTACATTCATGAAGTGCATCGGCAGATAAGCGCTGAAGTGATGTACCTGCCGGAATACGTGAAGGATGATCCGGCGCGTGTTGCACGGGCAAAACGATGGGCTGAAAGCCAACCGACCTACAACACTGCCAAGGCTCTGTTCGATGCGGACTTCGCCCATCAATCCAACGCCGATCGTCAACGCAGATGGGCACAAGGCTGTGTCTTTGCCCATGAGCTGCCCGAGGATGTGACGTGGATCTACACCCACTATCTGCACACGCCTTGCTCAGCAGCCCGCTATGCTGCGCACCTTTCAGGCAGGAAGTGGTCATTTTCAGCCCATGCGAAGGATATCTGGACAAGCCCGGAGTGGGACCTCAGGACCAAGATCAACGACGCGGCCTGGGGCGTCACCTGCACCAGCGTCAACGCGCAATATCTGCAAGAGCTTGCTGACGATCCGAAGAAAGTCGAACTGCTTTATCACGGTCTGGACTTTTCCGGCTTTCCATTCCCCAGTGATGCGCCTTCCGAGCGTGATGGCAGCGGCGATGCGGTCCGTATCGTATCTGTGGGGCGCGCGGTGGAAAAGAAGGGCTATGACGACTTGCTGTCAGCGCTGGCGAAACTTCCCGCCGACCTCAACTGGCATTTCACGCATGTCGGTGGTGGCGAGCTGTCGGACGCCCTGAAATCCACCGCAGACGAACTCGGTCTTTCGAAAAACATTACCTGGCGCGGAGCCCAACCTCGCGAAGAAGTCATTTCCACCTGCCGGCAAGCAGACTTGTTCGTGCTGCCCTCCAAGCTTGCAAAGACCGGAGACCGTGATGGCTTGCCAAACGTGCTGATGGAAGCCCAATCGATGGGGCTCTGCTGTCTGTCCACTCGAGTTTCCGCAATTCCGGAGCTTATCAAAGACGAGGAAACAGGAATTCTGGTTGAACCGGGTGCTGCGGAAGAACTTGCCACGGCGCTGGACGCTCTCATCAGGGACCCTGGGCGACGCCGAACACTCGGCCTCGCTGCGGCAGACCTGGTCCGAAAAGAGTTCTCCACCGACCCCGGACTTGACCGCCTGGCAGCAAAATTTCGTAAGGTGCTCTGACACAAACGTTCGGGGACACCCATGAAAATTGCCTTCACCGCTCCGATGAAGCCACTGGACCATCCGGTGCCGTCCGGTGATCGGACCATGGGTAGGCTGATTGTCCGGGCTCTGGAACGTGCCGGCCATGAGGTTCGCATTGCCACCGACTTTCGCTCCTGGCGCAAGGAAGGCAGCGACAACATTCAAGGTGCGGTCAAGCAGGAAGCGCTTCTGGAGGCTGCCCGGATCACCGAAGCGTGGCAAAAGGAAAGCTACAGGCCCGACCTCTTCCTGACCTACCATCTTTATCACAAGGCTCCGGACTGGATCGGTCCATCCCTGGCAGACGGATTTGCAATACCTTACGCGATTATCGAGGCCAGCCGCGCACCCAAGCGCAAATCCGGCAATTGGGCATTCGGATTTGCTGCCGCGGATGACGCGCTAAGCCGGGCAGATGCGGTTGCAGCCATTCATCATGCCGATGCCGAATGTCTTCGCGCCGTCGTTGCACCTGACCACCTTGACGTTGTCCTGCCGTTTCTGGACGCGGCGCCCTACCAGCTGTCAACAGCATCGAAGCGTCAATCGGCTCAGACACCGCTCAAATTGCTCACGGTCGGAATGATGCGCGAAGGCGACAAGACCAGATCATATGAAATGCTCGCGAAAGCGCTCCTGCTTCTTCAAGATTACCCTTGGCACCTCACAATCGTTGGAGACGGCCCTTCCAGGGACCATGTGCTGAGCCTGTTTTCACCCGAAAGGATCAGCTGGCTGGGCGCACTGTCTCCCGAAGCCCTCCCCTCTCAATATGCCAGTCACGACCTGTTTGTATGGCCGGCAATTCGCGAAGCGTTCGGGTTGGTCTTTCTCGAAGCGCAGGCTGCCGGAACCGGGGTGGTGGCCGGCGATGCCTTTGGCGTGCCCGACATCGTAGTGGACGGAGATACAGGTCTTCTTTCACCGGAAGGGGATGCCGAGGCTTTTGCGGCCAATCTGAAACGCGTGATCGACGCTCCGGAGACAGCGGACCGGATGGGTCTGGCCGCTTCAAACCATATTGAGAACAATCACACATTGGCTGCCGGAGCTGAACGACTCGACGCTCTTTTGCAAAAGGCAATCGGAAACTACCTGCAACGGAACAAGGCGTAACGGGCATGAGTTTCAAAGCCTTCATTCACGTACAGCACCTTTTGGGCACAGGACACGTTTTCCGCGCAGCCGCGATCGGCAAGGCGCTTGCGGCAAACGGTGTCGAAGTTACGCTCGCCAGCGGCAACAGGATTCCTCCGACACTGGACACCGGCCCACTCAAGATCGTCGAGCTTCCTGCCTGCAAAAGTCCGGACGCTGATTTCAAGCGTCTTGTCACACTCGACAACCAAGATATTGACGAAGCTTGGAAAAAAGCGCGCGTTAATGCATCGATTCAAGCTTTTGAAGCAGAGGATTACGATCTCCTGCTGACGGAGACCTACCCCTTTGGCCGACGCCAGTTGGACTTTGAGCTGACGCCACTTCTCGAGGTTGCGAAATCCAGGTCAAAGCCCCCACTCATCGCGACCTCCATCCGTGACATCCTGGTTCGCAAGAAGGAACTCTGGAAGGAAGAATGGATGGCGGACCAGGCATTGAGATATTACGACCGCATTCTGGTTCACTCCGACCCGGAGTTCATCCAGCTCGCCGACAGCTTTCCGTTTTTGGAACGCGTAGAGCATCTGGTGCGCTACACTGGATATGTGAACGGAGAAAATCGACCGCCGGTCGACGGATCAGATGGCGAAGATGAAGTCGTCATTTCCTGCGGCGGCAGTGCTGTCGCGGAAAACCTGCTCTCGGCTGCACTTGAGGCCCGGCCACTGTCTCGCCGGGCAGAAGACACGGTTTGGCGCGTTCTGATTGGTCACGGCATATCCGACGATGCATTCTCCATATATGCGAAGAACGCCGGAGAAGGCATGGTCGTCGAGCGGGCGCGGCGTGATTTCCCGGAGCTTTTGAAGCGAGCGCGACTTTCCGTGAGTCAGGCCGGATACAACACGGTGCTTGATGTCCTGATCGCCGGTGTGCCGGCTGTATTCGTGCCCTTTGCGCAGGCAAACGAGACGGAGCAGACCCAGCGCGCTGAGGCTCTTGCCGCTCACGGCCGCGCCGTGATCTCAACAGAGGCCGGTCTGTCTCCCGAGCGGCTTGCAGCAGCCATTGACGATGCCCTCTCCCTGCCACGCAAGCCGGCTCCGGTGAAACTGGGCGGCGCGGAAACGGGGGCCGAACTTCTGCTGCGGGATTTGCGAGATCGCATCGATTGATCCATCTTGTGCTGGCACGATGGCGATGCAATCCATTTGTCGGGAAAGGGCAAAGTATCGATGGAACTTCGCAACTTCAAAGCGCTGAACAACTTGGCCGACACGTCGGACTATGTCGCCATGCTGGAGGCTTTCGACACCATCCCTCAACTGCGAGAGTTGAAAGAGATTGCGCGCGAGCGCGGAGGCATTGCCAGCGGAAAATCCGTACTGGACATCGGATGCGGCTTCGGCCTGGAAACCCTTCGTCTTGCAGAGATCGCCGGACCCGAAGGCCGTGTCAACGGGCTGGACAAAAGCGACGCCTTCATCGCAGAGGCAAGGCGCCGTGCAGAAGCGGCCGGACATCCGATCAATTATCAGATCGGAGACGCAACCAGTCTCCCATTCGAAGATTCTTCATTCGATTGCGTTCGTGCGGAACGTCTTTTGATCTACCTGAAGAACTTCCAGTCGGTCATTGCCGAAATGAAGCGCGTTTTGAAGCCAGGTGGTCATCTGGCGCTGATCGAGCCGGACATTTCGACAATCACGATCAACGTGACCGATCGCGCGCTTTTGCGAAAGGTGATCGATTATGAAATTGCTCATGCTGTAGAGCAAAGCTGGTTGCCGGGCCCCTTGAACACGACGCTTCAGGACCTCGGGTATCAGGACATTGAATGCGCCTCACGAGCTCTGATCTTCCGTCAGGATCTGGGTGCTGCCTATTTCAAAAGCCTCGGCGTTCACGCCGAAGAAGCCGGCGCGATCACCGAGGCGGAAAATCGGGAATGGCAACAGTCGATTGACAGGTTGCGAGAGAAAGGCCAAATCTTCGCCACAGTCGGTTACTTCCTCTTCACCGCCACCCGTCCATGACTTCCAGCCGGATTGCGATTTCTTGACCAGGCCTATCCCTGCTGCCGACCTGCAGCGTTTCAAAGACGATTTGACGTCCCATCTGGACTGGTTTGCCGAACGCGGCCGCAAGGTCCGGTTCTGGTGGCGGGACGACGATGCCGTTGAACCGACACCCCTGCTCGACAGGATGCTGGAAATCGCCAACAGCTACGGTGTCGACATTGCGCTCGCGGTCATCCCGAAAGATGCAACCGAAGCTCTGGCGGAACGATTGACTGACGAGCCGCATGCCTGGGTTCTGCAGCACGGTTGGCAACACAAAAACTTCCAGCTCAAGGAAAGGCGCGAAAAGGCCGCCGAACTCGGTTCACGACGTGATCCGGACGAGTTGATGGCACAGCTTGCGGAAGGCAAAGCCCGGCTTGAAACATTGTTCGGCGACAAGTTCATTCCGGCCATGGTGCCACCGTGGAACCGGATCGATCCGGAGATATCCCGCCGCTTGCCCAGCATCGGCCTGCCGGGGCTTTCCACCTTCACCTGGCACAACTTCCCGCGCGATCATCAGATCCAATCCCATATCGATATTCTGAAATGGAAGAAGCAGGTCCGCTTCATCGGTTGGGAGAGCGCGCGACTGCGCTTCGACCTGCAGCTTACCCGCCGGCGAAATATCCGCAAGGAACCCGTGGGCCTGCTCACGCATCATCTGGCACATGACGAAGGCTGCTTCGAGTTCCTGGAAGAGTTCCTGGCAATTGCCGCCCATCACGAGGGAGCGGAATGGCCGGAAGTGAGGGAACTGTTTGATTAATAACTGACTTCTGCCACACACACCTTCAACAGGGGGATTTCAGTTGCGTGACACGCTCTACCTGCTGGAGCCCGGTTTCGAAGACCCGGCTTATCCCGACAAAGTTTTCTACTGCTGGCATTGCGCGCTCATGGAAGGCGTGCTTGCGTCATTTCCGGATCTTGCACAAAAACTTGACGTAAAGCGGATCGGCTGGTCCCGGCCACGTCAGGAGATCGTCAACCTTCTGGGTAAAGACAACCAAAGCCTTCCGGTGCTGGTTCTTGCAGAGGGAGGCTTCATCAACAACAAGGATGAAATCCTGCAAGCCCTGTCCGCACGGCATGGTTTTCCATTGCCGCATCCTTAGATGCGCAGCGCCTCTTATCGATCTCTTTTCAACTGCCTCCAGTCGCTGAAGACAACCAGCCACCTCCCTCTTTTCGGGCGCCTCCAGGTTGTTATCCCGGACGCAGCACAGCGAAGATCCGGGGTCCAGTACGCCGCGACAGTCGAATACCAATTGCGGTGAGTGCGTTTACCGGATCCCCGCTTTCGCAGGAATGACAACCCAACTCACATGCGTCTCATTTCTGCATTGGGAATGTCGAATTCAGCACACGCCCAAACTCCCTCCGCAACATCGCAAGCTTCGGATCGATGTAGGTCTTGCAAAAGGGGCGATCCGGATTGGTGGCGTAGTAATTCTGAAAACGCTCATCCGAAGGTTTGAAGGCAACAAAGGGGAGCACGCTGGTTACAAGTGGTTCCTCAAACCCGGACTGTAAATCACCCAAAATGCCCTCGACCTTATCGTTCGTTTCAGCCTCGAAGACATAGACCGCACTGCGATACTTGCCGCGCATCTTGTGATGTGAGGTGCTGGAATGGGTTCTGAGATGGATTTCGATCAGCACTTCCAGAGGAAGAACGGCAGGGTCAAAAGTCACGATCACAGCTTCGGACCAACTGTCTTCCGGTGGATTGGAATGGATGAAACCCTGTTCGACATTCTCCACGCTGGAAAGCGCCTGAAAGACGGCTTCAGTGCACCAGTGGCAGCCTCCGCCCAGTCCGATTTTCATTGTCGTTCCTGAAATCATGTTTCTTTTGCGCCAGTCACTCATCGAACAATGCCAGCCCTCGTCCTGCTCTCGCCTTGTAACGTGACTTCGGAGTGGCAAGGCAAATCACTTTCTCAGGATCTGCCCGTGTAGGTGCTGCTGGATATCATCCACTCTGCCACCCGGCGAACGGGAGAATCCGGAGCCTCCTCTTCTCGAAAGGTGATGAAATATCCGCGACCGGATCCGGCTGAAACATCGGTCAGCCTGACCAGTGCGCCGCTGTCCAGAAAAACGTCCAGCAAACCGGCCCAGCAAAGGCACACCCCCTGCCCGGCGAGCGCTGCATTGACCATCAATGCGTAACTGTCAAAGTCCAGTGTTCGCAGCTTGGACCGCGCCGGAGACCCGACCGCATCGAACCAGGTTTCCCAGTTGTACCAGGCACCGGCGTCACGATGCTGGCCCAAGAGACGTTCGGATTTCAGGATGTCCACTGTCAGCAGCTTGCCTGACTTTTCGACAAAGGCGGGACTTGCGACCGGAAAAACGTCTTCCCCAAGCACCACACCTACTTCCAGACCCGGCCAATTGCCGTCACCGAACCTAATCTGAACATCCGCCGTTGCAGTTTCGTCCGTATGCGCCTGACTTATAATCTGAATAGACGTGTCCGGCAGCGCCTGCTCCAGCTCAGGCAGGCGTGGTATCAGCCAATAGGCCGCAAATCCGGATCCACAACTGACACTGACACTGTCGCTTGCTGCCGCATCCCGCATTCGCTCGACCACGGCTTCAATCCGCGCAAGTCCTGACCTCAATACATCGTAGAGCTCCTGCCCTTCTGCGGTTAACTGCAAGGGCCGAGAGCTCCTGTCGATGACCTTGCAGCCGAGATCTTCTTCCAGCAAAGCAAGGCGCCGACTGACCGCCGGCTGAGATACGTTCAGTTCCAGGGCTGCCCGGGTCAAGGTACCGTGCCGCGCGACTGCGTCAAAGGCGAACAAGCTGGAGAAAGGTGGCAGTCGGCTCATACTATAACCTCAGCGTATAGTGTCATGAGATTTTCCAATATTGCACAAAGACAGACTTTCGAGGAGATTTCCAGCCATCAATTCAACAATCGGATGTCGAACCTCGAATGGACGGAGAAAGTCTCATGCACATCAGCGACGTTCTTGAAGACACGCAGCAGGGCATCCTGGCCACGGACTTTTGCCGTCTTCCCCGTGGGTTTGCCGAACATGTGGACCATCAGGCCGTTGAAGGCGGAACGGACCCCGTCTACGGCTCGGTTGAATGGCGAACGCTGATTTGCGCCAACAAGACACCGTCGAGCGGACTTGTCTTCGGAGTTGCAAACTTTCCGCCGGGTGGATGTCTCAACAGACACCGGCATGCGCCAGCCGAATTCTATTTCGGCCTGACCGGTTCAGGGATCGTGACGATTGAGGGCGAACAGCTGCGGATCGAACCGGGTGTTGCAATCTACATTCCGCCAAACGCTGAACATGGGGTGGTGGCAAACGCGGATGGTCTTTCAATCGCTTACGGTTTTCCATCAGACACCTTTGATGCCATTGACTACGAGTTTGCTTGAATGGCCGGCTCGCTCCGTACCCGTAGCGACCTCAATGCGAATGAGTTTCGGTTTGACAAGCTGCTCGCTATGAGAGAATGTCCCCGCATGATCAACTTTCAGATGACTATTCTTGTGACCACACATACCGCCGTTCCTGCAGGGGACGCGGCATGGTCGTCATGGGCAGACATCTGACCTGATCACCATTGCACCCCTGCTTCGAGGAGCAGGGATTGCAATCAACCTCTGCTCTCTCGAACAACCCAAAGAGAGCCGGTATGATATCCGAGAGAATTCCGCCATCCGAAAGTGAAGCTGCATCAAGCGCCCGTTCCTGGCCTGAAGGACTGCACATCCGTGCTGAATCGCCCGCCGACGCGGAAGCGATCACCGCGCTGCAGAACATGCCCGGCTACCGGGCCGGGACGATGCGTATGCCTTATCCGCGCGAAAAAGACGTCAAAAGCCAGATTGAAAACAGGTCGGGAGAGGTTGTTTCCCTGGTTGCGGTTCAAGAGGGGATCATTGTTGCGAGTGCGGGATTTACGCGGTTCTCCGGGCGGCGCATCCACGCGGCCATAATGGGAATTGGCGTTCACGACGACTACACCGGGCGCGGGATCGGGCGTGCACTCATGTCCGAATTGCTGGAGGTTGCCGACAACTGGATGAATATCCGCCGCCTCGAACTCACCGTGTTCACCGACAATGTGCCGGCAATCAGGCTTTATGAACGCGCCGGTTTTGAGATCGAAGGCACCTTACGTTCGTTCGGATTCCGCAACGGTGAATATGCAGATGCCTACTCGATGGCCCGCATCCGCTGCTGACAACAGGAACACATGACAGCATTGTTCTCGGACCCGCTCGCCGTTACCGGAGCTGCTCCGGCAATCCTCTCGCTAACCGGTCGGCGGGACAAACAAACTCAAAAGGGTAACCAGTAAATGAAATGGGCGGCCGAGGCCGCCCACTGCTCAGGCCGCGGCGGGCTTGGGGTCAGCTGCAAGATCAATCGCGGCCTTCAGGGTCTCCATGTCGCCGATCTGGTTGGACAGGATCAGGATCAACCGCGTGTTCATACGGTTGGCCTCGTCATCGCTCATGTGACGCTGGCTGGAAACCAGATGCTCATAGAAGCCATCAGGATCTGCAAGGTTGGGTTTCAGATTGAGAGGCATCGAATCACGCAGCTCCTGTTGCTGTCTTCAGCGCGGCTTGCACCTTGTTATCGTTGAAATTGCGCCAGCGGGCAGCGACATGCTGGTCCGGCCGGATCAGATAGACAGTGCCCGGCTTGCCGTCATAACGATCTGCCAGCGTACCGTCTGCATCGTCGATATCCGTGCCGACACGCAGAACGTGAGCCTTGATGTTTCCGGCGCTGACGTCTTCAGCTTCTTCATTACCGAATACCAGCAAGGCGAAACCGTCCCCGATCTGGTTAAGGAACCAGGCATCTTCTCCGCCGACCCTGACCGGTGCATCCGCACAGCAGGTTCCCGGTGTCATCGCCCCCGAAAACTCATCTTCATCCTCGGTGTTGAGCGAGCTTTCCACATAAGGCGTTGGAGCCGACAGACGTCCGGAGTTCACCAGTGGCTTGGCGAAATCGCTGACTTCGGAAAGGTCCAGAACCGCATCGCGGAACCGGCGCGAGGCTTCGCTCTTGGGCGTGATGAAATCGGTCGATCGTGTCGAATTCAGCAGATTGTCGTCAGCCGCAAAGGCCCGCTCTTCGTGATAGCTGTCGATCAGGCTTTCCGGAGCCTCGCCGTCCATGACGAGTTTCAGTTTCCAGGCCAGATTGTCGATATCCTGAACACCGGTGTTGGCCCCGCGCGCGCCGAATGGCGACACCTGATGCGCGGCGTCTCCAGCAAAAAGCACCCGGCCATAGCGGAAGTTGTCGATCCGACGGCAGGCGAACTGATAAACGGACGCCCATTCCAGTTCGAATTCCGTTTCTTCGCCGAGCATTGCCTTGACGCGTGGAATGATGTTTTCCGGTTTCTTTTCCTCTTCAGGATCGGAATCCCACCCGAGCTGGAAGTCCAACCGCCAAACATCATCGCACTGCTTGTGAAGAAGCGCTGACTGACCGCGGTGGAAAGGCGGATCGAACCAGAACCAGCGCTCGGTCGGGAAATCCGCTTTCATGATGATGTCGGCGATCAGGAAACGGTCCTGAAAGAACTGACCCGAGAAACCAGCACCTACCATCTTGCGGGTATCGGAGTTGGCGCCGTCACAGGCAAGCACCCAGTCAGCCTCCATGGTGAAGACACCATCGGGCGTTTCCACGGTCAGCGATACGCCATCATCGATCTGCGTGAGGTTGATCAGCTTGTGCTTCCATCGCAGGTCGATGAGGTTCGATTTCTCGCACTCCTCGACCATGTATTCTTCCAGATAGTATTGCTGAAGATTGATGAAGGCGGGGATCTTGTGGCCGTCCTCGGGCAGCAGATCGAACGTGTAGGTAAGATCGTCCTGGAAGAAGACCTTGCCAATCTTCCACTTGATCCCCTTGTCGACCATCCGCTCGCCGCAGCCCAGCCGGTCCCAGATCTCGAGCGGACGCTTGGCGTAACAGACCGCCCTGGAACCAACGGAGACAGTGTTGTTGTCATCAATGACGATTGTGGGAATGCCCCGCTGCGCAAAATCAAGCGCGGCGGTCAATCCAATCGGCCCGGCGCCGATCACCACCATCGGATGGCGTTTGACTGCTCCTGTCCGCTGCTCTTCCGATTGCCGGTAGTCGAATTCCGGATATTGGTAGGTTTGAAACATCAAGCTCTCCTCCCAGCCCTGATGCGAGGTCTTTGATTGCGCTGCATTTGCCGCAGCGGACGCATTTTTCGCGCTTACACATCTGCCAGTTCTTTGGCGTGCAGCCACTCGGCATGTTTCGGTGCCCTCTTGGTCTTCGACCACTCTTCAAGCATCTGCCACTTCACATCGTTCAGCTTGGCAAGGAGCTCTTCTTCCTTCGGATCCGGGCAGGCCAGCTCGACCCGGTGTCCGTTGGGGTCAAAGAAGTAAATGGAATGGAAGATCGAGTGGTCGGTAACGCCCAGAACCTCGACGTCGTTTGCCTCAAGATGATCCTTGAATGCGATCAGCTCGTCCCGGTCCTTCACCTTGAAAGCGATGTGCTGCACCCAGCGCGGCGTGTTGGGGTCGAACCCCATTTCGTCCTTGGTCGGCAGCTCGAAGAAGGCGAGCACGTTGTTGTTTCCCGCGTCCAGGAAGATGTGCATGTACGGGTCAGGCTCGTGAGTGGAAGGAACATGATCCTCGGCAATCGCCAGGACGAAATCCATATTCAGCATTTTGCCGTACCACTCGACCGTTTCCTTGGCGTCCTTGCAGCGATAGGCGACGTGATGCATCTGCTCGATTTTCATGTGTGCGCTCCTCCAGAATTAGTTACATCTGTAACTATATCGGCAAACTAACACGGCACCTCGACAAAGGTCAATTGGTTACATATGTAACTAACTATTACTACGTAGCCGTTCTTCATATGACGGGAATGGTTCAGACCGGCAATTCCAAGACTTTCACGGACACCGGCGACCTGATGACTGGACACGCAATTGTTTGATTTGACAGGTCTAATATCACCACGTCATATGTGTTTCCGCATATTTCAGGAGCTTTCATGTCCCACGACCATGACCACGATCATTCCGAGTTGTCCGACATCGAGCTGCGCGTTCGGGCGCTGGAAACGCTGCTGACGGAGAAGGGCTACATCGACCCTCCTGCCCTGGACGAGCTGATTGAAACCTATGAAACCCGGATCGGTCCGAAAAACGGTGCAAGGGTCGTTGCCAAGGCCTGGACCGACCCGGCATATCATGCGCGCCTGATGAGCGACGCCACTGCGGCGATTGCCGAACTGGGGTTCACGGGCCGCCAGGGCGAACACATGGTGGCCGTCGAAAACACTGCCGACACGCATAACATGGTCGTTTGCACCTTGTGCTCCTGCTACCCGTGGACCGTGCTTGGCCTGCCGCCTGTCTGGTACAAATCCGCTCCGTATCGTTCGCGTGCCGTGCGTGACCCGCGCGGCGTGCTGGCCGAGTTCAACGTCGCGCTGCCGGAAGACACCGAGATCAGGGTCTGGGATTCTACAGCAGAGGTTCGCTATCTGGTCATCCCTCGCCGTCCTGAAGGAACAGATGGCTGGAGCGAAGAAAGGCTTGCTGAACTGGTGACCCGGGACAGCATGATCGGAACAGGACTGGCGCTTGATCCCTCTCGTCAGGAGGATGCGGCATGAACGGAGCACAGGACCTTGGCGGCCAGATGGGTTTCGGCCCCATCGAGCTGGAAGAAAACGAACCGAACTTCCATGCAGACTGGGAAGAGCGCGCCTTCGCGGTGACCCTTGCCATGGGAGCAACCGGCAGCTGGACCCTTGATGCCTCGCGCTTCGCCCGTGAAACACTGCCTCCCGCCGACTATCTTTCGTCCAGTTATTACAAGATCTGGACGATGGGTCTTGAAAAGCTGGTGGTGGAAAACGGGCTCGTTACACCTGAGGAACTGAAGCAGGGCCATGCCCTTTCACCTGCCAAACCGGTCAAGCGTGTCATGAAAGCCGAAGACGTTGCCGGCATCCTGGCAAAAGGCGGTCCGGTTGACCGAACCGAACAGCAACCGGCAAGGTTCAGGATCGGCGACAGGATCCGTACCAAACGCATGCATCCAGAACATCACACGCGCCTCCCCCGCTATGCCCGCGACACCGTTGGCGAGATCGAAGCCATACATGGCGTGCACGTTTTCCCCGATACCAATGCGCATGGCAAGGGCGAGCAACCGACTTGGCTCTATGGTGTTGCCTTCAAAGGCACCGACATTTGGGGGCCTGACAGCGATCCAAAACTGAAGTTACGCATCGACCTTTGGGAGCCATATCTTGACCCTGCATGAAGATGTTCAGTCGACACCCCGGATCCCGCTTGACCAGGATGGTGGTCCGGTCTTCAGCGCACCTTGGGAGGCACGGGTCTTTGCGATGACACTGCAGGCCCATGAGGCCGGTGTGTTCAAGTGGAGCGAATGGGCCGAGACCCTGGGGGCTGAGCTTGCAAAAGACGGCGACGGCAGTGGCGCAACACTGGACTATTACGATCACTGGCTGAACGCCTTTGAAAAGCTGCTGACTGAAAAGAACGTTGCAGCTGCTCAGCAGCTTTCCGAACTCAAAAAGGCCTGGGACGAGGCCGCCCGGGCAACGCCTCATGGAAAACCGATCGTGCTCGACCGGTCGTGAGGCAGATATGCATCTGAAAGTTCCACCGGTCGCCGTCTTCCTGATTGCCGCGCTGCTGCTTTACGCCGGCGCGAAGCTTCTGCCGCAGCTTAGCCTTTCCTTTCCCGGGCAGTCCCTGATCGCGGCGCTTCTTGTGTGTGCGGGCATCCTGCCAGGTGGTCAGGCAGTACTTGCCTTCATAAAGAACAAGACCACGGTAAACCCGACAGCGCCGGACCGGGCGACGACGCTTGTTACAGAGGGCTGTTATCGGTTCAGCCGCAATCCGATGTATCTGGGATTGCTCTGCCTCCTACTCGCCATGGCGGCTTACTTCGGAACCCTCACGGCACTCATAGTTGTCCCGGCGTTCATCTGGTTCATGACCGAGTTTCAGATCAAACCGGAAGAAGAGGCACTGCAGAACGTGTTCGCTCAAGACTATCAGGCTTACCTGGCACGCGTCCGTCGCTGGATTTAAAGTTATCGTTTCCGAAGCAATCCTTGAAGTGCCTGGAAGGGCATGACCACGTCGGCCGGATATTGCTGCCAGATTTCGGTCATTTGTTCCTCGGTCAAGAGTTCCCGTCGAAACGCTCCATGAGACGTCGCCTCCGTCCATTCCAGCATCGCGGTTACATCGGCAAATTCCAGAGCAAGCAAAGGCCAGTTCAGAAACTCGATCGAAAATCCGGCGGCATCAATCTGCTCTCGCCAGATTTCGTCTGCCTGAAACGTGTTTTCCTGCATGATTTCCTCAAACTTGGGCATCATGGCAAGAAGTTCAACGATCTTGCGAACCGGCTCTCCGACACATTCGAAAACCATCCTGCCACCCGGCTTCAACACACGATAGGCCTCCGCCAGAAAGGCGGGCATGTCGGTGATCCAGTGAACCGCGTAGCTGGAATATATGAAATCGAACCGGTCTGACTTGATAGTCCCCAGGTCTTCTCCTCTTGCCTGCAGAAATTCAATATCAAGCCACTGATCAGCAGCATTCTGACGGGCAATTTCAATTCTTGAGATATCGGGATCGATTGCGACAAGCTCCCCTCCCGGCAATAGCCGCTTTGCAAGGTCACAGGTCTGCTCTCCGGTGCCACAGCCGATGTCCAGCGCAATTTCACCAGGTTTGGCGGCAGCCAACTCAAGCAGCTTGCGAGCGCGATCCTCCTGAAAGCTTCGCATTCTCGCGTAACAGGAAGCGAGTTGAGCCGTGCTCCGTTTCGACCCCATCGGCAAGTCTGTTTCCGTCATCGATGTCTCCGTTTTTTCCTGAAACTCCGGTTGTTATTCAGCTTGACCAGGCCGGGAAGCTGAAGCGTCAGCGCGCCATTCAGCGAACTGGCTTTGCACTATTGCCCCAAATAGAGGCCACTTTTGGCCTTGAAGGCATCTGCCGCGAAACGCATGAAAGTTCTGATCCGCGCTACGTTTTTCAGATCTGGATGTGTCAGTAGCCAGATATCGAAATATCGTGAGGGTTCAAACCCCGAGACCCTGACCAGATCCGGGTCCGGATCGCCGAGGAAACATGGCAATCGGCCGATACCCATTCCAGCTTTCACAGCCGCATGAAGGGCTATCATGTCATCTGCCACCAGGGAGATATAGGCGTGAGGATAACGGGTTCGAATTTCCTTCGGCACACCCTCCCCCCACCATTTGAATGTCACACAGGCGAGAGGCGCAGCGTCATGGCTTACATCCATGATTTTGCGTGTTCGGCGGGCGAAGTCTTTTGACATGTAATATGTACGGTTCTGACCGCACGCCAGGCGACCGAACAGGGTTTCATCCGGAGTGTCGGTGACCCTGATCGCAACATCCGCCTCTCGCCGGTGAAGGCTCAATTTTTCATTGGCCGCGATCATCTCGAGTTCTATGCGCGGATGCCGTTCGGAGAACTGTTGCATGATCTCCGCCAGTTGCACCTGGAACAGCAGTTGTGCAGCTGTTACGCGCAAAGGCCCTTCCAGCTCCGCATCCTGCGCGGTAATGCGCGTGTCGAGAGCCAGAACTTCCGCTTCCACACGTCTGGCCGATATCACCGCCTGCTCTCCCGCAGCCGTTGGGACAAACCCCTCCGGCATCCTTTCAAAGAGGCGTGTACCCATCCGCTCTTCGAGAGACGACAGGCGTCGTGACACGGTGGAATGCGTTACACCAAGCCCACGCGCAGCTTTGGCGAGCCCACCGGCATTGGCGACTGCCAATACAAATTTCAAGTCATCCCAGTTGTCCATAGCATGCGCATTTTTGCACATCCCTGTTTCGAAATTGAAGAATTTTTCGCAACACCATATTCGGTTAGCCTCACGGCATCTCATCACAAGGAGATTCAAGATGCCTGTTCAAGCTATTGCAATGATTACCGTAACCGACAAGGAGGTGCTGGGCGCCTACCGGGAAAAGGCAGCCGATGCACTTGCCAAGCATGGTGGCCAGCTGGTTGCAGCCGATCCCGAGCCACTCGTTCTGGAGGCCGCGAGCGATGCGCCGGATATCACGGCGCTTTTGTCATTCCCGACAGCCGAGGCGGCAAAAGCCTGGCGGGAAGATCCTGAACTCGCCGAAATCCACGCCCTGCGCAACAAGGGCGGTAAGTCGACGATTGTGTTGTTGCCGGCGTAACAAATCCGAAAACCGGTTTTCCAAACGACGACCTCAAAGGTTGGGCTGTCCGCTCAAATGCAGCCCAACCTTTGGTGTAATCATGCACCCATCATGCAAATGACGTTGCTCTTACTGGTTTCGTCTCCACGTGTCACTTGACTGGCTTTACCAGCCGCATGCGCCAAGTGACGCCCTTCTTGTCCGAGACCAGTCGGTAGTCATCAAGGACTTCCCACTTGCTTTCATCATCGGTTGCCTGCCACAGGCTGTTGATCAGCTTGTTGGCACCCGACTCCGGCCTCTTCGGGGAGTACATGGAAAGGGCAATGACGCCATCCTGCTTCAGGAACGGTACGTAGCGGCTGACAACCGCTGCGGGGTCGTCCGCGAAATGCAGCACTTCATTGAAGACGATGGCCGAGAATGTCTCGCCTTCCTTCGGCTCGAACGAATGCATGTCCCCTGCCCGCAACGCGGCGATGGCCGGGTCCACATTGGCGATTTCAAGCGATGCAGGAGACAGGTCCATGCCGACATAGCGCTTGATACCCATTGGCTGCAGGCGCTCGTAGAGCAGACCTTCTCCGCAACCGATATCAAGCACTTCATCCATGGATCCCGTCAAAGATAGCCACATGCCGATGATGCCATAACGGCCGCTTTCCGGCAGAGAGCGCAAGAAAGCCCAACGACCGGCTTCGTATTCCTCATCCCAGCCTGCAGCGGTGGTAGCGTTCTTCGACATGATGATTTCCTAACAGCAAAGACGGGCCGAAGCGGCCCGCCGAACATTTTTCTGATTTCCGGTTATCACTTATATGGATCGGCCGCGTCGCGCAAACCATCCCCCAGGAAATTAAAGGCAAGAACCACAATGATAATCGGCAGGACGGGTGCCATCAGCCATGGGTAGACCGTCACCACGGAAATGTTCTGAGCCTCGTTCAGAAGGACACCCCAGGAGACCGACGGGCGACGCAGACCCAGATTCAGGAAAGACAGCGCCGTTTCTCCTAAAATCATCGATGGAATCGACAGGGTCGCCGAAGCGATAATGTGACTGGTAAAGCCAGGCAACAGGTGCCGCCCGATCACGCGACCGGGCTTTGCACCCATCAGAACAGCTGCCTTCGCATATTCCTCTTCACGCAGCGAGAGCAGTTTGGAACGAACGGCACGTGCAAGTCCGGGCCAGTCAAGAAGGCCCAGAATGATGGTCAGGCCGAAATAGATCCAGACCGGACTCCAGGTTACGGGCAAGGCGGCGGACAAGGCCATCCACAATGGCAGTTCGGGTATGGATCGCAGGATTTCGATCATGCGCTGGATTGTGCTGTCGAGAATTCCGCCGAAATAGCCTGCTATGCCACCGAAAAAGAGCCCGAGAACGATGGAAATAGTCACGCCGACGAGACCGACCGTCAGTGACAAGCGGGCACCGTAGACCAGGCCCGAGAACTGATCACGGCCCAAACGATCCGTTCCCAGCAGAAACAGCGTTCCGCCCTTGGCAGGACAGAACAGATGAACGTTTGACGTGAAAAGCCCCCAGAACTTGTAGTCTGAGCCGCGACAGAAGAAGCGGATCCTCTGTACCTTGTTCGGATCGTCCTTGAACACCCATTGAAGGGTTTCCATGTCGATTTCCGAGTTCATGCCATAAACAAAGGGTCCGACAAACTTGCCGTCATGAAAGAAATGCACCTGCTGCGGTGGGGCATAAAGATGGAGGCTGTCACGCTGGTTTGCCGTGTAGGGCGCAATCTGCTCTGCGAAGGGAACACAGAGATAAAACAGGATCAGGACAACACCCGACCACACTGCAACCTTGTGGCGTTTGAACTTCCACCACATGATCTTCCACTGCGAGGCCTGGTAGAAGCGCTCCTGCTCGGGCGTCATCTTTTCGGCCACGGTCGGGTTGAATGGGGTTGGGTCGACGTAGTGCTCGACTGAACGTGTCGGCGTGTCTTTCATATCCGTGCTCATGACGAGGCCCTCCCGCCAAGACGTATACGAGGATCAAGAACCGCCAGCAGAAGATCCGATATCAACATTCCGATAAGCGTCAACACGGCGACAAACAACAGGATGAAGCCGGCAAGAAACTGGTCTTGCGACTGAAGGGCTGACAAGAGCACCGGACCGACAGTCGGCAAACTCATGACAACCGACACGATCACCGAACCGGATACGAGCGACGGGATCAGGTTGCCGATATCGGCGATGAAGGGGTTGATCGCCATGCGAAGCGGGTATTTCACCAGCAACTCCCCTTCCCTCAATCCCTTGGCACGGCCAGTGGTGACGTATTGCTTGTGCAGCTCGTCCAGCAGATTGGCACGCAACCGCCTGATCATTGCCGCCGTGCCCGACGTTCCGATAACTATGGTCGGAATGATCAGATGAGCCAACACCGACAAGGCCTTGTCGAGACTCCACGGCTGATTGATGTATTCAGGTGCCATCAGGCCGCCAACAGACAAGCCGAACCAACGGTTGAACAAATAGAGAAGTATGAGTGCAAGCAGGAAGTTGGGCGTCGCGAGACCGATGTATCCGAGGAAGGTGAAGCCGTAGTCCGCCCAGGAATACTGGCGTGTCGCGGAAAAAATTCCGATTGGAAACGATACGACATAGACGAAGAGGATCGTTGCGAAATTCAACACGATGGTCAATGGCAGGGTCGGACCGATGACCTGTTCCACGGGCTTGTCGAACTCGAAAGACCAACCCCAGTTGCCCTGCAGAAGTCCGTCGAACCCATGGGGACCGGGCCACAAGCCGATCCAGATCAGGTACCGTTCAAAAAACGGACGGTCGAGCGAGAACTCCTTGCGCAGAAATTCCAGCTTGGCGACAGAGGATTGTTCACCGGCGGCCTTCAGTGCTGCAATCTGATTGCTGATGTAGTCGCCCGTCGGAAGCTCGATAATCAAGAACGTCAAGAAACTGATCACCAACAAAGTCGGGATCATCGTCAATATCCGACGAATTACATAATAGAGCACCTAAACTCCCCTTTGCCCCTATTCTTTCAGCAATACGGACTATCTCCCTGAAAACAGGAGACCGATTACCGTTTTAATATTATGTTGCTTTCAATACGAGAGTTAGTCCGTGAGAAAACGGAAAGCTCCCTTCCCCTCTTCGCATTCAGTCTATTGATCAGAAGAAGAAGTCGTTGCACTTGTTTCCGCGGCGCACGCAAAACAGCTTTCGCAAAAGTCTGCGTGTACCAGCGAAGTTTTTTTGAGGAAGCAGGATCCTGGGTGCCCTGGCGGCGAACATGATCGATCAGGTCCGAAGTCATCTCCAATCGATCAGTCATCACTCCTCCTGGGCATTCCGAGCCGCTTCTCAGCTTATTTCACCATGTAAAATTCATCCATACGGTGAATGCCAAAATGCGCGCCTGGATCCCATCCGTAAATACCCTCCAGCGGAACATTGTCGACATTCTTGACGACAACCGGTTGGCGAACGCCGGAAACAAGCCCGATGTGGATCGTTTCGTCAGCGTGAATCTGCAGCATTTCATCCCAGATCTTTGTCCGCTCTTCCGGCGTCTTTGACACTAGCCAGGCTTCATAGAGTTCCATCAGCCGTTCGGCTGGTGCCCAATCTGGTTTTTCACCGCCTTCGCCGTCGGTTTCGTAGTAGTCGCCCCAAGCGTGCCACGACAGAGAATCGCCGCGGACAGGCGCCAGATCTTCAGGCGGCATCTCGGAGGTGGGGATACCATTTTCAAACCCGGACCAAACGGACATGACAAGCTGACCGGTGATCGCTCTTTCACGCAAGTTGTCGCGCTGACTCGGTTTGGAAAAGAGCTTGATACCGATTTCCCGCCACATCTCGGTAACCAATTCCAGAGCATCTTCCTGCACCTGCTGTTCACCAGCGGTCTCCACGATGATTTCCAGCGGCCGGCCGTCGGGCAGCAGCCTGATACCATCATCGTCACGCTCAGTCAGGCCGATTTCATCAAGCAGGGCGTTAGCCTTCTCGGGATCATACTCTGCCCACTTGGTGGTGTATTCGGGCTTGTAGAGCGGGCTCGCGGCCAGAACCGTGTCATTGCCCGGTGTTCCGAGACCAAAAAACAGGACCCGGTTCAGAAGATTGCGATCGATACTGAGCGAGAGAGCGTGACGGAACCGCGTATCTCGCAGCAGTTCACGCCAAGCCGGATCCTTGACCGTCATGTTCGGCAGGATCGAAATTTCCGAGCCCTTGGTGTTCGACCACAATGCCGTGACGTAGTCGTTTTGCTTTTCACCCTTCTTCAAGACGGTGATGTCGGAAAAACTGAGATTTCGAGCCTGAAGGTTGCTTTCACCGGCTTGCGCCTTTGCCGGTATCAGTTTCCCGTCGGCAACAGTCATCACGACCTGATCGATATAGGGCAGCTGCTGCCCGGTGATGTCGACCCGGTGATAGTATGGGTTCCTTTCCAGGACAAAACGCAGATCGCTGTCGTCACGTTCGCGTATCCAGGGCTGCAACGTCGGCAATTCGACATTGCGTGCGTTGTACATATCGTCCTTCTTGGCGTGCAGCGGTGCCCAACTGCGCGCTTTCACTTTCTTCGCTTCCTTGGCGAGGAAATCCGGATCGCCGTATTTTTCGTGAAACTGCTTGAGGTAGTGCGCCGGGCGATAGATGAACGGCGGTCGCGATTTCGCCAGTTCCGGAAGGAACAGCGGATTCGGCTCGTCCCAGGTGAACCGAACGGTGGTGTCATCCAGAACCTCGAACTTCGGTCCCTTGCCGTTCACTTCCAGAAACGGTGGCAAGCCCGATGGGGTCAGCTTTTCATTGCTTACCACGTCTTCGAAGTAATACCGGATGTCTTCCGCACCAAACGGATGGCCATCCGACCATTTGTGACCTTCACGGGTATTTAGAGTGAAGATGCGGCCGTCTTCGACTTCCACACTCTCCAGAATATCCGGAACCAGCTCCAACGCTTCGTTGTAACCAACAAGGCGAGCGTAGCCCCAGACATTGATAAGCCGTACATCCTTGGCGCGCCCGATCAAGGTATCAAGCGTTCCACCGTGCTTTCCGACTGTGCGACCAGTGGCTTCGAGATCAACGACAAGGGGCTCGGTCGGAACACGCTCCGCCACAGGTGGCAAGGAAGAATCCAGACCAGGGGTCTCCTTGAGTTCGAGCGCAGCCAGAGGCCCCGCCAACATGGTCGCCGCCAAAAACAGGCCGACCTTCAGTGAAGTTAGAGTTTTCATGCTGCTGTCCCCTCAAGTACCCCGGCGTTCTTCAGGCCAGGTGCACAGACAAAGTGACCCGGTTCCATTTCGACCAGCGACGGGTCCATGCCGTCGATCAATCTAAACGGTTCCGGCCAAAGTTGCGGCTCCGATGCTCTCTTGTCATCGAGCGCTGCAAAATCGAGAGGCGCTGACAGGTCCGGCTCGGGAACTGCAGACAACAGCGCCTTGGTATAAGGATGAAGTGGATTGCCGACCACCGTCCGGGTCTCTCCGATTTCCACCAGGCGGCCCCTGCACATGACGGCAATCCGATCGGCGACATAGTCAACCACCGCCAAATTGTGGCTGACGAAGAGATAGGTCAGATTGAGATCGCGCTTCAGATCCTGCAGCAGGTTCAGAATCTGTGCCTGGACCGAGACATCAAGCGCTGAGGTCGGCTCGTCGCATAATATGAACTCAGGATTGAGTGCCAGCGCCCGGGCGATCCCGATCCTCTGCCTCTGCCCACCTGAAAACGAGTGCGGATATCGGCGCAGGAAACGTGGATCCAGACCGACGAGGCTCATCAGGTTCCGCGCCCGTTCAGCCCGTTCCTTCGGAGTTCCGATGCCGTGAACTTCGAACGGCTCCATCAACGTGTCGTTGACCGTCATGCGCGGATTGAGAGACGAAAACGGATCCTGGAAAATCAGCTGCACCCGCCGTCTGTAATCCATCAGAGCGGGTCCCCGGAGATCGGTGATATTCTCCAGCCCCTTGCCGCGGTTGTAGAGGATATCGCCGCCCTCGACGTTGATTGCGCGCAGGATCGCCTTCGCCGCGGTTGTTTTTCCAGAACCGGATTCACCAACCAGCCCCAGGCATTCGCCGCGCTTTATGGTCAGATTGACCTGATCCAGAGCCGTCATCGACTTGGATCTCGTGCCGAGCAAGGATCCCTTGCGCAACGTGAATTGCTTGGTCACGTTGCGCATTTCAACGAGTGGCTCCCCTGGCGCAACATCGCATTGCGGGCGGTTGCTGGTCAGGTCTTCGGATTTGAGCTTGATCGGCCGGATCGGGACAAGCCGCTCGTTTTTGTCCATGTGGAAACTGGGCACAGCTTTCAAAAGTGCTTTCAGGTAGTCGTGCTGGGGATTGGAAAAGAGTTGCTGTGCCGTTCCCTTTTCCATGATGCGGCCATGATAAATCACGGCGATTTCGTCTGCCATGTTGGCAACCACTCCGAAATCGTGAGTGATCATCAGCACCGACATGTGAAGTTCGGATTGAACTTCCTTGATGAGCTTGAGAATTTCCGCCTGGATCGTCACATCCAACGCCGTGGTGGGTTCGTCGGCGATCAGGAGAGCAGGATGGCAGATCATTGCCATGGCGATCATCGCGCGTTGCCGCAATCCGCCGGAAAGCTCGAAGGGATAAGTGTCAAGCGCTCGCTGCGGATCGGGAAAATGAACGAGACGCAGCATCTCTCGGGTCAGTTCGCGTGCCTCGGCACGAGAGACATTCCTGTGAAGGAGCGCCGCTTCACCGATCTGGTCACCGATCGTATGCAGCGGAGACAGGGAGGTCATCGGCTCCTGGAAAATAATTGCGACACGGTTTCCGCGCAGGTGGCGCATTTTCGGCCCCTTGCGCTCAAGCGCAGCGATGTCGACAGGTGGCTCTGCGCCGCTCGGGTCCGCCAGGATCACGTTTCCGGACGTGATCGACGCCGCATTGGGCAAAAGGCCCATGATGGTTTGAGAAATTACGGTTTTGCCCGACCCGGATTCACCCACAAGCGCGACCGTCCGGTTTTGTGGAACGACGAAGGATACGTCATCGACGGCCCGGACCCGGCCTTCAGCTGTATCAAAATCTACTGTCAGTCCCTCGATCGAGAGAACATTCACTGTGCGTTTCCTCCCCGAAACGGATTGCCTGCGTGAGCCTTACTAAGCCCTTATTGCAACAGAAAGACAATCAAATTCGCCTGGCGATAGCAATGCAGAAATTGGCGCCAAGCATCTGTGATCTATATCACATCTTCAAAAATTCCCTATTCGCATCGGAATGCAGCAAGAAATCGAGGTTATTCTGCTGCAGACACCGGGACGTCGTCGGCGGTGTCCAGTGGTTTGTTGTCAGGAAACGGCTCCAGCCAGAACACTTCCATAAGCTCGCGCCGCCCGCGCAAATGGTGTTTCCCAACCGGCCTGAGATGCTCCTCACCGGGCAGTTTCGCCACCGTGTTCGCGCTGGCAAGTATTGTGACTTCCGGTTCTCCGTCCGCTTCCTTGCCAAGGGTCTGCAACCGCTCGGCGGCATTCACCGTGTCACCGACAACCGTGTAGTTCCAGCGATCCAGTGCGCCGACATTGCCCACAACTGCCGGTCCGGTGTGAATGCCGATTCGCAAGGATATTTCCGAACGCCCCTCAGCTTTCGCCTGCAAATTCGCTTCATGCAGGGCCGAGGCAATCCGGCGAGCAGTCTTGACCGCTGCCTGGGCGTGGTCCGGTCTTTCGTCAGGTGCTCCCCAAAATGCGAGCATGCCATCACCGAGAAACTTGTCGACCGTCCCCCCTTCGGCCTCAACCGCTTCCACCAGAATTGCAAAATGATCGTTGAGCAGGCGAGCGGTTTCCTCCGCGCTCAGATGTTCGGATAGCGCAGTAAATCCGACGATGTCGGTAAAGAGAATGGTGAGCTCTGCTTCTCTGGCCTCCGCGGCTTCCTTGCCACCCAGGCGCATCAACTTGATGAACAATGTCCGCGGAACATAGGTGTTCATCGCTTTCAGCCCCTCAACCATGGAGTTGAAGGCCAGTGCGACCTGGTCGATTTCGGCCACTCGGCTGCGCGGCAATGGCTCGACTTCGTTGAGAGACAGAGTTCCCACACGGCGGGATTGGACTGCCAGGTTTCGCAAGGGCCGGGCAACCCGGCGCCCGAGCCAGAACGCAATCAAGACGGAAACAATGAGCGCGCCGAGCCCGACAAACATCGACCCGGCCAGACGCCTGACTTCTCTGGAAACCGTGGTGCTCAGAAAATACTGTCCAATGGTCCAGGGACGGTCGCTGAAGCCTTCCACTTTCGCCTTCATCAGGACGTACTCTTCACCACTGGCCTCAACAAACGAGACATCGACGCCAAGTTCAGCGGCTTTCCTGAATTCCTCGATCGGCTCCTCTTCGTCCATTGCTGCCAGAACGGGATCGCCCAAGGTCTTCCAGGAACTTGGCAAGTTGTCCTTGATGTTCCCACCGGTCTGCAACAATTCGGAATCGGAATGCATCACCACCTGACCATCATCGGCCAGGATAAACACCGTGTTGTCGACACCTTCATCCTGCGCCGACACGATGTGCGTCAGATCTTCCATCGAGCTGGCAGCAGTCAAAGTGCCGATGAATTGTCCATCGTGAACGAGCGGCACCGAAACATTTGCAAACACACCAACGTCATGACGAACCAGTGCGCCCCAAGTCGGCGGGCTGTCAGGCGCCATCTGCGGTATTTCCTGCACATCCATACCGGGAGGTGGGGCGTCGGATTCGATACGCCACAGCTTGCCGCTGGACGCCCGGTAGATCCCCAGTCTGCGACCCTGGGCATCAATGACCAGAAGGGTCGTGATGTCGCTGTTCGATTTCAGCGCAATCGACAGGTCCTCAAGCGTTCTCTCAGGGTCCTCGAAACCAATGGTGCCGTCATCGAAATAGGGCTTGAGACCGACAACCGCATTTTCAACGGAGGCGAAATGAGTGCGCAGCTGTGTTTCCAAAGCTTGCGTGCTCAAGATTGTTTTGTCGTTGAGCAGCGAAAAGGTGTTGCTGAAGTTTGCGGAAACAGACAGTCCCAGCACCAGACCGATGGCAATGGCGACAAACGCGCCGAAGCCCAGCCCGACAATTGTCGTCAGGGGCAGCATCATGCGCCGGCCAGTGCGTTTCCACCACTTCATCCGGTGTGATCCTCTGTTGCTCCGAATAGATTACCTGCCAAAGAGTTGGCGTCAAATTAAGGCGGGTCGACTGTATTTAATGTTAATCGTCCCCGCGGCAACTCCCCAATACTCAATCGGGCAGTTGCCGTCGTATCCGCAAATACGTTTGGTTGTGATGCAAGCCGAAGATCAGCTCTCAGCCTTCAGCCCCAACTCGCGCAGGATTTCCTCAGTATGCTCGCCGAGAGACGGTGCCGCGCGGTCCAGAACAAGATCGCCGTTGGCAAACTTGATGGGCGTGCGAACGGAGGCAACCGTGCCGCCGTCAACGCCGCTTGCCGGCAACTCGACCTTCAGTCCCCGGTGCCGAACCTGCTGGTCGTTGAATACATCTTCAACGGAGTTGATCGGACCGGCGGGAACACCTTCCAGTTCCAGCGCCGCCAGAAGATCGTCTCGCATGCGCGTCGCCGTTTCCGCGGTCAAAATGGGGATCAGCTCCGAGCGGGATGCCACACGGCCTGCATTGGTCTTGAACTTCGGGTTCTGCGCAAGATCCGGCAATCCCAGAACACTGCAAAGCCGCTGATACTGACTGTCATTGCCCACAGCTATGATCAGATGGCCGTCTTTCGCCGGGAAGACCTGATACGGCACAATGTTCGGATGGGCGTTACCAAGACGTTTGGGAGCGTTACCTGAAACAAAGTAGTTGAGTGCCTGATTGGCCAGAACACCGACCTGCGCATCGAGAAGGGCCATGTCGATCCACTCTCCCTCGCCGGTCGCATCCCGCCGGCGCAAGGCGGCCAGAACGCCGATAACGCCGTAAAGCCCGGTGAAGATATCTGCAAAAGCCACGCCGATTTTTTGAGGATCGCCTTCAGGATCTCCGGTCAGATCCATGATGCCACCCATGCCCTGGATCATGAAATCGTAACCGGCCCGGTGTGCGTAAGGACCATCCTGGCCAAATCCCGTCACCGAGCAATAGATCAGCCTCGGATTGATTTGCTTCAGGCTTTCATAGTCGAGACCGTACTTGCTCAGACCACCCACCTTGAAGTTCTCGATCAGGATATCAGCTTCCGCAACAAGCCGGCGGACGACTTCCTGCCCTTCTTCGGATCGAAAATCTGCTGTGATGGAGCGCTTGCCCCGGTTACAGGCGTGAAAATAGGCGGCGGACTCGTTTTCGCCTTCCTCATTCCTGACGAAGGGAGGTCCCCACCCTCTGGTGTCATCGCCCTGCGGGCTTTCGACCTTGATCACATCCGCGCCGAGATCAGCCAGTGTCTGCCCAACCCATGGCCCGGCAAGAATGCGGGCCAGCTCGACAACTTTGATGCCTTTCAGTGGCGCGGTCATATGTTTTTCCTTCAGATCAAAGGGGCCAGCCTCAGGCTTCAGAGGCTTTGCGATAGATGTGATAGCGCCCAGGATGAATGCCATCAGGTTTATCCAACGTCTCGAAATTCGGCAGATCGAGCTCGAGCGCCGTCAGGACAAAACCACCGACCGCCATGCGCTCATTGACCAAGGGCGCAAGCCAGTTGACAATCGCCAGATCGTTGGTCGGGTCTGCTGAACCTATGTCGATATGCGCGAAAGACGCCTTTGCGCCGACGCGCGGACCACAGAAGGCAAGCGTCTCTCGGATGTCGCCCAGGATCATGTGATCTGCGTCAGGAGCACAGCTCGGGTGACAGTTCATCGCAAAATCAAAAACGAAGATTTCCTTGTCTGGATAGATTTCCCGCAGATGATCGTACGTACGACCATTTCCAAGCCCAAGTTCGAGCACCGGACCTTCAACGGCGTTGACCTTGTCCACCAGATATTCAAGCAAAATTTTCTGGGAAGTCATGCGGCGAATAAAACTGTCCAAACGGCTCATACAAAAAGGTCCCTGTAACTGTCAGCGTTCATCACATAGACAAAGCGCTGGCCAAGGTCAAAACCCCATCTCCAATTCGGGGACCTCTGTGCATCATTGCCGCAATTTTTCGAGAAACTGAAACAGGACTTTGCCTCATTCGGCTATCATGATAACGCGTAATCAGAAGCCAAACCCTGCTTGTCCATAGCAAATTCAGGAGACATCGATGCGTTCCGAAACGGCGCCGGCCATCCGGCTGGAAGATTATCAACCGCCAGCATACCGCATCGAAAAGGTTCATCTGGACATTCTTCTGGACCCCACAGCTACCAAGGTGACGGCTACCTTGACTGTTGTCGGGCAGGACGGAACCGAAACAGGAACGCCTCTGGTTCTGGATGGCGACGAGCTGAAGCTGACCGTGCTAAGACTGAATGGCATCGAACTGCCTGAAAGCGAATTCGAAGCAACAGCTGACCGGCTTGAAATCCGGAAGCCACCTGCGACCTCGTTTGAACTGACGATCGAGACAGAAATCAATCCGGACACCAACACCAAGCTGATGGGTCTCTATCGGTCTTCGGAAACTTTCTGTACGCAATGTGAGGCGGAAGGCTTCAGGCGGATTACCTATTTCCTCGACCGCCCTGACGTTCTGGCGATCTATACCACACGGCTTGAAGCTCTCAGGGCAAGCTGCCCGGTCCTGCTCGCAAACGGCAATTTGATCGAAGCCGGCGATGTTTCTGAAACGGATCGACACTATGCCGTCTGGCATGATCCACATCCCAAACCCGCATATCTCTTTGCCCTTGTGGCAGGCAACCTTGCCCAGGTTCCTGACGAGTTCGTGACTTCTTCCGGCAAGCAGGTGGAACTCAACATCTTTGTGGAGCACGGCAAAGAGAACCTGTGCGGCTGGGCCATGGACTCGCTCAAGCGCTCCATGCGCTGGGACGAGGAGGTTTTCGGCCTTGAATATGACCTCGACGTTTTCAACATCGTTGCCGTCTCCGACTTCAATATGGGCGCAATGGAAAACAAGGGCCTCAATATATTCAATGACAAATACGTCCTGGCCGATCCCGAGACGGCAACGGATCAGGACTACGCAAATATTGAAGCCGTGATCGCCCACGAATACTTCCACAACTGGACAGGCAACCGGATCACCTGCCGCGACTGGTTCCAGCTCTGCCTCAAGGAAGGCCTGACCGTTTTCCGCGATCAGGAGTTTTCTTCGGATATGCGGTCACGCCCGGTCAAGCGCATAGCAGATGTGCGACTGCTGAAATCCCACCAGTTCCCAGAAGACGCCGGCCCTCTTGCTCATCCGGTTCGACCGCGCGTCTATCACGAGATCAACAACTTCTATACGGCGACCGTTTACGAGAAGGGTGCGGAAGTCGTGCGCATGCTCAAGACGGTATTGGGCGACGAGAAGTTTCACGCCGGGCTCGATCTTTATTTCAGGCAGCATGACGGCGAAGCCACCACAATTGAAGCATTCCTGAAATGCTTTGAAGAGGCTGCCGCCACCGATCTCAGTCAATTTGCCCTGTGGTACGAACAGGCAGGAACACCTGTCGTGTCCGTGAAGACAAGGCACGACCCGGTGCAACAGACTTTCACCGTTTCGCTGAGCCAGGAAATTCCACCTGTCCCGTCGCAGAAAACAAGTAAACCCGCGGTCATTCCACTTCGCTTCGGCCTGATCGGCCCGAACGGTGACGACATCGCCTATGAGGCGCACACCGGTGCCAAAATTTCCGGCGACGTCATGCTGCTGGACAAGGCACGGCAGGAAGTCACGTTCAATAACATCTCAACGGCGCCCGTTCTGTCACTGCTGCGCGGCTTTTCCGCTCCCGTCCGGCTTGATCAGCACCTGAGTGCCGAAGACCTTCTCTTCCTTGCGAGCAAGGACAACGACCCCTTCAACCGTTGGCAGGCGGTACAAAGCCTGGCGATGCAGGACCTGGTGCGCTTGACCGCGCTCATCCGGCAAGGAGAGCAAAGCACGCCTTCCGACGATGTCATCGGCGTTTTCGGCTCGGTGCTTTCCGATCCGTCCCTCGACGCAGCGCTTCGTGCGCAGGCGCTCACACTTCCGAGCGAAGCGGATATCGCACAGGAAATCGGAAAGAATGTCGATCCCGATGCCATCCTGATGGCCAGAAGGATGCTCCGGGAAGCCATTTCCCGCTCGCATGCGACTGCGATGCTGCCCTTTGTGACGGAAATGGCGCCCGGAGGAACATATTCACCCGATGCGGAGACAGCCGGCAGACGCGCACTCTCCAACAGGGCACTGCATTATTACGCAGTATCAGCGCGTGATGACTCGACACAAATCGTGTGGGAACGTTTCGCTTCCGCCGACAACATGACTGATCGACTTGCCGCCCTGACGCTCCTTGTACATGACGACATGGAACAGAAGGACGCCGCGCTTGAGATGTATCGCAACCGGCACGAAAAGAGCAGTCTTGCAATGGACAAGTGGTTCATGACACAGGCGACCGCGCCTGGAGCGAGGACCCTGCAAAGAGTGCGCGATCTGATGAATGATCCGCTCTATGACGCCGGCAACCCCAACAGGGTCCGCTCATTGCTGCAGTCCTTTGCTACAGGCAATCCCACTCAATTTGCGCGCACAGACGGCCAGGGATTCGAGCTTGTCGCGGAGGCTGTCCTGCAACTGGACAAACGCAATCCGCAGGTTGCTTCCAGACTGTTGACCAGTTTCCGATCCTGGCGGGCACTTGATCCACAGCGATCTGCCCTCGCGGAAACCGCTCTCTTGAGGATTTCTTCATGCGAAGAACTATCAAGAGACAGTCGAGATATCGTCGACCGGACCCTGCAATAGTCGGAAGTACTGGAAAAGGTTAACAAGTCAGCAGAAAAACGGCGCGCACGTTAACCATTTTCTTCTTTAGCGGGGGTAGACAAAAACAAACGTTTTGATTCAAATGGAAGTGATTCGGAGCAAGCTCCGACAGGCGGATTTTGAGGCACACTTCCTATGGCGCGAGCAATGGCTGGCGACGCTTCCACGCGGCGCGGCGACAAGGAGTCGATTCAGAAAAAAAGCGCGGGCAACTTCAGCTCGTCGTTATATGCCGGTCTTGGTGCCTTTCGAGACAGCTTCTTGCGGTCCGACAGCCTCATGCGGCGCATCATTCCTGTCCTGGCCATCCTGTTCATTCTAATTCTGGCGGTGTTCCGCACAGGCGACCTGGCTTCCGAGTATTCCGAAACCCGCAAAACTGCACAGACGACACTTAGCCTGATGGCAACTGTGGTCGCTACCAGGCTGAACGCAGAGGAAGAAGCCCTACCCGAACGTGGCTATCAAACGACGCTCAAGCGCCTGCTGGCAGACAGCCTCCCTCCTGGAGCAACGAGCAAATCCCGCATATTCCTCGTCGCAGATCAATTTGGCACCATCGTCGCCTCCGCACCGGCCCACCCAACCCTGGAAAGGCGCCCGATCAGCGATCTGCTCGCCCCCTCCCAACCCCTGACCGTTTTTGGCGCGCGGGCCGGCGTGCTCTCCGTCCCTGTCGACCTTGGCAGCATTGATGGCGAAGAACAGGTTCTGGCAACCGTGCATCATCTTGACGGACAACTGGGCATGGTTGCCGTGCTGCAACCTGAAAGCGCGATCTACTCCAACTGGCGCGACGATCTTTCAGCCAATGTCACCCTTTTCGTCGGGACTTCCCTGGTCCTTCTGGCGGTGGTCTACGGTTTCTTCAGCCAGGCTACACGAGCTGAGCATGCTGATGACATGTATGCCGCAACACGGGCCCGCATCGATACCGCCCTGACCCATGGTCGCTGCGGATTGTTCGACTGGGATCTTTCCCGTGGCCGGATGTTCTGGTCCTCATCCCTTTACGAATTGCTGGGACGGGAACCAAAGGACGACATCCTGAGCTTCGCCGACGTTTCCGACATCACCCATCCGGATGACATCGATCTTCTGGGCCTGGCCGAGCATCTACTGGAGAGCGGCGAGACGCTCGTTGATGAAACCTTTCGCATGCGTCACGCCGATGGCAGCTGGATCTGGTTGCGTGCCCGGGGTGAAATTCAGTCTGAGCCGGGACGCGCAGAACCGCACCTGATCGGCATTTGCATCGACATCACCGAACAGCACCAACTGGCCGAGCAAAGCCGGATGGCAGACCTGCGCCTGCGTGACGCCATTGAAACGATTTCCGAGGCTTTTGTTCTGTGGAACGCCAGGAATGAGCTGGTGATCTGCAATTCGAACTACCAGTCCCTTCACAATCTGCCGAATTCCGCAATCAAATCCGGCACGCCATACAAGGACGTCATGGCGGCCGCTTCCAATTCCGAGGTTGCGCCACAACCGGTAACCGTCACGCAGCGCGGCGGGGCACCTGAAGGGTCCTATGAAGCTCAACTTGAGGACGGTCGCTGGCTGCAGATCTCGGAGCGCCGCACCAAGGACGGCGGTTTCGTGTCCGTTGGCACCGATATCACGGCGCTGAAGAAGCACGAAGAAAAGCTGATGGAGTCGGAAAAGCGTTTGAAGGCAACAGTCACCGATCTGCAAAAGTCTCGCAAAACACTCGAAGTCCAGGCACGGCAGCTGGTCGATCTGGCGGACAAGTATCAGGAAGAAAAGACCAACGCGGAAGCCGCTAACAAGGCAAAGTCCGAATTCCTGGCCAATATTTCCCACGAGCTGAGAACTCCCTTGAATGCGATCATCGGCTTCTCCGACATCATGACCCAGGAGATGTTCGGCCCGATCGGCACTGACCGCTATTCTGACTACTGCAAGGACATTTATTCCTCAGGCACCTACCTGCTCAATGTCATCAACGACATTCTCGATATGTCCAAGATCGAAGCAGGCCGCATGTCGATCGAAACAGAAATCGTCAATGCGGCGGAATCTGCAGCCGATGCGGGTCGCATCGTCACTGGGGCCGCCACAGAGAAGAACATTACGGTCACGGCCGATGTCGGCGAAGACGTCCACGTTCATGCCGACAAGCGTGCACTGAAACAGATCCTGCTCAACCTGCTCGCCAATGCGGTGAAGTTCACCCCGGACAACGGCACGGTGGCCTTGAAGGCACGCCCACGCGGCGACAGGTTGCGCTTCGAAGTCACCGATACGGGCATCGGCATTTCGGAACGTGACATCGAACGCCTCGCCCAGCCCTTTGTCCAGGTTGAGAACCAGTTCACCAAGACCCACCAGGGTTCGGGTCTCGGTCTCGCCATCGCGCGCTCCCTGGTCGAACTGCACGGCGGCAAGCTGAATATCGAGTCCGAGGTCAAGAAAGGCACGACGGTCAGCTTCACACTGCCCCTGGCGGACGAGAATCAGAACGTCTAACACGTTCAGCCTTCGACCGCCTCCACCTCACCCACAAGCCGAACGAACGTTGCACGCACTTTTGCCTGAAGCTCCACAAGCTCGGTTTCGAGATGCTTGAACGTCGGACTTCCGGACGCCTGGACAAGCAGGTCCAGCACCCCGCCCGGAGCCTCAGCCGGATTGAATTTTCCAGACAAGGCGAGCCGCAGCACCTGCGTGAGACGCTGGTAAAGGCGCAGCGCCTCCAGGAGCAACTCGGCATCTCCGAGATCCAGGCACGACGCATCCCGGAGGTGCTCCAGGGCCTGTTCCGTCCCCTGGGCCAGGACAGACGGGTTCTCGCTTGCGTGCACCAGCTGCAGGAACTGTGCGAGGAATTCGATATCCACCAGACCGCCTGCGACCTGTTTCAGGTCCCAGATGTCTTTGGTGCCCTTCTCCTTTTCGATCCGCGCCCGCATGGCGCGGACTTCATCAGCCAGTTTCGACTTGTCGCGAAGTTGCGTCAGAGTTTCCTGTACGTTCTCTGAGATCTTTTCTGCGAACTCGGGTGTTGTCGATGCAATCACCCTTGCGCGCGTCAGGGCCATGTGTTCCCAGGTCCAGGCATCCTTCTTCTGGTAGGAGATGAAACCGTCGAGATTGGTTGCCAGAGGCCCCGCATTGCCCGACGGACGCAAGCGGAAATCCACCTCATAAAGCGAGCCTTCCGCGGTTGGCGCGGAGAGCGCTGTCACAAGTCGCTGAGTCAGACGGATGTAATATTGCGATATCGCCAGCGGCCGTTTGCCATCAGATTGTTTGGCATCTTCTGGAGCTTCATAGAGCAGGATCAAGTCCAGATCCGACGAAGCGGTCATTTCCCGTCCACCGAGTTTGCCCATGGCCACGACCGCGACATTGCCCCCCGGCACGACACCGTGGGCTTCGCCGACATGAGAGATTACCTGGGTCAAAAGACGACCAACGACGACTTCGGCCAAGCGCGCCAGTGCAAAGCCAACGCGGTCCGCCGTCAATGTGTCTGAAATCAACCGCAAGCCGATAAGAAACTGCTGCTCCTGCGCAAAAATGCGCGCCCTGTCCAGCGCCTCTTCGTAGAACCGGGCCTGCGCCAGCGTCCGATCCAGTCCTGCCCGAAATTCCTCCACGCTCGGCATCGCCCCGAAGAAGGCCGGATCCAATACCGCATCCAGAACATGCACCCTCTTGGAGACGGTTTCAGCCATCCTTGGCGCTGCACCCATGGTCGTTGCGAGCAAGGTCAGCAATTGAGGATTGGACCTCAGCAAAGCAAAGAGCTGCACGCCCGCCGGCAATTTCGACATAAAGCTGTCAAATGCAAGAAGCGCGGCATCCGCATTATCGGTCGCGGCCAGTGCACCAATCAGAGCCGGATGCATCTCGGTGAGACGTTCACGGGCCTTGGTTGAACGGGTGCATGGATAACGCCCGAAATGCCAGGCCTTCACGATGCTCGCGGCTTCCGCCGGTTGCTTGAACCCCAGTCCTGCAAGCGTTTCCAGCGTACCGGGATCATGATCGTCACCAGTGAAGACGAGATTTCCTAGTTCGGAGGACAGAGCCGGCTCATCCTCGAACAGTTCTGCATAGTGATGCTGGACTTTTCTCAGATGTCCCAGAAACTCGCTTTCGAACGCTGCGAGGCTTTCAAATCCCATCAATGCGGCGATGCGCATCAATCCCTCTTGGTCCTTCGGCAGAAGCTGTGTCTGTTCGTCGTTGAGCATCTGGATACGATGTTCAACGTCTCGCAGAAAGCGGTAAGCCTCTCTCATTTCGTCCACTGCCTGCTGGCGTATCCAGTCAGCCTGGCATAGCGCTTCCAGCATCTCCAGTGTGCGGCGCCCCCTGAGAGCAGGGTTTCGACCTCCGGCGATAAGCTGCTGTGTCTGGACAAAGAATTCCACTTCTCGGATACCGCCGCGCCCAAGCTTGACGTTGTGTCCGGCAACGGCAATTGCGCTGTGGCCTTTGTGCATGTGGATCTGCCGCTTGATCGACTGCACGTCCGCGATAGCCGCAAAGTCCAGGTATTTGCGCCAGATGAAGGGAGCAATTTCGTGCAGGAATGCGTTGCCTGCCTCCATGTCGCCAGCACAGGGGCGCGCTTTGATCAATGCGGCCCGCTCCCAGTTCTGACCGAGAGATTCATAGTAGACCAGCGCAGCCGGCAAGGACATTGCCAACGGTGTGGCCCCCGGGTCCGGGCGGAGGCGCAGATCCGTGCGGAAAACGTATCCCTCAGCCGTTCTGTCTTGCATGATCTTGACCAGCCGCCGGGTCAGGCGAACAAATTCCACCGGTGCCTCGGCGCCTCCTGCCATTGGTGCTTTCGCCGGGTCGTAGAGAACAATCAGGTCGATATCGGACGAATAGTTCAGCTCATTCGCGCCATGTTTGCCCATGGCCAGCACAATCAGACCGCTGTCGAGTTCAGGTTTTTCCAGATCATGCGGTGTGAACTTGTTTCTACGCCGCAGATCGCTGAGACAAAAGCGAATGGCGGCAGTAAGCGCGGCATCGGCAAACCCGGCCAGCGAACCTGTCACCATGTCCAGATCAATCGCACCGGAAATATCGGCCAGCCCCAAGGTCAACGCAAGGTCCTGCTTGAGGAGCCTGAGCGCGCGCATTGTCCCGGCCTCATCGTCCGTCCAGGAAACGGGAGCTTCGGCAAGGATGCGGTTGATACGCGTTTCCGGCGCTTCGCTCAGCAGGCTCAACAATCGAGGCGGATCCGCAAGCATCAGGTCACGCAGATACGGCGAGTTTCCAATAATGCCGCTCAGGAAACCTTTGAGGTTTTTCTTGGTCTCGATAAGGTCACCAAGCGCGGCCCCGGCCTCCGGGTGCCCAGTCAGATCTTTTAGGAAAAGCCCTGCCCTTTCGGGCTCAGGTGTTGTCGGCACAACTGCAATCCGGTCGACCAGTGCTCCTGTCGCACCGTCACTCCCTGTTCGGTTCTTCTTTATGCCCTGTGCCGGCTTCTGCATTCCCGCTCCCGCTGCTTGCCGGTTTCACCGGCGCCAGATCAATCCAGGCACAAAGTCCCGGATCTTCATTTTTGAAGCGCAAGTCTCCTCCATGCAAGCTCGCAACTGCCTTGACCAGGCTCAATCCCAAACCTGTCCCCGGTTCGGAACGACTTTCTTCCAGGCGAACGAAGCGGTCTTTCACCCGGGCCTGGTCTTCTTCCGGAATTCCCGGGCCATTGTCTGAAACAAACAGGATCACACGGCCATCGTCCTCCTTGCCTCCGAGACGGATTCGCAAGGCACCGGTTTCCGGGCGGCCATATTTCAAGGCATTCTCGATGAGATTGACCATCACCTGACTGATCAGGTCCCTGTTGCAGTCGGCATGAAGATCCGGCGGAACGTCAATTTCCAGCGTTCCACCTTCGTCCTCGACCAGAGGTTCATAAAGTTCAGCGACCTGGGCGATCAACTTGTTCATGTCGGAAGGTTCCATGACGGATCCCGGCGCCATGGACTCGATTCGTGCAATCCTCAGCAAGGCATTGAAAATGCGCAACAGTTGATCGGTTTCATCGAGTGTCGCCTCCAGAGCGCCGCGATAGCCTTCCTCCCCCTTTGCTTCCCTGAGTGCGATCTCGATGCGGGTTTGCAATCGAGTCAAAGGGGTCTTCAGGTCATGGGCAATGTTGTCGGTGACGTCCTTCATCGACTGCATCAGCAACTCGATCCGGTCCAGCATGGCGTTCAGATTGACCGCCAGCCGATCGAACTCGTCATTATTGCCGGCAATGGTCAGACGTTCCGACAGGTCGCCATTCATGATCATCCGGCTCGTTGCCGATATATCGTCGATGCGCTTCATGACCCGGCGGCTGACGAACAGCCAGGTAATTGCCGCCATCACAACAACGACAACAAGCCACAAGCGAAGAGCGTTGCCCAAGAGATTGGCGAAATGCAGCTGCTCTCCAAGGTCCCTGCCGACGAGCAGGCGGAAGCCGCCACGCAGTTCGAACGTGCGCACCATGGCCTGACGCTCTATGTCTTCGGTATCCTGGCCGAGACGGGTGTATCGGACCCTTCGCAGGCCGCCATCGGCTTCTTCAAGTACGACGGTCGGCAGCCGGGCGATGTTGCCGACAAGCGCATTACCGGAAAAATCGGTGAGGAGATAGAGACTGGCGTCCGGGTGTCTTGAGCGGCTGTCGATCGTCTGGACAAGGTCCCGGACACCTCCGCGGACATAAACATCCGACAGGCCTTTGAGTTCGGCGTCTACGGCCTGAACCACCTGCTCGGACATCAGATGATCGGTATTCTCCGAAACATAGACCAACAGAACGCCGGACATCACCGTAAAAACGGCGATGTAAAGCAATGACAGCTTGAATGCTGTCGTTCTTGTAAACCTAGTGAGCCGCGTCACGGATCGTGTATCCGGCACCTCGGATGGTGTGCAGCAGCGGTGTATCGAAGCCCTTGTCGATCTTGCCGCGCAGGCGCGAAATGTGAACATCGATCACGTTCGTCTGCGGATCGAAGTGATACTCCCATACATTCTCCAGCAGCATGGTGCGGGTCACAACCTGACCGGCATGCTGCATGAGATATTCAAGCAGACGGAATTCGCGCGGTTGCAGTGGAATATCGGTTTCCCCACGGCGGCAGGAATGCGCCATGCGATCAAGCGTCAGATCACCGACCTGATAAGTGGTCTCAACCTGATTGGCGGATTGCGGCCGTCTCGCAAGGGCTTCCACACGTGCCTGCAATTCCGTGAAGGCAAAGGGTTTCGGCAGATAATCATCACCACCCGCCTTGAGGCCCTTGACGCGATCGTCCACCTGGCCGAGTGCGGAGAGGATGAGGACGGGCGTGTGATTGCCGTCCCTTCGCAGCTCCTGAATGATGGACAGTCCATCCATTTTCGGCAGCATGCGATCCACGATCAGGATGTCGTAGTTGCTGTCAAGCGCCATCTGCAATCCGGTCTGACCGTCTGCAGCGTGGTCGGCCGTGTGACCGAATTCACTTAACCCCTTGACGAGATAGCTCGCCGCCTCAGGGTCGTCTTCGATAACTAGAATTCGCAACATGACATCCTTTTTACCTTGAGTTGCTCCAAAAGAAAATGGCTGACGGCGGCGATGGATGTGAGGCGCCGCCGCCAGACCATCAGGGTTCATCTCCAAAACCCTGGGACAAGACCGGCCCGTCGGGGTTGGGGGCAGAGGGCAAGCCGGTCTTGTCGCTCAGGTTCCAGCTCTTGCTGAACCGGTTCCTGATCAGGCCAGGTTCATGGGCAACGCCACGAACCGTGTGTTGTTGTTGCTCTCGATCCGCATCAGAACCGCCTTGCGGCCATCCTTTTCAGCCTTGTCGAGCGCTTTCATTACATCCGCCGGGTCATTGACCTTCATTCCGGCGATCTCGAGGATCACATCACCAGTGCTCAGGCGCTTTTCGGCAGCCGGACCATCTGGGTCGATTTCGGTGATAACAACGCCCTCACCTTCCAGACCCGCTTTTGCCTTGGTGGTTACGACGAGACCAAGGTCATCAAGACTGGTCTTGCCTTCCTCGACCTGGGGCTGAACCTCGGCGACCTTTTCCTGCTCCTGCAGACGGCCGAGCGTCACGCTGACGTCCTGCTCCTCACCGTCACGCCAGATGGTGATGTCCACCGACGTATCCGGATCATAGGCGGCAACTATCTTGGACAGCTCACGCGGACCTTCCACGCTGGTGCCATCGACAGCCAGAATGGTGTCGCCCGAGCGCAGGCCAGCCTTCTGTGCCGGGCTGTTTTCCTGCGCTTCCGCGACAAGTGCGCCGCGGGCCTCACCAAGGCCAAGGCTTTCCGCGATGTCATCGGTGACGTTCTGGATCTGAACGCCTAACCAGCCGCGAACAACTGTTCCGTCGTCCTTCAGCTCCATGATGACATCTTGCGCGGTCGAAGCCGGAATTGCGAACGCAATACCGACATTGCCACCGGACGGCGAGAAGATCGCTGCATTCACACCAATCACTTCACCCTTCATGTTGAAGGCGGGGCCGCCGGAGTTGCCACGATTGACCGGAGCGTCAATCTGAATGAAATCGTCGTAGGGGCCAGCTCCGATATCGCGCCCGCGAGCGGACACGATGCCTGCTGTTACCGAGCCGCCGAGGCCGAACGGGTTACCGATCGCAACCGTCCATTCGCCTACCTGCGGTGCTTCCTTGGCAAAATCCACGTATGTGAAGTCCTCACCGGCATCCACTTTCAGCAGAGCAAGATCGGTCCGCTGATCTGCTCCAATCAGGGTCGCGTCATATTCATCGCCGTTCTGATCGATAACAGTGAACTCAGTGCCACGATCAATCACATGATGATTGGTTACGACGTAACCATCCTTGGAAATGAAGAACCCGGATCCTTGCGACAGACCATATTGACGCGGCATACGGCGCTGGTCCTGTCCCTGCTCACCGCCCCGGCCTTCAAAGTCACGGAAGAACCGCTCCAGCGGGTTGCCTTCCGGAAGACCTTTGAAGAATTCCTGGAAATTGTCACCACCCTGGAAGTTCATCATGCGCGGTTCGGCGGCCTGCTTGACCTGAACGCTCACGACAGCCGGGCTGACGGTGCGCACAACGTCAGAGAAATCCGACGGCGCTGCTGCATCGACGCGGACGGGTTCGGCCTGGGCCAACTGGCCCGGAACGACTGTTTGCGCGGTCAAAAGACCTGCTGTGCCGAGCGCGACAACTCCTGCCAGCAATTTGGCACGGCGGGACCGCAAAGGAGAGACTGTCCGACGGTTTTCCATATTTTCTTCCTCTATCAAAATTCGTTGCGGCCGTTTCTTGAACGCGCACGGGGATTCGCGTTCCAGGCTCAAGGAGGAAAATAGGTACGCCCGCCTTACGAGCGCCTGTCGGTGGCATTACGATTTTGTAAGGTTTGGCCTTTTTGCCATTGTCTTTTCAACAAATGTCGTTTCTCGAACGATCGAGTTGCCTAAACAAAGCTGAACCCTGCTCCTCAACTGGGCAGAGTTAAGCGAATTGCCGACATTGGAAATGCGACGGAATCGGGCTCAGTCGGCCGGAAAGAACACGGGATGACTGCCGTCCTGCCACTTTTCCCATTTCGGCATCACGGACTGGAAGCGGACAGAGGTTTCGAAAGCAACCAGCCAGTTTTTCAAGTTGCCCCAAGTCTCGCCGTCAAACCACTCTCGATCGGCATTCGCAAACTGACGAACAAAGGGCAGGATCGCAAAGTCGGCGAGAGACGCACGCTGCCCAAAGAGCCACGGCTGCCCTTCCAGCAGACGATCAAGTTGCCAGAGGAATGTGGCTGCGGCAGAACGCTCCTGTTCCCGATCAGCCCCCTCATAACGGGTGTGATACTTGTAGCGATCAAGGTGCCGCTTGAAAGAACCATCGCAATCTTCGACAAGGTCGAGCATCGTTTCCAGATTGCCGGTTTCCGGAATCAGCCAGTCCTCCGGATCGGCAGCATTCAACGCCCAGAGCATGACATCGAGACTTTCATCGAGAACGTTGTCCACCAGCTTGAGGCAGGGGACCGTCGCCGATGGCGACGTCTTTAGGAATTCAGCCGCCTTGTCTCTCAGAACGACTTCACGCAGCTCCACCTTCTGCCTGCTGGAAGCGATCGCCAAACGTGCCCGGATGGCATACGGGCAGCGGCGAAAGGAATAGAGGATCGGTAAAGCGCTCATGTGCGACCCATGGCGTAAAGATGCCCTTGGGTCAACTAATTATCGGTCGCTTCACAACATTTCCCGCACTCATTTTCATTGGTTGTAAAGAAAATTCGGGGAGACTTCCGGTGATAAGGTATCACCATGACTGACGCACTACTTCAACTCGCCAAGGAATCAACTTCAGAAAAGAAACATGAGCTGGCTGAACATGTCACCGGCCTGCTTGTTGCCAGAGGTGAAGACTCAGGCTCCGAGGAAACTCATCTTCTGAACAACATGCTTGAAGGCGTGTATGGTTCTCTTGAAAAAGATGCACGCCAGCAAATGTCCGAACGACTTGCGGAAGTGCAAGCAACCTCCTCCAAGCTGGCAGCCGCGATGGCAAGCGACGAATTGCCGATTGCCCAGCCGGTTCTGGAACGCTCCCATTCCCTGACGAACGCCAATCTCGTCAAGATAGCGCAGACGGAAAGCCAGGGACACCTGCTGGCGATGGCCAAGCGTGACCACGTCAGCAAGAATGTCACTGAAATCCTGATCAAGCGAGGCGGAAAAGAAGTCAAACACACTCTTGCCGCCAATCTTGGCGCTGATATCGAATTGCAGGAGTTTGAGACGCTCGTCAAAGACATGCCCAAGCAACTCGGTGACCGTATCCGGCATCTGCGCAAGTCCAATGAAGAGTTGCTGGAAGATCTATTCCGTGAAGATGGTGAGATCGCAACCGGAGCGGAGCTTGTCAGACGCCCGTCAAAAATCAGTCCAAAAGCCTGGCTGATGGGCATCCGCCTTGGCAAGACAACCTTGAACAAAGCCATCTACCATCTGGCCCTGGAGCACAATCTTCTGGACGCTGTCGCCCTGCTTGCATTTTTCTCGGGCCTTGAGAGCAAATACGTCCATAACCTGATGGTTCGTTTCGATGCCACCGGTATTGCAACGGTTTGCCGCGCGACCGGGATCGAAGCCATGGAGTTCCAGGCAATTTGCAAGGAACGCTGCAAGCATCTGAAGTTTCCCGAAAGCACAGGCAGCAAATGGCTGACCAACTATCACATGCTGGACGAAACCGACGCGCGACGTCTTCTGGCGCTCATGAAGGCAAAACTTCACTCTGCCAAACAGGAACAAGCCGCCTGACACCTCGTGCCGGAAAAGGCGTCTGAACAGATAAACTCTACGAAAACCTGGGCAGAAGATATCACTTTTTTCGCATTGCAATAATTTCTGTCAATTGATCGAGCTCATTCGACAATTGACCAAAACATCTTTTGACTAAAATTGTCAGTAATACGGATAAAAACCAGATTAGACTGAATTTTTGACTGCGTTTTATCCACTTGTAAACTGTCTATGGGGTAATCATGACGTTGGAAAAACGGATGACCCTAGATGATCGACGACCTTCTTAGTCTTGCCAAAGAGAGCACCCCGGAAAAGCGTCACCAGCTGGTTGAGCATGTCACCGACCTGTTCGTGACCGGGGCGGATAGTTATCAGACAGAAGAAATCACTCTGTTCAACACCGTGCTGGAGAGCATGCTCCCCACAATGGAACCGGAACAGAAAAAAGAGGTCTCGGAGCAACTCGCACCGATTGACAGTACATCGCACAAGGTGGCCTCTACCCTCGCTCGCGAGGAAATCGACATTGCGCGGCCGATGCTGACTTCGTCCAACGCACTAAAGAGCGAAGATATCCTGCAACTGGCCAAGACGATGGGCCAGGGTCATCTGCTGGCGATCTCCAAGCGTGAACACCTTGAGGCGAAAGTCACCGATGTCCTGCTGGAACGCGGCGAAAGTCCGGTCAAACGATCGGTTGCAGCAAACTCGGGCGCGGAATTTTCCGACTGGGGCTCCAGGCTTCTCATCAAGCTGGCCGAGCGCGACGACAAAATTCGCGACGCCTTGATGGAACGTTCAGATATTACCGAAGACGAATACGAAAAACTGATCAGCCAGATGCCTGCCCAGCAGCAGGCAAAAGTTCGTCAGATGCGCGCGGACAACGAAGCGCTTGTTCGCGATCTCTTCCATGAAGCAAGCAAGGTTGTGGCCAGTTCGAAACTGGAGCGAAAGGCAACGCGGATAAACGCCAAGGCAACTTTGAAGGAGATCCGTGCCGGGCAACGTTCGCTCAGCAAGGCCATTACGAAGCTGTCCCTGTCGAACAACCTATTCGACATCTGCTTCCTGCTCGCTGAAATGGCAGGCCTGGAGCAGAAGTATGTGACCAATGTCATGGTCCGTTACGACGCGACCGGAATTGCCGTCCTTTGCCGGGCAATGGGCGTTGAAAACAATGACTACGCTTCGCTTTGCCGGGCTCGCGCAATGCACAACAAGCAGCCGCAATCGACGGTCGAAAACTGGATCGATAACTACAAGTCTCTTTCAGACAAGGATGCCCGGCGCCTGCTGTCCTTCATGAAAATCAGGCTCAGCACATTGCAGTCGCAGGCGGCATAACCGCCTGCAATCCCATCACTGGCACTATTCCTGAACCGGCACTTCGCGCGTTACCACCGCAGCGCCAGCTTCCAGGGTCTTGTGAACCGGACACTTGTCGGCGATTTCAAGCATGCGCGCGCGCATTGCTGCATCAAGGTCGCCATCCAGCGTAATCAATCGCTCGAACCGGTCAATTCTACCGCCTTTGGCCTTTTGATCCTCCGAACAATCCTCGCAGTCTGACGCATGCACCTTGCCATGGAGCACTTGCGCACCGATCCGTTCGACCGGCAGCCCCTTTCGATCTGCATACATGCGCAAAGTCATTACCGTGCAGGCACCCAACGCTGCGGACAGGTACCCGTAGGGAGAAGGTCCGCTGTCGAGGCCGCCAAAGTCCGTCGGTTCGTCTGCCAACATCCGGTGCTGGCCGCTGACGACAATCGATTGAAACTTGCCCTGCCCCGTTTCAACGACTTCCACGCCGTCTTTCGGCTCGGTCGCCTGTCCGGCGTCAGGCTTGCCCAGGTAACCGCTGACCCAACCCGTGATGACCCGCGCGGCGTAAGCGGCATCTTCACCGCGGCTCAGCAGGTGATCTGCCTTGTCGAGTGACACATAACTTTTCGGATGCTTCGCGGTGACAAAAATGTTGGTGGCATTTTCAATGCCAACCGTCTCATCAAGGGGGGCATGCATGACCAGAAGTGCCTTGCCGAGCCTTGAAACCTTGTCACGAACGGATTGCGCTTCAAGATCGTCCAGAAATTCCCTGCGGATCGTGAAGGTCCGGCCTGCCAGGTCAACTTCACCGGCGCCTTGCGCACGAATATCGTCGACAGCGCCCTTAAAGTTGTGAATGACGTGATCGGCATCCGCCGGTGCTCCGATCGTCACGACGGCGCGCGCTTCGGGAATTTCGGATGCAACGGAAAGAACCGCTGCCCCGCCCAAGGAATGTCCGATCAGGATTGTTGGGGCCTCGTAATTCTGACGCAGGAAATCGGCGGCCAGTTTCAGGTCTTCGACGTTCGAGGAAAAGCCGGTTGAGGAAAAGTCGCCACCACTGCCTCCAAGACCAGTGAAGTCAAATCTGAGAACCGCGATACCTTCAGCTGCAAGCGTTCCGGCAATATGGCGGGCAGCAGGGATGTCCTTGGAGCAGGTGAAACAATGCGCAAATAACGCAAACGCTCGAATTTCACCGGCGGGAAGGTCGAGACGTGCAGCCAGTTTGGCACCATGGGCACCGTCAAATTCCAGTTTCAGTGGACGATTCGCCATCTTCAAGCCCTCCAGTCAGGTCGCAGGCAAGTTCCGGCAGTTCAGCATCTCGTACCTGAACTGCCGTGACAGTCTTGCCGCCTTCAAACCACTTGGCCAGAGGTAAGCACGATGACCTTGCGTGCAAATCACGGCTTGGTGTGAAAGCCGTGATGCCGATTTGCGATGATCGACCGGAAAACGTCGAGGCCGACTCTTGCGAGTGGATCTATTCCTTGTCCTCAAGCAAGGCCTGAAGGCGTCGCTCTTCTTCTTCGGAAAGCTTGGACTGCCCCGGAACCGCGGCCTGCCGAAGACGTTTCGTACGGCTGCGCAACGCCAGGATTATCGCCAGAAAGCCAGCGAGAAGCGCGACGGGTCCAGCAGCCCACAAGAAGATCGTATGCCAGGCAAACCGAGGCTTCAGCAACACGAACTCGCCATATCGGTCGACAAGGTAATCTACCACTTCCTTGTCGCTGTCACCGGCGACCAAACGCTCGCGCACCAGGACCCGAAGATCCTTTGCGAGAGGCGCATCGCTGTCGTCAATCGATTGGTTCTGGCACACCATGCACCGCAGTTCAGCCGAAAGAGCCCTCGCCCGGGCTTCAAGAGCCGGATCGTCCAGAACTTCGTCCGGCGTGACGGCGTTGGCCGGTGAGACAAGCACCGCAAAACAAAGGACCAGCGTTGTCAGTAATGAGCGTATCATCTGTTACTCCGCGGGAGCTGCGGCCGGAACCGCCTTGCGTTTGGCAGCAGGCTTCGGCGCGCCGATCCGAAGCCGCCGGTCCGCCATCGAGACTGCCGCTCCGAATGCCATGATAACACTGCCTATCCAGATCAGGGTGATCAGAGGTTTGAAGTAAACCCGCACATCGACCGCGCCGTCACCACGGCTTTCACCCAGCGACAGGTAGAGTTGCGAGAAAACGAATGTATGAATGCCGGCCTCGGTCGTCGGCATCTGGCGAGCTGTGTAGACGCGTTTTGAAGGTTCAAGCTCGGTCACATAAGCGCCGGCCTGGCGGATGGTAAAGTGTCCGACTTCCTCGGTGAAGTTCGGTCCGCGCCGCGGTGCCGCACCGTCGAATGTCACTTCATATCCGGAAAGGTCCACTGTGTCTCCAGGCCGCATGGTCACGATACGCTCTTCCTGGAAGGCGGATGCGGTGACAATGCCCAGAACGGTCACGCCGATGCCGAAATGCGCGATCGCGGTGCCCCAGGCGGAGCCGGGCAGACCATATAGGCGTGAGAAACCGCGCTTCGGGCCGATTTCAAAGAACTTCACCCTCGTGAAGATTTCCGCGACAGCACCCGTCATGACCCAGACTGCAAGTCCGACCCCCAGTGGAGCGAGCACCTTCTCCATGCCCCAGAGCCAGAATGTGAACAGGGTCATGAGCAGCGCAAGACCGAGCGCAGCATAAAGCCTTTGGGTGGCAGCAAGCAGATCGCCGCGCTTCCAGGACAGCACAGGTCCGAACGGAACGGCGATCAGCAGCGGGATCATGAGCGGGCCGAAGGTGAGATTGAAGAACGGGGCGCCTACAGAGATCTTTTCTCCTGTCACGGCATCCAGAACCAACGGATAGAGCGTTCCGACAAAAACCGCAGCTGTCGCCGCTGTCAGGAACAGGTTGTTCAGAACCAGTCCACCTTCACGGCTGATCGGCGCGAAAAGTCCGCCCTGCTTCAACATCGGTGCCCGCCAGGCATAGAGAGAAAGCGAGCCACCGATAAAGATGCACAAGAGAGCGAGGATGAACACACCACGCGCAGGATCCGTTGCAAAGGCGTGAACCGAGGTCAGCACGCCTGAACGAACGAGGAAGGTTCCGAGAAGCGACAGCGAGAAGGTGAAGATCGCCAGCAGAACCGTCCAGACCTTCAGGGCTTCGCGCTTTTCCATGACGATCGCCGAATGCAGCAGCGCCGTCCCGGCCAACCAGGGCATGAAGCTCGCGTTTTCGACCGGATCCCAGAACCACCAGCCACCCCAGCCGAGTTCGTAGTAAGCCCAGTAGGAGCCCATGGCGATGCCAAGGGTCAGGAAGCTCCAGGCCAGAAGGGTCCAGGGGCGAACCCACCGGGCCCAGGCGGCGTCAAGCCTGCCCAGAATGAGTGCAGCGACGGCAAAGGAAAAGGTGATCGAGAACCCGACATAACCGATGTAAAGCAACGGTGGATGGATCGCCAGGCCCACATCCTGAAGGATCGGGTTGAGGTCTGCCCCTTCCAACGGCGGATTTGCCACGCGCACAAATGGATTGGACGTTACCAGCAGGAACAGAAGGAAACCCGCCGAGACCCAGGCTTGAACCGACAGGGTCGCGGCGCGCAGGTCTGCCGGCAGGTTTCGTCCGAACATGCCAACCAATGCGCCGAAGAACACCAGTATCAGGATCCAGAGCATCATGGAGCCTTCGTGGTTGCCCCAGACACCAGTGAACTTGTAAAGCAGCGGCTTCGCGGAGTGCGAGTTTTCCAGAACGTTCAGGACGGAAAAGTCCGAGTTCAGATACGCGGCCGTCAAAACCACGAACGAGACCAGAACAAGCAGGAAGAGCATGACCGATACTGGTGGAGCCACTGCCATCAGACGGCTGTCACCCGAAAGAGCTCCCCAGAGCGGCAGCACTGATTGCACAAGCGTCAGGGCTAATGCCAGAACCAGCGCGTAGTGTCCGAATTCGACTATCATTGGAGGTTCGCGTCCTGTTTCAATTGATCAACGCCGCTACTGGGCGTCACCCTCGCCGCCTTGCCAGTGGCCCTGTTCCTTCAGAGCCTCTGCGACTTCCTTGGGAACGTAGTTTTCGTCGTGCTTGGCCAGCACGCTGTCGGCAACAAAGACGCCGTCGGCGTCAATGATTCCTTCGGTGACCACACCCTGACCTTCTCTGAAGAGGTCCGGCAAGATCCCTTTATAGGTCACCGACACAGCATTCGCCATGTCGGTCACCCGGAAGCTCACCTCGGCATTGTCGGACCTGACAACGGATCCTTCTTCAACCAGTCCGCCAAGTCTGATGCGTTGACCGGAAGGAATCGTGCTTTGCGTGATGTCCGTCGGGCTTTGGAAAAAGACGATTTGATCGTTCAGGGCAAACAGGATCAATCCAAGTGCAACAGCGAGTACTGCGCCTGCTGATCCGATGAGGGTCAACCTTCTTTGTTTGCGAGTCATTTTGTTCCGTCCGAAGTCTTCTTGTGGCTGCGTACGCAGGCAACCCGCGTACGGTTTGCTATCTAAGACCCTGATAACCCGAGCTGGCTGGCTGCGTCCTTGATCAGAGACAATTGCTCAGGCTTATCCGCATAAGCTGCCTGCGCACTTTCCAGCGCGCTTTCAGCCTTCTGCTTCTCGCCCAGGACCATGTAGGCACGAATCAGGCGGTTCCACTCCTCGGGAGTTCCCCCTTCGCTCCCGAGCCGCTCCGCCAGACCGCTTACCATTCCGCTGATCATTGCCTGCCGATCATCGGCATTCATTTCCTCGGCAGCGGCAATGTCTTGACTGGAAGGACCGCCAAGCGCGGCGATCAACGGGTTCGTTCCCTGCAACTTTGCAAGATGTTGCCGGGCCACTCCCACCCAGGCTGCGGATTCATCCGCCCCCTTCAGCAGGTTTTCCCACGCCTTGATCGCTGCATCCTTGTCCCCCTCCTGGCCAAGTGCGATTGCGAGGAAAAATCTCGGTTTGACAGCTGAAGGTTCCATGGTGACGGCCCGCTGAAAAGCTTCTCGAGCTTCGGCCGAAACCAGTCCCTGGTTGGCCATCGTCATGGCCTCGCCCATATCGGTCAGCCAGTCCGCCTGAGCACCGAGAAGGCGAATTGCGTTGGCGTAGGCCCGTGCGGAAGCCTCCGGCTGGCCTATCGTCAGATAGACCGGTGCGATTATCGCCCAACCCTGGCCGTCTTCCGGATTTTCCGACAGATGGCGCTCGACACGAGCAACCAGCACGTCAACGGATTGCTCTTCTGCCGGTGCATTCAAGCGGGCGGTGAGTGGTTGGTCCGGTTGATCGGGCGAGCCGAGGGCCATGTAAATTCCCAAAGCCATGACCGGAAGTGCCAGCAAGGCCAGTACCTGTGCCAGCCTCAACCGGGCTCCCTGAGCACCGGCTTCGGTTTTGCCGGTGTTTTTCTCATGCGCCGCCAGAAGTCGCCGGGCGACTTCGGTTCGAGCGGCTTCTGCAGCTTCGGGTTCGATCAGGCCGCGTTTCAGCTCGCTGTCGATCGCTTCAAGCTGTTCACGATAAACGCCTTCATCAGCATTTGCTGCGGAAGACAAAGGTGAACGTTTCGTCCGTGACAACGGAACGAGCACCGACAGGGCCGCTACCCCTGTCATTACAGCGATTAAGATCCAGAAAACCATGGCGGCACTATAGACAGTTCAATCGGGGCAATTGCAAGACTGTTACAGTGTGACCGGCAGTCGCGGAATTCACATTGAGTTTGGTCAATAGCAATGGTCGCGTCCATGCAACCAAAAAAAACGGAGGTTATCGACGCGAAAGTGCGCTTGCAACGAGCTTGCGTTCTGGGTTGGGAGTCTGGTCTCCCCCACCGTTCTTGGCCTTGGAAACCGCCGATTGACGGCTCCGACGCAATTGTGCGGCGTATTCGGAACCAAAATAAATCTCAGATAACATGATTGCCGCATCTGCAGCAGCCAGCTGAGCTTCCAGCTGTTGACCTCGTGCCTTGCCAAGATCGGTGATCAGCGATCTTGTGACAATTTCAAGCGTTTGTTCCACCGCCTGCCGCGTCCGTTTGCCAACGTCGTTAACCGCCAGGGTCTCCGAGGCGTTGCGTGACATTGTGACCACCCGAAGAATTCGAACAGACTCGTCGATAGCAGCCTGGTCAACACGCAAAACACCGTTCTTGTCGAATTTCGGCACCTGAAGCGCGCGCCGGATCGCACCATGGGCGTTGTTCAGTTCCCGGGTCACTTCACTGGAAATGTTGCGTTTGGTCTCGGACAAACGCTTGTGCCATTTACCGCTCAACGACAGGTCCATGTCCCGCTCGACGCCGCGCACCAGGGCATGATATTCGCCCAGCGCCTGGGAAAACGCGACCGGATCCGGATTGTTGTTCCGATGATCCAGGGCGAGGATCTGAAGTCTTTCGGCCTCGCTCATCACGACGTCAACAAAGGGTGCGAACGGTGAATTGGCAATGACTTTCGGATCTTCATCACCAGCCAGCCGGCCGGCGAAGGCGCAAAGGGCTGATGGAGTTTCAGCCCGTTCAACGAGCGCAGCCGCGATTACCGGAACATGATCGGGAAAGCGCGCTGAACACTTGTCCACCAGCCGCAATACGTCCAGATCCTGCTTCAGCCTGTGTTCATTCACGCGGTCTGGAATGTTCTGAAGGAACGGCATCAACCAACGTTCGGCGGCGAAAACCTTCTGAATGTCGAGGAGTTCTGCAATACCGCGCTCGCCGCCAAGCTCGATACCGATTCGGCGACGCTGCTTCTCGGAGACTTCGCTCTTTCGTAATGTTTCGCCGACGGCATCGACGGACCTTGTGCGCAGAGCCTGAACGAGCGCGTCAATTCTTTCACCGCTTACTGCGGAGTTTCCGGCCTGTTCCAGGACCATTTGAACATCGCCGGGAATCACATCCCGGCTCAACCAGGCCCAGACACGGTCAAGAACCGCCCGGTTGATGCGTCCTTCCTGACGGTTCGGCAGGGTTTCATTGATCAGAAAGTCTTCCAGCGGGGAAAAAAACAAGCGCTGGATCTGACCGCGCCTGTGCTCCCCGCCCGGCAGGTCGAGGGTACCGGTTTGCGGCTTGCGCAACAACGTCACCGCGGCGGTCAGAATGAAATTGAGGTGTGGATCCTTGTCTTTCTGCGCCTTGGCTTTTTCCAAATTGCGGACCAGGGCCGCAACCGCTTTAGGGCTGAGACTGCTCAGATAGGTCTTCAATTTGGTCTCAAGCTGATCGGAGTAGCTCATTCAGGGCGTCAACATCGCAATCCATATCCGTGCGATGATACCGCTACAAGACTTAAGCAAGTGTTGAGAATAAACTTAGGGATTAGAGGGCCCAAAAACCGTAAAAACCGGCCGTTCGACTTATCCGATCACCTGCCAACTGCCGCGATCGGTTTCACAGGCTGTCCCGCGCGCCTGCAAGGTACGACCCTGAAGCACCATTTCATGTGTGAACTCACGGCAGCTCGTGTCGTTGACCGAGTAGACCGGCCCCGGCCGGACCTGACCGCTTCGCCCTGTGCGCTCGTTCTGCCAGGCGACGGAAACCCCGACACCCCGCGCCTTAAGCGCCCTGTTCTGTGCATCCTCGGCGGCCTTCCGGTCGGAAGGGTCCAGCGCGTTGCCAAACTCGTTGTTCACAAGGACGGAAATGGCCGTTGTTGCCTCCGATTCCGTCACATTGGTGCCTGGATCACCAAAAAAAGATCCCCACGCTCCGGCCTCGTTGGGACCAGACGTTAGTGAACACCCGGACAAAACCGCGGCAAGAGCAAGACATGTGGCAGTGCGCAAACGCATGCGTGGAGGCTCCCAAGGGCGTGAAAACCGGCCTGAGCCGGTAACAGAATCAGTGATATTTTCCATTTGTGGCCGAACTTGGCCACAGTCCAGACTTTTCGCCTGTGATATTCGTCACACTCCTTCACAGTCCGTTCAAATTTTGCAGCTCGCCGCCGTCGATCGCCCTATTCACGCGTCAACGCAGGTAAGGTCAATGTTGCTTTCAAGCCCCCTAATTCCGATCCATCAAGCTCGAATGAACCACCGTAAAGAGCCGCAAGATCGGCCACGATAGACAGACCCAGACCCGTTCCGGGAACCGTCTCATCCAGCCGCCGGCCGCGTTTTATCGCCTCCGCTCGCTGCTCGCGCGTCAATCCCGGACCATCATCTTCAACGATGACTGCGAACATGTCCCGATTCGTTGCCGGATCGTTCAAAGGAGCGACGTCCACCTGGACTCTGGATGCCGCCCACTTGCAGGCATTGTCGATCAGATTGCCGCTCATCTCCTCCAGGTCCTGCCCCTCACCCCTAAACCTGATCGGGACACTCTGGTCAAAATCCACAAGAACGCCCTTGTCCTGATAGATCTTGCCCATTGCCCGAATGAGACGCGAGAGCACCGGTTCCGTTTCGCAGGAAACGCCGATGACCCGACGCTGCGCAGCCATTCTTGCTCGTTCCAGATGGTGCTGGATCTGCGTTGACATCACCTCAGCCTGTTCCGAAACCTTGTCGGCGAGCGGACCGCCTGATGCCCTGGCTTCGTTGGAAATGACGGAAAGCGGTGTTTTCAGCCCATGTGCAAGATTACCAACATGGGTGCGGGCCCGCTCGACGATTTCCCTGTTGGAGACGATCAAGGCATTCAGTTCAACGGCAAGCGGTGCGATTTCCCTGGGCAAAGCCTCATCGATCCGTTCTGCCTCTCCCTGCCGAACCGCGGAGAGCGACGCCCGTAGCCGGGTGAGCGGCTTCAAGCCGATGCGAACCTGAAGGAAAATTGCCAGGATCAAACCGGCTCCGACGATGCACAACGTCAAGGTCACAAGACGAGCAAACTCCGAAATGTCGGCCCAAAAACTGGCGGTCGCTGCACCGACAGCAATGACATACGGAACGTCTCCGAGAAAAATTCGCTGTTGCAAAACCCTGATTTCGTCTCCTGTCGGGCCCGTGCTATATCCTGCGGCAACTTCTTCGTCACCGATCGGAGGAGCGTTCAACGGATCGCCAAGCAGCGATTCGGACGAATAGAGAATCTGAGGACTGTCTGCACGGCGAACCGTCCAATACCAACCGGAAAGCGGCAATGAAAAGCGCGGGTCACCGCGATAGGTCGGTGCGGTGACGGTCTGAGTTGCCCTGCCCTCATTGGCGCTTGTCTCCAGCATGCCCGAAATCAATGCCTTGATATGCACCTCGAGCTGAGCATCGAATGCCCGTTCACTTGCTCTTTCATAGAGGCCGACCAGGAAGACACCTGCAAGGGCAAGCGCGATTGCGGACCAGACGGCAGCAACAATGACAAGTCGCGAGGCGAGTGATCGCTGTGGCTTGGCAGCCAGATGCCCTCCTTCGGCTGGCTTGGCCTCACTCGTCACCAGCAGCTCCAAGCCGATAGCCGAGACCTCGGATGGTTTCGATCATGTCAGAGCCGATCTTCTTGCGCAGCCGTCCGACAAAAACCTCAACAGTGTTCGAGTCCCTGTCAAAATCCTGATCATAGAGGTGTTCCGTCAGCTCGGTTCTGGAAATCACCTTGCCCTGATGATGAAGGAGGTAGGACAAAAGCCGGTATTCGTGCGAGGTCAGCTTGATCGGGCTGCCGTCGACCGTCACCCGGCCGGCTCGCAGATCCAGGCGTATCGGACCGCAGGTCAACTCGTTGGACGCATGACCTGCGGCACGGCGCACAAGAGCCCGCACGCGGGCAAGCACTTCTTCCATGTGAAAGGGCTTGGCAACGTAATCGTCCGCGCCGGCATCAATGCCCGCGACCTTGTCCGACCAGCGATCACGGGCCGTCAAGATGAGGACAGGCATCGTGCGCCCGTCCCGGCGCCAGTTCTCCAGAACCGACAAACCGTCAAGCGTGGGAAGACCGAGGTCAAGAACGACGGCGTCATACGGTTCAGTATCGCCAAGAAAATGCCCCTCTTCACCGTCGGTCGCGCTATCGACAACGTATCCTGCTTCTTCCAGGGCGGTTACCAGCTGGCGATTCAGGTCGGTATCGTCTTCAACAACAAGGATGCGCATGAATTCTGACTTCTTGTTTCATTAGCTGGGAGTTCTGGCATCCCGTAGGCTGCCAGACCGATGAGAGACGGTTCTAGCAGCTACCTGTTGGCCGGAACTGTGACCGTGGTCACCTTGCCGCCTTTCAGAACCGACAGGACGTAGACATAGCCGCCGCCTTGCTGGCAAAGCTGAGCCTTGACGATTTCGCCTCCGGCGCGTCCTGCGACCGACCCCAGGGGGGCCGCCCTGCCGCTTGCCACGGCCTCGCGGGCCTGAGCTTGCGACAGGCAAGCGGCCTCGGCCGGCAATACGGCCAGGAACGTCAGGATCAAAAAGGCAAAAATCTGTTTCACGTGTCCGATTCCGGTTCTGCTCACGAATTAGTGCGCAAGGTGTAGTCAATTTCACCTGAACGCAAGCTGAACCAGTCGTTTAGGTTTACTTCCAGCGCATTGTTATGGATCCGCAATTTCCGGCGCCCTGCGAAAAGACTTGGTAAACTGTCGAAGGATTGGTGAGACCTTGTGTATGAAAGATCAGCATCAGAAACGGGGAAACAAGAGAATTGCCGCTGTTCGCTTCGGACTGACGATCCTGGCGTCGACTGCAGCAATCTGCGTCGGCGCGAGTACAGCGCCTGCCTGCTCCCTTGCCCTGGTGCTGGCGATGGATGGCTCCGCGAGCGTTGATGCGCGTGAGCACCACCTGCAACTGAACGGATTGGCTGACGCCCTGAGCGACTCCGATGTGGTTCAAGCCATCGAGGCGGTTGGAGGTATCTGGATCAACAGTTTCGAATGGAGCGGGCGCTACCAGCAGCTTCAACAGTTGAACTGGCAGTATCTGAATGACGGCGCGAGTGCGGAAGCTGCCGCCGAAACCTTGAGAAGAACTCCCAGGGGCTTCACTGAATTTCCAACTGCTATCGGCTACGCTCTTGGATACGCTTCAGTGCAGATGAGACAAGCTCCGAGGCCTTGCGCGCGCAAGGTCATCGACGTGGCCGGAGACGGTATCAACAACGATGGCTTCGGCCCGGAAAGTGCCTACAAGGCCTTTGACTTCCAGGGCATTACCGTAAACGGTCTGGTCATCGCCGGACCGAACACCATTCCCGCGCGCTACTACGAGAGCTTTGTGATCAGAGGCCCGGGTGCCTTTGTCGAAATCGCCGCTGACTACGACGACTACGCCCGGGCCATCAAACGCAAACTGTTACGGGAAATCTACGGCAGCGGCTATGCCGCGCTGAGATAGTGTCAGGTGCTGCTTACGCTTTGCGCCTTGCCGCCTGTTCGATCAAAGCCTGCGAAAACTCCCCGACAGACATGTTTTCGCCGAGTGCTTTGAGGAAAAGCTGCTTCTGCGTTTCAGGTGCCAGACCACCGACCGGCGGGTCCCTGTCCAGATTGGTCGGGAAAGAGTAGCCCTCAGCGCAGGCTGAGACAGCCGCCTCTATTTCAGCAGTCCCAAGTTGGTCCGACGCAGCCTTTTCCCGCAGCACCGGATAAAGCGCAAGGCTCATTGCCTGTCTGTCTATCGCTTCCATTGCCCGGCCAAAGGCAGATGACACCTGCAGAAGGTTTGCCATGCGCTGTATGTTTTCGCTGGTGTTGGCACCTGCCGCATGGAACAGCGCCGGGTTGAAAAAGACCGCATCCCCCTTCTTCAGAGGCAGTTGCACATAAGCGGTTTCGAAAAACTCTTTGAATTCATCCAGGCGGTAAGCCATGTAACCGGGCCGGTACAGCTGTGAAAATGGCAGCAACTTCGTCGGACCGCTGATCACCGGCATATCGGTGTGAGCGACCGCTCCCTGCAAAGTCATGACAGCTGACAGGTCATGAACGTGGGCTGGATACCTTGCGCTGGTCTCCGCAGTTTGAAAACCGAGATGATAGTCCCTGTGAGCCTGTTGAGCCGCACCACCGGGGCGGACCAGGTTGATCTGCGCGGTCAACTGGTAATTCGGTCCGAGCCAGGCTTCGCACACCGTGTCTATGGCGGTGTTTGCAAAACAGTCCGCAAAGACCTCCGGTGCCCTCAGGCAGAGTTTCTGCAGGGAGTTCCAGATCCTGTCATTGGCACCGGCAGCCGCAAAATGGTCTGCACCACCACCCGTAGACGCTTTCTCGTCCTCGATAATCCGATTGTAAATCTGCGTGGCAGCATCGAGTGGAGCCGTGTCCAGGTAAGCGTTTTTCAGGACGAGCACGCCGGACAAATCCTTCAGCACCCGTGCCCATTCCGCCATCAAACGACGGCGGCTTTCCTGTCCTTGAAGGACTGAAGCCAACTGGTCGACCCGGTAGACCGGAATGTTGGCTTCAATCCGTTCCGCATGGGGAACGTCGCCTTCATTTAAATTGCGATCCACCAACCGCTTGAAGTCTTCAATGTCGCAGCGCGCCGTATCAAAATAGCCGTCCAATTCTATCTGACGATCCATATGTTCCTCCCAACGTCAAATTCGGCCCAAGAATACCAGAAACAGGCTTGCGGCCGACTTGGAAATCCATCAAGAATCCATCAAATGACACATCGGTTCCCGGTCAAGGAAATTGCCCTGCAGGCAGGCATGAGCACAGCAACAGTCGATCGTGTGCTGAACAATCGTGCTCATGTCAGCCCCCAGACGAAACGTCGCGTAAAGGACGCCATCGACGAACTGACACGACAGGAGAGTCAGCTTGCCGCAAAAGGAAGGCGCATTTTCATTGACATCGTCGTGGAAGCGCCGACCCGCTTCGTTCGGGAAATCAGGCACGCAGTCGATGAAATCCTCGCCGACTTTCGTCCTGCCTCGATCCGTCCGCGTTTTACCGTGGCTCAAACCATGACAGCAAATGACTGTGTTGCCATCCTTGAAAGGATCAGGAAGCGCGGCTCGCAGGGAATTTGCCTGAAAGCCCGTGACACCCCCGAAACACGGCAGGCCATAGCAGAATTGACTGCGAAGAACATTCCAGTCCTGACTGTCTTCACGGATATCCCTGGTTCGGGCCGCCTCGCCTATGCCGGATTGAACAATGCCCAAGCTGGTCAAACCGCGGCCTATTTGATGGCAAAGTTTCTGACTTCAGGAGGCATGGCCGTTCTCACAACGCTCAGCCAACATGCGTTTCAGGGAGAAGAGGACCGTTTCCAGGCCTTCAAGTCCGAACTTTTGCGGCACAGGCCGAACCTAGAGCTCATCGACGCGAGCGGCGGCGGAGGGTTGAATCCGAATACAGGTCTTGAAGTCGGCGAAAGGGCACGCGCCGGCACGGAGATTGCAGGTGTCTACTCGATGGGCGGCGGAAACATGGCCATCCTGAAAGCGTTGGACGATGCCGGCCACCGACCTTCCGTTTTCATTGCCCATGACCTTGATGAAGACAATCTGGACCTGTTGCGTGGCAACCGGCTGACATTTGTGCTGCATCACGACCTGCGCGCTGATATGCGAGCCGCCTTCCGGCACATTCTTGCTTATCACGGGATAGAGGATCCGCCTCTCACCTCTGAGAGCGACATTCAGATCGTCACACCGATGAACATTCCCACGACCATCTGAGACGACCCAGCCGGCTAGAGAAAAGACCGGGCACTTAAGCGCCCGACTTTCCGTCTTCGTTGTGTTCCATCTGCCGGTAAAAATCCTTGAGCGTTTTACCTGGTTCGGCATGGAACCTGTCGCCGGTTTCGCGAACTTCTGAAATCCTGTCCAGGCGGAACATCCGAAAGTCCTGACGCAGCTCACACCAGGCGACCAGTGTCCATACCTTGCCCCAGAACCACAGCCCAAGCGGGCGGATCACTCGCTGCGATGCATCGCCCTTGCCATCACAATAGGCGATCGACAATCGTTTACGCGCATCCGCTGCCGCTTCGAGAAAATCGATGTGCCCCCTGATCTGCGGTGTCATTTCAGGTGCGAATGCGTGGATCTCGACTTCGTTCTGCCGGATCCGCATTTTCTCCGGCATGACGGCATCGATCTTGATCATCGCCTCTTCAGCCGCGCGGGCCATTGCGGCACCGCCCCAAGCGCGGATCAGCCGCGCTCCGGCGAGTAAGGCCACGATTTCGTCGCGCGTAAACATGAGAGGCGGCAACTCGTACCCATCGCGCATGATGTAACCGACACCCGCAGCCCCCTCGATCGGGACGCCGGAGGCCTGCAGATCGGCTACGTCGCGGTAGATGGTTCGTTCGGATACTTCCAGCCATTCAGACAGCTGACGAGCCCGGACAAGCCGGCCGCCGCGCAAATACTGCACGATTTGAAAAAGGCGGTCGGCACGTCTCATGTAGCAATCTCCTCACGGAGAAAGCATCCTAACTGCTCCCTAGTTGGGAGAAAACATCCCGATCGAGTTGCCGTCCGGATCAACACCATAGGCGAACCGGCCAGCGGGAATAGGCACAGGATCGGATACGACCTCGCCTCCGGCCCTGGCGAACCGTTCCATTGTTTCTTCGAGGCTGTCGGGACAGGCAATATGGACGGTCGGTCCTGTCCCTTTTTCAGCCGGTTTGCCCGGATACAAATGTCCGGCGATGCCGTTCGGATCCTTTGTCGGAAACATTGCGAAGTGATTTGGTCCCATATCGGTGACAAGCTTGAGCTCCGTTTTGAAAACGTCGTTATAAAAACTGATCGCCTTGTCCAGGTCCGAAACGGGAATCTCCATCCAGACTGTGAAGTGATCGGGAGCGAATGTCATTGAAAGTCTCCTGGATTGCTGTGATGAGCATCACCATAACAACCAACTCCTGACAGCCTGCTGTCAGGAGACTTTCTGTATCAGCGAATTATAAACATTCGAATTCGTTCACGAAATTCAGCCCGGCTCTCGCCTGCGTTTCGCAATACTGACATCATCCTGTCCCAACCGGCTCACAGCTCCTATGCCTCCCCTTCCCTTGATTGTCCGTTTGGGAACCTGCCCTGCTGGTCTCTCTTAAGAGCGACAGTCGCTTTCGAACCGCACTCAATTGCCGTTTCGATACCAGATGGCGCCGATACGCAACCTTGATGCCAAGAAGAAACTTTTTCCCGAAAAGCAACAAATCTCAACAAAAACAATAAACAACTGAGCAAACAGAGTTTAAAATGCTTCCGTTGACGTAACCCACATTAAAAATCAGACTATATTGCTCCGAAGGTCTTTACACGAAATATAGAATCTATTTTATCTATGAAAGTAACAGATTAAATACATGTGCACGTGGCTCAGAGGTCGTCTTTCACGAATGAAGGCGACCTCTTCCCGTTTCAGGGGGTGAAAGCACCGTGCACCGCAAACGCCCGACCGGGCCTCGAAATCCGTAATTGGCCGAAAAATCGCCCTCCTTCCGAAGTCGTGGATCTCACCGTCATAAAAGCTGTTCCAATTGATATTTCTCAAGGTGCCCAAATTCGTGAGGTTGCACTTTGTGGATCTCAAAAGGAGGCAAGAATGAGCCACGTTCCGCACGAACTGCACGAAGAATTCCCGGAGGCAATTGAAACACTGCGCGCGTTGAAAGCCGGCGACGCGCATTTTTCCCGCCTTGCGGACGAATACCACACGATCAATCGTGAAGTGCACCGTATCGAAACCAATGTGGAGCCGGCAGCAGATGAAGTGTTGGAAGACCTGAAAAAGAAGCGACTTCATCTCAAAGATCAGATTGCCGCTCTTCTGGCGGCTGCGGCAAACACCGCGTCCTGAGCCCCTCCTTTTCAGGCCGGTGTTAGAGCCCGCGTCGTCCCCGTCCGACGGCGCGGGCCGCCCTCCTTTAGATCGCAGCTGCCGGAAAAAGTCCGGTCACGGCTGACATATCCAGTTTTTCCGCCCTGTGCCGCGTTCAAGCGGCCCGGACGTAGATAACGCATTGGGACCAAGAAACCAATGCTGACTAACAATCGCGTGCAGGAATTCAAATTTCTGCTGCGGTTTTCCCCGTAAACTCAAAAAGAAAGTGCCGAGCTTTCCTTGAAGCCCGGCACAAGTCAGGGGAGGAACGACCCTCATCGTTCACCATAGGATGTGGGGCGACGTCCCCATACTTGCAAGCCAAGAATGCGTGAGCCTTGCGTGAGGCAAAAGGCAATTTAACGCAACAACTTGACCTTTGGTCCCGTTACCGGCCAAATTCCGTTAGGTAATTTAACGGATCCAATCATGCGTTTTCTGCCGTTTTCTGTGATATTTTGCTGTCTTTGGTCCACCGCTGCCGTTGCAGTCGATCATTGCGTGGACGTTCAATCAAAGAAAGGCTGGCAAAGGCTCGTCCTCCCCGACGGAAAAATCCGGAAAGTCAGTTTTTCCGGTGGTTGGAGCGTCATATCAGGACTGTATAAACCCGTCGGGCCACGGGGGTATTCCGGACGGGATGCCCGGAATCTCGGCCCGCTCTACGGTTACAAATTCGATCAGTCCTATGCGTTCGGAGAAATGCTCGTTCGGGACCAGGCGGGACGGATTGTCCCCTTTGCCGAATTTGCCGCCCTCGCAATCAACAGCCGTGATCCTGCTGGTGCTTACGCCTTTCGCATCAACGACAAGGACATTGCGCTTTGGGATAATGCCGGTGCGATCAGGGTCTGCGTCTCGATGTAGGGACTTGTCTCCGGAGACTTCTCCGCAACCCGGTAAAAGAAGCCTTGTCAAAGCTGCGAGCTATTCGCATTCCTTGAGGTAACTGGTGTACCAACGGTGGTCCGAGACACACTTTCCGTACTTGGTCCTGTGAGGCTTGCTCTTGGTCGTACGTGGTCCCGTTTTCTTGTAGCATTTGTTCGCTGTTTCAACATAGCCAGCCGGGCAATCCAACGGACAGACCCGGAAGCTTTTGTCTTTGAGCATCTCCAGAACCTTCAGGTCCGGCTCAAGTGCCTGAAGTCCGGCTTTCGCATAGATCGAAAATCGCCTCAAACCGTTTCTGCTGTTCTTGCCCCAAACGCCATCGGCTGTCCCAACGCTGCAGCCAACCCTGTTCAGTTCGGTTTGAATCGACCGCGCGAGCGCTTGTCCGGACAACTCCTCAATTTTTTCCCGGCTGTCAGACGGATTGAGGGCCGCAAGTTCAACCGGTTCCTGTTTCTCCTGATCAAAGGTTTCGGCGGCCTCTTTCTCAATCATGTAGAATTCGGTCGCAGCTTCAACTCCGGAAAACTCTCCCGTGTCAGGTACTTTTTGTGCAGAAGAAGCCGGTTCGCTCACATCGTTTGTGCGTGACGTGTCACGCTGCCGCTCGGAAATCTTCAACCGGGCAAGGTCGGAAAAGTTTCCATCCGGATATCTGTTGAGATAGGTCTTGAAATATTCCAGGTTGGCGCTGTCGCGAATACTTTCCCAGTAGGCGAGTTCGATGGTGTCGACAACGGGCTTCTTTGGTGTTTCGCGAACTGACAGGACCACCGGGCCGGTCAGCGAGGAATTGCTCCAGGGCACCTGAACGCCCTTGGTTTCGCGCAGGACGTCGCGCCTCACCCTGCGCAAAATGACTGCAATATCTTCACCAGGTGTTTCGATGTATCTGAGCAGTGCACCTGTAAAGGGGCTGTGAACATCAGTTCCGTCATAGGCAACGTTTCCAGGCTGTGTCGAATAGGCAATCAGCGTTCCAATTCCGGTTTCAACCGGTGCCAGCCCTCTTCCGATAGCCGTTGAGCGCGTCCCCATCGAGCCGGCCAGATCTCTGGTCAACGGATTATCCCGGCAAGCGTCGAGAAGGATGATGCTCGTGCGCTGTTCTCTTTCCATTTGCGAAATAATTGCCTGCAAGCGGACCGTGCCAAACTCCAGATCTGCCTCGTCCTTCAGCCTGGTGTCGATCGGCGCCAGATAGTTTTGCCCCCTCACCTGCAACCCGTGTCCGGCGTAGTAAAAAAGGGCAATCTTCGCACCTCTCATCGAGCGCGAGAACTGCTTTATCTTCTCGACAAAACCGGCATGGTTCAGATTGATGCCGACGATCACCCTGAAGCCAAGCCGCTCCAGTGCCAATGCGACCTTTTCCGCATCATGTGTCGGGTTGGTCAGATTCGAGACGTTTTCGTAACTTGCGTTGCCAACGACAAGAGCAACTCTTTCCGTCTCCGAGCCAAGGCATGCGCTCGTGCAAAACAGGGCAAAGACAAAGAGTAAAACGCCGCGCATCACCCCCCCCTCGAAAAAGGATAGGGTACAGCACTCGACGCCTACATTCCAGGAATGTGACGCAACGCGGTCAAATACTTATCAAGATCTTTTCGTCCAAATTCGATCTTGAGACCGGAGATCCTTCCATAAATGACCAAGCGATTAGAAATGTGGAAGACGATGTTGAGGCGCCCTGAGTCGACGTACAGGGAATGGAGTTTTCCTGTCGTTGAGATTGCCTGTCCGGGCTGCTAGCGTGGCTCGGTCCCATAACGCTGAATTGCGTGTGTTCTCAATTTGATTGGTGAAATATGACTCAAAAAGTTGCCCTCATCACCGGCGCGGCCAGAGGCATCGGTCTTGCGACATCCAAGCTGATGCTTGAACGCGGGTGGCAGGTTGCCATGCTGGATCGAGACAGCGCCGGTTTGTCCACGGCAACTGAAGGGCTGGAAGAAGCTGCCCCCTTTGTCTGTGACGTATCAATCGCCGAACAGGTGGAAGAAACCCTCCCCGCCATTCTTTCGAAATTCGGCAGACTGGATGCGGTGGTGAACAACGCCGGCGTTGCAGAATTCGGACCGATCGAAGAAACGGATTTTGCTTTGTGGCGACGCGTGATGGCTACAAATCTGGATGGTATCTTTCTGGTCTCCCAGGCTGCACTTCCAGCGCTGAGAGAGACGCGCGGTTCCATCGTCAATATCGGTTCCATCTCCGGGCTACGGGCTTCAACCCTGAGGGTCGCCTATGGGACGTCCAAGGCCGCCGTCATTCAATTGACGAAACAACAGGCTGCCGAACTCGGCGAACACGGCATACGTGCCAATTGCGTCTGCCCTGGCCCCGTCTGGACGAACATGGCAAAATCGGTGCACAGCCAGGAAATCATCGACGCCTACCACGACGCCATCCCGCTCAACAGATACGGTACCGAGACGGAAATTGCCGAGGTGATCGCCTTCCTGTGTTCAGACCAAGCAAGTTATGTGACCGGCCAGGTCGTCGCATCAGACGGCGGTTTCGACAGCACCGGTGTCGGCTTGCCGGCGTTACGGAAGTAGGCTCCCGCCTCCTCGATTGAAGACAACAATTCAAAGTTTCGAATTGTGTTTCAGGGTGAGAGCTTCGGGCTATCGGTCGCTTAGAAAATGTGCAGCCACCTGTCGGTGATGGGGTCTTGAGCGATGTTCGACCAGATAGATCCCCTGCCAGGTGCCAAGCACCATCTGGCCGTTTGAGACCGGAATCGAAAGAGAAACCGGCAGCAGAGCCGATTTGATATGGGCGGGCATATCATCCGGCCCTTCGTAAGTATGAATTAGATAGCTCATCGAGGGATGATCCGCTGACGGGACCAACCTTTCAAAAAATGCACGCAAGTCCAGCTGAACATCCGGATCAGCATTTTCCTGGATCAGCAATGAACATGAGGTATGCCTGACAAACAACGTCAGCAACCCATTGTCGGCACCTTCATCAGCAAGCCATGCAGCAACGTTCGGCGTAAACTCGTAAAGGCCGGTTCCATTTGATCGAAGCGAGAATGTCGTCTGCATAGGGGTCCTTTGGGATCAGAGCACTCGCGAAAAGCCTTAGGCGATCCGTGCGGTTGTTTCAAATCTCGCAGTTTTTCGCCTGCCTCAGGTCCATTGCAACTTGCACAGACACGCTTTCGGCTTTCTGATGGCGGTTGCAATTCCAATTTGAACTCGCCATCTGAGATGGTGTTTTTCCTGTCTCCACAATTCCAAACCGACTTCAGGCAACCGTGATGACTGACATGAGCCCCAAAGTCCTGATCGCTTCCCTCGGCACTCGCGGAGATGTTCAGCCTTACGTGGCTCTTGCGCGAGAACTGACTGCGCGAAATGCCGAGGTGGTTCTGACGACCGGGGAAGGATTTGAAGACATGATCGAAGCGGCTGGAGCCCGCGCAAGGCCTGTTCCGATCAATTACCAGGAACTTTTGCAAACCGCGGAAATCCGTGAGGCCCTGTTTTCCCTGAAAGGGATGATCAAGACTGCCCGGCAGAACATAGACCTGCAAAAGGAAATTGCCAGAAAACTCTGGCAGATCGGAATGGATGAAAAACCGGACCTCATCCTGTTCAACCTGAAAGCAACGGTCATGACCCTTGTTGCGCGAAGGCTGAACATTCCGGCTCTTCCAACCTCTCTTCAACCGGTTACGGCTCCAACCAGAGATTTTCCGATCGCCCTGTTCGGTGTGCCAGATCTTGGGTCCTACCTGAACCGGAAAAGCTACGGCTTGGGCCGACTACTGATGCGAGCGGGTCTCCGCCCCCTGGTCAAATCGCTCCGGGATGAAGCCGTCGCGGAAATCAATCAGCCAGAAGAACAGATTGACGGGCATATGCCGGACGGAAGCAAGGCGCTCTCGCTGCAGGCATTCTCAAGTGCGCTGGTTCCGACACCGGAAGACTGGCCGCCTGAGTATCTTCCATGCGGTTACTGGTTCACAGATCCAGACCCCGACTATCGGCCGCCGGATGCCCTCGAGGCGTTTCTGCAATCCGGGCCTGCTCCCACCTATCTCGGCTTCGGCTCAATGCCGAGCAAAAATCCGCAAAAGCTCACCGATACGGTGCTCGCGGCCCTGTCCCAAACCGGACAGAGAGCGATTCTTGCGACCGGCTGGGGCGGCCTGCTCCGGGAGAAACTCCCCACGGAGCTTGCCGACCGTGTCCTTCTGCTCGACAAAGCTCCACATAGCTGGCTATTCCCACGTTGCGCTGCAATCGTGCATCACGGCGGCGCCGGAACCACGCATGAGGCGATCCGCTGGGGCAAGCCCTCACTGGTCTGTCCCGTGTTCGCTGACCAGCCGTTCTGGGGGGATCGCATTCACCGGATCGGAGCCGGTCCTGCTGCGATAAAACAGAAGAAACTTACCGCAGATAACCTTGCCAAGGCATTGAACGATTTGGAAAATTCTGACTACAAGTCAGGAGCAGAAAGAGCTGCCGGCATTATTGCCAAGGAACTTGGTGCGAAGGGGACGGCCGGCCGGCTGCTGGATCAGTTCACTACGGTTCCCGCGTAATCCCTCGTCTCAGGATCAGGCGCATGAACACTCCGGTTTCGAACTGACTTTCCTGCTAACCATTGCAAAAAATTCATCTTTTCATCGCCGACTTGCAGGCCTTGACCCTTCCCTTTTTGCTTGCGGCCTGACACAACTAGAAAAGCAAGCATTCAGGTTTTTACCTTGAGGAGTCACCTGCCCGTGTTTCCCGCCCGCTATTTTGTTTTTGTCTTATGCCAGGTGCTGACTTTCGTCAGCTTTGTTCTGATGTTCGCCTGGAATGGTCATTTTTTCTGGTTATTTCTGGTTTTTGCCGTTCTTTCCATCATCGGTTTTCTGGATCTTCACCAGGACAAGCACGCCGTTCTGCGGAATTATCCGGTCACTGGGCATTTTCGCTACCTGTTCGAGGCCATAAGACCTGAGATCCGGCAATATTTCTTTGAAAGCAATCAGGACGGCCGCCCGTTTTCCAGAGAGCGCCGCTCCATGGTCTACGACAGAGCGAAAAACATCGAGGACGTGCTGCCATTCGGTACGGAACTGAACGTCTATGCCAGTTCTTATGGCTGGGTAAATCACTCGATCCGTCCCAAGCCCGAAAACCACGACGAGTTGCGTGTGACCATTGGCGGTCCGGACTGCAAACACCCCTACTCCGCATCGCTGTACAATATCTCGGCCATGAGTTTCGGCTCCCTGTCAGCAAATGCAATCCTGGCACTCAACAAGGGCGCAAAAGCCGGGAACTTCTATCACGACACCGGTGAAGGCAGCGTTTCAAGGTATCACCGCGAAGGCGGCGGCGACCTTGTCTGGGAGCTGGGCAGCGGCTATTTCGGCTGCCGCGCGGCTGACGGATCATTCGATCCGGACAAATTCCAGAAGCAGGCCGCGAACCCACAGATCAAGATGATCGAAATCAAGATGAGCCAGGGGGCAAAACCCGGCCATGGCGGCGTGTTGCCCGGCTCGAAGGTGACGGAAGAGATTGCAGAGGCGCGCGGCGTTCCTGTCGGACAGGACTGTATTTCACCTGCCTCGCACTCTGCCTTTTCCACGCCTCTGGAGCTTCTGGACTTCATCAAGACCTTGCGAGAGTTGTCAGGAGGCAAGCCGGTCGGCTTCAAGCTCTGCATCGGTCACCGCTGGGAGTTCATGGCCATCATCAAGGCCATGCTGCAAACGGGCATCAAGCCGGACTTCATCGTCGTTGACGGTGCTGAAGGCGGTACAGGGGCTGCGCCGATCGAATTCGCCAACCGGCTGGGCACGCCACTTCGCCAGGGATTGTCTTTCGTCCATAACTGCCTCGTCGGCTCCGGTCTGCGGGACGACATCAGGATCGGCGCCAGCGGCAAGCTGATCAGCGCCTTTGACATTGCCGGAATCATAGCGATGGGGGCTGACTGGGTGAACTCGGCCCGCGGCTTCATGTTCGCGGTCGGCTGCATTCAGAGTCAGAGCTGCCACACAAACCGATGCCCGACCGGGGTTGCGACGCAGGACCCCAAACGCCAGAAGGCACTGGTTGTTCCAGACAAGGCTGAACGTGTCGCCAACTTCCACCGCAACACCTTGAAGTCCTTGATGGCGTTCACGGCAGCCTCGGGCCTCAGCCATCCGCGTGAATTCAAGCCCGAGCACTTCTTTGTCCGGGAAGGTCAGCGCGCCATCATGCCGGCAAGCTCCGCGCTCACCTGGCTCAAGAAAGGTGCCCTGCTCGATCAGGCCCACGATATTCCCGGATACTCGACCTACTGGGACATGGCGGTTGCCGACAGTTTCGAAGCGGCCAAATCCATCGAGGTCGCCAAGGCCCTGCATCATCACCGGAGCCATCATTGAGACATGCGGTCACTTCAATTGTGGTGCGGCGCAGATTCCAGGGCTAGTTGACCATCACGTTTGCAAAGGAAACGTCGTGGCCATCGATATTGAACTGCATAGTTTCATAAGAGCCAATCCCCGATGGCGGATCATAGAAACGGTAGCGGATTATCAAAGGGTTGGCTTTTCGCAGAAATGCTACTGTGTGATAGAGATTTTCCCCTGAGGCTCCAATCGAAAATGAGGTGACCCTGTAAGAAGTGTTGTCATGTCTTCGGATGAACGAATTGTCCTTGGAAACGACTATGCTTCTGCTAGTCGAACCGAGGTTAGTAAGTTTCAAGTCACAGTAGAGATACATCATGCGTTCACTGCAGCGCTGAAGATCGAATGCAATGTTGCCGATCGTGGCGTGATACTCGCCTTCACTGCTCATCACGGCTCTACTGCTTTTCTCTGATTTCGACTTTGCTTCGCTGGTGTTGTCGTAGGACCTCCCAGCATTTTCGTTCCTGATGAGCTCTACATTTGAGAATGAGAACTTGTTGCCATCAATGTTGAATTGAGCAGTGGTCAGAGAAGAAACATCTTCAGGCGGATTGTAGAAACGGTAGCGGAGCATCAATGGCGATGTTTTGCTCAAGTACACTTTCAGCCGATGATGTTGTTTGTGGCTGTTTTTGCCCACTGAAAAAGACGTGCTCAGGAAAACTGCGTTTTCCGGGTCTCTGGCGAAAGAGTCTCCGTACGAGACCACAACATCTCTTCCAGTTTCTCCGAGATTACGCACTTTCACGTCACAGCTCAGATAACTCGTTGCATCCACGCATCCCAGGAGTTCGACCTCTATGTCGCCTACCGTAATCGGCTTACCATGGTCTTCTGTCGATGCCTCAACGTGGTTCGAAAGGTCTTGAGATGGACCGTTAACGCCTGCGATTTTATCAATCGCGACATCTTCAAAGGCAAATGCTTTGCCGCCGATGTTGAACTGTACTGTCTTCAATATCGAACCGCTGAATGACGGGCTGTAGAATCGAAATAGCACATCGAGCGGCAGACTTCTGTCCAGGAAAGCCTTGGACCTGTAGTTCTGTATCTCCCCGAGCGTTCCGATTTGAAATGACGAGACCCGGAAGATGGCGTCCTTGTGGTCACCAACAACAGACCATCTGTTGCTGATAACGACGTCCTTAACCAGATCACTCGAAGTGCTGACCCTCAGATCGCAGACGATGTACAGGCCCTCCCTGGCGCACCGTCTAATTTCGACACCCAAGTTGCCAATTTCCTGTCTGGGACCGACGTGTTCAGATGTTGGCACTTTACGCGGCGGACTTTCATTCAGGTCGTCCGTCTTCACCTGCAACGAGGGGACACTTGATGTTTCCACGGCCTTCGCCGAACCGGGCTTTTTTGAGGTGTCAATAACGGTACCGTCCGGCCTCACCCTTAAGGTGTTGATCTCTTTCGGCGGAACAGAAGAATAATGTGCGAAGTTATCGCCGCCTGACGGCTTCTCGTTTTCGGTTTTGATGTCCTGAGACCGATTTGCGCCGGATGGAGACCATTTGCGCGTGTACACCGGTAAACCGCCGGCCCGTGCATTGCCGGCCTGCTGCTCCAGTTTCGTTAGACGCATAGTCAATTCACGTGTCTGTTCAGTGAGGTCGGCCACTTGCTGATAGAAAAAGTAGAAGACAAAGCCGAACACCACAAAAATCAGAAGCGTCAAAAGGATGGCAATTTCTGTCATCCCTCTGTCAGAGGATCGTCCACCGGTCCAGTTTTCCTGTTGGTTCATGCTTTATCCGAATGTTCTGGAAAGCGTGGCTATCTCGGCCACCTGGTCGATAGTTCAAGTTGGCTTGTGATTTGAGCACGCAAATGGACGCAAAAGCGATAAACTGCCCTCTCCGCCTTACTCCCATTCACCCCTAAATCGTGGAAATCATTTATTGGTTTAAGGTTTTCCGGCCCGGCTGTTTGCCGGGCCTTTTGGCGATTGCGAAACTCCACTCCACTCAAGCAGGAAGTGAGCTCTCTCCCGTATCAGCCTTTGACGGCTTGGCTGCAACCACACCGTTTTCGACATGTGCTGCTCCGGAAGAACCATTCGGCTCATCTTCGTTGCCGACTTCAGGCGTTTCATCGGTTACCGCAACAGGTACCGTTCCGAGATTGGCCGTAAGACCGTTGAGACCGGAACCGTCGAGGCCGACTTCCTTCATCATGGCGTCCAGAAGAGGAGCCTGGGAGCGGTACTTCAGGGCAGAAGACACCATCTGGTCGGCGAGGTTGCCGCCGGAGCCGTTTCCGTTTGCACCGTTAACCGTGCTACCGGCACCACCGGTCATGCCATCAACCTGGATGATCTTGATACCGTCGATCTGCTCCATCGGCTTGACGCTTTCAGCGATGATTTCAGGCAACTGCTCCAGAAGCTTGATGCGGACCTGCATGGCGATCTGGTCTGGCGACAGAAGATTTGCAGCCTCGTTGATGGCCCGCTGACCCGCCGCTTCAACTTCGTAAAGTGCCTTCTCAGCCTCAGCGCGCAGCTTGTCGGCAGCAGCCGAACCTTCCGCTTCGATGCGCTGCTTGGCAGCTTCAGCTTCCGCGGCAATGCGAACGGCTTCCGCATGATCGACTGCAGCCTGCTTCTGAGCTTCCGCCCCGACCGTGATGGCAACGGCGTCCATTTCAGCGGCTTTTCGGGCTTCAATCAGCTCGATCTGCTTGTCACGCTCCGCGACTTCGGTTTCGCGTGCTGTCGCCACCTGTTCTGCGGCACGTGCGGCAATTGCTCGAGCCTCATCCGCCTGAGCCTCAGCTTCCGACTTCTCGCGAGACTTGGCTGCAACCGCGATGTCACGATCCTGCTCAGCCAGTTCGACCAGCTTCTGTTTTTCAACATTGGCCGCCTCAACTGTCCGCTCCTTGGCGATTTCCCGCTCGCGCACCTGCTGGTCCATGGCGATCTGACGCTCGGTGACCACCTGGTTCGATTCAATGTCCTTTTCCTTGACCTTCTGGCCGGCCAGGATCTTGGCTTCCTCGGCCTCGCGCTCACGGTCCGCTTGTTGCTTTGCGATCAATGCCGCCTGTTCCGCCCTGCGGATCTCGACCTCGCGCTGCTGCTCGAGCTTCGCGAACTCTTCGTCCCTGTTGATCTGAAGGCGTTCCTGCTCAGCTTCCAGGTTCTTGCGCTGAATCTGGACTTCCGTCTCCTGCTCAATGTCGTTCCGCTTCTTGCGGCGCTCCTCAATGGCCTGCGTGAGCTTGGTCAGGCCCTCGGCATCGAAGGCATTCTCAGGATTGAAGTACTCCCTGTTGGTCTGGTCGAGGCCGGTCAGTGAAACGGATTCGAGCTCCAGACCGTTCTTCAGGATATCTTCGGAAACAGCCGCCTGCACTTTCTGAACGAAGTTCACCCGTTGCTCATGCAGTTCCTCCATTGCCATTTCGGCAGCAACAGCACGAAGCGCATCGACAAACTTGCCTTCCACCAGCTCGCGCAGAGCTTCAGGTTTCATCGTGCGCTGACCCAGGGTCTGTGCCGCATTGGCGATGGATTCAATTGTCGGCTGAACGCGAACATAAAACTCGGCCAGAACGTCGACGCGCATCCGGTCTTTTGTAATCAGGGCTTGATCGTTTGCCCTGCGAACTTCCAGGCGAAGCGTGTTCATGTTTACCGGTATGATGTCGTGCAACACGGGCAGCACCAGCGTTCCGCCGTTCATGACGACCCGCTGTCCGCCGAACCCGGTCCGCACGAACGAAACTTCCTTTGAAGACCGGCGATATAGTCTGGAAACGATCAATCCAACGGCAAGAAGGGCGATAAACCCGACACCCACGAGAATGATTATGCCTACGAACTGGTCCATAACCACTTTCTCCTTCCATCAATATTGCAAAATTTTGAGACGCCCGGCGCCGCGCTCATTCGCTGGCGCCGGACAGTGCTGCGCTGGTGCTTTCGATCGCTGTGTAGCGAGACCCGAGTTGGCGGACGATGATCACGCCTGTTCCCTGCGCCAGCACTTCGCCCTCGACATCCGGCTCGACCAGCAGGTAGTGGTTCTGGCCGTGGACATCCTTCAGCCTTGCCTGTGCAGGTAGTCCCTTCTCCGCGTTTCCCTGCACGATCAGCGCGGGTTTACCGACAAAGGTTGTGCGGGAAACAGCGTCGCTTTCATCCTTGGGCATGACTTTCGACAAACCGAGAGCCGTTACCCTGGTGAAAGGCAATGCGCCGGCAAAAGCACCTGCTGAGGCGACGACGCCCGGCAGCAACCAACCGCTGAGGGAATGAACCACACTCTGCAGAATGTAACCGGCCAGACCGAACCCGGTCAGAAAGATCACGAGAATGATCAATGCCGGCACTTTTCCAAAGCACAGCCATCCGAGAATCTGAGTGAAGATCCCCTGACCGGCGCCCGTTGCATCCGCACCAGCGCCAGCCACTTCCAGATCGGCCGGCAAGGCACCACCGGAAATGTCCGCATCGAAATCCGGGGCATCGATGTCCGGGACATCGACGTCCGGCAAATCGACTTCCGGCAAGAGGCTGTCGATCATGCTCGACAGACCCAGCCCCATGAGCGTGCCCACGCCTTCCGCCAGGGCTATGGCAATCATCAGCCCCAGGGCAACGGCGAAAGGTGTGTTCTGGTTGGCTAAGATGAAGTCAATCATACTTAACCGTCGCTCGCTGCCGCCTTCAGTGCTGCCAGGCGTTCAGATACCCTGTTCTTGCGGGCAAGGTCTTCCAATTCCGCCAGTTTGGTGGCATCCGCCTTGTCGGCCGACACACCGCCAGGCAAACCGGTTGCCCCTTGCATGACGCGATCAAAGGCTTCTTCCGCCTTGCGGGTTTTGCCTTCGGCGCTGTTTTTCGGGGCTGCGGATCCTGCTGCCGCCCCGTCGGCAGCGCTTTGTTGTTGCGACCTGCGAAAATTCGCGAGCTCGGCTTCCATCTCGCGTTTTCTTGCCTGAAGAGCGCTGATGTACCCTTCGAGTTCCTTTTCTTCGCGGCTTGCATCAGCAACAGCAGATTCCAGAACCGGAATTTGCACTTCCAGATCCAGCTGGCGGGCAATCGCGGCCTCGGCCAGGTCATCCCGGCCCTGCTTCACTGCCAGGGCAATCTGACCCTGCAGTTCCTCGTGGCGTGACGTGGTTTCGCCCAGGCGTGTGTTCGCCAGATGTTTGTTCGCCAGCACCCCGGCAAGTTCATCACGCACCTGGTCAACAGCCCGGTCAACTTCCCGGATTGCTTCAGCCATTACCGTTTCAGGGGAGGTGTTTTCGATAGAGTCCACCAACTGGTTGACGCCACCTGAGACAAGACGCTTTACACGTGTGACAAGACCCTCTGCCATTTTGTCCTACCTTTCCGCTTCACTTATCAAATTCGTTTCATTCAGCCGCTGCTGCGAACGCAAATTGTTCGCCGCCTCGGTTCCTCAATCAGGTGTCATCCCGGTCACCACCACGGCGCCTTTGCTCCAGAAGCCGCGTGATTTCCAAAATCGGAGCCAACCTTCGATCCATCAGATCCGGATCGTAGGTGCGGCTCGGTGTCGTCAGTCCGAGGTCGAAGATCTCTTCGATCAGCGAAAACAGTTCCGCTGACAATGCGGCCTCGAACTTCTTCAGGTCCTGCGCGTCCTTTCCCGGCCCAGGAGCTGAAGCAATCAACTCAGCGAACATTTCGGGCAGGCGTTCATACAGCTTGATGACAAAGTCTGACCTTTGCCCGGTTTCCCGCTGTAATTGCCGAACCCCTTTCTCCGCCGGACGGATCATTGTTCTCAGCAAGTCCTCGCAAGCAGCCACATCCTGAATGCCCTCTTCCCGTTCCCGGGCAGCTCTCAGAATTTCTCTCAGCTTGTCGCTCGGCGTCCGTGCGCCCTGAACTTCATAGCTCGCCAGGAACGCAACATCGTCGTCGTTCAGTCTGACGCTTATTGGAATGCTTTTTGGCATGAGCTTCCCGAATGTCACCATTTGTATCGATACGTATACATATGTGGACATTTGTTAATGTTTGTCAAGGCAATTCGCTACCAAAAGAGCAAAATCCGTCAATACACAACTAAAGAGTGCGCGCGATTCTGGGCATAAATGTATGTTTTTATGAGGGTTTTAAATCATTGCTCGACAAGAGTGTGCAATAAGCGAGAAATCTACCGATCACCACACCGGTCAACATTCGCATCGACAATCTTGGGTTTCCAAGATGATAGAGGTCAGGGAAAGTGTCGCGAGCTTGCCAGTTTCGGAAAGAATTTAGCCGCTCTTCCGAATTCGCTTCGAAAGGTTACTCGTCTGCAGCAATGGAAGGAACGGACCTACTCGATGCCTTTGGCCAAGCCTGCGGCAAACTCACCAGCCTCGTGCGAACGAACAACCGCATGACGGACAAGATCATCAAAATGACCTGAGAACAGCTGAACATGGCGCGTGTTTGAAAAGGCGAGATAGCGCTGCCCCATGTAGAGCGCAGCCCACTTCCGGCCGAAAACGGTAAACGGCGCCGAGAACCGGTCACTTGCGCCAAAAAGGTGCAAACGCAGAGAGGGGTAAAGGTCTTCCAGAATGTGCCCCATCACCTCCAGTTGCTCCTGACGCTCCTCCTTCGACAAGCCCGACCACATGCCCTCGCCTCTCGCGAAGCCCTCAAGGGCTTCCCTCGAAAGAGCGATTTCCATGTCAGAATCCGCCCGTCCCAGAAGAGCGCGCTGATCACGTGTACCCGTGATCGCCTGGTCTGCCGTGCGTAGTGTTTCCCCGGCATATTCGTAGGCAAGCACCGCTTCGGTCTTGAGTACGTCGGGAAGATTTGCCGGAACATGCCGGATCTTGGCGCCGACGGCATCGCGGTACCAGGCCAGGAGGTGTTCATCGACGGGATGGCGATCGGTTTCGGCAACCTGAACCGCCTGATCCAGGATTTCCGCGGCCGCCCCCCTGTGAGTAGAGAGCCCCAGAAGCCAGTCGGAAGACACACTCAACGCCGTGGCAATTGCGGCCAGAGCCTGACCATTCGGCAAACGGGGAGCGTCTTCGGACAGGAGTTGAGACACTGTCGAGCGATCCAACCTAGCTCCGCGGGCCAGGTCGCTACGGTTCATGTCCCGGCTGCGCAATGCGTCAGACAGGCGTTCCCTGAACAGTACGGCACGGTCTCTCTTGTCCATGCGGGAGTATTGTCAGCTGGGTTTCGTAAAATCAACAGGCGAGAGGGAAGCTTTTGCTTATCCGTCAACGAATACGCCTCCTTGTCCAAATGCATTCGATTCCAAACGTCAATGTCACAGGACAGATGCCGTGGCTTCCCCGGGATTCGAATTTCCTAAATTTAGGGTGGCCAACGTCACCCCGGACACCTGTTCGTCTTCTGTAACAGCTTGATCTCGCAGAGCATTTCAGCACATCAGTGATGCTCCTTGATCACCCAGCTCAATACCTGCCGCCCAGATCAGAACCAACTCGGCTACCTGAAATTGCGACTTGCAAGGGCGGAATTTGGAGATCTTCAGCAAGGAGTTATTGACGCCTCACCTGAAATCAAATCGCAAAGAAAATTTCTGAACAAGTCAAAACCTGAAAGCACGCTCTTCCTTACAGCGTTGAATTCCGTCACCATTGCTCCGGGAAGAGCGCAAATTCTATGTCTATTCGGAAATCCAGTGAGGACACATGACACGGGAAGCTGCACCAGAACGTTCCACTGAGGGCATGGTCGACTACGATGCGAATTCTCGTGCGCAAAAGCAAAATGCTCTGCACAACTCGGACGTCATCTTTGACCTGGCCAACCGGGCGGCGAGCCGGAGCCTTCCAATGAACATCACGGATTATGGATGCGGGCCCGGGCACAGCGCTATCGAAACCGTCCGCCCAGCCCTGAAGGCCTGGAACGCCCTGCCCAATGCGAACCTCTCGGTCTGTCATGCGGACCAACCCGGCAATGACTGGAATGCTCTGATGGGTCTCGTGTTCGGCGACGACGGCTACGCGAACACGGCCAACGCGCCTCAGGTGCGTACGTCTGTCGGTTCGTTTTATGAGCGCATGATGCCTGACAATTCGGTCACCATCGCGACCTGTTTTTTCGCCAGTCATTGGTTGAGCCAGTCCGTCCAGCTTCATTCTCCCGAAACCATCTGGTTTGCCGACCTGACCGGTGAGGCCCGACAGAAGATGTGGCAGCTGGCAAAAAGGGACTGGGTGAAGTTTTTGCATCTTAGGGCGCAGGAACTGCAGCCCGGAGGCTATCTTTTCGTTTCCGCACTCGGAGCGGTGCCGGAAGAAGGCGAAATCAACGGCATTGCTGCTGCTGGCCGTGGAAACTATCGTGCACAGCAGGCAGTCGTCGCCTCCATGGTAGAGGATGGTCAACTGGACCGGGAGGTTGCAGACAACTTTGTGTTCGGCCTTTGGTTCCTGACCGAAAACGAAGCCCGACAGGCAATCGAGCAAAATGCTGAATTGTCGAAACTCTACGAGATCGACACGATTGAAGCCGAATACGTGGATGATGGCGGAGATCTGTTTCTGGATTGTCTGTCAGATCCACTGGAATACGGCCGTCGTTATGCCGGTTATACACGTGCATACGCCGGCACGACTCTCAGACGAAACTTGTTTGAGCCATCCGCCGGTCACGAGAGAACCGCCGAGCAGCTCGAAACGGAATTCTTCAAGCGGCTGGAAGCGCTCTATGCGGAGAAAACCAGCCGATATGCCTGCGAACAGTGGCACTTGAAGGCGATCCTCAAGCGGATCTGAACCTGTCCGCGCGTTGTTTCAAGTTTCGCCCCTGATCGAACAACAAACATCTTTGAAGTAAGCAGGAGTTGTCATGACCCAGAAAACGGTTTCAGGCAGAGCAACCGAAGGAATGGTCGACTATGATGACAATTCCCTGGCGCAACGGCAGGACACGCTTCGAAATTCAGATGTCATTTTCGAACTTGCCAGCCGCTTGTCGAACCAGCCGGACAACCTGAACATCACCGATTACGGGTGTGGTCCCGGACAAAGCGCAATCGACACGGTCCGCCCGGCGCTCGACGCCTGGCGCAAGTCAGCCCAAGACAAGCCGGTCGCGGTCTGTCATGCCGATCAGCCAGGAAACGACTGGAATGCGCTCATGGGGATCGTGTTCGGCCAATCCGGTTATGCGGATGGAGAAGACGCACCGCAGGTGACCACTTCTGTCGGAACCTTCTTCAACCAGATGGCACCGTCCGCATCAGTTTCTCTCGCCACCTGTTTCGCCGCCAGTCATTGGCTCAGTTCCCCGTTCAAGATTGATGCCCCGAACTCTGTCTGGTTCGCCGACCTACCGGAACAGGCGCATCTGCAAATGCAGGCAAAAGCGTTGCAGGACTGGTCCACCTTCCTGCGGCAGCGCGCAAAGGAATTGCAGAGTGGAGGATATCTCTTCGTCTCGACCCTGGGTGCAGTCCCGTCACCAGGCGATCCGAACGGCAAAGCTGTGTCGGGACGCGGGGTCTATCGCGCCTTTCAAAAAGTCACCGCAAGCATGAAGGAAGACGGACTCCTTGATCCAAGCACTGCTGACGAATTCGTCTTCAGCTTCTGGTTCCTGAGCGAAGAAGAAGCCAGGCTGCCGTTTGAAACCGATGAAGAGCTAGCCGCAGCCTATGAAATAGAACTGATCAAGATAGGGAACAAGGTTGAAGGGGGAGATGTTTTTGGCGCCTACCTTCAGGATCCTGCAGACTACGCCCGGCGCTACTCCGGCTTCACGCATGCCTTTGCCAGCTCAACCCTGCGAAATCAGCTCTTTGCGCCCTCCTGTTCTGGAAAGAAAGAAGACATTGACCGGCTGGAAACCGAATTTTTCCGTCGAGTGGAAGAGCTTTACAAAGAAAAAACGAACACTTACGCCTTCGAACAATGGCACCTCAGGGTCATATTGAAGCGAAAATAAGTGCGTGTAAGTTCGGGATGAATTCTCAACCCCCTACCGGGACTCGTTCATTCGGCTGCCCCAAGCGCCAGAAATCCGCCCGATTGCCGCTCCCAAAGCATGGCGTAGAGACCATTTCGCCTCAACAGTTCCTGGTGACTGCCTTCTTCGATAATCCTCCCCTTGTCCATCACAACCAGGCGGTCCATGGCAGCAATTGTCGACAGCCTGTGTGCGACCGCCAGTGTCGTTCGCCCCTCCATCATACGGGCAAGATTTTGCTGGATGGCGAGTTCGGCTTCGCTGTCCAGGGCCGATGTCGCCTCGTCAAGAATGAGGATGGGCGCGTTCTTCAATAGGACGCGCGCGATTGTAATCCGCTGGCGCTGCCCGCCGGACAGCTTCACGCCGCGGTCCCCCACATGCGCGTCGAGCCCTGAGCGATCCTTGCTGTCTTTCTGTTCCTCGATGAAACCGAGGGCTTCGGCTGCTCTTGCGATCGCCCTGATCTCGTCATCCGTCGCTTCGGGTTTGCCATAACGGATGTTGTCACGGATGGACCGGTTCAACAGCGAGATATCCTGTGTCACCACACCGATCTGACTGCGCAGGGAAGCCTGCGTCACTTCACGGATATCCTGACCGTCAATCGCAATTCGGCCACTGGAAACGTCACGCAAACGCATGAGCAGGGAAATCACGGTCGATTTGCCGGCGCCGGACAGCCCGACAAGACCGACCCGTTCACCTGGCCGAATCTGGAGATTGAATTCTTCCAGAACCGGCCTGCGGTCCTTCTGGTAGGAAAAGGAGACATTGTCGAAGCGGATTTCTCCCTTGGAAACCTCCAGCACCGCGGCGTTCTCGCGGTCGGTGATTTCCGGGCGACTGGTCATGATCGGCATGGCATCCCTGATCGTTCCAAGGGTGCTGGTGATCGATTGACCGACACCGATGAAACTGGAAGACGCGGTGGAAAGTGAGCGCGTCACCGTCAAGCCGGCGACAAACTCACCGATTGTGACCCAGCCGTCCATGAGCCCTTTGAAGCCGATAACCACGACCGCCAGGATCAGCAACACATTCAGGAAATAGACGGCGCTGTCCGTCAAGATGTAGGAACGGTTTTCGCTGTGGCGTGTATCGATGGTTTCACCGATCACCTTGCGAATTGCGCCCGCTTCGGAATCTTCTGCTGCGAACAGCTTGACCATGGCGATGTTGGAATAAACATCCGTCATGGCACCTGTTGCCCGGGAGTTTGCGGCTGCGACTTTCGCCGAGCGCTGCAGATAGGCAGGAATGGCCATCCAGGCAACGACAATGTTGGCCAATATCCAGATCAAGACCGGAACGGCCAATGGCCAGGCCATGGCAAGCAAGAGAACGAACGACCCTCCGAACTGGATGACCAGGCGGGGTATGGTTTCGATCGCCAGCATCATCTGGCGGTGAACCGACATTGTCACCTGTGCAATCCGCGACGCAACCTGTCCGGCGAACGTGTCTTCAAAGAATGCGAGATCCTGTGTCTCGACCGCCTTGTGCGCTTGCCAGCGCATGGCGGCCGGCAAGAGAATTCGGACCGTCTGGAATGCATAGGTTTGGCGCAACAGGAATGAGAGCGGATCGACGATCACGAAAAGCACGAAAAAACCGACCAGCAGCCAGCCATTTTCCTGAAGAAAAATCCGGGCACCTTGCCCGGTCACGCCATCGACCACGAAAGCGATGGCCCAAATACCGGCAAGCCCCAGCCCTGCGGAAACCATCGCAAGGAGCGAAACGATCACCAGCTGCCATCTGAACATCTTCGCAAAATGCAGGACGAGACGCAGCGGCCCTTCGTCGGGCAAAGGCGTCACCGGGAGATCCAGCGGCTTTAGATGCGCTTCGAAGGGTCGGAAATAACGGTCAACAAGTTGCGCCAAAAGCGGTCTTGCGATTGACACCCGCAACACTCCTGAAAAACTCTGTTAAACCTGCAGGCTCAAGGCGATAGCTAGAGTTGAGGTCGCGGCTCTATCCGGTAGACACAGCGCCGGTCACCGGACAACTGATGCTCCGTGCGCTCTACATTCACTTCCGGCCCCAGCACATCTTTGAACAGTCTGAGTTCGGACCGGCAAAATCCCTGGCACGCCGTGGCAGCAGCACATATGGAGCAATGGTTCTCGACGAGATAGAAGCCATCGTTTTCCTCGATAACTTCCGCCATATAGCCTTCCTGGCTGCGAAGTTCCGCCAGCTTGTCGACGCGCCCCGCAAGATCCGGCACACCGTCAATCGCTTCCTGATACGACTTCCGGCTCTGCGCTTCTCTGTGGGAAATCAACTTCTCCAGCCCTTCGTCCCCAAAGAAATCATTAAGACCGGTCAAAAGACCCAATACCAGATTGGAATGATTGTCGGGAAATTGCTGATGCCCGGCGGCCGTCAGATCCCAGACGCGCTTTGGCCGGCCAACGGATCCCTTGATATCTTCAAACCCGACCAGTTCTTCCTGGTGCAGTCCGTCCAAGTGCTGTCTCACCGCCACCGACGTGACATTGAGGCCTTTGGCTAGATCCGCAGCCGTTTGCGGGCCGGAAGACTTGAGAGCATTTAATAGCCGTGTGCGCGTTCGATCTGCCATGACCCCAATATAATGCTATTCGCACATAAAAAAATAGTTAGCTTTCCTTATTGACCGCCGATAATTCGGCCGGTCAGCGCAGCAATTGTTTCGAACGAGGGAAAATCGCCTCCCTGCCCGCCTCTTTCGCGCCGCCTCTTGCCGGTGAGAAACTTGACCATTCCCAAGCTGGACCCATAGATGTCCGTCAGCAAGTATCGCACGATGCTTCGCCCGGTTAACGCGATTTTCAGACCCCATCAAATATCTTCTCCATCAAGATTTACAAATTCTACGGATCGTTGAATCCATGCGCCAATTATTCTTTGGGTCTATTTTCGACATCAGCCAAGAGCAGGCTGGATTATGAGCAAAGTCAGAAGCTTCGTAAGATGGATGCTGATTGACCCCAGGCATCCCGAACTGGCTCAGGCCCAGTACAATGCGCTGAAAACCCAGATACCCGCTCTCTATTTCCTCTTGATGGTCAATGCCGTTGCGGTGTCGTACACGCATTTCGATGTCGCACCCGTCTATCTGACGGTGGGCGTACTCGTGCCGATGCTTGCAGTTACATCACTCAGGCTTGTTGCCTGGCTGCGTGCAGGCAAGATATCCCTTGGGCCAGATGAAGCCATCAGCAAGATGCGGCAAACCATTGTGCTCGGCAGCGTCATCGCAGTCGTCTATATCGCATGGTCCCTCAGTCTGGACGGATATGGCGGCCCGCATGAGCGAGGCCATGTCGCCCTTTTCATTGCAATCACGGTGATCGGCTGCGTGTTCTGCCTGATGAACCTGCCTCAGGCTGCAATCCTGGTCATGGTCATCGTGACCGTCCCTTACCTTGTCTATTACGTGGGACTCGACCAGGACGTCTATTTTGCCATCGCGCTCAACATCCTTCTCGTCTTTCTGGTTGTCCTGAAAGTCTTGCTGAACGGATATTCCGGCTTCTGCAAACTGATCCGATCCCAGGAGGCTCTCGCGGCAAAGCAGCGAGAGACCCAGAGCCTGAGTGAGGAAAACCGGCGTCTCGCCCATACCGATGCACTTACCGGTCTGCCCAACCGCAGGTACTTCTTCAATCGACTGGCGCACCTGATTGAAGACGACGAAAATACCGAACGGCGGTTTGCGGTCGGCGTTCTGGATCTGGACCGCTTCAAGCCGGTCAATGACACCTATGGACACAAGCTCGGCGACCAGCTGCTCGCTGAAGTCGGCGACCGGTTGAAATCATTGAACCTTCCCGACATGGAAGTCTGCAGACTGGGCGGCGACGAGTTCGGTTTCCTCTTCACCGGCGATCCGGCCAGCGCGGCAAAAGTCGGCCAGACAGTTTGCGACCACATAAGCAAACCCTACCGCTTCGGCGAACTGCAGCTCACGATTGGCGCATCCTGCGGTATTGCCGTCTATCCGGAGGCCGGCAGATCCGCACATGAACTCTTCGATCGTTCCGACTATGCCCTGTACAATTCCAAGTCCAGTTCGCGCGGCCGCGCCACGATCTACTCAAAAAGCCACGAAGCGAAGATCCGGTCCGAACGCGCCATTGAAAGCGCACTGCAGAGTGCAGACCTGACCAACGAGTTCAAAGTCTATTTCCAGCCGGTCGTCTCCATACCCGAACGAACAGTTGTCGGATTCGAGGCGCTGGTTCGCTGGCACAGTCCGGTTCTTGAAGAAGTTGAACCCGACCAGTTCATCGCGATCGCCGAGCGAACAGGGCTGATCAACCGGCTGACGATCTCGCTCTTTGAAAAGGCAACCCGTCAGATCAAATCCCTGCCTGGCGACCTCTATCTCTCGTTCAATCTTTCAGCGCATGACATAACGTCTCCTGAGACCGTTGCCGCCCTGCTGGAGATCATTCACCGATACGACTTCGATCCAAGATTGATCACCTTCGAAATCACGGAAACGTCGGTCATCGGTAGCTACGAGGCAGCCGAAAGCTGTTTGCGCAAACTCAGGAATGCCGGCGTCAGACTGGCGCTCGACGATTTCGGAACCGGCTATTCAAGTCTCGGTTACCTTCATCGTCTTCCAATCGATTGCGTCAAGATCGACCGGAGTTTTGTCTCCGGTATCAGCGAGCAGGTCGCAGGTGATGTCATCACGTCAATCGTGAACCTGTGCCGCTCCATGCAGATGGCCTGCATCGTCGAAGGTGTAGAAAAGAGCAGCCAGCTCGAAGTGTTGGAAACCCTTGAATGCAGGCTTGCTCAGGGTTTCTTCTTTGCGCCCGCCCTTCCATTTGATGAAGTGTATGAGAGCGCCCACGCAACAAAGACCGTTGCGGGGCTCCCGCTGTCTGGCTTCGGCGCCAACACTGAACTGCGCAGATCCAGCGCATAAAAGTGAGGCATTGCCTCCCCATTTCATCTCGGCCGTGATAACGGGGAAGCATGACGGGTGGAACCAAACGGCAAAAGGACATGCGCAAGGCTCTGAGAGCCTTGCTGCCGCGCGTTCCCATGCGCGATGCCGAAGCCATTCTTGACCTTGCGCTTGCGGGCCATCTGCGCCATCTGCCCCCCTCGATTTCGCTTTGGCAGGCGACCACCAGCCACATCCGCCATGAGTTGACGGAATACGACGCTTTGCTGGACGAAGGCTATGACCGCGATGCCGCACGCTATTTCGTTGCGGAGGAGATGAACGAAACCCTCCGCAATTGGGGGTGCAACAAGGAAGTTTCGCTGGACCACGAACAGGAGTCTTGATCTCCAGAAGTCCGCGTAGCACAAAGTTCCTTTCCGGGTCTCAACTGCGCTCGTAAATCCACTGTTCGGGAATGTGAGCGGTGATGGTTTCACCTGCGCGGATCGCCCCCGGAATCTCGACATACCCGACCAGGCCACGCAAACGCGTTGCCTCTTTCGGGAACAAGAGATCCAATCCTTCCCGGCCCGGGTAGTTTGCTGCGATTGCCGCACCTGAAAAGCGGCAGGGAGGATTATCGCCGTCGACACGAATGACTGCTCCACCCTCGAACACCAGTCTCGTGCGCGGAGGTACCTGAGTAAGGTTTGAAATACCCGACACGGCAATATTGCCGCCAATCCAACCGGATTTGATTTCGGCGATCCTCATGCGTTCGGCGACTACCGCAAGTTCCTCAAGCGAGAGAATGGAAATCTGCCGCTCGTTGCACATTTCCGTACCACGCGGATACCAGGGCTCTCGACCGCCGGAGCGACGGGTGAAGCCGGCATGCCTGTCCCCCGGAATACCTTCAAAAGTCAGTTCAAGCGCGTCTGTCGCGACCGTTTGAAAGTCATCCGGTGAAGATGTCCGGAAAACCCCTTCCACCTTGCCCGCGACCTTGAACCTGGATGTGATACGCATTTCCTCAGGCAATAGTGCGAGTTGGTCCGTCATGGAGTTCTCCTGTCGTTTTTCTGCTCTGAGGTTTAGGCTGCCTTGCGCCAATCGACCAACAAATCATTTTGAGAAATACATCAAATTTGATGATCCGTAGGCCTGCTCGAATTCTTGATCACACTTGGCGCGGCGGGGCGACGGGATGCATCACCTCCCCTGTCGGCCCTCCTTCTTCGAAGCGGGAAGCCAAAAAAGGCCCCGCGATCCAGTCGCGGAGCCAAAATCGTGTCTGCATTATTGGCAACAGCCTTACTGCAGCCTCACAGTGCAAACCATCTGGGTGTGCTGAGAGTTGATCCAGCAGTTTGGCGGCAGCGGACCGGTCGGGATCGGATAATAGTAGTAGGTCGGCTGACGGGCTGCGCTGGCAATAGCAGCACCTGTTGCCACGCCGGCTGCATAAGCGCCTGGATGATAGTACGGGCCATACGGCGGATAGGGCGGGTAGTAAGGCGGATAATACGGATGGTAGGGGGGATGCCATGCGCGGCAGCGCGGATCCTGTGGCGCGTGATAGCAATAGGGACCATAGGGCTCAAATCCGACGCCTCCCCGCGGCGCGGTGGAGGTTGCGCCATGATGGTGCGGCCTGGAACTGCGATCGATGAAGAGGGCGACACCCTTGGCGCTCTCCGGCAGCTCACCTCGCAGGACCTTGACGCCATAGACCATCGAAGATCCTTCTGTCTTGGCGGATGTCAATTCCACCAGCGCAGGAACCTTGCCTGTCTCGCTCAGGATACTGACGACTGCATTTGGCGGGTCTCCCTTGAACCCGTCTTCAACTTCCCAGAAGCCTGCGAAATCCTTGTTTGAAATCTGACCGCCGACACGGTAGGGCCGATCACTGAAGAACAAGACACCCGCATCCGTGCCGGTCAGCGTCATGGTCTTGCCATCGAATTTCATTTCACCGGCCTGCTGTACGAAGTCGTAAGTCGGCGGCGGTGTCGGATCGGCATTGACCGGCTGCGCCTGCTGCGCGTGGGCTGTCCCTATTCCAATTCCGGCCAACAGACCGGCACCTACAATCATTCCGCGAGTTATTTTCAAACTGTTCATCGTCAAATACCTCCTCCCGGGCAATGGCGGGCGCCCGGTTGCTGACAATCAAACTTCGCACGGGCATCCCGTTCAGATTGTGACATAGAACACAGTCTGCCTTCTAGATTGTAGCGGGGCAATCGATTTCAGATTAAATAAGTGAAAGGTTTATGCCGGTACGAACCGGCCTGTTACCGTCCTTTCCACGGCTCAGCCGACATCCTGCCGGAAGCCGTCAAGACAACGGATAACCTTTCTGGCGTAATAGAGCATCGCGACCCAGTCAGTCATGAAATGTGTATCTGTCTGTGTCGTTTCCGGCATCGCCGCCCGCCATTCCTCGGCCAAACCCGGCACGGTCTGTTTGCCCTTACCGTTCAGAACGGCACCGATTTCATCCTGTATGCGCTTGTCCATTCTGGCAACGAGCGTTTCAACCGGTTCGACGGTTGCATACTTGTCCGCATCAGCCTGCACATTAGCTCTCGCCTGGCGGTACAGCGCTACGTAGTCCGCCAGCAGGACAACAAGCGTATCCAGTTTGCCGGAAGACTTGGTGAAAGACGACCAGGGTGCGCGCTCGGTTCGATAGGTTCTGGCTGTCGCAAGCAGTTTGTGGGCGGTTGCCTTCAGTTGGGTGTAATCAAGAGTGTCCGCCCCTTCCTGTCCGCTCTCCGTCTTCAGGTATTGCGAACAGGTGTTCAGGTAAGACGTCTCCAGCTGGTCAACGCTGTCGCCGCTCCGGTTGGGAAAGAGTAACCAGGCTGCCGCAAGTCCGACTGCGGCGCCGATCAACGTGTCGTAAAGACGTGCCCAGAATTCAGCAGCCGGCAAGCCGGTCAGTGTCTGAAGCCCGATCAGCACAAGGAAACTGATAATCCCGGCGGCGATACCATAGTTGCGTTCAAACAGAACAATGATCGGAGGCAACAGAAGGATTATCAGAGCAACCCGGATGTCCGGATAACCCGAGAGCACGGGTTCCAGCAGTATTGCGAACATGAACCCGACTGCCGTGCCCAGGGTTCGCTGTGTGGTCTTTTTCATTGTTGCGCCAAGGCTGCCGCACAGGACAACGATCACCGTGATCGTCACCCAGTAGGCATGACTCAGGTTGAAGTAGATCCCGATGCCGTAGCCAACGCTGGCAGCGACGCTTGCCTGAACAGCAAGCCGCCAGGAGATCTGCTGCCACCAGGGCGCGGATTTCGCCTCGACCGCGGCTTCCTCGTCCGGCCTGAGCCGAGACGTCCCTTCGGCGAGTTTCCAGATCCGTTCGAATGCCTGCGCAATCCGCAGGAGCTGAAAATTGTCACCTTTCTGAAACCCGGCCTCAAGCTCCGGCCAGTCCACGTCAAACGGAGTTTCGCCGATCGGTGCCTCTCCTGCCGTGATCCTTTGGCAAAGCTGTTCCACGATGGTCTGAAAGGTCGCGTTTCGGATCAGTTCCGTGCGGCTTTCGGGCGAGAGCATTGCCATGGCATCGCGCACGACCTCCAGTGCGAGCTGCATCATTGCCGCCGATTCCACCGACAGGCCCTGGAGAGCCGCACCGGGATCGATCAGATCAATGCTCAGGTCCAGTTCCGAACGCAGGCCGGCAACATCGGAGACATTTAACCGGCGGCGGCGGTCGATCGACAATTGCCCATTTGCGGCCAGTTTCAAATAGTCGGCCATTGCCTGACGATTTGCCTTTTCAACCCTCAAATAGGTTTTTTCAGGTGACGGCCGCCAGAAACCGATGCGGATCACGAAAGCCAGAACGACACCAAGTATCGTCATTGCCGGCAACCATACTCCGGGCAAACCGGAGACACTCGACATGATCACAAACAGCCAGAAAATCGAAACCATCCGCCCCGTACGCAGCCAAAACGGCCCGAAACCCTCAATACCGAATCCGATTGCGATGACCGCGATCCAGATGGACTGCAGCACGACACCTGCACTCTTGCCTGCAGCCAGTCCGGACGCCATCCCGAAGACCGCCAGACCTGTCATTATCAGTCCCAGCCAGACAAGGTCGCCGGCTTCCTGCTTGCGTGTCGAAATCGGTGTGAACAAAAGACAGTGCGCGCCAGCGGCGGCAGCCAGCACAGAAAGGGTAAAGCCCGACAACCCCTCGGCGAACGGTCCAAGCTGATTGGCCAGCAATCCCGCGATCACCACAGTCATCATAAGGTGGGCCCCGCGCACCAAGCGCAAGGCACCCGGATCGTAGCGTTGCAGGACCTTTATCGAACGGAATATCGGCTGAAACATCTGAAAAGAGATCAATCGCTTCCTCTAGGTCGTTGAAACCATTGGACTTGAAATCGAATATTGAAATAGCCCCGATCCATTTGACGCGATTTCGGATGTCTCTGGCAAGCTCCGATCTTCGACGCTGCATTCAACAACTTCGAAAGGATCGCTATTCCTTCCATGGGAATTGAAGCAATGGTCCGCGCTCTCGATAACTCCCGGAGCTCAAAGAGAGGTTATGCACCATGAAGACTTTCTATCTTGCAGCCGCCGTGTTCGGGACGATCCTACCCTGGCTCTTTTTCGCCGGCTTCACATCGGAACACGGTCCAAATCTGTTGCTTTTCGTACAGCTTCTCTTTGCCAACGGCCCGAGCAGCGGATTTACAACGGACCTTTTGATCGCCTGCACCGTCTTCTGGGTCTGGTCCTGGCAGGATGCGCGGCAGAATTCCGTTTCCAGCTAGTGGCTGACCATTCCCGCGATCTGGCTCGTCGGACTGTCCCTGGGGCTGCCGCTTTACCTCTGGCTGCGGGAGCGCACCAGAGAGGCAGAGGGTCCTGATCACCTGATAGCCGACAATGCCAGCTGACAAGGCAAGCTTCTAACCAAAAAACCCCGGAACGATGTTCCGGGGTTTTGAATGTTGGAGCCGGCTGGACGCTTAGCGCGTCAGCGGCTTGTACTTGATCCGGCGCGGATCGGCGGCGTGAGCACCGAGGCGGCGGACCTTGTCCTTTTCGTAGTCTTCGAAGTTGCCTTCGAACCATTCCACGTGGCTGTCGCCTTCAAAGGCCAGCATGTGCGTTGCCAGACGGTCGAGGAACATACGATCGTGCGAGATAACCACGGCGCAGCCGGCGTAGTTTTCCAGAGCGTCTTCAAGAGCTGCCAGGGTCTCGGTGTCGAGGTCGTTGGTCGGCTCATCGAGCAGCAGAACATTGGCGCCCTTCTTCAGGACCTTTGCCAGGTGAACGCGGTTACGCTGACCACCGGAGAGATCGCCCACCTTCGCCTGCTGAGCCGGGCCCTTGAAGTTGAAGGACGAGCAGTAGGCGCGTGAGTTGATTTCCTTGTCGTCAAGGTAGATCACTTCGGCGCCGCCGGAAATCTCTTCCCAGACCGTGTTGTTCGGGTTCAACGCGTCACGTGACTGGTCGACATAACCCAGATGCACGCTGTCGCCGATGTTGACGGAGCCGTTGTCCGGCTTTTCCTGGCCGGTCAGCATCTTGAAGAGGGTCGACTTGCCTGCACCGTTCGGACCGATGACTCCAACAATGCCACCGCGTGGCAGCTTGAAGGACAGGTTGTCGATCAGAAGACGATCTTCGAAGCCCTTGGAAACACCATCGACCTCAATGACGTTGGCGCCAAGGCGCTCGCCTACCGGGATGAGGATCTGTTCGATGGACGGCTGACGTTCTTCCTGGGCGCTCAACAGGTCTTCAAAGGCCCGGATACGTGCTTTTGACTTGGTCTGGCGGCCTTTCGGGCTCATACCCATCCATTCGCGCTCGCGGGCAATTGCCTTGGAGCGGGCCATGTTCTCGCGGCCTTCCTGCTCCATGCGCTTGGTCTTTTTTTCCAGATAGACCGAGTAGTTGCCTTCGTAAGGAATGCCCTGCCCGCGGTCGAGCTCGAGGATCCAGCCGGTGACATTGTCGAGGAAGTAGCGATCGTGGGTGATGATCAGGACGGAGCCCTTGAACTCACGCAGGTGACGCTCCAGCCAGTGAACGGTTTCCGCGTCCAGGTGGTTGGTCGGTTCGTCGAGCAGCAGCAGGTCCGGCTCCGACAGAAGCAGCTGGCAGAGCGCGACACGGCGGCGTTCACCACCGGAGAGGTTTTCAACGGAAGCATCGGATGGCGGGCAGCGCAGGGCTTCCATCGCCATTTCCACCTGACTTTCCAGGTTCCACAGATCCTTCGCATCGATCTCGTCCTGAAGATGGGCAGCTTCGTCGGCGGTCTCGTCCGAGTAGTTCATCATCAGTTCGTTGTAGCGGTCGATCTTCGCCTGCTTGTGAGCGACACCTTCCATGACGTTTTCCATCACGGTCTTGGTTTCGTCCAGCTTCGGCTCCTGCGGCAGGTAGCCAACCTTGGCGCCTTCGGCGGCCCAGGCCTCACCGGTATACTCCTTGTCGAGGCCGGCCATGATCTTCAAAAGCGTCGACTTACCGGCACCGTTCGGGCCCAGGATACCGATCTTGGCATCCGGGTAGAAAGACAGGTGGATGTTGTCGAGGACTTTCTTGTCGTTATAGGCCTTGGAGAGGCCGTGCATGTGATAGATGAACTGGCGCGCCATGGGGCTCCGCTTCTCCACTTGAAAACGCTGTTGGGAATCTTTGGAATTCTGCGGGGTCTTTTAGGGGAAAGTGACGTCCGGGGCAATGGGCGATTTCAGTAGGTAGTTCACGCCGAGTTCTCATCGATGCGGTGACTGATCGAAGGATCACGAAGCTTCGTGAGGTTACTTGATCTCGACTATGCGAAAATCGAACCGTTCTACCGGCTGATTGTCAATCGTGACGTCAAGCGAACAGTGACCGGTGGGATCCCCCTCGGAAACGCACCAGGAATGTTCAACCCATCCATCGACGACCGGTATGAAGCGGGTTGTCGTTGCAGCTGTCCTGTCTCTTGAAATCTCGATTGTACCGTAGACGTTGTCTTCATCCGACCAGTATTCGGGAGCATCGGGAAGCGTCAGGACTTCTCTTACATGAACCAGAGTTTCGTCACTTGAAAGTTTTATCCGCCACCCGAAACAAGTCTGATCCGGCTTGAGAGGCACAACATTCGTGTCCAGATAGACAGAGTCAGATGCCTCATCAGACAGTTCTACAAAAAACTCCGCCTTTTCTATTTCTGCAGCATGTCCGATGTCCCCCGTCGCTGTATACAAGATCACAACTGAAGCAACAGTCACGTAGAGCCCTTTGCCGCACATCGGTTTGACCAACCTTTCAGAAGCTCGCGATAAACTCGGGCTTGATTGTTTCCGGGAAATCCAATCTGTCAACACGCATAAGCGTTGCTCTCAAGTCCTGCCACCTATGATCTGCCCTGCACCGAGGCGAGAACTTCCACGCCCTATCGCTAGAGATCGCGCGCTTGGCACAAGAGCGCATTTCCTGTTGAGCAACTGAGAGAACCCGTCACAGCGCCAGCCCCGGCTGCACAATACACATGCGGCATTCGACAGGCGGCAGCTCGCGGCTGGCGGCTTCATGCAGGAAGATGAAAGGGTTCGCGGTTCTGTAATACCGAATGGCGATGTCCTTGCCCGAGGCCGCCTCTTCCCATTTGGAGTGGATGGTGTCGTCGGAGTTGATCCACCAGGTCCCGACTTCCGGCTCTCTGCCACGAACCTTCATGTGCCCCTCACCGCCAGGATGAAATGCCAGTACATACGGATCGTTGCTATAGGGGGCACCGTAGATGGTATTGCCGCTGAGTGCTGATTCCAGTTCAGAAGAGGTCAATGCCGCGTTCTCATTCCGCAGCTTGAAGTTGGAATATCTGTCTTCGATGATGCGGACAGCCTCAGGCCTGCTCATCGAGGTCAAAGCAGACGCACTGGCAGGCACCGGAACTTCCACGACTTTCGCGATCGCTGTGAGCAATTCAAGCGTTTTACGGTCTTCCCTGTTTGCCATCTTCTCACCGCTCCCTTTTACCGAGACCTACAATCGCCGTCCGGTGCCTGGCGAGCAAGCATCTTTGTCTGTTCGGTTTCTAGAAGAGAAACCTTGCACGCTGAAAGCGCTGTCAAATGAGTGCAAGTAAGAGCTGAAAACGGCGGCTCGGAATTCTTGTCTCAGCACATATATTTTCAGTGACGCGGACCATCAACCGGCAGACGGATTCAACTTTTCGGCGAATCAACGCCGGTTCACATTGCGCCAACTTCATCTAAAAACTCATCGCTTAAACACTCATTGTAAAAATATACAATACTTACAACTCGGCAACTTTCCTCATTCACAACACAGATACCCATCAATATAAATTTCCCTAGACTTTGTGTTTATTAATTTGCTCACGTAATTATTTCTTTACGTATACATAGAATTCTACCAATGGTTTCATTTTGGTAGGGGCCCGACATGACCGTCTCCAGCAACATTCGTTTTTCTGTTGCGGCAAAAGTAATTGCTATCGTTCTGGTTTTAAGCACAGTGATGGTTGCACAATCGGTTTTCAGCGTTTCGCAACTGAACAAGATCGGCAGGGAGATCGAAACGATCGCCGAGTCCGATATTCCGCTTACCGAAGTTCTCAGCCGGATCACAACTCACCAGCTGGAACAGTCCGTCCTGTTTGAGCGGATCCTGCGCCTGAACGGTCTCGCAGATGGCGACCTGGAACAGCAGAGAGCGCTGTCGGAGAAAAAGTTCAAGGAATATGCGTCAATCGTTGACCGGGAAATTCTCGAAGGCGAACGTATCGCAGAAGAAGCGTTGAAACATGCCTATGACGAGGCAACACGCGCGGAAATCCTGCATGTGCTGGACGCGCTCAAGAGAATTGAAGCGGAGCACAAGACCTACGACGACCACGCGATCGAGATAATTGAATATGCCAACAACAACGAAACCGAGAAGGCAGCAGCACTGCTTGCAACAATCGAGGAAGAAGAGAAACAGCTCAACAGCGAGCTGATTGAACTCCTTCACAAGATCGAGACCTTCACGCTGAACGCGACTAAAACAGCGGAACTTCACGAACAGGAAACCGTTCAGGTTCTGATTATCGCAGCCATCGTCTCGACTCTGTTCGGAATTCTGGTTTCGACCCTGATTGCGCGCATTACGGTAACGCGTCCTCTTCGGACAGTCGTTTCAGCACTTGATCAGCTTGCCCATAACGACTTGACGGCAACCGTCGACGTCAAGGGCAATGATGAAATTGGCGATCTCGCCAGCGCGTTCAACAATTTCAAGGAAAAGCTGATCCAGATGCGCAATCTGGAAAACGAGCGCAAGGAAGTAGAGCGGGAAAACATCAACCAGAGGCGCGAAACTCTCTCCCTGATGGCAACCGAGGTCAAGGAAAAGACCGAGGAAGGCATCTCCACCATCGCCGAAAGCGCCGACGAGGTTAAAGACCAGTCCACGCGCATGCGCGCGGCCCTGGAGCGAGCCAATGACGGCATCAACGAAATGCTGACCCAGGCGCAGGAGACCCATCAACGTTCCGAAGAAGCCGGAGATCTTTCAGAAGGTCTTCTTGCCGCCATCAGCGAAGTGGCAGAGAAGACCGAAAAAACCAACGTTCTTACGACGGAGGCCGTGACGCTTTCTTCTTCTTCACACGAAACGATCGGGGAACTTGCCGCCGCGGCCGAGAGCATCGGGCAGTTCGTGTCCGTCATCAGTGACATTGCCGAGAAAACCAATCTGCTTGCATTGAACGCGACAATTGAGGCTGCACGCGCAGGCGAGGCCGGTCGCGGTTTTGCCGTGGTCGCCGCGGAAGTGAAGGAGCTTGCCGAACAGACAAACCGGTCGACCGAGCAGATCTCCGAACAGGTTGTCACCATTCAGAGCAAGACAGGTGCAGCTGTTTCCTCAATCGACAGAATTATTGAAAGCATCAGCCGCCTCAGCGAAATGGCAGCCTCCGTTGCCTCGGCGACCGAAGAGCAAAGGGTGACGACGGAGAATTTCGGCAAGATCGTCAATGAGTCCGGTCAGGCCGTCGGCAGAATGTCGGAAGGCATGTCGGAGGTTGCGCAGATTGCGCAGGAGTCCCTCGCCTTCTCCAACGCAATGAGCGAGAAGACAAGTTCGATGGCCTTTGCCGCGCAGCACATGCGCGAGGATATTCCGGCCATCATTCAGGCGTCTCTGGATGAAACCGAACGCCGTTCCAACCCCAGGACAGAGGTGAACCAGCTGGTCAATGGCCGCGACCGGAACGGTGATTTCGTCGTTGAACTCCTGAACCTGTCCGACACGGGTTGCTGCGTCACCAACAGCGGTAGGGACCTCGATGGGGATATCGAACTCAATGTCCCGGGAGAAGGCTGGGTTTCCTACAGGCTGATGTGGGCCGAAGACAGCAAGGTCGGTCTTGAGCGGACCTAACCGGATAAATTGAGGGCTGACGAGAATGCCCGCCGTCCTGTAGGGTATCCTCCCAACCAGTCGTCAGCTCTCAAGATTTTCCGGATATTTCCATGAAGTCCATCGACATTCTCATGCCGCGCCCGATGCTGCCAAACGTTCAGGAGCAACTGGATGTTCTCTTTACCGTGCACAAGCTGTACGAGACTGACGATCCGGACGCATTACTGGAAAAAGTCGGCGACAGGATCAAGGGCGTCGCCCTGACGGGGATTGCCGTTGACGCTGCTTTTCTGCAGAAGATCCCGAACGCGCAAATTATCTCGAGCTTCGGTGTCGGTTATGACCACGTCAATACCGGTGACTGCCTCGCATCCGGCGTAACCGTTACTCATACACCGGACGTTCTGACCGATGAGGTCGCTGATACCGCTATTGGACTGATGATCATGACGGTCCGCGAGTTCGGCCAAGCCGAGACCTGGCTGCGAGCGGGCAAGTGGGAAAGCAAGGGCCCCTACCCGCTGACCCCAGCAACCCTCAGGGGGCGCAAGCTCGGTATTTTCGGCCTGGGCCGTATCGGCAAGGCAATTGCCAAGCGTGCGGAAGCTTTTGGTCTGGAGATCTGTTACCACGGCCGCCACAAACAGGATGGGATCGACTACCCGTATCATGCCACCTTGAAGGATCTGGCAGCTGCCTGTGACACGTTGATGGTGGTCGCACCGGGTGGTGCGGAGACGGAGCATGCCGTCGACGCAGAAGTGCTCGACGCGCTGGGCCCTGGCGGCATCGTGATCAATATCGGCCGGGGATCAGTCATCGACGAAACGGCGCTTATCGACGCGCTTGAAGACGGTACGATATTCGGCGCCGGTCTCGACGTTTTTGAAAACGAGCCACACGTGCCGGAAAAACTGATGCAACTGCCTCACGTCACGCTGCTTCCCCATGTCGGATCAGCTTCCCAGGCCACCCGCAATGCAATGGGGCAACTTGTTGTCGACAACCTGAAAAGCTGGTTCGAAACTGGAAAGGCCGTGACGCCCGTCCCGGAAATGAAACAGGCGACGGCTGACGGCAAATGAAACAAGGCAATGCGTGAAGAGACTGGATCACCTGTCGCTGCCCGAAATCAAGGATTTCAACACGATAGGCAATGCTCTTCGTTTCAAGGTTTTCAAGAAACGCCTCAGTCCAGAACTTCGCCAATGAGCATCTGCGGCTTCGTGTTTGTATAGTTCGGAATGTCCGCAAGCACGGGTCCGGCGGCTGCCATGGCCTGATCGAATTTCTCCTGATTTTCGAAAGTCATGGTCGCAATCGCATAAAACGCTGGTGGCGCATCCGGTCCACCTGCAAGTCCTTTGGAAGCCTGAGCAGAAACCATGAAGGCCCCCAAATGATCCCGCACAAGCTTCATATGGGTCCCTTTGTAGTAGTCCTGATCGAACGTGGTATCCGGTTTTATGGGATAAAGGACCTGAAGTGAGATCGACATGACATTCTCCTGATGATCCGGGCTTTCCTGCTCCGGCGGGAAGCATCCCATCGAAGCAGGAGAAAAGAGTCAACTCAAACGGTCGTTCAGGGTTTGACACTTTCCGCAAGTGCTGCGCCGATTTCCGCTATCGCCCGATTGCGTGCCTTAAAGGGCGCTTCGGTTTGCGTGATATAGACGGCGATCACCACCGGCTCCCGATTTTCCGGCCAGATGACCGCAATGTTGTTGCGAGATCCGTTTCCGCCTGCCCCGGTCTTGTCTGCAATTTTCCAGCCCTCAGGCAACCCGGCGCGAAGCGTTGAATTGCCGACTTTGTTTCCGATCAACCATTCTGTCAGCAGGTCTCTGGACCGCGATGTCAGCGCGGTGCCAAGCACCAGTTTGTTCAAAGTCTCAGCAGCTGCATCGGGGGTGGTTGTGTCCCTGTCATCGCCCGGATATCCGGTATTGGACTCCGGTTCCCAACGATCGGCACGTGTCTTTTCGTCACCAATCCGGCGCAGAAACGCGGTCAAAGCCTCGGGGCCACCGATATCCTGCATGACGAGGTTGGCCGCTGCGTTGTCGCTCGTGGTTACGGTGACCTCACACAGTTCTCTGACGGTGAAACTCTTGCCGCCCACCCTTTTTTCCGTAACCGGCGAATAGGTAACCAGGTCTTGCTGGCGGATCGTCACGGCTCTGTCCGGATCCGTCCGGCCGGCATCGCCTGCATCCAGGAACGCCGCACACAAAAAGGCCTTGAACGTGCTGTTTGTCGGAAAGCGCTCATCGCCGTTGTAACTCCAGACTTCTCCCGATCCGGTATCGATTACGCTAACACCGACTCGAGCCGACAACCGGTTTTCGACCTCCTGCACCTTGGAGTTCAGAGGGACCGGATCGAAATCGGCTGCAAGAGGTGAACTCAGCGTGGCAATGGGCAGAACAAAGCTGATGAGGGCAGAGCGCCAGGAAAGAGCGAGCATACAAATTCTCCATGTTTGAAACCTGTTGCTTCCCCGGCTGAGCAGCAAGCCCCCGCGCTGGGGCCGATGAAGCACGGCGACTTTGCCCTTGCCATCTTCATTACACAAACGATCAATAATGAGGTTAGCCATGAGAAAAACTTGGCCTTATCTCACTAGCAGAAAGCACCTTGCGAGGATTGAATGGAAGTTTCCCAATTGCCCCTCAATGCCCTCAGAGCATTTGAAGCCTCCGCAAGGCTGCTGAGTTTCACCCGGGCGGGGCTCGAGTTGCATGTCTCGCAGACGGCCGTCAGCCATCAGGTCAAAGCCCTTGAAGAGGTTTTGGGAGTTTCCCTGTTTGAACGGCTTCCCAGGGGCGTCGCTTTGACCGATGAAGGGCATGCTCTGCTGCCGGTCCTGACCGATGCCTTCCGGCGGATGAGCGCAACACTCCGCCGATTTGAGGACGGGAACTTCAGGGAAGTTCTGACTGTCGGCGCTGTCGGTACTTTCGCGACCGGTTGGTTGCTGCCAAATCTCGAACGTTTTTCCGATGCCCACCCGCATGTGGATCTGCGTCTCAAGACCAACAACAATCGCGCGGACATTCTGGCTGACGGATTGGACTATTTCATCCGGTTCGGAGATGGCGCCTGGCATGGCACGAATGCCGTGAAACTGATGGAAGCACCTCTATCTCCCGTGTGTTCTCCTGCTATTGCAAAACGACTGAACACACCTGGAGATCTGCTTGAATGGCCCCTGCTCCGCTCCTATCGCATGGATGAATGGGCCATGTGGTTTCAGGCAGCTTCTCTGCCTGCGCCGCGGGCGCGAGGCTGGATGTTCGATTCCTCGCTGACTATGGTCGAAGCAGTCACCCGGGATGCCGGAGTAGCGCTTGTGCCAACGAGCATGTTTGAACACGACTTGTCGACCGGGAGGATCGTGCGGCCATTTCCCCTCGAGGTCACGACGGGCAGCTATTGGCTCACCTGGCTAAAGTCCCGACAGGAGACTTCTGCCATGCAGAAGTTTCGTGTGTGGCTGGAGGGCAGGTTCGGTTCCGTGAAGCTGACTTCGGCCCAAACCCGCTAACGGGCAAGGAAATAACTCGGCCCGCCACGCTTCACACGTGCCCTAGCCTTTCCTGCCGATCACCATCTCACGCTTGCCAGCAAATCCACCGACTTTTTCCACCGTGAAACCGGCAGACTGGAGATTACGCCGCACCCACCCGGCAGCAGTGTATGTTGCCAGTGTTCCATCGTCTGATGTCAGGTTCGCCGCTTGTCGTAGCAGGTCTTCATCCCACAATTCCGGATTCTTCGCAGGACTGAAACCATCTAGAAACCAGGCATCGACAGGGGGAATTTGAGTTGTCCCGCCGGATCTGCCGGGATCCATCAGTGTCAATTCGCCGATCATCTGCCTGGCATCGCCAATTCCGAGCAACAGCTCCGCATTACCAATGCTCAGCCGGTTCCACCCCGCTTCGGGGGCCCAGACGCTCGTAAGCTCCGAAGCGAAAACATTGAGTTCCGGAAATGCACCAAGAGCCCGTGCCAGCTGATCCTTCGTCATGGGATAAAGCTCGAAAGAGACAAACAGGAGCTCAGGCGCTGCCGGAACATCTTTGAGCGCAGCTAGAGTCGTCAGGAAGTTCAATCCTGTCCCGAACCCGAACTCTGCGATTGTGAAGGACGACCGGCTCTGGAACCGCGTTGGCAAATTGTTACCAGCAAGAAACACGTGACGGGTTTCGTTCAACCCACCCGCCTTTGAAAAATAGGTGTCGTCGAAGCCCTCTGCCCTGGGCACATCGCCCGGAAGCCATTCCAGATCTGGCGCGTGTGTGGCCATATTACTCGTTTTGCTGTTGGTGGGACTGAGATATAGGGTCCAGACCCAGGATCCGTTGCCAGGTTACTGCGTCCTCTTACGCCAGCCCATCTGCGCAATCAATCACAAGGACTGTTTATCAAATGGCGTCCATCTCCGCCGAACCCTATGACCTTGCAATCGCGGGAGCAGGCGTCTTTGGTCTGTCCATTGCCCGCAGAGCCATCAAACAAGGCTTGCGGGTGCTCGTGCTTGAGGCACAGTATATCGGAGCAGGTTCAAGTGGCGGGTTGCTGGGCGCGCTGATGCCTCATATGCCGGCACGTTGGAACCAGAAAAAGGAGTTTCAGTTTCAAGCGTTGCTCAGTCTTGAAAACAGCATTCGGCAGCTGGAGAAAGATACCGGTCTGAGCTGCGGATACCGACGCTGCGGCCGTATCCTGCCACTCACGACGACCGACAAGCTTGAGCACCATCTGGAGCGGGCTGAAGAAAGCAAACTCCGCTGGCACCCTGAAAAAACCGGCTTCTCCTATGTCGTGGAGCCCGAAGGCAGCCGGTCCGATTGGCTTGATCCAGCCGCGGCTCCATTTGGCCTGGTCTATGAAACGCTCGCCGCCCGGGCCTCTCCGCGTTCCTATCTGGCAGCACTCGCGGCATTCGTCAGAAGCGAGGGGACGTTGATTGAAGATGCAACCGTCACGGATTTTGACGAAACCAGCGGCTCCGTTCAACTTTCGGGCGACCACGATCCGATTTTGGCGAGGCGACTTGTTCTGTCGGGAGGGTTCTCAGCATTTGACCTCATCGAGCATTTTACCGGAGAGATGATCGGTCGTGGTGAAAAGGGGCAGGCCTTGATCCTTGACGGCAAGGGACTGGAAGACAGGCCGGCGATTTACTGCGATGGTCTTTACGTGGTTCCTCACGCAAATGGTACGGTTGCTGTTGGCAGCACTGCCGACCGCGAGTATTCGGACACCACCCCTTCGCCAGCGCGTACGGATGAACTGTTGCAACGGGCAACTGCCTTCTGTCCTCAACTGAATGGCCGTGCGCTAATTGCCGACTGGGCCGGGATCAGACCGCGTTGTAACAAGCGCGATCCCTTGATCGGCAAACTGCCCGGGTATGACGCCGTTTTTGCGGCAACGGGCGGGTTCAAGATCTCCTTCGGCATCGCACACCAGATTGCTGACTGTCTTGTCGCGGAAATTGTTGATGAAAAACCGGACTTTGAACTGCCGGACACTTTCCGTCCGGACCACCACTTCGGCATCAACCGGTTGGATGCGGACAATCTGGGTAGAAGATAAATTCTGACGGAAGTTGAGTTGCCCGATCCGTTCGCAGCAATGCGGATAGAGGATAATCGGCGCGCAGAGCAATGTTGCTAGAGCGCAGAAACCACCAAATAAAGTCCATAGAAGGTAAGCGAAATCGACCCCCAAAACAGGAGGTTCTTCGCCAGCAGGAAAGGCACGTTCATTCTCTCGCCCCGATGAACAATCACGACGGCCTGTTCATCGTCCTCTTCTTTGGAAGAGCGAACATCTTTCACGGCTGTCATGGCCTTGGCCATATCGTCAATCCTTAAACAACCAGAGTGACAAAAAAGAGGAACAGAATTCCACCAGTGCCAAGTCTAACGTTTAAAGGTCCCCTGGTTAAAACCCACTTAAAATTACTATGAATGCTTTATTAAATTTCACTAGAATGGATTTGATCATATGCACAGTTTGTTTTGCCGGTTGTTGATTGTTTCGTCCTGCGAAAAATGCCAATACTTCCTTGTTTAACCAGTGAGAGAGAAACTTCCGCATGAGCCTCGAAAGCGTACGTGATCACCTGACCAGCGCCGCCCCCGAACTGGAAGTCATTGTGACCCAGAACAGCAGCGCCACAGTCGACCTGGCAGCCGAGGCTCACGGTGTCGAACCTGGTCAGATCGCCAAGACACTTTCGTTTCAGGTGAAGGAAAAGATCTTTCTGGTCGTTGCCCGAGGTGATGCGCGGCTGGACAACAAGAAGGCCAAAGCGGCCTTCGGAGGCAAGGTCAAAATGCTCGGGCGAGAAGATGTCGAACACCTCACGGGGCACCCGGTGGGCGGGGTCTGCCCGTTCGGCCTGGCACAACCCCTGCCCGTCTATTGCGACATTTCACTCAAAGATTTCGACGTTGTCATTCCAGCAGCCGGAGCAACCAATGCTGCGGTAAAAGTGTCCCCTGAGCAAATGGCAGACATTACAGCCGCGGAATGGGTCGATGTCTGCCAGCCGCCTCAGGTCCAGGACTAGACAAGTAACTGCAGGAAATACCCTAGACCTGATAGTACTCCCGGTACCAGTTCACGAACCTGGTGACCCCTTCCTTGACCGAAGTCTTCGGCCGGTAACCGGTCAGGTTCTGCAACAGATCGGCGTTCGCCCAGGTCGCCGACACATCACCAGGCTGCATCGGCATCAGATTGCGTTCAGCTTTCTTGCCGATGGCCTCTTCGATCGAATCGATAAACTCGGTTAGCTGTACGCTGGTCGAGTTTCCGATGTTGACAATACGCCACGGCGCAACCGGCGACAGGCTATCGCCTTCGGAAACCTCTTCACCATCCGCCGGCCGAACGGGAACCGCATCCATCAGTAGACGTATCCCCTCCACCAGATCTTCCACATAAGTGAAGTCACGCTTCATGTCGCCGTAGTTATAGACATCGATCGGCCGGCCTTCGAGAATGGCCTTCGCGAATTTGAAGTGAGCCATGTCCGGCCGCGCCCAAGGGCCATAAACTGTAAAAAACCGGAACATCGTGATCGGCAAGTCGTAGAGATGCGCATAGGAATGCGCCATGGACTCTGTTGCCTTCTTCGTCGCTGCGTAGAAAGAAACCTGATGGTCAGCCTTGTCTGTTTCGGTGTACGGCATGACCGTATTGGCACCGTACGCAGAAGACGTCGATGCCAGCAGCATATGTTCCGGCGGAAATGCCCTGGCTGCTTCCAAAAGCTCGAACGTGCCGCAAATGTTGCTTTCCAGATACGTTCTCGGCGCTTCGATGGAATAGCGCACACCGGCCTGCGCAGCCAGGTGAATGACGAAGTCCGGCTTTTCGGACCTGAACATGGACATCAGCAGATCGGCCGTCTCGATGCGGTCATTCACGGCCTTGAAATGTTCATGTTGCAGCAGCATCTGCTGCCGCCGTTCCTTCAGTCTGACGTCGTAATAATCGGTCATGGCGTCAAGACCGATGACCCTGAAGCCATCCTGAAGCAGGCGGGTGCAAAGAAAGTAGCCGATGAACCCTGCCGAACCAGTCACCAGAACGGTTTTCATTATTTTACGAGGCCTTTTCGCTGATGAGCACGTTTGTGAAAGCGGTCTTAAGGCGCTTCTTGTGACCGGGCAATGACAAAGTCTGATTTTGAGACAGAAGCCCAGGAAACATATTCACAATTGCAGCATGTCGCTGACGAAAACAGCAAGATAGAAGCAGCAAGGCTCGGAATTCGAATGAACTCCGAGCCTTGCCAAGACCAGATCCTGATTTTCCAGACGCAGAACAGCAGCTATCACCAGAAGACCACTGAGCGTCTTGTTGCGGAAATCCTAGATGCCCTCTCCGTGAGCAAAACTGCTCAGGAAGCCATGTTCGCGAAGATAGGAGATAATATTCTCTGCGACCTCTTCAGGGCTCCGATCCACGTTTCGAATGTGAATTTCGGGATTTTCCGGAGCTTCATACGGGCTATCGATCCCGGTGAAATTCTTGATCTCGCCGCGGTCCGCCTTCTCGTAGAGCCCTTTCGGGTCACGCTTTCGGCACTCCTCGATCGGAGTATCGACAAAGACCTCGATGAACTCGCCGTCTTCCATCAGATCCCGCGCCAGCCGGCGCTCGGACTTGAAGGGTGAGATGAACGAGACCAAAGTGATCAAGCCCGCATCGACAAAAAGTTTCGAGACTTCACCTACGCGACGGATGTTTTCCACCCGGTCAGCGTCGGTAAAACCAAGATCCTTGTTGAGGCCATGACGAACATTGTCACCGTCAAGCGTGTAGGTGTGCCTACCTTCGATATGCAGCTTTTTCTCCACAATCGAGGCGATGGTCGACTTGCCGGACCCCGACAGTCCGGTGAACCACAGAACCGCCGGTTTCTGGTCGAGCTTCTCAGAACGTGCGTGCTTGTCGACTTCAAGAGCCTGCCAGTGAATGTTGCTCGCCCGCCGAAGCGCAAACCAGATCATTCCGGCACCCACTGTCGCATTTGACATACGGTCGATCAGGATGAACGACCCTGTCGTATGATTGGCCTCATAGGGGTCAAACGGCACGGAAGACGACAGGGCAAAATTGCAGAAAGCGATTTCGTTGAGTTCCAACGTCTTGCCGGCAATGTGCTCAAACGTGTTCACATTGATCTTGTGCTTGATCTCCGAGACCGTCGCAGTGACCGTGCGGGTGCCAATTTTCAGAAGATACGGACGACCTGGTAACAAAGGCTCGTCGGACATCCAGATCACATGGGCGGCAAACTGGTCTGCAACATCAGGTCGGTGCGCCGTTGATGACAAAAGGTCGCCGCGCGAGATGTCGATCTCGTCTTCCAGCGTGATCGTGACCGCTTCGCCCGCGCGTGCGTCCTGAACCTCACCACCTGCGCCGATGATGTTCTTCACCTTGGAAACCTTCGCCGGACCGGCGACAACCAGCTCATCACCAACTGCGACGCGACCACTGGCGATAGTTCCGGAGTATCCGCGGAAGTCCAGGTTTGGACGGTTGACCCACTGTACCGGGAAGCGGAAAGGTGCTTCCAGAACATGTTCGCCAACCTCGACCGTTTCCAAATGTTCCAGAAGCGTCGGACCGGAGTACCAGTCCATTTTCTGGCTCTTGCCGGTGACGTTGTCGCCATAGCGGGCTGACATGGGAATAGCCTGCAGGGACTCGAAGTCAAAGCCGTTGGCGAAGACCTCGAATTCCTTACGGATTTCCTCAAAGCGTTCCTCGGAGTAGCCGACAAGGTCGATCTTGTTGATCGCCAGAACCACGTGCCGAATACCCAGCAAAGACGCAATAAACGCATGACGGCGCGTTTGCACCATCAGGCCATTGCGGGCATCCACCAGGAGAACAGCCAGATCAGCAGTCGAAGCACCGGTGGCCATGTTGCGGGTGTATTGCTCGTGGCCTGGTGTGTCGGCAACAATGAACTTGCGCTTTTCCGTCGCGAAGAAGCGATAGGCAACGTCGATCGTGATGCCCTGTTCGCGCTCGGCTTCCAGACCGTCCACCAGCAAGGCGAGATCAATCTCTTCACCAACGGTTCCGTGTTTCTTTGAATCGCGCTCCAGAGCTGCCAGCTGATCTTCGAAAATCAGCTTGGTGTCGTAAAGCAGACGACCGATCAAGGTCGACTTACCATCATCGACGGAACCGCAGGTCAGGAATCGCAACTGGTCCTTGGATTCTTGCGCGAGGATATAATCGGTAACGGCTGTTTCGGCAGCACCCTGTACTTCTACGTTGGTCATCTTAGAAATATCCTTCCCGCTTCTTCTTCTCCATCGACGCGCTTTCGTCCTTGTCGATCAGACGACCCTGACGTTCGGAGGTGCGGGCAATCAGCATTTCGCGGACAATGGCGGGAAGTGTGTCGGCATCAGATTCAATTGCACCGGTCAACGGATAACAGCCGAGCGTGCGGAAACGCACCAACTTTTCCTCTATGGTCTCTCCGGGCTGCAGTTTCATTCGCTCGTCATCCACCATGATCAGCATACCGTCGCGCTGAACCACAGGACGCTTGGCGGCAAAATAGAGCGGAACCATCGGGATGTTTTCGGTCAGAATGTACTGCCAGATATCGAGCTCGGTCCAGTTGGACAGTGGAAAAGCACGTATGCTTTCACCTTTGGCAACCCGAGCATTGTAGAGGCTCCACAGTTCCGGGCGCTGGTTCTTGGGATCCCAGCCATGATTGGCATTGCGGAAGGAAAAGACCCGCTCCTTGGCACGTGACTTTTCCTCGTCCCGGCGCGCACCGCCAAACGCCGCATCAAAACCGTACTTGTTCAGCGCCTGCTTCAAGGCTTCGGTTTTCATGATGTGGGTGTGTACCGAGGAGCCGTGCGAGAAGGGGCCGACGTTCTTCTCAAGTCCTTCCGGGTTGGTATAGACCAGAAGATCCAGACCGAGACGCTTAGCGGTCTCGTCCCGGAATTGGATCATGTCCCGAAATTTCCAGGTCGTGTCCACGTGAAGCAGCGGGAACGGCGGCTTCGACGGATAGAAAGCCTTCATCGCCAGATGAAGCATGACACCGGAATCCTTGCCGATGGAATAGAGCATCACCGGATTGGAGAATTCGGCCGCAACTTCGCGGATGATATGGATGCTTTCCGCTTCCAACCGCTTCAGGTTGCTGAGGCGCTCGGGCGTGATCCCGTAAGATTGCATGTTCATAGTCGCTTTTCCGTTGGACCGGTCATCCGGCCATACTGAATTGAATTGCAGAACCTGTCAGCCGCAATGGGGTCAGGCAGCCGGGGCAACATCGGCGAGCAGTGACTTGCAGCCCGCCGCAATGAAATACGGGTTGCGCAAGTCATCCTTGGTGGCGTTTTGCGGAACCCGGTAGACGAAGTCAGCACCGTTGCCGGCCAAAACCACGCGGCCGCCAGCTGCGCGCACAACCGCATCGCCTGCCGCGATATCCCACTGCATGGTCGGCGCCAGACGTGGGTAAAGATCTGCCTTGCCTGCAGCCACCCAGCAAAGTTTCAAGGAAGAACCCACCGACACCCGTTCAGCCACGTTCAGCCGATCGATGAGTGCCGAGGTCTCCGCCGACAAGTGAGACCGGCTGGCAAGAACGCTCAGTCCCTTTTCCGGTGGCGTGCGAACCGAGATCGACTGGACATCCACAACGTCTGTGTTCTCGATCCTGGCCTTGAACGCGCCGCTTTTTCCGCCCCAGAATATTTCTTCGAGCGCAGGTGCAGACACCACGCCAAAAACCGGAACGCCGTGCTCAATAAGTGCTATGTTGACCGTGAATTCACCGTTCTTTTTCAGGAACTCCTTAGTCCCATCTAGTGGATCGACCAGGAAATAACGTTCACCAACGGCCGGCAGGTCGCCGGCTTCGACAGATTCTTCGGCTACCACCGGAATGTCTGGAAACATTTCGGCAAGTCCCGCCAGAATAATCTTCTCCGCCGCAGCATCAGCCTTGGTAACAGGAGAACCGTCCGTCTTGTTCTCAACTTCAAACGGCTTCGCATAAATCTTCAAGATTTCCTCGCCGGCACGGATCGCGAGCCGGTTCAAAAAGGATATCTGGTCTTCTGTCATCAACGCCTCAACTTGCGCAACTTTTTGAGAATTGCGTCTATTTCGCTTGTCTGGCTTGCCCGTAAATAAAAGGAACAATGTGTATCAATTCAAGGAATGTCGTTCCACGAATGCTTCGGAAAAGAAAAAGCTTCGAGCCCTCTTCGGTCGGCATAGGGGCATTTGTTCCGCGACTCAAGTAGACAAATTACCTCGTGCCGGAACGAGAAAAATACTCCGCGAAATTGGTTGAATTTTACCTTGATACAATTTATACGCTAATTTGTTGTTTCAATTGGCAAATTCCATTATTTATGCTTCGCAGCGGACAACCTAACCTTTACGTCATCTCAGTTCAATTGCGACGGAATTGTATTTCAGGTCATGAGTCCTTGTTCTGATTCACGGATTGGCAAGGCATTCCTTGGTAAGGTCTGCGTCACAGAGCAAGTTTGCCTTTCGAGGCACGATTGGATGTGAGACCAGAATGTCGGACGTCAAACCAGCACCACACTCCGGTGCGAAGCAAGAAAAAGAACGCGAATTTGTTGAACGCGATCGGCGGGCCCGTGTCTTCAAAAAAGGGAAGATGGTGTTCCAAAACGGCTTGAGATCCATTCCGTGCCTGGTCAGGAACATTTCTCAAGGTGGGGCAATGCTCGAATTCGAACAGGCCTACATGCTGCCGAAGGAATTTGAACTTTATATAGACCTTGAAGACTATGAAGTCAGCTGCGAGCGCCGCTGGGAAGAAGGCCTGCGCTGCGGTGTCGAATTCGTCGGTGAAAGACGGCAAGTTGCTCAACAACGTTCACAGTCATTGAGAACATCAGAGGAAGCTCTGAAGAAGAATGATGACGATTTCGTCGACAGCACCAGCAATTTCTTCAATCGCAGACGCGATGACACACGCACGCCGGTAGAACCAGGACAGCCTCTTAGCCGACCACGCCGGACCGGCAGCGGGAAACCGACATTCGGCAAACGGCGCTAAGAGCAGGTCACACCTATCTCTCCAGGATTGGCGTTTGGTCCTGCAAGCGCCCTCAGGGCGCTTCGCACGGGTGCGAATTTCTTGCGTTTCGGGAATTCTCTCCGTCCGTGCAGAATTCGCAGATGATCTAACAGTTCGTCACAAGCACCGCCCCCGAACCTCAACCTCACATTCTTCAGAAGTTTCCAGGATGTTCCCAAACGGCTGGAAACATTGCGGCCGCTTGATCGACAGAAGCACACGCTCAGCAGGTTCCAAAACCTCAACTGCTTTCAGGCATTCATCATAGAGCTTCTTGTCTTGGCCGGTTTGCCTGGAACGGCGCGGGAGTTCTAATCTAACGCGAACCGTGTGCCGGGGCGTTCGTATCTGTTGTTTTGAGATTGTATCGCTCAAAGTGTCACAACTCCCGCTCCAATCCACCGGAGCGTTGATGTGAGGAATTCAAATGTCCGAAACTCTTCTAAGCATCGCGGAAAGTATTCACAGCGGGGCGGTATCCGCTCAGTCTCTTGCAACGGAGGCTCTCGCGAAGGCGGAAGAGTTTCAGGAATTCAACGCTTTCATTTCTCTTGATCCGGAAGGTGCATTGGCTGACGCGCTTCGGGTTGATCAGGCCATCGCTGCCGGAGATACCCCCGGACGGCTCGCCGGCGTGCCTTTGGCGATCAAGGATAACATCAATGTTCAAGATCTGCGCACGACTGCGGGAACAGCGGGGATCGATTTTGTGCCCTCGACATCGGCACCCATTATTTCCAGATTGAAGTCCGAAGGTGCCGTCATTATCGGCAAGACAAACATGCATGAGCTTGCCTTCGGCGTGACATCGAACAACGCGGCGTTCGGCACGGTTCACAATCCGATTGACCCGATGTGCATTCCGGGCGGTTCTTCCGGAGGAACGGCGGCCGCAATTGCCGCAGGCATCGTCCCCGGCGGACTTGGAACGGATACTGCGGGATCGGTCCGGGTACCAGCCGCCTTGACCGGGCTCGCCGGCTTTCGTCCAACCCGCTCTCTGGTGGACCAGACCGGCATTGTGCCATCCGTTCCAACGTTCGATGTCGCAGGCCCCTTGGCGCAAACGGTTTCCGACGCTGCGCTGCTCTACGCGGTCATGACCGGCAAGGCTGCCGCGAAGCAGCGCCCGGTGACGGACATTCGCATAGGGCTGCCAACATCCTATTTCGAAAATCTATCGCCCGGCGTTTGCAGCGCTGTTGAACAAGCGCTCCACCAGGTTGAACGTGCCGGCGCCATTTTGAAGGACATCGATATCACGCCCATCAGCACGGCAAGCTTCGAGGTCGGTTTTCCAATCGGGTTCCATGAAATGAAAACCGCAATGACCGGCTTTCTGGCACAATATCAGCCGGGAACCAGTCTGGAAGAGATAGTGGAAAGGATCGCGGGAAAAGATGTGAAAGACGTCTACACCGATGCGGTTTTGGGCGACGGTGCGCCGTCGCCTGCTGATTACAAAGACGCTGTCATCCGGATGACCGAAATCCGGCGTGATTATCTTGAAATGCTTGCGACCAATCAGCTGGATATTCTTGCCTTTCCAACGACACCGCTGGAAGCGCCTCCCATTGAGGGGGCCGAGGAAACGGTGTTGCTGAACGGCGAAGCCGTTCCAACGCTGCCGACATTCATGCGCAACGTTGCTTCGACCGGCGTTTGCGATGCCCCGGGATTGACACTTCCCTTGAAACGGACCGGCGGCAGCGCCCTGCCCACCGGTCTGGAGATTGATGGCCGCCCAGGCGAAGACGTTGAGCTTCTCGGGATCGGCATCGGCATCGAAACCCTGCTTGCGGAGGCCTGAACGCCCCTGCCAGGCCGGAAAGCGCTATTGCATCTGACTGTCAAAAAAGGTTTCCGGTTCGTCGACTTCAACGAGGCGCTTGCCGTCGATCAGCCAGAATCGGGTGCCGACAATTCGGACAAACGCCCTGTCGTGACTTACCAGCAAGGCTGAAATGTCGTGTTCGAGCAGCTCCCGCTCCAAAGCCTCCTGCCCTTCAATGTCGAGATGGTTTGTCGGTTCGTCCAGAATATAGAAATTCGGTTGCGTCAGCCGGAGCAGCAGCATGGCAAGTCGGCTGCGCTGTCCGCCTGACAAAGCGGATATCGCCTTCTCCTGCATGCCGATGATGATACCACTGGAAGCGAGCAGCGCACGGGCGTTGCGGTCACCAACGTCGCTGCTTCGCGTTACCGCATCCATGGGGGTGGAGAACCGGTCCAGTTGCGACAAGGCCTGATCAGACACACCGGGGACAACCGACGGCGCAATACGAATGCTCGTGTCGTTTCCCTCTAGCGCCCTGATCATCCGGTTCAACAACTGTGTCTTGCCGGTACCGTTTGCGCCGAGCACGACGATCCGGTCCCCGCGGTTGATCCACAATCGCCCGGACCGAAACAAGGTTCTGCCCGTAGGTACACTGATGTCCGTTTCTTCCAGCGAGACAAGAGCTTTCGCATGGGTTCCCGAATTGACCAATCGGATCTTGCCCGATGACTTTCCATTAAAGGCGGGACGCACGGTTTCTTCTATTCTTTCGGCTCGTTCCTTCAATTGCTTCGTTTTGCTCAGGAGCAGATCGGATCCTGAATTGATGCCGATGTTCTTCAGTTTTGCGGCCTGCCGCCGAAGTTGATTGGCTTTGCCGATTTCCTTTTCGAACTGGCGCGCGGTCGCGGCATCCCTTTCCTCGAGCGATTGGCGCGCCTTGCTGTAGGCAAGCGAAAAATGCTGCGAGCCTTTCGGTCTCAAAAAGAAGGTTCTGTCCGTGACTGCATCCAGAAAGGCACGGTCATGGCTAGCAACCAGCAATGGCGTGCCATGCGCTGTCGTTTCAAGCCAGCTTTGAAGAACACCTGTACGGCCAAGGTCCAGATGATTGGTGGGCTCGTCCATCAGCAAGGCATCCGGCTCTCGAACCCAGGTTCGGACAAGGAGTGCAACACGTTGCCAACCGCCGGACAAGGCCTGAAGCGGTCGGTGCCAGAGGTCCATAGGGACTTGCAGGTCTTCAAGGGCAATGTCGACACGCCAGCTTTCGTTTTCAGCCTGGTCATCGTCCAGGGCGCACAAGACAGCGTCATACATGGAGAGCGTCAGCAGTTCCTGCGGAACATTCTGACAAACCAGTCCGACCCGCAAACCGCGGGATGTCGTTATTTCGCCGTGAGTGGGTTCACCTTCCCCGGCGATTACCCGGAGCAAAGTGGACTTGCCGCTGCCATTTGCAGCCACAAGACCGATCCGGTCGCCCTTGGCGATGGTCAGGTTGATGTCGGAAAAAAGCGGTTCGCTAAGGGTTACGCCAACATTGCGCAGGCTGATCAAAGTCATGAGTCACGTAGTCCAATCCAAAAAATGCTCAGCCTAAACGGCTGCATTCAGGGCAGATCGTCGTGACGGGACAGTCCTTCGATCAGCCCCACAAACGCGTTTGCGGGGCGAAGACGGGACCGCGGACGCGGTAGCGCGTAAAATTCATCGGGCCCTCCTTTCTTCTTGCGTTGGACGGCCAAAACCTAGTGGGGTGCAGGTGAACGGTCAACCCGAAAATTCGGGTCCGCCGGAAACCGGATTCCACCCCACTTGTTCGGCAGTTCTCCCGCCGATACCATATCGACAGCTGCAGCTGGCAGGGGGGGCAATCAGCAATGGAGGAAACGTCCCGCTTTCAAGCCCGGGAAAACCGCCGGATCATCGTCTCGGTCATACTGGGCAACACGATCGCGTGGGCCGATTTTGCGCTTTACGCATATTTTTCCCCGATCCTGTCCAAGGTGTTTTTTCCCTTCGCCGGCTACTACACGGCTTTGTTCCTCTATTTTGCGATTTTCGCGATAAGTTTCGTCTTTCGTCCTCTTGGTGCAGTCATATCCGGTGCATTTGCGGATCGCCACGGCCGCAAGAACACCCTTCTTGCCACCGTTATTCTGTCGTCTCTCTGTACGGCCGCAATCGGTGTCATGCCGGGTTACGATACAATTGGCGCTGTCTCTATCGTCATGTTGTTTGCAATCCGTATCGGTCAAACCATGGCGATTTCGGCAGAACCAACCAATTCCACCGCGCTCCTGATCGAGTTTAATCCGGATGACTCCCGCCGCGGGCTGATTTCAAGCAGTGTCATGTCCGGTGTCTTTCTGGGCTTCTTAATGGGTATTCTATCGTTCTTCCTGATCACCACGCGCTTGAGCGATGCACAGATCGAGAGCTGGGGCTGGCGTATCCCCTTTCTGTCTTTCCTGGTGATTGGCGCCGTTGTTGCGCTCTTGCTGTCGACCATCGATGAGTCGCCGGTTTTTCTGGCGCACAAAAAGGAAAAGAAGCTCGTCAAAGCACCCCTGAAACAGTCGCTGACCGGACAGACCCGTCTGCTCTTCACTTCTTTCGGCTACGGCATAATGATGGCGATGGGAAACTACTTCGTTCTCGGCTTCCTTCCATCGTTCCTGACCCATGAGATCAAACTGACCCTCGAGGAAGCCAATCTGGCAATTGTTTTCTGCCTTTTGGTCGCAACCATTCTCATTCCCGTTTGCGGCCACATCTCAGACCGGGTTGGACGCAGACCGGTGATGGCCGCCGGAGCAATCCTGTTCATACTGCTGAGTTACCCGATCTTCTACCTCATCGAGACAGGCAGCCTCATCAACGTCATCATCGCCTGTATCATTTACGGAATCGCTCTGGCGCCGACAGCGTCAATCCTAACCACCGCGATCGCAGAAATGTTTCCGTTCGCGACCCGCTGTACCGGCGGCGCCATTGGCTACAATGCAGCCCTCACGATTGCAGGCGGCCTGACACCGATCATCTGCCAGGGGATCTACCGGCTGACCGGCAGTATCTATTCGCTGGATTACTACATCACCTCGCTTGCGCTGGTGCACCTTCTGTTCGTGCTGTTTTCGAAAGAGACCAAGAACAATTCGGTGCGATAACATGGCCCGACTGAGGTCAGGGTCCCACATAAGATCAGCCGAGATCACCCCGAAGGTCATCGCCCCCTGCCTGCTTCATGCCAGCCATTCGACCAGCCGCTCGAAACTCTGCCTTCCGCCTTGTTCTGCGCCGCGCATCCGCGCGCGTTCCAAAGCTGCTTCGGTCTCAAACTGCATGCGCAACGTCACCAGGGTCTGCGTTGCCTTGTCCTCGAATGTAACAATCATCCGGCAGGTCAGGTGACGGTCGCTGACATGTCCCCCGGAATTGAAGAACTCCAGCCGCCTCGGTGGCTCAACCACCTCGAAGACCGCCCTGTTGGGATAGTCGGTTCCGTCGGGGCCGTGCAGGACGTACTCCCATACTCCACCTACCTTCACGTCCATCGACTGGATGGTCAGGACAAAATCCCTCGGCCCCCACCAGCGCACGAGCTGGTCAGGATCCGTCCACGCGCGAAAAACGGTTGCCGGAGGCGCGGCGAAGACGCGTGAGAATACGAGCTCGTGAACATCCGGCGCTGAGCGGGAACTGACATCAACCGGCATTTTCCGCTCCCTGTTCCGCGAGAAGCTCATCCAACCTGTCGAAGCTCTCGTCCCAGAACTTCCGGTAGGGATCGACAAGATCGAAAACGTCCTTGAGTGGGCCCGGCCGAAGCCTGCAGGGCCGCCGCTGCGCATCGCGCAGGCGCTCGATCAGTCCTGCCCGTTCCAGGACGTTCAAATGCTTCGTAACCGCCGGGCCGGTCATGTCGAAAGGTTCGCTCAATTCCGCAACCGTCATTTCTCCGCTCGACAGCCGCGCCAGAATGGATCGCCGCGCCGGATGGGCAAGTGCAGACAGGGTCAGGCTCAAATTATCAGTAGACACTTTATTTCACCATATGGTTAGATAACTAGATGGTAACATAAAACTCTCGACGCGTTAAGCTGCTGTCTGCGGGTCTGCGCTCGAAAACCAGGAGGTTTTAAACCATGAGAAATCTGGCCATTCTGACATTTCAAACACTCGACGGAGTCATGCAGGCCCCCAGCATGCCGGACGAAGACCGGTCCGGCGGTTTCGACCAAGGGGGCTGGGCAATGCCGTTCTGGGACGAGGTCATGGCGCAGGTCGGCCGCGTGGCAATGGCGTCTCCCTATGACATGCTTTTCGGCAGGAAGACCTACGACCTTTTCGCAGCCCATTGGACCAGGGCGGAGGGAGAACCCGCCGGCATGATGAACGCGGCCCGCAAATACGTCGTCTCGCGTGGTCAGCCGGATCTCAACTGGAGCAATTCCTACCTTGTCAGCGGCAACGTTCCGGTCGAAATCACTGATCTGAAGCGACAGGACGGACCGCTCATCCAGGTGCATGGCAGCGCGGATCTGATCCGGACGCTTCTGGCCCATGATCTCATCGATGAGTTCCGGCTCTGGACCTTCCCCGTCATTGCCGGACACGGAAAACGGCTGTTTGAAACAGGAACGGCCGCAAGGAACCTCAAGCTGATTGAGAATGCGCACACGGAAAACGGCGTGGTGATGACGATTTACAGGAGGCGCTGATTCCGTGCGCCTCCCCCAAGCTGTTGTCATTGTCCTTTGATTGCACATCGAGGTGAGCAACACTTCGGACATCAAGCATTACGGGTTGCCTTGAAACTTCTCAGCACAGAAACCAGAAACAGAACAGCGGAAAGCATCGCGAAATTGGCACCGACCCAAATGAGCCAGGTCATGTTTTCCTCACCGTAGAAAACAAAGCCAACGCTCAACCCAATTGTTCCGACGACAGCGGAACCAAACTGAGCCCAGGCAACTTTCGTTCGCGACAGTGCAGGATTGCACTGGAAATACAGCCCGTAAGCTACATTCGAAAGCCATCCAAACAGGAGCAAGTGCACATGCACCACCTGCAACTCGTAAGCTCCTTCCAGAACAGATCCACCGAGCACCATCCCCGCGAGGGCGCATATACCTGCCACCAGGAAGAAGAATTTCTCTGGCCCAACCGTCATCAAGTTTCCCTTACCTTTAGGCTGCCGGATTCCAATCCGATCGAACATCCATTGCCCGGACCTGATCAGGCAGCTTCGATTTGAACAATTAAATACGTTCGTATTTAATTCCAGATAATCAATTCCTGAGGAAGGTTCAATGGCGGGGTGTCGAAAAAATCACGAAAGGAGCTGAGCGCTTCTGCCTCCCCAAACCAGAACGACAGAAGGAAGCACACGTTGCGCCTGCCAATGATCGGCGTCCCGCCTGAGGAAACCGGGCTTGCCTTTGACGGGCAATGAAAATCCGGTTCGACAGTCTGTTGAAGGAAATGTTCTTCTGGTGGCCACGGCAACGCACCTGTTTTCGTTAGCTCCAACCAACAGAAAACAGCCCGGCACAAAAGAAAGGACGCCGGCCGTAGCCAGCGCCCCCCTGCGTTAAAGGAAGATTTTGAAATTACGCCGAAACCCGAAAGATCCGCTGCAATGCCATTCTTCGCTTTTAACTGTGACCGTGGTCTCCATTTAAGGAGGCCCGGTCCACGGCCACGCAACCCGTAGGTTCCGTAAGACGCGCCGACATACAGATGACCCGCTGTTATCGGTTCACCGGGGCACCGCTCGCGTCACTTGTCCGCTCCCGGCACAACCCATGAAATCCCCAAGGCATTCGGCACACAACCATTCGTAAGAATAGCGTCCGCCACCGCGGGCATGAGCTACTGCTTTGACCGCCCCAAGACCCCTGTCAGCTAAGACAAAATCAAGTAACGACCGGCAGTGGATTTAGTATTCATATTTCTTTACGCTGCGTCTACATAGAAATGATTCTTTCAACAAATACGATCACGCCTGTTGAAAAGATGTGAAAAGATAGATTATCTTTCTTAATTCTCCAACTCTTATTCAGAAAGCCTGACTTTTGACTCCCGAATTTATTGCAGCGCAACAACCTCCCTTGCATCCAGGCCATTTTGATTTCCCGGGATCACTTCGCGGCATTGGTGCAGCTTGGTTTCGTTGCGCATGCAACATGGGTGAATTTCATGAGACCGGACATGTTCCGCCGCTTGAGATTGAGCCCACTCAGTGAAAGTTCGGATGAAGACGAACAGCACCGGCGACATTTTTCATCAGGTCCGGTGAAACATTGAAGAGGTAACCATGTGCAAGGATTGTTCAAGGAATACCATCAGCCGCAGGGGCCTGGTTGCAGGCGGGTTCGCGCTCACCGCCGCGGCGGCCTTTTCGACGGCCGCGTCCGCACAGGACGATGAACCCCGCCCCGCCACGCCGGAAGAGGCGTTGCAGCGTTTGAAGGATGGCAATGCCCGCTATGTCGCCAATGAACCGATCTATACCGACCACTCCCACGGGCGAACGCTGAGATCCCTCGGCCAGCAGCCCTTCGCCGCCGTGGTTGCCTGCTCGGACTCACGCGTTGTACCCGAACTCATCTTCGATCAGGGACCGGGCGACATTTTCGTCGTGCGGGTTGCCGGCAATTTCATCAATGAAGATGGACTGGCGAGCCTGGAATTCGGTGCTGCGGTCCTCGGCGTCAAAACCATCATCGTACTGGGTCATTCTTCCTGCGGTGCCGTGGATGCCACGATCAAGTCCATTCAGGACCGGGAGCTTCCCGGCGGGCACCTCCCGAGCCTCGTCAATGCCATCCGGCCCGCGGTCTATGATGTCATACCGAAAAATCCGCCCGACCTGCTGAGCGCAGCTATTCAGCAGAATGCAAAGATGAACGCGGAAAAAGCGACTGTCGCGACACCGATCCTGTCGAAAATGCACAGTTCCGGAGAAGTCGGGTCCGTTGCCGGGGTCTACGAGATTTCAACCGGAAAGGTCGAATTTGTTTAGGCTGCATAGGGCGGCCGCTTCGGCGCGCAAGACAGGCACCGCCCCCCGCATCCGGGAGCGGGGTGTCAGAGCGGCCGCCTTGCCGTGATCGCGATCCAGGGACCCTCGGCAACCGACTGGTAGCCGCCGCCAGGATATTCGACAATCGACACGGTTTCCCAGTCGCCTGACTGCCGATAGCACTCGACAAGATCTTCGCGCGACAGGTAGTTGAAATACCGGCCGAAGGTGTCGCGGCCTTCACGGCCGCCACCCTTGAAGCTGGCAAAGTGACCCCCCCCGGGTTTCAAGGCCGTGCGGACACGCGCCAGAATGCCGGGCAAGGCGCCACGCGGTACGTGCAGAAGCGCGGCGTTTGCCCAAACGGCATCGTAGGATTGTTCGGCAGACAGCTGGTCAAAACGCATGACCTGCACCGGGCGCCCCAGCCGTTCCTCTGCTCTTGCGGCAATTTCCGGGGTTCCGTCCGTTGGCTCCACGTCAAACCCGGCCGCGATCATCGCTTCGGCATCGCGGCCGCCGCCACATCCAAGCTCCAGAACCTTCGCCCCACTTGGCAGGCGTTGAAGAAACCCGGTCAGATGCCGACTGACGCCGCCCTTTCCGCTCGCGGTATAGACAGGTGCCTCTTTTGAATAGAACTGCAGGGTCCGGTCGTCTTTCGTCTCAGAACCCGGCATATCTTCAGAACTCATCTGCTCCTGCCTCCTTCGCGCCAACGCATAGAACCGAATGATGTGACCTCAGACCAGGCAAGGACCGCTTGTCCGATAATCCGTTGCAATGACCGAACAGTCTCCCCGCCACAAAGTCAACTACAGCAAGACCGGACGAGAAACCGTCTCGCAAACCGGATCTTTGTCTTTCTGAGACACGTGATTTCGAAAAAGAAAATCTCCACCAGACCCGACACTTGTCAGGGCTGGTGGAAATACGGTCCGTGCAATGTGTTTGGAGCGTGTAAAGCGTCAGTTCTGATTACGGCAGAACGACCACCGCCTCCACCTCGAACAGCATCGGGTCAATTGCCAGTTTCGGAACGGGAACCAGGGTTTGCGCCGGCAACGCTTCGCCGAAAATGGCCGTCACGTTCCGCGTCAGCACACCAAGCTTCGACGGGTCGTGATCGACCACGAAGACCGTCAGCTTTGCCACCTGATCCGGCTTGGCGCCAAGTGCATCCAGAACCGTTTTCAGGTTCGCATAGGCCTGTTGCACCTGATCGGCAAAGTCGGGCGAATAAGCTCCGCTCGCATCCGCGCCGCCCTGCCCGGAAATATATGCGACCCGGGCACCCGCCGGTGCGACCACCGAGGTGCTGTAGCCGTGAACCGATGGGTCATGAAGCTTTTCCGGGTTCACAATGGTGAGTTTTCCTGCGGTTTCGCCTGCTTCGGCAGAAGCTGTGAACGTTGGAGACATGATGAGACTTCCTAGTATTGAGAAAATGATTGTCAGGCGCGACATACCGGGCTCCTTGGCCTTCTTTTCCTGGGGCTGGGTCAGCTCCTCGCCATGTCTGGATATCAATTGCCTCCTGACAAAACCTGTCAGCATGACTATGCTGAAACTGTTCTGGTCGTGGCACGATGTAACCGGAGGTCTTCTGTGAGCCGCTCTGATCGCCTTCTTCGCCTGATGCAGGTCATGCGGCGGCTGCCCTCGCCCGTGACCGCATCACGGCTGGCTGCGGAAATGGAGATTTCGGAACGCAGCATCTACCGCGATATTCAAAGCCTGCGCTCTTCCGGCGCGGTCATCGATGGCGAGGCGGGATATGGCTACACGCTGACCGAAGACCCGTCGCTGCCGCCCATGCATTTCGAAGCCGACGAGGTGGAGGCACTGGCCCTCGGCCTGCACACCGTTTCCAGGCTCGGCAATTCGGAATTTGCCTATGCCGCCCAGAACGCCATGGTGAAGCTGGAAGCAACGCTGCCGGAAAACATGCGCCAGCGGCTGCGGCACGCGACCGTCGGCAGCCACATCCTGCGCAATGCCCCCTCTTCTGACGTGGACATTCCCGGACTGCGGGAAGCGATCTGGAACGAACAGGCGGTCCAGCTCGGCTATCTGGATCTGAGCGAACGCTTCTCGAGCCGAAAGGTCTGGCCCCTCAGCATCTATTTCTTCAACGCCGTTCAGGCCCTCATCACCTGGTGCTGCATGCGCGATGACTTCCGCATGTTCCGCCTCGATCGGATCAAGTCGATCGACTTCCTGGACGAATCCTTCCGCCCCAAACGCGTCGGTCTGTTGCGGGAATATTTTGACCGGGAAAAGCAGTGTGAGTGAGTGTGTGGGGGTGGGGGTGTTGAATGGGATGATGGGCTTGTAACCAGATGAAACAGGTTCAAGCAGGAAACGATTTTGATCGTCGACTTAAGAGCATTTCTTTGCGGGTAGAATCGCCACCTCACATCAATAGATTAAAGATCTGGCAGTTCACTATCGCTGATCATGTAACGCGCAAGAACACTTGGCACTAAGGACATATCCGGGACTACGTGAGATTGAGGGATTTTGGCGACTTTCTGCCGTTTGCACTGATCATCTCTGAAAACAAGTGCGCAACTTCATTTGGCACAAAGTGACCAAAACACCGTACATCAGATTTACGCCATCTGAAATTACCTAATGAAAACAACAGTCGCGTAACTTCAAGGTGGCAACTATTTCGTACTATCTTAGCTGAGTTGCCACCTTGCCAGAAATCGCGGAGTTCTGCCAAAACTGGTACTGTCGTTTTTGTTAGGCAATATTGAGGTGGCAACTTTTTGATCCTCAACTCGCAGACTTATTTTAAGGATTTCCAATGACTGACGTAAGACGTTTTAAGGTTCATGCACACGAAAGAATCTTTATTCACAACGACCTTTCAAATGCGGCATTTCATTTCAAAAGACTGATTGAAAGCAAGTCGGCCAAGGGCGACCATAGTGGATTAGGCCTCGAGGTCATGGCAGGAGCAACAATGTTAGCCTTTGCAAATGAAGCGCGCTTCAACTTTCTAGGCTATCATCTAGAAGGCAACAGCTGGGACGAATGGAAACCGGCGATGAAAAAGGTTCGAAGGGTCTTCGAGATCCTGGGAATATCTCCGGACTTCAGCGACCCACCGTACTTGTATCTGCAGGCCCTGAAAGATTTCCGCGACACGCTCGCCCACGGGAAGCCAGAGTACAAGGAATTCAAGGAGGAATTGGAGGCGACGGAGGAGGAGCTATTGGGAATGCTCGACCTCAAGGCTGACTGGGAGCGTAGTCTTGAACCCAGTTTCTTTTGCGAGGCTTATGATGCCAGTGAAAAAATCTGGAAAGAGCTCCTGCAAAAGTCTGGGTTGACTCTCATGGATACGCTTTCAGAAGGTGGCTCCCATATCGAACTCATTCACGAGAAAAAACAATAGCTAGCCAAGTCATTTGGGAAGGGTTCACATCGCAGATTGTGCGAATCCGGCACTGGAATTTCGTTGAATCAAGTCAGTGCCTGCTCAATCTTCACTCATGCCGAATCGATTCGAATTAGCGCATCCCTGCGAGAGATAACAACTCTTCTACAACGCATCTCAGGTCAGCTTTGATAGAGTCGAGATCATTTCGAACTGCGTTGAACCTGCGGCTGTGGGCCGACTTATCGCCGACGTCCTTGAGATGGGGCAGAGCCTGCTTCGTGTTCCGACTCAGGTTCCAAGCCGTGCACGCGATCGTCTTCGAAATCAGGTCTTTGAGAAAGAGGAAATCTCCATCTCGATTCTGTATCTCAGCCGCCCGCCCGTGGTTCTCGAACGCCTCGATAATGAGAGTCTCTAGAAGCCTCCTTATCATGACTGCCGAGGCATCAAACCATCCCTGCGAATATGCTCCGTTAGCTTGGTTCGAAATCTTCTCTAGGTAACCACGAGTGCCTTTAAAGAGGATTGACGGCACTACGGCGTTCGCGTTGCTCGCACGCATGCCCTCTTCAGGAGGCCCCAAAGTCGCACTTATCTCTTGCTGGACTGTCTGTGCTGCGTGCGCAATGTTTTTTGCAACTGATCCAAGTTAGCTCCTGTTGTACAGGTGCTTGGCCATGCTTGCGAAAATCTGGTCGATCTGCTCAGCCGAGGCTTCAGAGGAGACGTGGACTTGAATGTCGATATGTAGCGAAGGGGCCTTGGACTTGGCACCCGCCTTAGCCGCGGACTTCAGGTCGGGCGCCGGCGCGTGTCGCGTTTCAGCTTCGATGTGCGTATCGTTCTCGACGATAGTATTCTCAAAATCGGCCTCGGCAGCTAGCTTTTTGAAGGTAGATACGGCTTTCTGGATCGCCTGCTTGCCAGCCTTCGAGCTGGAGCTGAAGACGTGCTCAAGTTCAGTGTTCGAACGCGAATGCGCGTCTGGATACACTGCGTACAGGTCACCGTATCCCTGCCGGATGCCCTCGCCAAGCACAATCTTTCCGCGCGCCCCTCGGTATTTACTCCATCGCTCTGTTGGCACTCCACTGCTGTCAACAAGCCCTGCTACTTTTAGTATGCCTATCAGAGTACTGTCATTGCTGGATTTGAAACCAATGGTCTTGAGCCAAGCATTCGTGACCTTAGGCGGAACACCGACTTCCTTAATTTTTGAGAGTAGTGTCGAAATCTTTCCCGGTACTGTGGTGTAAACTACATCACTCATTGCATTTTCCCCATCTACACCTAACAGATGCCATGTATCATCCTAGGAGGCAAGTGAGGAGCTGGAAGCTATCGATAGCCTTATTGTAAGGCTGCCGAAACAAACAGCTTTTGAGCAGAAATCTACCGGCTGTAGTACGAGTAGCATCGTTTTACGCATCAGGGCGTCTGGTAGTTTCCAGGTTCTTGCTATCATATGTGGCATGTCCGCTTGGTTTTTTTTGCAGGATGCCTATGCGGTAAAAAATTCAATTATCGGAATTGTGTGACTGGGAAAGCGGTCTCAATTTTAGACCGAGTCACGCCCACCGTGATAGCCGCCTGTACGAAGGGGGAAGTCTGTCCCGTTGCTCTGGTGAGGAAAAATAGTGAAACGAATTCTGGCGGTTATTGCACTCACAACATTCTTAGTCGGATCCGCATCGGCGCAGGAAATCCCAAACGTAGAAGAAATCAACTCCCCGATAGACGAAACAACCCAATCGGCCAGAACAAATTTGCTCGCGGCGGAACGGATGTTGTTTGCCGCCGACCAGGCACTCGACCACGCGGCGGTTATCACATCTTCGGTGACGGTCGATCCGCTCGTTCATACGGAACTGAGAAGGCTTGAAACCGGTGCGCCTGGTGCGCGTGCAATCCTTGTCATTGGACCAGATCGACAGCTGCTCCATGACAGCTACAAGTACCCTGTTCTGCCACTGGATCTTTCCGACCGTACATATTTCAAGGAAGCTATTGCTGCTTCGGATTTGGTTATTGGAGAACAGGTCATAGGGCGCACGTCCGGATCATCGTTCGTCCCAATCGTAAAGCGCCATGGCGACCTGACGTTTGTTGCCGTCACCACTCCTTTCGCGCTGGTTGATTTACAAAGCGAGTGCGGCGACTGTTGGTCACTGGCGTTCCAGAACACCGGGCGGATCATTACAATGTTTACGCCTGAAATGCAGGCCTCGAAAAATCTGTTGGAGATCGCAACAAACTCGAAAGCGTCAACGGGAACGCGTGTTACCCGCTACCTAGGTTCAGTTGTAGCGATCGCCTGGAGAAAGAGCCAAGATTTCCCGGTCATCAGCGTAAGCGTTCGCGGCCTCCTGTAACGCGCAAGAACACTTGGCATTTAGGAGATATCCGGGATTAAGTGGGGTTAAGTGATTTTTGGCGGTTTTCTGCCGTTTGTGCTGATCACCGCCAAAACCAGGCGCGCAACTTCATTTGGCACAAAATGGCCGGAGTGCTAGGCGCGCAGTTAATGCCAACTGAAATTACGTAATGAAATCAAACACCGCGCAAATTCAAGGTGGCAACTAGTTCATTATTCTTTCCGAGAGTTGTCACCTTACCCAAAGCGGGAGAATTCCGCCGAATACCGGAAGACTGATCGCAATTCGCACAAGTCAAGGTGGCAACTTAGGTAAAAATACAGGCGCTCCACTTCAGCAAAGCAAATGTCCGCAGTGCGGACGAAGTTGCCATTGGATTGGCTGTAACAGAATGCTACGAAGAAGGCGTTCACGGGGATCCGATCTAGTATGAATAGCTTTCTATATTCTGTTTGGCACAGTCATCGAGCCAAACTAGCGCTCAGCCTCTTTTGTTTATTGATCGCTGCTTTCGACACCTTCTGGCAAGAGATTTCACCAATTGCTGCCGGAGCATTGGCCTTGGCCGTAGTGCCTTGGGTTGTTGGTCTAGTCGAACGAATTAGTGCACCAGGAGGCTTCGAGGTCGTTTTCGCAAAAGTGGAACGTCAGCTAGATCAGTCTGACGCTGTTGCTGACGAAGAGGATTTAGCTGCGTTCAAGTACTTCGAAAGCAGCGACCCAAACTTAGCAATCGCAATGCTTCGCGTACAAGTTGAACGGCGTCTCCGACAGATTGCAGAAGACGTAATGTTGGAGCCAGATTCGCGTGGGCGGCCTCGTACACTGAGAACCTTGGCAGATGCGCTTGGCCAACAAGGGGCTATACCGAAGGAAGCAGTCATGCTGTTGCATGATCTGATGCCTGTCATGAGCGAGGCTGTTCATGGTGTGGACTTGGGCTCTAGAGGATCGGATTTCGCACTGACCTATGGGCCGAGAGTTCTTTCCCTACTCAAGCGCACCGAAGGCTAGGTCAACGTCTGTAACGGGCTCAAAGCGGTCATTGGCTTGGTTCAAAAGTCATGACTTTTGGGTGATCATCCTAGATGAGGAGTCTACATCCCAATTTCCAGTACAAATATCCGATAGCTCGCGGAGCTTCAAGGTGGTTGCGTTAGCCCAATCCTCATCGTTCGTTTGTAGTAATACCGGACCGTCCACACTACCAAGCCCATGAATCGTAAAACGTGGGTACAATTCGTTTAGTCTCTTTGATTGAAAATGACGCCAGGCAATACAAGAAACCAGACCGATTGTAAGTAATGGCACTGATTTTATTTTAAATCTTTCACGTGCTTCTGGCTCTGAGTAAAAGTATATTCCAATCATCACTGCAAAGAAAATTATAAGCATATTTACTATTGCCTTCGAACGAAATCTTTTCATGTCGTTTTTAGGGTCTTTTGTATAGACAGCATCCGCGATGACCAGCCTGTCATAAAGAGCGCCGTCATCTCTTATTATTTGATTTTCCGATATCAATATCTTTCGAAAATTCATTTCAACAACCTTTCAAAGAAAATTTCAGCCGAATGCTTGATAGCGCGGGTAGAGTGTGAGGTAAATACAGTGCATAAGTCATGACTTTTGCAACACAATCGGCTCATACCCGACATTCCGCTCGTTTAACATTAAGCGCAGCGACCAACTCATTCAGAAGATTTCATATTGCAAATTATGCGAATCCGGCCCTCGAAGACTGATTGATCGCATTCAAGCAGCTTGATCAGCAGTCTGCTGCAGTACCTCTCTGGGATACGAAACAAAGGCCTGTTCCTCGGGCCAGATCGCCGTCATTTCTGCGAACTTAATCAACTCAAGCAGATCTTCTCTCGGTTTGCTCGGTAGCAAAATTGCGCACTGTAAGTTTGGGTCAGCACTAGCCAAGAACCGACGATAGTCCGTCAACTGTCCAATGGCCATTCGAATAGCCTCACGAGTAGGCGTGCCTTTGGCTTCTATCAGCAAGCTTAGATCTGGCAGGTAGACGTCGGTGAAAAGGACGTTTTTTTCGCCCGTGATTTTTATCTTATTCCTTTTTGCGGAAATAGAGTTTCTCCTAGAGAACTCAAAGAAGGCTTTCACCAGCTTAGCTTCTTTTCTTTCCGCGAACTGATTGCGTTCTCCTTCACTTACTGAATAGGCGTCTACATTGTGTCTTTCGAGATCTACGACCTCTGACGAGGTGCCCTGAGTTGGATCATTGGGCTGGTCGGCGACCTCATTGAGCGGCTGAAGTTTCTTGTCAACTGGCCATAGTTTGAAAACGATAACCTGTCTCAGCGGCCCATTGTTCGTTTCTGGCGCATCCGCATATTTAAAGGGTGCTTCTCGGTCGAGCTCAAATTCACCGATATAAGTTATCTCTCCTTTTGCTCCGTCGAATAATCTCACACGAGCATTGGATATCCAGTGATTGAGAAGCGTTTTGTTGCCACTCTTGAACTCTTGATCTCCTCGCTGGCCAGTCCCGGTGTAGTCAAAGGAGCCATCGGGTTGCCAACCGTCAAAGTACCCATGTTGCTCGCCGATTTTCTTGTCTGTGAAAAGGAACACTTCCGTTTGGTTGGCTGCTGAAGTCATGCCACCTTGGCGGCTTCCTTCAAATTCATTGTGAAGATCTTTTCGGGCAATCTTGTCACCGGGTTTAAGGCTCCACGCCAATTTGTCACCTCCGCAGGATTTCATAATGAGGAAGTTTCCTCACCAAGTTCAGTTTATTGATCAGATTAAAAGGAATAATGTTCACTTGTGACAGTGAAGCGGTTTGCTACCCGCGTGACAGCACTGGCCTTTTGGACTGTCTTTCCGACATCCACCGCTATGCGCATAAGAGGTTGAGATTGAGCCTAGGATAGCCACGATGGCGATGATCACTGCAAAGGTCTTTTTCATTTGAGTTGCCCCACTTGATAGATGTAGTTGTCACTCTCGCAATCAAAAAGAGAAAAATGCAATCAGGAATTCTTCTTACTTAGCTCAGCACGCAAAATCACACATGTTTCACTCACCCATGATAGCCGCCTGGAATGTGTGCGGAAGTCTGTCTTTTCGAACGGGTGAGGAAAAATAGTGAAACGAATTCTGGCGGTTATTGCACTCACAACATTCTTAGTCGGATCCGCTTCGGCGCAGGAAGTCCCAAACGTCGAAGAAATCAACTCCCTTATTGATGAAACAACCCAATCCGCGCGAATAAATTTGCTCGCGGCGGAACGGATGTTGTTTGCCGCCGACCAGGCGCTCGACCACGCGGCGGTTATCACATCTTCGGTGACGGTCGATCGGCTTGTTCATACAGAGCTGAGACGGCTTGAAACCGGTGTGCCTGGCGCGCGTGCAATCCTTGTCATTGGACCTGACGGGCAGCTGCTTCATGACAGCTACAAATACCCGGTTCTGCCGCTGGACCTTTCCGACCGGACCTATTTCAAGGAGGCTATTGCTGCTTCGGATCTGGTTATTGGAGAGCAGGTCATCGGGCGCACATCCGGTTCGTCGTTTGTGCCGATCGTGAAGCGCCACAAGGACCTGACGTTTGTGGCGGTCACTGCGCCGTTTGCGCTTGTTGATTTGCAGAGCGAATGTGGAGACTGCTGGTCGTTGGCTCTCAAGGAAGATGGAACGATTGTCACGATGTTCCCACCAGAGTCCAAGATATTGCCAGACCTGATCAAGCGAACTGCCAACAGAATGAAGTCAGACGGATCAATCGTGATCCGGTACGAACATTCAGTTTTTTCTGTCGTCTGGAGAAAGAGCCCAGATTTTCCCCTGATCAGTGTGAGTGTTCGCGGCCTCCCGGATACTGCAGCTGTGGATGTCGATATCAACTAGAAACTGCTTTGCAACTTCGGCGCGGTAATCGCGGTACCAGGTCTGATCGGCCATGGCCCTAAACCAGATTGCAGAGGCTGGCTCACCTGTGGAACAGGCGGCCAGCTCTACAAGTTTCGCAAGATCATCATCGGAAATACCATTCGATGAATAGGCGTCTAGTACAGCCTTAGATCCAAAACCAAGTGCATAAACTGTCAAAAGCACAGCACTTATTTTCAACCATCCGAGGTTGCTTGGAAATTGCTCTGTAATAGTCTGACGCAAACTGTCGTCGCGCATTTATCACCCCTTGCACCCTAAGCAGATGCAACTTAATGGGGAAAAATTGCGATGTCTATATTTGCGGGAATTCGGGAAGCTAATTCGTTTGACGTAGCAACAATTGCCAAGATCCACGTCCAGTGTTGGCGCGAAGTCTATTCTTTTATGCCGGACAGTGTGCATGCGGTTCGTGACTTCAAGTATCGCCTAAACCAGTGGACTGGTTGGGTCGAAAATCCTCCCTCGAAGTCCGTCCTATTCGCGCTCGTTGACGGTTCTCGCGTTGTCGGTTTTGCTGTGGCTAAACCAAACACGGACAAGGCAATTGACGTCCCTGGCGAAATGCACGCCTGTTACATTCTGCCCGAATATCGCGGGGGCGAAATCGGGCCACTTGCCCTGACAGCCATCGCGAACTTTCTCAAAGAAAATGATCTTTGGCCTGTCTGTCTATGGGCGTTCCGTTCTAATCCCTATCGCCGCATATACCCAGCGCTCGGGTGCAAGGCAGAAGTGTTCCGGGATCGTCACATTGGTGGAGCTGCACTGCCCGAAATCGGCTATCGTGTCACAGACTATGAATTGCTCATCAATCGTCTTGACCGGATGCGCGATTCATCTTCTCTGCGCCAAACTGGATCACTTCGGAAGCGGCGTCCTCTTTTACGCCTTCACGGCTGACCAAGTAATCGAACATCTCAAGAAACTGGTCGGCAAAGGCCGCGGGCTTAGTACGGCGCGGAGCCTTCTCCCAGAAGGTTTCCGCGATGTTCCAGACGTATTTTCGAACATCTGCCAGAGTGACGTTAGCTATTCTAACATCTCCACCCAAAAACATTGATCCTTTGCCTGTCAGCAGCCACTGCATATTCACGCCAAAAACGCGAAAGTATTGCACGAGAACTGATGCAGTAGGCTCTCGCTCACCGCGCTCATAGGTCGCCAGAGCCGTGACACTTATACCTATTTGATCTGCGACCTCGCTACGATCTGGGTCACCGAACCGTCGCCGTATTTCTCTCAGTCGAGAAGCCAGCTCAGTTTTAGGCTCGCTTTCTGGCCTCGCCAATTTTTCACGCAATAAAACCCATATGCGCTTTACAAAAGCGCGTTTGCGTTTTATCCCTATCTTATCGGTCCGAGATATCGGCCCGAGTTGTTACAAACAAAACCCAAAGAAAACGGCTTGCTGCAACAAGCCGTTTTCCAGCGAGGCACCAGAATGGCTAAACCCAAACAGGTACCTCCTGGCGGCTGGGATCAGCATTCGATCAAAGCTGAATTACACCGCCAGGGAATGACATTGGCCGAACTGGCCAAGTCAAAAGGCAAGAAGCCCGGTTCATTCTCTCATGTATGGAAACGTCAGGTTTCGGTCGCCGAACAAGCAATTGCCGAATTCCTAAACACTCCACTAGTGAAGCTATTTCCAGACAGGTATCCGAAACGGACTGCTCGAATCCTTTCTAGCAAAAACGAAGACTACGGCGCTAGCCAGAAAGGCAGCCAGTTGCCGGACAGGGAGGCTGCGTGATGCCAAATCCCAGTCAGCAATCCCTGTCCGGCCTGACGAGTCCTTCCAGACAAGAATTCAGCCCCGAGGCCGACCAATGAGCGCTTTGTCAACAATTGCTCTGATCAGTCTTGCGCTCGCCTGTCTGCTCTTCGGTCTTCAGGCGCTTTATTGCCGACGCCATCCCATGAGCATCCGACCTGCCGAACGGGACGCCTTCTTTACCCCCAAATAGACCGCTCCTCCCCAAAACTTGCCGGGCGGCAAAAGGCCGCCAGCCAACTCCGCCCGGTCCTTTTCGCTGGAAATGATTAGAGGTTTCATGAGCGCGTATCAGTCCATCAAGATTTCGCTAATCGACATTCCCGAAGGCCGCCTGCGGGATGTGGATCAGGATTGGGCGGAGTGCCTCGCCGGTATGTTTCAAGAGACCGGCCAGAAAACGCCGATCGATGTCCGCATCGAAGGCAAACGATTTTCCCTGGTTGCCGGTGCGCACCGGTTGACTGCCGCCAAGATCTCAAAATGGAAAGAAATCGAGGCCCGTGTCCTGACAAAGGACGGGAGCATTTATGAGGCGCAGGACCTGCGCCTGCATGAGATCCTTGAGAATTTAGGCCGCAAGGACTTCAACGCCCTGGAACGGTGCGAAGCACTCTATGAGATGAAGCGCATTTACGAGACTTTGCACCCGGAAACCAAGCACGGCGGTAAGCGCGGAAATCAGCATACCGGTGGCGAAAAGAGGCAAGTCGCAATTTTTGCGTTTTGCCAAAACGCAAAAGAAACCACTGGCTTGTCGCGCCGCTCTGTTGAACTCGCGGTGCAGATTTTCGAGGGCCTGTCACCACCGACCCGCGAGCGTCTGAAAGGCACTGCCTTTGCGCAAAAACAATCTAACCTGAAGGCCTTGTCAGCACTCGCCGCTGACGAACAGGCCAAGGTGTTGGACCTGACATTGGGCGAAGACCCGAAAACCGCATCCATCGCCGACGCCCTTTTTCAAATGAACGGCGGCAAGCCGGAAACAGATACGGAGAAGCTTCTCAAACGGGCTGGTGACATCATTCCCAATCTGCCCCGCGCGGCGAAGTTCGCCCTCTTCAGAAATCACAAGAAGGACATCATTGCCCTCGTCAAAAAGGAGGGCTGGCTCGATGAGTAAGCGGATCCGCGACGACTTCACGATCGACATGTTCACCGGCTGGACGCCGCCGCGCGTTTCCGTCGGCTTCGAGCCCGGCACGATCTCCGGCAACCGTCTCGCTTCCCGGATCAGCCGAGCGATTGCGACGGCCATGAAGGATTGTGGCAAGGACCGAACCACCATTGCCGGGCTGATGAGTGAGCAGCTCGGAAGCAAGGTTACTGTGGCAACGCTGGATGCCTATGCCAGCGAGGCCAAGGACGCCAACAACATTACGGTCGAACGTTTTCTGGCCCTGATCCGCGCCACCGGCAAAACCGAGTTGCTCGGGTTCATCGCCGAAGACTTCGACATGTCGGTCGTCCCGAGCCGGTACGAAAATGTCATCAAGCTGGTGTTGATCGACGAGCACCAAAAGGCAGTCGATCAGCACAAGAAGGCGCTCCAAGCCAAGCTCAGGGGGGCGTTATGAAACTCTGGCTGACCACGCAGGAGATTGCAGACCTAGCGCTTGAAGGCTTCCCTGCCAGCAAGTTCGGTGTGCAGAAGCTGGCCACTCGCGAGGAATGGGCCGGCAGCGGTCTTGCCCGTAAGCGTGAGGGCCGCGAAGGCGGCGGCGGGCTGGAATATCATATCGACCTGCTTCCACTCCCTCAGCGCCTCCAGTACGCCGGGACCTTTGTTCGGGTGGAACGCGAAGACTACCGGACAGAAACAAGCAACGAATTGTCCCGGCGCGAATGCAGCGTCCGCGATGCCAAGTTGATCGTCCTGAAGGTCGCCGAACGGTTCCGAAAGACCTGCGGAATGGGTGCAACCGGTTCCGATCATCTGTTTTCCCAACTCTACGAAGACGGCAAGGTGCCGGTGCCGGAATGGGTTCTAGAGCACGTCAAGAAGGTGTCCATGCGGACGCTCGCCCGCTGGCGGAAGGGCATGCGCCAGGACATCAACCGGCTCGCCTACGATCCATCCAAAGCCCGCAAGGGAACCGGTGTTCTCGATATCGCTGAAGGTGGACGCCTGCGCGCCTATTGCCTTGCGCTTTACGCAAAGAATCAATTCTTGAGCGCAAAGCACATTCGCAACACAGCAATTCATGAGTTCGGCGAAACCGTCCTGGTCAACAAATCTTCCGGTCAGGAGCGAGTTTCAATGCCCCCTTTAAGGACGTTTCAAAACGCCCTTAAAGGCTGGAAAGAGGAAGATGCCAACGCCCTGTTGCGGATCACCGACCCGGATGCTTTCAAGTCCAAGGTCAGGTTTGCAGCATCGGGTGCGAACCGTGTCGATCGCCTAAATCAGAAATGGGAAATCGACGCTTCCCCGTCCGATGTCATGACCACCGATGGTCGCATGAATATCTATGCCGCCATCGACCTTTATTCCCGCCGCGCCATCCTGCTTGTCACTGCGACCCCGCGTGCAGCCTCTGTCGGTCTGCTGATCCGCAAATGCCTGCTTACATGGGGTGTGCCGGAAATCATCAAGACTGACAACGGTTCAGATTTCACGGCGCACGCAACGACTCGATTGTTTGATGCCCTCGAAATCGAACAGGAGCTTTCGACACCCTATTCCCCTGAGCAAAAAGGGTCTGTTGAACGAGTGATCGGCACTTTCCAACGTGACTGCGCTGCCACCCTTCCCGGCTTTGTCGGCCACTCGGTTTCCGATCGGAAGATCATCGAGAACCGCAAGGCGTTTTCCAAGCGCCTCGGCTCTGACGATGCCGAGCTGTTCAACGTCGAAATGTCCGCTGCCGAGCTGCAGGAGGAAGCCGATCGGTGGGCTGAACAGCAATATGCCCACACGAAACATTCCGGCCTGAAAGGCAAAACACCCGAAGAGGTCGCCCGTGCCTGGATGGGTGGCATTCGGTCGATCGAAGACACTTCCATCCTTGATGTGCTGCTCGCACCGATCGCCAGCAACAACGGTCTCCGCCGTGTCACCAAAACCGGCATTCAGATCGACGGTGAAAAATATTACACCGGCGATGTCATGCCCGGTCGGGATGTTCTGGTCCGCCACGATCCAGAAGATCTTGGCCGGGTTTGGCTCTTTGATCCGGACGGGGAAACTTTCCTCGGTGAAGCGCTCAACCCGCATCTTGCCGGTGCTGATCCAGTTGCCACGATCAAGGCGGCACAGGCCAAACAGAAAGAACACTTTGACACGGCCACCGCAGAGGTCCGCAAGGAAATGCGGAAGATCACGCCTCGCACCGTCGTGGAAGCGCAACGGGCGAAATATCAGCGTGAAGCCAGCATTCTCGATTTCCCCAAGCTGACCGACAAGCACGAAACCAAGAAGACACAGGCCGCTGCCGCCGTGAAGGCGAAACGTGCGCCCAGGCCGCTCTCTGAGGCCGAACAAAAGACCATGGATCAGCTGAGCGAGCGCGCGGGCAATACCGCGAATGTGAGCCCGCTTAAAGCAAGGGAAACACCTGAAGACCGTTTCGACCGGGCCAAGCGTTTCGAGGCCCGGATCGCCAACGGCGAACAACTCTCAAACGACGATGCCATTTGGCTGACCGGCTACCAAGCCAAAGCAGAATACCGAGCGCGGAACCGTCTCTGGACAGAGCGGCAGAAGCGTAAGGCGAGCGTACCGCCCGCGTCCTAGGGGCAAAAAAACAGGCCTCGAAAGCTGCAACTTTCGAGGCCCATCCAAACAACATATCGGAACTGAAAATGTCGAACACAGAACAACTTGTCAATACCGGTATCGTGGGCGGACTGGCGGAAGTGAAGAATGTCGCTCGCTTCCTGACGCTGGTCGAAACCCTGATCGAACGGCCCGAGGGCCTACCCGGCCTTGGTGTTTTCCATGGCTATAGCGGCCTCGGCAAAACCCAAGCGTCGATCTTTGCCCAGAACATGACCGACGCCATGCGCATCGAGGTCGGCGAAAGCTGGAGCAAGAAAACCCTTCTGCAGAAGATCCTTGTTGAGGCGCGAGTCGAACCGCGTCGGGCAACGATCGCGGATCTCACCGAACTCGCCATCAATGCACTTGCCGACAATTGGCCCCGTCCCCTTTTCATCGACGAAGCCGACAAGCTCGCAGACAAGAAGATGCTGGAGCTTGTCCGCGAACTCCACGAACATAGCCAAGTCCCTGTTCTTCTGATCGGTGAAGAGCAGCTGCCGGAGAAACTGGAAACTGTCGAGCGCGTTCACAATCGCGTTTTGGATTGGGTGGCTGCTGACTACTGCGATCACGATGACGCCCGCCTGCTCGCCGAGGTCGTTTGCCCGGAACTCACGATTTCCGATGATCTGATCGATTACCTGATTGAGACAACCAAGGGCCGGGCTCGCGGTCTTGTCATCAACTTCAACCGCATCAAAGAACACGCCTGCAATTATCGGGAAAAAGACCTGTCTCGCGGGTCGTTCGATGAGGACTTCTTTTTCACCGGCAAGCGCCGGGGTCGCCAGCCACGGAGGGCCGCCTGATGTCCATCCAGCTGGAACTCCGCATCACCAACGGCAAGCCTATCGTTCGCGGTCATGATCACTATTGGAGTGTCATCCGCGATCTCGGCAAGAACGCTGACTTCACTTTGGCTGAGATTGCTGCCCGCTCCAACGACAAGACCAACAAGTGCATTAGCGACTATATGAACCGGCTCGTGAAAGCCGGGTTCCTGACCGTTGTTAAGACTGAGAAAGCGCCGACTGCTCGCGGTGGTCTTGTTGATCATCACACGTACCGGCTCGCCAAAAATCAGGTTCGGGCACCGATCATCAACCGCGACGGCTCCATCGGCAAACAAGGCCGGAACAACATGCAGATGTGGAACGCGATGCGGTCCTTGAAGCAATTCGACAAGTTCGAATTGTCAATCGCCGCCACCACCCCTGATGTGCAGGTCGCCGTCGCAGCGGCGTTTGACTACGCCCATCGCCTTGCCAAGGCCGGTTACTTGATCGTTGTTCGCCAGGGCAAATCCACCACGCCCACAAAATGGCGGCTCAAGCCTTCCATGAACACCGGGCCGGAAGCTCCGAAAATTCTTCGTTCCAAGATGGTCTATGACGTCAATCGCGGCGAGATCATGGGCACTCCGATCGCTGAGGAGTGCGCCGCATGAAGAGCGAACTCACCATGGTTGAAAAGGCCAACGCCGCGTGGGCGGGCACGCCGCCCGATTGGGTAGCCGAGTTGGCTCACATGGCCACCGTGAAAGGCCTCAATAACGTTGCAGAGCGCCTCGGTTATTCCTCCGCCGTCGTCAGCCAGACCATCAGCAACAAGTATCGAGGCAATCTCTCAAAGGTGGAAGACAGGGTCCGAGGTGCACTGATGGGCGAAAAGGTAGCCTGCCCTGTCGCCGGGTTGATCGGGCGCGACAAGTGTCTCGACAATCAGGCCCTCCCCCGTGCCATCACCAACTCGGTCCGCACGCGTCTCTATCGCGCCTGCAGGAACAGCTGCCCGTACTCCCGCTTGAAGGGAGACAAGTCATGAAACTCAGCAACGACCTCGCGATGCTGAAAAAGCAGCTGATCGAACGGCGACTTCCGAACGGCGAATTGAGGGTGAGCGCGGCAGACGTCGAGCTTCTCAACTTCGTCCTGGACGACTGCATCTACATGGCTTGGCAATTGGAAGTGTCCCGCGTTCAGCGGCACGTCAACCTGACTGATCTGGACGATCCGAAAATCGCCATTCTGCCCGTCATCAAGCGCCCGGAGCCGGTTGTCATTCCGATCCGGACCCCGGATGGCGACGGTGTGGCCTGACCTTTTGTACCTGCGTTTCCCAACCCAAAGGAGCAACAGATGTCACGAAATGCGAAGGCCAAACGACTGGCCGCAAACTACCCGGTACCGCAGTCCAAGGAAGATTGCGACGAGATGATCCGCGTCCTGGGCGATGTACGCCGAGAGCTCGCCCGTACCGAGGCGGATATGAACGACAAGCTCGCCGAAACCAAAGAGACCTTCGAGAAGAAGGCGGAACCTCTTCGCGACAAGGCGGAAGAACTTTTGAGCGGCATTGAAACATGGTGCGCCGCCAATCGCGACAAGCTGACCCAGAACGGCAAGGTCAAGTTTGCCAAGCTGAAGAACGGTGAAATCCGTTGGCGCGTTCGACCTCGGAAGGTGAACCTGCGGGCCGTCGACGCCGTGATCGAGCGTTTGAAGGAACTTGGCCTGAAGCGGTTCATCCGCACGAAAGAAGAGGTCAACAAGGAAGCGATCCTTGAGGACCAGGAAGCGGTCAAGGGCGTGAAGGGCATCAGCATCGGGTCCGAAGGCGAAGACTTCGTCGTGGAGCCATTTGAAGCCGCTCTAAACGAGAAGGCGGCATGAGATGCCTCCCCTCACCAACTACGATCAGCGTGCGTTGAGTGAGACCCAAGCCTTGCGCGATCGGCGAGATTTTCTTTTGCGCGAGGCCCACCGGCTCCGGTTCCGTCTAAGCCGTATCCGAGACCTGCAAGAAGAGCTGCAGCAAATAACCACCATACTTTTGCAACGGGAACTAGAGGCCAAGCGCAAGCCCAATACCAGACCGGAGCCGTTGGGCGATGCCGGTGCGGTGGGCGGGCATCACCAGAACCTGTTCCCCTACAAGGATTGAGCACATGACTGCGATCCGAAAGATCCACACTCTCAAGAGTGCTGCCAAACTCAGCGAAGAGAACTTCCGCGCCCTGTTGGAGCGAGAGACCGGTAAAAGCTCTACCAAGGCCATGACGGCAGATGAGCGCACGAAGGTCATTCGCGTCTTGGAACCGCTCGCCCCGAAACGGGAGACCCAGAACGCAACCGGTAAGTTTGCCAGGAAGCTGCAGGCACTCTGGATCGCCGCGTACAATCTCGGGGTTGTCGGTAACAGATCCGATCAGGCAATGATTGCTTTTCTGAAACGCCAGACCAAGCTGGACCATCATCGTTTCTTGCATGACCCCAAGGACGCAAACAAGGCGATCGACGCCCTGAAACTCTGGATCCGTCGTGCGACCCTGAATGAGGGTCTGTTCACCAAGGACCACAAACTGCCGCCGCTCTACAACGATTACCGGTTTCAGGTGTGCCTTCACATCTGGTCGGAGCTGCTGAAAAAGGACAGGCACCCGTCCGGATCGATCACCGAATATCTGTTCACACTCACCGGTAAGGAAGACCCCCTCGAGATTAATCCGGAAGAATGGATCCGCGCCCAGAACCGGCTTGGTGAGTTGCACAGATTGGGACAGAAATGACCACTCCCGTCCCTGCCCACATCGAAACCTATGTCGAGGTTCTTGGAACGGATCTCGCCATAGATTTCTTTTTGCAGTTTGGCGGCAGTGAGCTTTATCTGTCCAAGACGCCGAAGCATTCCATGGTTCTGGAGCTCACTGGACAAGACAAGTTGTCGATGCTGTCTGAACGGATTGGCCCCGGTCATGTGCGCGTCCCGATCCCTAAAGAATGGATTGCGGAACAGTTTTCAAACCGAGGCATGTCGCAAGCACAGATTGCTCGTAGGCTGCACGTTGATCAACGGACCGTTTCTCGCTGGTTTGCGAAACGTAACGATCGCCATCAGTTGAATCTATTTGCGACTTAGCGCGGCCAGTCAAATCAGTACCAAATGCCTAGGCGTCGTATAGCACCGTCGGCCAATCGAATTCGGGCAGTGCAACGTGTACGTAGTTAAAGCAGAAGTTGTTTTGATTTCAGTCCTATGCGATTGCTTCCAACAACAATTCGCGAGTTCCGTGAGCTGAGGCAGACCCAGTATATGAAATACGCCGTTGCAAAGGTTTCGATTTGGCCGGAGATCATTGGAAGGCCAACTGTCTATAGCTCGAAATTCTGTGAGCTGGAGAAATCTGATTTCGAAATCCTAAAAGCCTCAATATGCCAAAGCGTTCCCGACTATTCAAAGCTTCCCCAACACCTTGATGCTATTGGAGATTTCGTTGAACCCATAACTGCGGTCGTTACTATATTTGAAACTCTTTTTGACTACAAAATTACAATCAACTCAGATATCGCTCCCAAAGGAAGCAACATTGAGCACTACCTCTTCATTACACAACCAGAGGACAATGGAGGCCAAGTTCTCCTTAGTTTTGGTGACCATCTAGATGAAGTGAAATCAGCGCTATGTTCCCTGTCTGAATATCTGCGCGGAATCAATGACCCTGACATTCTTACAGCAGAGCTTAAGACTGCCCGTTCTTACATCGATGCTTCACTATGCTTTTTTGACGACAAGAAGTATCCATCAGGAGGCCCGACTGAAGTTCCTGCCGAAATTGCCGAGGGGTTAAACGAAAACCTCAAAAAAACAGATTGGTCGAAAATTTCTTCCGAGGCTCGTGCTTGGGTGCAGGTCGTTGTTAAAACACTTGAAGCTTGGTTCAAGTCCGGCAGTTAGTTTCGCGGTTTGACAACCAAGAAATCCCAGCTCAATCTAATGAGCCACTTGTAGTTCAAACTGGCTAACCCGACGCCCCGGCACCCGCCGGGGTGAGAAGTAATCCTGAAATTCGCCATCCTTGCTCGTATTCGCAGCGCCTAGCCCGCTGCCGTTTCTCCATCAGAAACCAACCCTTACGAGCGCGGGATCCATGGCCGACATTATTTCCAAACTCAGACAAGGTGGCGGCAAGCCGAGCGATGATAGTGTCATCAGGCTGGCAGCTGCCCGCATGCAGTGCGAAGAGGCCGTGCTGCAGGCAATCATCGAAGTCGAGAGCAAGGGCCGTCCCTTTGACGACAAAGGCCGCCTGATCATCCTTCCTGAAAAGCATGTCTTCTGGCGCGAATTGCCGAAGAACCTGCGAGCAACCGCCAAGCGCCTTGGCCTCGCAGTCCAGAAATGGACACGCAAGAATTACAAGGGGCTCGGTGGCTCTGGATCGGATGCCCGCTGGGATCGGCTTGAAGCCATGGTCGATTTGGATGAAACCGCCGGGCTGCGAGCGGCGTCCTACGGCGGTCCCCAGATCATGGGTTTCAATGCCAAGCTGTGCGGATTTGCCAGCGTTCAGAGCTTTGTCCTTGATCTTGCCGAGAGCGAAGCCAACCAGGCCGAAGCCTTTCTGACCTATCTTGAGAAGGTCGGTCTGCTGCAGGCGATCCGCTCGAAGGACTGGAGGGCGATCGCGCGCCGATACAATGGGCCAGGACAGGTCACCCGTTACGCCGAGCTCATGGCTCAAGCCTATGTTCGCATCACCGGTCGCGGTGGTCGCGCTGATGTTGGTAAGGGCTACCTCAGGCTCGGCTCCGAAGGCTACCAGGTCAAGGCCTTGCAAGAACGCCTGGTTGCCCTTGGCTACCACGTCAAGCCGGACGGCGATTTCGGCCCGGCCACCCGCAGGCAGGTGGTTTCATTTCAGGCGGATAACGGTCTGGAGCCGGATGGTGTCGTCGGTCTCAAGACGGGTGAAATGCTGGAGCGCGCCGTTCCTATCAACGCACAGCCCGGCGGCACTCGCGACAACCTTACCGTCAAGGATCTACGCAAATCCGGTTCCCAAACCATCAAACAGGCTGATCGGCTGACCAAGCTCGGGGTTGGTGCCCTCAGTATCGGCGCTGGTGCGGAGGCTCTGGAAGTCATTGGCAGCGTGCCCGGCCTGGAAACCCTTAAAGGCTTGTCCGACACCATCCAGCAGGTCACCGCCCTTTCCGAACCGATCCTGCAATTGATTGCGGAAAACAAGTGGCTGGCAGTGGTGGCGATCGGCGTTGCGGTTGCGATGCTTGCCCGCAAGATCAAGTTGCGCCGGCTGCACGATGCCAAGGAATGGAGGCACGTTGGATGACGTTCCTCCTTTCCATTTTCTTGAAGTTTGCCAGCTCCGGCCTGGTCGACAAGGCGCTCCGTTACATGGAGCGTAAGGCCGTGCTCGGAAACGAGCAGGAGCGCATCAAGTCGCAGACCACGATTGAGGTGATCCGAGCTGCTGTGCAGGAAACGCGGATCATGGCCGATCTGCAGAAGTCCAAGTTTCAGTATCTGCCCTACTGGATCTTCGCCGCCGTCTTCATTCTACCGCTGGCCGTTTGGTGGAACGCGGTCATCATCGACAGCATTTTCACGCTCGGATGGGGTGTCGCCGAAGTCCCGGTTCTACGGGAATGGGGCGGCCAGATGGTCAGATGGCTCTTTTTCACCGGCACCGCGGCCACCGTTTACAAGATGATGAGGTAGCCCACTCATGCTTCCAGAAGACCTCAATGAGTGGGCGAGCCTTGTTGCCCTCGTGTTCTCAATCGGTGCGGTGCTCAAGGCTTGGCTAGGCGCGAAATCCGAAGGCCATACGGAAGAACTGCGGGCTCACGAGCAAAAGCTGATTGAACTCGATCGACGCGTGCAAGCTGCCGAAAGCGAACTAAACCACATGCCTGCAAAAGACGATGTGGTTGAGCTCAAAATCTCCATGGCGGAATTGCGCGGGACCGTAAGCCAAGTTGGCGAAAGCCTGAGCAGTGTCTCGCGAACTGTCCGCCGTGTCGAAGACTACCTAATGAAAAAGGAGGGCAGCTAAGTGAGCTACTCAGACCATGCAACAGCGGATTACCGTCTGATTATCTTGAAGGCGCTCGCCCTTGAGAAAGACAAGACGCTCAATGAAACCCTCATTGAAAAAGAGCTGGAAAGCTTCGGCCACAACAAGTCCCGCGACTTCTTGCGTGCCCAGTTGAAGAAGCTTGAGGACATGGGTGCGATCAAGCTGACGGAGCCGGGTTCCGTTTATGTTGCCGAACTTCTGCGGCCGGGTCTTGATCACGTCCAGCTCAAGTTGACTCTCGACGGCGTCCTCGAACCAACGTTCAGAGGCTGACATGGGGAGCCGCCGCAAAGGCCGTGGCCGCCTGTCAGCCATCGAGCAACTGCCGCCCGAGTGCGATGACGCCATCGTTCGGGCGGCAACAGAGCTTCGAAAGAGAGAGCGGACGCAGAAGGAAATCTATGAGGATTTCTTTCGTGAACTGGAGCAGCTGCAAAAGGACAGTCACGGCGAGCTTGAATTCACGATCCCGTCTATCTCCGCGTTTAACCGCTATTCAATCAAACAAGCCCATCTAACCCGTCGCCTTGAAGATACCAGGGCGATCGCCAGCTCGATCGCCGAGAACTTCGACGCGGAAGCGTCTGACGATCTGACATTGATTGCCGCCGAGGCGATCAAGACACTGACATTCGAGCTGCTCACCGATGCCGGTGAAAGCGGTATCGCGCCGAAGGATGCCATGTCCCTTGCCAACGCGCTCCGCGCGGCTTGTCAGGCGCAGGGCGTCTCTACTCAGCGCCGTCTGAAGGTCGAGAAGGAGTTCGCTGAAAAGGCCAGTGAGGCCGTTGAAAAGGTCGCCAAGGTCAAAGGCATCACGGCAGAGACGGCCGAAGCGATCAAGGCGCAAATTCTAGGTGTCAGAACATGAATGCTCCGATCTCCAAAGAGCAATGGGCGGAGTTGCGCAGGCAGACGGAAACCTCGATCGATGACATTGCCTCGGAAGTCGGCCTTCCGAACGTACTTCTGGGGTATCAGTCCAAAGCAGTCAGGCTTCTTGATAACACCGGTGTTGAAGTTCTCTTCATCGAGAAGTCGCGCCGGATCGGAATGACGTGGGGACTGGCTTCCGTCGCAGTGTTGAAAGCTTCCAAGGCGAAAAGCGCCGGCGGCATGGACTCACTCTACATTTCCTATTCTCAGGAAATGACCCGCGAGTTCATCGACGCCTGCGCCATGTGGGCGCGTGCCTATGCTGTCGCCGCCGTCTCGCAAGACGAGTATGTGTTTGAAGACACGGATCCCGACAACCCTGATGAGACCCGCGAAATCCAAGCCTTCAGGATCCGCTTCGCTTCCGGCTTTGAGGTTGTGGGTCTAAGCTCCTCCCCGCGATCTCTGCGCGGCAAGGAAGGTCTGCTCATCATTGATGAGGCCGCCTTTGTCGATAACCTCAAGGAGCTGATCAAGGCCGGTATGGCCTTCCTGACATGGGGCGGTCAGGTCGTTGTCGTTTCGACCCATGACGGTACGGAAAACGAGTTCAACGTTCAGATCCAGGACATCCTCCACAAGCGATCGCCCTATGAACATATGAAGGTGGATCTGGATGACGCCCTTCAAGACGGGCTCTACCAGCGCATCTGTCTTGTCAAAGGCAAGGAATGGACACCGGAAGGCGAAGCCGAGTGGCGGCAGAAGCTGATCGACAATTATGGCGAAGGCGCTGACGAGGAACTGTTCTGCATTCCAACCATGGGCACCGGGTCCTGGCTGGCGGCTCCGCTCATTGAAGCCCGTATGAAAGAAGGTGCTCCGGTTCTGCGGCTGGAGCTACCGAAAGACTATCTGCACAAGTCGAAACTTGAGCAGCAAATCCTGATTGCGCCCTTCATGGCAGAGCTGACCATGGCGCTCGATCAGCTGCCGACGGACGTCAAGTATGCCTTCGGCTTTGACTTCGCCCGTGTCGCGGATCTGACGGTCGGTTGTCTGCTGGCGATCGAGAGCAATCTAAAACGGCGCGAGGTGTTGTCCTTCGAGCTGCGCAATGTGCCTGGTCAAGAGCAGAAGGACATAGTGCGGGAAGTTCTCCAACACGTCCGGGCGCAACTCGTTGGAGCCGCTTTTGATGCCACCGGCATGGGCTGGACCGTCGCGGAAGACATGGGCCGCCTCTTCGGCCTTCGCGAGGATCCCGAGTCTGGTGCCGGCATCGTCATGCCTATCAAGTTTTCCGAGACCTGGTACCGGCTGGAAATGCCGCCGCTTAAAGCGGCCTTTGAAGATGACATGATCCTGCTCGGGGCTGACAGCGAACACGTAACCGACCTGAGATCGGTAAAACTGGTCCGAGGCATTCCCCGCGTGCCGGAAGCCCGAACCAAGGAAATGGGCGAAGAAGGCAAGAAGGCCGGAAAGAAACGCCACGGCGATTATGCCATCGCGCTGGCGCTTGCCCACTACGCCAGCCGCATGCAGTGGCGGGAATTCGACTATCAACCCGCGCCTCCCAAACATGGCCGCTATGACGAAAAGACCAGCATGCACGGTGAAACCGCCTACCGCATGTCCAGCCTGCGCCGATCGAGAGGAATATTCGGATGGCAAAACCGCAAATTATCGATCAGTACGGCCGCCCGGTCTCGACGGCGGATCTCAAACGCGAACAGGTCACGGCAGAGGTCAAGGCAATCAACCGCCTTGGCTCCATGCATCCGGCGAGCGGCCTGACGCCGCCCGGCCTTGCGCAGATCCTGCGACAAAGCATTGATGGGGATCCAGAGCGGTATCTGTCGCTTGCCGAGGACATGGAAGAACGCAACGAGCACTATGCCGGCGTAATCGGCACCAGAAAACGACAAGTCTCCAATCTGGAAGTCACGGTTATTCCTGCAGGCGATACCCCTGAAGAGATGCGGGACGCAGAACTTGTCGAGGAAGTCATCGAGCGCGAGACGTTCCAGGACGAACTCTTTGACATTCTGGATGCGATCGGAAAAGGCTTCTCCGCAACCGAGATCCTTTGGGACACTTCGGAAGGCCAATGGCTACCCAAGGCGTTTAAGTGGCGCGAACCAAGAACCTTCCGTTTCGACCAGGACGATCGAGAAACTTTGCTCCTGCGGTCTACAAGCGGGGATGAACCGCTAAAGCCATTCGGTTGGATCACGCACTTTGCCAAAGCCAAGTCCGGTATTCCCATCCGGGGCGGTCTCGCACGCGGGGCCGCTTGGGCATTCCTGTTCAAATCATTCACCCTCAAGGATTGGGCGGTCTTCTGTGAGGCTTATGGTCAACCTCTCCGGGTCGGCAAGTTTGGGCCAGGCGCAACCAACGAGGACAAGGCCAAGCTTCTGGAGGCGGTTGCCAGCATTGGAATGGACTATGCCGCAATCATCCCGGAAAGCATGCTGATCGAGTTCGTGCAGGCGCAGCTTTCCGGGTCTCTTGATCTATACGAGAAGCGGGCTGACTGGCTCGATCGGCAAACGTCAAAGCTTGTCCTGGGCCAGACACAAACCACAGACGCCAATGCCGGCGGCTATGCCACGGCCAAGGTTCATGACGGTGTCAGGGAAGATATTGAACAGGCGGACAGCCGGCAGTTGTCAGCAAGCCTCAACCGGGATCTTTCCCGCCCGCTGGTGATGCTCAATCACGGGCCGCGCAAGAAATATCCCCGGATCAAGGTCGGACGGCCGGACGAAGTGGACGTCAAGGAACTCGTTCAGAACGTCAAAACGTTGGTTCCGCTTGGCCTTAAGGTTCCGATGGCCGCCATGCGTTCCAAGATCGGCGCGCCGGAGCCTGAGGGCGATGAAGAGCTGCTGACACCTCCTTCAGCTGCGAAGAAGCCAGAACAGGATCAGGAAACAGAGGAAGAAAATCCGACGCCGGCGAGAGCAAAGCCAATCAAGGCGTCCACAGTTACCCGTCAGCCAGACGCCATCGATCGCGCGATCGACGACATACTGGAAGATGAAGGCTGGGAAGTTCTTGTCGGTCCTGTGATCGAGGGATTGGAAGGCGAGCTTGCCGAGGCAACGTCGATCGAAGATGCCCGCGCCATTTTCCAGCGCCGCCTCGAGACTTTGGGCGTGACTGCATTGGCGGACAAGCTGGCACAGGCAAGTTTCGCCGCGCGAATCTCCGGTGAGGTTGGTGAGGACCGCGACTGACTATGGCAGCTGACTATACCCCCTTACCCCCTCGAGCCGCGATCGCTGCTTTGCGAGCGCGCGGCGGCAATCTCCATCCCACCTTTGCCTGGCAAGATGTCTATGCCGAAGATCATGCGGCCATGTTCACGGTCGCCAAATCCACCGGACATGACATTCTCCTAGATATCTGGAAGGCCCTTTTAACGGCTCTTGAAGACGGTGAAACCTTCCGGTCCTTTGCCGGCCGGGTCAAACCGGAGCTGGTGAGGAAAGGTTGGTGGGGCGAAGCGATCGAGGAAGACCCTCAGACCGGCGAACCAACAAAGGTGCGGCTTGGTTCCATGCGCCGGCTACGCACCATGTTTGATGCCAATATGAACGTTTCCTATGCGGCCGGGCACTGGTCGCATTTCGACCGATTGAAATCCAGCCGCCCATATTTGCGCTATGTCGCTGTTGATGACGGTTTGACCAGGCCAGAGCACTGGCGGCTTCACAATCTTGTCTTACCGGTCGATCATCCGTTCTGGAAACTCTACGCCCCGCCCAATGGCTGGAACTGCCGTTGCACGCTCCAGAGCCTGTCGCAGGCCGATATCGAGCGACTGATTGCTGAAGGTGAGGAACTGAAATTCGACCCGCCGCCGATCTCGTATCGGTCCTGGACGAACAAGCGCACCGGTGAGGTTCGGCAGATCCCGGACGGGATTGATCCGGGTTGGGATTACAATCCCGGCGAGTCAGGTCACGCTGCAACGGTGCAACAGCTCACAAAACGGATTCCTCCGTTGTTTGAGTGAACTCCTAAAAAAGATTGTTCAACGCTCGAATGCAATCGCGATTAGCAGAATCACATTTGACCAATTACAGGTAAACTGCTTTCCAAAACTAGGCCAGGCAGAATAAAGAGATCAGGAACAAATGGGATTCTGGGATTCACTTAATCAGTTCATCCAAAGTGGGCTAACGGACGCTGACAAATTAGTATCGTATTTGCCGTTAATTGCGGGATTTTTTACTACGCTAGCTGCAGGAATTAGTCTTTTTACAATGGTCGTGAGGCAGGAGAAAATCTCTCGCCTGATTGACTTCACAGCAACTACCGATTTGGTAGCAGACACACGACTATCCGATCTGAGAAAAGAGTTTGGTCGAAGTCAAAAGCTGTACAGGATGAGCAACGTTGTGGCCACCCTACTGACATTTAGCCAGTTCATTGTAGGAGGCCTTTTGGCTGCCACTGTGTTTCACGAGATGATTCCGACACAAACAATAAGCTGGCTTGGAATCTTAGTTCTCGTGTCGCAACTGATTCACCAAAAGTTTCGACCCGATCTGCTCGCTGGAATGGCGCGCCAAAGGATGTCAACTGCGCGACGCTTCATTAGAGAGATCGAAGACAAAATTTACCTAATTGAGAATGAGTACATTGACGCGCCCGAAGTTTTTGCAGTCAGAGTGGTTGCAACAAAAGCTTTGGCGAATTTGGATGAAATGGAACTGGAAGGACACGCCTACGTTTCGTCACAAATAGATACTTCTGTGTTGCCCTCCAAGCATCCTAGCAAAATGACGACTCCTTCCAAAGTTGAATGAGGTCAAGCGCCTAAAACACGACGACCAAAAAACGACCATAGAAGCCGCTGGAGAGGTTTTTGCGCATGCTGACACCGGCAAAAGGGGTGATGCGCGTCTGTGCTGTTTAAACCCTGTTTAAAAACGATCCTCAATTGCGTCCCATGCTGCAATCTGCCATGATCGCTCCAACGAGCTGACCCAGGCTCCATTTTCCCCCGAACGTCTGAACTGTTCGCCCCGGTACCCGCCGGGGTGTTTTGTCTTTGAGCGCGTGGGCACTCTAAGCCCCATGACAAAACGTGCCGCTAACCTCGTCATTGCCGCCGCTGATCCCGTCTCCGCTGAGAAGAGCGGTGCCTGGATCAAGTTGATGCCCGCCGGAACATTCACACTGCGAGATGATCGTGGTCCATTTACTTCCGGTGACAACGCCTCCATGGAGGCCATAGTCGAACGTACCAAAGAGCATCTCAGCGCAACGGAAATGATGGTCGATTACGATCATCAGGTTCTAGCGACCGCTGAGGATGGTGGTGCTACCGCCAAGGCAGCGGGGTGGATCAAGGAATTCGAAGTCCGCGACGACGGCATTTACGGCCTGGTCGAATGGACCGAGGCAGCTGCCAAAGCCATCGAAGCGAAGGAGTACAGATATCTGTCTCCCCTCTTCATAACCGACAAAAAAGGCCGCGTCATTCAACTGTTGAACGTTGCCTTGGTGAACATGCCGGCAATGGACCTTGAAGCAATTGCCGCACGAGCTGAGCTCACCCTCAACGAAGGACCTAACATGGACCCCATTCTGAAAGCCCTCGGCTTGTCCGAGGAGGCTTCGGACGCCGACGCCCTGTCGGCTATCGAAGCCCTCAAAGCCGGTCAGGCATCGATCGCCGCTGCCGCCGGTTTGAAAGAAGACGCCGGAGCGGAGGCAATCGCCGCCGCTGTATCTTCCGCCGTGAAGAACTCCAAACCCGATCCGGCCAAGTATGTCCCGGTCGAACAGGTCAATGCGCTTCAGGAGCAGTTCAACGAACTGAAGGAAGGCATTGACGGTGACAAGGCGGAAGCTGTTGTCGCGGCCGCCATCAAGGACGGCAAGCTTGTTCCGGCTCTGAAGGATTGGGGACTGGATCTTGCAAAGAAGAGCCTTGACGAGTTCGAAGCCTTCGCAGCATCCGCGCCCGTCCTGACCAAGTCGCAGCTCGGTGACAAGGACACCACCAAGGACACCGCGACGGCGGAAACCCCGGAAGCGATCGCGGCCGCCGCTACCGCTTACCAGAAGAAGCTGCAGGACCAAGGACAGGAGATTGATTTCGCCTCCGCCGTTGCAGCCGTCCAGGAGAAGAAGAAATGATCCCGACTTTCATTCGCTCTTATCTGGCGTCTGCAGCTGTCGCCCAGTTCCGCATTGTCACCTTCTCCGACGCGGCCAACGTCAACGAGGTCGCTCAGGCGACCGCCAACACAGAACCTCTGCTCGGTACGTCCGACAAGATGGGTGCGGAGCTTGGCGGTATGGCCGATGTCATTCGCGGCGGCCTCGGCTCTGTCGAGTTGGGCGGGCCGGTGAATGCCGGAGATCCGCTCACCTCCGACGCGGAGGGCAAGGCAGTCGCTTGCGCCGCCGCCGCAGGTGAAACCCGGCACTATGTCGGATTTGCCGATGAGCCGGGCGTTGCCGGTGACGTCATCGACTACTTCCACGCTCCCGGAATTATCCCCCAAGGCTGATCCCGGCTCGTTCTCTATTTGACCTGAAGAGGTAACAATGGCTCCCATTCGTCCCTTTGTCGTCGATCCGGTCCTGACCGCGATTTCGATCGGCTACCGCAATCCGGCGCAAGCGCTGATCGCGGATCTCTGTCTCCCCTATCAGCCAGTTGGTGCCGAGAAATTCGGCTGGACCGAATACCCGCTGGCTGAGGCGTTCAACATTCCAGACGCCAAGGTCGGCCGGCGTGGCCGCGTCCAGCAGCTGGAATTCGGCGGCACGCAAAAGACGGCCGAGGTTGAAGACTTCGGTCTGGAAAGCCCGATCCCGTACACTGATATCGATGCTGCCAGGGAAGCCCGCGAGCGCGGAGTTTCAACCTATGACCCGGAAGGCCACTCAACGATGATGTTGACCGACACGGTCGCCAACATCCGTGAAGTGCGTGTCGCCGGCCTGATGCAAGACCCGGCGAACTATGCAACCGGTCGTCAGGTTACGCTCGCCGGTAATGATCAGTTCTCCGATTACGCGAACTCCGATCCGATCGGTGTGATCAAGAACGCTTGCGAGTCAACGCTGGTGTTCATGCCGAACACGATGTCCATGGGCCGCTCGGTATGGTCTTACCTCTCGTCGCACCCGAAGGTAGTCAACGCTGTGAAGGGGAACCTGACGAACGAAGGCATCGTCACCAAACAGCAGTTTGCCGATATCTTCGCAGATTACGGCATTCGGGAAATCCTCGTCGGGGATGCTTGGCACAACACCGCCAAACCCGGCCAGGACGTCAGTCTGGCGCGGGCCTGGGGCAATCACATCTCCCTCTTTCACAAGAACCCGATCGCCAGCCCTCAGGGCGGCGGCATCACCTTCGGTTTCACCGCGCGTTACGGAACCAAGTTCTCCGGGCGCATTGAGGACCCGAATGTGGGGCTCAAGGGCGGTGTCAACATCCGGACCGGTGAGCAGGTGAAAGAGCTGATCGTCGCAAAGGACGTCGGCTACCTCATCCGCAACGCCGTCAGCGGCTAAGGGGGCTCTCATGGCTCGGAGATCAACACGTAAAACTTCACCGGCGAATGCAAAATCCACTGCTAAGAAAACTTCTGAGGCCGACACCAAGCCGAAGGACGAAACCGCCGGTGAAACCAAGCCCAAGGATGATCCGGAGAAGAAGCCGGAAACTCCTCAGGCCACAGATGCCAATCAGACGGAACCGGAGGACAAGGCGAAAGCCAAGCCGGAAACTACGTCTGACGAAGGCGAGACTAAGTCCGAAGACGGTTCGCCGCCTGAGGTTTCCAATACCGAACAGAAGGACAAGGCTGAAGCTTCGTCTGGCGAAAGCGAGACCAAGTCCGGGGGCGGTCAACAGCTCGAGGCCTCCGATCGGACAGGCGCGACTGAGATCAAGACCGACCACGAGAACTTCTTAAACGACCTCGAACCGGAAACTGTTCCCTGCATCGTTACCTCGCCCCTGCGGTTCGGTGGCAAGCACTACAAGATTGGTGACCTGGTCGATCTTCCGGAGGATCAGTTCAGCAAACTGGAAGATATGGGCGTCGTCGAAGAAGACTCCTAGCCAGCAATCCAGCGGGGAGCGCCGCGAGCGGGAAAGGCCATATGCGGCCTGGTCTGACCCGCGAAGCCCAAGCCGGCCCCTAACTCAGTCACCGGCAAACAGCGGCAACGAATTTCACCTAATTGAGGAACCGCCGTGGCCTACGTCACTCAGCAAGACATGATCGACCGGTTCGGTGAGCAGGAATTGATCCAGCTGACCGACCGGACCAATCGACCGGCATCGACGATCGATGCAACGACTGTTGCCGCCGCGATCGGCGATGCTGAGAAGCTTGCCGACAGCTATCTGGCAAAGCGCTACGCTCTGCCCTTGACCCCGGTTCCGGACGTTCTCGTTCCGATCGTCGCCAACATCGCCCGCTACAACCTTTATGGCGAGCGCGCAGAGAAGGACAGCGCGGTCACCCGCAACCACAAAGACGCGTTGACCTGGTTAAAGGATGTTGCTGCTGGCACCGTCCAGTTGGAAGCCGCCGGCGTTGCCTCCGGTCAATCTGCAGGCGGACAGGTTCAAGTGTCCGCACCGGAGCGGATCTTCTCCCGTGACAGCCTCGGGGGATACTGATGGCCGGGATCCGCGAGACGCTCACGATCGAAGACAAGGAAATCAACGCCGCGCTCTCGCGTGTTGTAGAGGCCGGCGGCGACACTTCCGCCCTCATGGCTGACATTGCCGGCGCAATGCTGTTTTCCGTTCAGCGCCGCTTTGAAACCGAAAGCAGCCCGGACGGCACCAAGTGGCCTGCACACGCCCCGCGCACCGCTAAGGCCCGAGCCAACCGTAAGACCCGTGGCAATGCCCCGGTCACCCCAAAGCTGCTCAGGGACAAGAATGTTCTTTATAAGTCGATCACGCCCGACAGCAGCGAAAGCGAGGCTGCCGTCGGCACCAATGTCGCCTATGGCCGCATTCATCAGCAAGGCGGAGCGATTACACAACATCCGCAGTCACGGAAAGTCCGGTTCCGCAAAGAGGGCAATCAAGTCCGCTTTGCCAAGAGGGCTCATAAACGGGCCTACGAAAAGACCGTCACCTTTGGCCCGCGCACCATCGTCATCCCCGCGCGGCCCTACCTCGGCTTTTCTGCCGATGACCGGGAAACGATCCTGCGTCTTGCCGGCGACCACTACAACGCAGCGATTGCAGGAGGTCGGCCGTGAGCCTCGTTTCCGAAATCGTTGAGCGTTTAAAAGCTGGTCAAACGGTCTTTCAAACAGTCGCCGGCGCGATCGAGTTTTCCATGCTGGAGAAGAACATGCTCGCCGCGCCGGGTGCCTATGTCATGTCGGCCGAAGAAGCCAGCGGCGAAAACGAGCGCGCCACGGGCAAGGTTCTGCAGCGGCTGGAAAGCGACATCGCCGTCGTCATCGTCGTGGAGAACCTATCCGGCACGCTTGGCGCTCCGGCCGGTGACGAGTTGGAAGACCTGAAAAAGTTCGTCCGATCCCGACTGATCGGATTTGAACCGGCGAGCGCTGAAGAGCCCGTCACCCATGTTTCGGGTGCACTGATCAAAGCCAGCGGCGGGACCGTCTGGTTCGAGGACGTCTATTCCGCACCTTCTCTCCTGGAGCAATCGTCATGACAGACAAACCATACACACCGCGCACGGGCGGTCGCTACGAGCGCGACCAGGACACCGGCAAGCGCACCCGCGTCGAGGGCACTGAGCGGCCGGCGCAAAACCCCACTCCGGCGAAGCCGGCCAAGACCTCCGCCAAACAGAAAAAGGAGGGCTGATCCATGGCCACGCGCAAATATCGCAAACTTGCCCTGCTCGCCAAGATCGAAGTCTCGGAAGCAACGGACAGCGTTCCAACCGGCGCGGACAACGCCATTCAGGCGAATGACGTATCCATCACACCGATGGCCGGTGACGAAGAAACCCGCGATTTGATGTTGCCTTACCTCGGGCACCAGGGCGTGATCCTGACCGGTGACTATGTCCAGTTGGAGTTCTCGGTTGAAGTCGCCGGAGCCGGTGCAGCGGGCACGGTTCCGCCCTATGGCGCATTGCTCCGGGCATGTGCGCTGTCCGAGACCATCACACCCGCTACCTCGGTTGCCTATGAACCGGTTTCCGATGGCGAGGAAAGCATCTCGGTCTACTTCAACCAGGACGGCGTCCGACACGTCGCGCTTGGTGCGCGCGGTAACGTCACGGTTGAATTCGTACCGAAGCGGATCCCGCGTTTCCGTTTCACCCTCATGGGTCTGCTCGGCACCATCACGGATGTCGCCCTGCCGACCATCGACCTTTCCGGTTTCCAGACACCGCGCACAGTTTCCAAAGCAGCCACCACGCTATCGCTTCATGGCGCTTCGCGCGTTGCAGAAAGCCTGTCGATCAACTTGGGTCAGCAGATCGAACCGCGTTTTCTGATTGGCGATGAACGGATCCAGCTCTCAGATCGCAGCGGGACCGGTACCGCCATTGTCGAGGCCGAGCCGCTCGCTTCGGTGAATTGGTTCGATATCGCCAGCCAGCGAACCGCAGGCGTCCTTCAGCTGGTCCACGGCACCGTTGCCGGCAACATCGTTCAATTGGATGCGCCGGCAGTTGAGATCGGACGCCCGACCCAAGGACAGACCCAGGGCGTCGTCAACTATTCGCTGCCGCTTATGCTCAAGCCGAGTGCCGGCAACGATGAGCTGGTGATCACGGTCAAGTAGGTCACTGCGATGCTCACCAAGTCAGAAGCGTTGTTCGTTGCCTTCATCACAGCTCTGCTCATCCATGCTGGTTCTATTGCCTATAGCGCATATCAAGATGGCCAGTTGGTTGACGCAATGGACAGCGCAACAGCGGAAATGACCGCCAGCCGCAAGTTTTCCGCCATGTGCCAAAAACCACCCATCCGTTGAGGCTCTCCCATGAATTTCAAAATCACAGACACCTATCGCTTTTGGTGGCCGGTCACGGTTCGGATGCCGGATCCCAATAACGCCGGCGCAATCATCGAACAGAAGTTTGAAGCCCTGTTTGAAGCCTTGCCGGAAGATCGCGCCAACGAGATGGATGAAGCCTTCGCGGCGCTGGAAACCGCAAAGGACCGCAAAGCCCATCAACATGATGCCATCCGCGAGATCCTCAAGGACTGGCGCGGTGTCATTGCCGAGGACGAAAGCGAACAGCCTTTCACCGAGGACGCGCGCGAGCAGTGCATCCAGTCCACCTGGTTCCGTATCGGTGTCTATGACGCCTATGCGCAAGCCATGCGCGCCGAAGAGGCCGGAGACGGTCCAACGGTAAAAAACTGAAAGAGGCCGCGCGGGCATGGGCCTATGCCCGCAGCGGCCAGAGCGATCCGTCCCAGCCATCCAGCATCGACCCTGATCTGGCTGCAGACTTTGCAAATCTGGGGGTGCGGATCGCCCCTGAAGCAATCGAGCAAAAACTGGACGCATTTGAGGTATGGCGGGTGAACTGGAAAGCGGTCACATCCTTTTTGACAGTGGAAACACAGTGGCGGGTTGCGGCCGGCTTCTCGGACTTCCGCTGGCTTGGGCTTGATTACACTGCTGTGGCCGCTGCCCTCCGTGGCCGTTCCGATCGCGCCTGGCACCGCCTTCTTTGTGAACTCCGGATCATGGAAGGTGCCGCCCTCGAGATCCTGAATGCGGAGCAATCGTCATGACTGCGCAACCGCTCAGAATGGCGATGCTGGCGACGCTCGACAGCTCGGGCGTCAAAACAGGCGCCAATGACGCCAAGAGTGCTCTTGCCTCGATCAGCACAGAAGCAAAGAAAGCCGAGACCTCTTTGCGGGCGGCGATCGATGCTCAACTCGGCATCGGGGGGACCAACACCTCGGCTAGAGCCGCCGATATCCAGAACTATGGCAACGCTCTCGATAACCTCAGGGCCAAATACAATCCCCTGTTTGCGGCTCAACAGAACTATGAGAAAGAGCTCGCCGATATCCGAAGGGCGGAGCGGCTTGGGGCATTGTCCACCAAAGAGGCCGCCGCCGCGATCGAGCGCACCAAAAACAGTTACGAAAGTTATGTCGCCAGGTTGAATTCCGGTCAGGCCGCTTTGGCCGCGCATAACCAGAGCACACTTGCCGCCACCAACTTCACCCGGCAATTCGGCCTGCAGGCGGCAAACTCCAATCAGCTTGCGGCTCACGAAGCCACTAACCTGTCCTACCAGATGCAGGACATTTTCGTCAGCCTGACGTCTGGTCAGTCGCCCTTCATCGTCATGGCGCAGCAAGGCAGTCAGGTTTCCCAGATCATGGGCAAGCGCGGCCTTGGTGAGATCCTGCCGGCGCTTGCAGGCGGCATCGCCTCCTTGATCAACCCGACCACGTTGCTCTTTGCCGGTCTTGTTGCCGGTGGCTATGCCGGTAAAGCGGCCTTTGATGCGATGCGAGGTGAAGTCAAGGAACTTGAAACCGTCCTGGACGATCACACCGACTTGGTTCGCCGTATCAAGGACGCGTATCAGGAGGCGGAGGACGGGGCAGTTTCATACGCTCGGGCCGGAAGCCGGGCTCTCGAACTCGATCGGGTCAATCAGGAGAAGGCGGAACGAAAAGCTCTCGATCGGGAATTGGAAACATTTCTGGACGCTCTCGGGCCGAATGAAGTCAAGCTTCAGGGCCTCGGTACCGCAAACGAGATCTATCGCCAGACACGTGAAGCGATTGACGATCTGATCGCTTCTGCGCGAACCGGTGACCCGGAGTTTGCCCGCCTGCAGGAGCGCTTGGCGGAAATCGCCTTGTCGCCGGAATTCACTGAAGGCCAGCGCAGTTCGTTGTCGTTCGTTGCCGAGCTGACCAAGGCCGGCGTTTCTGCCGAGAAGGCGCTGAAGGAAACCGCCTCCGGATTGGATCAGATCGGCAAAGGCTTCGAGGAAGTCACCAAGAAAGCCAAGGAATACCGGAAAGCTTTTGATCGGCTCAGAGACGGAGATCGCAATCTTGGCCGGCGGGATCTCGCGCGTGAAGACTATAATGAAGCCGTCAAGGTCGCACAGGATACGCGCGAACGTGTCCTGGCCGAACGTGCCTTTCGGGAGCGCCTGCAACGGATTTCGGATCAGGAAAGTGCCCGCCGTATTCCGGTGCCAGGTAAAAAGCCGGTCAACATCGATCTTGGCGGCGAAGCCCGGGAACTCCTGAAGACCCAAGAAGAGCAACTCGCCAAGCTCCGCCTGGAAACCACGCTCATCGGCTCTACTGATGCTGTGCGCCGGCGCGCGCTGGCAACGCTGGAGGCGGAAGTTGAAATCCGCAATGCCGGCATCGATGCGCAATCAAGAGAAGCCGACCGGATCCGCGAGAACGCTGCCGCGATCGCAGACATGACGTCCGAGCTGGACAGGAGCGCCGAAGCTTGGGAAACGGTCAAATCAACCGGCGAGCGTTCGATCGACACACTGGTCGACAAGCTGTCTTCCGGTGATATCGAAGGCGCAATCACATCGATCGCTGGCGATATCTCCAAACAGCTACTCACCCTTGGCGCTGCCAACCCGCTTAAGAATGCCCTTTACAACTCCGGCCTGCCGACCTTTGCAGATACCGGCGGTGTTGGTGGTTTCTTCCAAAGCCTGCTGGGCGGTGGACCACTGGCGACCGGCAGCATGCAGGTTCAAGCGGCAACAGTCCTGGTCAACGGTGAACCGTTGTCCGCTTTCTCCGCCTTCAACAACATTGCGTCCAACGACAATCCGGCTTTCAACCTCGCGGCCGGCAACAGCAACTCCAATGTCAACAGCCGCTCTGTCGCCGGTCAGGTATGGAATTTCTTCAAGGGCAAGGGCCTGAAGAACTTCCAGGCGGCTGCCATCCTTGGCCACGTGAAAGCCGAGAGCGCGTTTAATCCGTTCGCCGTTGGCGATGGTGGCAATGCCTTTGGCCTGTTCCAGCACAACGATCGTCGCTTCAATCTGTTCGATGCGATCGGTGGCCGGAAGAACCTCGGCAACGTCCAAGGTCAATTGGACTTTGCCTGGCAGGAACTGATGACCACGGAAAGCCGGGCCATGAAGGCCCTGCTCGGCAGCACTGATTTGCGTGGTGCGACTGCCGCCTTTGGTGGTTTCGAGCGCCCGGCCGGCTTCTCGTGGGGCAATCCGGAAGCCATGCACAACTGGACCGGCCGTCTTGCAGCCGCTGAGGAAGCCTTGTCTACGTTCGGTGGCGGCCTCGCGAACACGACATCCGGGTTGACCAGGCTGGACGGTGGCCTTGGCTCTGCTGTCTCCGCTCTGGCAAACGGTTCCGGTTCTCTTGCCAACACGGCAACCAGTTTTGCCGGTCAGTCAGAGACCCTTGCCGGCAGTCTTTCAAACGGGCTTAAAACCGTCTTTAACGGACTTGGCGGTGAAGGCGGTGGCGGTCTTGGCGCTTTCTTCCAATCCCTCATATCCGGCATCGGTGGCATGCTTGGTTTTCAGGGCGGTGGACCAACCGGCCAAGGTTCTGACACGGACGTAAAAGGCCTGGTCCACGCCAATGAGTTTGTCTTCAGCGCGCCGGCGACCCGGCGGATCGGCGTGAAGACGCTGGAAGCCCTGCACCGCGGTTCCCTGAAAGGCTACAAGGAAGGCGGTTTCGTCACCTCCTATGCTTCACCGTTTATGGCCGTCAACACTGGGAACAGCAATGCGGCCGGAGCAGCTCCGGTCAGCATTGCTGTTCATAACTATTCCGGTGCGCAAGTGGACGTCCAGGAGCAACGGGATGAGCGCGGCGGTCGCAACATTCGGTTTGTCATCGCCGAGCAGATCGCGGACGGCATCAACACGCCGGGCGGTGCAGCTCAGAGAACACTTCGCAACAACTACGCCTTGAGAAAACGGAGGGTGCCCCGATGATCCTTCGTTGGCCTACAGAGCTGCCATTGCCGGAGCGCAATGGCTACCAGCGGCAAGCGCAAGACTCTCGTATTCGCCGCCGTCGCGAGGCGGGTCCTCCCCGATCGCGCCGGCGCTTTTCGTCTGTTGCCCGGTTCGTCTCACTAACGATCGATGTGGACCGGAACCAAAAGGCAGTCTTCGACAACTTTTATGAGCACGACACGGCGGAAGGGTCCTTGCAGTTCATCATGCCGGATCCGACCACCCATGGCTGGCCCTTGCTGACAACAACAGGCGCAGCGCTCCTTGATCCCGATGGTGAACCATTGCTGATCGCTGCTTTCTGGCTTTGCCAGTTCGGTGAGCAAACGCCAGCGGAAATTATCCGTGGCATTCGCTTCCAGATTTCCTTTCCTGTGGTGGTGTTGCGATGAGACGGGTCTCTCTCAATCAACGTCTCTCGTTCGAGGAGGGCTCGACGGAGGAGATCGAGGTAGCGCTGTTTGTCTTTGAACACGAGGACCTGGACGAACCGGTCAGGATTTCAACCGACCCAACCGAAGAGCTTTCCCTTGACCCTCTAATTCGCGGAACGCGTTCGACCTTCAATGGTGCCAATCCGGCCCACCAACCTTATCAGTTCGCGTTGGTCTCGACCGATCTTCCAAGCGACATGGAAGATGCCCCGGCAGCGGCAACGTTGACACTTGAAAATGTCGACAGCGACATGGCCGAACTCCTGCAATCGATCACGACACGGGCAACCGTCCACATGGCGATCGTGTTGGCCTCTTCTCCCGACCTGATCGAGGCAGAGTTTCGAGGCATGAAGCTGCTCAGTGCCGAAGGCGATGCGTCTGAAATCACGCTTTCCATCAGCCGCGAACCGATCGAGGAAGAAAGCTTTCCGGTCGATCGCATGACCAAACAACGTTTTCCTGGGCTGCACAGATGAGCTGGAGCAACAAATACATCGGCGTGCCATTCGAAGAATTCGGCCGGGATTGGTCGGGGGCTGATTGCTATGGGCTCGTTGTCCTTGTTTATGGTGTGGAGCTCGGTATCGAGCTGACGTCCTATGTCGGTGAATATGTCAGCTGCGAAGAACGCGCGGAGATCAACGGTCTGTTCAATCAGGCAATCGATTTCGGCCCCTGGAACGAGGTCGAAGGACCGGCGCAAACCTTCGACGTTGCTCTCTTTCGCAGAGGTCAAACCGCTGCACATTGCGGGCTTGTCGTTGGCCATGGTCAACTCTTGCATGTCTCCGGAGAGGATCAGGCGAAACATGAACGTTATGCGCCCGAGCCCGGAAAAAATCGGCTGATCGGTCACTTCCGGCACAACAGAATGATGGGGATGCTTCATGACTGATTGCGTCCCTGTTCTTGCAGCTCCCCTGTTTGATCCGGGCGAAGGCCGGATCAGCATAGAACTGCCTTGCGGTCTGACCCTTGCCGATATCGTTGCGACTGCGCTCCCTGCTGCCGTCAACGAAGATCTGCCGATCCGAGTTGTCCTGGTCACCGACAGCGGCTCCGCTGTCATTGATCGAAAGAACTGGCAATTCGTGCATCCCAAAGCGGGCGTGCGCGTGGTCATCCGGGTGCTTCCCGGCAAAAACGCCTTGCGCACCATCCTGCAGGTGGTTGTCACAATCGCGGCTGTTGCCCTTGGTCAGATTTGGGCCGTGCCGATTGCCGGGGCTTTGGGCATCTCTGCCGGTATCGTTTCTGCGGGCCTGACGCTTGGCCTGTCGGCGCTTGGAAATCTCCTGATCAATGCACTTGTCCCACCGGCGTCGGCAAACCCGGCATCGACAGGCGACAGCGAAACGAAACAGTCTTACACGATCACGGGCTGGAGAAACCGGCTGGCACCCGATGCTCCCGTACCGGTCGTGCTTGGCAAGACCCGGTATGCGCCACCGTTTGCGGCGATCTCATACACAGAGGTTGTCGGCGACCTTCAATACATCAGGGCAATCTTCAATTTTGGCTACGGCCCGCTCGCCCTTTCGGACTTCAAGATCGGTTCAACGGATCTCGATGAATATGACGAGGTTGAGATCGAAGTCCGCGAGGGGCGGCCGGATGACGAGCCCGTGTCTCTTTATCCAAGTCAGGTTATTGAAGAGCCGGTCGGAACGGATTTGACCAGGCCGCTGCCGCGCAGTGACGCCGGCAACGTGATCTCCGGTCCCGCCATTGAAGAACCGGTGGTGCGTTATTCGGCATCGAACGCGACCGGGTCTTCGGTCTTGATCCAGTTTCCCTCGGGCCTCTTCCACATAGATGGCAACGGTAATCGTAGAAACATCACCGTCTCGGTCAGGATACGGTATCGCGCAGTCGGCAGTAACGATGACTGGACTACTGTCACAACGCTCAACATCAGGGCATCCAAGCAGGAGTCCTTTTTTCGTCAGCACAGCTGGGAATATCCGGAGCGCGGTCGCTACGAGATAGAAGTGACCAGGATGACGGGTGAACGGACAAACAGCCGCAGTCAGGACCGGTCCGTCCTGATTGCGGTTCAATCGTTCCGGCCGGAATATCCGCTCAATACGGACAAGCCGCTGGCGCTGGTGGCGGTCAGGATCAAGGCGACTTATCAGCTGAATGGCGCTCTGGACAATCTCAGTGCGATTGCCTCTCGTATCTGTCTGGATTGGGATGCTGCGTCCGAAACATGGATCGAGCGGGAGACCAGAAACCCGGCCTCTTTGTACAGGTGGGCGCTTCAATGTGGAGCCAATGCCTATCCTGTTCCTGACAGCGCGATCGACCTTGATCAATTGGCCGAATGGCATGAGTTCTGTGCCGACAAGGGACTGGAGTTTGGTCATGTCCAGGACGCGGATCTCTCCCTGTCTGAAACGCTGCAGTTGATTGTGGCTGCAGGACGGGCAACTCCCCGTCACGACGGGGTCAAATGGGGTGTTGTCATCGATCGGCCGCAAGACCTGGTTGTTGATCACATCAACCCGCGCAACTCTGCCGGCATCAGGTGGGCGCACACCTATCTGGACCCGCCGCATGCCTTCCGCATTCCGTTTTTTGATGAAACCAACGATTACGAGCCTGCCGAGCGGATTGTCCCGTGGCCCGGCTTCGGTGGTGACATCACGCTGACCGAAGAGGTCGAGTTTCCCGGCAAGACCAATCCGGACGAAATCTGGATCGAAGCGCGCCGGCGCATGTATGAATTGCTTCATCGTCCCACGCGGTACAACGCACAACAGGACGGAGCTGCCAGGGTTGCCACCCGTGGCGACCTTGTCATGGCATCCTTCGACGTCCTGAGCCGCTCTCAGACGGCCGGTCAGGTTCTCAGATCTGAAGACAATCTGATCGAGCTGGATGAACTGGTGAAGATGAAGGATGGCGGCGATTATGCCGTTCGCTTCCGCGCGGGGCTTTCAGAAGCCGACACGATCGGCAAATCCGTTGTTCGGCGCGTGATCTACGAAGAAGGCGAGACCTCGCTTCTCCGGTTCAAGGAAGGCGGAGAAATGCCCGGTGAAGGCATGATCGTTCACTTCGGTCCGGTGGCATCTGAAAGCCGGCCCCTGGTTGTTCATGCCGTTGAGGCCGGCGAAGACTTCACCGGCAATTTCACGCTTCTGGACGCTGCACCGATCATCGACGAGCTGACAGACGCCGAAGTCCCACCGGCATGGTCCGGCCTGGTCGGCAGTGAAATCGAAAACCCGCTTGCCATCCCGGCCGCACCAAATTTCACGTCCATTCAAACCGGCCTGACCGGCACGGGGGATGTTGACGGCCTGGAGGTGCTGCTGGAGCCCGGTTCCGGCAGTTCTGCCGTTCTCGGCACTTTCGAAATCGATCATCGTCAATCCGGTACATCAGACTGGGATACAATCACAATCCCGGTCGCGGAGGGAGGTGTTTCGATCGAAGGCTATGCCAACGCCGATACCGTCGATCTGCGCGCCCGAGCCTTAACACCGAACGGAACGCCTGGGCCTGACACCACTGTGATCGCCGTTACGATCGGCGATGAAGATGCGGGGCTGCCGCTCGCCTTGGGCAGCGGCAGCGGTGCCAACGGTGACGTAGCGCATGTGCAAATAACCATCGTTACCCAAAACGACCCCAACGTGGTTCAGGTCGAAATCTACCGGGCTCCGAACGGCGTTGCGCTTGACCGCGAGACCCATTCAATCGGTGCTCCGGTCGCAGTATCGAAGTCGTCAACGCTGGGGCTGATCGACGGCGATGCCACCGGCCAGGACCCAAGCCTGCTACCGGCAGGCACTTACGACTACTACCTCGAACCACAGAACGAAGACGACATGGCCGGCCCGCTATCCGGCCCGTTCACAGTCACTGTCACCTAGGAGCCATCGCATGGGCATTCGGACAAATAATCTATCGCCTTCGGCCTCGGTCGATGAAGTGGTCGGTCATGTCGATCTGGATGGCGAGAAAAGTCTTGCCGTCGTTCCGGTCAGCAAACTCGCGGCGCAGATGGAAGCAAAGCGCGGACCAAAGTTCGAACTGCAATCCGAGCTCTTCGCCGATCTTGACTGGGTGGAAGGTTCTGAAGCACGCGTCTGGGGCGATCCAACTTTGGAGAACCGGGGCGTCTACACGAAATCGGGAGCGCCTGGTACCGGTGCCTGGACGCGGATCGGGCCTATTCCCGAAACCGACGTTTCTCATGCGCTGCGCGTTCCCGAAGACGAGTTCGTAACACCGTTTCCGGACGCCGCCACACGCGCCGGCACCGTGCCGATCTTCGATGAAGAAGGCAACCCGAAAGCCGGACCAACAGCGGCGGATATCGCCAACGCGCAGACCAACGCGTCAGATGCTCAAATAGCTCGCAACGAGGCTGTAGCTGCCGCCTCTGGTCTGCATGTGCCGACCTATGACACGCTGGATGACGTCTCCAATATCGATGTCCCGCAGGGCCGGAACCGTTTTGAGGTTGGCGGTCACAGCACAGAAGGCGACAAGGGCAACGGCCGTTATGGCCGGGAAGCAAGCGAACCCTCGCACCCGGCCAAAAAACAGGACCAGAGCGGGGCTTGGTTTGCGCTCCGCGAACCGCGTGTACGGCTCCAGCACCTGGGCGGCGTTGCCGACAGTATCGACCCGTATCTCTTTCATGACGCGGACAGCTATCTTGCCGCACGCGCGGCGCTGAACGGTGGCGCTGGTCCGACCGACAACGCCGCCGCCTGGCAGGAAGCAATCTTGACAGCCTATGCCCTCAAGATCCCGGTTGAGATCGACGGGCACTTCTACGTGTCCGAGGGGGCGTACATGCCCAAGGGAACGGGCGGCGAAGCCTTTTCCCGCGATGACGGCATGGTTGTTTACGGGGCAGGTCATTCAAGCAAGCACAATTCGATTGCCACGGGTGGCAAGGCGGTTCTGTACCAGGAGGGGCTTGATTTCAATCCTGACGGCTCCCTTGATCCGGGCAGCTCGATTGGTACCCAGCACGTTGGACATACGGTCAAGCATTTTACTGTGGTTGGTGCCTGCGATTTCGAAACACACTGCAACGGCATCATTCTGGCAAACACGCGCACTTGCGAAGTTAGTGACATTCGCGGATACGGCTTTGCACGGGGCGCTCCGGTCACCATCTTCGGATTTTCCAAGGGTGGCTCATTCGGTGCGCATATCACCAAGGTCATCTCCGGCCATGATGCCTGGGAACCCGGCACGCAAAATCGTTCCTTTGCAATGATGGCCTACAACAGCTGCCGCTGGGGTGTCCGACTGCTGACCCGCGAGCATGACATCGGCAAGGTCAACGATCCGGAGGTTTACGCGATCCATTGCAACAACGCCCTGGAATGCGCGATCTCGACCAGACCGGCGGATTTTGGCGGAGCCGGGTCAACCAACTACGGGCCGGGCAACATTCGCGTTTATGGCGGCTTTGTCTTCGCGGAGCCTGTCCGAAAGTTCCGAACCGGCACACTCACGCAAGGCGGCGACAATCTCAATTGGATACTGGCTTTCGACGGCGCGCCGCCTGACGAAAATCTTGCGCCTGGCGGGAATGTGCAATGCGTGCTTCGTGCCGAAGCGGATGGCCGTATCCAATACCGCGAAATCACCGCGCACGAACAGGGCACCGGCACCGTCACCATTGGTTCCGCCTTCAACACGGCCGATCCGGCCGACGGGTCAGACTTCCGGGTCATGCTGACCACTGACGAGATCGTTGCGGACAACAATTCCCGCGCGACCTATCCGCGTGCGATGGATTTTCATTCAAACGAAAACATCCTGCTCAGCGGCTTGAATGTTGAAGAGGTGGAATGTCCGTTTGTCGTGCCGGATGAGGTTCGCCGCGTAACTGGTGTCGCCTGCCGGATAAAGGTAACCGATGGCGTCTATTTCCTGAAGGAAGATGGGACGCCGGCGGATCGTCACATCCGCTGGGTGGGCGACGGAGATACGATCAACTTTGGCAATGCCAAGGTCAACGAAGTCATTCCGGGCCTGATCCTGCATGGCGGGGACGACAAAATAACAAACCAGTCTTTCACCGGCGATGTGGAATTTGTGAAATTCGACGGCTTTGACACCATCACCCAGGTTCGCAATGGCATGTGCATTGTGCAGAACGCGGCTGCGGAGAAAGATGATTTCGGGTGGCCGGGTCATCGCGGTTCGACCGGAAACAACCTGGACTTTCCACGCCTCGTCATCGATCCGACTGACAGCGTGGCCAACCCGGTCTGGATGGGTCCTGGCTACGTCCCGGTTGGAAAGTCGGGATCGAGAGGGGAAGCCATGGTGGCTGAAACCGAGGTTGTTAATCTCGACGATACGCTTGCCAGCGCTCCGGGCGGCATTTGGCGGAAAGCAGACCCGACAGACACCTTCAAGGACGCGCCGCTACAAGCTTGCAGCGCCCATGATGGTTCACCGGACCCAAGCGGCTTTGTTTGGATCAAGGTGCGGGTGCGTGCGGGGTAACTGACGGACGGTCCGGATTGCGGGGCTTCGCTGAACTCGAAATCTATGATCGCTTACGTTTCCGCTTAACTAATCGAACTTTGATTTTCGGATTTGCCTCAAGTTTTTGCCGCAAAACTCTGCTGGCTGGATGGCCAGGAATAAATGCAAAGTGAAGGTCATTGGCGAGTTCTTGCCGGTCTAGCGCATCATTCGCCAATGAAATTAATTCATCTTCACGGTATTTATGAAATACATCAGAACGTTGAAGAGGAGTTTGCGAGAAGGGAGCATTTCGATCTTTTTTGCGCCTCTCACGATCCGCATTATCAATCGCATACGACTGGGTCCAATGGCGTGGATCTAGGAGCAGTAAAGTGTCATCTCTACGAGCGTCATATCCCCATAAATGATGGGTAAATTTGTTTCGAATTTCTTTTCCGCTTCCTTCAAAGATTGCCTCCTTTGAGGCGTGATACAAATCGTATTCATCAACGGTAAGTGTGCTTTCAGCCAAAGCCGATATCGCACTATAGCGAGTTGTTGGATTTATGATTGTTTCAAGCATCGAGGCAACGGCAACATGCTCCGACTTTAGGAAGTTAGATGCGAGATTAATGAAAGTACAATCGATCCAGGCCCAGGTTGAAATAACTGTGTTTACGTATTTGGCTAACCCCGGTCTCTCGTTGAGAGCTCCTGGGTGAAACACTGCACTGGGCTCATCAGATCCAGTTGTCATACGAATATACCCCATTGGCAATTTAGGTCGGCTTAGAATGGAATCTAAGTGCGAGGCGGTCGGTATGGCGGCCAATCTTTCCGGATCTTTCTCTTTTTCTCTTGGTTGTCGATCCAGGCATCGTATCTGGGAAGTTCAGCCTCCAGCCTCTCCGTAGCTGCCTTCAAGGCGGAGATCAGCTCACGTGCGAAGTTTCGCCGGTCTTCCATAAGGTCGATAGGATCTAGCGGGGTGCCGTAGTAGAAGTAGCTCGGATTTGTGCCTTCCTTGTAGCCGTCGTAGACGTGCTCTGAGAGCTCCCTGGATCTTTCGAAATCAAGGTATTCGTGGAAGGCAGCCATCAACTCTGAAATTGAAAGTGACATGGCTCCTGTCGGCTTGCCTTCTGTGCCACGGTTCACATGAAGAAGGAAATTATTGTCGCCCTCTTGATCGGTCATTGGAAAGAACTCGACGGGGCCGACAGCGGGTTCTGGAGCCTTGTCTTCCTCACGAGCTTCATAATATGCGTTGATATCGAGATCTTGCTTTTTCAGCTCAGCTCTTCTTTCACGAAGATCCTTAGGTTCAAAAAATACAATTGCCATGTTTGGTGCCCCAAAACTTCACTGAGGTATTAGGACCATTTGACGTTCACCGTTGTCAATAATGGGGTGACAAAGCGGCCTGCATCCAGATCGCCCAACAAGAGGCTTTTAGTGGCGGCTTAAATGGCCTCTAATTCCACTTTCAAATGAGGAGCTGAAATACAATGTGTGGCCGCTTCACCCAGGTCAGACCTTGGCGCGAGATCCATGCGCTCTACCGGCTGACGGATAAATATGCTGAGCGAAACACGGCCGCCCGCTACAACATTGCTCCCACACAAGACGTGCCGTTCATTCATCTCGACAGGGACGGCAATCAGGCGGTCTCAGACGGCCGGTGGTGGCTCGTGCCGCATTGGGCGAAGGAGTTGCAGTCCAAATACCCGATGTTCAACGCGCGGTCCGAGGACGCTGAGAAAAAGCCCGCCTTCCGGGACGCCTACAAGTCGCGCCGCTGTCTTATCCCCGCAGACGGCTGGTATGAGTGGACTAAGGGTGAAGACGGCGGCCGGGATCCGTGGCTTATCCACTTGCCCGATATGACCCCGTTCTCATTCGCTGGCCTCTGGGCCTACAACACCACGCTGGATGTGACGTCCTGCACCATCCTGACCGCGCCCGCCGTCGCGCCGATTGATCAGGTCCACACCCGCATGCCGATCGTGCTTGATCAGACCGAATACGATGCTTGGTTGGATCCGCACACGCCTGTTGTCGACGCGAAAGCACTGCTCGGTCATAACCTCGGCTCACAGTTTGAATTCTATCGGGTCGGCCGGGAAGTAAATTCCTCCAGGACCGAGAACGATCCGAGGTTGATTGCTCCGGTTACGCCAAAGCTAGGATGAGGTTTCAGTCTCCGGAGCGCATGCGCATGAGGTCGCATATCATTTTGGGCATAAGAGTGTGCTCAGTTGGAATGTGCAGGGCTAGTTGAATCAACCTATGATGCTCCCAATGTATTTTCGCGCGGTTTCCGCGCCGTTTTTTGTTGGGGGCCAAAATGAATGAGAATTCCGACAGTCGTGACTGGGGCAAGAAGCTTTTTAAGTACGGGATTCCTGTTGCAGCCGTCTTGTCACTCGGTTGGTTCGTTTATGCTGTGTTGATCGCCTATCCTCAGGTGACAGCATGTACAGCTAGCTGGATGACAGTGAATGCAATCGGGCCATTTCCTGAACAAGAAATTGCACAGTTTAATTCCTGCTTGAAGCTAAATGAGTTTGGCGACTATCTAGCTGGCAGCTTTGCGCCGCTAGCTTTCTTATGGTTGATCATTGCTGTGCTAATTCAGTCCCGAGAACTGAAAGCCCAGCAAGATGCACTAATGGATCAGCTAGTAGAAAGCAGGAAACAAACAAACTTCCTTCATGCTGAGCAAGCGACGGCAAGAGCAGAAACAAACTCAAAAAGGTTTGAAAAGTTTTTGAAGCTAGTAAGGCTCGCATTGCAAGACGTCAATCGTGGCTCACCATATACCCGAGACGCTGACGATGTGACTTTCATGCGATATATGGCGAAGAAAAACGCGGACAGCATTGTCAAAGCGATTGCAGTTTTGAAAGGAGACGCCAAACCACTCCACGGGTTCCACCCTGAAAGCATCGTAGAATATGCCAAGAAAATCTATCCATACATAGACGAGCTAAGATCGCTGGAACGCATACTTTCCGCACAGGATCTTGAGACCTATAGGGCATGCCATATGCCGGAGGTTTTGGAAGCTCTGGACGAGTTAGACAGGTTCATCGCTCAACAGGCCGCGCAGAATGAAAGAGAACCAGCGACATAGGGAAACAACGTTAGCCACTCTTAGAGACCTGAAGCGCGCCGGCTACCGGCTCTATGGCAACTGCTATTGCGGTCATGGCTGCGAGTTGGATCTTGATCTGCTGATTGCGAGATACGGCGCAGGCTATGTCTTTATTAATGAGCATCGCATTGAGCGGTCGCTCGTCTGCACGCGCTGCGGTCGACCCGGTGGCAAGCTCACACTGCAGCCGCGCTAACTGTCAAATCGAAACAGTTTCTCCTTGCCAACGTCTACTTCGAAATGACAGAAATTCATCGAGAGTATTAGGCTAAAGGGACCAATATGTCGGCCGATTTTCTACTAGGGGTATTCCAGACTGCCATTGGATCGGGTCTTGGCTTTGGGTTAGGCATAATCGCGTTCCACTATCAGCAGGAGCGACAAGCAGAAATAAAGAAAAGTGATGATTGGAAGCAAGCGCTTGATGCTCTCAACCGTTTGAACATTGCCGCCGGGTCAAACATCGAAGCTCTTGCAAATACGAAGCTGCAGTTTGTCAACGACATGCGACCCGAAATCGAGGCAATGAAAGCGGCTGTCAATAATGTGTATGGCTCACCTTCAGCGGATCGGTCGGAGAGAACCCGAGAACTCCATCGCCTGTCCGAGACCATGCGTTACTTTCATATGAGTTTGCAAAAAACCTCAGTCATGGTGCCACCTGACACACTGGAGTACTCTGCTCTCATTCGAGAGATGCCTGCATTACCGTTGTTCGTTCACCGTGCTATGGGCATGATGCAAGAGCTCAACGAGCGAATTACATCAAGAAACGTCCTAATCCATGAACATGCTCGCGAAGGAGGGACCGGCGCCGGAATGAACGCGGAGCGAGTGGTTTATTTTGCTGCGATGCTAGCAGATGAAGGTATAGCGATTTGTGAGCATGTCGACTTCGCACTCTATTTTTGGATGTTGGTTCGCGAGCAGGTCGCGGCCTACATGTCGAAGAAGGCCAAAGGCGAAGATTTCGTTCAATACCAACTCCTGCCCAGGGCCGAGGAAGCCATGCCCAATGAGGATCTGTTTCCACTCATGCGGGGGCAGCTAGTGACTTTTGAAGACACTTAAAATCTGTATGCCAAATGAAGTTGCGCGATTTGCCAAATGAAGTTGCGCGCTACACCTCCCGCGATACTGCAACGGGTGACATGCGCGCTACAGCAAAGCACAAATCCCCAACCCACAGGCAACTGAGTCAGGCACGAATTCAAATATCAGGAAAGAAGGAAAATTGGCTGGGGTGGCTGGATTCGAACCAGCGCATGGCGGTACCAAAAACCGCTGCCTTACCGCTTGGCTACACCCCAAGGCCGTGGGAACGCTGTATAGCGATCTCGTTTCAGAAGCGCAAGCCTCTCCTGCCCCATTCTTTTGATCCTTCCCCCCGGTTTTCCCCAGTTGCATATCGAGCATTGAAAAATCGGCGATTTCCCGGGTTTATTCCTTCGCGACAATAGCCGTGGGGCTCGCGAATTCTGCCGGTTTCACGGGCTTTGCCGTTGCTATCTGCCTGAGCTTGTTCACAGTTTCAAAAAAATGCCGTTCGCCGAGGTAATTCTCTTGCGGGAACAGATCAGCTTTGCTAAATGACCCTCCACGCAGCGTGGGCTTGCCCCGCTGTTCCCGATGGGTTTACCCTTAAACCCAAACATATAGTCGGAGTGTAGCGCAGCCTGGTAGCGCACCTCGTTCGGGACGAGGGGGTCGGAGGTTCGAATCCTCTCACTCCGACCATTTCCTTCCCCTTCTTGAAGCAAGCTGTTTCCTGTCGCTCTCAACGCGCGATGATCCTTTGCGGATGCCGGGTTGTTCGGCTTGCCGGGACCGCCCTCTCCTGTTTTCACCCTCGGTTGGAACGGGGCTTACTTCCAGGCCCTTATGCCCCGCGCCATTTGTCCTTTCCGGCTGCGGGACAAGTGCAGAAGTGCCTTATCTTTCAGCTCTTCTTCCGGGCCTGATGTCCCACACCCTGAGGTCCGCCAGGACCTTCACGGTCGCGGCCAGAACAAGAAGGCACAACGCTGCTTTCGTCATCGTTTCCATGGTTCCTTCGATCAGGATGGCATGGACCACGCTTCCGACAACGATGACAAGAGCAAGCGATGTGTGCGCGAGGCGCCAGGTGCGATGGCGAAGGTGCAGGCGGCGGCGGAACAAGGCCAGAAGCGCAGCGGCGAAGACCGCCCACATGGCGACCACGCCCCAGACGGAGAACGGTGTTGGCGAGCGGAACAGAAGCACGTCGATCACGTCCGGCGGACTGGTGATCCAGAGAGCGCCGACATGGATAACCACCGCCGCGACCAGGGCAGCACCGATCCAGCGGTGAACGCGCCGTCCGCGAATGGCCGGAAGGCCGGGCAGAAATCCCCCGGCCAACAAAGGCTGGAGCAGCAGAAGCGTCATGGCAACAACGCCCGCGAAACCCGCAGCGATATAGATTGGGCCGCGCCACTGGAGGAGCGGACTGGCCGCGGCGGCGGCAATCGGCACACCAATGACGGTCGCGAGGCCGACCCAGGTCAGGATCGCGCGGAAGCGGCTCATTCGCATTGCGATCAGGTCAGGTCAAACGGGCTGAAGGACGAAATGGGCCTCCAGGCTGGTGTCTCGCGCGCTCGGCATCACCGGGCGCAGGAAGACGGTTTCGAAGTCGCCGCTGTCATAGGCAAGATGACCATGGGGCTGGCCGAAAGCGGGAACGATCTGCGGCATCTCGAGACGGAAAATGCCGTTGGCATCGGTGAGCGTGGCGCCATGGCTTTGCGGTTCACGCTCATGTCCTTCGGTGGTATGGGCCCAGATCTGAATGCGCTGGCCCGCGAGCGGCTTGCCGTCTCCCGCGCGGCGCACTGTGCCGAACATCCAGAAGCCACCACCCCCGATCCGGTCGACAATCGGAGCGCCGGGACGATAGTTGTTTGCCCCGCCGCGCATGGTGCGCGTCGGTGCCAGCCCTTGCGCCCTGGCCGGAACCAGAAGCCTGGAGACCCCGGCCACCGCAACAGCACCGCCAGCGGCCAGCAGGGTACGGCGGGAAAGCAGGTCGGTCGTCATCTCGATATCTCCTGTCAGGCGCGGGAGTGCCCGATCGTCCGAAAAGACCGGGCGTCACCGTTACCGGATTATAGCGCGTTTGCGGCCATTTCCGAGCTTGCGGCGGCGAAGAGCCTGAAAACAACTTTCACGGTTGCGTGAAGTTTTGACTTCCTTGGAGATCAAATCTGCCACCGGCCACTTGCATCCCTCAATCAAGGGCAGCCTCACAACCTGCAAACTGTTGCCGGTACGGCCCTTCGATAGGTTCAAGCCCTTCGTAGAGAGCTTGTCCTTCTTTTAGATTTTTTGGATTTTCCGAACTCAATCGCAAACACAAGACACAGCACCTAGGCGCAGGTCCAATTTGCCTATCGACATGGTTCAAACCCGGCCGTCTTTGTTTTCGCCGGGGTCCGTAACAGTGTTGCTTGCAAGAGTGGCACCGGGTTCAAAAGTTGCATACATGCCCGCGTCAGAAACCGGTGCAGATGTTGGCGTACCTGCGTTCTGTTTCGCCGGCAATTTCTGCTCAGCAACACCCTTCGGGTGTGCAACACCTGAATGATTCTCACTCGGGTCTTTCCCAGCGCTACCGGGATCAACCTTCGGGGCTGTTCGATGAATACGTCGGCCAAGCTTAAAACCCAGTTCATTGGCAAAGAGTGCACCGGCCACGCCGATACCCAGCGTCAACAGAAGCCACGCCATCGTCACGAATACAGGGCTAACGCCAAAGTTCTCTGCCAATGTTTCTGTCATTCGATTTCACTAAGTTTCAGCCCACCCAAAAGCTGCAACACAAAGCAAATCACAAACCCAGTCAGGTAAATGAGGATTGCCTGCGTCGCAGCGACCCCATCTAGCGACCCTCCGCCATTCATTGACGGATCAAGTATACCATACCACACATTCAGAATAGGAACCAAAGAACCGGCAACAATTGCCCCTGCGGCAACAATGTTGATGAAACTTGAAAAGTGTTTGATCTTTTCCTTTTCCGCCTCAGACATTTGCGCACCTTTTCGTTTACTTGCGCACGACCACCAAAACTGAACCCTCAGGCGATAGACAACTATATCAGATTTTCGTGTATTCGAGGAATCCTTCAACCCAAGATTAGAAAATGAGGTTGATTTAGCAGGAAACAGGAGAACTGAACCTGACGGAGAAGAATGGACTTCGTTTGCACGTCGAAACTCAGTTCGCAGAACCACCATCCCTTGCGGTGCTCTGTCGCACAATCACCTGGTATCCGAGATCGGCGACCGCACTTTCCGGCTCAATCCCTGAGAGTGCATTTCCCATCCAGCGCATGGCTTCGCGCCCCATATCCAGGCGGAAGGTGCGCACGGAGGTGATGGACGGGTTGGCCGCTGCCATCATTTCAAGGTCGTTGAAGCCGCAAATTCCGAACTCTTCCGGAATTTTCAGCCCGCGCCGCTGGCACTCGAACATCGCTCCAAGGGCAAGGTCGTCATTGTTGCAGAGGATCGCATCCGTCTCGGGCGCCTTTGAAAGAAGGTCGGCGACCAGCTCACCGCCCAGGGTCACGGTGGATGGGCGCGGCGTCGTCACGATCCGGCTCGCGGAAAACACCCCCGCCTCTTCCGCTACTTTCTGAAATCCCTGCAAGCGGCGCTGACTGCGCGGGTCGAGCCGGGCCGCAATGTAACCGGGCCTGCGGTATCCGGCTTCCAGTAGATGCCGGGTGGCCGCCATGGAGGCTTCCACATGGGAAAAACCGATCATCATGTCATAGGGATCCGGACCGCATTCCATGATCTGCAGGATCCTGCAATCGGCTGACCTGAGGAGATTTTCCGTCGCCTCGGACTGATCGAGACCGGACAGAATCAGTCCGGCGGGTTTCTGACTCAGGAAGGTGCGGACCAGGTTTTCTTCTTCAATCGGAGAATAACGCGAGTTGCCGAGCTGGATCTGCCACTTGGAACCTTCCGCTTCTTCATAGATCCCGCGCATGACATCGGAAAAAACGTTGTTCGTGACCGAGGGCACGATCACACCAATGACGTTGGTTTTGCCCGCCGCCAAGGCACTTGCGGCCGGATCAGGCACATAACCCAGCCGTTCGACAACGGCCTTTATCTTGTTCAGTGTCTTGACGGAAACCTTGTCCGGGTTTCGCAATGCCCGCGACACAGTCATAGCGCTAACACCCGCTTCCCGGGCAACATCAGTAATTGTGACTTTCAAATTACTCAGCCATTACAGATAGTTAAACGACAAAGATCCGCACCCTGAATACTACACCAGAAGAATCTTATTGACAAATGTTAGCGCTATCATTTTGATTGGCAGCAATTCGAAACCTGCTTGAGGACACAAATGCAAGACTCCATGCCATCGGATGACGGGAAAACGACCATCATCGTGATGGGCGTGTGCGGCGCGGGCAAAAGCGCGCTTGCAGAACGTCTTTCAAAGAGCCTGGACGTCGGTATGGTCGAGGCGGATGACTTTCACAGCCCGGAAAACAAGCGCAAGATGTCGGCAGGCGACGCCCTCACCGATGCCGACCGTCTGCCGTGGCTGGATGCCGTCAGCCTGGCCGCGCGCCTGCAGATCTATTGCAAAGGCGGAGCCATCGTTGCCTGCTCCAGCCTGAAACGGACTTACCGGGAGCGGCTGCGTGCCTCGCTCACGTCCTGTCGCTTCATCCACCTGACCGGTTCGCGATCGCTGATCAAGGAACGCCTTGCCAACCGGAAAGGGCATTTCGTCGGAGAAACGCTGCTGGACAGCCAGCTGGCGATCCTGGAGCCGCTGAATGACGATGAAGACGGCTTCACACTCGAAATTTCATCGCCCGTCGACCAGCTGGCCGACCGCGCCTTGAAAGAACTGCGGCAAGCCCCGCCGCCTGTTGAAACCATCGCCTCATGAACCATTGCGATGATGATATGAAAGGGAGGTATTCATGCTCAAGACATTGACAAAAACAGCCTTGGCAGCCGTTGCGGCCACCGCGCTGGTCGCTTCTGCGGCAGCACAGGAATTCTCGTTGCGCTTCCAGTCGTCCGACCCGGCAGGCAACCCGAATTTCGAGTTGCAGCAGGGCTGGACGGAAGCTGTGAAGGAAAAGACCGGTGGCCGTGTTCAGATCGAACTTCTGCCGGTGGAATCCATCGTGGCGCACACCGAAACCCAGGACGCCATCGCTGCCGGCATTCTGGACGGTCACATCACCGACACGTCCTATTTCGCGGGCAAGGATCCGGCTTTCGGTCTGATCGCCAATCCGGTCGGAGCCTGGTCGTCACCGGACGAAATGTTTGCCTTCATGGCAACGGGTGGTGGCAAGGAGTTGATGAACGAACTGCTCGAGCCCTACGGCCTGCATTTCATTGGCGCCACCACGCCGGGCCTGGAAGCCTTCGTCTCCAAGGTTCCGCTGAACGGCGTCGGCGACCTGAAGGGCCTGAAGATGCGTGCGCCTGAAGGTCTGGTACAGCAGGTGTTCGCCGCAGCCGGTGCCGCACCGGTCAACCTACCCGGCTCCGAGGTCTTCACCGCACTCGACAAGGGCGTAATCGACGCTGCCGATTACACAGTCTTTTCCACCAACCATGCGCAGGGCATGCATGACGTGGCTCCGAACCCGGTCTACCCGGGCTTCCACTCCATGCCGCTGGTGGAAATCTCCATGAACAAGTCCAAGTGGGATGCCCTGCCCGCCGACCTGCAGGCAATTCTTGAAGAAAGCGTTGTCGAGTTCGCAGCTTCTCAGGTTGCCGCTCTTGCGGCACGTGACCTGAAGGCTGTCGAAGAAGCAAAGGCAGGTGGCAAGGTAACCGTAACGGACTGGCCGGCAGAAGAGCGGGCCAAGTTCCGCACAATCGCCACCGGCGAGTGGTCGAAAGTTGCAGAACGTTCCGCAAATGCACAGCGTGTCTACGACGTTCTGACCAGCTACCTGAAAGAAAACGGCTTGATGCAGTAATCTGCCTCAAGCACCATCTGAGCGGGCGCCAATGGCGCCCGTTTTCATAAAGAGCGGGGGAAGTTGACGTGCCGGAAAAAACCGAGGGACCGCAAAAGGAAGAAGACCCGGGTCCAATCCCGGAAGCCGGATTGATCGGCAAATGGATCGATCGCGGCGGCCTGTTGTTCGCAGCCGGAATTGTAATCTCGATGCTGGTTCTTCTGAACGAAGTCCTGTTGCGTTATCTCTTCAACGCGCCAACGATCTGGGCACATGAAACCACGATTTTCCTGTGCGGTGCCGCCTTCATCTACGGTGGACTTTACTGCACCGCGCGAAACCGGCACATCCGTGTTGTCCTGATCTATGACGCTCTGCCTGCGTCTGTCCGGCGGGTGTTCGATATCGTCATCTCGCTGATCTGCGCCCTGGCAAGCGGCACCTTCGCCTGGGCCGCCTGGCTGATGGTTCAGCGGGCCGCGTTCCGCCCCGACGGTTCCTTTCGGCTGGAACGATCCGGCAGCGCCTGGGACCCGGTCTTCCCGGGAACCATCAAGGTCTTTCTTCTCATCATTCTTTCCGTAATGGCCGTCCAATTCCTGGTTCTCGCCTTCAATTACGCGAGGGGCCGGAAGTGATTGATTTTTTCGGATCTTTTCAAGCCATCGGCATCGAGGGCGGCACTCTTTTGATGTTCGTCATGCTTTTGGCGCTGCTGGTCTCCGGCATTCCGCTCGCCTTCGTCACTCTGCTGGTCGCGCTGATATTCGCTCTCGGCTGGTTCGGACCGATGGTTGTGCCGCTGATCACCAGCCGTGTTTACTCCTTCGTTTCGTCCTTCGTGTTCGTCTCTGTACCGATGTTCGTGCTTATGGCAGCGATACTCGATCGCTCGGGCATTGCCCGCGACCTGTTTGACGCCATGAAGCTGATTGGCGGGCGCCTGCGTGGCGGAGTTGCCATCCAGACCATCATTGTTGCCGTAATCCTGGCTGCGATGAGCGGGATCATCGGCGGCGAAGTGGTCCTGCTCGGCCTCGTCGCCCTGCCCCAGATGCTGAGGCTCGGATACGACAAGCATCTGGCGATCGGTGTTGTGTGCGCCGGTGGTGCACTCGGCACAATGGTACCGCCTTCCATCGTTCTGATCATCTACGGGCTGACCGCCAACGTTTCCGTTGGTGACCTGTTCACGGCCGCTTTCGTTCCCGGCCTCATGCTGGCGGGCTTCTACGTCACCTACGTTCTGGTTCGCGCCTATCTCAATCCGGCGATCGCTCCGATCCCGGAAGGCGAACAGACCTCCAACGCCGAGAAGCTCCGTCTGCTCAAGGGACTGATCCTGCCGCTGACCGTTGTCGCGGGTGTCCTGGGCTCGATCTATGGCGGGATTGCCAGCGTGACGGAAGCTTCCGCCGTCGGTGTTGCGGGCGTTTTGTTGTCAACCGTGGTGCGCGGCGAGTTCACGTTTGAACTGCTCAAGGGAGCGGCCCTTCAAACGCTTCAGACCGTTGGGATGATCGTCTGGATCGGCATCGGAGCGAGTGCACTTGTCGGTGTCTTCAACCTGATGGGCGGCATCAAGTTCGTCTCCGCTCTCATTTCCGGCATATCCGAGAACCCGACCATCATTCTGCTCTTTATGATGCTGATCCTGTTCGTGCTTGGCATGTTTCTGGACTGGGTCGGCATTGCGCTCCTGACCATGCCGATCTTCGTACCGATCATCAAGGAACTCGGTTATGACCCGGTCTGGTTCGGCGTGCTGTTCTGCATGAACATGCAGGTCTCATTCCTGTCGCCGCCATTCGGGCCCGCGGCGTTTTATCTAAAGAGTGTAGCTCCCCCCGGGATCACCCTGGCGACGATCTTCCGCTCGCTGCTGCCTTTCATTGCAATGCAGATCCTGGCGGTTGCGATTCTGATTTTCGCTCCATGGATCACGGGCCGGTAAGGGAAAAGGACAAAGGCGAGCGAGAAATTCCCTTTGTTAAAAGCTCGCCTAATCAAAGAAACCACCGGTAACTCCACCGGTGGTTTTTTGTTGGCTGACACTGCGTTCAGATGCGCCTATCCGGCCCGGCCGGAGACCATTCGCGACAAGGTCGCGTCGCGATCTATGATCCTGTGCTTCAAGGTACCGACAATGTGAATGACCACAGCCGCCAGCAATACTTTTCCGCCGATGCCGTGAACGGCACTTGCAGCTTCGTTGATCGCCGGAAACTCACCCGGTGCCGGTATCGTCACGATGTTGAAGATACTGACAGCGTGACCGCCGGACAGTGACATGACAAGACCGGAAAGCGGCAGGACGATGATACTTGCCAGCAGGATCCAGTGAACGGCTTTCGCTGCGGCTTCCTGCCAGGCCGGTGCCTCGCCAACCGAAGGCGGAAATCCCTGCACGAGCCTGTAGCCAACGCGCCAGGCGCCATAAATCAGAACAAGAACGCCAAGCGCCTTGTGCAGCTGAATCAGGGGAAACAGCGTCGAGCGTTCAAGTTCGGTGTTTTCCAGAAACATGCCGAAACCGAGCATTCCGATCATGGCAATTGCGATGATCCAATGGTTGATGCGTGACACCGCATCGTATGTCAGGAGATTCTTCGCTTTGGTCATGAGACCCTCACATGAAGTTTGAATTGCCTTCAAGGCGCACCGGTTCCCGCTCTCAACCATTGCGCCCAGAAAAACCTCACCGGCCTCGCCCCCGGAAAGTTATGATTTTTCGAATATTCAATCGGTCAGACTGTTGCAATCCGGCATTTGTCAGCAATTGTCTCCGGTTATCGCCACGATACAGTCTGTTACAATTTCCCAGTCTCAAGCCTGCCGAAACTGCCGTTTTTGACTTTCGTCAGCAGTGAGTTGACTGGAAACAGAGTTGCTATCTGGAACGCGCCCAACGCGCGAGAGACTGCCTTTGCTCAAGTAGATTGGTCGCCAATATTCGTCTGAGAATGATGTCTTCGCACTGTTGGCGGGCACGCCAGTCCATGTCCTGATGCTGACCCGTGAAGCCCGTTTGCAAAAAGATGTAGAGCAACGCCTGTTTCGAATAATGCCCCCGCCTGTCATTGACTGGGGTGACTGCGTCCATTTCCTGGGCGACAGACCAGGCGGCTTCGTACCCTCGGTCATAGGCCTCTCGCCGCCAGGATGAAAAGAGATCGCCAAGCCTCATGATATATTCCGGCACTCGCGGTTCAGGTCGTCGTATGTAGGGGACTTGATCCCGCATCGCGCTGATACACAAGCGTGACAGGGTTGTCGTATAGGCAGTCATTCCCAGCAGGTAGCCGACCATTTGATCAGACCGGTTCAGTGACTGGTAGGCTCCGCGCAACAGTTCGATGCCGTTGCCGACGATCAGCCCACCGGTTGCAGACCCTGCAAGAGCAGAGACCGCTCCAGACTGAGCAGCGGACTGCAAGGCGGAAAGAGGGTCTTCAGACGTCATCAAAGTGACGGCGTTGTCCAGACCACCGGGTAAGGAATGCCCCAGGGCAGATACAAGCGTTCCAAGAACCGCATAAGCATCAGCGGCGGCTTGCCGATCCCTTTGCAACTGCGTCTGTCCAGTCTGCGGCATGGCCGGGCACCGGGTTTTGACAAGTGACAAAAACCGTGACCAATGTGGCGGCGCTTCATGTTGCCAGGACATCGTCGATAGCTCCCTTCTACCAGTTGATGGCATTCACTCCGGAATTTCTACCCAGAGCTGAAGCTATCAGGAGCCACTCCCTGACTTATGATGCAGATCACAAAAAGGCGGACAAGACCGCCCTTTCGTAAACAATTGAGGCTGTTACGCCGCAGCGACGCGGCTTAGGAAGGTTTCAACCCCTCGTTTCAATGCTTCGCTTCGTGTGATGAGATCGCCGGAGGCGGACAGAACGTTTCCGGATGCATTCTTCGTTTCATCCACTGCCTCCGCCAACCGAGACATGTTGGATTTCACTGCCAGAGTGCTTTGTGCCGCGCGTTGAACATTGCCCGAAATCTCATTGGTGGCGGCACCCTGTTGTGAAATTGCGGTGGAGATGCCTTGCGTATAGCCGTTGACCTCTTCCATCGTGTCGGAAATCGCTCCAATTGCGGTCACGGCCTCGCCGGTAGATTCTTGAATTGTCTGAATCTGCGATGAGATTTCTTCTGTCGCCTTGGAGGTCTGGTTGGCCAGTTCCTTGACCTCTGCTGCCACCACGGCAAAGCCCTTGCCCGCTTCACCTGCGCGGGCGGCTTCAATCGTGGCATTGAGAGCAAGCAGATTGGTCTGTTCTGCAATCGCCTGAATAAGCGTCACCACTTCCCCGATCTTTGATGCGGCCTCCGCCAGTCCCTGAACCTTGCCATTGGTCTCATGAACTGCTCCGGTTGCGGAGGTGACGATTTCGGAAGACCTGCGAACCTGGTCGCCAATTTCCGCAATAGATGCGGTGAGTTCCTCCGCAGCCCCGGCAACATTTTCGACACTCATGCTGGCATCCTCACTGGCTCGCGACGTATCGCCAGCCTGGGCAGTGCTGTTATCCGCGATGCCACCAAGGGCTTTTGCTGTCCCCGTCATGTCTTCGGCCGTCTCGTCAAGAGCTCCGAGAAGTTCATGGATTTCTTCGCGGAAGTTCTCGATCAGCCGTTCCACTTCGTTCTGACGCAGGTTCTGTTCCTGCTGATGCAGACTGGCTTCTTTCTCCAGACGAAGGCGCTCACGGGCATTTTCCTGAAACACTTGAACGGTGCGGCTCATATCGCCGATCTCGTCGCGTTGATCGATGGAAGGAATGACTACATCTGTATCCCCATTTGCCAGACATCCCATGGCTTCAGTCAGAACACGGGTCGGTCTCGTGATGACCAGTGACAGGACAAAGGCAAGAAGTCCGCCAACAACCACTGCCGCTGCAAGCGCTGCCGCAATCAGTCCAAGTGCAGTGTCGGCCCTGGCGGAGGCGCTCGCCGATTGGGCTTCGGTCAAAGCGGTGATAACCCGGCGGACTTCGCCTGATGTCGCTATCAAAGCCTCCCGCTTGAGGTCGAACGCCTCCTTTGCGGCGACCATGCCTGCAAATTCCGTTTCGTATGCCATGACCTCCAGTTCAATCGCAGCCACGGCATCGGTGATTTCAGGAAAGGCGGCACTGTCGGCCTTCAGCGTGCTTGCCAGGTTCTGAAGAATGCCAACACGGGTGAGAACGTCATCAGCGCCCATGGATTCAAACCCTGCAAAGAACTCCATGGTTGCCGAGCGAATTTCCAACGAAGCTCTCAGGAACTTCATCGCATTCACATTCACAAGATCAACAATGCCGAGTTTCGACTGCGCCTTGCCTGCAATCTTTTTCGCATCGTCCGTGGCCACATAGACGACCTTGCGCAAAGCCGAGGCACGGCTATGCAGAACGGCCAGTTCTGCTGCCACTTCCGCGCCAAGCACCGCAGGCAGAGCGGCATACTCCGCCCCCTCACCTTCAGGTACGGGCAATTTCTCATTCAAGGCCTTCGCCAGACCGGCCAGCTCTTTCATTTCAGACTGATCAAGACCGGCAACTTTTAATTTTGCCGCCTTTTTGGCCGATTTAACGATTTTTGCGGTTCCCTCACCAATCTCCTTTGCCGTCAATGGCGGCAGGTCCATTCCCTCTCCATCCGCGATCAAACCGACGATCACTGCGGACTTGTCTTCAATTTCAGAGAGCATGCGACCGACCTTGTCAGCCCGATTGCGGGTTCCCGACGCCTTCTTGGCCGCTGCTCCGGCGTCTCTTTGAGTCTTTGTCATCTGATCGGTGATCTGCGCAGCAAGCGTTTCGAGCCCTACCGCCGAGCGCAAGAGCTTTTCGACCTGTGCCTGCCGGTTTTCAACCGCGGCGACGACCTCATCGAATTCACTGTCCAGATGATCGACAAACCCGATCGCCTCAACGATTACCGCGCGGCCTTGTCCGGCATCTGACACCTGATCAAGAGAGACGAGAGAAGCCTTGAGTTGCGCAATCCGCTGGCTTGCTTGGCCGGCCAGTTCAGGACTGCTCCTGGATAGGAAGGCCTCCTGGGCCTGGGCAACCTGCTGAAGATCTGCCATGGATTCGGTTGCCATTGAACTCACTTCCGCCTGGGACCGTAACCCAAGGATCGCAAAAATTCCGACAGCGCCGACTGCAGCTGCAACTAGGATCATAGTAGCGAAGCCACCACCGACCTTCGCAGAAAATCGCGTATTCTTTAGCGGTGTAAGTAAGCTGGACATGTTTCCCCCACACTTTCGTCAATTGAAGGTGCGAGCGAATAAACAATTGATGAACGACTTTCTTGAACAAACTCGTTCTTTTACGCCGAATTAAATGGACGTCATTTTCCTCTTAACATGCAATGGCATATACTTGATTTGCGACGCAACTTTTTTTGCCCAAATTAAATCAACTACCCTCAACAGGGATTGAAAACTGCACAAATACCCTCTTTGAGCGAGTTTCCTTTCCCTGTTTCTGTAGCCTTCAATCAGGCGCCGGACGCCTTGGGATCTGCCGCTTCCAGAAGCTGCTTCAGCAGTTGACGGTCACCGATCTGATTGGCCATCAAGAGGATCAACCGGGCATTGAACGCATCGCTATCTTCCTTGCTGAGCCCCTCGTGAGCCGCAAGCAGATCTGCATAAAAGGCATCCGGCCGATCCAGATTCGGTTCGGTTTTGACGCTCTTCGTCATCATGAATTCCCTTTTGCAAGCACAGTTGCCATTGCCGCTTCAATTCCTTCCTGGTCCAGCCTGGTCCAGCGGGCTGCAACATGCTGATCCGGGCGGATCAGATAAATGGCCTTTGTTGCCTCCCCCAAATATCGTGCTTTCAACTCTGCTCCAACTTCGGATCTTGGAATGGAGATGCCTGTGACATGAACGCCATGGAACTCGCTATCAGCAGGAACTTCGCAACCAATTCCGAGGAGATGAAATTCTCCTCCATGCGTGTCAAGCAGCCAGCCATTTCCGACAGGCGCATCAACCAAGGGACTTCCGGGACGCGTGCGCTGAGGCAAAGTATCGGCATCAGGCCCGTTGAGCGGCGACCCGTCGTAGACGCAAGGCACTGACAGGCGGCCGGAATTCACCAGCGGGCGCGCAAACTCGTAGTGCTCTGAAAGGTCCAGCACAGCATCTCGGAAGATGCGGCTCGTTTCGGACTTCGGAGTGATGAAATCCGTCGATCTGGAACTTTGCAGAATGTTTTCGTCTGCCCCCAACTCTCTCTCGAAAGTATAGGAGTCCAATAGCGTCTCAGGTGCTTTACCAGAAAGAACCAGCTTCAGTTTCCAGCCGAGATTGTCGATGTCCTGGAACCCGGAATTCGCGCCCCGCGCACCAAACGGAGAAACCTGGTGCGCGCTGTCACCGGCAAAAATCACGCGTCCATGGCGGAACTGTTCCATTCGCCGGCACTGGAACGTGTAGATCGACACCCATTCCAGGTCGAACTCGACTTCGTCACCGAGCATCTGCTTCAGCCGCGGAATGACGTTTTCCGGTTTCTTTTCTTCTTCCTTGTCGATGTCCCAGCCAAGCTGAAGATCAATCCGCCACACCCCGTCCGGCTGCTTGTGCAAAAGCGCGGACTGATCCTTGTTGAAGGGCGGATCGAACCAGAACCAGCGTTCAGTCGGAAAATCCGCCTTCATGATCACATCGGCAATCAGGAAGTTGTCTTCAAAGACCCTGCCGACAAAATCCTGATCCAGCATCTTCCGGGTTGGCGACCCGGCGCCGTCACAGGCGATCAGCCAATCGGCCTCAAGATTATAAGTGCCATCGATGGTCTCCACCGTGATGACCGTGTGATTGTCCCGCTCAACGAGGTTTGCGACCTTGTTGCCGCCCCGAATTTCGATCGGCTTGCCTTCTGCCTGAAGAGCACGGATGCGTTCAACCAGATAGAGTTCGCAGTAATACTGCTGCAGATTGATGAAGGCCGGTCGCTTGTGACCGTCTTCCGGCAGCAGGTTGAATTCATAGACCTGACGGTCACCGAAAAAGACCTTGCCGACGTTCCAGACGACACCCTTGTGCACCATCTCGTCACCGCAGCCGAGGCGGTCGAAGATCTCGAGCGATCGCTTGGAAAAACAGATCGCCCGCGAACCGACACTGACCTTGTCATTGTCGTCCAGCACGACAACGGGGATATCGGCCTGCGCGAGATCGATCGCCATGGCCAGCCCGACGGGCCCTGCTCCTATGACGACAACCGGGTGACGCACCGGTGTTGAGGCATCCTGATCGGCAGAGCGCTTATAGGGGTAAAGCGGTACCTCGAATAATTTGGTCACAGGTTCTCTCCCTGCTTCTGGCTTATAAGTATTTCATGGCCGACTTGTGCCTGTCGAATTCCAGAAAGAACTCGTCCAGCTGCGGCGGTGCCACTTTTGTTCCGGCCAGCATTGCGTGTACTTGACCTCTGTGATGGATCTGGTGCTGAAAAAGATGCAGCAGCGTGTTGGCGACCGATTCGTGAAAGACGCCATTCCGGCCACGGTCCTGCGCAATTTTCCTCTCATGATCCTGCTCGTTCAAGCCATCACAGAAGGCAATCAGCTGCCGATCAGACTTTTCCTGCGCAGCTCGCAGTGCCGCTGCCGTTTTAAGATGCGGCGTTTCGAACACTGCAAGTCCCTGCCCGTCTTCCTTCAAGGCATCAAGATAGTACCGGTCTACTTCCCAGTTGTGGTTGAGCGTTTCCTGGATCGACGGAAAGAAGCTAGTCCGCTCGGCCTGGAATTCCTCCTGGCTGAGCTGACAACAGGCTTCGTAAAGGCGCTCGTTGGCATAGGCATTGTTGCGGGCCATGAGGCGGAGGTGGTCAAGCGCGGAATTCATTGTTTGCTAGCCGGGGCGTTTCCGGGATCGGGATTTCCCGTTTCATCTTCAGCCTGGTCTATCTTTCGTTCGGCAATTGAAGTCCTAATTTTCGCTAGATAACTAGCTTTTTGCTCATCCGACATCTCACCAAGATTCACCTGATGAATGAACCAACATGACGTAATAGCCGGTCTATATTCCGTCTGTGAGAGAATCGGAGGAACCGCACTTACAGGAGTTGCCTTGGTTAAAACTGCCACTACTTCGGCACCTTCGTAATTTCCGGTTACACGATTCATCTCAGCTTGGTTTTTCGTCCATTCTGCCATTTGCTCGTCGAATGAACGTGTATCTTCTTCACCTTGATAACAAACTTCGACTTCGAGCGGACCATTGTATGCTCCGGTAAGATTTTCACGGATGTCGTAATCTGTCTTGACGCAAATTCCTCGCTCCGAAATTTCAAAATTGAAGGCTGTCACTTTTCCAATGATGGCTAACGCCTCCGGAGCGAATGGGTCGTCGTACTCAAGCCCCATAGGCTGACAAGCGTGGGCCGGCAGGACAAATCCGCCACCTCCCAATATTGCAAACACGCAAAACTTCAGCAGAGATTTCATGAGTGACCTCCCTTAAGAACAGGAAGTGTCAGTAACTGCATGAAATTGCGTCACAATCATGAGGTGTTGACCCACGCAGCTCAACCTTACCCCTGCAGGTCTGCCCACATCTTGGCATCGCGCTCAGCGGTCCAGATGCGCGGCGTGTCGATGTCCTGGGCTTCATCGTAGGCACGGGCGACGTTGAACGGCAGGCAATGCTCGTAGATCGCGTAGTCCTTGAACTTCGGATCACAAGCAGCACGGCAGGCGTCCCAGGCTTCCTTGAGCGATCCGCCACGCTTGGCAACCTTGGCCACCGGGTCATATGTCGAGCGGATGAAGTCGGCGGTGGAATCCAGCGCTGCGTTGACCATCTCGGAGCCGACCAGTGCGTCTCCGCGGCCCGGCGCAATGGCATCGAGATTGAACTTGCGGATCTGTTCCAGCGTGCCCGGCCAGTCGTTGAAGTGGCCGTCGCCGCAATAACAGGCGGAGTGATACTCGACGATGTCGCCGGTGAACATCACGTTCTCGTCCGGCACGTAGGCAACAATATCGCCCGCGGTATGAGCGCGCCCAAGGAACATCAGGTCAACACGGCGCTTGCCGAGATAAACGGTCATGCGGTCGTTGAATGTCGTTGTCGGCCAGGTCAGGCCCGGAATGCTTTCATGTCCCTGGAACAGGCGCGGGAAGCGTTCGAACTCACTTGCCCAGTCTTCCTTGCCGCGTTCGGCGACCATGGATCGCGCTTTTTCGCTCATGATGATGTTCTGAGCCTGGTAAGCAGACGCACCCAGAACGCGAACGGCGTGATAGTGGGTCAGCACCAGGTGGCTGATCGGCTTGTCGGTGACAGAACGTACTTTCTCGATCACCTTCTGCGCCAGGCGCGGTGTTGCCTGTGCTTCGATGATCATGACGCTGTCGTCACCGATGATGACACCGGAATTCGGGTCGCCTTCGGCAGTGAACGCCCACAGGTCACGACCGATTTCGGTGAAGGAGATTTCCTTTTCAGTCATATCTCCAGCGGATGCGAATTGTTTGCTCATTTGTCCTCCTAAGGCGAAGCCGCCTTGTGAAAATCGTCATTGCCGGGGCTGATCCGGCAATTCATTCCGTGACGTTTCTCCAATCACTCACATGCCCGCTCGATAAAGCGGCAGCATGGATGCCGCGGTCGGGCCGAGGCATGACTGACTGGCATTTGTGAAAAGCAAAAGGGCTTTCATTCGCCCCAAAGCTTCGCCTTAGCTCTTCTCAACTGTTTGCTCGATGGCACCGAAGATCGAATGACCTTCGCCATCCTGCATTTCGATGCGCACCGTGTCGCCAAACTTCATGAACGGGGTCTTGGCCTGGCCTTCATTGATGGTTTCGATCATTCGGATCTCGGCAATGCACGAATAGCCCACACCGCCTTCGGCGATCGGCTTGCCCGGACCGCCATCCAATTTGTTGGAGACGGTCCCCGAGCCAATGATGGCCCCAGCGGCGAGATCGCGTGTCTTGGCGGCATGGGCAATCAGCTGACCGAAATCGAACGTCATGTCGACGCCTGCCTCGGCCCGGCCGAACGGCGCACCGTTGAGGTCCACATGAAGCGGCAAATGCAATTTGCCGTCCTTCCAGGCGTCTCCGAGCTCGTCAGGCGTTACTGCAACTGGAGAAAACGCAGAAGACGGTTTTGACTGGAAGAAGCCAAAGCCCTTGCCGAGTTCTGCCGGAATGAGACCGCGAAGGGAGACGTCGTTGACCAGCATCACGAGGCGAATGGATTTCAGTGCCTCTTGTGGGCTGACACCCATCGGCACATCACCGGTGACAACGGCAATCTCGCCTTCCATGTCGATACCCCAGGCCTCGTCGCGCATCCGGATCGGATCGCGAGGTGCGAGAAACGTATCCGAACCACCCTGGTACATCAGCGGATCGGTCCAGAAGCTGTCGGGCATCTGGGCACCGCGCGCCTTGCGCACCAGTTCAACGTGATTAACGTAGGCAGAGCCATCCGCCCACTGGTAGGCACGCGGCAGCGGCGACAGGGCGTCATGTTCATGAAAACGGATGGTAGGTACCGCTTCGTGAGACAGGCTTTCGGCCAGAAGTTTCAGTTTCGGCGCAATCCGGTCCCAGTCGTCGAGAGCGGCCTGAAGCGTCGGGGCAATATGGCTTGCGTCCGTGCAATAGGTCAGACGGTCATTCACCACCACCAGCTTGCCATCGCGGCTACCGTCTTTGAGCGTTGCCAGTTTCATTGGTTCTTAACTCCTTGTGATCGCCAAACCGTCGTGGCTGATTATGGTTTCGCCTGAAAAGGCTTCGGTGGCTTCGAGCCACTCCGACTTTTCGAACCCCGGCAGGTCCGCCGGGATCAAGTGATTGAGCACGAGTTTCTTCACACCAGCAGCTTCGGCGATCTTGGCAGCATCGGGCGCCATCGTGTGGCTGGCCAGAAGATGCTGGCGCAACCGATCGCCATTGCCGGTTATCTCCACAATCCTGTCGACGCCGCGTGCGAGCATCGCCTCGTGAACCAGGACGTCGGCATCCTTGGCGAATTCTGCAAGTGGCGGGAAATAAGCCGTGTCGGCAGAAAAGACGACCGACCATTCCTGGACAGAAAACTTCAAGGCAAAACAATCGACTACCGGCGGATGTTCGACCCGTAAGGTCGCAATCGACAGTTTCTCGTCTTCAAGTGGTACTTCCCCCTCCTGAAGAAGGTGAATTTCCACCAGGTCTCGCAAATCCGGACGGCCTTCATCCTCAATTCGCGTATCGATGTCATAGCGCATCGAGCTCAGGAAACCGTCCCAGTATTCGATCAGGTCTGCCGGGCCGTAAACCCGAATCCGACGTGAAAGACCGGTGCACCAGGCAGTGTGCAACAGCGGACCAAGTTCCAGTACGTGATCAGAGTGCATATGCGTGATGAAGACCAGGTCCAGTTCCTTGAGAACGACACCCGCGTCCACCAGCCCCCTGGTCACCCCCAGACCGCAATCGACCACGCAGCGGCGTCCGCCGATCTCGATCAGAGAGCTGGTCGGTGACGGTCCGCCCGGGCGGATTGCCGGTCCGCCCTTGGAACCGAGGATGACCAGACGATCTTTCAGGCCCGGCACTTTGGCATTGCTCATTACTTGTCCCACGTTCCTTCCGGTGTACCGTCGAACTTTTTCTCAAGTGACTCCCAACAGTCAATGTAGTCATCCTGCAAAGGGGCTTCTTTTGCAGCAAATTCAGTCAGATGCTGCGGGAACCGGGTCTCGAACATGAAGGACATTGTGTTATCAAGCTTTTCCGCCTTCAGGTCGGCATTGGACGCCCCCTCGAAGGCATTGTTGTCCGGACCGTGCGGCAGCATCATGTTGTGCAGGCTCATGCCGCCGGGCACGAAACCCTGCGGTTTGGCATCATACTGACCGTAGATGTTACCCATAAGTTCGGACATGATGTTCTTGTGGTACCAGGGCGGACGGAAGGTATTTTCCGCGACCATCCAGCGTTCACGGAACAGGACGAAGTCGATATTCGCCGTACCGGGCACACCCGACGGCGCAGTCAGAACCGTGAAGATCGATGGATCGGGGTGGTCGAACAGGATGGCCCCGATCGGGCAGTAATTGCGCAGATCGTATTTGCACGGTGCATAGTTGCCGTGCCACGCAACCACATCGAGCGGTGAATGACCGATCTTGGTTTCATGGAACTGACCGCACCATTTGACCGTCACCGTTGACGGCGCCTCCCGGTCTTCGAAATGGGCAACCGGCGTCTTGAAATCACGGCGATTGGCCATGCAGTTCGCGCCGATCGGCCCCCTGCCCGGCAGTTCGAATTTCTGGCCATAGTTTTCGCAGACAAACCCGCGCGCCGGTCCTTCGACCACTTCTACCCGGTAAACCAGACCGCGCGGCAGGATGGCAATTTCCTTCGGTTCCAGCTCAATGATGCCGAGTTCGGTACAAAACCTCAAAATTCCTTCCTGAGGCACGACCAGAAGCTCGCTGTCGGCGGAGAAGAAATACTCGTCTTCCATCGACTTGGTGACAAGATAGATGTGGCTTGCCATTCCCACCTGGGTGTTGACGTCCCCTGCAGTCGTCATGGTGCGCATGCCGGTCAACCAGGTCAGGTCTTTGTCGGAATGCGGGACCGGATCCCAACGATACTGGCCGAGCGAAATCACGTCTTCACAGACATTCGGCGCGCTTTTCCAGTGAGGCAGGTCGATTTTCTGAAAACGATGCGTGTGCTTGACCGACGGGCGGATACGGTAGCACCAGGTGCGCTCGTTCTGATGGCTCGGCGCGGTGAAGGCGGTGCCGGAAAGCTGTTCGCCGTAAAGACCGTAAGCGCATTTCTGCGGGCTGTTCATTCCCTGCGGCAGGGATCCAGGCAGTGTTTCGGTTTCAAAGTCATTGCCAAAGCCCGGCATGTACTCAAGCTCGGATGAATTCCGATCGTTATTGTCTGTTGTCCGGGTGTTTTCCGTTCTCTGATCCATGACGTCCTCCGGCTTCAGAGATGAATTTAGTTTCATATGTAACCAAATTCATCTCACACTTCAAGCGGCATCGTCAAAGAGATTCCAGATTGCAGGATGGGAATGAAAAAATCCGACCAAGGCAAGAGAAAACAAATGCAACTGTAAGCTTTGCTTTACTCAACCTACGTAAGGTCCGACCAGACACACTATTGGAGCCTTGCATGTCTCTTAGAAATCGAATCTTTTTTGCCTCAAGTGGTGTATTTCTGGTCGGCTTCCTGACGCTAATCCTTGCTGTAACTTTCATGGCGCAGGGAACATCGCAAAAGTCGGGTGAAGAACTTATCCGTAAAACTGCCGAGGCACTTGCGCTTGATGCGGGCAAGACACTTGCAGAAGCCCAGCTGACGGCCCGTGCGGCCTCAGATGCGCTTGAGGGTCTGCAACATGCGGGCGTCACCGACCGCAATGCCTATGGCGCGGTGATGCTGCAGCAGATCAGCCAGAACAAGCACTTCGTCGGCGGTGGCGTGATCTTTGAACCGGATATGGCAGGACCGGACGCAGACAACGCAGGCTCCAATTACTCGGACGAAAAAGGTCGCTTCATTCCTTATTTCTATAATGATGGCGCAAGCGTTGCCTGGGAACCGCTGATGTTCGGCGGCGATAGCGGCTCCGAGGAATGGTACGACAAGCCGAAAAATCTCGGCCACGACACGGTGACAGAGCCTTACATTTACCCGATCAACGGTGTCGACGTTCTGATGGCAACAGCCTCTTCGCCGATCCTGGATAAGTCGGGGCGCGGCATAGGCGGAGCAACGATCGACGTCTCCCTTGAAGGGTTGCAGAAGGCCGTCAGCGCCGGACAGACCTATGAAACAGGTTATGTCGGTCTCCTGAGTGAAGCAGGCGTCTGGGTCTCCCACCCCGATTCATCGCTTCTCGGCAAGCAGGCGGACCCTTCCCTGGTCGGCAAGATCAAAGCCATGAAGGGTACTCTTGCCTATTCAACGGACAACGGCACCGCCGAAGCCATTCAGGCCTTTGAGCTGGATGGCACGGGTCAGAACTGGTTCGTTGTCCTGGCGGTCGACGAAAGCGAACTTCTAGCGAGCGCCAATTCCACGATGCAGCTGAGTCTGCTGCTGTCACTTGGACTGCTGGTTGCCGGCACGTTCCTGATGTGGATGCTCGGTTCCACGATCGCAGGTCCTGTCCGCGCGTTGACAGAACGCATGCGTAATCTGGCGGAAGGTGATGTCGACACGCCAGTCGCCTACACGGGCCGCAAGGACGAGATCGGCCAGATGGCAAGCGCCCTTGAAATTTTCGTTGAGAACGAAAACGAACGCCGGTCTCTGCAGAACGATACCGAACTTGCACAACAGTCTCAGCTTGACCGGCAACAGGAAATCGAAGCGCTGATCGAGGCTTTCGAGACCGACGTCAACGCAGTTCTGGAACAGGTCAGTGGCGACAGCGAGAAAATGGAGCAGACTGCCGCCTCTCTCGATGCCATCGCACGGGATACATCAACGAAAGTGTCTTCCGTTGCAGGGTCTTCAGACGTCGCTCAGGGCAGCGTTCAGACGGTTGCCTCGGCAGCGGAAGAGCTGTCCGCGTCAATCTCGGAAATCGGACGGCAGATCGATCAGACCAAGGACATCGTGGTCAGCGCAACTCAGGCAGCCAACGATTCAAATGACAAGGTCGGTAGCCTCGACAGCGCCGCACAGAAGATCGGTGAAGTCGTCAGCCTGATCCAGGCGATTGCCGAGCAGACAAACCTGCTCGCCCTGAACGCCACCATTGAAGCGGCGCGTGCCGGTGAAGCCGGCAAGGGCTTTGCGGTGGTTGCCTCCGAGGTCAAGGAACTCGCGACCCAGACCGCGAAGGCAACCGAAGAGATCTCCGCGCAGATCACCGGCATTCAGTCCTCGACCCGTAACGCTGTCGGGTCGATCCAGGAAATCGCCAGCACCATGGAAGAGGTCAATCAGTTCACCGCAACGATTGCAGCGGCCATTTCACAACAGGGCGATGCCACCAACGAGATCAGCCACAACGTTCAGCAGGCTGCAAGCTGCACCAGCGATATGAGCAACAGTGTAGGTGACGTCATGCAGGCCGCCGAAGAAACCAGCAACTCGGCTGCCGACGTTCTGTCTGTTTCCCAGTCTGTCTCGCAACAGGCACACGGGCTGCAATCGACCGTTGCCGATTTCCTGGCAAGGGTAAGAGCGGCTTAAAGCGAAAAAAACATTGAGCAGGAAAGCCCGCGCAAGCCATTGCGCGGGCTTTCTCTTTTCAGCCTTTCACACGATCAAATAATCATCCAGCTGAAGTCCCGGGAACCACAAGACTTGATTGATCGACAAATTTGAATAAAATAGAACAAAACATGAACATATGAGGTTGCCGATGCAGTTTGCTCATCCAGCTCAAGCGCAGTACTCCGTCGCCCTGTCGTCTTCATCGTCTCTTCTGGAAGCGCAGCGACCGACCGATGTGACACCTGACGAGGTCCGCACAATGATTGTCTATCTGCAAAAGGCACGGGACCGGGCAATGCAGATCCGCGACCGCTCTCCGGCAGGAAGTTATATGGAAAATGTCCTGAGCCGGACAATTGATGGCATCACCCTGGAACTGTCGCAACTGGACTACCTACTGGCGCGGCGACCAATGGAAACCTCCAAAGCAATGCTTGCGCGCAGCCGCATGCGTCCTGCGATCTGACGGCCAGTGAACTTTTAAACGAGGATCAGCCTCTCACTTTTTAGGAGCGATAAAGCCGACTGTCAGGCAGGGCATTCCCAAACTCAAACTTCAGAAACGGGTTGCTCGCAAACTTCTGGCCGTTTCAGCTGGAAGTCTGAACACCTGCCGGATCAAGGTGCCAGACGCACACATCTTTGTTGCCAGAAGAGCAAGCTGGAACCCTTACCACAACAGCTTGCTCACCCTGGAGACCAACTCAGGCTGACCATAGCTTTTGTTCAGGTGTTTCAGGCAGCAGCTTCGTCGCCCGGTGCCGTTTGCCAGCCGAGATCCGTCAGCGTGACGATCCGGTTGCCGCGCAGGTCCGTTGCGCAGACCAGAAAACCGCGTTCTTCCATATGGCTCAGCAACCACCTGGCGCGGCCCGGCGAGCGCGTCCCGTAGGCTGTCGCGATCTCCAGGTTTCCAGGACATGGCGCCTTTGCCAGAGCTGCCTTTGCCAGCAGCAGATAGACGCCGCGCATGTCGTCCGGCAGTTCCGAGGCAATCAGCTCCGCCTGGGCCCAGGCGCCGTCATCGACCTCGCCCTTTTCGACCCCGGCTCTTGCCACGGAAAGTTTTTCACGGAACGCCTGCAGATCCGGCGCTCCGCCCGGAAGCTTGGCGATCCGGCAGCGGACCTGGAAATCCTGGTACAGGGTTGCGATCGGTTGAAAGGCGGCTTCTTCGTCTTCCAGAATACCGGCAATGATTTCGGAGATCCTTTCCTCGCGCTCGCCAAAATCGAGCAGGCTCTCCGGCTGAGGCGTGGCCCCGTCACTGGCGCGTTCCGCGCTTGTCAGCTGATCAAGCACTTCTCCGGTGGAGACGACCGGTTCGACAAAGCGCTGCCGCACTACCGGAGCCTCGCCTTCGGCCGGGGTAAAGATCAGGTCCTTGGCTTCTTCTTTCGGCTGTTCCGGCAGGGGCATCAATTTCGGGCTGCCGCCCCGGCCCATGGTTTCCACCGGTCCGATCTTGACCGGGACCGGACGGCGCGACATCGCCGGCCCAAGGGCAATGAAATGCCCACGATCCAGATTGCGGAAACTCTCTGCCTGACGGCGTTCCATCCCGAGCAGATCCGCTGCACGGGCCATGTCGATATCGAGGAACGTCCGGCCCATCAAAAAGTTCGAGGCTTCCGCGGCAACGTTCTTTGCAAGCTTGGCCAGACGCTGGGTCGCAATGACCCCCGCGAGGCCTCTTTTACGACCACGGCACATCAGGTTGGTCATCGCCCCGAGAGACCGGCGGCGCGCCTCCTCGGTGACTTCGCCAGCAGCAGCAGGTGCAAAGAGCTGCGCTTCATCTACGACGACAATCATTGGATACCAAAGATCCCGGTCTGCATCGAAAAGCCCGTCCAGAAAGGTCGCCGCGGCCTTCATCTGACGGTCAGCGTCAAGACCTTCAAGGTTCAGAACGACAGACACACGATGCTGGCGAACACGACCGGCAATCATCTGGAGATCTTTTTCTGTTCCCACGGCATCGACGACGACGTGACCGAACTTGTCGGCAAGTGAAACGAAATCGCCCTCGGGGTCGATGATGGCCTGCTGTACCCAGCTGGCCGACTGTTCCAGAAGCCTGCGAAGCAAATGCGATTTGCCGGAACCGGAGTTACCCTGAACCAAAAGACGCGTAGCCAGGAGCTCTTCCAGATCAAGCCCGGCCCGCGCACCGCCTGTCATTTCTCCGATATCGATCTGTACCGTCATGCAATCACTTCTAGTGCAGCGGCGGTGCTGCCGTATCTCCGTCCGTTGTAACCGTGCAGGGCGGTAGTCAGCACGATTCCGGAAGACTTGCAAAGCCACGCTCGCCGGAAACGGGCTTTTTCCCAGCATTCCACCGCTTAGGTGCCGGCTCAACGAGCCGATCACTTCTAATTCATGTTCCGCCTCTTCAAATACGCGTCCTATAGTCCATTTTAGTTGGAAACAACCCGTCAAGAGGGAGAGACTTGATGAAAATTCACGCCGATCTGACAGAACGCGCCGTTGTCGACAGCGCAACGCTCAATTGGATCCCCTCCCCGATGGCCGGTGTGGAAAGGCGCATGCTGGAACGGGACGGCGACGAGGTTGCACGCGCGACCAGTCTGGTCCGCTATGCGCCTGGCTCTGCCTTTTCAGCCCATACCCACGATATGGGCGAGGAGTTTCTGGTCCTTGACGGTGTTTTTTCCGACGAGAGCGGGGATTTTCCCAAGGGCATGTATGTGCGTAACCCTCCCGGCTCCAGCCACGTGCCATCCAGTGAACCCGGTGCAGTAATCCTGGTGAAGTTGCGGCAGATGCAGCCAGAAGACGACACATTTGTCCGCGTCAACACGCTTGACCCTGCCGGTTGGCAGGCAGGCCGTGCCGGTGAGCATATTCTTCCGCTGTTTGTCCGCCCGGACGAGGAAGTCGTCATGCTGGATTGGGAACGCGGTTCACACTTCGACGAGCAGGAGTTTCCAGGAGGCGCCGAGTACTTCGTCATTGAAGGCAGTTTCGAAGATGCGGACGGCCGGTACGACCAGGGAACCTGGCTGCGGCTGCCTCCCGGGAGCCGGCAAGCCATCAGAACGGCGCAAGGCACCCGGGTCTGGCGAAAGACTGGACATCTTGAATCCTAGGCAGCCGTCAGTTCCTGAGCAGTGGCGTTCTCCAATACCGCCACCGCGATTTTCTTGTGTACCGGCAGGATGAGCGCCAGGTAGACATGGCCGAACAAATTGTGACGTTTGCAACATGTTGACGTGAAAACGCCCGGCTTCGGTCCTGTCTTCCGGAATATCGACATCCGGAAGTCCTGATGCCAATCGTCTTCCCCGAGAATGATTTCGTGTTCTGTCACCCGGTAGACCCTGAAGAATCCGATCCGGTCGCCGGGCTGCTTCGCCTCCAAAGGCACTTGCAACTGTTCCTGCGCAAGATCGCTGGTCGTCTTCATGCCAAGTGGCCGGACGATGACATCGCGCACCTTTAAAAGGGCGTTTATCCACCCGATTTCGGCATTCAGAATATGAGCGGCCAACACCCGGATGTCGGCTGTCTGCAAATCCTGCCTGTCTTCCAGAGAAGCCGAGAATGTGTCCATGTAATCCCCGGGCGCGTAATAGCTGTTGAGAAAACTTTCTTCTGGCAACCTGTCTGATTTGCTCATGCCGGCCTCTGACAGTTTCTGGGGACACCTGACAATATAGGCTGCAACATCGTGAGGAAGATCGTGCAGATTGCCGCAGGCGAGATCGCGGCCCAGTGAAGTTGCCGGGCGAGAAAATAAAATCTCAAATTGTCCCTAAACCCCTCGCATCGCTGATAATTCCGGTTATGATACGGTTTGTAATTTCCAGATTTTTGATTGTTGGCCGGAGGGGACATGAAATCGGCGAAAGTGTTTCTAGGACTGGCGTCAGCTCTTTTGACCGCGTTTGCAGCGAATGCGCAGGACACATCGACCCAGCCGCAAAAAGTCACCGTGGCAAAGGTTTCGACGATCACGGCGAACAATTCGTCACGCTACGTCGGCCGTGTGGAAGCAGTCAGCACGGTCAACATCGTTGCGAGGGTCGAAGGTTATCTGGATAAGCGCAACTTTACCGAGGGCGGCACGGTCAAGAAGGGTGATCTTCTCTATGTCATAGAGAAGGACCTCTATCAGGCAAGCGTCGATCAGGCCAAGGCAACCCTTGAAGGAGCGAAGGCAACTCTCGAAAATTCCCAGATAGAGCTGGAACGCCAGCGGCAACTTCTGGCAAAGGGTGACATCTCTCAGGCGAACTACGACAAGCAGAAGGCAACGACCGCCACGGATCAGGCCAACGTCGATGAAGCACAGGCCAATCTGGACACTGCCGACATCAACCTCAGCTACACCAACATCTACAGCCCGATCGACGGCCGTATCAGCAAGACCAATGTCAACGTGGGCAATCTTGTCGATTCAAACACCGGCACACTGGCAACCGTGACCAGCGTCGATCCGATCTATGTGTCGTTCTACATGGGCGAAAAGGACCTCATCGAAGACAGGGAAGCCGGACTGATCGGTAATGACAGCGCGACTCTCAAGGTCAATCTCACCATGGCCAACGGATCCCGGTATCCGTCCGCGGGAAAGGTGACTTATGTAGGGACGACGGTCGATCAGAGCAGTGACACGGTCGAGCTGCGCGCGACCTTCGACAATCCCAAGAACCTCCTCATTCCAGGCCAGTTTGTGAACGTATCGGTGGAGGCTGCCGATCCGGCCAAGCTGGCGGCGGTTCCACAAACAGCCATTCAGCTCGATGCAAAGGGGCATTTCGTCTATGTCGTTGACAGCAACAACAAGGTGAAACGCCAGGATGTCGAGCTGGGCCGACAATCCGGTTCCCTCTGGGAGGTCAAGTCAGGCCTGACGGAAGGCGAGCAGGTCATCGTACAGGGACTGCAACGGGTCAAACCCGACATGACAGTCGCTCCGATTGAAGCGAAAAGCTAGGAGAGTTTTCCAGCCATGCTCTCCAGATTTTTTATTGATCGCCCGAACTTTGCGCTGGTGCTGTCGCTGATTGCCTCGCTGGTCGGGATCATCGCCATCGTGTTCATTTCCATTTCGGAATATCCGAACGTCACGCCGCCACAGGTTGTCGTCACGGCACAATTTCCCGGGGCTGATTCAGAGCTGATCGAAAAATCGGTGGCAATCCCGATCGAAGATCAGGTGAACGGCGTCGAGAACATGATTTACATGTCATCGATAAGCTCCAATGCCGGCACCTACACGTTGACCATCACTTTCGAGGTCGGCACGGACCCGGATATCGCGGCTGTCAATGTGCAGAACCGGGTCGCGCTGGCGGAGCCACAGTTGCCGCAATCGGTGAAAAATCTGGGCGTCGCCACCAAGAAGCAATCCGCCAACATGCTGCTCGTGGTCAATCTGGTTTCACCTGATGAGAGCCGCGACGCTATCTATTTGAGCAACTACGCCACGATCCACGTGCAGGATCGCCTGTCGCGACTGCCAGGTGTCGGCAGTGTCTCCCAGTTCGGTCCGCTCGACTACAGCATGCGGGTCTGGATGCGCCCGGACCAGATGACGGCGCTCAACCTGACCGCAACCGATCTTTCCAACGCCATTCAGGCGCAGAACGCACGCGCAACCGCCGGTCAGATTGGCGGGGCTCCCTTTGCCGGCCCGACCGACTTCCAGTTCTCACTCAAGGCCGAAGGGCTGCTGGAAACGGCGAAACAGTTTGGCGACATCATTGTCTCAGGCTCCTCTTCCGGCCAGCTGGTGCGCCTGCAAGACGTCGCGCGGGTCGAACTCGGATCGAGTTCCTATTCGGCATTTGCGACACTCAATAACAAGCCGTCCACGGCGATCGCCATCTATCAATCCCCCGGGGCGAATGCTCTTGATGTCGCAAACAGCGTTTATGCCGAACTGGACAAGATGCAGGCCGGATTCCCAGACGGGGTCGAGTACAAGCTGCTTTACGACATCACCAAAGCGGTGAAGGCGTCGATCGAGGAAATTCTCACGACACTGGCGATTACCACCTGTCTTGTTGTCTTCGTGGTGTTCATGTTCCTGATGAGCTGGCGCGCTGTCATCATCCCTGCCGTTGCCATTCCGGTGTCCTTGCTCGGAACTTTCGCCATTCTCTTCCTCATCGGGTTTTCAGCCAACCTGATCACGCTGTTCGGGGTCATTCTGGCAATTACGCTCGTCGTCGACGATGCCATTGTCATTATTGAAAACACCGAGCGGATCATGGAGGAAGATGGTCTAGCGCCGCGCGAGGCCACGCTCAAGGCGATGGATCAGGTGACAAGCCCGATCATTGCGACCACTTTCGTGCTGCTCGCAGTTTTCGTGCCTGTCTGCTTTTTTCCCGGCATCACAGGAGAGATCTACCTTCAATTCGCGCTCACGATCACGATTGCCTTCTGCCTGTCGGCGGTGAATGCACTGACGCTGTCACCCGTCCTGTGTTCGATGCTGTTGCGGCGGTCAGGCAAGAAACGGCATGGACCGCTGTACTTCTTCGGCGCCCTGGTCGACAAGGTGCGCAACGCCTATGTGGCGCTGGTGCGGATCATGGTTCGCAACATCGCAGTGTCGCTGCTCATTCTCGTTGCCGCCTTTGCCGCGACGGTGTTCATGTTCCGTGAAACCCCGACAGGGTTCATTCCGCTTGAAGACAAAGGCGTGCTCTTTGCCAATGTCCAATTGCCGGAAGGCGCCTCGCTGCAACGTACCGAAGCCGTGGCCAAAACCATGACGACGATGATACGCGAGGTCGAAGGTGTTCAGGATGTAATCGCCGTACCCGGCTTCAGCATCATCGCCGGTAACGGTTCGAACTTTGCGACGCTCATTCCGATCCTGGCACCCTGGAGTGACCGCAAGACCAAGGAAACCCAGTGGTACAACATCCTGAAGACACTTAACGAGAAGCTCGCCACCGTCGATGAAGCGGTTGCGTTTGTCTTTCCGCTGCCTCCCATAGACGGTCTTGGAATTTCAGGCGGGATTGCCGCGCAGATTCAGGATGACGCCGGTGCCAGTGTGGTTGATTTGGGTGCTGTGACCAATGCAGTCCTGTCGGCCTCCAATACCAACCCGGTATTCCTCCAGGTCTTCAGCTCGCTGTCGGCAAGTTCGCCGGAGTACCAGATCGACCTCGACCGCGACAAGGCGGAAGCCCTCGGTGTGGATATCAGCGATATCTTCACCGTGCTTCAGGCAAATCTCGGCACCTATTACGTCAACAACTTCCTGCTCGACGGCAAGGTATTCTGGGTGATCCTGTCATCGGAAGCCGAATACAGACAGACGCTTGATGACATCGGCTCGATCTATGTGAAAAGTTCTTCGGGCGACATGATCCCGCTCAGCACCCTCGTCAACCTGGAAGCGGTGGTCGGACCGCAAAGCGTGACCCGTTACAATCTTGAACGCTCTGCCGCCGTTCAGGGCCTGACCAACATCGGCTACAGCACAGGCGACGGCATCGCGGCATTCGAGCAGATTGCCAAGGAATTGTTGCCTGAAGGCTATTCCATCGAGTGGACGGGCATGTCGCTGCAGGAAATCGAGGCAGGTTCATATGTGATCTACATCCTGCTGCTGGCGTTCCTCTTCGCGTATCTGTGCCTGGTTGCCCAGTACGAAAGCTGGATGTTGCCGATTTCGGTGATGCTGTCGGCTGTCTTTGCCGTTTGCGGGGCCATGATTCCGCTCTATCTGATCCCGGTTCTGAACAACAATATCTATGCGCAAATCGGCATGGTGCTTCTGATCGGACTTGCAGCCAAGAAGGCCATCATGTTGGTTGAATTCTCGCGCAATTGCCGGGACGACGGCATGAGCATCGTTGATGCGGCCATCAGCGCAGCCCATACGCGCTTCCGTCCTGTGACCATGACGGGTCTGTGTTTCATTGTCGGCGTTCTGCCGCTGGTATTCGCCACCGGCGCAGGATCTGCCAGCCGCGTTTCAATCGGTCTGCCGGTATTCGCCGGCATGATCCTGGACAGCACCATCGGTCTTCTGATGATCCCGGTTCTCTATGTCGCCGTTCAAAGACTGCGTGAGAAGTTCACCAGAAAACCCGCCAAGACCTCTGCCGAGGCGCCGGCGGACACACCAGCGTAAGCGAGCGACCAGGTGTCACAAAAAAGGCTGCAGGCGACACCTGCAGCCTTTTTTGATGTTCTTGGATGACGGGCGTTCACCCCCAGGAGCCGGAAAAGGCAATCTCGCACAGCGGCATGCGGGCGCTTGGCGTTTCCCTTGCCTGAAGACTTTCGTCAAGCTGCGAAGCGTCCCCTTGCTTGCCGATAGCAATTGCAATCTCTGGCTTGAAACGTTCCGGCACGCCCAGAACTTCGTGAACCCTGTCCTTGTGGATCCCTGCCATGCCATGGGTGTGATAGCCAAGCGCGGTTGCCTGCAGCGCAGCGTGAGCCCAGGCAGATCCAGCGTCAAATGAATGACTGCCGTTGGCCCGGTTCGGTTTGCCTTCCTTGCCGTCGACTTCTGTGTCTGAGAACAGATAGACCAACGCCGAGGAATGCTGCGCCCATTCCAGGTTGAATGGGTTAAGCAGATCCACGAGCTTTTGCCAATGTGCGTCATCCCTCAACGCATAGACAAATCGCCAAGGCTGGATATTGAAAGCTGACGGCGCCCAGCGCGCAGCTTCCAAAATTGTCTTCAGATCGGCTTCCGACATTTCGGAACCGTCAAAAGCACGGGGTGACCACCGATCGACAAACAGGTTCTGGACCGGATGATCGGGATTACGAGCTGTCATTTTCATCTACTCCAAATTCGTTCCGGGCTTTTACCCTCCCGGGCGATCTGGAGATAGTGACTTTTTATCTTTATATCAAGATACTTCTTATCAAGACACTTCTTTTGGACCTCCAACCCAGCCACTTCTCTTGGGTTGAGCTCCAATTGACGGCGCAAGCAGGATTGCGGACAGGACCAGAACAGCAGACACCGCCTCTCGGGCTCCGACGCTTTCACCAAAGACAAAAAATCCGACGAGGAACATGGTCGGCAGTTCAAAACTGCCGGCGGCCGCGGTGCGAACAGGGCCAACTTTCTGACACGCAAACGAGAACAGAACCTGCGGGATGAGGGCAGTCATCAACCCCATGACGATAATCAGGCCCCATTGGGAAGAAGAGGCCGGCAACAGCGATCCCTGCCCTTCCTGAAGGGCAACCGGCGTAAGCCCGACAAGTGCCCCGACAAGGCCGCAAGCGGTCCTTTCCAGCGAATTGAGCTGCCCGGCCAAACCGCTCAGAACCACAACAAGGAAACCGAAGGCGACCGGAGCCGGTATCGCCCACAACAGCGAGGATAGAACTTCAGGTGACAAAAGCGATGGATCGAGGAGCAGTGCCGCGGCGCCAAGAACAAGTCCTGCCGCTGCAAAAGATCGCAAGGTCGGCGCTTGTTTCAACAAGACCCAGGCAAACAGGGACGCAAAGACAGGATAGGACATGTAAACGACCCCGGCTGCTGCCACCGGCGCATTTGCAATGGCCTCAAGATAACCGATCAGACTGAGCCCCAGCACGGCACCAGCCCCGACAAGCAAGAGGGCTCCGCCTCTCTTGTGCCTTTCCAGAGGCAGGAACGGCAGCAACACAAGCGCCGAAAATCCATAGCGGTAAAGAGCAATGGAAGCAGGCCCGGCTCCAAGTCCCTGCAATTCGCGAACGAACACAGGGACAAGACCGAAACAGACTGCACACGCAACGATGACAAGAGTTGCCCCCAGAGGGCTCAAACTGAATTTTGGCAGAGATGAAATCGACATAACCAGTCGATACCGCGTCGACGAAAGTAAATAAAATTCCTAGTTTTCATTCTCACCATGAAATGATTTCATACGCTCATGATCCCAAGATTAGCCATTCATCATCTCACGCTTCTGTCGGCGCTTGCCGAGACCGGAAGCATGACAGCATCGGCCCAACGGCTCGGTGTCACGCAGTCCGCAGCCTCCCACAGATTGCGGGAAGCTGAGCGGCGACTCGGTCTGTCGCTTATCCAGCGGGCTGACACGGGCCTGGAACTGACGTTGGAAGGAGAGCGCCTGCGGCGCTTGGGCGAGACGTTTCTGGCGGAACTGTTCCGTCTGGAACAGGAACTGGAAGCGTCCGCGCGCGACGCACGTGTCCTGGTGCGCCTCGGCCAAGCGACCTACAGCCGGTATCACTGGTTTCCCGCCTTTCTCGATTATCTTGAAACGGTGGATTCCGGTCTTTCGGTTGACCTTTCCGGGCGCGCCACCGCGCATCCCCTCGCCTCGCTTCTGGACGGTTCCGTGGATGTCTCGCTTGTGTTCGGGCGGGAGCCGACGCTGTCGAAATTCCGGTCGATCAAGCTCGGCTCACATCCGCTTGTTGCGGTTTTGTCGAAGAGCCATCCGCTTGCTACAGAGCCGATTGTCAACAGCCTGAACATGGGTGACGAACGGTTCTTCATCTATCCATTGACTGCAGAGCCGGGCTTCGACTGGACCACGCTGCTTGGCGAGCCGACCGTCCCCTTCCGTCGGCTTACGCCGATGCCGACACCGGAGGCCGTGATCGATCTCGTGCGGGCAAATTTCGGCGTAGCCCTTTTCAGCAAATGGGCGATTGAGCCGGAATTGGCCGACGGAACACTCGTCGCCAGACCGATCAGCGAAGAAGGCGTGTCACTCGACTGGTGGTGTGTCAGACGCGCTTCGGACCCGGATGACGGTCCCTCGGCACGCCTTGCCAAGGTACTTTCGTCCTGGAGCCGGCAAACCGACGGAGCCCTTTCCACACTCGCATTTGGCACCCATCCCTCAAGTCTTTGAAGAAACTCGCAAGAATTGTGTATTCTGCCGCCATACAATCGATTCTTGAGATCGAATCATCAAAGCCGTGGGAGAAGTCGGGCAATTGGTGATCTCCGAAAAGAAACGGCAACGGGGTCTGGTTCTTGCCATGGGCGGCCTCGGCGGCCTTGTCATGCTGGACGAGAGCATCTTTGGCGTCGCATTGCCGTCCATCCGCACCGAGCTGGATCTGTCCCCGACAACCGCTCACTGGATCATCAATTCCTACATGCTTGCCTTCACTTGCCTTGCGGCAATCGGTGGTAAGGCGATTGACCTTTTCGGCCTGCGGCCTGCGTTGATCGTCAGTGCTTCGGTATTTGCAGTTACAAGTCTGGTCGCCGGATTTGCCGAAAATGCCGCCATGCTGATTTCACTGCGAGTCGTTCAGGGGCTTTGTGCAGCGATCATCTATCCAATGTCACTGGCAGCTGCGACACTCACCTACGGTGAGAAAGAGCGCGGCAAGGCGGTTGGGATCTCCGCCACAATCGCGACGGTTTTCCTGGCGGCAGGACCATTGCTTGGCGGCGTTCTGACCGAATTCCTTTCCTGGCGCTGGGTCTTCTGGATCAACATCCCGGTTCTGGCCGTCTGCGTTTCACTTACCCTCCTGCTGTGGAGACCACCGGCAAGGATTGCGAAACGTCCCAAGGTTGACCTGATGGGCTTGATCCTGCTCCTGGCCGGCCTCACCACATTCATATTCGGACTGATGGAAGGCCCGGATTTTGGGTGGAGTTCTCCGTTCATCCTGGGGCCTCTCGTCATCGGAGCGCTCGGCCTCGGTGGCTTCTTTCGCTTTGAACTTAAGCAGAAGACGCCGCTGATCGACGTCCAGCTGTTCTTTTCAAAGTCTTTTCATACCGACGCGCTCATTGTGCTGCTCACACAGATGACCAAGATCGTCGTTGTTATCTTCGTGCCGCATTTTCTGCAGCTGGAGCTATCGTTTTCCGCTCTTTGGGCCGGCTTCGGAATTATCGTCGCGGTCTTGCCGTATCCGTTTCTGGCGGAACCGGCGGGCAGGATCGCCGACCGATATGGCACCAGGCGCCCCGTCCTGACCGGTCTGACCGTACTTGCGCTGACAAACGTACTGATCGGAGTCGCCATCCACTTTGAAAGCTATTGGGGTCTAGCCCCTGCACTGCTCGTCTGGGGCGTTGCGGTGCCTTTCACCATGCTTCCGGCGACGCGTAGCATCGCAAATTCCCTGCCCCTGGAGAAACAGGGCGAGTTCGGAGGGCTTGTCATGACCGCCCGTCTTCTCGGTGGTACGCTCGGCGTGACTTTGGGCAGTGTATTGCTGGCAATGGAAACAGGGTCTACCTGGTTGTTCTGGGTCATGGCAGCCATAATCGCCACCTGCTGCGCATATGGGGCGGTTGTGCTGGAAAAGGAGACCGAAGCGCGAGCATAAGATGCCGATCCGACACGCTCGGCACATTAGAACTGATTAGAATTCATCCATTTGGAAGAGCGCAAAGGCTTTCGAGCTGAGCAATCTTATGTCGGGATTTCAGCCTCATGTCCGGTTCAATTTCGCCGCCGTCCGGGAAACGGAATTTGTTTGTACTTTCCGAAAGCGCAAGGAAGCGCGGGCTTATCCTGGCGATGGGATGCTTCGGTGGACTTGTGAACCTTGATGAAACGGTTCTCGGCGTCTCCCTGTTCACCATTAGGCACGATCTGGGATTATCTTTGACGACAACCCACTGGATCGTGAACTCCTACCTGCTCGCCTTTACCTGTTTTGCCGCAATTGGCGGCAAGGCACTGGATTTGTTCGGCTTGAGACCGGCGCTAGTGGTTACCTGCCTCGTGTTTGCAATCTCGAGCGTCGTGGCCGGATTTTCGAACAGCGCCGCAATGCTGATCTCGATGCGCACTATTCAGGGCCTTTGCGCCGCCATTCTGTTTCCCATGGCGCTGGCGGCCACAACGCTCACTTTCGAAGAAGAAGAACGAGGCCGCGCAATCGGCACCCTGGTCGGAATGGTGACGGTCTTTTTGGCCCTTGGTCCACTTGTCGGTGGGGTTCTGACGCAGTTCCTCTCCTGGCGGTGGGTGTTCTGGATAAACGTGCCGATCGTGCTGGCGAGCGGTTTCATCTCCTTCCTGCTCTGGAGAGAGCCTGACCGGGAGGTCAAACGGCCCAAAGTTGACCTGGTCGGCCTGGTTCTGCTGGTCGTCGGCCTGACCTCATTTATTTTCGGTGTGGTGGAGGGACCGGATCTTGGTTGGACTTCACCGGCAGTCTTCGGAACTATCCTATGCGGCGTAGTCGGTCTGGCGGCCTTTGCAATCTTTGAACTCAGGCACAACGAACCTTTGATCGATGTTCGACTGTACCGCTTCATGCCCTTTCACACAGGCACACTCATCTACATTCTGACCCAGATGAGCAAGATGATCGTCGTCATCTATGTGCCGCGCTTTCTGCAAATGGAATTGTCCTATTCGGCACTCTGGGCGGGTATGGGAACGTTGTTCGCCGTCTTCCCATTTCCATTCCTCTCTGCCCGCGCCGGAAAATTTGCGGACAAACATGGACCTCGCACACCCGTCGTGGTGTCCTTGGCGGTTCTTGCACTGGGCAATCTGGCCATCGCGGGGGCCGTGATACTCAAGAGTGTCTGGATGCTTGTTCCAGCCCTTCTTTTATGGGGAATCGCGCTTCCATACGCCATGGTTCCCGCAGGCCTAATTTCTACAAGCTCGGTTCCGAATGAAAAACAGGGAGAGGTTAGCGGGCTGGTCATCACCGCCCGCCTTCTTGGCAGCACGCTCGGCATGGCCATGAGCGGTTTGCTGGTGGCCATTGGCGCAGGCTTTGCGTCGGTTTTCGTGGTGCCAGCCGTCCTGATTGCAATTTGCTCTGCGTATGGAATGGTCGCACTAAAAAGGAAGAGATCCGCGCAGGTTTGACCGGCTGACACTTGCGTGACAGCGCAAACCTGGAACAACCTCTTTCCGGAACCTCGGCGCCTGCGGATCCCGAAAACGGCCCGGCTGCCCGCCTTGCGAATTCGTTCTCGTCGTGGAGCGGACAGACCGACGAAGCACCTTCCGCGCTTGCCTTCCTCCCCTTAAACCTTTGATACAAAATCACAGAAACGACTATGCTTTCACATTGCAGCTGACCTATGCTGCAACCTGTGGCCAAGGGCAACTACGGGGGAAGCTGATGCTGGCACTTTCCGAAAAGGACCGGAAACGGGGGCTCGTTCTCGCGGTTGGTATTCTTGGTGGACTCGTGATGCTGGACGAAACCGTCCTAGGCGTCTCCCTGCCCGCCATTCGGTCCGAATTGGGAATGTCGGCCACGACAGCGCACTGGATCATCAACTCCTATATGTTGGCCTTTACCTGCCTGGCGGCGATTGGCGGCAAGGCGATCGACCTGTTCGGATTGCGGCCTGCAATGATCGTCAGCTGTTCCGTATTTACCGTCGCCAGTCTGCTGGCGGGGTTTGCCGACGGTACGGCAATGCTGCTCTCCATGCGTGTCGTCCAGGGCCTTTGTGCCGCTATCATGTTCCCGACAACGCTCGCAGCGGCAACACTCACATTTGATGAAGAAGAGCGCGGTCGTGCAATCGGCCTTTTGGCCGGAATGGCGACGATTTTTCTGGCCATCGGACCGATGCTCGGCGGCATACTGACGGACTTTCTGTCATGGCGTTGGGTATTCTGGATCAACATTCCGGTCGTCGTGGTCGGCGGTATCTTTACCTGTCTCTTATGGAAAGAACCGGCCAGAGACCTCAAGCGTCCAGTGGTTGACCGCGTCGGCCTGGTCCTGTTGCTGGTAGGCATGACATCGCTCATATTCGGGCTGATGGAGGGTCCCGACTTTGGCTGGGCCTCTCCGGTGATCGTTTCGACCCTGATCGTTGGCGTCATCGGTCTTGCCGGTTTTGTCCGTTACGAAGCCAGACAGAAACTTCCGCTGATCGACATCAGGCTGTTTATTCTGAAGCCCTTTCACGCAAGCTCCCTTGTTATTCTGCTCACGCAGATGAGCAAGATCGTTGTCGCGATTTTCATTCCGCACTTCCTGCAACTGCAGATGGGTTTCTCGGCACTGTGGGCGGGAATTGGAACCGCTGCCGCGGTTTTACCATTTCCGTTTCTGGCTGCGTTTGCCGGTAGATATGCAGACCGAAAGGGCGCCAAGCAACCAGTCCTTATCTCACTGGCGCTGGTCGCGCTTAGCTGCGGACTACTGGGCGCCACATTTGCCTTTAAAAACTATTGGGTACTCGCCCCCATGCTGCTGCTGTGGGGCGCAGCGCTGCCTTTCTCGATGGTTCCCACAGGACGCATTACGGTCAATTCGGTGCCGCTTGAAAAGCAGGGAGAAGTCAGCGGTATGATCATTACGTGCCGCCTGGTCGGCGGCACGCTTGGGGTGACACTTGGTAGTGTCCTTCTGGCCATGCACGCCGATTTCGCGTCGATATTCTATACCATGGCCGCGATGCTCGGAGCCTGTTGTGTTTATTGTATTGTTGCTCTGGAAAACGACGCTCCCGCGCGGGGTTGATCGAACGGTTTACGCAAAATCGTTCTGATACCGCTCCCGAAGTACATTCTTCTGGATCTTGCCCATTGTGTTTCGTGGTAACGCCTCCAGAACATGGAATTTCTTCGGCTGCTTGAACTTGGCAAGCTGGTTCGCCAGAGAGGTTCGAATTAGTTCGTCACTCAGAGTTTCACCCGGTTTTGGCGCCAGCACCGCGATCACGCCTTCGCCGAAATCCGGGTGCGGTACACCGATGACTGCACTTTCTGCAACGTCTTCAATACTGTCCAGGATCGCTTCCACCTCGGCCGGATAGACATTGAAGCCGCCGGAAATGATCAAGTCCTTGGCTCTCCCGACAATTGAGATGTAGCCATCTTCATCCTTGCGTCCCATGTCGCCGGTGATGAAATAGCCGTCGACGCGAAACTCCTGTGCCGTTTTTGCCGGCATTCTCCAATATCCCTGAAAGACGTTCGGCCCCTTGACCTCAATGATCCCGACTTCGCCCGGAGACACTTCGCGGCCTGTTTTTTCATCGACGATACGCAACCCAACTCCTGGCAGCGGAAACCCGACGCTGCCCGGTCGGCGTTCTCCGTCATACGGATTGGAGGTGTTCATGCTGGTCTCGGTCATGCCATAGCGCTCAATGATCGAATGGCCTGTCCGCTGCGAGAACTCCTTGTGTACTTCGGCAGACAACGGGGCTGATCCGGAAATGAACGCACGCATATGCCGCACCAGATCGCGGTCAAAGGCATCCGAACCAAGCAGTCTGGTATAGAAAGTCGGAACGCCCATCATCGCAGTGGCCTTGGGCAACAGTTCCAACACCTGCTCGAGGTCGAACTTCGGCAGGAAAAGCATGGAACCTCCTGCCATCATCAGGCAATTGGTGGCCACGAACAGTCCATGTGCGTGAAATATCGGCATTGCATGCAAAAGCACGTCGTCTTCGGTGAACCGCCAAACTTTCTTCATCGTCAGCGAATTGGAAACCAGATTGTCGTGGCTGAGCATCGCTCCTTTCGAACGGCCCGTCGTGCCCGACGTGTACAGAATTGCTGCAAGATCTTCGCCGTCTCTCGGCCTGGTTTCGAAGTTGGTCGGCATACTGTCCGCCAGACCGCTCAGACTCCCTTCTCCCGAGGCATCGAGCGTTTGCAGCTTTGCACCTTCCTTCTGAGCAATTCCGGCCAAGCTGTCGGCATTGACGGGATCGCACACGAACAATGCCGGTTCCGCATCCGATATGAAGAAGCTCATTTCGGACGGTGTATATGCGGAGTTAAGTGGAACAAACACCGCTCCCGCCCGGATGACACCAAGGTAAAGCATCAGGGCGTCGGGGGTTTTCTCGACCTGGACCGCTACCCTGTCGCCCGGCCTGACACCCAGCTTCGCCAGTGCCCCGGCATACTGTGATGACCGGGCAAGCATTTCCTTGTACGTCAGTGCAGAGCCATCCGGGTTTATCAGAAAGTCTTTGCCAAGATCGAGAATGAAAGCTGTCAAAGTGTCGAAGAGATGGTTGCTCATGAAGGAATTCCAGATTGCGGGTGTAAATCAGGTGAAAAATTCCAAGATGAAATTTTAAAGCAACTTTGGGCAATTAGGGCAAGATCAGGGAAAACGCTGACTCCCCGATTACTACTTTAGAATAACCCGTCGTCAATCAAACCGTATTCTATCGTTTGCTTGGCTACTCTCCAGTGTTTCAGTCCGGAAACCATTTCGTGACTCGCCTTGCCACAGAGGCCGTGTCACACTTTCCGTGAAGGAGTTTCGAGAATGACCACAATCAGGCCTCCGACCCTGGCGGAATTCATTGCAGATGGCGCCATTCACATCATCGGCATTTTCCTTGGCCTGACTGCGACGATCATTTTGGCCGTTACTCTTTGGAATGCAGGCGATCCCGCACGTCAGGTCACCGTCATGATTTATGCGGCCTGCCTTATGACAATGCTAATTTGTTCCGCGCTCTACAACATGTTCGCCACAGACCACAAAGCCGGTCTTCTTCGGCGACTGGATCACGCGGCAATCTTCTTGATGATCGCAGGAACCTACACGCCTTTGGCAGCGATTATTGTCGGCGGCTGGACAGGGGGCATTCTTCTGGCCGTTGTCTGGACAGGCGCGCTTGCCGGGGCAATCATGAAGCTGGCTCATCTGAAGGGACTGGAAAGGCTATCTGTCCCAATTTATCTCGGTCTCGGCTGGGTTGTTGTTTTCGCCGCCAAGCCGCTGATCGAAAAAGCCTCCACCTTCAGCTTCTACATGATCGTTGCGGGCGGATTGCTCTATACGGTCGGCACTCTGTTTTACGCCTGGAAGCGTTTGCCGTTTCAGAACGCCATATGGCATGCATTCGTTCTTGCCGCGGCCGTTTGCCATTTCGGGGCCGTGTTTTACGACGTCGCCCTGATTACCACCATCTGAGCAACCTGGCCTCAGGTCGTGGGGCTCTTTACCCCTGCCAGCTGATCTTCCGTTTCCGGCGGCACACCCGTGCTGTCCGCAAAGCGTGACAGCCAGTTGAACCAGGACATGACAAAGATCGCCCGTGTCGCTTGGTTGTAGCCACCGTAATGTTTCACAAGATCGTCTACCGACGCGGGCGAAAGCTCGGTTTTCCGGGCCATCTCATCACACATTTCACAAAGCCGCCTGTGCCATGGATCAAGGCCTTCCAGGCTATCTGAAAGAACTGCCTCAACGAGACCTGCAGGGAAAGAATAGACCGCTTTGTGAAACCCGATCTCGTATGGTGAATTGTTGGCGTGCGCGGTTCGGAACAGCATGATTTCCCGGTCCAGTGCGGGAAACCAGTCGTCTTTGAAAATCGCTGAAACGCTTTGATAGATTTCCGGCGCAATGCCGGTGCGCGCCAGCATGCGGACCATGTTCAGATCCGGCAGTTTGCTGATGAACGCCAGCGTGCGCTCATCCAGCTCATTGTCCTCGGGAACCGGTATTCTGCTCATAAGGCGTCTCCCGCGCGTTTCAGGAATAGATGCAACTCAATGAATTTGAGCTGCATCCAACCTGATTTGCAAACAGAATCACGCAGCCTGATTGGGATCTTCGCTGAGCACGATAACCTTGGTCCGAAGTGGAACCCGGTTAAACAGGTCGATCACGTCCTGCTGCCACATGCGGATACAGCCGGATGAAACGCTCTTGCCGATGGAAGACGGCTTGTTGGTTCCGTGGATCCGAAACAGGGTGTCTGTGGAGCCTTGCCAGAGGTCCATGGCTCTCGCACCGAGCGGGTTCCTCAATCCCGGAGGAAAGCCTTTTTCCCAGTATCGTTCCAGGGAGGGTTTACGCGCGATCATTTCCCGTGGAGGGCGCCAGATCGGATGTTCGCGCTTTACGCGGATCAATGCTTCGCCGGACCAGGCAAAGCCTGCTCGTCCGACGCCGATGCCATATCGCAACGCCTTGTTGTTTCCGAGCGTCCAGTAGAGGAAATTGTTGTACGGATCGACGATGATCGTTCCCGGCCGTTCCCTGGTCTTGTAATCGACGACCTGACGCCAGTATTGCTCATCAAAACTCGTATAGTTGATCGCCGGCCAGGTGTAATCGCCATCGGGCAGAGCGGCGTAGGCAGTCGCGTAATCAAAATCCTCGTCAGGCAATTCCGCCTGATCCGGCAGACCTACAACCGTTTGACATCCAGCCAGGGCACCCGCAGCGAGCACGATTCCGCCGGCGAGAAATGTACGCCGGCCAAGTGGGCGGGCATCCGGCGAGGATGGCTGGTCGTTCAACGAATCTTGGCGCTTCATAGGACCTCCCAAATTGGAAGCCCCTTCTTGAGCCAGCTTTTTAACACTTGCAAGTCACATTCGGCCAAAGTGCCTTACATTCTTCAAAACAACCACTAGATTGGGAAAACTTGAGGCATCCTGCCATCCTGTCCCGTGATTCTTCTTTCAAGGAAATTCCGTGTCCGACGCCAACGTAAAATCCCCCTTTCCCGTTTTTGATGGTCACAACGATACGCTGCTGAAGCTTGAAATCGACGAACTCAAAGGAACGAAGCGCAGCTTTTTCGACCGGTCGGAAACCGGACACCTTGATCTCGTCCGCGCCCAGGAAGCAGGCTTTGCAGGGGGCCTGTTCGCAATGTTCGTTCCTTCCAATCCGGATCAGGACTTCAGCAAGTCTTTCGATCCGAAAGACCCGGCCAATTATCAGGAAGTCGAGCAGAAACAGGCTCAGGACTTCACCTACAGACTGCTTGAGCGGGCCGAACAGATCGAAGCGGAAGCGGACGGAGAGGTGGTAATCTGCCGATCTGCAGAAGAAAACCGAGCTGCCGTCGAGGCAGGAAAAATGGCCATCAGTCTCCACATCGAAGGGGCTGAGGCAATCGATACCGAATTCTATGCTCTTGAGGACTTCTACAAGCGGGGACTGCGCTCGCTTGGGCTGGTCTGGAGCCGCGAAAATGCCTTCGGCTATGGCGTCCCGATGGCCCATCCAGCGTCTCCCGACATCGGCCCTGGACTAACGGGTGCCGGCCGAGATCTGGTCAGAGCCTGCAACAGGCTCGGCGTTTTGCTGGACGTTTCCCATCTGAACGAAAAAGGCTTCTGGGACCTCGCCCGAATTACTGACAGGCCTATCGTTGCCAGCCATTCGAATGCCCATTCCATTTGCCCAAGCAGCCGCAACCTCACCGACAAGCAGCTGGATGCGATCAAGGAAAGCGAAGGGCTGGTCGGGATCAATTTCCATGTGCCTTTCCTTCGGCCTGATGGGGCCTATGCACGCGACACCCACCTGAACATCATCGCCGATCACGCGGCATACCTGATGGACAGGCTCGGCGAAGACGGTGTTGCGCTCGGCTCGGATTTTGACGGCTGTATCGTTCCGAATGAACTCAGCGACGTCACCGGCCTCTCCCGGCTGCTTGACTTGTTCGATGCCAGAGGTTTCAGCGAAGCGGTCATTGAAAAGATCGCTTACAAGAACTGGATTTCGGCACTGGAAAAGGCTGCGGCCTGAGACACCTTCACTTCCCGGCAGAGGTCACAGGGGGCCGGACTGTCAACCGGACCTCGCAAGTTTGTGACTGGATCTTACACTTTAGCGATTGCAATTGCTCATGCGGCACGAAACAATGAATCCATTGTTATTTTTTGCAGCCGTCCACGTATCCATTCGGCGCTCTGTCGGGCCACCGTAATTCGTCTCTCGCAGCTTTGAGAAGTGTCATTGACAGAGAAAAGACCGGATCGATGGTTGCAACTCATTGGTGAGCCCCATCGTCCCTTCCCTCCGTCCCGGCAGGCCGGTTGGTGTGGAAAGCGGAAATGTGAGCGGATCGTTCGTTTTCTGGTGGCAGTATTGTTGGGTGAAACCGGTCGAACTCAATGCCAGCAGGAGGCAGTGCCGTGAATGGTCAATTCGCAGAAGACACCGATCTCCATGTCGAATCCACAACTGGCCGCAAAAGAGCGCGTAAGTCCGATGCGGTCTACCAGGATCTGAAAAGGAAGATCCTGACGGGCGAATTCAATTCAGAAAGCCCGATTACCGAGCAATCGCTGGCTCAGGATTACAATTGTTCCCAGGGAACAATCCGCGAAGCCTTGATGCTGCTGCAGGAATTCGGCCTGGTGGTCCGCCGTGGCTATCAGGGAACATTCGTCACCGATCCCAGTATCGTTGAAGCCATGTTGATGCTGAAGCTCCGCATCGACATTGAAGCGACCGGGATCACGGAAGCTGCAAAAAATGTTGAGCCCCGGCAACTGGAAGAGTTGAAGGATCTCGACCGGCAGTTCGAAGAGTGCCGGCTGCGCAGGGACGTTTTCGGCTGTGCGGAACTGGATCGCAATCTTCACCTGAAACTGTTCAAGGTTGCGCAAATGCCGACATTGGAACCTGTGCTCATCCGGACCACCATGGTGTTGCAAAGGGTCATGCTTCCCACTCCGAGATCGGAAGCCGCGTGGCAAAGGCGCAACGTCACGCCGCACCAGGCCATTCTTGAAGCTCTGGAACAAGGTGACGTGCAGGGTGCGAAGGACGCGGTAAAGGCCCATATTCTTTCAAGTGCGGTGGTTCTTGCCCCCCAATTCTATGGCACCGATCTGGAACAACTGCAGAAGAACTACGAAAAAGAGCCCGCCCAGATCGTCGCTCTGGCCGGGCTCTGATTTTCTTCGTTTGCCGGAAACCGCCTAGGCCGTTTCCATCATCTGCTGCTGCGTCAGCATCGCCGCTCCGATCAGCTCCTTGGTATAGTCGCATTTCGGAGATTCAAAGATCGCATCGGCGGTTCCCGCCTCGACCACCTTGCCTCGCTGCATCACCATTACCGTGTCGGACAGAGCCCGGACAACGGCAAGGTCGTGGCTGATGAACAGGTAAGTCAGGTCGTGCGCCTTCTGAAGATCGCGCAGAAGCTCGACAACCTGTTTCTGGATGGTGCGGTCCAGAGCCGATGTCGGCTCGTCCAGCACAACCAGCTCGGGTTTCAGCACCATGGTCCTGGCAATCGCGATACGCTGGCGCTGACCGCCTGAAAACTCGTGCGGATAGCGGTTGCGCATGACGGGATCAAGCGACACTTCTTCCAGCGCCTGGCAGGCCCGTGCATCACGGTCCTTCGCCGTCAGCGACGGCTCATGCACCAAGAGCCCCTCGGAGATGATCTGACCGACGGTCATGCGCGGGCTAAGTGAACCGAACGGATCCTGGAAGATCAACTGCATGTCCTTGCGCAAGGCGCGCATCTGCTTGCGGTCTTTTCCCGATATCTGCTGTCCCTGGAAAACCACCCGGCCTCCTGCCGGCAACAGGTTCAACACCGCCCTTCCAAGCGTGGACTTGCCCGAACCGCTCTCGCCCACGATACCAAGGGTCTGACCTCTGCGGAGCGAGAAACTGATGTCGTCGACGGCACGCAGAACATGTCTTGGTTTCAGGAAACCTGAATCCAACTCGAATTCGACTTCCACCTTCTGCGCTTCCAGCAGTACCGGAGCCGTGTCCGGCACCTGTGGCTTGTGTCCGGTCGGTTCTGCGTCCAGAAGCATCTTCGTGTAGGGATGCTCCGGCTGATTGAAGATCTGCTTCGTTTCGCCGCTTTCCACCACTTCACCGGTCTTCATGACGTAGACGCGGTCGGAAATACGGCGAACGATGCCCAGATCGTGGGTGATGAAAATCACCGCCATGCCGAGCCGCTTCTGCAGATCACGCAACAGGTCAAGGATCTGGGCCTGTGTCGTCACATCAAGAGCGGTTGTCGGCTCGTCCGCGATCAGAACATCCGGATCGTTGGCAAGAGCCATGGCGATCATCACGCGCTGACGCTGCCCGCCGGACATTTCGTACGGGTAAGCTTTGATCTTGCGCTCCGGCTCGGGAATGTTCACGAGCTTCAGAAGTTCGAGCGCCTTGGCCGTGGCCGCTTTCCAGGACAGACCGCCGTGAACGACCATGGGTTCCGCCAGCTGACGGCCGATGGTGTAGAGCGGGTCCAACGACGTCATCGGCTCCTGGAAGATCATGGTGATCTTCGCACCACGCACGTCGTTGAGCTTTCTTATCGGAAGCCCGAGGATATTCCGGTCTTCATAGACGACTTCCCCTTGAGTGCGACCGTTTGAGGCCAGAAGCCCCATCGCGGCCATCATCGTCTGGCTCTTGCCGGAACCACTTTCGCCAACAATGGCAACGGTTTCACCGGCTTCGACGTGGATGTTGACACCACGCACGGCATTCACCGTGCCTGTTGCAGTCTCGAAATCGACCTTCAGATCCTTGATGGAGAGGACCGTCTTGTTTGTTGTGCTGGTCATGGTCATCTCCTTACCGGTCTTTCGGATCCAGGGCATCGCGCAATCCGTCGCCGATGAAGTTCAGCGCGAACAGCGTCGATGTCAGGAAGATCGACGGAAAGATGAGCATCCAGGCGGCACCCTGAAGATTACGCGCACCTTCAGAGATCAGAACGCCCCAGCTGGTCATCGGCTCCTGAATGCCAAGTCCCAGGAAGGACAGGAAGCTTTCCAGCAGGATGACCTTCGGCACCAGCAGCGTCATGTAAACAACAACCGGTCCGAGTGTGTTCGGAATGATATGCCGACGCACGATGCCACCATCTTCCACACCCATTGCCTCGGCCGCCTGGACATATTCCTGACGTTTGATCGTCAGGGTCTGACCGCGCACGATACGCGCCATGTCCAGCCATTCCACCGCACCGACGGCAATGAACATCAGAATGAAGTTCCGGCCGAAGAACACGACGAGCATGATGACGAAGAAGATGAACGGAAGCGAATAGAGGATATCGACGACACGCATCATCATCTGATCGACCCGACCGCCGAGATAACCGGAGGTCGCTCCGTAGAGCACGCCGATGGAGATCGCCACGACGGTAGCCAGCAGACCGATGGTCAAAGAGACGCGCCCGGCAATGAAGGTCCGGGTCATCATGTCCCGGCCATTGGCATCCGTACCGAAGTAGAAATGCATGTAATTGACGTTGGCCCGGATGGTCGCCGACTTGTTGTCGTCTGAGAAATCCGTGACCTGCGCATCCTTGAACAGATCGCTGCGGTCGAAGTAACGCGACGTGCGCGGATCGATTTCACGGCTTGAGGTGACGCTGGCAACAACCGTATCGCCATCGCGCTCATAGCTGTCCACCGTCAGCCGCGCCCGCTTGGCAACCCGCTGGAAGGCCGGTTCGACCTGTTCCGGCCTCGGGTAAGCTTCCAGGCTTGCAGGCACCTTCACATAGTCACGGTAGACCGTATCGAACTGATGTGGCGACAGGATAGGCCCGAAGACCGAGATCAGCGCGATCGCCGCAAGAACGAACATGCTGGCAACCGCCGCACGGTTGGCCAGAAGCCGGTCTCGTGCATCGTCCCAAAGTGACCGCCCTTTTGCGGGCACTTCGTTGTTTGTTGCTGTAATTGTCATATCAGTGCCCTCCTCAATCGTAGCGCACGCGCGGATCGAGCAGCGCATAGAGCAGATCCACGAGGAGGTTGAACAGAATAACGAAGCAGGCGACGACCACGACGGTGCCCATCACCAGCGTGTAGTCACGGTTGAGCGCGCCCTGCACGAAGTAGCGGCCGATGCCGGGAATCCCGAAGATGGTTTCGATCACGACGGAACCGGTCAGCAATGCCGCGGCTGCCGGGCCGAGATAGGAAACCACAGGCAGGATCGCACCTCTGAGCGCATGAACCACGACGACCATGTAGCTGGTCAGACCGTATGCCCGCGCAGTCCTCACGTGATTGGACCGCAGAGCCTCGATCATCGATCCGCGGGTCAATCGAGCCACAACGGCCACCTGGGGCAGCGCGAGGGTAACAACCGGCAGGATAACATTGACGAAAGCACCGCCGTTCCAGCCACCGACAGGTAACCAGCCGAGCCAGACGCCGAGTATCAACGTCAAGATCGGTGCGACAACGAAGTTGGGAATGGTCACGCCAAGCGTTGCGGCAGCCATGATGGTGTAATCGGCCGGACGGTTCTGGCGAAGCGCGGCGGAGACCCCCAGAACTCCGCCGACGACCAAAGCCAGACAAAGCGCGGAAAGGCCGAGTTGCATCGAAATCGGCAAGCTCTGCGCAAACAACTCGTTGATGGTGAAGTCACGGAAGTAGAAGCTCGGGCCGAAGTCCAGCTGCGCGATGCTCTTCAGGTAGAGCAGGTACTGGTTCCAGAGCGGCTCGTCGAGATGGTAGATCTTGTTCAGATTCTCCATCACCTTGGCTTCAAGTGGACGTTCAAGATCAAACGGACCGCCTGGTGCGATCCGGATCAGGAAGAACGAAATTGTAACGATCAGAAAGAGGGTCGGGATTGCGCTGAGCAATCGACCGAGCACATAGCGGTGCATAGGCTTTGCCCCTGTTGTTTTGCCGGCGGTCTTTGCTTGCCGCCTTGCAAAAGACCGGCAGGGAATTCCCTGCCGGTCCTGGTGTTATCGATTATTCGGAGATGCTTATGAAGCGGGTCGGGTGAACATTGAGGAGGTTGTCCTCAAATCCGGAAACCTTGTCGGAAACCAGGTTCATGGAGCCGTAGTACATCAGCGGGATGAACGGCAGGTCACGCATGAACATTTCTTCCGCCTGCTTCAGGATCTCAGCACGCTTCTCCAGGTCAATGGTAGCTGCGGCTTCGTCCATAAGCGCGTCATACTCCGGGTTCTCGTAACGAGCGTAGTTGAAACCGGTGTTGTCGCTTTCGACCATGAACAGGAAGTTCTGCGGGTCGGAATAGTCACCAATCCAGCCGGCACGTGCGACGTCGAAGTCCTGACGGTCACGCAGCATGGCGTAGTGGGTCTTGGTGTCGGTGTTGAGCATGGAAACTTCAACGCCAAGCGGCTTCCACATGTCGGCAATTGCGACTGCCGTGTTCTTGTGGTTCTCGGAAGTGTTGTAGTTGATGGTCAACTTCAGCGGGTTAGATTCGCTGAAACCAGCCTTTTCAAGCATCTCGATCGCTTTTTCTTCGCGGTCGATCTGGGACATGTCCTTGTAGTCGGCAAATGCCGGATCACCGTAGTTGCCGATTCCCGGCGGTACGAAGGAGTAACCCGCAACCATCGTTGAACCCCAGATTTCGTCTGCAAGGAACTCACGGTCAATCGCCATGGACAGAGCCTGACGAACTTCCGGATTGCTCAAAGCCTCATCTTCGTGGTTCAGAGCATAGTAATAAGTGCCCAGATAAGGCGCTACGCGGAACTGATCGCCAAGGGTTTCCTTCATGAAGGCAACCTGCTCGGTCGGAGCATCGTTGTTTGTGTGCAGTTCACCAGCCTGGAAACGGCGGAGCGCAGCACCACGATCTTCTGTCGGATAGAAGAAGACCGTGTCGACGTTCACGTTGTCCGCATCGTGGAAGTTCGGGTTCTTCGTCGCCTTGACGTGCGCGTTCGGAACGAACTCGGCCAGGGTATATGCACCGTTGGTGACGATGTTTTCAGGCTTCACGAAGTCGGTGCCGTGTGCCTCAACTGTCGCCGGATGAACCGGCAGGCCGGTCTGGTGCGTCAGCTGTTCGATGAAGTAAGGCGTCGGCGCCTCAAGGGAAATTTCCAGCGTGTGGTCGTCAACCGCCTTCACGCCCATTTCTTCAGGCTTCAATTCGCCTTTGTTGACCTTTTCCGCGTTCTTGATCGGATAAAGGATATTGGCGTATTTGGCACCAGTTTCCGGTGTCATGATGCGGCGAAGCGAGTAGACGAAGTCACCTGCCACAACCGGGTCACCGTTGGACCACTTGGCATCGTCGCGCAGCTTGAAGGTGTATACCGTACCGTCGTCCGAAATCGTCCAATCGGTCGCAACACCCGGGATGACCTTGCCGTCAGCGCCGTAAGCAACCAAGCCTTCGTAAAGGTCGCGCAGAATGTGCGCTTCGTAGGTCGTGGAAGTCTTGTGCTGATCCAGAGTTTCCGGATCGGCGGTGTTGCCGCGGTGGTAAACCACCTCTGCAACTGCGGTAAGTGATGTAGCAGCCATTAGAGCAGCCGCAAGCGCTGTTACACGCATGGACTTGAACATATCGCTCTCCCCTCGTGGGTTATTGTTGAAGCTTAAGAAACGATGGCGCACAAGATTCCACGCTCTTTGCGCGCAATCAAGCATCCCCCAACGACACATTTCGACCTTTGCTGCAAAAAGGCGATGTTTTTGCACATTTTTCAACAATCCAGGAAAAATTTTTCGCCATTTTACTGCGTAATCAAAAATTCTGGTGTTGCGGTGAGAAATTATATTTCAAACCTAACGGCAAAATCGATACTTTCCGCTATAGGCCAAATATGTCCCCGTGTTGGGGTTAAACGATTTGAACTTATGGGAGCAGTAAGCCACCCATTGGGGCGTGAACGGAGCAAGCCCGTTTTTAGTATAAGGCACACGTTGCGGTTGTCCAACATATCTGCGCGGGGCGACATAGCGCGGTGGCGCGACGTAACGCGGCGGGTTCACATATACCCTTGAGCGGTAGGGATAGATGCGTGAGCGATAAGGATACGCGCGCCGGTCATAGGGATGGTAGTAGTAGGGTGGACCGTAAGGTCGATAAGGAGGGCCGTAAAACCCGAGTGGTCCATAGAAGAACGAGCCGCGATATCCACGATAACCGCCTGTGCCGAAGGCAAAGCCGACACCGCTGCCGCCGAAGTAGACGGCATCCGCCCTGACTTGCGAGGTCCCGGACATGACCGCAAGGCCGGTGCCGACAGCTAACAGAGACACTGCCAGGGTACAGGATTTCAATATTTTCCGCAGGCCACCGCAACCGGTATAGCCTCTGCTCAGTTCAAACATCGCGCCTTCTCCGACCGCCCATCCGGGCGGCATCAGGTGATCGGCCCTGTCCACTTCCTCAGATCTTATCTCAATTCTCCCGGAAAATCTCGGTGCGGCAATTCAAAATTGCGCGCGTTCCTTCCTGAACCGCTTGCGCGGCAGAGGGGCTACAAGTAAACCGAACGCCGATCCGAAACTTTGATCTAGCGCATCATAGGCACACATGGCCCCGCCCCTGCTGACACTCCGTGATATCCATCTGACTTTTGGCGGTACGCCGCTGTTGACCGGCGCCGAGCTTTCGGTTTCCGAAGGTGACCGTCTTTGCCTGGTCGGGCGCAATGGTTCCGGAAAGTCCACGCTGCTGAAAATTGCAGCCGGGCAGATCGAAATGGACAAGGGCGAGAGGTTCTTTCAGCCCGGACGAACGGTACGTTACCTACCGCAGGATCCGAATCTTTCCGCCTATGCTTCAACGCTCGACTACGTCAACGAAGGCCTGACTGAGGGCGACGACCCTTACCGCGGCGCCTACCTTCTGGAAGTGCTCGGGCTCAGCGGCAAGGAACACCCCAATGCGCTGTCTGGCGGAGAGGCTCGCCGGGCCGCCCTCGCCCGCACGCTTGCACCGGAGCCGGATATCCTGCTTCTGGACGAGCCGACAAACCACCTGGACCTTCCGGCGATCGAGTGGCTGGAAGAAGAGCTCAAGAGCCTCAAATCCGCACTTGTCCTGATTTCGCATGACCGCCGGTTCCTGGAGAACCTGTCACGCGCTACTATCTGGATCGATCGCGGCGTTTCCAGACGCATGGAAAAGGGCTTCGGTCATTTCGAAGCCTGGCGCGACGAGGTCTTCGAACAGGAAGAGATCGACCAGCAGAAACTGGCGCAGAAGATCAAGCGCGAAGAACACTGGATGACCTACGGCGTCACCGCTCGCCGAAAACGCAATATGCGCCGTGTGCGTGAGCTGGCGGAACTCAGAAAGCAGAAGCGAGAGCATCGGGGACCGCAAGGGTCCGCCAAGCTGAGTGCGACCGACGCGGAAGTTTCCGGCAAGCTGGTCATCGAAGCCAAGGGCATTTCCAAGACCTATGGCGAACGCGCCATCGTCAAGGACTTCTCCACGCGTATTCAGCGCGGAGACCGCATCGGTTTCGTCGGCCCCAACGGAGCCGGAAAGACGACGCTGCTCAAGATGCTGACCGGTGAACTGGCCCCGGACACCGGCACCACCCGGCTCGGTACCAATCTGGAAATGGTGACACTGGACCAGAAGCGTGAAAATCTCGATCTGAACGATAGTCTGGCAAGCACCCTGACAGGCGGCCGTGGCGACATGGTCGTCATCGGCACCGAAACCAAGCACGTTATGTCCTACATGAAGGACTTCCTGTTCTCTCCGGAACAGGCACGCACGCCCGTTGGAGCCTTGTCAGGCGGCGAACGCGCCCGTGCCATGCTTGCTCGCGCTCTTGCCAACAAGTCCAACATGATGGTGCTCGACGAGCCAACCAACGACCTTGACCTGGAAACGCTCGACCTTCTGCAGGAACTGCTTGCCGATTACCCTGGCACTGCACTGATCGTTTCGCACGATCGTGACTTCCTCGATCGGGTCGCGACCTCCGTCATCGTTTCGGAAGGCGACGGCCTGTGGCGCGAATATGCCGGCGGCTACACCGACATGCTGGCACAGCGCGGAGAAGGCGTCACGGCACGCAAGGTGGAAAAGCCATCATCGGTGAAGAAGGAAAAAAGCTCTTCAACGAACGGCACAATCTCAAAGCCTCAGCAAAAGTCCAAATTGACCTTCACCCAGCAGCATCTGCTCAAGACGCTGCCCGACACGATCGAGAAACTTGAAGCAAAGCTTGAAAAGCTTCAGTCGGAAATGAACGATCCGGCGCTTTACGCCAAGAACCCCGACAAATTTGCCAAGATTTCCCAGCAAATTACTGATCTGACAGCGGAAAAAGAGTCCGCAGAGGAACAGTGGCTGGAACTGGAAATGCTGAACGAAGCTGGCTAGGGGCTCTTTGTGGATTGCCGGATGCGCTCTGGCGAAGACAGAGCCAGCAGCAAATTCGGGATCACAACAACGCCAGGCCTCATTCTCCGATGAACGAGGCCTAGCTTGCTGCCTCAATTGGCCGGAATGTAGCTGATTGGCAATCCGGTTTCGTCCTGATTGACCATGTAATACTGGTTCTCGCCCGTGTCCCAGACAAGAAACGCATCCTGGCCTTCCGGCTTGGTCTGTTCGCCCCAGGGGGCCTGAATGGTCAGCGGAGCGTCGTTTGAGTAACCGATTGCCGATGTGCGGATCATTTCGACCGGAACTGTTTTCAACGCACCGACAAGACCCTCGGTCTTGGCGTCGTACATCGCCTTGACCTCCGGGATCAGCCTTTCCATCAGGCGGCTGTTTTTGGCGGCAACCTCTTCCAAGGCCACGACGGTGTATTTGCCGTCAAAGGTTTCCTTGCCGATGATGTAGAAGTCCGGTCCATCCTTGCGCATCTGCAAGGCAACTATCGACCCCTTGTTGGCGGCCACATAGGCATCGTCATACTTGGTCGCATCGGTGCTGCCCAGGACATCGCGGATGGGACCGGGAATATCCTGCAGACTGTCACCGCTCAGCGTCCAGCCGAGGATCGGACGATCCTTGATGTAGGGTTCCTTGGCAGGAGAATGCTCAGATACACGTGCTGCCAGGGTTTCCTGGTTCTGCACGTCTGCGGACAGAACAGGCGATGCCAGTAACCCGAACGCCACGACAGCGCCGGCCAGACTTTTTGAAATCGTTCTCATTTGAAACCTCGTGCGAAATCCCGTGAAGGAAGTCACGGGGCGAACCGCTTGTTACCCTTGAAATGTAACAGAAAAATTTCCTTCGCTCACTTAAAATGAGCGGGCTTATCCGGCTCTGAGATCCTTGTAGAACACCGTGGTCGCGTCCAGGGATCCATGACTGCCATATGCATAGTCCGGTATAATACCAACCTTCCTGTAACCGCATGTCGGGTACAGTCTTTCGGCACGATCGCCTGTGACGGTGTCCAGAACCAGAAGCCAGCGATCTAGCGACAGCGCGAGCCCGTCGACAGCCGCCATCAACTTGCGGGCAACGCCCTTTCTCCGATGATGCGGATGCACCATCAGCTTGGCGACTTCTGCTCGATGCCGGCCGTTGTCCTGAGGTGCGAGAACCAGCATGACAACGCCGGATATCTCCTCCCCTTCCCTGGCCACCATCATGAAGGCGTCACCATTTTCAATGCCCGATATGCGGCTGGTCCAGAAAGCTTCGGCCTGTTCCTGCTCTAGCGGAAGAACGAAACCGATGCCGGCTCCATCTTCGACACAGGCTCTCAGCAGCCTTCCAAGTTCCGGCATGATCTGCCGCAGGTCTTCCGGCTCACACAGAAAAACCGGAGGTTCAGGCAGAAAGCCTTTTGCGGTCCGGGAAGAGAGTACCACGGTCTCGTCAGTTTCAGTCATGGCGTGATCACCGTCAGGAGGTAGCGCGCCGGAGTATTGCCGGTCGCCGAATAGCTGTTGGATGTTTCAAGCCGAAAACGAAGCGCGTCGCCAGGTGTCATGTCATAGACATCCCGGCCCAACGTGCAGCGCAGATCACCTTCCAACAGAACCAGATGATGCTCCAAGCCGGGCATCGGAGGAGCCGCGTAGGATATCGTAGAACCGGCCGGCAGAACGCCTTCAATCACGGTGCCTCGGTAACCGCTTGTCGCAGGTGTCAGCGAGCGTCTCTGGAAGCCCGTTTCCGGATCCTGCCAGATTGGTTGACTGTCTCGCGGCAAATGCCGGTCGGCAACGACCGCGTCAGCGCCGAACAGCTCTCCCATGGACACACCGAAGGCGCTTGCCAACCGGCCAAGGACGGAGGCCGTCGGGCTTGTGTCACCGCGCTCTATCCTCGAGAGTGTCGCCCGGCTGATACCCGTCTTTTCGGCCAACTCTTCCAATGGCCAGTTGCGAGCCCGGCGAAGGTCAACGAGCCGCCGGGCAAGGTCTTGTTCAAGATCGGACATCACAAAATCCCATTTATGAGATTATTCTCATATACGAGATTCTGTTTTCTGCCAAGGTCTCTGGTTCTTGAAAGACTTTAAACTTTCGAGAACACCGCGCTGGCATTCACTCCGCCAAACCCGAAGCCGTTGGTCAGAATGTGGTTCACGTCCCTGGCAATAGCCTTGCCGGGCACCAGCTCAAACCGGGTCATCGCCTCGTCGGCGGCTTCGAGGTTTCTGGATGGCGGCAACAACCCGCTCAGAAGAGATTTCACGCAGACAATGGCTTCGACCGCTCCGGCTGCCCCGAGCAAATGCCCGAACATCGACTTGGACGATGAAACGGCAAGGTCCTTTCCTCTGCCCTCGAACAGGGTCGTCAGAGCTGCGATTTCTGCGGCATCACCTACCGGCGTGGAGGTCGAATGAGCATTTACATATCCAATGTCCGAAGGCGCGAGATTTGAACTTGCCAGGGCCTGTCGCATGGCCCGCAAGCCTCCTTCTCCATCGGGAGAAGAGGCCGTAACGTGATAGGCGTCAGCGCTTGTTCCGTATCCACTCAATTCCGCCAGAATATTCGCACCGCGAGCTTTGGCATGTTCATAGTCTTCGAGGATCAATATGCCTGAGCCTTCCCCCATGATGAAGCCGTCGCGATCCTGATCGAACGGCCTCGAAGCATGGGCCGGATCGTCATTTCTTTTTGACGACATGGCCTTGGCCGCGCAGAAACCAGCGTAAGACACCTTGTCGATACAGGCCTCCGATCCACCGGCGACCATGACATCAGCTTCGCCGCCGCGGATCAGGCGCGCGGCATCGCCAATCGCCTGTAGGCTGGCAGCACAAGCCGTGACAGGTGCACCCAGCGGGCCTTTCAATCCGTGACGGATGGACACCTGCCCGGCGGCGAGATTTGCCAGAAACGACGGCACCAGAAATGGAGATGCCCGGCGCGGGCCCTTTTCGTCAACCAGCCGGGTGCCGGCAGTCATGGCCGGGAAGCCACCAACACCGGTTCCGATGATCGTTCCGGTGCGCTCCTTCTCCTTGTCGGTTTTCGGTTCCCATCCCGCATGTGCCAGGGCTTCCTGCACAGCCCCCATGGCGAAGTGGATGAAGCGGTCCGACCGGCGCTGCTCTCGCGGTTCCATCACCGCGTCAACGTCGAACCCGTGCTCATCTTCCGCCTTGGTCGGTACTTCGCCCGCAATCTGACAAGCAAGACCTTCAGGATCGAAGTGACTGATTTTGCGGATACCGTTTTCACCCGCGGTGATCCTTTGCCAGAAAGCATCCAGACCGGTCCCGACCGGTGAAACCACACCCAGACCTGTTACTACGACACGCCGCATATCCTACCTCGCTCTGGCTCTTGTCCATTCGTGTGCTCAGCGCACATGGTGATGTTCAAACGTTCTTCCAAGTCCTTCACAAACTGATTCAATTCGTCGAACTCAAAGCTGCGAAAGTTTCTTCAAAGTATTGATTGTCTTTAGAAACTCGTCCTGACCCAAGAGGTTCCTGACGTCACTTTGCGCTTGACGCCACAACGGAACCGCCTCGTCCAGAAGCTTCTTTCCCTCATCGCTCAGCTGGTAACTCTTGCCTCGCCCATCAGTGGACGGCGAAGAGGTCACAAGCCCCTTGCGCTCCAAAAGGGCGATGTTTCGAACCAGCGTTGTCCGCTCCATGGAGAGCCTGTCCGCCAATTCGCCAGTCGTTTCATTCCGGGCCTGACGGATGGCGACAAGCACGGAAAACTGACCTGCGGTCATGCCGACTTTGCGCGCCAACCGGTCATAGTGACGGCTGACGGCACGTGCCGCTTTTCGGGCGTTGTCCAGGACACAGAGGGAAAAATCATCTTCCATACCCTCTTGTGTGCATATACACACCGAAAGTCAAGACCGGAGATTGTTGCGGCCGAACTCACAGAAATGTCATCAGGAATTTGCGTTTTCCTGCAAAGCGGTTACCGTTGCAAAGAGCAACCGGAACGTGAGGAGATTCAAATGTCGGATGCGGTTCAGGCTGTGGAAGATATGAAAGCAAAGATCCAGGACAATTGGGGCTGGTTCCTGGCACTTGGCGTAGCGCTTGTTATTGGCGGAATTATTCTGATTGCAGCCCCCCTGGCGACCTCGATTGCCGTAACGATTTTGATCGCAGCCGTCCTTTTTATCGGAGGTCTGGTACAGATCTACAATGCCTTCAAGACCCAGGGCACCTCGAGTTTTCTGTGGAACCTGATCACCGGCATTATCGCGGTCATCGGTGGCGTCATCATCTACATCAATCCGCTTGCGGGAACCTTTGCTCTTACACTCGTCATCGCGGCCATTTTCGTCGCCCAAGGCGTGAGCCAGGTGTTGCTTGCGTTCAAGCTAAAGCCACATGAAGGCTGGGTCTGGGTGCTTATCGCCGGACTTGTTTCGCTTGCCGCCGGCCTGATGATCTGGATGGACCTGCCGGGATCGGCTGCCTGGGCACTCGGGTTGATTGCCGGTGTATCCGTTCTGGTCAATGGCTGGAGCTACATTGCAATTGCACTGGCGGCTCGCTCGGCAAAGGGCTGATGTTTCGTTCGCCAATTCAATTGTTTGAGATCTTTATGTTCACCCGGCAGATTCGCTCTTGCCGGGTGAATTTTTTGATGTAATTTCATCGAAAATGTTCAACCGAAGGCAGAGCCTTCAAGACGGTTTCAAAGTGGATGCTCTCTGTCCTCGGGCGTAATCCCGGCAATCCGCATAACAAAGCCTACTGGTGGTGGCCGCCCCCCGCCAACCGTTGACGTGCGCGCCCTAACAGGCAGCGCTGAACACATCTCAAGACACATCAACGGACCAATTAATGACAACCGCATCCCTGCGCGGCGGTGACCGCGTGCTCCATGTTGCCTGGCCGGACGGAACCAGCGCCGAATTCCCTTACATCTGGCTCAGAGACAATTGCCCGAGCGGCTTTCACCCGCAAACCCGGGAACGGCAGTTCGATCTCACCAGCATTCCGTTCGACATCTCGCTCACCGATGCCGCTCTGGAAAACGGCGAAATCATCCTGACCTGGAACGGTGGCGACCATGTCAGCCGATACGACCCGGACTGGCTCTTCGATCACCGCCCGGGTATCGGCCTTGCCGACCCTGCCCGGGTTGAACCTGTTCTATGGCGGAGCGACTTTGAACCAGGCAATCTTCCGCGAGCTGCGGCCGCTGATCTCATGACCAGTGACGACGCCTTGCAGGACTTTCTGATCGCGAGCAAAAGAACCGGTCTTTCGATTGTCGACGGTATGGCCAACGACAAGGATGCCGGCATGGCAATCGCCCGCCGTATCGGTTTCCTGAGGGAGACAAACTTCGGCACGACCTTCGAAGTGATGTCAAAGCCCAATCCGAACAACCTTGCCTACACCTCCCACGCCCTTCCGCTGCATACGGACCTGGCGAACCAGGAACTGCCTCCCGGCTTCCAGTTCCTGCATTGCCTCGCCAATGAGGCCGAGGGCGGCGGATCGACCTTCTGCGACGGCTTCGCCATTGCTTCCGACCTTCGCGACGACGACCCGGATGCCTTCAAGCTGCTGTGCGAAACACCGGTCCCGTTCCGCTTTCACGATACCGATTATGACATCAGACGCCATCACACGGTGATCGATTTGGATCCGTTCGGGAACCTGCAGGAATTACACTTCAATGCACATCTTGCCGGGATATTCGATCTGCCTGCCGACAAGATGGAACCCTATTACCGGGCTTACCGTAAAATCATGGAAATGACCCGGTCGGAAAAATACGTGATGACGACGAGACTTGAAGGCGGCGAAATGGTGATCTTCGACAATCGCCGCGTTCTGCATGGCCGCGCGGCCTTCGACCCGAATACCGGTTTCCGTCACCTGCGCGGTTGTTACGTGGATCGCGGAGAATTCGACAGCCGCATCCGGGTCCTCAGCCGCACAGGAAAGTAACGGCAAACATTCACTGTTTCCGAAACTGGACGCCCGGCAAGCGCCGGGCGTCTTCTTGGCAGCGATCCAACCGCAAAAATTCACTCGAAAATCTGAGCCTTGTCGGCCTCGGAGAGAACTTTCCATGTCCCCTCTTCGATACCTTCCAGACCAAGAGAGCCGATGCGGCTGCGGGACAGTTCGTTCACGTGGTTTCCGGTGGCAGCAAACATGCGGCGGACCTGATGATATCGGCCTTCGTGGAGCGTGAGACGAGCGCTTGTTTCTCCGAGCACTTCCAGTTCTGCCGGCTTTAGAGGCTTGTCTTCGCTTTCAAGCATCATTTCTCCGGAAGCGAAAAGATCTGCCTCATCCCCCTTCAAGGGACGATCCAGCACCACTTCGTACACTTTCGGCACATTTGACTTCGGCGAAATCACCTTGTGCAGAAATGTGCCGTCGTCGGTGAAGAGCAGTGCGCCGGACGTTTCCTTGTCCAACCGTCCGATCGTCGAAAGGGCCGGTTTGCGCATGCGGAATCGATCCGGCAGCAAATCATAGACCAGACGCCCCTGGTCCTTGGCCGAACAGGTGTAGCCGACCGGTTTGTTCATCAATATGACGACACCTTGTGCGGGGTCGAGCGGCTCATCATCGAACAGGATATCTTCGTGTGCAGTCTTGCTGTCTGCCTTCAGTCGATTTCCTTCCCGATCGGTCACCCAGCCGTTGCGGATCGCCATCTGGATTTCCTTGCGGCTTCCATAGCCGAGATTGGCAATGAGTTTCACCAGCCGCATATCAACGCCCTCCTCTGGACTTGACCGCCCGGATCACCTTGTAGCCCCCCTCATCGGCCAGTTGAACGACATCTGCGAAGACCTGTGAGAGCGTCTGTTCGTAAGGAAGATGCCGATTGGCGACCAAGTAGAACTCGCCACCTGGCTTCAATCCGGCACTTGCTGCCCGAATGAACCCCTGGCCGACATCCGCCCGGTCGGCTTTACCCGCCTGGTGGAAGGGCGGATTTGAAACGGCAAAGTCGTATGGCCCTTCAATACCCTTGGTGACGTCACACCAGATACCGTTCATCACACGCTTACCTTTGAAGGCGGAAAGGTTCTGCTCAGCGAGATCTAGTGCCCTCTTTTCGGCCTCGTACAGATCCATTGCCGACACGCTGGAGGCTTTTTCAAATACCGCGCGGGTAAGATAGCCGAAGCCTGCACCAAGATCGGCGCCACGTCCCTTCAACGTCTCCGGCAAATGATCGACAAGAAGTTTTGATGCCGGATCGATCCGGTCCCAGGCGAAAATCCCCGGACGACTGACATAAGCTCCATCCAAAATGGGCCTTGCAGCATCGAGAGCCTGCCAATCCTTCAGCAATGCCGCGTTAACGCTTGCTGATCGGACCGTTTCCCAAACGACCCGGCATTTGCTTTTGGTCATTTTTTCGGCACCACCAAGCAAAACCGCCAGGTCGCTTTCCAGCGTCTTGGCACCTTCAGTATTGGGAGCACAGGCCATCACGACGCCGCCGGGTTTCACCCTGGTAACAGCTTGCGCAAGTTGCGCACGGGCTTCCTGACGCTGCCGGCCGGGGAGCACGAGCACTGCGTCAAATGTATCTGTCGATATTTCCGCCTCGACTTGAAAGCCGGCTTTCTGCAACGCATCGCGGTCTGGCGCAAAACTTTGCACACACAGGATGTCATGCTTGCTCAACGTGTTCAGGGCGCGCCCTGCGCGGGCACGCAGGAACAACAGTCTTGCATCAGCGGCAAGCTCAACAGCTTCCAATTCGAGAGGCAGCAAAAGGGTGTCGAGCGCTGGATCGGACATGACGGACCTTATTCGGGAAAACCAAGTGCAGCGCTCATAGCGCCAGTTGGCCTGCCCGTCAAAAGGTGCCGTCGGACTTGAACGCTTTTCCATCGACAAGCAGCGTCACCGGCAGGGATTGCCCGTCTTCATCGATGGCGACTTCAAGCAGAACCCTGCTCTTGTCCATTCGCTCGATTGCGAGGCCTTCCCCTTCCGGCAGGAAGAAGGCGTCGATGCCATAATCAACCTGAATGAACTCGTCAGCGACCGTGCGCACTGTTCCGGCAATCGCCAGTTCTCCAGCCCCCTCTCTCAGTCTTGAGACCGTATGGGGCCGCACAGGCCCTTTGCCTTCGGAGATCAGACCGACATAGACCGGGTCTCCCGCCTCAACGGTTTCGCTGCCGGGAACATCCTTGGAAACCCGGGAAATGGCGAGATTGATGATCACATAGTCTCCCCGCAAGAGATCTCTGGGGTCCACCGGGACCAGTTCCATCGGAACGACGATTCCGTTCATTTGAACCTGAAGGCGGTCGACCAGCGGAATGGAGACCAGCAGAAGCTGGACCAGAGCCAGAATTCCCCATTTAAGATACGCCGTCCCAGCAACAGACTTTCGGTCCAAGCCGATTGCGTCGGTGCTCGTATTCATGACTGCACCTCCTGCGTAATCGTTGCATTTTCAGTTCCGCCTTTGCCTGTTCTGAACAGACGTGCCAGCCAAAGAGCAACGCCAAGCAACAGGAAGCCGGCAACTAGGAAGAAAACGGACTGCCCAAGGAGCGATCCGATCGTCACTTGCAGGAGCCAAAGAGCGATAGCGGTCAAACCCAGGTAGGCACACAGGGCCCAGAAGCGATTGTTGTACCAGGTCGCCAGAGCGCATAGTCCAATGAGTGCGGTGAGAGTACCGGCCGAGAGCAGCAGAATGTTCATCGTGAAGATCGGCACCACAATCACAATCAACGAAAAGCCAATAGCAGCAAAAAGCGCTGCCGACTTCGTCGTTTTATAGGAAAGAAGCAAACCTGCACCCGTCAGAAGCAGTGCCAGACCAAGCGGAAGAACGGCCGTCCAGGTCAACAGACCATGTATCGAGAGGCCCGAACTGAACTCCGGCACAACAACCAGTGCGACGACAAGCAGAAAACACAGGACCAGAAACCCGGCATCCTGCATTGATCTCGTCATCAGCCAATGGCCATGCTTCCGATTGGGCCGGTCGCTTGACCATTTGACAAACAGATCACCCAAAGGATCGATGACAACCGACAGAGCGGCAAGACCGCCGATGCCGGCCAGTGCCATGGACAGGAGCGTCTTGTCGCCTGTCCCCGTTGTGCTTTCCAGAAACTCCGCCGTTTCCGCAAACCACCTGCCATAGGTTACCCAAAGCAGGCTGATGGCGATCCAGCGAGACAAGCGGGATGGATAAACGATTGCATGAGCGAATATGGCGGCAAGGAAGGCCAATCCGATCGTCCCCTCGATCACGGTTCCCGCCCCCAGATCCGAACGGGTGACTTGCCAGGTAATGGCCGCGGCCGCTGCGACAACCAAAGACGACTTTGATCCCGTCAACCAGGCGGCCGCCAGGCCACCGAGACTTACGAGAAACGCACCACCGGCCCAATCGGAGGGTAGATGGAAGATCTGACCGACAAGCGCCATGCCACCAACGAAGACCAGCGTTGCGAAACCGGTCAGCAAATCTGCAAGACCCTTGCGCCCTTTTCGGGCAGCATGCGCCGCAACTCCGTGACTGGCTGCAATCAATACTGCAATACCGATCAGCTTGAGCGCTTTGGGAATTGCCTCCCAATTGGCCGCAATAAAGGCAAAAATCGCCAGCGCCACGCACACCAGGCCGATGCCAGCCAGCACCGTCGGCAACCTGGAACGGCCATCTTCCTGATCCTGTTCCTTCAGTATCGCCGAAGCCCCGGCAGAGGTGATCCAGCCATTGGCGACCCAGGTCTCCAGATCATCCTTCAGACGTTTCTTGTAAGCCCAATCGAACATGCAACCCCGGACATAGGTTTTTGAATTCTCTAGCGCAATTTTAACGTGCTGCCCACCACCGGCCTGTTTTAAATGGCGTTTGTGGTCGAGAAACGGCGAAGGGATGGCTTGGCCGGCGTTGATGCCGATCAGATACAATTTTATGATCTTTCTATCGGGTTTGGGCTTGCTGCAAGCTCTGAACTTGGTATTCTTACTTACACCAATCCAGCTAGGACGATTGCTCTATCGGCCCGGTCGCCGACGCGACAGAGGCTGGTTAAAATAGTGAAGTCTATTCAGTTCAGAGCCGCACTCCATCCATAATCCAGGGGGGCTCTGTGGGGCGTCCGAGAGGCCCGGGCGCCCCTTTCTACTTTATGTGACCTGCCTCATTCTGCAGGTTCTTCCGATTTCTTCGTCGTATTACGAGGCTTGTTGCGTGCTGCCGGTTTACGCGCGCTCTTTTGACCAGCAGCAGATTTGCGAGCCGTGGGTTTTGCCGTGGTCCGACGAGGTGTACGGCTGGCAGCGGACACTGCCTGCTGCGTTTTCTCTTCCGTCTCCGCCGGCCCCTGCTTCACAGCTGGCGCTGTCGTGACAGCGGCATTTTCCTTTCCGACTGCGGACAAGGCAGCAGAGTAACCTGAGGCGAGTGGATCTTCCGTGACATCACCGAAGTTCGGGTCCAGGCCAAGCACTTGATGGAATTTTTGCAGCATCTCGAGAGTGTGCGGATCCATTTCACTGATGGCGCCGGGGATGTAGCGCACAACTTTAGAAGCAAGCTCGCGTTCCGCTTTCGTCTTCAGCAACTCAGGCAAAGTGGTCACGGCCTTTTTCGGTGCAAACTCGACGATAAGCGTCTGTTCCTGAAGAATGAAGCTGCGCTCGTCCTGAGTAAGCGACTTGAACGGCTCCTGCTGATTAAGAAGTCTGGAGGAGCGCTCCAGCCTGTCCCGACGCACATTGCCCCGGCTTTCGGCCAGCAGGATCAGCATCCTGACGATTGCCTCGCAGAAACCACCCTTGTCGACATGCATAAGCGCGCCCTGGACCGGCGGCAGGCTGCGCAGCTCTTCCTTGCGCTTCAACGTTCGTCCCGGCTGATGCGTGCGGCCGAACCAGCGCATGTAAGGGGTGCCCCAGATCGAGAAGAACATGTTCTCATACGCGGCGTCGCGCATATCCCTGAAGAAGTCCATCGACTGCTCAAACAGCGCGGCATTGGCTTTCTGAAGTGCCAGGAAAGGATTGTCCTCCTCGACGGGTTCCCGTGTTTCCTTGACCTTTTCGGCCCAACCCGGAAGCCAGTTCAGGAACGGGTTCATGCTGGACAGCGCGGTGTGCTGCACTCTGAGAGGATGAGTCTTGCGGCGGAACTCCGCGCTTTGTTCTGTAACACCTGCTTGCACGAACGGACGCACACATACGTCGTAGAACTCGGCCTGATGCTCTGAGGCCCGCGCCACAGCGGCGAACGGAACTTCGTCTTCCCTGCCGTCGTTGATCTTCCTAAGATCGTCCATCTTGCGTTCGTGGAAGCTCACGGTGAAGGAGCGCTCCATGAGGTCTCCCTCATAGTCGTCGATGGTCATCTCATAAAGACCGGGAGCCAGGGCTTCTATCGTCTTCAGCGTCGAAGTGACTTCCGTGTGCTCCTTCTTGGCAATCTTTGAAGATACGAAAATGCCAAGATGGCCGACCTGATCATGGACCATGTAGATGATCCGTTGACCCCATATCGCAATCTCGCGCTCGTCGGTATAGTTGTCGACGATCCAGTCCAGTGCCTGGGGCGGAGGCGTGATGTTGTCGCCCCAACTTGCGAACACGATGATGGGCGCCTGGACCTTCTTGATATCGACATTGCGCCCGGGCTCCAGCTGGGCCTCGTTCTTGCAAAGCTTGTTGCCGACAAAGAGCTGTTCGACGATCCATTTCATTTCCGCTTCATTCAGCAGGAAATAACCACCCCACCAACGTTCGAAATCAAGGAAGCGCTGCGGTTCGGTATCGGCCTTGGCATAAAGATCGTAATATTTGCCGAAATAGTTCCTTCCCGGATTGAGCAGTTCGAAATTCTGAACAATGTCGGCCCCGTCGAAAATGCCGTGGCCGAGATCGGAATAGTACATTGCGTTCCAGGTGCCCCCCAGAAGACCGGCGTTGTAGCGCATCGGGTTTTCACCAATGAGTCCGGACCATGTCGCCACGGGAGCGCCGTTCAGGATCACCGGGCCGGTCAGATCCGGATTGGAAGCGGCAAGAAGAAGCGTTGCCCAGCCACCCTGGCAATTGCCGGTGACGACCGGCTTGGGCGCATCGGGGTGCAGGTCCATCACCTTGCGGACAAAGGCAGCTTCAGCGCTGGTAATGTCCGCAAGCGTCTGCCCTTTTTCCGGCATGCGCCGGAACGCCACGAAATAGACGGGGTGCCCATCCCTCAAGGCGACGCCAACCTGGCTGTCCGGCTTGAAGCCGCCGATACCGGCACCGTGACCTGCCCTCGGATCGATGATGATGTAGGGGCGCTTGAAGGATTTCGGTTCACGGAACTTGGAATCCTTCGGCGGGATGATTTTCAAGAGCACGTAGTTGCAGGGCTTCGGCAGATCCGCGCCGTCCATGACTTTTTCATAATCATAGACAAGGACCGGCGGACAGCCTGCATCCTCATGCTCCAGGAAATTGTCTCCACGCTGGCGCAGCGTATCCAGGGTCAGTATCATGCGCTGACCGGCATCTTTCCAGTAGCTTTCCAGTGCCTGTGGCAGTGTGCCGGCCCCTTGCGCCTTCGCAACTCCCGTCAGCGCATCGCCAAGTTCGCTCAGGTTCTTCTGCAGGCGATCCCTGTGTCCGTCGACGGCCTTCATGAAATGACTGGTCAGCTCAAGCCCAAGCGTTCCGGTAACATTGGAAATTTCTGTCGCCTGCGCCTCCAGGGCGGTTAGTCGCTCAGAGGGAGACCAAGCGGTCGCGTCGCTCAGAGCGTCCAGGAACTTGTTGTGACCAATTTCAAGAGCGTCAAAAATGTCCTTCATCAGGACCTCCTGTCATACGATGCTGTAGCCGCCGTCGATTGGATGTATTCCGCCGGTAACATTGTGGGCCTCCCGGCTGGCCAGAAAGGCTGCGTAGGCGCCGACGTCATCTATGGTTGCAAGCTGGTGTGTCGGTGCACGCTCCGCGGCATCATTGAGCAATGCATCAAATTCGGCAATTCCGGAGGCGGCTCTTGTTTTCAGCGGTCCGGGCGACAAGGCATGAACGGAGATCCCCTTGGGCCCCAATTCAGCCGCCGCATATCGGGTTGCCGCTTCCAGTGCGGCCTTGACCGGTCCCATGACACCATAGTTCTCAACGACACGCTGCGCGCCCATGAAGGACACAGTCATGCAGGTGCCACCTTCCGGCAAGAGAGGCTCGGCCTTGCGGATCAGACGCAGAAAGGAATGCACGGAAACGTCCATCGCGAGACCGAACCCATCGGCCGAGCAATCGATCACACGCCCGTGCAGATCTCCTTTTCTTGAAAAGGCGATCGAGTGAAGCAGCGTATCGAGCCTGCCCCATTTTTCGGTGATGGTCTGGAAAAGCGTGTCGAGCTCTTCATGGCTGGTCACATCGAGAGGCGCGATGATTTCCGCGCCCAGCTCTTCCGCCAACGGGCGCACGTGGGGCTCGGCTTTCCCGTTGAGATAGGTCACCGCAATGTCCGCGCCCTGTGCCCGGAAAGCCCTGGCACAACCATACGCAATGGATTGATCATTTGCGACACCGACAACAAGTGCCTTTTGTCCCGTCAAATCAAACATGGGTCATCAGTTTCCCGAGAAACTTCCTGCAATGGGAAGTTATTTCCTGCACTCGCGGTAGCCAAAGGAACAGGCGCAACCAGAGCCTGCTTCGCAGTGCAACATAAACCTTGTGACGAAATAATGACTTTTCAAGAGACGGAGAACGAGAACCTGTAAAACCTGTCCAAAATTTAAAGGAAACGGCACCTCAGATTGCTCTGAAGCACCGTTTCAATCATCGGGCATCAAGCCGGGTCAGATCATTTCAGATCAAATCGATCCGCATTCATGACCTTGGTCCACGCGCTGACGAAATCCTTGACGAATTTCTCCTTGTTGTCGTCCTGGGCATAGACTTCAGACAAGGCCCTCAGTTCGGAATTGGAACCGAAGATCAGGTCGACACGGGTCGCGGTCCACTTCAGATCTCCGCTCTTGCGGTCACGGCCTTCAAAGATGTCGGCCTCGTCGGAGGTCGGCTTCCATGCCGTTGCCATATCGAGCAGATTGACGAAGAAGTCGTTGCTGAGCGTGTCGGCCTTGTCGGTAAAGACACCATACCTGGAGCCTCCATAGTTGGTGCCGAGCATGCGCATGCCGCCGACCAGAGCGGTCATTTCCGGCGCGGTCAGCGTCAGCAACTGCGCCTTGTCGACGAGCATTTCCTCTGCCGTCGTAATGAAGGCCGCTTTCTGGTAGTTGCGGAAACCGTCAGCTTCCGGCTCCAGCGGATCAAAGGACCCTGCGTCGGTCTGGGCTTCGCTCGCATCCATGCGGCCCGGAGCGAAAGGAACAGTGATCGCATGACCGGCATTCCCTGCTGCCTTTTCAACCGCTGCCGCACCTCCAAGGACGATCAGGTCAGCAAGCGAGATCTTCTTGCCGCCGCCAGCTGAAGCGTTAAAGTCTTGCTGAACGCTCTCAAGCGTTTCCAGCACCTTGGCAAGTTTTGCCGGCTCGTTTGCTTCCCAGTCCTTTTGTGGAGCAAGGCGAACACGCGCACCGTTGGCGCCGCCGCGCTTGTCGGATCCACGGAACGTGGATGCAGATGCCCAGGCTGCAGACACGAGTTCGGAAACCGACAGGCCCGACGCAAGGATCTTTGCCTTCAGATCAGCAACATCTGCCTCATCTACCAGAGTATGGTCGACCGCCGGGATCGGGTCCTGCCAGATCAGATCCTCTGCTGGAACTTCGCTACCGAGATAGAGAACTTTCGGCCCCATATCGCGGTGGGTCAGTTTGAACCACGCACGGGCGAAGGCTTCGGCCAGCTGGTCCGGATTTTCATGGAAGCGCTTCGAGATCGGACCGTAGATCGGGTCCATGCGCATTGCCATGTCGGCCGTGGTCATGATGATCGGCACTTTCTTGCTCGGATCTTCTGGATCCGGTGCCATGTCTTCTTCTTTCAGGTCCTTCGGCGTCCATTGCCAGGCACCAGCCGGGCTCTTGACCAATTCCCATTCATAACCGAAGAGCACGTCAAAGTAGCCTGTGTCCCACTTCGTCGGGTTCGGTGTCCAGGCGCCCTCGATACCGGAGGTGATTGCATCGCGGCCCTTGCCGGATCCATAGGTGCTGATCCAGCCAAGACCCATTTCCTGGATCGGGGCAGCTTCCGGGTCCGGGCCGACATGCGACGGGTCACCGGCGCCATGGGTCTTGCCGAACGTGTGGCCGCCTGCCGTCAGTGCAACCGTTTCCTCGTCGTTCATCGCCATTCGGGCGAAGGTCTCGCGGATATCGCGGCCGGAAGCCAGCGGATCGGGATTGCCGTCCGGTCCTTCCGGGTTCACGTAGATAAGACCCATCTGCACGGCTGCCAACGGATTGGCAAGGTCGCGGTCGCCGGAATACCGGCTGTGCGGCTTGTCGCTTGTCGCCAGCCATTCGGTTTCTGAACCCCAGTAGATATCTTCCTCGGCATGCCAGACATCAGCGCGGCCTCCACCGAAACCGAAAGTCTTGAACCCCATGGATTCCAGAGCTGCATTCCCTGCCAGGATCAGGAGGTCTGCCCAGGAGAGCTTGTTGCCGTATTTCTGTTTGATCGGCCACAGCAGACGGCGGGCCTTGTCGAGATTGCCGTTGTCCGGCCAGCTGTTGAGCGGTGCAAAGCGCTGCGTGCCGGTCGAGCCGCCGCCGCGACCATCCGCGGTACGGTAGGTTCCTGCACTGTGCCAGGCCATGCGGATGAAGAGGCCGCCGTAGTGACCGTAGTCGGCCGGCCACCAGTCCTGGCTGTCGGTCATCAGGGCGTAAAGGTCTTCCTTCACCGCCTTCAGGTCGAGCTTGTTGAATTCTTCAGCATAGCTGAACTCCGGGCCCATCGGATCGGACAATGCGGAGTTCTGGCGCAGGATGTTGAGGTTCAGCTGGTTCGGCCACCAGTCCCTGTTGGAGCGAACCCCGAAAGTCGCGGCCAGAGGCTGGCCGTGCATGACCGGGCATTTACCGGTTTTGTCAGTTGGTGCGTCCATTTTTCTCTCCACTGTCGTAATCAATTTATCTGAGTAACTGAGCTGCGTGAGATGACCGTGAATTCCCAAGGGCATCGGGCTTGATGCCGGAACCGGATTTCCGCTGGCAGATCAGGTTCTTCAAATCTCCCAAAATTCGTATTGCAAGGACCTCAGCACCAATCACCGGACGTGGGGCATCCGGCCCGTGCCGGCCCTTGCAATTTAGAATCTATCAAAACAAATTCATCAGAAGAAGTTGAATTTTCTGATCGGTTTGATAGGTATTTCTTATGATAAATATCACCCTGAAACAGCTTCGCTATTTTGAGGCCCTGGCGCGGCACGGGCATTTCGGACGTGCGGCAGAAGCTTGCGCCATTTCTCAGCCCGCTCTTTCCATGCAGATCAAGGAAATGGAGGACGCATTGGGAGCCCCGCTGATCGAGCGGGGAGCCCGTCAAATCCGCCTGACACATTTTGGTGAAGTGGCGGTGGAGCGTGCAAGAGAGATCCTGCGGGCAGCAGACGAGCTGGGGGATCTGGCCCGCGCCTCGCGCGAAAGGCTCGTTGGACGGTTGCGAATTGGCGTCATTCCGACGATCGCCCCTTACCTGCTGCCGAAGGTTATCGGTGACCTGTCGGCCCGCCACCCGGAACTCGATATCCACGTTCGGGAAACCGTGACACCGAAACTGATCCAGGAGCTCGGGGATGGCCGCCTCGACACGGCAATCGTGGCGTTGCCGGTTTCTGAAACCACGCTCGCCGAGACGCCGTTGTTCCAGGAAAACTTCGTGCTGGTCAGACCGGCCAGCGAAGCGAATGTGCCATTGCCAAGCGCTGACACCTTGCGGGAAATGCGTCTTCTCCTTCTGGAGGAAGGTCACTGTTTCCGCGACCAGGCCCTCTCCTTTTGTAACCTGCCATCAGGTCCGCCACGGGAAGTCCTGGATGCAAGTTCGCTCTCGACCCTTGTGCAAATGGTAAGCGCCGGGATGGGAGTGACCTTGATCCCGGAAATGGCCGTTCCCGTCGAGACCCGTTCGGCATCGGTTTCCATTTCCCGCTTCGAAGCCCCGGAACCAACCCGCACGATCGGTATGGTCTGGCGAAAGACCAGCCCCCTGGCCGGACAGCTGCGCGAGATTTCCGAGATTGTGCGCAGTTCCGCAGACAATGGTCCGCTTCAAACACTGAGCCCCTAGCGGGATTGCCTCTCAAGCCGCAGGAGGAAACACGCGCCGAGCGCCGTTTCCAAATGTCAGAACCCCAAGCACTGCCATCGCACCGGCAAGACCCAACAAGACCGCGCGCGCATCATCTCCCGCAGCGAACATCGCCACCACCAGCCCAGCCAAAGGCTGGGACAGGTTGTTCAGGCAAATGATCACTCCCGTGGTCTTGCCGAAATCTTCTGCCGGAATGATTTCCTTGCGCAAGGTACGGACATAGATATTGAACATCTTGTCGAACCCGGCAATGAGCAGAAATCCGGCAGCGTAGATAAGCGGATGCGCTCCCGTCCCGGTCAGGATCGCACCGGCACAGATCAGACCATAGGCCGTCAGGCCGAGCGTTTTCAGGCTCAGATGCACATGCGCGGTCAATGTCAACACCGCCAGTGTGGCCAGGGCACCTGCGACCTGAAGCCAGGCATAGATCTGTTCGCTCTGGGAAAAGAAGCCTGTCATCATGGCCGCCGCTGTGGCCAGAGTTGCACCGATGATGAGATTGACGCCGGCGGCTTGCAGGATCGCCCGCATCAGTCCCGGCAATTGCCAGACAAGACCAAGAGCTGTTTTGAGGTCTCCTATTGGGTGACGCTCAACCTGAGTTTTCGGGGCCGCCTGCATCCGGGATTGTCCCGGCCACAGGATGAACATGATATCGGCCAGCACAAACAGCACTGTTGCAACGATCACAACAGCTTCCCAGGGCCAGATTGCCATCAGGTAGGCCGCGGTCAACGGACCAAGAACGACGCCCATCTGCGAGGCAAGTTGGCCGTAGCTGACGACCTTCTCAAACCTCTGATCGGAAAAGGCCCGCACCAAAACCATTTCCAGCGCCAACATGCCCTGCGTCGTCAAGACACCGACGACAGCGGAGAGCCCTATCAGCCACCAGACACCACCGAAGACAATCTGTCCGGCAATGCCGATGATACAGGCCACTGCCCTCAGGATGCGGCTGACCCGAAGAAGCAGGATCGGGGAGATCCGGTCACACAGAATGCCCGCGACCGGAAAAGTAAGATAGCGAGGCAATGTTTCGAAAAAGAAGGCAAGGCCGGACCAGGCGACATTCCCGGTAATCTGAAAAATGACAAGGGGCACCAGAAACAACAGGATCTGATCGGCCAGAACCGTCAGAAACATGGACGCGAAGAAGGCGCGATCGCGAAAGAGCATGGACAGCTTTCGGTGGGAGGGCCTCGGAGAGAGCTCAACTCCTAGCACTGGCTCCCCCACACGACAAGCTGCTCACTCGAGTAGTTTCAATCGATTTAAATGACTACGCTCGATGTCAGAGCGCCATCACCTCATATCTTCCTGGCGACCACAAAGCGGCTGCGTGGTTCCGGATAGGTTCCGGTCTCAATGATCTCAAACCCGGCCTTTGAGATCATATCTTCCAGGGATTGGAACGAGAGCATGCTGACAAAGGGTGCTTTGCCGAAAAGCTGCATGATCTTGATCATGGGCCCAAAGATCCAGGCCTTGTCCTTCAGGCAGACCGTTTTGGAAATGTAGAGGCCTCCGGGCTTCAACAGCCCCCTCACCCGCTCCAGCAAGTCCTCTGGATTTTCAACCAGATGCAGAAAATTATAGGCAAGAACCGCATCATATCCTGCCATTGAACCGGACGGTTGCACCTTGTCGCTGAAGCCGTCCGCTACCGCGAAGCGAAGTCCCGCCGGCCCGGCTCCATCGGCCATTTCTGTTGCGAGTTTTTCGTTCGCTATTTCAATCATGCCGGAGGAGAAATCGGTTGCCAGATAGGACGCTACGTTGCCGGCAAGCAACAGCGCGGTTGAACCGGTACCACAGCCCAGTTCCAGGACCGCGTCTTGCGGACAGAGGTGTTCGGTCGTTCGGGCCAGTGTCTTTTCATATGCCGCCTGGTTCTTGATGGGGGAAGCAGCATATTTGCGCGCTGCTCGATCCCAGAAGCTCTGTGAAGGCGTCAAATCATCGGTCCATGTTGTTGCCATGGTCAAACTTTCAATCCCTTTCGAGAAATTGTCCTGGTCGCCAGCATGGCGCTACTTCCGTGGGCGTCCACTGCCGCGCAGTCCGATCTTTTCCAACAGGTCACGGCCAATGTCTCGCCCTCCCGTCGGAGAGGACAGAAAATCCAGAACAGACACAACCACATTCGCAAATTGCAGGAACAGCCAGTGCAGGTTCATCGGCGTCACTCCTTTGCAAGATTCAATACACCCTTCATAAATGAATGGAAATTGCCGAAATCCTGCTAGGTGATATACATATTTGCATGAACTGGCAGAGCATCACATTTGACTGGAACCAGGCCCGCGCCTTTCTCGTGACTGCGGAAGAAGGGTCGCTGTCCGCAGCCGCCCGCGCACTGGGACTGACCCAGCCGACCCTGAGCCGTCAGGTTGCCGCCCTGGAAGAGGCCCTTGGAGTGACGCTATTCGAGCGGGTCTCCAAGAGCCTGATCCTTACCGAGGCCGGAGTGGAACTTGCCGAACATGTCCGCGCCATGGGCGATGCGGCGAGCCGGGTCTCCCTTGCGGCTTCTGGCCAGTCGCAGCAGATCGAGGGACTGGTGACGGTCTCTGCCACGGATTTGATGGCGGCACATCTGCTTCCGGATATCCTGCGCGACATTCGACAGAAAGCTCCCGGCATTGAGGTCAAGATCCTGTGCACCAACAGTCTCAGTGATCTGCGCCGTCGCGAAGCCGATATCGCCGTCCGCCACGTGGAACCGGATCATCCGGATCTGTATGCACGCAAACTGCGCGAAGCCCCTGCCCGCATTTACGGTGCGCGCTCCTATCTGGAGAAATTCGACAGGAAGCTCTTCAGGAAAGACGCCGAAAATCTCGATTTCATCGGCTTCGACAACAACGAGGAGCTTGTCGGGTATCTGCGGTCATTCGGCCTGAAGGTGAGCGAAGCCAATATCAGGCTGGGATCGCCCAGCGGGGTCGTCGCGTGGGAATATGTGCGACATGGTCTCGGTCTGTCCATCATGGCGGATGAGATCGCGGTGCGCTGCGCCGATATTCTGCCGGCTTTTGAAGATGTCACCCCGGTAACCTTCCCGATCTGGCTGGTCACCCACCGGGAATTGCATACAAGCCGGAGGATCCGGATTGTGTTTGATCTCCTGGCGGAAGGACTGCTGGCAATAGAAACAGATCCATGTTTACGAGCGCCGGCAACCAAAGTCCTCAAGCACGAAACATGACCGGAGTTTCGTTTTGAAGGCCGGTCCGCGACTAGCCGTCTGGTCCCGGGTTCCACGCCGGATCAAGAATAAGGACCGGCCCAAAGATCTTGGCCGGCACGTTACCTTCAAGGACTTTCATCCTGAAGGACAATTCCTGCCTGTTGAGTTGCGGTCTGCCGATTTCAACCACCGCATTCTCAAACACATAATCCGCCCCAAACACGATAACGGCTTTGGACGGACCTTTCTTGAAACTGTTCGGCCCGTCGGGCCAAAACCTTTCGATAAACGCCTGGACAGACAGAGACTGAACGATTCTTTTGGGCCGGTCCGCGAATGCCGCGGTTTTCTCCGAGATCCGATGGAGCCGGAGCGTCGTTCCGTCAAATTCACCGGATGAGGCTTGAAGCACAAAATTAGAGCTGGGTGCTGGTTCTTCGCCTTCCGAGGCCGCCAATGGTGAAACCGCGGACATGATCAGCAAGAATGCAGACAAAACCCAGTACGACGTTCTCATTCAAAAACACTCCAGACATCTGACATTTGGTGCGGCCATTTCGGCCTCAGCTTGACAGAAAGCATGACCTGGCGTTATCGCTCAAGCATCGAAATGGAGATTTTATGTCCCGGTAAGGTGGGGAGACGAAACGCTCTCCCGAAGCAAAACCAAACGTTTTCAACGCTCCGGCCTATGCAAGCCGGGCGCACGCGGTTTTGCAGCTAACACCGAATGCACCTTATGGCCCGGAACCATCCGAGGCCGGACATGAAAGTTCAAGACAATGACACGGGACTACTCCCGATTTCTTCCGTCGGCAACAAAGGCCGGCACCTTCAAACCTGAGCGCTCCCCACTGGAAAATCTTGGCTGGCAACCGTTCTTTGCCCAGCAACTCAGCCTGGATGACCTGAAAGAACAGCCTCCCGTCAGGGTCGTTGAAGTCCATCGAAACGGTCTGCACGTTCTTGGTGACGGCGTGGACGAACTGGTTCCACCAAGCCTTGAGGCAACTGTGGGAGACTGGCTTCTTCTGGATCGGCAGAGACCGGCGCATAGCAGGGTCCTGCACCGCAAAAGTCTGTTCAAACGCCGCGCACCGGGAAAGGAGCGAAAGCTTCAGCTGATCGCTGCCAATGTGGACACAGCCTTCATTACCTCCTCCTGCAACCATGATTTCAACGTGGCGCGTCTGGAGCGCTACATAGCCATGGCGTTCGAGGCGGACACGATGCCCGTCATCGTTCTGACCAAGGCCGACCTCTGCGAGGATCCTTCCGGCTTCGTGAGTGCTGCGAATGTTATCTCGGACCGTGTTCCTGTTGTGCTTCTCAACGCTCTGAGCGGGGACCCCGCACGAAAACTGGAGACGTGGTGCCAGCCGGGACAGACCGTCGCCTTCATGGGCTCCTCGGGCGTTGGAAAGTCCACACTGGTCAATGCACTGTTCGGAAACGAGGACATCAAGACCGGCGGAATTCGGGAAGACGACAGCAAAGGCCGTCACACGACCACCCGGCGGCAACTGCACTTCAATTCCGAAGGATGCGGTTTTCTCGACACGCCGGGAATGAGAGAAATTCAGCTCACCGATGTTGAAACCGGCGTTGCCGATGTCTTTGAAGACCTGACGGCCTTGGCGGGTCAGTGCAAGTTCAACGACTGCCAGCATGACAGCGAACCGGGTTGTGCGATCAATGCCGCGATTCAAGACGGCAGCATAGATCCTGCGAGGTTGGCGAGATGGCGAAAACTGGTTGCAGAGGAACGGTTCAATTCGTCCACTCTGGCGGAACGCAAAGCCAAGGACAAATCGCTGCAAAAGCTGATCCGGGCGGTTCAGAAAGAAAACAAAAAGAGGAAGTGATTTTCTGACAGGAACCGGCCCTGCTTTCCGTGCTTGCTGAAAAGATTGAGGCGATGCCGGTTTCGCCACCGGGAACCTGCCCTTCACCTGGAGCTTCACGCAGAAAAACTGCGTGAAGCCCTGCCCGCCTTTGTTGTGAGCAATTTGCCAATCCAAAAAACCTGAATCCGAGATTCATTATTAATGGTTTCTTAACACGTTCAGCCTAGAGATTTCCTGCAGACAATCGCCACTTTGAGTTGCTCATATCGGGAGTGCAGGATGGCAATCGAAGCAATTTCGTCGAGTCCACCGCAAAACTCACAGCAGTCGAACGTCTCTAACGAGACGAATCCTCAAAAGCTGAAATCCCTGCTTACCCGCGAAAAGCAGAACCTGCAGCAAGCCGCCGATGCTCAGGAAAAGCAGAAGATACAATCGCGAATTACCAAGATCGAAGCGCAGATCACCAAGCTGCAGAAGTCTGACCAACCGAGCGAAGCCGACAGCACCAATGCAGTTGCAGGAAAGACCGCCGATACGGCAGCTGTAGAACAGGCCAAGGCAACCTCGCCGACAGAGCTGGATCCGCGCAAACCAGGACACAGGGTCGACAAGACGGTCTGAATTCCGTTTCTGGGCGCAGGTGCAAATCTGGCAGGCTGAGTTGCTTATCCCCGCGTTGCTCTCAGGATTTATGAGCAGTCAAACTGTTCCAGACGGAATAGAGCGTTGAATGCAAAAGCGCGTGCCGCTTGCCAAACCGGACGACGACCAGGTTCCTGTCAGGCATCATGTAAACGATCTGTCCGCCCTGCCCCATCATGTAGGTGAATGGTCCCTGCAGGCCTTCGTTCTTCCGGTCCAGAACGTTGTGACGAACGTGAAGGCCGTAAACATCTCCGGCCAATTGCTGCTTGCTTAAACTCCGGTCGAAATAGTCGCTCCAAAGTCCTTCCGGCAAGAAAGACTTTCGCGAAGTGCCGTTGTTCATCAAATAGCTGCCGACACGCGCCCAGTCCCGCGCTGTCGCGTAAAGACAGCAATACGCGGTTACATCACCTCCCTCCGGATGGCGCAGCCAGAAGGCGTCGTCTGCACCGGCAGGTTGCCAGATTTTTTCCGCAAGGAGATTATGAACCGGTTGCCTGTAAACCTTGAATAGCACTTGCCCGAGCACGGCCGTATTCACATTCTGATAGGAAAACCGGCCTTCCTGGCCCTCGGCAACCGCCAACGACTTCTCGACACCCGACAATCCGTGGGCATGCAATTTTGCGAGTTTGCCAAGCGGATTGACTTGTCTCAGTCGGTCCTGTTTGTCCGAGCCGTTCGCTTCAAACTCTAGGCCGCTTCGCATGGTCAGGAAACTGCGCAAGGGCCGCATCTGAAATGCATCTGAACCAACACCGGGAAGATAGATACCTACCGGGTCTTCGAGGCTAGCGATTTTTCCTTCGGCCTGCGCTTTCAGGATCAGTGCCCCGACGAGGCTTTTGACCAGCGAATAGGAATTCATCCTTGTGCCCGGTCCAATTCGTTCCTCGTAGGTCTCCAGCGCCAATTCATCGTCATGCATGACCAGCAAGGCACGTCCGCCGGACGCTTCGAAAAGCTCGTTTCCACGATCATCCAGTTCAACAGGAATGGGACGTCTTGGGATTGGTTGCGGAGTGCCGGCAACGGTTTCAAATGGGGCCGACGCAGGCCAGAGGGCCGGAGGATAACCAGCCGTTACCAATCCCAGGGTTCCTGAACTGAAGGCCACGGCAAAACTCAGACCGGTCAGAATGAGTATCAGCGCACTGATTTTCAATAATCGCATGTTTTGAACTGTTCGCATCGATGCGTGCAGAAATGCAGGAGAAAATGACCAGAAAACGGCCATTTCGAAGATCTGACGTCAATCAGAACCGCCGAAAGGCAATCCTTCTCGGTCTCTGCTTCATCTCGCAGACAAAAAAGGCGTTAAATCTCAACACATTAATAATTGGTAATGCGCAAAATCTCGCCACAGTCCGCCCCATCATTGGTGCCAGATAAAAGCTGAAAATCAGCCAAGCCGGAGGAATGGACATGAACCGCAGAGAATTCATGCTGTCGGCCGCAGCCGTCGCAACAATCGCCGGAACAATGAGCCTTGGTGGACGCAGCAGCAGCGCGCGTGCGGAAAGCACAGCGCAGCTTTCCCCAAAGGCCGCAGAATATGACGTTACCTATTTCGACGCCGTTCCCGGTTCGCGATCGCGCGATATCGCTTTCAACACGGACGTTTCTGTCTGGTATTGCGGGCAGCGGGATGGGACGCTGACGCGGCTCGACCCGGAAAGCGGAGGTCTCGACCCTGTCCCGCTTGGCGAGGGTTCCGCGCCGCATGGCGTGGTCCTGGGCCCCGACAACGCTTTCTGGATCACCGATGGTGGCCAAAACGCCATCGTCCGACTGGACCCGGCGGACAAGAGCATTTCACGTCTTCCTCTCCCCGGCGAGTTTGCCCGGGCAAACCTGAACACCGGTGTCTTTGACCGAAACGGCATCTATTGGTTCACCGGACAGAACGGCGTTCTTGGCCGTGTTGACCCGAAGACTGAAAAACTGGATGCCTGGGCTGCACCCGGTGGACGCGGGCCATACGGGATCACGGTCACACCCGACAACAATGTCTGGTATGTCTCGCTGGCCGGCAATCATCTTGGTGTCATAGACAGGGAAACCTTTGAGGTCACCCGGTTCGACCCACCAACGGCAAATGCCGGTCCGCGCCGCGTGTGGTCGGACAGCAATGGCATTTTGTGGATCAGTGAATGGAACAGTGGTGATGTGAGCCGGTTCAACCCTGCAACCGCTGAATGGAAGAACTGGAAGCTCCCAGGAGAAGCACCACGCTGTTATTCCGTCTATGTCGATGAACGGAACAAGGTCTGGACCACCGACTTCGGCGCAAATGCCATTGTGATGTTTGATCCGGAAAGCGAGCAATTCACATCCTTCCCGAGCACGATGCCGAACGCCAATGTGCGGCAGATGGCCGGGCGCCCGGGTGAAGCCTGGGGCGGGGAATCGGGAACCGACCGCCTTGTTCGCATTCGCTTCCCGGTCATTACATGACGGTGTCCTGCCGCATACTGGCAGGTATGCTGGTGCTGCCATTCATGCTTGCCAATGCGCAGGCTGACGGGAACAGCATCGAAACCGAAATCGGCCCCTGCCTCGCGTGTCATTCTCTTGACGCGAACAAGACCGGTCTACCCGGCCCGAACCTGGCGGACCTCAAGGGACGGCGGCTTGGCGGGGACCTCGATTTCGGCTACTCGCCTGTCCTCAAGGAAGCCTTTGAGGGCGGCGATGTCTGGACCGAAGATTTGCTGGATCGGTTTCTGGCCGATCCGGAAGGCATGTTTCCAGGCATGTGGATGTCTTATCCGGGTATTGAAGAGCCTGAAACGCGCGAGGCATTGGTGGAGTTCATTCTTCGCGGCGAGACGATTAGGTGATGCGCGCAATCACAAACGAAACCCATCCGGCGCAGGCAGCTCCGACGCGAAAAGGTTAGAAGAATTCAACCGCACGCGGCAGGATCAAACTTTGAGATACGGCAGCGGATCCGAGTGATGGGCGATCAGCTTCCAGTGGCCTTCTTCCTTGCGAAAGACATTTGTTCCACGCATCCGAAACGTCCCGTGATCCGGTCCCTGCCCGGAAACTTCAGCGATATGGTGGACAACGGCCAGGCCGTCTCCAACCGTCACGTGCCGGTTGATCACTTTAATGGATCCGGACAAATGGGTCTTTGATTGCACGATCCAGTCCAAATCTATCGCTTTCCAGCCAACATGAAAGAGCTCCGGCACCGGCCCCATGTAGATCACGTCATCAGCGTGTGACCAAAGGTCTTCCATCCGTTTGACGTTGCCTGCGAACATCTCGTTCAATGCTTCGAAAAAGCCTTCATCGGCCTGTTCAATCTCGTTTTGATCCGACATGTTCACCTCTTCCCTTATCAATTTTTGCTAGCGCTATCTTGCCGCTGGCTTGTCTGCCAGACAGTCTCACACCCCACTTCGTTCAAAAAAATGGCAAGCCCTCAATGAGGGCACAACACACGCGCGTTACCTACTTCCCTAAGATCAGATCAACATGAACCTCAGACCGCACCGATGCGAAAATTCCGGGCTATCCTAGCATCACGGCCCCTGAAACAACAATCGTGCGTTGTCAAACCGCTATTCAGAAGCTGGAACAGATTGCACCTGAATTGCATATTCAGATTGTAGATCTGAAGCCCGGTCAGTTTGCGGCAGTTACAGGCTCGTAAAAAGCAAAATCCGGAGTGTTTGAAAGTGATACATTTTAATGTTGCCTCGCAAGTGTGACACAATTAACACGTGCACGTCGGACGAGCCCGCCCCTTGGCACTCTCAGCTTGATCTGTCGAAAACATCCGATAATGTAACGGTGTCTGAGCGCGCTTGCATTAGGCGTGTCCGGCCACATTCGTTATCAATAGTTATCTAAACGCAAGAGGTCACTGTGCAGAGTTTCGGTCTCAAATAGACCGACACGCAGACCAAGTTCGGTTCCCGTGTCGGTATCAGTCTTTCATCCGTACCGCCCGCGACCCGAATCTCAAATGAGAAACTCCGTGCCGGTACGACTTTTTCGCAAATCTCGAACCTTTAACGGAGCACCGGACCGATGAATGCGGTCTTCTCTTATCTTGAAAATATCGTCTCTCCCTTCAAGCACCATGACGGAACGCCACCGCCTTCCGATCTGAGTGCTTTTTATTGGCATTTCGTTCGCCAAATCTGGAAGCCGTTGGCATGGCTCATGGCGTTTGGTTTCGTCGTTTCTATTATCGAGGTTGCCATATTCGATTACCTGGGGCGGATCATTGACTATCTGAACACGACCAGCCCCGATCAACTGCTGACGGATCACGGCGACGAACTGATCTGGATGCTGGTGGTGGTTGTGCTGCTGCGCCCCCTGTTCGGCGCGGGTCACACGATGATCAAGTTCCAGATCATTGAGCCTGCCATGACCAACCTCATTCGCTGGCAGACGCACAAACACGTTCTGGGACAGTCGTTATCCTACTTCAACAACGACTTTGCCGGGCGGATAGCAAACAAGATCATTCAGACGGGTCCGTCCTTGCGCGGTTCCGTTGTGTCACTGATCGACGCCATCTGGTTCGTTCTGATTTACGTCGCGTCGGCCATCTATCTCTTTGCGGGTGTCGACGCCTGGCTGATCGCGCCGCTTGCTGGCTGGCTAATTATTTATGTGGCGCTGCTCAGCTACTTTGTTCCGCAGATCAAGGAGCGCTCGGCCATCATGTCCGAAGCGCGCTCGAGCCTGACCGGACGGATCGTTGACAGCTACACCAACATCCTGACCGTCAAACTGTTCGCAGCGGGTCGAAAAGAGGAAGCCTATTCCCGCGAGTCGTTGGAGGATCATACAAGGAAGTTTTACGACATACTTCGGCCGCTGTCGCAAATGGTCATTCTGCTCTGGATCGTCAACGGCGTCTTTATTGCGTCCCTGAGTGCGCTCGGGATCAGTCTGTGGCAGAGCGGTCTCGTGACGGTTGGTTCGCTGACGCTGGCCATCACGCTGTCAGTGCGCATCGTCAACATGTCCGCCTGGATCATGTGGATCACAACCGACATCTTCGAAAATGTCGGAACGGTTCAGGAAGGCATGGACACGATCTCTCAACCTCACGCGCTGGTGGATCGCGCAGGTGCCAAGCCGTTGGCAGTCCCCAAAGGGGAGATTGTCTTTGACGGTATTCGGTTCCATTACGGAAAGGACAAGGGTGTCATTGACGATCTGTCCCTGAGGATCGAACCCGGTGAGAAAGTCGGTCTGGTCGGGCGGTCCGGTGCCGGCAAGTCGACCCTGGTCAATTTGCTGTTGCGCTTCTACGACCTTGAGGGCGGGCGAATTCTCATTGACGGCCAGGACATCGGCGCTGTCACTCAGGACAGCCTGCGGGCGCAAATCGGCATGGTGACCCAGGACACCTCGCTGCTGCATCGTTCGGTGTTTGAAAACATCGTTTATGGCCGGTCCGGCGCAAGCCGGGAAGACGCCTTGCTGGCAGCGGAAAAGGCCCACGCAATGTCCTTCATTCCCGAACTTCAGGATCTCAGGGGGCGGCGCGGACTTGACGCGCATGTCGGCGAGCGTGGTGTCAAACTGTCAGGGGGCCAGCGTCAGCGGATTGCCATTGCCCGTGTTCTTCTGAAAGACGCGCCGATTCTGGTTCTGGACGAGGCGACATCCGCGCTCGACTCCGAGGTCGAGGCCGCTATTCAGGAGAGCCTGTTTGATCTGATGAAGGGCAAAACGGTGATCGCAATTGCCCATCGCCTGTCAACCATCGCCGCAATGGACCGGCTCATCATTATGGATCAGGGGCGGATCATAGAAGAGGGTTCTCACCAGACGTTGCTGAAAAAGGGCGGGGTTTATGCCCAGCTCTGGAACAGACAATCCGGTGGTTTCCTGGATCCCGCGGCCGTGGCCTGAAGCATTTCGTGAAAAGAAAGCATCACCTATCGCTGCCTGAAATCAAGAATTTCAACGCGATAGGTGATGCTCCTTGTCTCAAGGTCATTACGAAACGCCAAAGAGCAATTCTCGCGATCATTGGATTGCTGGATTGCTTCAAACAACCATGCCCGTCAATTCATGCGGCAGCGGTATGAGACGTCTTTGTGCAAGGAAGATACCCTGGATCTGCTTTTCTAATGAGAACGATGCATGACAAACCCAGTACACTATTTCGAGATACCGGTCACAAATATGGATCGTGCCGTCGCGTTCTATCAGCGTGTCTTCAGCTTCGAATTCGATCGCCGGGTTGTCGATGGATACGAGATGGCTTTCTTTCCCCGTGCCGATGATCGTCCAGGGGCAAGTGGTGCCCTGGTGAAAGGCGATGTTTACAAACCCTCGCTCGCTGGCTGCATTCTCTACTTCGATGTGGACGACATCGACGAGGTGCTGCGACTGTCTCAAGCCGAGGGCGGCACAGTGCTTTACCCTAAGAAAGATATTGGAACGGCCGGCTTTGTCGCAGAGATCGAGGACAGCGAAGGAAACAGAATTGCACTGAATGCTGTGAACTCGTGATCAGCAGGGGTTCGCTCCTTCGAAGCGACGAACTGCAACATAGTGGGTTCTGAACGGCCTCAGTTGTGCATCGCCAGGATTACGCGCAAGCTCAAGTGAATATGAAGGAATTCGTCGACGCAGCCTTTCATGCTCCCCCCAGCATCCGTAGCTCCGGGATTGAAACTGTCATTCACCGCGTTTTGCTGCGTGGACGAAGCGGTCGTTCGCGCTGCGACCTCCGCCAACAGTTGGCATTTCGCAATATCCAGATCACGGTCTCGTCTGACTGGAAAGCTTCTCGTGAGACCAATCGAACACGATATTGAAGAAGAAGGTATAGAAGACAATAAACACAATCAGCACCGCTTCCAGCCGCAACGCGTCCCACAATGTCAGGCCCATGGCCCAGGCGAGAACTGGCAAGGTGATGGCGACAAAGGTGCCTTCAAACAGCAATGCATGAACCACCCGCACCGCAGCGGATTTGTACGTGTCTTTTCTGATGTTTGCCAAGCACCAATCAAACGTCAAATTGAAAACCACATTCCACAGCATCGCCGCCATCGAAAAAAACACCCCCAGGATCAGCGATTTCTGCACGTCGACCTCCGAGATTATCGGCAGCAGCAAGGCGATGCTCAGCAGTGCAAAGATCTCATACAACACCGCATGAATCATTCGGCCGGCAAATTTCATGATTGATTTCCTTCATCCCACTCTGAGCTGACGTTTCACCCGGTTGAAGCGATTAATAAAGGCATATACCATAGCCTTGATAGATAGAATGATTGATAGATCAGGATCGAAATGCGCGCGTCATTCGAGCAATTGGAGGCATTTGTCACCACTCACACGGAAGGGTCATTTTCGGCAGCGGCCCGAAAATGCAACAAGGCACAATCAGTGATCAGCACTCTGGTCGCAAATCTTGAGATCGATTTGGACGTTGAACTCTTTGACCGCAGCCGGCGGTATCCGACGTTGACCCCCGCGGGGGATGCGCTGATCTCTCAGGCCGAAATTCTGCTGGAACGGCACAGCCGATTTCTGGCCATCGCCGATGCGCTGTCCGCACCCCTTGAGAGCCGCATCACGCTTGCCATGGCACCGCATATCAAGCTGGCAAACCTGGGTGAGATCATTCGCGACTTGAGTGCTGAATTCCCATCCGTTGATGTTGAAATCCAATCTTTTGCCGCTGAAGAAATCCAGCGCTTGATCGGTCAAGGGGTGGTGGATCTCGGTATCATTCTGGAGCCGGAAGGTATCCCCAAGGCGCTGGATTTTCGCTCATTGGGTACACTCAAACTGGTCTGCGTCGGCCATCCGGAAAGCCCGCTGGCGCAAAGACCTTCAGTCTCTTGGGAAGAGTTGCGCCTGCATCGTCAGATTTTGTTGATAGAAGCCGACAATCCCAATAGTGCGATCCTCAAGGCATCGTCATCTATCTGGCAGGTTAGCACCGCGGCGGAGGCGGTCGATCTTGTACAGGCCGACTTGGGGTGGTCGGCGCTGCCACTACATGCGGTGGATGTCTTTGTTCAAACCGGTGCGCTGAAAATACTTCCGCTGCAATTTGAAACCAAACCCTATGCCGAGCGCGCCGTTGATTTAATCTGGTCGTTCCAAAGGCCAATGGGTCAGGCGACCGCCAAGCTCCTGGAAAGCCTGGCGGAAAACGCCATCATTAAAAATTCCGCCAATGCCTAGGTATCGCTGCGAAGCTCTTCGGCAAAGGACGAAATCGTGTGTTTTGGCGTCCCGAGTATTTTCCAGGTTTCGCCGCTCACCTGCTCTTCCCGCAATTGCTGCACGAATGTCAGCACATGTTCGATAAAAATTGCCTGTTCCTCAGGCAACCCCATCTCGCCGGTCGCCTCCATCGGCAATTGAATGACTTCTGCCTCGGGGGCGAATGTTCCCAGGAACTCCTTCGCCGCCTCTGAATAGGTCATGGCTTGCCGGCCTTGCACGGCAAACTCTTTGTTTTTGGCCGCTTCGTTGCCAATGGCATTAAAGACCAGATCCGCCAGATCGCTCGAGTTGGTGAACCAGATCGGATGAACGTGGTTTCCGATAACGGCCAGTTGGTTGTCCATCAGTAGTTTGGTCAGGGAATCGAGAAAGAACGAGCAATAGAAGAATGTAAAAGGGATGCCAGACGCCTTAATGGCATCGATCCCACCCTTTCGGATAGCATTCGTACCGTAGGCCATGCCATCAGTCGAGAATTCGGGATGCATGTAGTCGACGCCTGCGATTTGCATGATGTGCTGAACACCCGCCTCTTGTGCTGCAGCGACAACATTGATCACGCCCTCGCGTTCCGTGTGGAAGGGCTGTGACGTGTCCAGCGACTCCGTGTTCAGCGTAATATAGAGCGTTTCAGTTCCCCGCAGCGCTGCCGTCAGACTGGACGGATCCGACACGTCACCCTGAACAAGACGCATCTCGGAAGGCAGCTTGGATTCTGCGGCCACCGGGTCTCGTACAATGGCGGTTACTTCAGTGCCTTTTTCGACAAGTTTGGCAGTTACCCGATGCCCTAGATGGCCTGTGGCGCCGATGATGGTGATCTTCCTGGTCATGGTGCAATCTCCTGTTTCAGCAACGCTTCTACAAGCAGGACTGCGATATGTTTAATTATTACCTATCTTAAAAAGAGATAGAACTTTGGAGTAAGCAATGGACTGGACCAAACAATGGCCAAGTCGTCCGTCTGCTCCCGCCCCCCCAAAAAAAATTGCCGAACATTCTTGAGTGATGGGCACATTTACAGGACGTACTCTGTTGCAGAGCCGCAATGCAGAATGTCGCAAAGTGAGGAAGGTTCGCTTTTGACAAGGAACATTCGCAATCAATCGAATTTCCAAGTGACTTGTGAAGTTGGACCGGACCTCACAATTTCCGTGGCGTAAATCGGCGATGTGTTGGATGATGCTCGCTCGGTATTCGTCTAATTCACCAGCCGCATGAACAGTGGCTGACTGGAGCCTCTATGCGCTTGCTTGCTCTCACTCTTGCTCTCTTTGTTTTTTCCAAACCGGCCCTGGCTGGTATCCAAGACAAGGTCGCGGCCGTTGCGCCTTCGGGTGTCGTGCTCGTGTTGGATAAAGAGGGCGACGATTTGGTGGCACAAAACGCTGACCAGGACTTCGTTCCGGCCTCTGTCGCGAAGGTCGTCACAGCATGGTTGGCCCTGGAGGTCCTGGGCGCCGACTACCGGTTCAAAACCCACTTTTACCTGGACAGCGACAGGGTATTGTATGTTCGCGGCGGCGGCGACCCTTTCCTTGTCTCCGAAGAGCTCGCGCTGCTCGCACCCGAACTTGTCGCCGTGACCGGCAAGGAGCCGTTTACAAGTCTTGTTCTAGACACAAGCTATTACCCTGCAGATCTTCGCATCCCTGGTATCGAAGACACCGACGAGGCGTATGACGCCCTAAACTCGGCACTCGCAGTAAACTTCAACACGATCCATGCGGTGCGCCGCGGAAACTCCGTCCGCTCCGCAGAGAAACAAACTCCGATAACTCCTTTGGCGGTGAGTCAGTTCCGCGAGCGAGGCCCCAAAGGACGCGGCCGTATTAGCCTTGCCCAAGAAGATCCTTCTGTGGGCGTGCGGTACGCCGGCGAGCTTCTCGTCGCCTTTGTCGAGCAAGCCGGCGGAAGCGTTGAAGGCGAAATATCAATCGGATCCGTACCAGAGAACCTGGCACCTGTTCATGTGCACCACCAGTCACGCCCCCTTTCGGAGATCCTGACTCAGCTGATGCTTGGGTCGAACAATTACATCGCCAACCAGATCTTTCTGGAAATTGGCGCATATCGTCTCGGTGGGCCGGTCAGCCTTGAGAAGTCGCTGCAAATCGCTGAGAAGGTCTTCGCCGAACACGACATTGTCGAGGCCATCGAACTCAAGGAAGGTTCGGGCATCAGCCCCGAAAACCGTTTTTCGACATATGGCCTGGCCAAAGTGCTGCAACAGTTTGCTCCGCATGCCGAGCTCCTCCCCAAGACCCGGGCCGGTTCCCGGTACAAGACAGGCACGATCCCCGGTGTGCGCACGCTGGCCGGATATGCCAACACTTCCAAGCACGGGTTGGTGCCCTTCGTGATCTCTCTGGGAGGCAGTACCGGAAAGACACGCTTCCGCGTGCTCCGGACCATCGAACGCGGTCTTTAAACCACTTCGAGAAATGACTGGATCACTTAATCGTTTGCCTAAAATCTACGACTTTGACGCGACAAGCCACGCCCTTTGTTTCGAGGCTTTCATAACAACCTAAAGTCGAGCTTAGGCCAGCGCTGCTGAAGAGCCTGGGTCGTCAGCTTTCTGGTGCGAGGTCAACCAAGCATCCAGTTCAGCACCAGTCGCCAGTCGGTCATGCGGATAGGTGTCCCGTGCGTACCGGTGTCGAACAGGGTGAACTTGATCGGGTAGTTCGGTGCACGCGATTTGATCTGCTTGTAGAAGTTGGCCTGGGTCTCCCAGTTGTAGACCCTGTCCAGGGTTCCCTGCCCCATATAGATCGGCACGTTGCGCGACAGTGCACCGGAGGACAGGAAATTGGGGTCCTTGGGAGAACCGAGCAGCAAGATACCGTTGAGCAAACGGGAGTATTGGGCGCTTTTTACCAGGTTCCAGCATATGATGCCGCCCATGGATCCGCAGGCGACGACAACCTTCGCTCCCGGCGACAGCTGTTTCTGATATTGGATCAGAGCCGCAACATCGGCCGTACCGCGTTTGCCAAAATCCTTGATATCGACAGTCAGATAGGCACCGCCGTTGCGAACCATCAGGTTTTGCACCCTGTTGAAATTTCCGCCGAAGGAAACGTCGTTCATGCCTTGAAAGCGGTTGCCACCCTGACCGTGGATGTAGATGACGATCGCCTTGGCGCCACCCTTCCACTTGCCCGTTCCCATATAGCTGATGGTGCGGCCATTGGCATTCAGCTCGGCACTGCCACGCCCGCGTTTGGGCTTGTAGGAAACGTAGTTGCCGTAGACCCGGCGCTCGTCGACTTCGTCCCGGTCTCGCAAGTCCCGTTGCTTTGAATATTCGACGACGATGAAATCGCCATTGTAAAGCGTTTCGGTGACCTTCTTGTAGCGGAACAATCGGTCCTTGTAGGGTTTAAGCGCTTCGGCATGACCTGTTCCGGCTGACGCCAGTGTCACAGCGGCAGACAACAATATTCCTTGTGCAACACGGGCCGGTCGGGCTGTCAGAAACCGGTACAGCATCAGGCGTCCTTCATTCGGGCAAATCACTTGTTCAAAACCAGTCCACACCCTACGCAGACCCCGCCGCCCACGCAATCGGCATGCGAAGCAAAACGAGAGAGGAATTACATCCGCTCCCTTGTTGGATATCCGGATTGAAGACCAAGTTTTCGGGAGGTTTTGACCGGAGAGAAAGTAAACAAAACCTTCACCGAACCAGCACTCTCGCGATTTGTACCAAGACTTCGACGCGCCTTATCCACAAAACTTTATGACTTCTGAATAACTTCCTTCCAATTTGCGAATTTAAGGAATTGGTAACCATAAAATTTCCAGACTGCCAAACAGAGAAGTCCGGAAGAGACTTTTCAAAAGACGATGCACGGCAAGGTCAGGAGAGCCCACATGCCAGTCATTTCCTTCGCAAATGCAAAGGGCGGTGCCGGTAAAACCACTGCTGCTTTGTTGCTGGCGACAGAAGTCGCCGCACGGGGAAAAAGTGTCACCATCTTCGATGCAGATCCGCAGAAGTGGATTTCGAAATGGTACGAGCTGCCGCAAAAGTGCCCGGGAATTTCGGTCATCAGCGAGATTTCACCGGCGTCCATCACCGAGCAGATTACATTTGCTGCCGAACACTCGGATTATGTGATCGTTGATCTGGAGGGAACGGAAAACCTTATCGTCGCCAACGCGCTTTCCGTTTCGGATCTGGTGGTTGTGCCGATCCAGGGGTCTTCCATGGATGCCCGGGGCGGTGCCAAGATCCTGACACTGATCAAGAAGCTTGAAAAGATCGTCCGTCACGACATCAAGCACTGCGTGGTGCTGACCCGCACGAATGCGGCTGTGACCACCCGTGCAATGAAGGCCGTGCAGGACTTCCTTTCCGCCCAGAATATCGACGTGTTGATGACGCCCATCGTCGAACGTGCTGCCTTCCGGGACTTGTTCGAATTCGGCGGGGGTCTGGCGGATCTGGAAAAGTCCCAGGTGTCCGGCCTGATCAAGGCCAAGGAGAACGCTTCCCTTTATGCCGCTGAAGTTCTGGAGCGCGCAATCAAGGTGCCGAAAAAGCGCTGGTACAACATCTTCAAGCGCGCAAGCTGAAGCAGTCGATCTCAGGAAATTCTGGAAGCCGGGCCCTGCCCGGCTTTTTCATTTGCAGAGATGGTGCCGGGCAGACAAGCGCGCTAAGGTAGCGGACATCCAGCGCCTCATCTGCGCCATGTTGCTGATCCTCTGGAGGAATTCATGCTTGCGACGCTCTTTCGTTCAACCCGGGTTGCTACCATTTGCCTGCTGTTGGCGGCTTGTTACGGCGAAGATGGCAATGTCGCACTCGGCACGCTGGAACGAGACAGGGTTGCGCTTACGGCAACTGCAAATGAAATTCTTGTCGCCCTCCCGGTTCCGCAGGGAACGTTCGTTTCCGCAGGAACCGTGCTGGCACAGCTGAACCCGGATGAACAGCAGGCCATCGTCAACCAGTCCCGCGCCGAAGTTGAGCAATCCAAGGCCAATCTGCTGAAGCTGGAAAACGGCGCCCGGGAGGAAGACATCGCCAAGGCGGAAGCAAGTGTCGCCGGCTCCAAGGCCGAGCTGGTCGACGCGGAAGCAACGTTTCAACGCTACAAGGATCTTACCGGTCGCGGCACAACGAGCCAGGCTCAACTCGACAGCGCGCGCGCCTCGCGTGACGCAGCCGTGGCCAGCCTGAAGAGCGCCGAGGAACAGCTGAAGGAGCTGGTCACCGGGACGCGCCCGGAAGATCTTGATATTGCCCGCGCCGAACTGGCTGCGGCCGAAGCGAGCCTTGCCACCCAGGAAAAGATCCTGTCCGACCTGACGATTACTGCATCACGCGATGGCGTGCTGGACAGCTTGCCCTGGAACCTTGGCGAAAGGGTCACCGTTGGCAGCCCGGTCGCAGTGCTGCTTGCCGGGGATGCTCCTTATGCCCGGGTCTATGTTCCCGAGCCGCACAGGGTCAAGATCAACGAAGGCGACAAGCTTCAGGTCAGGGTCGATGGCCTGGACGATCCAATTGAAGGATCCGTGCGCTGGATCAGTTCCGAACCTTCCTTCACGCCCTATTACGCGCTCAACCAATCGGAACGCGCCCGCCTCATGTATGTGGCTGAAGTGCAGCTGCCCAACAGCGCCTCCAACCTGCCGAACGGAGTTCCGGCCCAGGTGATGCTGCCGTGAGCGGGGACGCTGCCGACATCGTGGTCCGCGCCCAAGGGCTGGTCAAGAAATTCAAGGACTTCCGGGCGGTTGACGGATTGGACCTGACGATCGAGCGCGGCATGATCTACGGATTTCTGGGCCCGAACGGCTGTGGCAAGACAACAGCAATGCGCATGCTCACCGGACTGCTGACGCCGACAGAAGGCACTGTTGAGGTTCTTGGTCTTTCAGTCCCAAAGGATGCGGAAACCCTCAAATACAAGATCGGCTACATGACCCAGGCGTTCTCGCTTTATGGCGATCTCACGGTCCTGGAAAACCTTGATTTCATGGCGACCATCTATGGCATGCCCGCCAAACAGCGAAAAAAGCGTATCGGCGAAGTCATGGAGCGTTACTCCCTGACGGATCTCAAGAACCGCTTTGCCGGCAAGATGAGTGGAGGTCAGCGGCAGCGTCTAGCACTTGCAACCGCAGTGCTGCACGAACCTCAACTCCTGTTTCTGGACGAGCCGACATCTGCCGTCGATCCGGAATCCCGCCGTCACTTCTGGGAGCAACTTTTCGATCTTGTCGAAGGTGGCACGTCCATTGTCGTTACCACGCACTTCATGGACGAAGCTGAACGCTGTCACAAGATTGCGATCATGGAGGCCGGTCAGAAACGGGCCGACGGTGCGCCGAAAGACCTGATGGCGGCCATGGGAGCCAACGTGGTCGAAATCGAGGGGCCGAACCTGCGCGATATTCGTCGGCATCTGCTGGGCACGGACGGCATCATGGCAGCCGCCCAGCTGGGTGCCCGGCTGCGGGTTCTGGTGAAAGACGAGGTTCCCGACCCGGAAGGTTTCCTTAAGGCGAAACCGGAAACAGACGGCGCCACCCTCATCGAGAAGGTCAGGCCGAACCTGGAAGACGTGTTCGTAACCGCGACTGGGGAAGGTCGCCAATGATGAGATCCCTTACTCGCATTTCAGCAGTCTTCTTTAAGGAACTTGCCCAGCTGCGCCGGGACCGAATGACCTTCGGGATGGTGATCATGATCCCGCTGATCCAGTTGATCTTGTTCGGCTACGCCATCAACACCAATGTCCGCGACATCCCAGTCGCAGTGGTCGACCAGAGCCAGACTGCCCTCAGCCGGATTCTCATCCAGATCGTGGAAGCGACGACGGTAGTCAAGGTCACCGAACGCCTGACATCCGTTCAGGAAGCCGAAGAGGCCATCCGGTCGGCGCGCGTACGCGCCGCCTTCATCCTGCCGGATGATCTGTCTCAACGCATTGTCCGCTCGCCTTCGGTAGGGCTCGAAACACCACCATCGACAGATCAGGAAACCAGCCGGCCGGTCGCACAATGGATTGTCGACGGATCTGACACGATGATTGCAGGGGCCATCAAATCTCTGCGCAGCATGCCGCTCTCCGAACTTAACCGGCAGCCGCCAAACAGGTCCACCGCCACGTTTGAAGTGGCGCTATTCTTCAACCCGGAACAACGCACGGCCATCAATATCGTGCCCGGTCTGGTGGGGATCATCCTCACCATGACCATGATCATGTTCACGTCCGCTGCGATCGTGAGAGAACGCGAACGCGGCAACATGGAAATGCTGATCAACACGCCTGTCCGGCCGATGGAGCTGATGATCGGCAAGATCATCCCCTATATTTTCATCGGCCTCCTGCAAACGGTCATCATTCTCGGACTGGGACATCTTCTGTTCAATGTGCCCTTCGGTGACAGAACGCTCGACCTTTTCATCGGAACCCTTCTTTTCATCGGTGCAAGCCTGTCCCTTGGACTGGTCATGTCGACCATTGCCAAAAGTCAACTGCAGGCGACCCAGATGACGGTGTTCGTGTTGCTGCCGTCGATCCTGCTATCCGGCTTCATGTTTCCCTATGAAGGCATGCCGCTGATTGCCCAGTACATCGCCGAAATCTTTCCCGCGACCCACTTCATGCGCATGATCCGCGGCTTCGTGCTGCGGGATGCGACGATCCTGGACCTGCATCGCGATGTGCTCTGGATGTGCGGTTTCTTTGTGCTCGGGATGTTCGTCGCAGCCCTGAGATTCAAAAAGAAGCTGGACTAGGCGAACTTGCCAGCCCCTGTTCCCCGAAGCCCAAGAGCATCACTTCGGTTGCGGCCCCGTGTCGAAGCGCGGATTAGCAGTCTTCAGAACGGGTGTGCGTTTGGAGACGTTTTCCCGGCTTTCACGCCAGACAACAAACAGGCCGGACGAGATAATCACAAAGGAACCGAGCGCAACGTAAAAGTCCGGTGTTTCGGAAAAGAAAAGCGCTCCGAAAAAGGTCGCCCACAGGATCTGGCTGTATTGCAAAGGCGCAACGAATGCCGCAGGCGCCGCGCGGTAGGCACCGATGATGAACAGCTGGGCAATCACGGACAGAAATCCGATGGTCGCCATCAACCCGAGATCTTCAAGGGCCACGGGTTTGTAAACGAACGGCAGCGTCGTCGACATCGCAAGCATCGACAGGATCATCGGATAGAGAATGAGCACCGCCGAGCGCTCCTCTCCCCCGAGTTTCCTGGTCAGGATTGAGGACAGGGCACTGGAACAGGCTGCCGTCAATCCGCTGATGTGACCGAACGACAGCTCCGTCATTCCCGGACGCAACACGATCAGAACCCCGATCAAGCCGATGACGACAGCAGCCCACCGCTGTGCCCTCACCGTTTCTCCCAGAAGTGGAACGGACAGGACAGTGACGATCAGCGGCATTGCGAACAAAAGCGCATAGACCTCTGCAAGCGGCAGGACCGTAAAGGCATAAAATGCGCAAGACATGGACACGATGGCCAGGACCGAGCGGAGGAGAACCAGCCAGGGATGGTGGGGCTGGAAATTGTCTATGGCCTTGTCGGCAAGAATGATCATGGAAACCGGCACAAAGGCAAAAAGCATGGAAAAAAAGATGATCTGAAACACGGGATACGTGCCACCCAGCGACTTGATGACGGCGTCGTGGGTGGAAAAGAATGCAAACGCAAGAAGCGCAGCGACAAATCCCTTGAACGTTTCAGTCATAGGCACGGCCTTTGGTATTTTGTGGTAGTCGCCGGCAGCACTGACACGGCGCAGGCGTTAAATTCCTGGAGGCGATACGGCCGCAGAGCCGTTGCTCCGGATCCTTGCAGTCAATCATCGGCAGAAGCAGAAGTTCTTTCGGATCATCTCCGAATAATGAAAAAGTGCAAGGTCGCACAGGTGGTTTGTGGCGATTTCCTGTGTCTTGTCGCTTGCCCGCAACAATAAATAGGCAGCGGAAACCGGTTGGCTCCCGCTGCCTTTTTGCCGTTATGACAGTGCCTTAGATCAAAGACTGCATCTATTGGCTTCGGCGAATGAAACTCCTGTGCGCAGATTTCATTCGCGGCTTCAAAGTATCTTGCGCCGCAGATAGGAGGAAACGACTTCCCCGGCCACGACGAGCGCAATAATGGCAAGAAGAACCGTGGACACTTCCTGCCAGTTGAACGTGTCGATGGCACCCTGGAGGATGACGCCGATCCCCCCTGCTCCAACCAGCCCCAGAACAGTCGACTCCCTGAGGTTGATGTCCCAGCGCAGAATGCTGACGGCAAAGAAAGTCGGCAGGACCTGAGGCACGATCGCGTAGAGCACGACCTTGAAGTGGGATGCGCCACATGCCTGCAGAGCCTCGACGGGTTTCGGATCGATCTCCTCGATCGCCTCACCGAGCAGTTTGCCCAGGAAACCGATCGAGCGGAACATGATTGCGACGATCCCCGCCACCACCCCCGGCCCGAAAATGGCGACGAACAACAGTGCCCAGATAATGGTGTTGACCGAGCGGGACGAGACCAGAATGAACCGGCCGATCCAGAGTGTCACTGCATTGGGTGTGGTGTTCTGAGCTGCGATATAGGCAACGGGCAGTGCCAGAACCACGGCAAGCGCCGTCGCAATGGTCGCCAGGTTCACCGTTTCCCACAAGGCCTCCAGGATCTGCTGGAGGTTGGTTGGATCGGGCGGCACCATACGGCTGAAGAGGTCACCCATCTGGGTCGGAGCGTCCCAGACCCATTCCCAGATGATGTTCACGCTGCTCAGGGCCCAAGCCACGATGAGAGCGGTCAATGCAAATATCGCATAGCGTTGAAAGCGCTGCTGTGGCGTAAATCTCGCCCACTCTTGAAGATGAACCTGTTCCATTATGCGATCCGCTTTCTGATTGCACCGCTGACGGCTTCGGAAATCAGGATGACCCCAACGATGACCATCGTGATGGCCAGGGCAAAGTCATAGTCATAACGGCCGAAGGCATTTGCCAGAGTGGCCCCGATTCCGCCGGCGCCAACGATGCCGACCACGGCGGATGCCCTGAGGTTGCTGTCGAGCTGATAGATGCCGAGACCGATCTGGCGCTGCATGATTTGAGGAACGACGGCGTAGACCAGAGTGGACAGAAACGGAGCACCTGCGGCTTTCATTGCTTCCACGGGGCCCGGGTCGATTTCCTCGATACGCTCGGCCAGAAGCTTTGCGACAAACCCGATGGAATAGACAATCAGTGTCAGAATGCCTGCAAAAGGCCCAAACCCGACCGCCTTCACGAAGACGATCGCCACGATCACCGGGTGAAAACTGCGCGCGACAATGACGATGGCCCGCCCGAGATAGTAGATGGGCAGCGGCGCGATGTTCCGGGCCGCCATGAATGCAATCGGTATCGACAGGAAGATCCCGCCAACCGTCGCAAGAATGGCAATCTTCAGGCTTTCAAGAAAACCGTTGATCAGCAGTTCGCTACGCTGAAAGCTTGGAGGAAATGCGCCGCCAAAGATCCTGCCGGCACGTGCCAGGCCCTGTGCGACACGATCCCAGTCGATAGGCAGGGTCGCGAGCGTGAGAACGACATAGAATGCGATTGCCGCATAGAGACCGTATCGCAGAACCGGGTTGGTTATGAAGGGCTGTTTGCGCCAGTGATCCCGTGCCGCGCTCATGCCGCCGCACCTTCAACCTGACGGTCGGCATGTGGAATGCCGGAATAGATCTCGTGCATCGCTTCATCGGTAAGCGCGGCCGGCAGATCGTCAAAAATAATGCGGCCGTAGCGCATGCCGACGATCCTGTCGCTGAACTGTTTTGCTTCGTTGACGTTGTGGATGTTGATGATGACCGGCAGCTTCAATTCGCTCGCCAGATCCCGCAGAAGGGTCATGATCTGCTCGGACGTTTTCGGGTCAAGCGAGGCGGTCGGCTCGTCCGCGAGCAGAATTTCCGGTTGTTGCATCAGCGCCCTGATAACGCCGACGCGCTGGCGCTCGCCGCCGGAGAGCTCGTCGGCGCGTTTGTCCGCATAGTGCGCGATACCAACCCGTTCCATCAGCTCGAATGCACGCTGAATGTCTTCCTTCGGGTAACGGCGGCTGAGCGCAGCCCATGTGGAAATGTACCCCAGTCGTCCGCTTTGAACGTTTTCCATCACCGTCAGGCGGTCGACCAGATTGAAACTTTGAAAAACCATTCCGATCCGCCGGCGCGCAACGCGCAGGTCACGCTTGCCCAGTGCGGTAAATTCGGTGCCGTTCAGGGTGATCGTTCCGGAGGTGGGCTCAACCAAACGGTTGATGCAGCGCAGCAGCGTGCTCTTGCCTGCGCCGGACGAGCCGATTACCGAGACCACCTGCTCGCCAGCGACTTCAAGGTTCAGACCCTTCAACACAGGATCTCCAGCCCCATAACTTTTTACAAGGCTTGATATTGTAAGCATGATTTACCCCGTTTGGAGCGGCCCGCCGGAAGACAGAGTGCGGCGGGCCGACTGGCCAGTTTCTTATTTGGCAAGACCTTGCGGCGTGTACTCGACGCCGTTGCTGGCCTGGATCTGCCGGATTACGGCCCACTGGTCCTTGTAGGTGATGGGAACGAACTTGCTTACGCCTTCGAATTCCTCACCGAGCTTGTTGCCCTTGAAGTCGAAGCTGAAGAACGCTTCCTTGATCTTTTCAACCAGTGCCGGGTCCAGGTCGTGAGCATAGTTGAAGGACGTGGTCGGGAACGGGTCACTCTCCCAGACAAGGCGAACCTCTGCCGGGTCGTAAAGCCCGCGATCCGCCATGCGTTCCACAACCTCGGAGGCAACCGGTGCAGCGTCGTAGTCACCTGCAACCACGCCCAGCATGGACTGGTCGTGTGATCCGGAATAGATGACTTCATAATCCTGATCCGGCACGACGCCGAGCGCAGGGAAGAGAGCGCGCGGGGCCTGGTTTCCGGAGTTTGAAGTCGGAGACGTGTGGGCAACGCGTTTACCGGCAAGATCCGCCGGCTTCTGAATATCGGAGTCAGCCTGCGTAAACACCTGCAGGCGGTAACCGAACTGGCCGTCTTCGCTGCCCATGATCGCAAACGGCACCGCACCGGCGAGGTTCACTGCAAATGGCGTCGGTCCGGTCGAAAAGCCTGCAATGTGCAGACGGCCGGAACGCATGGCTTCCACTTCGGCCGAGTTTGACTGAACCGCGAAGAACTGAACGTCCTTGCCGGTCACGTTTTCCAGATGATCGATGAACGGTGCCCAGATGTCGGCATAGACCGCAGGATCCTCGACAGGAGTATAGGCAAAAACCAGTGTGTCGGGATTGGTGAGTTTGGCCGGATCGGTCGGCGCATCGGCAACGAGGTCGCCATTGGCGTCACAATAGATAGTGTCCAGCGCACCCTGGTTCGCACAGTCCGCGGCATATGCAGACGAAACGGCGAAACCGGTTACGAAAGCCGCGGAACCGAGCCGGGCCAGCAAGTTCTTCATAATTTCCTCCCAAATGGATCGTTCTGGCCTCGCAATGAGTTGCGAAGGCTCCTTGAAGGACCGAGGCAAGCCTAGCGGTAGTCGGCGCGGGAAAACGAGCAGGGAAGTGTTAACAGAACAGCCCGCTCAGGGCTTTTTCGTTAACAGTGTTACAACGCTCACGCGTGTACTGAAACAATTGTAATTAAATTCTGGTCTTCCGGCCGGTTCTTCATGTTAGACAGCTCAATAAACCTGCAAAAGAGCTGCATCATGGAAGCGAACGCACAAAATCCGGTAATCGCCATCATCGATGATGATCCGGATGTGCGCGAAACGCTTTCCGCTCTCATGGAAGCAAGCGGCTTCGCTCCCGTCGCGTTTCACGACAGTGACAGTTTCAAGTCTTCAGGCAGCCTGCAGGACTACGATCTGGCGCTGATCGACCTGCGGCTCAAAGGTGAATCCGGTCTCACGCTGGCAATTCATATTCGTGAATCCAGCGAGCTTCCCATCGTCATGCTGACTGGCGTCGGCGATGAAATCGACAAGATCATCGGATTGGAAACGGGTGCCGATGACTATCTGATGAAACCGTTCAATCCACGAGAACTGGTCGCTCGCATCCGTGCGGTGCTGCGGCGGTACGGTCATGGTGTCTCGGCTTCGGCCAAGGCCGGCAAAGACCATGAAATCACCTTTGGCGACAAGCGGGTCAACCTGAAACGACGGGAGTTGCTGGACCCCAACGGTGACGAGATACCACTGACCAACGCGGAATACGTCTTGCTGGAGTATTTCGTGAAGAATCCCGATCGCATCATTCCCCGGACGGACCTGATGCGTGAAATCGGCAGCGACATGCAGCGATATGTGGACAGAACAATCGATGTCCTGATCTTGAGACTGCGCCGCAAGATCGAAGACGTTCCGTCCAAGCCGGTCCATCTGCAGACACGCCGGGCGCAAGGCTATATTTTCGTTCTTCAGGCGGACAGGCCATGAGCACCGCCCGTCTCCGGCAGCCCAGTATCCGGTCTTTGCTGCTTTCGGCGATCGGCCTGCTGCTGGTCGGTATCTTGGTCGTTGGAACAATCTCCCTCATCACGCTCAACAATGCGGAAGAGCAACTTGGAACGTTTCATGACCAAACTCTGACCGAAGTATCCAACGCTCTGGAACTATCCGGCAGCGCATCCCAGCTGGCAACGTCCGCACCGTTTCTGATGACGCTTGGACCTAGTTTTCAGTTGGAGAGCGAGGCAATGGAAATTCTCGCAATGCTCGAACGGATCGAGGAACTCGGCGGAAACGATCCGGATCTCGCACGTCCCCTCGCCCGCATCAGAGCGGCAATCCTCGACCTTGTCACAGTGATGGATCCACGGGGCAAGACCGCTTCCACGCTGACACTGATTGATCAGGACCTGGAACGGCTTCTGAGACGGTTCCGCAGGCTCGCACAGGCCCCCGAGCAACCACCGCAGAACAAACAGAGCTGGTCCTCGCTGCAACAGCTGGTCATGACCGCCATGGGCGCACTGCGGAGCCAGGAACTGATCAAGATCGGCGACCATCAGCGCACCTATCGCCGCATCAGGCAGGACATCGGTGTCAACCAGCCCATTCACGTTCTTGCGGCTCTGACTGAAGTTGAAGAAGTCGTTCGCAAGAGAGGCGATCTGTTTTCGCTCCGCTTCTCGGACCTTGCCGCCAGGCTTGATGCGGAAAATGCTCTTTTCCGGATCCGTACGGAAGTCGCCCAGGTGAACGCCTATGCCTTGCAGAAGGTTGCTGACGCCAGAGCCAGATTGCAGGTTTCCAGAGATCAGACGACAACAAGCATTACGTTTGCAAAGGCGGTTATTCTCGTCCTGACCGCCATCAGCATGATCGTGGCCGCGGGCGCAGCGCTTTTCGTTTCGCGCTACGTGGTTGGCAACCTGCACCAGATCACGGACGTCATGAAGCGCCTCGCAGCCGGTGACCTGAAGGCCCGGCTTCCCAAGAAGACAAGCGCTTCCGACGAAATCGGCCAGCTGTCGGAAGCCTTCCGGAAGTTCCGTTCCAATGCCTTGAGACTGGAGCGCAAGACCCGGGAAGTCTGGCGGCGGAACGAGCTTTTCATCACGGTGTTTCAGAACATCAGCGACGGTGTTGCGGTCCTGTCTCCGACCGGTCAGATCATCGCCGAGAACGGACGTGTCCGCGAACTCCTGCGCTTGGATCCGGTTAGCGGTGACAATCGGCTAACGCTTGCCGAACTTATCGAACGTTCCTCATTTGAACGCAGAGCCAATGAAAACGACCGGGCCGGGTTCGGCGAATACGCAAGCCCGGCTGGGAATGTTCTGGAGGTACGCCAGTCCGCCCTGCCCGATGATGGATCAGTCTGGCTTTTCTCGGAAACCACCGAGCGCAAACGCATAGATGAACGTCTGGAGGAAATCCGGCGTGTCGAAAGTCTTGGCAAGGTCACCGGCGAAGTCGCTCATGACTTCGGCAACATCCTTTCGACGATTTCCGGCAACCTGCACATGTTGGAGGGCGAATTGTCGCCCAAAGCATCCATGCTCCGTGCCAGGATCAATGATGCGGTCGAACTCGGCGTCTCGCTGATTGAAAGACTGCTGGCCTTTGCCCGCAAACAGCATCTGGCCCCTCAGGAGACGGACATTGCGGCCATCGCCGAAGGGATGGAAGACCTTCTTTCCATGGCGTTGCCGGAGACCGTGAACCTCGTCATCAATTGCGAGGACGGACCGTTGATGGCCAGGATCGATCCGGGTCAGCTGGAGAGTGCAATCCTCAATCTGTGCGTCAATGCCGGTCAGGCGATTGCGGATGACGGGCAAATAGAGATCGGCGTGGCACGGCAACCGGACGGAAAAATTGCGCTTTCGGTCAAGGACAACGGTTGCGGCATGGACGCAGACACGCTCCGCCAGGCCGCCGAACCTTTCTTCAGTGCTCGTCCCGACGGTGAAGGCACGGGGCTCGGTCTGTCCATGGTTCACGGATTTGCACACCAGTCGGGAGGATCCATCCAGATCGTCTCCCAGCCCGATCAGGGTACCTGCGTGACCTTGCTCTTTCCGCAGCAGCAAACCTCGTCCGTTTTTTCCCCTGCGCCCTGTCTCCGGGGGCAGGCTATGGTTGTCGACGACGACCGGAAATCCGCAAATGTCATTTCCGGTCAACTAAGAAAGCTTGGCTATTCGGTCACGGCAGTCCACACGTTCGACGAAGCTCAATCCATCATTAGGCAGGGCGAACCGCTTGCAGCCGTCGTAACGGACCTGCAACTCGACAATGGCCATTCCGGATGGGACCTGGTTCCGCAGGTTCTGGACAGGCACGGCGATTGCAAACTGGTTGTCGTCTCCGGGCACCTGCCGGAAAGGGCGCCGGTGTCGCACGCCTATCGCAATCGGTTCGCGATGCTCTCCAAACCGGTCGGCGAAGCAGCCCTTGCCGAATATCTTGCCGCGTCCCTTCAGGACGCTTGATCGAACAGAGAGAGCAGACCTCATTCCGGTCCGCGTTCACTGTGTCGCGTTCGAAACGGCAGAAAAAGGGTCAGACGAACACGCGCGCCAATGCGGCCACGGCAAGCGCGGTCGCCGCCCGCTTGGGGCCGGCAAATTCAGATGCGGCCTGCCCCGGAACCATCAATTGAACGCTGTTGAGGTCTGATGCATCCAGGTGGTCAAGATCGGCCCCTTTGGCAGCTTCTTCGGCGGAGTAGCGGATTTCGTCGAGCATACGCACCAGGCTTTGCCAAATATGCAAAGGTGGCGCATCACTCGTGCTGCACCAGCGAACAATTTCATCTTCCGATACATTCAGAGCAGCGGCCGCCTCCCCCGTCGAGAGGCCGACATAACCCATTATGTCACTGAAATTACTCATGCACATCCCCAAGACGCCTCAGCGCCTCACACTTCCGACAGGTTATAGTGCATTGCAATATGACAAATTTCCAGCCCTTTACAAGAAATTAGTTAACTCATGTCGTGGCGAAGGAGTTCACTTTTTGTCACGGGATTGATTCTCACAAGGCGCATTGTCAAAACTTGCAGGTACGGGCAATACCTTTTTCCTCATCGACTCACCGGAACCGCCAATTGCCTGAAATTGCATGTGAAAATTGATATCGGTGGAAAACGGCCGACTGCCCAAATGTGAGGTTCGGTTAATGTTACGTTTATAGGACCAAATCAACTGAACAAATGATGCCGTCGGACCTCTTAAATGAAGTTCAAGGGAAAATCCTTTATTGCCATCGTGCTCTCACCCGAACCACCCTTCGAGGACTGGTTCCGGGAAATTGACCGCATCATCTTGCGCTCACCCGGCTTTTTCATTGACCGGCCGATCGTTCTTGATGTTCGTGGCAGCAAAATTCCGATCGAAGACCTGGAAAAACTGCTTGCAGGTCTGTCCGAGCGTTCAATCAGGGTCATGGGAATTGACGGTGTCGCAGGAACCCGGTTGAAACCCGGTATGCCGCCAAGTTTCTCCGGTGGCAGACTGGCTTCGGAAGTGGAAGTGCCAACCCCTTCCAAAGAGACTTCAAAGTCGAACGAGGGGGCTGAAGCAAAGCAGTCCGAAGGCACGACTTCTTCAAAGAAAAAGAAGACAAGTGCCAACGGACCGTCCGCCAATGGCGCCTCGGAAGAAACCGCTCCGCAGGCCGAAGCTCTCGACAATGAAGCGTCTATCGTCATCACCGAACCGGTTCGATCCGGTCAGAGCATTTTGCACCCGGATGGTGACGTGACCGTCATTGGGTCCGTCAGTTCCGGCGCGGAGATTATCGCCGGTGGATCCATCCACGTTTACGGCGCCCTGCGCGGTCGGGCGCTTGCGGGTGTTGCGGGCAAGGACGACGCCCGGATCTTTTGTTCGAGGCTGGATGCCGAGTTGGTCTCGATCAACGGACTTTACAAAGTCGCGGACGATTTCGACCGGTCTCTGCGCAATGCGCCCACTCAGATCCGCTTTGAAAATGAAACGCTGGTCTTCGAAGAACTGAACTAACCCCTGCCCTGGCGCACAGAAAGTGGCCAGTGCCGAAAACAAAAACAGGACAAACACCATGAGCAACGCTACCGTCGTTGTGGTCACGTCAGGCAAGGGCGGGGTCGGGAAAACGACCACAACCGCGGCCATTGCCTCGGCGCTAGCCAAAGAAGGTTACCAGGTTTGCGCAATCGACTTCGACGTCGGTCTTCGCAATCTCGATCTCATCATGGGTGCGGAACGCCGCGTTGTGTTCGATCTTGTCAATGTGGTTCGGGGTGAAGCCTCCATCAAGCAGGCACTCGTCCGCGACAAGAAACTCAGCAACCTCTATCTTCTGCCGGCTTCCCAGACACGTGACAAGGATGCCTTGACGGAAGAAGGTGTAGCCAGCGTCATCAACGAACTGCGCATGTATTTCGACTGGATCATCTGCGACAGCCCCGCCGGGATCGAACGCGGCGCAACCCTTGCCATGCGCCACGCGGATGAAGCCATCATCGTGTCCAATCCGGAAGTATCCTCGGTACGCGACTGCGACAGGATCATCGGTCTTCTGGATGCCAAGACCAAGGTGGCAGAAGACGGCGGACGCATGCCGAAACACCTGATGATCACCCGCTACGACACGGACAGAGCCAAGACAGGCGACATGCTGGCAACAGATGACGTTGTCGATATTCTCTCCGTGCCGCTCATCGGCGTTGTGCCGGAAAGCAAGGACGTTCTGAAAGCGTCCAACGTTGGCCTGCCCGTTACTCTCTCGGATGAAAATTCGGCGCCGGCGAAAGCCTACACGGAAGCGGTTCGCCGGTTGCTGGGCGAAGAGCTGCCGGTCACCATCCCCGAAGAGAAGAAGAGCCTGTTCGGTAAGCTCTTCAAAGGGAGGGCTGCATGAACATCCTCAGCTTCTTCGGCAAGAGAAACGAAAGTGCTTCGGTTGCCAAGAACAGGCTGCAGATTCTGCTGGCCCATGAGCGGGCCGACAATGGAACCGATGCAGCGCTCATCTCAAGCCTCCGGGAGGAAATTCTGGCGGTGGTGGCCAAGAAGATAGATATCGATCCGGACGCCGTCAGGTTGGAAATGGACCGGGATGGCGATGTCACGACACTGGGCATCGACATAGAACTGCCATCCGCACGAGCTTCCTGAATAGATCAGAACCAAGTCAGGTTTACATGAGGCGCCGGAGAAATCCGGCGCCTTTCTTGTCTGCCCTGATTTCGCAACCCTGGATGACTGGGCTATGCTAGGTCCGTTCCGGAAATTGCGATTGGGAGTTATGGTGATGATCAGCACGAAGGCCCTTGTTTCGCTTGCAGCCCTTTCCATTGCGAGTTTCCCCGCTCAGGCTGAAGAGATCAGCCCGGATATCGGTGGGTGCCTGAGTGCGGTCGGCACCTATCTGACAAAGCGGGTCGTCAAGATTAAGGAAAAGACAAGGGTGGACCGGGGGCTGATCGCGCTAACCAATGGCGGGCATGCCTTTGTCACCGACTCCGCCGAGGGCGGCGTTGCCGGATATCAGCCGTTTTCGGATGGACGCGGCAGTTGGCGATGTCTCGGACATACAGATGGAAAAGCCAAACTCAAGATCGTCATGTTCGACTTCACCACATCACCGAATGCTGACGACAACCGGTACATGGCCCGGATCACAACTCTTGCCGATGCCAATCCTGAAAACGGCGACGTGACGGGATCCACAACCGTGGAGTTTCTGTCCATTGATGCCGCACCAGACAGCACTGAAACTGTCCGAGATCCGGTGAGCTATGACTTTACCGGTGTCAGGTTGCAGATTTCCGAATAGCCTTCGTCGATCTGACCTCCAACTCAGGCGACATGCGATTGATCAGCTTGGGCAGACGCCAGATCACTGGAAGAGACAGAAGCACCGCAAACAAAATGTAGTAAACCGGGGCATAGTCATCACCCGTTCGGTTGACCAGATAGGTTGCGACCATCGGTGTGGTTCCACCGAACAACGCCAAGCAGATGTTGTAACCGAGCGCGACGGAACTACAGCGAAGAAGCGCAGGCGCCATGAGCGTCAAGGCCGTGATGGACAAAGCCCAGCCGGCAGTGCTTGCCAATGTCAGGCCCAATTGACCAATGAACACCTGCATCAGGTCATCGCGATGCATCAGCCACCAGCATGGCAGGGCCAGCACGAATGTTCCGATCGCACCTGACAGGAAAACGGCCCTCAGACCGAACCTGTCCGCGGCCAGACCGCATATCGGAATGAAAATTGCCATGACGATCAGATTGGCCGTGGTGATGTCCAGCGCATCCGCAGAGGTGAAACCGGGTTCGGAACTCAAGTAGGACGCGGCATAAACGTAAATGACGAAATAGATCACCGACGTCGGGATCAGCAGCAGGACCATCTGACCGATCAAACCGGAATGATCCCGGATGCTTTGCCAGACCGGTGAAACTCCTTCCTCGCAATCTTTGTCGATCAGCGTTTCGGTCAGGTTTCGACGCAGAATAGCGCTGAAAGCCGCCACCAGGCCACCCAGAAGGAATGGCAATCGCCAACCCCACTCGGTCATTTGCTCGGAGGTCAATATGGAACTGAAGCCGGCCGGAACTGCAGACCCCAAGACGCATCCCCACATCATGGCAAAGGCCACCCATGCTCCGGTCAGAGCCTGTCGGCCTTCCTTAGCCTGTTCGACCAGAAGAACGCCGGAAGCGGTGTATTCTCCCGCTACCGAAATTCCCTGAACGATGCGGATCAACACCAGAAGGACTGCAGCGGCCACGCCTATCTGCTCGTACGTCGGCAATGCGGCGATTGCCAGGGAACCGCCTCCCATAGCCAGGACCGAGATCATCAAAGCCGTCTTTCGGCCAACACGGTCACCGATGTGGCCGAAAATAATACTGCCAATGGGCCTTGCGGCATATCCGACAGCCAGGACCGCGAAGGCTGACAGAAGTGATGCCAGTTTGTCCGTGGAGGGGAAAAACAATGCAGCCAATGTAGGCGCCAGGAAGCCATAAACAGTAAAATCATACCATTCCAGAACGTTACCGCTCGTTGCCGCGAGAATGGAACGTGGTGTCAATGTCGTGCTCTTTTCCGTCACGTCTATCTCTCAATCTATTTTCATTGGCAAAGAGGAATGGATGGTCAGAAGGGTTGCTATTCGCTTGTGCTGACCTCCCAGCGCGCCCGGCTTACACCACTTACCTTTTTCAGTTCGGCCATGGCGTTCTTGAGTTCATCCGCATCGACGGACTGGCTGACCAGGGTCGCAACAATTTCCATCACGCCCTCCCCGATCGTTTCCATTTCGATATGGGCAACCGGATAGCGGGAACGGTTCAGGATCGTATAGACGGCTTCGCGTGCATCGGAAGCCTTGCCGGCTTCAGCCAGAACGTAAACTTCGTAGATCGCTTCGCTCTGCCCTTCGCTGATCGGAGCACGGTCGATCGCGTTGACCAAGGGCCGTAAAAGCGTATTGCCGGCAATGACCACCGCAGTCACCAGGATGGCTTCGGCAATAAAGTCCGCTCCCGCACACGCACCGACTGCTGCCGAAGCCCACAGGGTCGCGGCCGTGTTGAGGCCGCGGACATCGCCACCCTCTTTCATGATGACACCGGCTCCAAGAAAACCGACACCGGAAACGACATAGGAAATCACGCGCGACGCGCCATCTGCTCCAGCCACAATCAGCGCAAGATCGACGAAAGCTGAAGCCCCAACCGCGACAAGAACATTGGTCCTGAGACCCGCGCTGCGCTGCCGGTATTGCCGCTCGGCGCCGATCAGTGTTCCCAGGACAAAGGCAGCCAGCAAACTGACGGTACTGTCGGCAAGACTTTCAGCATTGAAATTCTGAATGAAAAGCATGGTTGTTCAAGCAGCACATTGTAACTTTTCCGAAGCATAACGCCGCGGAAACGCGGAGAGAAGGACGATTGACGACAAATCGTTGTTCGCCCCGATTACCGGTACGACCGATGCCTACGTCTCCCGGACACGCTTGTGCTTGCTATCGCTGCGGTCCGTGCAGCGCCATGTCCCGCTCAGCCAGGAAGAGATTTGAATAAAGATTGGCAATCCACTGCCGGCCGGAGGCCGTAACTTTCAGATACTGGATCGCATTTTGAATATAGGGCGCGACACTGTTCCAGTAGAATTGCGGATAGCGGTGCACCAGGTCAGCCGCGGTGTCATAGCCAAGTTCCTTGTTGAGCCCTGCTTCCTCGAACTCATAGTAGAGGGCGTTTGCCTTGCGAAAGTAATGCGGATCTCCAAGTTGGCCGATCAGGTCGGCCGCCCGCAAGAGCGTCGCGTCTACGCCAAGTTTCTCACCTTTATCAGGTAATGTGGCTGGAAATCTGGTGCCTTCGACAGCATCCGCAATCCTTTTGGGATCAAGCAGCGGCGTGTTCTGGATGCGTTCAAAGATATAAAGCTTGGAACGATCTACATGGTAGGGCGTCATTGAGGCATCGGAAGCGCCGCGCGGCAGTTGCACCTTGTCACCGGCTTCGTTCACCACAAAGCCGTCTGCGTCATCACCTGGCAGGATCCCCCGGACATAACCGATATCATGGGTCAGACAGGCGACGATCACATGCGCATAGTCGGCAGGCTCCATATGCGTGTGCAGTGCACGACCGCGCAGGATGTCATGTCCTGCCATCGTCACCAGCATGGTGTGCTCAATGTTGTGGTAGAGCGCATCGCTATTGCCGATGCATTCCAGAGCAATGCGCGCAACAGACGGTACGATTTCGGCAAGTTCCGGTTCCGACTGACCGAACCGGCGTTGAACGTAGCTGGTCAGAAAATCACCGAGCGCATCGGCTGCAAGTTCCGGCAATGTAATCATCGTCGCAGTGATCCCAGCCCGGTATCCATAAAAATCGCAATAGTTCCTAATTTGGCACTCTCGTGGAAGTATATGTCAAGCAAGTGTCGCACCATCGCTGCGGCATGAGGCTCAAATGCCCGTTTTTTCATCCGGCCGTCAGCCTATCATCTGACGTGCCTCACATTGTGCCGTTGTTGCTGTTGCGTTCGAAGCTTTCTCATGGACTGCGTTTTAGAGAAAGCGAATGCGGCGAGACATCATTCGCCGCATTCGATTTTCAAGTTGGATTGCCGGGAAAATCAGGCCGCAACCGGCTGAAGATATGCTGCCACGAGCACGCCTGCGATGATCAGTTCCACGATCAGCGGTGGGACGACGGCTTTGTCCGCGCCGTCTGCGACGATTCCGACGATACGGCCGAATGCCACCGCGCCCATCACGATAGCCACCGCCACAAAAGCCAGAGTTTTTCCGCTCACCAAGCCAAACACCAGCATACCGACACAGGCAAGAAACAGTCCGCCGAACACGGATCGGATCGAGCTGAGCCCTGCAGTCCCAAGCGGTTCGACGGCGAAGTTACCCACCATCTTCCTGGGCGCAAACATCGACATCAACCCAAGACCGAGCAAGAAAGCGCTCGCCAGACCGACAAGAATTTGAAAAGTCATTTCCATTTTAGTCTCCTTTGGAAAGGTCGTTGAGACGCGTCTCAGGCGAAGAGGCGGATGGCCTGCTTGGCATTGTCCTGAAAAGCCGCGTTGTCGAGATCGGCTGCGATGGTCGTCTGATCGACCACCGGTCCCGTTGGCGAGCCGCCGCCGCTTGCGTAAAAGCGCCCGCTCTCGAATTTCGGATTGAGAAGACCGTCAACGTAGCGTTTCGCCCCGACTTCGAGACCGTGCATCATTCCGAAGAGCGGCATGAGAACCCAGCCGACATGCTTGAAAAACAGCTTCTTGATGAACGGCAGGTCATCCATGCCATTGGTGCCAGTGGTGCCGCCCGGGCTCATGGTCACGAACCGGATATGCGGATGCTGGCGCGCCATTGAGCTCATCCACAACGCCGCCACCAGCTTGACATTTGCATAGAGTTCAAGCGGGTCGCTCTTGGCATTGAACTTCGAACCGTCGGCGATGGAGGCAAATTCGTTCACCGAGGACGTTTCCAGAACCGGTCGGGCGATCCCCATCTTCGGGATTCCGCGCGCCGCTTCCGATCCCGCATAAAGAACGGTGGAAGTAAGCAGTTGCCGCTCAAGCAGTTCGTCGACAAGCACTGCGTGACCGAGAACGTTGACCGCGAAGATGCTCGTGACGCCGCTCTTGGTCCTGGCAGCAGGATCCCTTCCGCCCATGCCACCGGCATTGAGTACGACCGCGTCAATCGGCTCTTCCAAGTCAGCGACCGCCTTTCGTACGGAAGCCGGGTCGCTCATATCCATCAGAATGATGTCGAAGATCTTGCGCCCTGTTTCAGCTTCCAGAGCTGCCTTGGCGGCAAAAGCCTTCAGTTCGTTGCGGCATCCCAGATAGATTTTTTCGATACCGTCATGAAGCGCCAGTTGCCTTGCTGCTTCACGTCCGAGGCCGGCATTCGCGCCGGTGATTAACACGGTCTGGATCGGTTTCATGTTGGTTTTCCCTCTACATCGATCACGATGCACAAGAGGTAGAGTGGTTGAACTTTGATCTGTAGAGGGGCAAAATTGGACATCGTGTTTCAATATTGAACCGGAAGACCCAATCGCATGACGCAGCAGGAAAGCCATTCGCTGAACTGGGACGACCTCAAGTATTTCCTGGCGGTCGCCCGCACCGGAACACTGCGGGGCGGCGCCGACAGCATCGGTGCCAATCACACGACCCTGGCAAGGCGTGTCGAGGTGATGGAAGAACGTGTCGGCAGCAGGCTCTTTGACCGCTCCAAGTCCGGACTTGTCCTGACCCAGTTGGGCGAGGATCTTCTTCCCTACGCGGAGCGTGTCGAAGAAGAAATGACGGCTGCCTCGCGGGTGATTGTCGGACGCGACGCGGTCCCGAAAGGAACGATCCATATCAGCCTGCCCCATGGCCTGGCGATGACGTCCATCATGGACGACCTTGCGCTTTTCTCCGACCGTTATCCCGACATCAACCTCAACATGAACTTCACCAACAATGTGGTTGACCTGACCAGGCGCGAAGCAGATGTCAGTCTGAGGGTTGCCAATGAAGTGACCGAGGACGTCGTCGGACGGAAGCTGGTGCAGATGTCCCAGGCCGCTTATTGCACCAAAGACTATGCGCAGAAGGTCAGGAACAATGGCGGCGAAGGACTGTCGCTCATCGGATTTCATGAACCGGATACCGAGACGACGGCTCCATGGATCAAGGACAGCTGCTATCCGAAAGCAAAGCTGCGTCACCGGGTTTCAGACATCGTTCCGCTGATTACGCTGGCAGCTTCCGGAATGGGCATGGCATATCTTGCCTGCAATCTCGGGGACCGCCATCCCGGCCTGATCAGGGCTCCATTCCAGAAACCTCTTCCCTATCGCTCAATCTGGCTCCTTCTGCACAAGGATCTGAAGAACACGGCCCGTGTCCGCCTCTTCGTTGATTTTCTGGCCGGGCAAATCAAATCGCGGCGCAACGAATTCTGGGTTTCGGGAACAGTGGCAAACGGAGAAGGATAGCGAGGCACTCGCACTTCCGGGAAACCGCTCAGTTCCGTCAAACGCCTATGAAAGAACAGCATCTAGGCAAGGGAAAGAGGCTTACCCAGTTCCGGTGTCTGCGACCAGCCGTGTTGCTCGTACATCGGACGCGCCTGTTTCGTGGCATGCAGCATCGCATAGGACAGCCCCCTTGCTCTGAAGGCTTCCTCGGCAGCGCGCATGAGCTTTGTCGCGATACCTTGTCCGCGCCATTCAGGCTCGACGAACAGATTGAGCACGTAACCACGGCTTGCTCTGGTCGGATGCAGCGGATGGGGAGGAAAATCAACTTCCATCAGGCCGATGCCGCCGATCGGCATCCCTTCTTCTTCGGCTATGAACCCGAAATAGCTGCCGTCCTCAAGCCGTTCCCGCTGCCACATGCGATAGGGCTCGGCCATTTCCGCAAGCACCTCCTCCTTGTGGCCGGCGGAGCGAAACATGTCTTCCCGCTGCCTGCAGATGAGATCGCAATCGGCAGGAGTTACCTGGCGCAGAGCTAATGGCATTTTTGAGTGTCCGGAAATGATTAGGTCTTGGGCTTTGTCGCGACAATAGTCCAATTTGGTATCCCCGGCCTAGCATCATCCGCAGCCTTGGCATCACCGTCCATTGACCCAGCAGGCTCAGGCTGGCCAAAAGGGAAATCCCCAATTACTCCGTTTTTTCCGCTGACAGAACAATGCAGCTGGAATTGTCGAGATACCAGGCCCAGTCTTCATTCAAATCCTGCTTTTCGGGAGGGAATTTCAATGGATGCCATTCGATATTGGCGAGACCTCCCTCTTTCAGGGCGTCTTCGTGTTCCTCGCGGCTCCATTGCCAGATCGGCACTTCGAAGTCCTTGATCACCAAAGTGTAGGCAGGCGGATCAATGATGCCGTATCGAAATCCGATGCGGGCTTCCATGTCCTCCGGGGCATTGGTGAATTCGTAATCCGGATTGATTGTATAGGTCACGAAGCGGCCGCCTTTTGCGAGGTTTCGACCGATAAACCTGCCCATCTGATGCAACTCTTCGATGCTGCGGGCGTAGTGGAACAGATACATGGCCGTGACGACATCCGCAGGTTCAACCCATTGGAACATGTCATCGGTGGCACTGATTTCGCCGTAAGTGACGTTGTCGGGAAAAGCCTCCGGTTCTCCCGGCGCGTTCTGCTCCTTGGCACGGCCCAGCATTTCGGTGGAAACATCCAGCCCGAGCACTTCCGCTGCACCGCCGTGAGCCATAATGCGCGTCAGGCGGCCATCACCGCAGGCAAGGTCAAGCACACGCTTGCCCGAGACATCCCCAAGAACTTCCATGAAGACTGTCAATTCAAGCAATCGGTAGGGGTTGTCTGAAAAAGCTTGCTGCAAATAGGGAGAGGGGTTCTTGTCGTAATCAGCCATTTCGCACCACGTTTGCTGTTGCGGCTTACCGCCGGAAAAAGCCGGCGGCGGAACGTAACCCCCGCCAGAAGATAGCGCGAAGCAGGGCCATCACGCAAAAAGCGCGATTTCAACGACGTTTGATGATCGTCAAAACGAAGCCTAAAATGTCTGAGTGACAACGCGGGACCACAGTATTCGGCCCACCGATTCCGATGCCCAAAGCCGGACACCAGCGAAGTGAAACAAGCTCACGACATGAGAATTCCGCTGGCTCAGGCATAGGCCAGCGAAACAATTCTTCAGCAATGTGGACAAGCAAGCCGAATGCGGCAGAATCTCTGCCTGCCTTTAGGCCTCGTAAACGATCTCGCGGGTCTCGCGGAAGGTCACATCCGGGAATTTCTCAGTAATATGACCGACTTCCCAGGCGTTCTTGAACAGGAATACCGGCTTGTCGTCGCGATCGTTGGCGATCGAGATACGATGACCTTCAAGCATTTTCTGAAGTGTCTGGCTGTCGGTCTCGATCCAGCGTGCGGTAGTGTAAGGCACGGTTTCAAAACCGATCTCGGTGCCGTATTCAGCGCGCAGCCGATCAACAACAACGTCGAGCTGCAACGCTCCGACCACGCCGACGATCCAGTTGGAGCCCAGGTCCGGCTTGAAGATCTGAACAAGCCCTTCTTCCGCCAGATCCTGCAGCCCCTGGCGCATCTGCTTGACCCGCATGGTGTCGGAAAGCCGGACGCGGCGCAGGATTTCCGGTGCGAAGGCCGGAAGGCCGGTCACGTGAATGTTCTCACCTTCCGTCAGTGTGTCACCGACGCGAAGCTGACCGTGGTTCGGCACACCGATAACGTCGCCCGGGTAAGCCAAGTCCGCGATTTCGCGCTCTTCGGCGAAGAAAAAGATCGGAGCCGAGACGGCGATCTGCTTGCCGGCACGTACGTGTTTCAGCTTCATGCCCCGCTTGAATGTGCCAGAACACAGGCGAACGAATGCGATGCGGTCGCGGTGCTTGGGATCCATGTTGGCCTGCACCTTGAAAACGAAACCGGTGACCTTGTCTTCTTCCGGCATGATGGTACGTCCACCGGTCGCCGGCTGAGAATGCGGTGGCGGTGCGAAATCGGCAATGAAGTCGAGCACTTCCTCGATGCCGTAGTCGCGCAGAGCCGAGCCGAAGAAAACCGGGGTCAGATGACCTTCAAGAAAGCTCTCCTTGTCGAATTCGGCGTAGCCTTCCGCGCCCAGCTCAACATTCTCGGTGAGTTCGCCCATGATCCGGTCGAAGACTGTGCCGGTCAGCACCTCGTCGTCCAGACCGGAAACATCTTTTGTCTCGGTGTAAGGTCCACCGCGCTCGCCATCGGACGTATGGAACTGCTTCTTCTGCCAGTCGTAGACGCCGAAGAAGTCCGAGCCCATGCCAACCGGCCAGGTTTGCGGTGAAACGTCGAGCGCCAGGGCTTCCTGGACTTCGTCGAGGATCTCCAGTGCGTGACGCCCCTCGCGGTCGATCTTGTTGACAAAGGTGATGATCGGGATATCGCGCAGACGGCAGACTTCGAACAGTTTGCGGGTCTGGGTTTCGATACCCTTGGCGGCATCGATCACCATGATCGCAGCATCAACAGCTGTCAGCGTGCGGTAGGTATCTTCAGAGAAGTCTTCGTGGCCCGGTGTATCGAGAAGGTTATAGACAATACCCCTTCGCTCGAAGGTCATGACCGAGGACGACACCGAAATTCCGCGTTCCTGTTCGATCTTCATCCAGTCGGAACGGGCGCGGCGGCGCTCACCGCGGGCGCGTACCTGACCGGCTGCCCGGATCGCGCCACCTGACAGAAGCAGTTTTTCCGTCAGTGTCGTCTTACCGGCATCCGGGTGGGAAATGATCGCGAAGGTGCGCCGGGCTTGAAAAGGCGCCACGCCGTTGAGGCTCATAGTGATCTCCTGATCCTCTGTTCCGGCAAGGTTGCGCAAACGCGTCGGCTGAAACCGGGGCGCAACTTCAATCTTCAAGTGCCGGACGGATTGATGTTTCGTTGGCGCAAGGTCATAGAAAGGTTTCTGCTAAATTTCCAGCAAAGAATTGCGATTCGCCCATTTCAGTCCAGGGAGAGCCTCTTGAGCCGCAGCAAATGTTTCCTCATCGGTATCGGCATGATCGCCGTGACGGCCATCATACTACTGGCCATGGGGCGCATCCCCATTTGCGACTGCGGTTATGTGCTCCTGTGGACGCCGGCGAGCGATGTCTCCGGCTCCTCGCAGCATATTGCCGACTGGTACACTTTCTCGCACATCATCCACGGGTTCATATTCTACTGGTTCCTGTGGCTGCTTTTCCGGAGATGGACGGTCGGGGAGCGGGCGCTTGGGGCAATATTCATCGAAGCGGCCTGGGAAGTTGCGGAAAACAGCCCGTGGATCATCGACCGCTACCGTGAGGCGACCATTGCTGTCGGTTATACCGGTGACAGCGTTCTCAATTCAGTATTTGACATCCTCTGGATGCTGCTCGGCTTTTTCTTCGCCTGGCGGATGCCGGTCTGGGTGACGATCGTCACCGCAATCGTCTTTGAACTGCTGGCGCTCTGGGTCATCCGGGACAACCTCACACTGAACGTCCTGATGCTGGTCTACCCGGTGGAGGCGATCAAGGTCTGGCAGGCCGGGTAACGGCGATTGAACAACCGGTGCGAACCTGCCACCGGGCATATCAGGTTCGCACCTGTTACCTGTCAGGGCCGGCCTTTGTTCCAATTGGGGAGCAAAACCTCTTCCGCAAATGTTCCGAAATCACGCGGTTCCTGCCCTGTGATTTCAGACACGTATTCCGTCGTGAAGTCTCCCCAGCCGGAGGCATAAGCTGCGCCGTAATCCCGAGTGAGCGATGCCATCCACGCTCCCCAACCCGCACCTTCGACAAAGTCATGGGCTGTTTGCGGGGAGATCGGCTCGTATCTGATCTGATTGCCCATAAGTTCGGAAAGACGTGCCGCGACTTCTTCAAATCCGAGTGCTTCGGGACCGGTCAATTCAAGCACCTGACCATTCCAGTCATCGGTCTGAATGCAGCGTCTGGCGCAAAGGGCAATGTCACGTGCGTCGATCATTCCCATTCGCCCCTGCCCTGCCGCAAACGAAAAAGCTTGAGTCTTTGCAACTTGTTCAGCCGCCAGGAACATGTTCTGCATGAAGTAGTTCGGACGAAGAATGACATGGTCCAGACCTGACGCGATGATATCCGCCTCGGTCCGCGCATGCTGGCGGGTATTGTCGGTTGGTCCGTCCGGGGCGGCCTTGATGGCGGATATTCTGACGATCTTCCGGCCCCCGTGACGACGCGCTGCCTTAATCACGCAGGCTGCTTGCCGAGCGGCATTCGCAGCGGCCGGAGTAATCAGAACAAGCGTCTCAACGCCTGTCATGGCTCTTTCGAGCGCTGCCGCATCCTCAAGATCAGCAACCACCGGCTCCACGGCTTTGCCAAGGTTTTTCGTCGACCGGTCTGGCGAGCGAGACACGGCTTTGACGGGCACTTCATCCGCAACGAGTAACCGCGTCAATTCCGCCCCGATTGTACCGGTTGCACCCGAGATGAGGATTGTCATTGGCTTACCTCCGTCCAAACCGCCAGCTCGTTGCCGTTCGGATCAGAAAAATGGAAACGGCGGCCACCTGGAAACTCGTAAGGCTCCTGCAAAATGGTTCCACCGGCGGATTTCACCTCCTGCAGTGTTGCCTCCAGGTCCTTGGCATAAAGCACCACGAGAACGCCCGGTGAAGTCACCGGAGTGCCTGCTTCGCCATTGAACCCTCCCTCCACACCGGCACCGTCAAAACTCAGGTAACTGTCACCCCAGTTCTGAAAGGTCCACCCGAACACGCTGGAATAAAACGCCTTTGTGCGTTCGGCCTCTTTCAGCGGGAACTCGATGTAATTGATCGTCTTGTCTTGATTGCGCATGAACTACCCCTGTCAGCTGCTTCCTGCTCCAGAGATTATCATCTTCCATATTTTGGAATATCCCATATTATCGGAAGGAATATTCCAAATATGAGAACTCATGCAGCACCTGGATTCCATCGCGATTTTTGTCGAAGTCGTCCGGCAGGGAAGTTTCACCGCCGCCTCGCGGACCCTGCATATGCCGTTGTCCACGGTCAGCCGAAAAGTCGCGGAACTTGAGGAGGAACTGCAGATCCGCCTGCTCGACAGGTCGCGCAAGCCCCTGCGGGTAACAGAAGCGGGTTCCTCGTATTTCGACCTCTGCAGCAAAGGCATCAATGCGTTGAACTATGCCAATCAGGTCATCCGAAGCCAACGGGAAGGCTTGACGGGAACATTGAGAATATCCGTTCCGCCAAACCTGACGGAGTACCTGTTTGCGCAACCCATTGACCGTTTCCTGCGCCAACAGCCAGATGCCCGGGTTCAGGTGATGGTCAGCGAACGCATGCTGGACTTTGTCGATGACAGGATCGACCTGTCCTTTCGTGTTGCCCGCCCCTCGGCGCCCAACCTTGTCCTCCGCAAGCTGCTTAGCCATCGGCACAGGCTTTGTGCGGCGCCTTCCTATCTCGCGGTCAATCCGGCCCCGCAAAGACCTGATGACCTGAGTGAACACAGCTGCCTCGGCTTTGGATTTCAAGGCCAGGAAAAGACAGTTTGGAACCTGACCAGGGGCGCGGAGACCTTTGACACACCCTTCGAACCGACCCTGGCGATAAATGACTATCTGGCTCTGAAAACATCGATCGGAATTGGAACCGGCATCGGAGAATTGCCGGGTCTGCTGTGCAACAACGATCTCAAATCAGGCCGGCTGATCGAAGTGCTGCCGGAATGGCATATGCCGGAGATATCCCTTTATGCCGTCTATGCCGGGAAAACGGGCTTGTCGAAGCTGGCGCGCACATTTCTTGATGAGGTTTCCAGCCATTTGGCGCCATTCTGAAACCTTGCTGTTCCCGCCTGCTCTCAGGCTTGCCCTTGAGAACATGGAGTGCGGACAGCCCTGTTCTTATCGCCGTTGCTTGGCAACGCCCGCGCAGCTTTCCCGCACGATCAGGTCACCGTGAAGCAAATGGGACTGCGAGATCAGCGACCGGTTTGCCAGGCGGTCCAACAGGATGTTCATGGCTTTTTCACCGATGTGATGGCGCGGTTGACGGATCGTCGTGAGGCCAGGCGTAAAATTGTTGGCAAACGGGATATCGTCGAACCCAAGCACGGAGAAATCCTCCGGCACCCGGTAACCCCGCAATTGCAGCGCGGAGATCACACCAATGGCGGTGTTGTCGTTGAAACAGAAGAAGGCCGTCGGCAGATCGTCCTTGATAAACAGGCGCTCGACGGCAGCCCGGCCGCTTTCGCTGGTGCCATCGCCTTCCATGCGCCAATCACGCAGGTTCTCGGGAGACTCCTTCAGACCCTGCTTGTAACCTGAGTGGCGCAGATCGCTGCGAATGTCGGCCGGCCCGCCGGAGATGAAGGTGATCCGCCGGTGGCCAAGTGAGATCAGGTATTCGGTTGCCATCTTGGAAGCGGCTACGTCATCGACACCGACATAGCTGATTTCGGTGTTGGAAACCGGACGTTCGGTGGCAACAATGGGTGGCAGATTGGTCAGCGGCGTCTGCGGTTCACCGGCAACTGGCACATGACCGGTCAAAAGCACAAGTCCGTCCGCCATACCCGTTGAGATGAAACGCAGATAGTTCTGCTCCAAGCCTGTGGTGCCTTCCGTATTTCCGATCAGAACGCCATAGCCACGATCATTGGCGGCCTTCTCCAGGCCTGTCAGAATCCCGGCGAAGTTCGGGTCGGCGATGGACGAGGCCAATACAAGAACCATCTGCGAGCGTTGCATGCGCAGGTTCTGCGCCATGGCATTGGCCGTGTATCCGGTACGGGCGATCGCAGCGGTCACCTTCTTCCGCGTGCTTTCGGCAACCTTTTCCGGAGACCGCAGGGCCCGGCTGACGGTCGCGATGGAAACGCCCGCAAGCTTTGCAACATCTTCGATTGTCGCCGGCCGGTCCACCGGTTCACTCATTCTCTGCCCTCAGGTTGTGTGCAGTGCGGGCCCATTTAAGTGCATGAATCTCAACACTGTCTTAGCGGTATAGTGCCTGAAGCGATTCATGAAAAGGTTTACAATCAGCAATGTAAAGGTTTACATCGACGATGAAAACGTTTACATCATGATTATGGCGCCTTTGGGGAAGAGGGTTCCGGCGCCTGGGAGGAATCATCAATGTCGATGGAAGCGTCCGCTCCTGCGGCGATCATTGAAGCTGTCAACATCAGCAAGTCTTTTGGCCCCGTGCCGGTTCTGTTCAGCGTCAGCATGGATGTGCGCGAGGGCGAAGTTCATGCGTTGATCGGTGAGAACGGCGCAGGCAAATCGACGCTTATGAAAATCCTGTCAGGTTTCCATGATCCGACCTCCGGCCAGATCAGGCTTGACGGCAAGCAGACCGCCCTTCCCCCGAACGGCGCAGCCGAAAAACTCGGTATTGTTCTCATTCACCAGGAACTCAATCTCGCAGAACAGATGACCGTGGAAGAAAATGTCTTCCTGGGCCGCGAGATGAGATCAAACGGATTTCTGGATCGTGGCGGCATGCGTAGAACGGTGCAGAAATACCTCGATGAAATCGGCCTGGATATTTCACCGACGGACCGCATCTCCAACTTGACCATCGCCCAGAAGCAGATGGTGGAGATCGTCAAGGCGGTCAGCCGCAATGCACGCATCCTGATCATGGACGAGCCGACGGCTGTTCTGACCGAAGAGGAAACGGAAGTGTTCTTCCGCCAGGTCGAAAAGCTGAAAGATAGCGGTGTCGGCATCGTCTTCGTTTCGCACAAACTCAACGAAGTGAAGGCAATCGCCGATCGTGTAACGATCCTACGCGACGGCCAGTGGATAGATACCCGGCCTTCACAGGATCTGACACCGGATACAATGGCTCAGATGATGGTGGGCCGCGAGCTCTCCGACCTCTACCCGCCAATGCATGAAGCCGACGTCGACGCGGAACTTGTTCTTGAAGTCAAGAACCTGCACGCGCCAGGCATTTCCAATGTCAGTTTCGGTCTGCGCAAGGGTGAAATTCTCGGGTTTTCCGGTCTGATCGGGTCCGGCAGAACCGCTGTCTTTGAAGCCGTCTGCGGCCTCACACCGTTTGAAAGCGGAGAAATCAGATTGTTCGGACGCCAGACGGCTCCGAAGACCGTTGCAGAAGCACGCGATGCCGGATTGGCCTATCTGACCAAGGACCGGAAGGAAAAGGGACTGCTTCTCGACAAGAAGATGCGGCCGAACCTGACACTCTTTGCCCTGCCGAAATTCGTGCGGAACTTTTCCATAGACCGCAAGGCGGAAGACGACGCGCTTACAAGAGCCATTCGCAGGTTCGATGTCCGCGCGCGCGATGCCGAAGTCACCGTCGGCAAACTGTCCGGCGGCAACCAGCAAAAGCTGCTGCTTGCCAAGATCATGGAATGCGATCCCAGGATCGTGGTGATCGACGAGCCGACGCGCGGTATTGATGTCGGCACCAAGCAGCAGATCTATCATTTCATAGCAGCACTGGCCGCTGAAGGCGTTTCCGTCGTGGTGATCTCCTCCGAAATGCCGGAGATCATCGGGATCTGCCACCGGGTCGTGGTGATGCGCGAAGGACATATCACCGGGGTACTGACCGGTGACCACATCAACGAAAACGAAATCATGCGCTACGCCGCCGGGCTGAAACGGGAGGAACTCCATTGACCATGATGACCGCATCCGAAGAAACAGCGGCCAAATCCGCCAAACGGTTTTCCATCGATTTCAAGACGCTCGGACCGGCGCTGGCGCTGCTGATACTTTGCATTATCGGATTTATGTTGAACCCTGCCTTTGTCAGCGAAGGCAATCTGACCAACCTGCTGACCCGTTCGGCCTTTATCGGCATCATCGCGGTCGGTGCGACCTTCGTGATCACCGCAGGCGGCATCGACCTTTCCGTCGGTTCCATGGCCGCTGCGATTTCCGGGGTCATGATCATTGTGATGAACAATGCCGTCGAGACGCTCGGGACCGGAGTTCCAACGGTTTTGCTCGGCTGCGGGCTCGCTATTCTGCTTGGAATTGGTGCCGGCTGGATCAATGGTGCCCTGACAACCAAGGGCAAGATCGAGGCCTTTATCGTCACGCTTGGCACCATGGGGATCTACCGGTCCCTCGTCACCTATTTCGCCGACGGTGGAACCTTGTCCTTGAACTTTGACATTCGCGGCACCTACAGACCCGTCTACTATGACAGTTTCCTGGGTCTGCCCTTCCCTGTCTGGGTGTTCATCGGGGTTGCGATCTGCGGTTGGCTGCTGCTCAACCGGACAGCATTCGGCCGCTATTGCACGGCAATCGGCTCAAACGAGGCCGTCGCCAAGTACTCCGCGATCAATGTCGACCGGGTCAAGACGCTGACCTACATCATCCAGGGTCTGTGTGTATCCTTCGCAACAATCATCTATGTCCCCCGCCTCGGTTCGGCCTCGGCCTCGACCGGTGTGCTTTGGGAACTGGAGGCAATCGCGGCGGTAATCATCGGTGGCACGGTGCTGAAAGGTGGATACGGCCGGATTGGCGGCACGATCCTGGGTGCACTGATCCTGACGACCATCGGCAATATTTTGAACTTCACCGATATGATCTCGAACTACCTGAACGGAACCATGCAGGGCCTGATCATCATCGTTGCGGTTCTCCTGCAGCGCAGTGACTGGAAACTCGGCAAGAGCGGAAAGTCCTGACGCCACTCTACTGAACCGGGACCCGTCCCCTCATATTGAACCGGCTCGCACCGGACGGGAGAAGTGCGTCCACTCGTCAGCATTGGAGGAGGAAACAATGCTCATGAAAAAAACTTTGGGAATGATGGCTGTAACCGGAATGCTTGCTTTTGCAGGTTCTGCGTTTGCTGAAGACAAGATCAAGATCGGCGTCAGCTACCCGACCCCGACCCATGCCTGGGCAGCCGGCATGAACTGGCACGCGGAGCAGGCTGAAAAACGCCTTGAGAAACTTTATCCGGATGTCGACCTTATTCTGGTCAACTCACCGGATCCCGGCGCACAGGCAAGCGCCCTGGAAGACCTGGTCTCCGTTCACCAGATCGATGCGCTGGTTGTGCTTCCCTTTGAATCAGAGCCGCTCACCGATCCGGTTCTGAACGTCAAGAAGTCCGGCGCCTGGATCACGGTCGTCGACCGCGGTCTGAGCCAGCCGGGCATCGAGGACCTCTATGTTGCGGGTAACAACCCGGAACTGGGCCGCGTTTCGGCTCAGTACATGAAAGGCCGTCTGAAGGATGGTGACAACATCGTTGTCCTGCGCGGCATTCCTACCGTCATCGATAATGAACGCTTCGACGCCTTCATGGCTGAAATTGAAGGTTCCGGTATCAACGTGCTTGATCATAAGCATGCCAACTGGAACCGGGATGACGGCTTCGAAGTCATGCAGGACTTCCTGTCCCGTTTCCCTGACATCGATGCAGTCTGGGCTCAGGATGACGACATTGCCATTGGCGTGGTCGCTGCTCTGAAGCAGGCCGGCCGCGATGGGAATGGCATGTTTGTTGTTGGCGGCGCCGGCATGAAGGAGATCATCAAGGGCATCATGGACGGCGATGAGCTCATTCCGGTCGACGTTCTTTATCCGCCGGCAATGATCGCGACGGCCATGGACGCGACCGTCAACGCTTTCAAGTCCAACGGACCTGTTGCCGGTCGTTACATCCTCGGCGCAACGCTGATCACGCGCGAAAACGCCGAGAGTTACTACTTCCCGGATTCTCCTTTCTAAATCTCGGGACACCCAGGTCACGGTGGATTTCAGGATCGTGACCTTCGGGCCGGAACTTTGCGCGATGGGGTTCCGGCCCTTTTTTCCTCAACATCGGGAGGATTTCATGAAAACAATCAAGGGCCCTGCGCTGTTCCTGGCACAGTTTGCGGGAGACGAGGCACCATTCAATTCCTGGGACGCGATCACCAAATGGGCAGCCGATTGCGGATATGCCGGTGTTCAGGTTCCCAGTTGGGACGGCCGTTTGATCGATCTGGAAAAGGCCGCCAGTTCCAAGACCTATTGCGAAGACTTCGCCGGTACTGCAAAGGAAAACGGGGTCGAGATAACCGAGCTTTCCACCCATCTTCAGGGACAGCTTGTTGCCGTTCACCCGGCCTATGACACCGCCTTTGACGGTTTTGCAATCCCGGAAGTGCGCGGTAATCCCGCAGCTCGTCAGTCCTGGGCGGTCGATCAGGTAAAGCAGGCATTGGCGGCAAGTCGAAACCTCGGCATCTCGGCGCATGCGACCTTTTCCGGCGCCCTCGCCTGGCCCTATGTCTACCCCTGGCCGCAACGTCCTGCTGGCCTGATCGAGACCGCTTTTGACGAACTGGCCAGACGCTGGCGACCGATCCTCGATTACGCGGACGACATGGGGGTCGACGTCTGTTACGAAATTCACCCTGGTGAAGACCTGCACGACGGCATCACCTTTGAAATGTTTCTGGAACGGCTGAACGATCACCAGCGCTGCAAGATGCTCTACGATCCGTCCCACTACGTGCTGCAGTGCCTGGATTATCTCGACAATATCGATATCTACAAGGACCGCATCGGCATGTTCCACGTCAAGGATGCCGAATTCAACCCGACGGGACGCCAGGGTGTCTATGGAGGATATCAGTCCTGGGTCAACCGGGCCGGACGCTTCCGGTCTCTTGGCGACGGTCAGGTCGATTTCGGAGCGGTCTTCTCAAAGATGGCTGCCAACGACTTCGACGGCTGGGCCGTCGTTGAATGGGAATGCTGCCTGAAACACCCTGAAGACGGCGCGCGTGAAGGCGCCCAGTTTGTCCGCGACCACATCATTCGCGTCACTGAAAAGGCCTTTGATGACTTCGCTGACGGCGGTACGGACGAAGCTGCAAACAGGAAGATGCTGGGAATCAACTGAGCTTAATCAATCAGAATTACTCCCGGTCACCGGTGGATCGGGAGGATAACCCCGCAACAAGCTTCGCTCTGCGCCAGGTCGGTCAGCCCGTCTCTACAGAAAGATCATACCCTCATGAAACAGACACCCCGTTCACTGAAACAGCATTCGAGTGCTTCCATCGGACGGGGTTTCTCTATAGAAATGTAATCGATTACAGTGTGAGCGCGCTTGTATCAGCGGCGCCAACAGGAGGAGCCAGATGGCAATCGAAGGAAAAGACAACCCGCATGCGCGCCCCATCCGGCTTGGCATGGTTGGCGGCGGCAAGGACGCCTTTATCGGTGCGGTGCACAGGATTGCGGCGCGGATTGACGGTCAGTATGAACTGGTTGCGGGCGCACTTTCTTCAACGCCTGAAAAAGCACAGGAGTCCGGACGGGCGCTCGGCCTGAAGGAAGACCGTATCTATTCGTCTTTTGAAGACATGGCCAAACGCGAAGCCCGGCTGAAGGATGGCATTGAAGCCGTCGCCATCGTGACCCCGAACCATGTTCATTATCCGGCTGCCAGGGAATTTCTCAGACGCGGCATCCATGTCATCTGCGACAAGCCCCTGACTTCTACCCTCGCCGACGCCAGGAAACTCGCCAAGGCAGCAGAAAATTCCAGCGCTCTCTTTTTCCTGACGCACAATTACACGGGTTACCCGATGGTCCGACAGGCACGCGAAATGGTGCAGAATGGCGACCTCGGCACGATCCGCATCGTCCAGGTGGAATATCCTCAGGATTGGTTGACCGTCGAACAAAGCAACAAACAGGCGGACTGGCGTACCGACCCCTCACGCTCGGGCGCAGGCGGCTCCACCGGAGACATCGGTTCCCACGCCTACAATCTTGCCTGTTTCATCACCGGCCAGTCAGCTGAAAGCCTGGCAGCTGACCTGCAATCCTTCGTTCCCGGCCGCCAGGTGGACGACAACGCCCACGTGATGCTGCGCTTTGCAAGCGGTGCGCGAGGCATGCTCTGGTGTTCTCAAGTCGCTCCCGGCAACGAAAACAATCTCAAGATCCGGATCTACGGCGACAAGGGCGGACTGGAGTGGCATCAGGAAAACCCGAACTATCTTCACGTGACACCCTTTGGTGAACCCAAGCGCATTATCACCCGTGGCGGTGCCGGAATGTCGGACGGCATCGCCTCGGCGACTCGTATCCCGCCAGGCCACCCGGAAGGCTACCTTGAAGGCTTCGCCAATCTTTACAAGGATGCCGCCGACGTCATTCGTGCGCATCAACAGGGCAAGGAAATCGCCTCTCTTGTTCCCGGGATCGCCGACGGCCTTGCAGGTGTCCGGTTTATCGACGCCTGTGTGCGTTCCTCTGCCAAAAATGCCGGTTGGGTGAAACTGGACTGACAAGCGACAAGGGCGCTCCAAAGCGCCCTTTCCTGTTCTTTTCCGGAAAGGAGAAATCCGCAGCGCCTGCTTCTGCGAACATCCGCCTGCGGTACCAAGCATCACTCAAGACAGTTCAGATCGAGATCCATTCCTCGGTGTCGGCATCAATCACAAAATTCCTTTAGTGTCAGTCTCTTCTCAGCGAAAATTTGAGTTGCCAAGTCAGCTTCCAGAATCAGTGCACAATAGCCCACGACTGAGAAGTCCACAGCAACTTGCATGTTGTTGAGCCTTTCAGATTGGCAAAATTGAATGAGTTTTGCAGACTTCGGCAGCTTTTCTTCCGCCAGATAGTCTTTGCAAAATGCAGATATCTCTTTCCGGCGCTCGGCAGTCTGCGCACTCATATACATTGACAGACCAAGCCAAATAATAGCAACGAGGACACTAGCCCCCGTAAAATAACCCAGGATCTTCAAAATACGTCTCTTTTTCCTGCAGGCAATAATGCCAAACCGAATGTACGCAGGACCAATGCCTGAACAGAAGTAAATCCTGAGAGTGTCTGAATTGGGAAACCCTGAACAGACGACATATGAAAACTGACTGGGAAAGAAGAGTGGTGCCCAGAGGCGGAATCGAACCACCGACACGCGGATTTTCAATCCGCTGCTCTACCAACTGAGCTATCTGGGCTTGCTTCATTCGGTCCGGAGCAGTGCCCCGTTCGCTGAAAGCCCGGTCCTTATAGAGGCTCGTTTTGACCTTGTCCAGCACTCCGGCAAAGTTTTTTGCACTTCTTGACAGCCGTAGCTGGGGAAAACTTTTTTCCGCGTCAACCCACTGAATATAATGAACTTTCAAGTTCGGAACCAGGCCTTTCCCGGTTAACGGAGGCTCACTGCTTCTCACCGGCGACAATGCCATTGGCCGACCAGGTGCCTTCGGATGCATTGAAGTTTCCAATGACACCGTCATGATTGCCACCAGGGCCACCGACGAAAGACGTATTCAGGTCTCCGGTCAGGCTTCCTGAACCGGACAAGGTACCTGAGAAAAGATTACCGTTGGCGATCGACTGCTCATTGACGATAGCGCTCATGGTTCTGCCGTCGAAATTCGAGATCGTGGCCGTGCCCGCGCGGTCTGCGAAATTCACCGACATATTGAAATCGCCAGCCGCCAGATATTGCACACCGTTGCTGACAACGTTGCCGACGGCGTGGCCTGCATAGCTCGCGCTGCCGGAGTTTGGAAGGTCGACCGAATTGGTCACGTCGCCGGCGACCCAAGTGCCCAGGTGAAACTGATCACGCCGCTGCTCCGGGGATGTTAGATCTCCGTCGGCGTCGTCGTAATCCAGGGAAGTTCCCCAATACCCCCACTCCAGGAACGCACATGTACAAGCCGTTGTTCCGCCCAAAATTGCGTCGTCGGCTGACGTCGTACCGTCCGCGGACTTCACCAATGTGTGTGACACAAAATAAGTGTTCGGATTGTTGTCCGCCTCGTGCTCAACTTTCTCACCGTCATCGGTGATCAGATAGGTCGCTGATGCATCGCTGGAATTTCGAGCCGCATAGGTATCATCGTCGATAAAGGCCGCGCGCCACGTGCCTGAGCCATCCTGGTCATAGCCGAAGCGAACAGTAATGGAATCGACGTCTGCATCCAGTCCGTTCGTGTCGCGAACGGTCAGTGATCCGCCGAGGGAATGTTCCGAGCTGTCAAACGTTACGGAAAAGTCCGAAGGACCGGTACTGGAATACCCGACGGGTCCGACACCATAATCATAATAGTTCACAGTGCTTTCAAGAACGCCTGCCGCATAGCCGGTCAGTGTCCGATCTGTTCTTGAGAGCGAACTGACGGTAGTCGAAGCACTCTCATCGAGCGAACCGACATGCAGCGTTCCCGATAACGTATCGGGACGATCCACACCGGACGGGCGGTCTATGTAACTGTCGCCATATGGCGAATCTCCTTCCGGACCGGAAAAGTCAGCCCCGAACACAAAACTCTGGGCATTGGAGCCGAAAAAGTCACCGCCAGTCGGACCCGTAAACGTGTCTATACCACCGCCATAAAGGGCAGCAGTCTGGCTTGCGGCCATTCGATGGCTACCCCGCCTCCCGGTGCCCATTGCGCCGTATTGATTGCTATCGTCCAGATAAACATCGCCAACGGCGAGCGAAATGAAGGACTTTTGCGAAGAGCCAGTGCCATCGATGTAAAAGGAGGCGGCCAGGAAGTGCGCCTGATCCAACGTGTCTGGCACATTTTCAATCATGAGCAGATCAGTTGAGCCGACATTCGACAGGAACGCGGTTCCCAACTCCTGCGCTACGAGAGGATTAAGAAAAAGAGCCTGCGTCGTAAAAGGTGTAAAGCTGCCGTCGCTCTCCTCCGTACCGAACCTAAACATCGTGGTCGGATCAGTTGACAAGGTATAGCGCCGGACCTCTGTCGGGTCCGATGCATTGCCAAAATTGCTAAAGTCGGTCCCGATCCCGTAAAACCCGACAATCAGATCCTCAATGTCAAAGGATGGACCTCCCTCTGGCGTAATGTTCGGCAAATGCGCGAACGCAACAAAGTCTTCGTTATATTGCTGAGCCCCCCAGGCGTAACTCGTGACATTGCCATCTGTTGCGGTATCGACTGATGGAACGACCGGCACCTTGCTGGCATTGCCTTCCTGAACAACATTTCCCTTGTCCGTATAGGCTTGTGAGTAATAGTAGGTGCCGTCGCCTTCAAACACGAATTGGGCAACCTTGTTACCCTCGATGGTCGCCTGGACAAGACCGGTTGCACCACCGGATGTGACATCCAGGAAACTGAAGGCAACCGTCGTGTTGAGCCCAGTGCTGCCCCCCAACAGCCCCTGAGCACCAGGAGCAGTGACCACCCGGTTGCCATCCCAGACCGGAGCAAATGTCGACCCCGCCGTGAGGATGCGCACATCGACCGTTGGTTCAACGTCGTCATCACCGATTTCGTCTTCGATGACCGTGACGGTCTGCTCTTCGGTTACCTTCTGAACCTGAACCAGCGTGTCTTCCGTCTCGATCAGCGATGTGGACTGAACCGCCTGCGGTTTGGGCGGTGGCGCTGTCATGATCTGGCCCAGATCGGAGTTGACGCGCGCAAAGCCTGAACCTTCCACCCTCTGGTTTGTAGGCGGGGAAGACGTCCCTCCGGTCTGTCCGGGCCTGCTGGAAATGGCCCCTTGAACCGTCGTCAAATCGCTACTGGTCGTCCGGCGGACACCGGCTCCACCACCGCCTACTTCGAGGGAGTAACCGGCCTGATAAACCCGTTTCGACGTTCCGTCATTGCCGCTGAATGTCAGTTCATCGCCGAAAACAAGCGAAAACACCGGCTTTGGAGCTGCAAGGTTGATGTTGGTGATAGCCCCGCGAATGCCAATGGTTCCAACCGGCGTCTTGACGCTCACACCGCCTTTCTTCTTGCTCAGTTTGCCGCCGACAAAGCGGGCGACACCTTTGCTGAACGTAGCGACAAGTTTGCCATTGCCGCTGTCCGGGTCGTAGACAAATTCATCGATAACCAGATCGGAATTTGGGCCGACAGTAAACGACGACCCGTCATTCAGGAGGATCTGAACGAGACCTGTTCCCGATGTTTCGATCCGTTCGTTGTAGAAGATGTTGTCGCCTATCAGTTTGGCCTTGCGAACCGCACCTGGAGGCGCTCCGAACGCCTCTGTGTTAACGGCCGCCGCGGCTCCCACCTTTGTCGAAGCCCAAGCATCCGCCTTGTCGAATGGTGGAACAAAAACGGTGGCCGAGGTCATCAGCAAGGTCACTAAAGGAACATAGAGAATGATGGAACGGGCCGTTTTCTGCATCTTCTCCCCCTCCCTCAAAACGTCTTCATTACGGAAAACATCGCGGACGCGTTGTTATAGGTGCTCAAGTCATAATTGGAATATTGCCGCCGGAATTCGCCGGTAACTCCGACCGAAAAATCGTACTTCAGAGGCACGTTCAACGCGCCGCGAACCCACCCTTCGTGATCGAACTGACTGTTCTCAGCGTCAATCAGCGGGTCCGGTTCCGCATATTCGCGAAATATGTAGCCTGCCTCCAGGTCGACGGACCAGAGCGACGGCAACTGCTTCACCGGAGAGCGGAACCGGTAGGTTGCGCCTATGCCTCCGCCAACTTCCCAGCTTTGCTGCGAATTGACCTTTGCCTCTTCGAAATCGGCCAGCGCCAGCACGCGGGCGCGCAAAGCTTTCGTGACCTGCCGCGAAACTGTCGACGCAAATCTCAGGTAAGCGCCGTTGCGGTCGGATACGGTTGGATACTCGGCTGTGTCATTGTACCAGCGGTTCCGCCATTCCACCTTGGCATTCACCTGCGTCAGGATATCGGGCTGAGCAACCAGCCTCGCACCGAGCCCCAAGGCACCGTTGTAGTTCGCGTGATTGAGCCGGACACCGGAGGCAATCCCGTATAAGCCGAGCTGAACGTTATCGATGTTGAAACGCGCCAGATTAAAGGACGGACCGAACGTGACTTCGGCCAGGCCTGTATCCAGCCGTACCAGATCCGCATACCGCGCCGCGTAAAAAACCAGATCGGCCTCGAGAAGGTCGCCTTGCGTTCCAAGATCGTATGAGCCGTAAGCCCGTCCCGCCAGAAAGCCGTTGTAATCCGACTGCCCCGTTGCCGTGTCGTCAAGAATGAAATCGCGACCGTTGAGCGAAACGCGCCTACCGCCCGGAGCTGCATTGGCATTGGACTGGTACCGGGCCCCGGCAATCAGAGCCGCCCGGAACTGCGTCGGTTGCGCCTTTGCATTGATCGCAGCCAGATAGGTCTCGACCTTGGCCTGCACCTCGGGAGGAACGTTCGGAGACTCAAGACTTGACTGGAAGTAGTACCTTGCGGTCTCCAGCGACCCCAGCCGGTAATAGAGAACTCCCAACTCGAGCTGCACACGTGGAAGATTGGGCGCAAAAATCAGCATTCGCTCGAATGTGGAAATTGCTGCCTCGTAATCCTCCAGCATGACGGAAACCGTTGCATATTCGAAGGCCACATCCAGATCGGCGGGGCGCTCCAGCATAATGGCAAGCAATGATGCCTGGCGCGCCAGCAATGCCTCACGCCCTGTCGAAGCACCGACCGCTTGATCAGATGTTTGTGCAATGGAGGGAAGACTCGCCATAATGGGAGCCGAAATCGATACCAGGCAGAAGAAGGACAGCCTTCTTCCTATGTGAACAAGCCCACGCGCCCACGCCATATTTGACAACCCTACTCGCAACAAAAAATAGAAAAAATATAGGGCTATCTAACAAAAAAGAAGAAATTTGTCCACATCAAGTTACCTTACGTAACTTTTTCTCTACAAATGAAACGCAACTGATACAAAAAAAGCGCGCCGCAATGCGACGCGCTTTTCAATGTCTTTTGGACCGAATTTCTTACTTCGCAGTAATACGATCGTCGGTATACGCAGTGTAGCCATTCTGAGCAGCAAGATATTCAGCTACAACGTCAGCCAGGTCGGGACCGAAATCGTAAGCATTCATGCCATTGGTTTCGAAAATATCGTAACCATCGCCACCGCCACGCATGTAGTTGTTGGAAACAACGCCATAGACTTTATCCGGATCGATGGGCACAAAACTGTCCCCCTCCTGAACCAGGACATCGGAGATGCGTTCACCAGCTGGCTTGGACTTGTCAAACGTGTACTTCAGGCCGGCAACCTGCGGGAAGCGTCCTTTGCCTTCCTCAACTTGACTCACTCCGTTTTCCAGCGCGGCTACCACGTCCGAACCCTTCAGTTCAAAGGTGGAGAGAGTGTTCTGGAACGGCAGAACAGTCAGGACTTCGCCCTTGGTAACTTCACCGGCATCGATGGATGCGCGCAAGCCACCACCGTTCTGGATGGCAATCTGCACACCTTGGTTCTGCACACGGGCCAGCATGGCATCTGCTACCAGCACACCCATTTCACAAACTTGAGACCGGCAGATATCCCGCTCGCCGCCAATCGGTGCGGAACTCTGGGCAATCACTTCCTGACGGATCTCGTCCAGCGGTTCAGCCAGTTCCTTGATACGGGAAACGAGCTCCGGATTTTCCACGATTTGGCCGTCGACGATGATCGGCTCACCAGCTGCTTCGGTGATAACTCCGTTGTCGTCAAATGTGACGTTCAATTCGCCCAGGAATTTGCCGTATGCATAGGCCTGCACGATCGCAGTCGGCGTTCCGTCCGGACCTTCAACCATGGTTGGGTACGGGCCTTCGGCCTTGTCGGAGGTGTTGGAGAGATAGGTGTTCGAATGTCCGCCGACGATGACATCGATACCTGGAGCCTTAGCTGCGACTTCCTTGTCTACTGCGTAACCGGAGTGGCTAAGAACAATAATCTTGTTAACGCCCTCAGCAGCAAGTTTTTCCGCTTCCTTGGTAACGGCTGCTACCGGATCGGAAAAAGTGACATTCGGTCCCGGGCTGGCAAGCTCATCCGTGTCTTCCGGTGTCAGACCGATCAAGCCGATCTTTTCACCACCACGCTCGATCACAATTGACGGCTTCAATACGTCGGCAAGTTGCGGCTCCTTGGAAACATCCGCGTTCGACATCAGCACCGGAAAATCGACCGCATCCATGAAGCCGCGCAGGACTTCCGGTCCGTCGTCAAACTCGTGGTTACCCACGGTCATTGCATCATAGCCGAGCTTGTTCATGAACTCGGCCGCAGCCTTGCCCTTATAATAGGTGTAGAACAACGTGCCCTGGAACTGGTCACCGCCGTCAACAAGGATGGCGTTGTTGCTGGCCGCACGACGGTCCTTGATAACGGTATCAAGACGCGCTGTACCGCCGAAACACTTTCCTTCCGCATTATCTTCCGCCTTACAAGTCGAATCGTACTTGTTGATTGGCTCAATGCGGCTGTGGAAGTCGTTGGTATGCAAGATCGTCAGCGAATAATCAGCATATGCTGCCGTCGACAGTGCTGTGCTCAAGGACAACACTGCTGCGCTCAGATAACGTTTGTTCATCGGACCCTCGCCCTTTGGATTGGTTGTTATGACCGCACCGGAACAAACATGCCCGGACGCAGCCTTCCCGGTCGTCTTTGAGACCCCACCCCATCAACACAAGGTATACAGACCAATCCGCTTTCAACCGGATTTGCCAGAGGCCGGGGCCGCCGGTATAGGCTGATCTTGGTGCAGTTTTGTGACAGCCGCAAGGGCTGAGAGCTCCCTTTTTGAAAAAAATTTTGCTGGGTAAATATTTTTGCACCCAGGCGCAATTCTCCCGGATATTGGTGACTTCCTTGTCGTTAACGCATGGTCACGCAGCCTGAAGCCCCCGCTTCAGACACTTGAATTGCCTCTGCTTTTTTATGGAAAACCCGAAAGCGTCCGCCGCTCGAAAGCAGTCGGCTGAGATCATTCGTCGGGTAAATTGTTCTCGTCGATGTCGTCCGTCTCAACGACGGGAATCGTATACCCTTCAGAGAACCAGCGATTGAGATCGACCTTGGCACAACGGTCCGAACAGAAGGGATAATCCTCCTGTGTCGACAGTTTCGAGCAGATCGGACAGGGACGCATGCGGCGCACCGTTTTTTCCTCTTTCCGGTCAGACATGCCAAACCTCTCTTGTCATCGCTGGAAGCGTGCGGCGGCCACTGCTACGCGGCCGCAGTCGCCCAACTCCGATGTACCGGATATCCTGCGGCATCCAGCAAATTTGCAGTCTCGACCAGCGGGAGACCGACAACCGCAGGATATGATCCCGTCAACTTGACGACAAAGCTCCCCGCAAGACCTTGAATGGCATATCCACCGGCCTTGCCGCGCCATTCGCCGGAGGCGATGTAATCGTCCATGTCCTTGCGTGACAGGCGTTTGAAGCGGACGCGTGTTTCCACCAGCTTGGAGCGCAGCTTGCCGCTTGGTTCAGCCACAGCAATGCCGGTAAACACGCGGTGTCCGCGTCCGGACAAGAGAGACAGGCACATCAGCGCCTGGTCGGTCAGTTCCGCCTTCGGCAGTGCCCGGCGGCCGACGGCAACAACCGTATCCGCGGCCAGAACAACGCTTTCGCTCAATTCCTGAGAGGCATTGGCTGCCTGACGCACGGCTTCCGCCTTTGCACGTGCGAGCCTGAGCGCGAGGCTGCGAGGCGTCTCGTGCTTCTTTGGGCTCTCATCGATGTCGGCGGGCATGAGATGATCAGGCTCCAATCCGATTTGCTGCAACAGCGCAAGGCGGCGCGGCGAAGCGGAAGCCAGGATCAACTGAGGGGCATTCGTCATGAAAACGCTAGCCTAGCACCAGGAAACACCCTTAACCGCTTACTTGAAGCGGTAGGTGATCCGCCCCTTGGTGAGATCATATGGGGTCATTTCTACAAGAACCTTGTCTCCCGCCAATACGCGGATACGGTTCTTGCGCATACGCCCTGCGGTGTGGGCGATGATTTCGTGATCATTTTCAAGTTTTACGCGGAACGTCGCATTCGGCAACAGTTCTGTTACGACGCCCGGAAACTCCAGAGCTTCTTCTTTGGCCATTTGATATCCTGATTAAAGCGAGCCTTGCCCGCGGGTGCCGGGAAACTAACGGATTAGGGTCAGAAAGTGAACCTTTCTTTACGCGACAATTCAAAGAAAGCTGCCTGAAGCTGCTTAAATTTCGGAAAGAATTACAAATCGCTGCAAACAATCGGATCAATTGGCCATCAATTGCCGCCACTCTCGCTGAAGAATGGCGTAATAAAATTCCTCGTCCCAGCCGCCCTTGAACAAGGCATGCTCCCTGAAATGCGCTTCGCGGCGCATGCCCAGTCGTTCCATCAGGCGCCAGGAAGGAATATTGCGCGCGTCGCATCTTGCAAAGATTCGATGCAGGTTGAAGACTTCAAACCCTTGCTGGAGCATGACCTTTGCCGCCTCGGTCGCATAGCCTTTGCCCTGGAAAGCAGGGTTGAACGTATATCCAACCGTCCCCTGACGCGCAGCGGCATCCGTCACCTTGAAAAAGACGTCTCCGATCAATTCACCGGATTGCTTCATGACCACCGCCAGCGCCAGCTCCCCCTCCCCTTCGATCTGGCTGTGTGTCGTCCATTTCTTCATCTCGCCGCGTACCGCTTCTTCGGTTCTAGGTCCCCAGAACTGATACTTCGCAACCTCTTCCAGCGAATGATAGGTTTGAATCGCGGAGACATCACTCTCAGCAATGGGGCGAAGCAGCAGCCGGTCGCTTTCGATGGGATAAGTCAATCGGGACATTTAAGACGCCTCAAGGCAAAACTCTACAAGCTTGCCTGGGGTGTCCAGTCGAGACGCTTCTTGATCCGCATCATCAACTGATCACGCACGGCGCGATATTCATTCAGGATCTGTTCGCGGCTGCCAGTCGCCAGAGTGGGATCAAGCGTTGGCCAATATTCCACGTCGACGGCATCCGTACGCGTCAATTCAAGTGCCTTGTGATGTGCTTCCGGCGCAAGAGTGACAACGAGATCAAATCCGGATTCTTCCAGATCGTCAAAGGTCTTCGGGTGATGCTTGCTCATATCAATGCCGATCTCCGACATGACGGCATCGACGAACGGATCGATCTTGCCCTGACGAACACCGGCCGAACGCACGTAAATCTGGCCGGGAAACAGTTTCTGGGTCACAGCTTCGGCCATGGGGGAGCGCACGGAGTTCATTCCGCATGCAAACAAAACCGCAGTCGGACGAAGGCCCGGCCCGGTCATACTGATCAGCCCTTCCAGTGCAGGGCGTAGACGAGAGTGAACAGCCGCCTAGCTGTCTGCATATCCACGTCGATCTTGCCCTCCAAGCGCTCCATCAAAACGGCCGAACCTTCGTTATGGACCCCACGGCGCCCCATATCGATGGCTTCGATCTGACTGGGCGTGGCGTGCCTGATTGCCTCATAATAGCTTTCGCAAATCAGGTCATAGTCCTTGACGATCTTACGCAGGGGCGAAAGGGACAGAACGTGCGTGACAACGTCCTGCTCGTCTTCCGTTTTGATCCGCAAAACCAGTTTCTTCTCGACCACCGCAAGGTTCAGAACATATTTCGCGACCGGATGTCCGACCGGCTGAAACATGTTCTCCTCGATCAGATCATAGATGGCGACAGCGCGATCGTGCTCCACTTCCGGCGTTGAGCGTGCGATAGAGGCCTCATCCAAAACGACATCGACCAGCTTGCCGCCGGTTGCTTGCGGTTCGGTATCTGGTTGCGGGTCGCTCATGTCATCGAAGCCTCTCCGAATCCGGTTACATGTTCAGCCTGATGGAAACAGAGCGCGCGTGCGCCGACAAGCCCTCCGATTCACCAAGAGTGATCGCGGCCGGTCCTAGTGCCCGTAAATTGTCGGCATTGCACTTCAAAATGGAAGTGCGCTTGACGAATTCCAGCACCGAAAGACCGGAGGAGAACCGGGCGGAACGGGCGGTCGGCAGAACATGATTTGAACCGCCGACATAGTCACCGATCGCTTCCGGCGTGTAGTGCCCCAGGAATACCGCACCGGCGTTCCTGACTTTCTTCAGCAATGCTTCCGGATCAGCAACCGCCAATTCCAGGTGTTCAGGTGCGATCCGGTTCGCAAGCGGCATGGCCGCATCCAGATCGTCAACCAGGATGATCGCCCCGAAATCCTGCCAGCTGGCACGGGCAACTTCTTCCCTCGGTAGCGTTTTCAGCTGAGCTTCGACCGCTTTTTCCACCTGATCGGCCAGATCGGCACTATCGGTGATGAGGATGGATTGTGCCGCCGTGTCGTGTTCGGCCTGTGCCAGAAGATCAGCTGCCAGCCAATCGGGATTGTTGCCACTATCGGCGACGATCAGGACCTCGGAGGGTCCGGCAATCATGTCGATGCCGACCGTGCCGAACACCCGGCGCTTGGCAGCTGCCACAAAGGCGTTGCCAGGGCCGACGATCTTGGCGACCGGCGCAATCGTTTCCGTGCCATATGCCAATGCCGCAACGGCTTGAGCCCCGCCGATGCGGTAAATCTCATCAACACCCGCAACCTTGGCCGCCGCCAGAACGAGAGGGTTCAAGACACCATCCGGACTTGGAACCACCATGACAATGCGTTCGACACCGGCAACTTTCGCCGGAACGACATTCATCAGCACCGAGCTTGGATAACTGGCAAGGCCGCCTGGAACATAAACGCCAACAGCTTCAACCGCGGTCCAGAGCGAGCCGAGTTCGACGCCGATCGGATCGGTATACCGGTCGTCCTTCGGCATCTGCCTGGAATGATGCGCAAGGATACGATCATGCGCGAGCTGAAGTGCCTCGAGAGTTTCAGCCGGAACCTGTTGAATGGCCGTTTCGATTTCCTGAGGCGAAACGCTCAATTCAGCCATGCTGCCAGCATCCAGGCGATCGAATTTTGCGGTGTATTCGAGCACCGCCCTGTCACCTTCCACCTGCACCTTATGCAGGATGCCGCGAACGATATGATCGACATCCTCGGACACTTCACGCTTGCCAGCCAGAAGCGCCTTGAACTTCGCTTCAAAATCCGCGTCCGTTTTTGTCAGGCGTAGAACCACGCAATTCTCCATCGGTTTTGTGTCAGGTACCGTTTTCTTGTTTCATTCTTGATTAGCCGAGGTCGTGATGCGGCAGGTTCGGCGTGGACCATGCGGCACCGAGATCGGACAATTGCGCCTCGATGCACTCCACATCGAGCGCAAGACTGGCGCCACCTGCAAAGGCCAGCTGAATTCGGCCCGAAGGTTCTTCCCCCGGCTCGAACGTGACGGCCAGCAATTCCAGCACGACACCTTTCGCGTCCTGACTGATGTTCTGAGCCTTCATGCCGGTCACGCCGGCAAACGCCAGAGCAGAGCGGCGGCGCTCATGTTCTTTTGAGCGCTTGTCTGCTTCCTTGTCCCAGACAAAGCGATTTACAACGAAGACCGCCTTCTTTTCCTTCGGCAAATAGCGAATATCGGCAACTGTCAGGACGGCATCCTGAAGATGGGCGGAAAGAACCTGAAGATCTTCCTGGTCAAGGGCGGCGAGTTTCAGCTGATCCATAGTGGTCGAATTCTGATCCGGTTAGTCGTTTTTCGGCAAACCGCATATAGGTCGGGTCTGCCCATGTCCCAAGGCTGATGACCTAAAACGGAAAGCTGCATTTGGCAATGTCGAATGCGGCCAAACCGACTTTCCAGGTGTCTTTCATCTCCACTTTGCCCTTCGGCAATGAACATGCTCAATTTGCAGAGGCATGTTCCGGCGGTCGCAGCACTATCGCGAAACCGGCAACAGGAGAGCCGAGTGGGCAAATCCAGAACCGTGCAGGCAACGGCACCTGTTCCTTCAACCCGCCCTCAGGCGCCCCAGGAACCCGTCAATTTCCTGCCGCAGCCCCTTTGCGCGTGAGTTCAGAGCATTTGCGACTGTCATCACATCCTGGCTCGTCCGGTCCGTTTTTGAACTCGCACTACTGACAGCTTCCGCGCTTCCGCTGACGTCTCGGGTTGCATTTGAGGCCATACCTGCATTTTCGGCAATTTCCTGTGTTGCCGCCCGCTGCTGATCAGCCGCTCCGGCTATGGCGGCGGCCTTCTCGCTGATCGCCTGGACTTGCGACGTCATGACAGCCACCGCATCGACCGAAACCCTGGAGGCGTTTTGAATGCTCTCGATCTGAGCGTTTATTTCTTCCGTTGCCCGAGAGGTCTGCTCTGCCAATTGCTTCACTTCCGAGGCTACGACGGCAAATCCGCGGCCGGCTTCTCCTGCACGCGCCGCCTCGATCGTCGCATTCAATGCAAGCAAGTTGGTTTGTTCAGCGATCGCCTGAATGAGGCTGGTCACTTCCGCAACCTTCGAAACGACGTCACCCAGCTCACGCGCCGCAGTCTCCGCTCTACCGGCTTCACGCACCGTGGACTGCGTCAAGTCGGACGTTCCGGCAATCTGGTCCGCGACATCTGCGATGCTTGCGGACAGTTCTTCGGCTGCCGTGGCGACGGTTTGAACATTGCTGTTTGCATTGCCCGCAGACTGATTGACATCGCTTGCCCGGCTTGTTGCCTCGCGTGCCAATTCCGTCATTTCCGTAGCGTTATTCGCCAGATCCTGAGCTTCTTCAAACATGGTATCTACAATACCGACGATACTGTCTTCAAAGTCCTGGATGACAAGCGCGAGATCTGCTTCGCGCTGTCGCCGAGCCTGATCTTCAGTTTCCCGGCTCCTGGCTTCAAGTCTCAGATTTTCGATGAGATTTGTTTTGAAGATTCCGACGGCACGCGCAACGGACCCGAGCTCGTCGGACCTTTCCAGAAACGGTACTTCAACCTTTTCGTCTCCCGCAGCCAGGGCGCTCATGACACCCGTCAGCTTCGTGAGTGGACGCAACATCCGGATTGACACGACATAGGCGACTGCAAGACCGATCAGAATAAGCAATAGGCACATGACCGCGCCGAAAACCGGACCTTTGTTGGACAGGACATTGATACTGCTCAACAACTGTTGCTGACTGGCGTCAGCCGCTTTTCCGGAACTCAGGAGCAGCTGCTGCAGGCTCGCCAGGGCCGGCCCGTCATCGATTTTGACAATCTGATCGATTTCAGTCGATGACTTTCCTTCCAAGGCCAGCCGCGAGACCGTGCCGGCTGCTGCAACATAGTTGTCGATCGTGGCTTCAATGTCCCTCAACGAAGCGACTTCCTGCGGAGAAAGAGGCAACTTCCTGTAAGTGGCGATTGCCGCTTTGGCAGCGTCTGCCGCAGCAATGACCTTTTGCTGGCGTGCAGCATCCTTACGAAGAACATAGTTTTTGAACTGGTGGATCATGCCACCATAACCGAGGTGATCGCGCAACTCGATCAAGCTGTCGGCATGTTGTCCACCTGATTTGTCCAGCCGGTTTTCCTGAAGTTTTGCAAACAGCAGCTCAAGCGCTGCCAGAGCCGGCCCGTCATCGACCTTTACCCTTTTGTCGATCTCTTCAGGGCTCAAGCCCGCCTTGTGAAGCGCGACGGCTTCTTCGGTGGCCTCGCTGTAGCGACTGATGACACTCTGCAGATCTTCAAGAGCATTGACCTCAGGAGTGCTCAGATTTGCTTCGCGGACAACGTCCAGCGCCAACATCGCACCACCGACCGCAACCCTGATCTTCGCGGCGCGTTGATCATCGCCGCGCAGGACGTAGTTCTTGAACTGATGGATCATGCCACCATAGCCAAGTTCGACCACGGCAAGTTCCAGACCACGGGCGCGCCTGGAATTCTTATCCGCAGCCGCTGTCCACGCCTGCTCGATTGCTTTGAGCTGCATGGACCCGACATACAGAATGCCGACCAGGATTGCGCTGAGAAGGAAGACCGACCCGACAAGGGATATCCCGATACGCTTCAAAGACATTTTCAGAAACCATGAGAAATTGTGACTTCGAAGTCGCAAACTTGGCGAAAACACCTAAGAAAAAATGAAGAAAAATTCGCAAGAAATTCAATAATTTCACAATAAGTAGTTACACTTATCAAACTTCACCAAGCAAAACTATGCGTAAATCTTCTTACAAATCAATCACAAAACCCTTCCACATCATAACATATTAGCTATTTCACCTAATAACTTTTTACAATACGACGAATTGAAGCATTTAAGCCACCCAAGACGCGAAGACATGCCACATAAAGCCCTTTTACGTGTACTTAAAAAACAATCCCGTATAGGGCGAAATCTCTGTTGCTCCGCACATCGTGCCACCTTCAAGGCCCGTCATCCGCACGTTGCCGCAAGTCTGCCTTGACTTCATCAAGCGTCGCGATCTTCTGAAACACGCGCCTTCCGAGCCAGAGACCGAATACAAGCAAAAGAAATCCGAGCGTGGGACCATACGGAGCGGGTACGAAAACCACAGCCGCCAATGCCAAGAAGGCAAATGCCAGCTGTATCAAGAAGCGGATCGTCTGAGCGCCCATTAAACTTTCTTCCTCCCAAAAGACTCTGGCCGTTCGACGATCCGGCTTCATCCGTCTGGTTTCAAGTGTCTTCCGGTTGCGCTTGCATTCGCGCACCGTATTTTGGAAAGTTTCGTGAATTGCTGAGCTTAACTTAAGGCATTAGGGGGCTAGATGATCAAAAAACTCACCGTCGTGGCTGTTTTGGTGACTGTTTTGGCGATACCGGCGGCCGGTGCGCAGGACCTGCTGCAGAAAGCCCTAGGGGAAACCATTTACGTCCCGGCCTATTCCCGGATCTTTTCCTATCCGAACCGCTCTGACCTGCTTGCAGCGACACTTGCCGTTCACAACGTCGACCAGAAGACCCCCATCACGCTTACCCGCGTCGACTATCACGGTGAAAATGGCGAGCTTTTGCGCAAAATTCTTGAAAACCCAGTCGAACTGGCGCCGTTGCAATCCAAAACCGTGCTGATCCCGATCAACGATACCACCGGTGGTGTCGGCTCGAATTTTCTGGTTGCCTGGAAGGCTTCCGCCCCCGCCCTCAGCCCGATCGCAGAAGCGATCATGACCAGCGGCAGCGGTGGCCCTGGGCCGTCATTCACTTCGCGCGGGCGGGTCGTCTCCCGTCAGATGCCATCGGAATAGCGGGGAAAGCGGCAGTCAATCTGCCGCTGGCGATCAGCCGGAAATCCGCTCGATCCTGGCGCCGCAGCGCGTGAGCTTGTCTTCCAGACGCTCGAACCCGCGGTCCAGATGATAAACGCGACTGACCGTGGTTTCACCTTCCGCGGCCAATCCGGCAATCACCAGGGAAACCGATGCACGAAGATCAGTTGCCATAACAGGTGCTCCGCGCAGAGTGGAAACACCTTCCACTGTTGCCGTGCGGCCATCTACATGGATCTGCGCGCCAAGGCGGGCCAACTCCTGCACGTGCATGAACCTGTTTTCGAAAATGGTTTCGGTAATCCGGCTGGCACCACCTGCCTTTGTCATGAGCGCCATGAACTGCGCCTGCAGATCGGTCGGAAATCCGGGGAAAGGCTCGGTCGTCACATCGACCGGCTGAATGCCATTGCCATTGCGGTAAACCTTGATGCCCTCATCTGTCTGCGTGATATCGGCCCCGGTCTGGCGCAAGGTGTCGAGGGCGTTTTCCAGAAGATCCGTCCGCGCGCCCTGCAGCAGAACATCACCGCCGGTCATGGCGACTGCCATGGCGTAGGTTCCCGTTTCGATGCGGTCCGGAACAACCGCATGATGAGCGCCATGCAGCCGCTGGACGCCCTGGATGCGAATTGTCGGTGTTCCCTCACCTTCAATTTTTGCTCCCATGGCCTTCAGGCACTTGGCCAGATCGACCACTTCCGGTTCGCGGGCAGCGTTGACGATCTCGGTTTCGCCCTTGGCCAGCGTTGCCGCCATCATGATGGTGTGTGTGGCGCCGACAGAGACTTTCGGAAATTCCACACGCGCGCCTTTGAGGCCGCCCGGCGCCCTGACGACCACATAGCCGCCTTCAATTTCGATATCCGCGCCAAGCGCCGCCAGACCATCGATAAAGAAGTCGACCGGCCGGGTGCCGATGGCGCAGCCCCCCGGCAACGAGACACGAGCTTCGTGCATTCGGGCAACCAGTGGACCGATGACCCAGAAACTGGCACGCATTTTCGAAACAAGTTCGTATGGAGCGGTCGTATCAACGATCTCGCGGGCCGTGAGGTTCAGAGTCTGGCCGGCAAGGTCATCCTGCCCGCTTCGCTTGCCGTTCACCGAATAGTCGACACCATGGTTGGAGAGGATCTGCATCAGCTGCGCCACGTCACGCAGACGCGGGACATTCGACAGTGTCAAGGTTTCATCTGTCAGCAGCGATGCAATCATCAGCGGCAACGTTGCATTCTTGGCCCCGGAAATCGGGATAATTCCGTTCAGCTCAGCACCGCCAACGACTTTAATACTATCCATATGAAACCCCGAACCCGTTGCCCGCATCCTGGCCGCGAACACGCGCGGCACCAACCTCAATAATTCTCACATCAGACGAGCGATCTACACGCTCCTTATGACCCATGCAAGGCACGCGAATGCTCACAATCGGGCATTCTCAAGGCAATTGTCCTGACGGCTTTGCTCAAGCCCGGTACAGCTAGCCGTCCTTGCGTGACTTGGCGGCGCTTTTGCGCCGGCGCAAATTGGCCCGCAGCGCTTCCGCAAGTCGCTCTTCCTTGGTCGGCTTTTTTTCTTTGGAGGCATTCTTGCCACCAGCTCCGGCATCGTCATCCTGCCCGGAGACAACGGATTGCTCTTGCTTGTCTTTTTCGCTCATCTGCGTTCTTCAGCCATGTTTTCCATGCTTTGTTTAGCAAGCTTGCAGGCCGCAGCAAAGCCCGCGAGGCGTCTCCCCACAAGTGTCGCTTCAGTTCCCTGCTCATCATCTAAGGCAGCGAGCAATCAAAATCATTGCCCCCACCCACCGACGCTCTCCAAGAGCTCAATTCCGAGCCTCGGGTAATATCCACAGGCTCGACAAAAAAGCCGGGTGCCGCCGAAATCCTCCGGAACACAGCGTTCACCGGCCTCTAAAAGGCCGCAGGGATTCGCCTTGCAAAAAAAATCCAAATCACTTCTTGCGTCCCGAAAGCTCTTGTGGCAAAAGCCCCATCAATCCGGTCGGCACCGCTGATCGGCACCAGCATTCGCGTCCCGAAACGAACAGTTGTTACTGCCTTCTTTCGAACGCAGGGCCCGCCAGAGACCAGGCGTTCCGCCCATCAGATGCTGCCGTAGCTCAGGGGTAGAGCACTCCCTTGGTAAGGGAGAGGTCGAGAGTTCAAATCTCTCCGGCAGCACCATTTAAAGTTCCTAAATAGATGAATAAATTCAGTCAGCTAAGCTGAAACTGTTACCATCTTTCACCTGAGAAACATCAACGCTTTTCGCATCTTCTTGCAGAAACAAGCATCGAATATGCAGCATGTTTCGTGCAAATCCCATGCAGCTTTGTACCTGCTTTGCTCTTCTGCTGCGTCGACTATTTGCAGTCCGGGTTAAGAATTTGGAAGCCTAGCAGGCTGCAATCTCTGCTCTCTGAAACTCCGGCGTCGCGAGGTTGGCATCTGGTCGAAACGAAAGGGCAATTCCAACAATGCCACCGAAGCCTACCCGCGCCCCTCATCAGCCGAATGTCTGAGCAAAAAAAAGCGCAGGCCCAATTGTGGACCTGCGCCAGTGCGACAAGTTGCGGGAATGTCGCGAAGTTTCGGAACTTGCTGCTTCTAGAAGGTCAGCTTGTAAACGGCGGAAACGGCCTGGGTCATGCTGTCCTGGCCAATTCCCGTCTGACCCTGAAGGGACAGAGTGCCGTTGGAGCCTACCGGCTGGTCGTATCCGAGCCGGAGCTCACCGAACGTGTCGGTACGGGCGACATCGGAGGTCAGGCTGGCACCGCTGCCGAAGATGGAAACATCCACGACCGAAGGGCCATCCACATTCCGGTAGACCGCTGCCGCGGAGGCTGTGAGGATGCCCGGCCCCAGTTTGGCCGCCACCGTCGCGCCGACATTGATTTCCGAGAAGGTCACATTGCGGCCGTCGACAGTGGCGTTGGCACTCGATCCGGTTTCCGTGTAGCCGCCATATTGCTGGTACCCGAGCCTTGCCAGCGCCTCAGGGGTCAGGATCAGCGTGTCCGTCAGGCCGAAATCCCTGCTGACACCGATCTGTCCGGTCAGAACCGTGCTGGTGAAATCGCCCTTTGCATCGGCGCTGCCGCCGATGGTGCGGTAGTTCGTGTGGCTGAACCAGCCGGCGCCACCGCCCGCACTCAGATCCAGGAACCCGAAGTCCTGCGCGATCTGGGCACTCAGAAAGCCTCCGGTCGTGTCCAGCGAGTTCGGCGACTGGCTGGCGGTGCCCTTCGCATAACTCAGGCCGACGCCGTAGCGGGTTCCGTTGCCGAGGTCCCGGGTGACGCCGAAATTGAGGCTGTTGAGGTTGGAGTCTGCGCTGGCGGCATCCGCGGTGCTGTCCTGCCTTGCCTGGCTCAACGTGACGCTCACATAGGGGCTGAACGTGCTGGTCGCTTCAGGTGTGCCGTTGAAGGCGTAGGCTGCCCGGTCGAACCTGTTCTGCCGGTCGGAATTCTGCAGTTGCCTTGAGAGCTGGTTGTTCAGGTCACCGATCAGGAACGGTACGAGCGTATTCAGCTGGAAATCTGAGCCGCTGACCGCCGCGTAGACCGGAGACGCACCGCCTGCATCCTGAGCGAACCAGGCACCGTTCGGCACAGTAACATTGGTCTTGAACTCACCCGCTGCAGTGTTGGCATCCTCGAACCGGTAAACGGCCGCCTCGCCCACATGCGTCAGGTTGACGTTGTGATCGGCGACCCGGATCAGCTGATCGATGCTGGCGGTGCTTTCGATATTGAGCGTACCGTTTCCTCTGCTCAGGGAAATGCCATAGCTTTGGTCCGGTGCGCTGACCGAGATATCGCCCGTCACGTTCAATGTGCCATTCAATTCCCGAATGCGAATCCCATCTGCGAATGCCGATGAACCATCGGAGGCCGCAGATACGTTCAGCACTCCCGAGTGGGTCACTGTGGCACCGGCATCCACGAGGAAAACGCTAATCCCGTAGGCATCGGCGCCAGCCCCGCCTTTCCCTACGGCCGCCACATTGATCGTCCCGGAGTTCGAAACGTTGCCCCCGACCTGTAGGTTGAACACATCCAAACCGACAGCAATGGGTGCACTGCCGCCGGACTTTTCCGCCACGACGTTGATCGTACCTGCGTTCGACAGACGTCCGTTATTGGTACCTGTACGAATCCCGGTTGCAGTTGCGAACGACACGCCGGCCGCCTTGAGCGATACATTGATCGTACCGGCATTGGAAAGCTCTGCTGCGCTATTGCTCAGGAAGCCAGCATCGATGCCTACCGCACTGGCGGTGCTCCCTCCATTGCTCACGGTCGCGGCGAAGATATTGCCGGAGTTAGCAAATCTCCCGTCTACACGAATGACATCGACGCCGGTCGCAAATGCGCTTGTGTCCCCCGATACCAATGCGACTATCGTGCCGCTGTTCGTCAGCGTTCCCGACAATCCAATGCTCTGGGCAATACGCAGGCCGGTGGCCGTTGCGGTTGTCCCATTCGCCGTTGCACTGATTGATCCCGAGTTGGAGAATTGCCCATTGATGTCATTGACGTTCAACCCAGCAGCAAGAGCCAAACTGCCGTTCGCAATTGCGCTGAGCGTGCCGGAATTGACGAGCGTCCCGGTGACATCTCTTGCGGTCAAGGCGTTAGCCTCGGCGGTACTGCTGGCATGTGCGACAGCGCTGATGCTTCCACTGTTTGACACGCGTGCACCGGTTGCAATTTGCGCGCTACTCAGGCCTGTCGCCGTCGCACCACCCGCCGCGGCGGTCGCCATGACATCTATTGCCCCACTATTGCTGAGCTGACCATCAACATCGTTGACGTCAAGTCCATACGCTTCCGCCCTTCTGGTGCCCAGCACATTTACGGTCACCACGCCAGTGTTGCGAACTTTGCTCGTGGAAGCCAAATTTGGGAGGTGGATACCGTATCCGTCGGCGAAAGAGCGGTTACTTATCGCATTCACCGTGATTTGCCCGCTGTTGGTCAGCGTGCCACCTACCGGGTTAGAAGTAAAACTGCCGATACCATAAGCAGAAGCGTGGCTGACCCCACTGACCTGAATATCCAGCGTCCCGGAATTGATGACGGTCCCGGCGAGGGAAGCAAACCGTAGCCCGAAAGCGAAACCTGTTGAGCTTGAAGCATCCGCAATGGCAGTGACCGTACCGGTGTTCGACAGGTTACCGGTACTTGCAATATTCTGGACTCTTACGCCTGTCGCACGAGCGTTGGAACCCACAGCGATCACATTGAGCGTGTTGCTGTTGGTGATCTGACCGGAAAGATCATCGGTATTGATGCCCTTGGCCCTGACCAATCTCGTCGAGCGCGTGATCACGTTGACAGCGCCCATGTTGGCGATAGCCCCGGATATAGCACCAGAAACGTCAATACCAGTTAGTGGGGTATCGGTAGCGTCAGTATAGGTAAGATCCACGGTCCCGATATTTGAAATTGACCCGGACAGAGCTCCATTGATGTCAATCCCGACGTGCGGCGCGCTGCTGCCGCTACTCGATGAGACTGTGCCCGCGTTGGTCAACGTGCTGGTGTAATCGGCCAGGTTAATTTCGACAACAGCCGCACCCGTAAGCGGGTCAACCGTTACCGATCCAGCAGAGGTGATCGTGAGATCAGTATCGGTTGTGCTGACGACCGGGGTCGTTGTCGGCGTGTTTATGGTCTGCGCCAAGGCGCCTCCCACCATCAGGGCCGTGGAAGAAACCGAAAACGCGAAAATCGACGGGGCAAGGCTGGCCGCCTTTCCCTTCCACTTCGTTATCCGCCCTCCTGTTCTGCTCGATGTTCCACGCCGTTCCCCAAAACCAGTCAGGTTCATTCCAATTCCCCAGCAGTAATTTGCTTTCCCCGGCGGCTGCTGCCGCGGCGCAACCGGGCCAAGGAGCAGTGAGGGTGTTGCTGTGCGGCTCACCGACAAAGTTATAAGTTACTGAAAAAACAAGTCTTATAACTTTGACATGTCGAATTTTCACGCTTCACAGGGCGCTGTCGCACGATTTGATTGTCGTTCTCCGGCGCAGGCATCAACTGCGCTGCCTGTGCCGTAAGCGACCCTTGTGAAAGGGTCGCAAGGTCTGCAATTTGCCGCTTCTAGAAGGTCAGCTTGTAAACGGCAGAAACAGCTTGCGTCATGCTGTCCTGACCTATTCCCGTCTGGCCCTGAAGGGACAGAGTGCCGTTGGAGCCTACCGGCTGGTCGTATCCGAGCCGGAGCTCACCGAACGTGTCGGTACGGGCGACATCGGAGACTAGACTTGCACCGCTGCCGAAGATGGAAACATCCACGACCGAAGGGCCATCCACATTCCGGTAGACCGCTGCCGCGGAGGCTGTGAGGATGCCCGGCCCCAGTTTGGCCGCCACCGTCGCGCCGACATTGATTTCCGAGAAGGTCACATTGCGGCCGTCGACAGTGGCGTTGGCACTCGATCCGGTTTCCGTGTAGCCGCCATATTGCTGGTACCCGAGCCTTGCCAGCGCCTCAGGGGTCAGGATCAGCGTGTCCGTCAGGCCGAAATCCCTGCTGACACCGATCTGTCCGGTCAGAACCGTGCTGGTGAAATCGCCCTTTGCATCGGCGCTGCCGCCGATGGTGCGGTAGTTCGTGTGGCTGAACCAGCCGGCGCCACCGCCCGCACTCAGATCCAGGAACCCGAAGTCCTGCGCGATCTGGGCACTCAGAAAGCCTCCGGTCGTGTCCAGCGAGTTCGGCGACTGGCTGGCGGTGCCCTTCGCATAACTCAGGCCGACGCCGTAGCGGGTTCCGTTGCCGAGGTCCCGGGTGACGCCGAAATTGAGGCTGTTGAGGTTGGAGTCTGCGCTGGCGGCATCCGCGGTGCTGTCCTGCCTTGCCTGGCTCAACGTGACGCTCACATAGGGGCTGAACGTGCTGGTCGCTTCAGGTGTGCCGTTGAAGGCGTAGGCTGCCCGGTCGAACCTGTTCTGCCGGTCGGAATTCTGCAGTTGCCTTGAGAGCTGGTTGTTCAGGTCACCGATCAGGAACGGTACGAGCGTATTCAGCTGGAAATCTGAGCCGCTGACCGCCGCGTAGACCGGAGACGCACCGCCTGCATCCTGAGCGAACCAGGCACCGTTCGGCACAGTAACATTGGTCTTGAACTCACCCGCTGCAGTGTTGGCATCCTCGAACCGGTAAACGGCCGCCTCGCCCACATGCGTCAGGTTGACGTTGTGATCGGCGACCCGGATCAGCTGATCGATGCTGGCGGTGCTTTCGATATTGAGCGTACCGCTGCCGCTGCCCAAGAAGATGCCGTAGTTCGTCTCCGCCCCGGAAACCGCGATATCACCGGTCACATCGAGCGTTCCTGAAAAGACACCGGCAAAGATGCCAAAGGCATTGGAGCCTGGCCCGCCGGCGCTCTCGACGGTGATCGAACCGCTGTGGGCCAACCTGCCGCCAAGCATCTGCCCCGCAGCGATACCATAGACATGTACATTGGTGGCACTGGAGGCGGCGACGCCGGTCGAGCGCACCCGGATGTTTCCGGAGTTCTCCAGGTTCCCCTGGAACAGGCCTACTCCTATGCCCGTTGCATACGTCTCTACCCCGTTTTCGATGTGCGCGCTCACATCGATGGTACCGGAATTGGTAATGCTGCCGGTGCCTTCGAGAACAAAAGTGGCAAGACCAGTCACGCGCCCGCTCGTCTGGCCGTTGCCGGTTACCAGGATCGTACCCGAATTGTCGACTGCCCCCGCCAGGCTGGGGATTTCCATCCCAAGAAGAAACAGGCCGGACCTGTTTCCAGAGGCGGTTGCAGAGATCGTCCCGGAGTTGTGAATGCTGGCTCCTGCGGCGACTGGATTGTGCAGCCTGACGCCCATGGCGAGCACCGTATCGCCTTCAGCCCGGGCCAGGATTGTGCCGCTGTTCGAAACCGATCCGCTAAGGTCACGCAGATCCAGGCCGAAGGCGGAGACACTCGTTTGACCGAGAGCCCTTGCCGTGATCACTCCGGAGTTTTGGATACTGGCGCTTGCTCCTACAGAATTGCTCCCCCTGACGCCTACGGCAAGCGCCGTATTTCCCTGTGCCAGAGCCGTGACTGTGCCGCTGTTCGAAACCGATCCACTGATGTTTTCCAGATTAAGGCCGTATGCGGAGGCCTGCGTTCGGCCGTAGCTTTCTGCAACAACCGCACCGCTGTTCGACAGGCTGCCTTCGGAAGAAAGCGTATTCAGTCTGATGCCGGAGGCATTAGCCTGGTTGACGCCGTCAATGAGGACTTCAACGGTTCCGGAGTTGCTGAAACTGCCCCCATTGTTGAGGTTGCTTATGCCGGTGGCATAGCCGCTGGACGCGGAACTTCCGGTGCCGGTTGCACTTACCGATATCGTTCCGCTGTTTACGAAGGGTGTCCCGGCGAAGATCGCATCCATGCTGATGCCAATGGCGTTGGGATTGGTCCCCGCAAAGGCTTCAACAGTAATCGATCCCGAGTTTGTCAGGGAACCGAATACCGGATTTACCACGCGCAGCCCGTAGGCGGATGCTTCGGAGGCTGCAGTGGCCTTGACTGTGATCGTGCCGGAGTTGGTGGCACTTCCAAAGAGGAAGGACGTTTCCACACCAAATGCCGATGCCGAGCTGCCCGTCGCAACCGAAGAAATCAGACCCGAATTCTCAAAGTCACCTGTGATAATGCCGGCTTCCACACCGACGCTGGTGGCGGTGACGGCATCCACCGTGACATCGATGTTACTCGTGTTGATCAGCGAGCCGGATATGGTCGACGATTCGATCCCTGTGGCCTGCCCTAACAGACCGCCGTTCAGGTTGAGCAGAATCGTACCGTTGTTTTCGACGACGCCAGCGATGCTAGCGGCCTGAATTCCACGCAGAAGATCGTTGACGGTGCCGGTCGTGGAAATCTCGATCCTGTTGTTGTTGATGAGCTGTCCTGAAAGCGTGTTGCGGACTTCGATACCGGCGCGGGATCCGCCGGCAATGTTCGTGCCGAAAATGATGCCGTCGTTCAGCAAGGTGCTGGTGTAGTCGGGAACATCGATCGTGACCAGAGCATCGGCATTCAAAGGGTCCACTTCGATGGTCCCTGTCGATGTCACTGTGCCGTCCTGATCGGTCGTGATAACGACTGGCGCCGTTGTCGGCGTGTTTATGGTCTGCGCCAGAGCTCCATCGACCATCAGGGCGGTGGACGAAATCGAAACGGCAAAGAGCGACGGGGCAAGGCTGGCCACCTTTCCCTTCCACTTCGTTATCCGTCCGCCTGTTCGTGTCGATGTTCTACGTTGTTCCCGTTGATCAATCAGGTTCATTCCAAATCCCCAGCACCAAATCGCTTTCCCCCCACGGTTGTTGCCGAGGGGACGACCGGGCTGAGGACTAATGGGGGCGTTTCCGCGCGACCAGCCAACGAAAGTTATAAGCTGCTGAAAATGCTGACCTTATAACTTTGGTTTATCGGGTTTATGCGCCGGGCGAGGCATTGTTGCGGGGATCTGATTGTCTTCTTTGAAGACATCGAAAGCGTTTCTTGCTCAGTTTGAAGCATGTTATGGCGGAAAGCCGGTTCATTCGCCTGGACAGCGATCAAAATCGCCCTGGTCAAACAATTCAATCAGGCAAAACACGCTTGTGCACATTCTAACCCCATCCGGACTGTTCTGAAAGCCTTCAATGCCGAATCAAACCACTCAACAACTCACGCCCGCCGACGCGATCAACCTTGCCCGGAACCACTTCGAAGCAGGCGAGCTGGGGGCCTGCCAATATCTGTGCGAGCGCATTCTGGCCGCACTGCCGTCACATGCGCTGGCGCGTCATCTGCTGGGTCTCGTCGCCCACAGGCAGGGCCGCATCGATGCAGCACTGGAGCAGCTGCAGGCATCGCTGACGCTGGCACCGCAGAACCCGATGTTCCTCTCCAACACGGTCGAGGTCATGCGGTCGGCAAACCGGATCCCGCAGGCAATCGAGACCGGCGAGCGGGCGATCAAGGCCGCGCCGGACTCGGCATCCGCACATTCGAATCTGGCGCTCGCCTGTTATGACGACGGGCAGCTCGAACGAGCAAAGGCACTGCATGCAAAGGCGCTGGATCTGGACCCGAACCACGTCGCGTCGCTGAACAATCTGGGCAGCATTTCCAGAGATGAAAAGGAGCTGGAACAGGCCGTCGAGACGTATCGCAAGGCCCTGCGCCTGCAGCCGCACAATCTGGAAGTGGCGAACAATCTGAGCACTGTTCTCATCGAAATGGATCGGCTGGAGGACGCACAGATCGAAGTCGCGCGGATCCTCGCCGGTCACCCGAATGATATTGAGGCCGTCGCCAACCAGGCACGCATTCATCTGTCCCGCCTCGATCTCGATGCGGCGGAAGCCACCTTCCGCCGGGTGCTGGCGCTCGATCCGGAGCGCGATGTCGCCTATCTCGGCCTGTCCCAGGTTCTTCTGGAAAAGAACCACCCGGAAGCTGCACGTGCCGCTGCTGAAGAAGCCTTGAACAAAGCCCCCGAAAACGCCGGAAACCTGCATCAGTTGGGCGTCTGCTACAATGCGCTGTCAAAGCCCGAGAAGGCCCGGGAGTTCTACGACCGGGCGCTTCGGGTCGACCCGGCGTTCAAAGCGAGCCTCATCGGACGCGCGCATCTTCACATGGAACTCGGCGAGATGGACGTGGCACGTGCCAGCTTTGCAGAAGTCCATCGCCTGGACGCTGCAGACGTGTCTCCGCTCATCGGACTGAGCCGCATCGACAAGATCCGAGACGCCGAAGATCCGGTGTTCAAGGCTCTGGAACATCAACTGCCAAATGCCGCCGCCATGTCGCCTGCGAACCAGATTGCCTTCCGGTTCGGGCTGGGCGACTGCTATGATGCGCTCGGGCGATTTGACGAGGCTTTTGAACAATATGCGCAAGGGGCCGCGTTGAAGCGCTCCAAGATCCATTATGATGCGGAGGCTCGGGACCGTCAGGTGGACGCGATCGTTGACTGCTTCACACCAGAGTTCATCGACTCTCTCCGCCCGTTTGCCAACCCCTCTGCCAAACCCGTCTTCGTGCTCGGCATGCCACGGTCCGGCACGACGCTGACGGAATCCATTCTGGCAAGCCACCGAAGCGTTTTCGGAGCCGGAGAATTGACGGATCTGCAGCGGTTCTTCGGCTTTGACAATGGCAATAGCCACCAGCCCTATCCGTTGAACCTGACGGGATCGACGGGAGAGGCCCTGCAGGCTCTTGCCGGCCGCTATGTCGCCTGCCTTGACGGGTATTCGGCCGAAGCTGCCCATGTGACCGACAAGATGCCGTCGAACTTCAATCTGGTCGGACTGATCCATGCCTTGCTGCCGAATGCGAAGATCGTTCATGTTCGCCGCAACGGCATGGACACCTGCCTGTCCTGTTTCACACGGCTGTTTGATCGCAGCCAGCACCAGAGCTACGACCTTGTCGAGCTGGGCCGTTACTACAACGGCTACCGGCGTCTGATGGACCATTGGGAAAAGATGCTGCCCGCCGAAGCCTTTTACACGCTCGACTATCAATCGCTTGTTGAAGATCCGACAGGTCAGTCACGAGCGCTTCTGGAGGCTTGCGACCTCCCCTGGGACGACGCCTGTCTCGCGTTCCACACAGCCAAGCGACGGGTCAAGACCGCGAGCATCACTCAAGTCCGGCAGCCGGTTTACAAGAGCTCGGTGGAAAAGTGGCGGCGCTATGAAAAACATCTCAAGCCGCTCGCCAGCGTGATCGGGGCCTAGATGCGAGATCTGAGCAGGTTGTTCATCCGCTTTGAAAGCTTGAAGGTGTTTGCGACCAAACATTCACCGGAAGGTTTCAAGGATGAACGACCAGCACAAGAATGCCCGAACAACGCCGTTGGGTCGAGCCGAGATGATCCGCCGGATTGTCGAAGAAAGGCGTCCGCTTGCGGCGGTCGCCACAGAGTTCGGCCTGAGTGAGCGTCGCGCGCGGGAATGGCTCAGGCGGTACAGGGAGCTGGGGGCTGCTGGGCTTGAGAACCGGTCCTCCAGGCCGCGCACCGTCGCCAACAAGACCATGGCACATCAGGTTCATGGTCTTGAACGGTTGCGGCGAGAGTATCGCCTGACAGGAGCGGAGATCGCGGCCAAACTGGGTCTTGCCCATTCGACGGTTTCGGGTTGGTTGGCTCGTATTGGTCTTGGCCGTCTCGCCAGCCTTGACCCCAAACCACCCGTGCGGCGGTACCAGCGCCAGTCCCATGGCGAGATTTTGCACTGGACATCAAGAAACTCGGACGGTTCGAGCGGACAGGACACCGGATCACCGGTTCTCGGCGGGGCCGCAGTCAAGGCGCCGGCTGGGACTACCTGCATGTGGTCATCGACGACGCCACCCGACTTGCCTATGTCGAGGTCTTGCCCGACGAGACACGTCATTCCACGACCAGCTTCCTGCGTCGGGCGCTGCGCAGGTTCAAGGCACGGGGCGTCCAGGTCAAGCGCGTCATGACCGACAACGGCTCCGGCTACATTGCCAGATTGTTTCGACGAACCCTCCTGCGCCTCTCCATCCGTCACATCAGAACACGGCCCCATACACACAAAACCAACGGCAAGGCGGAGCGCTTTATCCAGACCATGCTCCGAGAATGGGCCGACGCAATTCCGTTCAGATCGTCCCTCACACGCGAGGCCGACCTGCCAAGATGGCTTGACTGGTAAAACAACAAACGGCCACACATGGGCATCAAAGGCAAAACGCCAAATCAGGCTCTAACCGGAACAACCTGATCGGAAACCACAGGCCCAGGGGCCGGTGGTCCATGTTCCGCCCGCGGTTTCGAACGTGTCGTAGAAATAACTGTTCTGGGTCCCCGTGAAGCGAAATGTCGTGGCATCCCATTCCGGCTTCAGCTGTATCGAGATTTTTTGATAGTAGTTGGTGTTTCCGAACTGTGTTGTCAGGTCGGTTGTTATGTGCCCGAACGCGCTGTTCAGACTGCTGGCAATTTCGTACGCCTGAGCTTTTGCCCGTTGCTCGTCACTTACGTCCTGACGCCGAAGCCGGGCGGCACGGTGCCTCCAAGCTCTTCGATGATGACGCCGGTGTAATGGGTCAGCACGTCTTGCGGCGAATGCAGCAGCATCTGCTGAAGTGTGACCAGCCGCTGCGGATCCTCGAGGAAATAGGGAACAACGTAGTCGAAGAATTCGTCGCTCAATCCCCAGGACGCGATGGAGACAACCGATTGCAGGACGGCAACGCCGATTTGCTCCGCGCTGCCGTCGCCCTTGGCAACGGCAACAATTCCCGGAGCAAGATAAGTTGCAATATTGACCTTGCTCACAGCCGCTTTGGCCGCCGGAGGCAGCGGCAAAGCGCCCATGAAGGACGTCACCGCCTTGACCGAAGTCGCAACAGCAAGCCCGATATTTTCCGGACTGGTGTCCCCGGCACTAAGTTTTTGAAAATAACCCCGTGCGTCCGAAAGCGAATTCATCGCATCAAGGACACCCTGATTGAACTGGGCCCTCTCTTGCTGCGTGCTCGGCAGGTAGCCTGCAGCCGATGGATTCGCCGCGATCTGCGCCTGGAAGTTCGCCAGCATACCAGCCGATAATTGCGCCGCCCGGGCTTCCAGTTCCGCGGGCGTAAAATTCGCATCGGGCTGCGACGTCAACCCGGATGCGCTGTCGACCTGAGCCAACAGCACATCGGCAATCTGGCGCACGGCCTGGACGGTCAACGGATTTGCGGCACCACCCCCCTTGTCCGCTGCAATCAGCGACGCAGAGAGGTCTATGTTTTCCTGCTGAATTTCTGCGGCGGAAAGGCCCTGATCTGAACTGCCATAAAACCCGGCGTCGGACAGATCGAGGATCGGCGTGCCGTCGCCCACGGCTGCCCGAAAATAGGCTTCGTAGATGGCAAAGGCCTCAGCATCAGTCGTAACCGTCTTAACCACCCAAGCTCTCCCGCGTACCGCAGCTTCCAATGGGACGCCACTGTTCCGACCGAGAACCCAGGTGCCGCAAGCAGAAAAAATGCGCCCTGAGAGCGCATGTTATTTTTTCTGCCTGGCCTGTTCCCCAGCCCGGCGCCCTATCTCAAGTGCGGCGCCAACGGACCCTGCCGGCCCTGCCATTTCAAAACACGTCCCTTGCCCCGGCATCGGATGATGCTGGAGTTGCCTAGAAGACGAGAAATTTCGAAATTGCAGGCAAGCCGGGCCCGCACGCGGATGGTGTAAGGATGCGTAGCGACAGAAGCAATAAACCAAAGGATTATGCCTTGATTTAAAAGGAAAAATTCCATCCATCGCAATTTGATCGCGCGTTGCGGGCCCTTGCCGCTTGCCCGATTGGTGGAGCTCACCTGCGAGTGAAATCGACAAGGTGAACCGCGACAAACAAAAAAGGGCGGCCGTGGGGCCGCCCGGGATGAATTCGAATTCCTTTCAGGTGCACAAAAAGTACCTGTGCCTGCTCTCCGAGGCCGGATCTAAGCCGTTCCGAACCCGCAAGCTCTAGGCGGCGACTGAACCGCCGTCGGTCAGTTCTTCAAGGAGAAAACCGAGAAGCTGGTTTTTGCCTGCAAGTCCTGACTTTGTGTAGATGGAATGGGTCTGGGCCTTGATCGTGCCCGTGGCGGCGCTGCGGATTTCCGCGATTTCATTGTTCGAGCAGCCCTTGAGGATCAGCTTGGTGACCTCGCGCTCCGATGGAGTCAGGCCCCAGGAATCGTAGTGCGCTTCGAGCAACAGGTTGAAGGACCCTGAGGCCGCCTTCAGTCTCTCTTCCAGAGAATCGCGCGTCTTCTGCATCGACTTGAATTCGATGCCCAGAATGATGGTGGCAATCAACAGCGATCCCAGGATGAAGAATTCCCAGATGTGCATGTCGTCCCAGGTCTCGATCCACTCAACCCCCATCGACTCGCCGACATCTTCAAAGAGCATGACCAAGGTACAGAAAAGGGCTAAATAGAATGCAATCTTAACTCGTTTGTCGTTGCGCATGCCTGTTTGAAACCTCTCCTGATTTTCGACGTAACTCACGAAACTACCGACACTTGTGCGGCAAGATCACCGACGGTTCGCGTGGTAAATCATCTGCTGCATCTTGTGCCACGGCATCTGCTGGGCGAGTTGCTTTGATCTGTTCCGGCAAGCGGAAGATTGAAGACTAGCCCGCACTTCCTCGTTGAAGTTGGAGTTCGGGTCAAGTTAAAATCAGTAACGCTGTCGTAATAATGTTCTCTCTGGCCAGCAGACTGTTGAAAAACATTGCTGAATTTCTGTCTCATATTAAAGTTATCATCATTGTTGCCGTTTGCCGGTAAGCAGGTTGAATCTATTGGAAAGTCGACAGCTGGAGACTGCTCACCTTTTAGTTGAATCTACGACAAATCTCACCATCGAAGATTGATCCGCATCGCCTCGTAGACACGCCCGGCCTGGCACTCCATCATTGCCTCAATTTTGTCGTCCGGGCACTTCCTTTTTCAAGGTCTCCAGTATCAATTCTCGAATCGCAGCGTGTTCCGGATCGTTGTCGAGGCGGCGGTGCCAGTGGAGTGAGGTGCTGAAACCATCCATCTTGAAGGGCAGTTCGAAGAGGTGAAGACCAAATGCGCGCGCGCCTTCTTCCGCGACGAGCCGGGGCAAGGTCAAAATGCAATCGGTCCGGGCAACGAACTGGCAGGCGGTCAGGAAGTGCGGCACGCTGATGGTGACGTTTCTGGACATCCCCTTTTCCATCAGATGCTCATCAACAAGTCCATGAAAGCCGCCTTTGTCCGGCGAGACGATCATATGGTTCAGTCTGACGAATTGCTTCAGGCTCGGGCGCTTGCCGACTTCCGGATGGTTTTTCCGGCAGACACAAACGAAATCCTGGTAGACCATCTCACGACTGATCAGGTTCTTGTGGACGTCACGCAGATAAGCCATCACGAAATCCGCCCGCCCGGTTGTGAGCTCGTCGGCAAGGGTTGCCCGGTTATAGGGGCGCACCTCTATCTGCATGCCCGGTGCAACATTTGAAAGTTCCGCCAGAACCTGCGGCAGGATCAGGCATTCTTCCATGTCATGTGCAACGAGCCTGAAACGGCGCGAGATTTTTGACAACTCGACCGAACGTCTGGATTGGGTTTGCGTCAACAGCTTGAGCTCTTCAACGTGACGCTCGATATCTGCACCAATGTCCGACGCGAACTGGGTTGGAATGACACCCCGGCTCGCCCTGATGAACAACTGGTCGCCGAACTGATCGCGTAGTCTTGCAAGAGCATTGGAAACCGCGGGCTGCGTCATGCCAAGTGCCCTGCCGGCCTTGGAGAGGTTTTGATGACGCATGATCTCCACGAAAACAGGGAAGAGATTGTAGTCCATTCAGGTAACCGTTCCTGACACAGTGATATCATCTGAATCTATATCATTTTATGCATTTAATAAATTTCAGAAATGACACGCCAACTCTTATTCTTCCACCGATGTCAGACACACAGGGAGAGAACGATGAGAAATGTTCTGGTCGAATATGTTTACACCGGCAACGAGGAGCCCTGGCAGCAACTGATTGCGGATTTCCTGAATGCGGTCGAGGCGGATGCGCGGCTTGCCGGTCGCTTTCACTACCAGGTATTCAGCATGCCGGAAGGCCGCAAGGTTCATATAGGCCGCTGGGACACGGACGAAACCTTGAAGACACTGCAATCACAGGCGTTCTTCAAGACCTTTGCCGAGGGCATCAAGGGATTTGCAGGCGACAGTCTGAAAAGCGGTTTTGGCAATGAAGTGTTTTCGACCGGACAGTAAATCACGCAAACCATGACGGCGACCGCCTTCGCTCAATGGTTCAGCCAACGCATTCCAACTGAGACACAATGAAAAAGGGACTGAAGGTCGCTGACCTTCAGTCCCTTTTCACGTCAACCTGGCCCCTAGGTGCGTTACTTACCGTACACCAGATCCGGAAGCCAAAGTGTCATCGCCGGAATGAATGTCAGGAGTAAAAGCACACCCAGAAGCGGAACAAGAAAGGGCAAAGTTGCTGCAACACATTTTTCAAATGGAACCTTGGAAACGCGGGACAGAACAAAAAGAACCATCCCGACTGGGGGCGTCAACAGACCCAACATCAAGTTCAGGATGACGATGATTCCAAGGTGCACCGGGTCGATACCGAACTGGCCGGCGACAGGCATGAGCACCGGAACGAGAATCGAGATCGCCGCAATTGTCTCCATGAAAAGGCCGACGATCAGGACGACTAGCATGATCAGCAGGAGAACAACTGCCCGACTATCGGTGAAGGACAGGACGAATTCGGCGAAGTGACTTGCGATCTGGTTGGCTGTCAGAATCCAGGCAAACACGCTTGCCGCCCCTACGATCATCATGATCGCCGCTGTCGTCTCGATGGTCTCCAGGGAAATGACCATCAGTTTGCGCAAGGTAAGACTGCGATAGACCACGCTTCCCAGAAGCAGTGCATAGGCGGCGGCCCCGATCGCTGCTTCTGTGGGTGTGAAGGCCCCGGTGACGATGCCTCCGACAATGATCACTGGCGTCAACAGAGGCAAGAAAGCTTCACGAAACCGACTAACGATGAGCGAGGGCCTAAAATCGACGTCCCTGGGATAGTGTCTCTTGCGCGATGTCCACCAGACCATTGCCGACAGAGCAACGGCCATCAGCAGGCCGGGCACAATTCCGGCGACAAACAGCTTGCCGATCGAAACAGAAGCCATAACGCCAAAAATCACAAGCGGCAGTGAAGGCGGAATGATCGGGCCTATGGTTGAAGATGCGGCAGTGATGCCGACGCTGAAATCGTCATCGTATCCAGCTTCCCGCATGGCCTTGATCTCAATTGCGCCGAGGCCTCCCGCATCTGCGACAGCGGCGCCGGACATGCCCGCGAAAATGATGCTTGCACCAATGTTGACGTGACCCAATCCGCCATGCATCCACCCCACCAACGCACGAGCAAATCCGAAAATGCGCGCTGTGATCCCGGCAGAATTCATAAGTGCACCCGCCAGAATGAAAAACGGGATCGACAGCAATGGAAAGCTGTCCATGCCATTGACCATGTTGTGGAATAGCAGCACCGGAGGCATGCCCGCATAGAGAATGTAGGCAAAGGAAGACAGCGCCAGAGAAAACGCGATGGGTACTCTGAGCAACATCAACGCAAAAAGCGAAGCAAAGAGAATTGTCAAAGCCATTGGGTCACCTTCCCGCGCTTCGTTTGACCGAAACGATCATCTGCCAGAGCACCGTCACCGCATTGAGACCCGTCAGAGCCATCACAGCGGCGTAAAGGTAGTATTTCGGGAACGGCAGCGAGACCATCTGCTGAAACGACGTACGCTGGATCAGGCCGTATGCAGACCATATGATTACGCTGAACAAGACGAACGTCATGGCCAGTGCGAACAGCCGGACCCAGGGCAGATACCGGCCATAGTATTTATCGACAAATTCCAGCACGATGTGTGATCCCTTCGCCTGGCACCGGACAGCTCCGGCGAAAGACAGCAGGATCAGAAGGTAGCGGGCCGCCTCCTCCGTCCAGGAAATCGAGTCGTTCAGAACATAGCGTGTGAAGAACTGGAGAAATACGACAAGGAACAAAGCTGCGAACATCGCGACCAAGGCGTAGTCCGGCCAATGCAGCTTGAACTTTTCGAAGTGCGCTTCGTCCTCGGCAGCCATTGCCGAGAAGTCGATATCGACTTCCTCAAGCCGTGAGGTATCGGTCATGTTGCGGTCTTTCCGAACTGGGAAACGAGCCCCTGAATCGTCAGAGGCTCGATCAGATCTTATTCCTTGATCGCCTGCAGGCGTTCAAACGTTTCTGCATCCCAGGGAACGTCCGATCCCTTGAGCATCGGTGCAACAGCTTCCATAAACGGCTTGCGATCAACATCGTTGACCGTCACGCCCTCTTCGCGAAACCAATCTACCAAGGCGCCTTCTGAAGCCACGATCTCATCCGAAGTTACGGCGGCGGCATCAGCCAATGTGTCCAACAGGAGCTGACCGTCGTCGCCCATTTTGGCCAAGGTGACCGGCGAAACGACGATTGCAAGCGAATTGGTAATATGACCGGTCAGGTTGATATTGCTCTGAACCTCATAGAATTTCTTGAACTGAATGGTGGGCAGCGGGTTTTCCTGCGCGTCAACGACGCCCTGCTGAAGCGCGAGATAGACTTCGGAAAACGCCATCGGGGTGGGGTTCGCGCCTGTCGCTTTCGGGAACATCTGATAGGCCGGAGCATTGGGTGTCCGGATCTTCAGTCCTTCCATATCGGAAGGAGAAAGTATCGGCTTGTTCGACGTGACATGGCGTGCGCCATAGTAAGTCATCGTCGCGATCGTGTTGCCGGAAACCTCTTTGTATTTCTCCGCCATTTCCGCGAACAGGTCAGAATTGACATAGGCCTTCCAGTGATCATAGGACCGCATTGTGAACGGATAGTCGGAAATGCTTATCGGGCCGTAGCTCTGCCCCAAAAACGCAACCCCTGTGAAAATCACATCCACCGTACCTAAAGACAAGGCTTCGTTAAGCGCTGTTTCCTTGCCCAGCTGGGATGCCGGAAAGACCTCCATCTTGTAGCGGCCGTCTGTCGCCTTTTCCAGCTGCTCGGCAGCTCGCACAGCTGCAGCATGATACGGCGTAGAAGCCTCATAGACATGCCCGAACCTCAAGACGTCTTGCGCCTGAGCCGAAAGGGTCAGCACACCAAAAGCACAAGCTGCGCCCAAGGCGAGCTTCGAAACAAATCCAGATTTCATTTGATCTCCTCCCATTCAGGGCAAAGCTGACTCCTCGTTCGCGCACCCTGATATTTAAGAATGAAACATTTATTTGAATTTAAATCAACCCATCGCAAGGCTGCTGAATTTTGCTCATCGAGTCCCTCAATTCGATGGCAATACGGATTCAGCACCTCTCTTCCCAAACCGGTTTCCTCCGCGACCTGCACAAGCAGAGCTTAAGCAAGTCACTATGTTTTTTATTATTTTAAACACTATTTGTCCAACAATTTTTTCAATTGCTTCAATCTATAACCGGTAGTTGAACAATTTCCAGGCTAGTTGGTCTCAGATCTCACCAATCTCTGTACATAGTGAGGCTGGCCTCTCGAAGGTCGAGAGGGCTTATGTTTCAGGGGTAAACAGCGTCAGCGGGGAACAGAAAACTCCTGACAGATCATTTCAAAAAAAGATTGAGTAACCTTCATCTGACCGTGCACAGGCTGCGTTTCGGCCAGAGAGAAAACGAACAACAACCGTCTGTTGTTGCACCTCAATCGCAGACAAAACAGAGAGCTGACCATCCCGGAAATGCTTCAACCACCGGACCTCGCACCGGCTCCAAATCAACAGTTGGAACCTGGCTTTTGGGATACTGCGCAATGCGCAACCTGGGCCTGCCCCGCATTGCGTGCGCGGGTGTTACCGCAGAAAACCAGCCCCAACTCGAAACTGAATTCTCAACAATACATTTTTTTCGAAACAACAAGCATCATTCACGCATACTTTGCGTGAATGAGCAGCGTCAGGAAGTCAGACGAATTACGCACTCCCCTACCCGGCCTCCACTCGCCGCTGCGACATCTTCCGCGTCAAAATCATCCGCCTGATAAACGCTACGATGAAAATACCGGTCAGGATCAGGATAATGGTCGGTGCCGGCGCGCTGTCGAGGAAAAAGCTGGCATAGGTGCCGGCAAGCATGGAGGCCATGCAGACCAAGACCGACACCCAGAGCATGGTGCCGAAAGTCCGCACCAGCAGGAAAGCGATAGCACCGGGCGCAATCAGAAGACCGATCGCAAGGATCAGCCCTGCAGCCGACAAAGTCGCGACTATGGTCAAGGACAGGGCCGCCAGCAGGCCGTAGTGAAGGAGATTGACCGGCAGGCCAGAGGCTTGAGCCTGTGCGGCGTCGAAACTGTGCAGGACAAGGTCCTTCCACTTCAGAACCAGGGCAGCGCCAACTACGACGGCGATAATTCCGGCGGTGAGCAAGTCCTTTGTGCCGACGCCGAGCATGTTGCCGAAGAGGATATGATCCAGGTGGGCATTGGTTTCGATGGAGACGTAAAGCACGATGCCGAGCCCGAACATTCCGGAAAAGACCACACCCATGACAGTATCCTGCTTCACGCGGCTGTTGCCGGACAGGAAACCGGTTGCAAGAGCACAGAGCATTCCGGCGGCAAATGCTCCGATCAGCAGCGGTATGCCGGTGATGTAGGCAAGCACGATGCCGGGCAGGATCGCATGACTGACGGCATCACCCATGAGCGCCCAGCCTTTCATCACCAGAAAGCAGGAGAGCAAAGCTGTCGGGACGGCAACGATGATGCAGATCAGAAATGCGTTCTGCATGAAAGGGAACCTGAAGGGCAAAAGCAGCGTATCGAGATCCATCACAACATCTCCCCCTGCTTCGTCTGGCCGGACAGAAGTTCGGCGGGAACGACACTGTCACCAGGGCCTCTCTTCAATGCTTCGGCAGCCTTGCGTTTGGCTGCCAGAAGACCATGTTTGGGGGCAAGCAGGAACGCGATCAGGAAGATCAGGGTCTGTAAAGTGACGATGATGCCGCCGGTGGCTCCGTCGAGGAAATAGCTGACATAAGCTCCTGTGAAGCTGGTGAGCGAACCAATGGCGACGGAAAGCATGATCAGCCTCGGAAACCGGTCACACAGAAGATATGCAGTCGCACCGGGCGTCACCACCATGGCGATCACCAGAAAGGCGCCGACTGTCTGCATCGCTGCAACAACGGAGGCGGACAGCAGCACGAAGAAGACCGCTTTCAGCAAACCTGGCCGCAGGCCGATGGTACGGGCGTGGTTCTCGTCAAAGAACGTCACCATCAGGTCCTTCCATTTGGCGAGCAGAACTGCCAGTGACACGAAGCCGATGATGGCGAGTTGAAGCGTGTCTTCCGGAGTGATTGCCAGGATATTGCCCATTGTGATGGTCTGAACCGACACCGACATCGGATTGACGGAGACGATAAAGAGACCAAGGCCGAAGAAACTGGTGAAAATCAGACCGATGATCACATCGACCTTCAACCCGGAGCGCTCGGAGAGGAACAGCATGGCGCCAGCAGCCAGTCCGCCGGCAAGGAACGCGCCAAGGGAAAACGGCAGCCCGATGATGTAGGCACCGGCAACACCGGGCACCACCGAATGAGACAGCGCGTCACCGATCAGTGACCAGCCCTTCAGCATCAAGTAGGAGGAAAGAAAGGCGCAGACGCCACCAACCAGCGCGGAAACCCACATGGCGTTGGTCATGTAGGAATAGGTGAAAGGTTCCAGCAACGCTTCCATCACTTGCGCGCCTCTGTGGTCTGAACCTCATCGCCATATTGCACGAATGGACGCTCATCGTCGGTGAGGATGGTCACCTTGCGCTGGTCCCCATCGGTGTGCAGGGTTTCGTCGGAAATCGTGAAATGGCGCAGCACGCCGCCGAAGGCCTGTTCCAGATTATCCCGAGTAAAGGTCGTATCCGTCGGGCCGTATGCGAGAACCGTGCCCTTGACCAGAACTGTGCGATCACAGAATTCCGGCACGGAACCGAGATTGTGGGTGGAGACCAGCATCACCCTGCCCTCGTCGCGAAGCTCCTTCAACAGCGCAATGATCTGCTCCTCGGTCTTCACGTCGACACCGGTAAAGGGCTCGTCCAGCAGGATAACCTGCCCGTCCTGTGCAAGCGCCCGGGCAAGAAAGACCCGTTTGCGCTGACCACCGGACAGTTCGCCGATCTGACGATGGCGATAGTCCTGCATGTTAACGCGTCTCAGGGCCTCTTCGACGGCATCGTGATCGGCCTGTTTCGGCCGCCGCAAGAACCCCATATGGCCGTAACGGCCCATCATCACGACGTCTTCAACCAATACCGGGAACGACCAGTCGACTTCTTCCGATTGGGGGACATAGGCAACGAGATTCCTGCGCAGAGCGTCTCGCACCGGCAGGTCCAGGATCCGGATCGTGCCTTTGGCCGCCGGAACGAACCCCATGATCGCCTTGAACAAAGTGGATTTGCCGGCTCCGTTGACACCGACAAGAGCTGTCACGGTCCCACGCGGAATTTCAAAACTTGCGTTCCACAATGCGGTATGGCCATTGCGATAGGTCACCGTAACGTCTTCGGCGGAAAGCCCGCCACCATCCGCCTGCGCGGTCACATCCATTTCCAGGTCCTTGATGACATTCAGCATCGGGTCATACCATTTAAAAGCACAATTCAAAGGTTCACAAACAAAACCCCGCGGTTTCAGTCCGCGGGGTGATGAAATTTCTTCAGCACGATCAGTTTGTTGCCGCCTTCAGGCCGTCAGCGACCGTTCCGGCGGTTACCTTGAGAAGGTCCAGATAAGTCGGGACCGGGCCATCGGCTTCACTGAGGGAGTCAACGTACAGCTCTCCGCCATACGTAACGCCGGTCTCACGGGCGACCTGCTGGGCCGGGGCGGTGTTGACGGTACTTTCACAGAAGACCACCGGTATCTCGTTTTCCCTGACACCATCGATCACCGAGCGCACCTGCTGGGGCGTGCCAACCTGATCGGCGTTCATCGGCCACAGGTAAAGTTCCTTCATGCCAAAGTCGCGCGCGAGATAGCTGAATGCTCCTTCGCAGGTGACCAGCCAACGCTGTTCTTCCGGAATTTCAGCAACAGCTTCACGCAACGGTTCAATGGTTGCACGCAGCTGATCCTTGTAGGCCTTTGCGTTCTGCTCGTACACCGCAGCATTATCCGGATCTTGCTCGGAGAACGCCTTTTGAATGTTGTCGATGTAGACAAGCGCGTTGTCCAGCCCCATCCAGGCATGCGGATTCGGCTTGCCTTCATAGGACCCGGAGCGAATGGAAATCGGGTCGATGCCATCCGTCAGGGTTGCGGACGGGATTTCGCCAAGATTGGCAAGAAACTGCTCGAACCAAAGTTCCAGGTTCATGCCGTTCCAGAGGATCAGATCAGCATCGGAAGCGCGTACGATGTCCTGAGGCGTTGGCTGATATCCATGAATTTCAGCACCCGGCTTGGTGATCGAAACAACTTCGGCAGTGTCACCGGCAACATTCTGCGCAATATCCGCCAGAACGGTGAAGGTTGTAACAACCTTCATCTTGTCCTGCGCCATCGCGCCAGAGGCAAGACCTGCCGCCAAGGCGGTGAGCGATGCGGTGAAAACCAGCTTTTTGAGCATTACCAACTCCTGAAAGAGAGAAATCTCGTCGTGTTAGTTGCAAGTGATATTGCAAATCATTCGCAACTGTCAACCTTATTGCGAATGATTTGCATTATCATGAGTGTCTCAATCCAGTTTGTTGAGAACGTGGCGCCAGCGATTCCGGGCGTTTTGCTCAGTATCACACTCTATTTCCTACTTTTTGCTATTGCAAATCATTTGCAAAAAGATCATCAATATATATGCTCCTCCGCGGGAACCGGTGGAGCAACAAGGTGTTACAGGCATTCAGAGACGGATTGAAATGACCATTCAGTTTGCGGACATCGAAGGAAATTCGAAAGAAACCATCCCGAACCGCCTGCGCACCGCCGGCCTGCGTCCAACGCTTCAACGAAGAGCGGTCGCGGAGTTTCTGCTGCGCGGGCCACATCAGCATGTCGATGCTGCAAAGCTGCATGAGGAAATTTCAGGCAATGGATATCGAATATCGCTTGCAACGATTTACAACACCCTGAACGATTTCGAGAGAGCTGGCCTTTTGCGAAGAATAGCCATTTCCGGCGAACGCACCTGGTTCGACACGGACACGGGCGATCACAGGCACTATTACATTCCAGCGGAGGACAAGGTGTTCGACTGTCCGCCATCCGCGCTGCAACTTGATGTGACACCAAGAGCCCCCAGAGGCTATCGCATCAAAAAGGTTGATGTGGTCATCCACCTGGAAGCAGACACAATGGAAGAAGGCGCAAGAGCCCCTCCTCCCCTACCGGACAATTGATTCCGGATACACCAGGTATCAACCCGGTACTTTATCCGGCACCTGAAGGCGTTCCGCCGCGCCTTGAATATGAGCGGCCATCGCGTCACGCGCGGCCGACTTGTTTCCGTCTTCGACTGCATTCAATATCCGGCGGTGCTCGCTGATTGTCACGTCGAGCAAGTCATCTCTTTCATAGACATCGGAAGTCGCCCTCGTCGTTTCTTTCAGGCGGGAGGAAATATAGTCGATCACGGCAGACAGATAGGTATTGCCCGTCGCTTTGCCGAGCGCTCTGTGAAACCTGGCATCGGCCTCCAGACGCTTTTCATCGAAACCCTTTTGACCATTCATCGCAACGATTGCTGCGTGTAGTTCTTCCAGATCCGTTGCGTTGCGACGCTCCGCAGCAAGTCCGGCAGCTTCAATCTCCAACAGTCCGCGGAGCTCGAACAGGTCAGCATAGTTATCGGATTTCCCCAGAGCCTGAAGGTCAACGCGGAAAGTCTGGCGTTCCGACATCGGCTTGACCATCGCGCCGCGTCCCTGACGGGATTCTATGATCCCGTCGGACCTCAACCGGGCAATTGCTTCGCGAACGACATTGCGGCTCACCCCGAAAGTTTCGGCAAGGCTGTGCTCCGTCGGAAGCGTGTCACCGGGCTTCAGCTCACCATCGGTGATTTTCGCCATGATCTCAGATGCGATCCGATCCGGCAGGAGCGATGACCGACGCATTTGCCGAAACTCTGCCATGATAAGTGTTCCTCCCCGTCCTGCGGCCCTTTGCGGGCGCTCAATCCGGCTTTGTTGCATCCTTAGGCCAAGGCAGAAGCCTTGTCGAGTTTACCCAATCGCACAGTGTAGTTGCCTGATTTTGATCTTCACCTGATCAGAAAGCGTAAATCACTTCTGCTGCTTTGACCGCAGCAGACGTCCGGTTTTCCACTCCAAGCTTGATAAAAACCTGTTCCAGGTGCTTGTTTACCGTCCTTGGCGAAAGCCGCAGGATTTCTCCGATATCCTTGTTGGCCTTGCCTTTGGCGATCCAGGTTAGAACCTCGGCCTCACGTTGTGTCAGGTCGAACCGCCCTCTCAAGGCCTTTTGCTGTTCGGTCTCGTTTTCGGTCATCACCCGGAACAGGTTTTCATCCGGCCCGACCTGTCCCAGGGGATATACCTGCACCCCAAGTTTTTCCGACAAGCCTATTCTGAAGCTCTTGCGCCAGTTCCCGTCGATACCTTGTGCGCCAAGCCACTCGCCCAGCGCACGTCCCAGCCGATACAAGGTTTCGTCTGCCGCTCCGGTTCCGGCCAACAGGTTCTGGATCTGGGGTGTGGACCACAGGACTGTCCCTTCGGACGTGACCGCGACCAGGTGCCGGCCCGCGGCATCCAGCGCGACATGGGCACTCTGGACGGAACGGGCATTTTTCAGATGCACCCTGATCCTCGCTTCGAGCTCGTCCAGATCAATCGGCTTCGTCAGGAAGTCCACACCGCCCGCATCAAGCGCCTTCACGATGTGCTCGGTTTCCGAAAGCCCGGTCATGAAAATCACCGGAATGTGCCTGAGAGTAGAATTTGCCTTGATCCGGGCACAGGTTTCAAACCCGTCCAATCCGGGCATGACGGCGTCCATGAGAATGGTATCGGGAGTCACTTTCATGCAAATTGAAAGTGCAGCGTCACCACTCGTTGCGACAAGGACAGTTATCCCGGACTTCTTCAGTGCCTCGGTTACAAATCCGAGCGTTTCCGGACTGTCATCGACGACCAGAACCGTATCGCGACGTTCATTTGTCATATGTCTCCAATCCCCTCAGAACTTTTCTGTAGGCTTCGAAGTCAAATCGGTTGAGATGGCCATGCAGCGTGTCGGTCAATGGCCGGTTCCGCGGTGTTTCCGCGAGTTCTTTCAGCTTGGCCTCAATTCCCTCCACAAAGCCGATTTCACCAAGCGAAATGAGATCGGCAACGTGCTTTCCGCCGGGCGAGTGGAAGCACTGCGGTTCCAGCGATGCTGCGCCGCTGTCCGTCGGTTTTTCCGCCCACGTTATGCCGAGGTGTTTTTGCAGAAGATCAAGCAGCTGACCGAGGTCGAAGGGCTTTGCCAGAGTGGCATCATGATTGGCCGGACCGGCCGGGCGCAGGGCCTGATCGCCTATGTTTGCGGAAAGCATGACAATGGGCGCACTGACACCATGATTGCGCAGGCCACCAGCCAGCTCCCAGCCATTCATACCCGGCATCAGGATATCTACGAGAAAGAGGTCTGGTTTCAATTGGCCAACCGATGCGAGACAATCAACCCCGCTTGAGGCCTCAACGACTGAGAAACCGAGTGGTTGGAGGATATCTTTCACCAAGGCTCGATGATCGGCATTGTCATCGACTACGGCGATTGTCCGGCGAGGCCCCTCATATCCCCGTACCTGCTTCTCAAGGCGGACGGTGTCCACCGGCCTATCGACAGCTGCCAGCATCAACCGTACTTCAAAGACAGCACCTTTGCCCGGATCGCTGGCCAGGGCAATCGCTCCACCCATTGTTTCTGTCAGAAGCTTGGTAATCGTCAGCCCGAGACCCAAACCGGGCGTTCGTGATCCGTTCGCTGCCTTGCTGCGACCGAACGGTTCAAAGACTTTGGTCTGCTCGTCCAGTGCAATTCCCGGTCCGCTGTCGCTCACCGTGAAACACGCAACCTGCGAGCGGTAGGCCACTTTCAGCGAAACGGTTCCCGTATCGGTGAATTTGATGGCGTTTGACAGCAGATTGACGAGGATCTGACGAAGGCGCTTCTCGTCCGTCCGCACGAAGGTCGGAAGATTTCCCGGTGGTTCGTACTCAAACCTCAGTCCTTTGGCAGAAGCCTGCATCCGGAACATGTCAACGATCTGTTCCAGAAATTCGAGAATGTTGATCTCGTTGGAATAGACCTGCAATCGCCCTGCTTCGATCCGCGAAATGTCGAGAAGCCCGTCGATCAGACCAGAAAGATGTTCCGCACTGCGCCGGATGGTGCTGACCGCAGGCCTTCGGGCCACCGGCAGCGTTTCATCCCGCTCAAGGATCTGCGCATATCCCATCACCGCGTTGAGCGGTGTTCTGAGTTCGTGACTTAACCCGACAACATAACGACTCTTTGCGAGGTTGGCCGCCTCCGCATCTTCCTTGGCCTTTTGAAGTGCCGTATCGGTAACGCCATGCGCATCGATCTCCCTTTGCAGGAGGGCATTCTGCCGGACGGATTCTTCTTCGGCGACACGCCGCGTATCATGCGCAAGAACAAGAAACCAGCATGCGACACCCGCAACGATCGCAAAGACGAAGAAGATCAGAGAAACGGTTTGTCCGATGATCCCTGTCGGATCTCCCAACCGGTTCGCCGCCTGCGCATAGATGACCAGAAGCGTCAACCCGATGCCGGCAACCGAGAACATGGAGGCCAGAGAATATCGCCCGAGACGGGTGCGAAACCATGCAAGAACACTTTCCGGCAGAAGCAGGCTCGCCACTGTTCCGATTTGATGGGAAATTCTCGCTTTCTGCTTACATGAATCGTGACAGCGTGCGTCCAGCGAGCAGCACAGTGAACAGATCGGGGCCTGATAGGCCGGGCAATAAGCCATGTCCTCAGGCTCAAACGGATTTTCGCAAATGGAACAACAAATCTGTGCTTCCCGCTGCCAATTCTGGCGGGGTTTGCGGGCGAGATAAAACCTTCCGCCTGTCGCATAGGCGATCAGGGGCGCCGTAACAAAGGCAAGCCCCATAGCCAGGAATGTCGCAAGGGCGGCAGCCTCGTCGCCAAACCGGTCAAAATGAGCAGCAAGCGCAACCGCAGTTGCAAGAAACATCGCCCCGGTGCCGACGGGATTGATGTCGAACAGATGAGCCCGTTTGAACTCAATTCCCGGCGGTGACAGGCCAAGTGGCTTGTTGATAAAGAGGTCCGCCGATATGGCCGAGAGCCAGGCCATCGCGATGATGGAAAACACTCCGAGCGTTTCCTCAAGCAACCGATAGATGCCGAGTTCCATAAGCAGCAGCGCGATCCCGACATTGAACACCAGCCAGACCACCCGTCCCGGGTGGGAATGTGTCAACCGCGAAAAGAAATTCGACCAGGCGAGCGACCCGGCATAGGCGTTCATTACATTGATCTTGAGCTGTGCAACGACCACGAATGCAGCCATCAACAGCAAGACAATCGTCTCGTTCGGGATCATGTAGCCGAAGGCGATCGCATACATGCGTGAGGGCTCATCCGCATGTTCCACCGGCACCGCGTGAGAGAGAACCAGAACGGCAAGAAAGGAGCCGGCAATCATCTTCGGCGCTCCGAGAACGACCCAGCCGGGGCCGGCCAGAAAGAGAGCCAGGCGATGACGCCGTCCCGCAAAATCCTGTGCCGGCAAGAAGCGCAGAAAGTCGACCTGTTCGCCAATTTGCGCCATCAGCGCCAGAATGACCGCCGATGCCGCTCCGAAACCCACAAGACTGACGCTGCTCCAACCTCCCGGTTCGAGGCTTGGGGTCTGCGTTAATGGATCGATACCGGAAAACGTCAGCCAGTTACCGACGGACTGCCAGTCGGTAAAGGCGATGAAGACAAATGGCAGAATGTTCAGGATGATCCAGAATGGTTGGGTTGCCAGTTGGAAACGGCTGATCCAGGTTATGCCGTGAGTTACCAGCGGAATGACAGCCACGGCGCTGATAATGTAACCAAGCCAGAGCGGAATGCCGAAAGCGAATTCCAGCGCACTCGACATGATCGACGCTTCAATCGCAAACAGGATGAAGGTGAAACTGGCATAGATCAGCGAAGTCACCGTCGATCCGATGTATCCGAAACCGGCGCCGCGTGTGAGAAGATCGATATCGACGCCGTAACGCATTGCGTAACGGCTGATTGGCAATCCAATGACAAGCAGCACGAGACTGCCGACCATGATGGCCAGAAACGCATTTGCCGTTCCGTGCGATAGAGTGATTGCGCCACCTATCGCTTCCAGCGCCAAAAAGGAAATCGCACCGATTGCCGTTTGAGATATCGCGCGTGAAGAGAACCTGCGCGCGCTCTTTGCGGTAAAGCGCAAGGCATAGTCTTCCAGGGTCTGGTTATTGACCCATTTGTTGTACCGGCGGCGGATCGGCAGAATGCGTTGGCGGGCATTCATTTCGACACCCCTTCCCGCCACACCTTTATCAACGCCGCCTCATTTCGCATCATTTGCCCACTATTGCGGCAATGCCCTGACGTCATTGCCGGCATTTCCACCCGATTTTTCTTTTGAAGGTTGTCTCAGCACATTTCGTGCCGAACGGACATCAACGATCGAAAAGTCCCCCGAAGCCGCACTACGTCAATTGACGTATGTTGCAGCGCAGCGTTTCCGTCGCACCATCGTTTCCCGACGGCGGCAAGCCTTCCAGCCGCCTTTCACCGGCCGGGACCCGGTGACGCAAAAAGGGGAACTCGCATGAAAAAGACCTTCACCAAACTCGCTCTTGCTGGCTTGATGGCCTCCACCATGATCGGTGGCGCCGCTGCCGAGGACACGATCAAAGTCGGCATCCTGCACTCACTTTCCGGCACAATGGCGATTTCGGAAACAACCCTCAAAGACGCGATGCTGATGCTCATCGAAGAGCAGAACAAAAAAGGCGGCCTGCTTGGCAAGAAACTCGAAGCTGTCGTTGTCGACCCCGCGTCGGACTGGCCGCTTTTCGCTGAAAAGGCTCGTGAGCTGATCGAGGTCAACGGCGTGGACGCGGTCTTCGGCTGCTGGACTTCCGTGTCCCGCAAATCCGTTCTGCCGGTGTTTGAAGAACTTAACTCCCTGCTGTTCTACCCGGTCCAGTATGAGGGTGAAGAGTCACAGCGCAATGTCTTCTATACGGGTGCCGCCCCGAACCAGCAGGCTATCCCGGCTGTCGACTACCTGATGAACGAGGAAGGTGTCGAGCGTTGGGTGCTGGCGGGCACCGATTATGTCTATCCGCGCACGACCAACAAGATTCTGGAAGCCTACCTGAAATCCAAGGGCGTGGCTGAAGAAGATATCATGATCAACTACACGCCGTTTGGTCATTCCGACTGGCAGACGATCGTGTCCGACATCAAGGCGTTCGGTTCTGCCGGCAAGAAAACCGCGGTTGTCTCCACCATCAACGGCGATGCCAACGTTCCATTCTACAAGGAGCTTGGGAATGCCGGCATCAAGGCTGAAGACATTCCGGTTGTTGCTTTCTCCGTCGGAGAAGAAGAACTTGCCGGCCTCGATACGGCTCCGCTCGTCGGACACCTTGCCGCCTGGAACTACTTCCAGTCCGCGGACACCGATGCCAACGCCGAATTCATCGAAACCTGGCAGGCCTTTGTCGGTGATGAAGACCGTGTGACCAACGATCCGATGGAGGCCCATTTCATTGGCTTCAACATGTGGGTTGAAGCGGTCGAGAAAGCAGGCACCACCGACCCTGACGCGGTCATCGATGCCATTGTCGGCGTGACGGTGCCGAACCTGACTGGCGGTTATTCCGCAATGATGCCCAACCACCACATCACCAAGCCGGTCCTGATTGGAGAGATCCAGGAAGACGGTCAATTCGAAACCGTATGGGAAACGTCCGGCCTCGTCGTTGGCGATGCCTGGTCCGACTATCTCGAAGGTTCCAAAGACCTGATTTCAGACTGGCGCGCACCGATGTCCTGCGGAAACTTCAACACCGCAACGGGCAAGTGCGGCGGTTCAGGTTCCTAAGGTCCGCGAAAGAGTTGGGCCGGGCAAACGCAAGCCCGGCCCTTTCTGATTTTCCAAACCCGGTGGGCCAATGTCCTTCTTGAAATCGCTCCTTGTGTATCTTTGCCTGCTGTCGGCCCTGGCCGCACCGGTGGCTGCGCAATCGGATCCGGATACTCTTCGCCAGTTGGTCAACGAGTTGGCAAAGGGAAAATACGCCGAGACCGAACAACAGATCGAAGCCCTCGTCGCAACCGGCGACCCCATTGTCGCTCCAGCACTGGAAGCGCTTGGGGCTGGAAGTCTCTATTTCCGCAAGTCGGATGGTGCAGTCTTCATCTCGCAAAAATCCGGAAAATCCTTTGCCCTCACGGACCCGCTGACCCTTGAAGCAGCAGGCGAAGCCGGCAAACGCGAAGTCAAGAAGATCAAGGTAAACAACAAACTGAGACGGGTCGTTCGTGCGGCACTCGGTTCGCTTACCTTGATGGCTCCGGCGCCGGAGGTGAGAAAGGCTGCCGCCACTGCCATGTTCAAGGCCAGAAAGCCTGACAGCATCGAAGCACTAGACGCCGCTATCGCGGTCGAGACCGACGATAGCGTTCGCCTGATCATGGAGCAGGCTCGCGCGGCAGCTGTTCTGAGTTCAAGCTCCAGTGAGGCGGACAAGCTGGATGCGATCAATACACTTGCCGCCATGGGCGACAGAGAAGCGCTGTCCTTGCTGATAGGCGTTCAACATGCCTCCGAAGGTGCTGTTCGCGATGCAGCTAACCGTGCCGTAGCAAAAATCGAAAAATCTCTCGCCGCCTGGGATACGGCTCAGAATGTCTGGTATGGCCTCTCACTCGGCTCCGTCCTTTTGCTCGCGGCCATCGGACTTGCCATCACGTTCGGCGTGATGGGTGTCATCAATATGGCGCATGGCGAGATGGTGATGATCGGTGCCTACACGACCTTTGTCGTGCAGGAACTGATCCGAACTTCCGCGCCTGGGCTTTTTGAATATTCCCTGTTCATCGCCTTGCCGCTCGCTTTCCTTGCAGCGGGTCTCATCGGCATCGGGATCGAACGCGGCGTGATCCGATGGCTTTACGGACGTCCACTGGAAACATTGTTGGCCACATGGGGCATCTCGCTGATCCTGCAACAGGCGGTGCGTTCGATTTTTGGGCCAACCAACCGGGAAGTCGGCAATCCCGACTGGATGTCAGGTGCTTTCGACCTCGGTCAAATGACCATCACCTATAACCGGATGTGGATCATCGTTTTCGCGCTGCTGGTCTTTGCCGGATTGATGCTGGTTCTCAAGAAGACACCATTCGGGCTCTACACCCGTGCTGTTACGCAGAACCGGCGCATGGCGGCATCCATGGGGATCCGTACTCCGTGGATCGACGCGCTCACCTTTGGTCTCGGGTCAGGGATTGCCGGGATCGCCGGCGTAGCACTCTCTCAAATCGACAACGTCTCACCCAATCTTGGTCAAGGTTACATCATCGACAGTTTCATGGTGGTCGTATTCGGCGGTGTCGGAAACCTTTGGGGCACGCTGGTCGGGGCCATGACGCTCGGTATCGTCAACAAGTTCCTTGAACCTTATGCCGGCGCCGTTCTCGGCAAGATCTTTGTGCTCGTCTTCATCATTCTCTTTATTCAAAAGCGTCCGCGGGGGCTGTTCGCCCTCAAGGGCCGGGCAGTTGAAGCATGATGTCCTCGTTCCTCTTCCGCGCAATGGATGCGCGCGCCGGAATCTTCCTCGCGATCCTTGGAGCTGCGATCATTCTGGTGCCTGCAGGCAATCTGCTGGTTCCGGAAAGCTCATCTTTCCATGTGCCGACCTACGCGGTCACACTGATGGGCAAATACCTGACCTATGCACTGCTTGCGCTCGCGGTCGATCTCGTCTGGGGCTATTGCGGTATTCTTTCACTGGGTCATGCTGCCTTCTTCGCACTCGGCGGCTACGCCATGGGCATGTACCTGATGCGTCAGATCGGAACACGGGGTGTCTATGGCGATCCCGTTCTGCCGGATTTCATGGTCTTCCTGAACTGGCAGGACCTGCCGTGGTACTGGTACGGCTTCGACATGTTCTGGTTCGCCGCACTGATGATCCTGCTCGTGCCCGGCGCATTGGCCTTTGTCTTCGGCTGGTTCGCGTTCCGCTCTCGGGTCACAGGCGTATACCTCTCGATTATCACGCAGGCCCTCACGTATGCGCTCTTGCTGGCCTTTTTCCGCAACGACATGGGATTTGGCGGCAATAACGGTCTGACGGACTTCAAGGACATCCTGGGCTTCGATATTCAAGCCGGCACGACCCGAGCCGGGCTGTTCGCAGCTTCAGGCCTTGCACTTGCCATTTGTTTTCTCATCTGCCGCGCCGTCACTCGTTCCAAGCTTGGCAAAGTTCTTGTTGCCGTACGCGACGCCGAAAGCCGAACCCGGTTCCTGGGATATCGCGTGGAGCATTACAAGCTGTTCGTGTGGACCCTGTCTGCCATGATGGCAGGCATCGCAGGTGCGCTTTACGTTCCGCAGGTCGGCATCATCAATCCGGGCGAGTTCGCGCCTGCCAACTCCATTGAGGTGGTCATCTGGGTTGCTGTTGGTGGGCGCGCAACGCTGGTGGGCGCCGTATTGGGAGCCGTGTTGGTAAACTTTGCCAAAACCTGGTTCACCGCTGCTTTGCCTGATATCTGGCTCTTTGCCCTTGGTGGCCTCTTCGTCCTGGTCACCCTGTTCCTGCCAAAGGGTATAGTTGGAACCGTCAGCGCTGGCTGGGCAGCCTTGAAAGCGCGCAAAATATCTGCGGCATACGAAGCCGGGTCAGACGTGCCTCCCGCATCTACACCACAATCACCTGCCGCCCCGGCCAATCTGGTCGAGCCCACCCCATCTTCCAATACCCCGGGGCCCACCGCCCCCCAGCCTGCGGAGTGAATGATGGCCAGAGCCACCAGCCTTCTTTATCTCGACGGGGTGTCTGTCTCCTTTGATGGCTTCAAAGCCCTGAACGAATTGTCGCTCACCATTGCTCCTGGTGAAATGCGTGCAATCATCGGTCCGAACGGGGCCGGCAAGACCACCATGATGGATGTAATTACCGGCAAGACCCGTCCGGATAGTGGAGATGTCTATTTCAATGGGGCAGTCGACCTGACCGGTGAAGACGAAGCTTCCATTGTCGAGCTCGGTATCGGGCGAAAATTTCAGAAACCGACAGTTTTTGAAAGCCACACGGTTTGGGACAATCTGGAACTGGCACTCAAGGCCCCGAGAGGCCCGTTTGCGACGCTCTTCCACGTCATCGCAAACTCTGAGAAGAAACGCATCGACTACCTTCTGGATCTCATTCGTCTCGGCAAAAAACGTCATGAATTGGCCGCCAATCTCAGCCACGGCCAGAAGCAATGGCTGGAAATCGGCATGCTGCTGGCACAGGATCCGAAACTGCTGCTGGTCGACGAACCGGCGGCCGGTATGACCGACGCTGAGACTGCGGAAACCGCTGACCTTCTCAAGGACATCGCACAGGACCATTCCGTTGTCGTCGTTGAACATGACATGGTTTTTGTGCGTTCGCTCGGCGTCAAGGTCACCGTTCTGCACGAAGGATCTGTCCTGGCCGAAGGGTCCCTCGATCATGTGTCCGCGGATGAGCGGGTTGTTGAAGTCTATCTGGGACGCTGAACCATGCTGAAAGTTGAAAACGTCGACCTGTACTATGGAGCTGCACAGGCCTTGAAATCCGTTTCGCTGACTGCGGAAATCGGCAAGGTCACCTGTCTGCTGGGTCGTAACGGTGTCGGCAAGACTTCAACCTTGCGTGCCGTTGCAGGCCAGCACGGCATCAGTCACGGAAAAATACTCTGGGACGGTGAAGACATTTCCACTCTTGCCCCCTATGCCCGCGCGAAAAAGGGCATTGCCGTCGTTCCGCAAGGCCGCGAGATCTTCCCACTGCTTTCCGTCAAGGAAAATCTTGAAACAGGATATGCCCCGTTAAAGCGGGCGGATCGCAGAATTCCCGATACGATCTTTGATCTCTTCCCTGTCCTGAAGGATATGCTCGGACGGCGCGGAGGCGATCTCTCCGGGGGACAGCAGCAACAACTCGCCATCGCGCGCGCCCTGGTCACGCGACCTCGCTTGCTGGTGCTGGACGAACCGACCGAGGGTATTCAGCCGTCGATCATCAAGGATATCGGCAAGGCGATCGCCTGGTTACGCGATCAAGGCTCCATGGCGATCGTACTCGTGGAACAGTATTTCGAGTTCGCCCGTGATCTGGCAGATGACTACGCGGTCATGGACAGGGGCGAAATCGTTCTTTCCGGCAAGGGCACTAATCTCTCAGAAGTCGAGGTGCGACGGTTTCTGACGGTATGATCTCCAAATCCAGAACAGCCAGCGCAGGATCCGGAAACGCGGCAATCTGCGCAGGTCAAAGGACCGATGAGGGTAGCAATCGGCTTGTCAGTCGTGTTAGGGGCTGTGCAGCTTGAAAGCTGTCTGAAAACGAGACCTTTAAGTCCCAATTGTTCGGGACACCTGTTTAGGAACTGGAATTCAAAATGCGCGTTGCAATGATTGGGACCGGCTATGTCGGTCTGGTTTCCGGAACATGTTTTGCCGATTTTGGTCACGTGGTGACCTGCATTGACAAAGACGCGACAAAAATCGACGCCTTGAACAACGGCGAGATCCCGATCTACGAACCGGGTCTGCAGGAACTCGTCGCCAAGAACGTTGAGGAAGAAAGGCTCTTTTTCACGACTGACCCGGCCGAGGCCATCAGACAGGCGGACGCGGTCTTCATTGCAGTCGGCACACCAACCCGACGCGGCGACGGCCATGCAGACCTTTCCTACGTTTACGCGGCCGCAGAAGAAATTGCCGGACTGATCGACGGTTTCACCGTTGTCGTGACGAAGTCGACCGTTCCAGTGGGAACAGGTGATGAAGTTGAAGCCATCATTCGGAAAACAAATCCGGATGCGGATTTTGCCGTTGTTTCCAATCCGGAATTCCTGCGCGAAGGAGCCGCCATCAACGACTTCAAACGCCCGGACCGGGTTGTCGTCGGCACCGAAAGCTCTCAAGCGGTTGAAGTCATGCAGGAACTTTACCGCCCGCTTTACCTCAACGAAACGCCGATCATCGTCACCAAACGGCGAACATCAGAGCTGATCAAATATGCGGCGAATGCCTTCCTTGCAGTGAAGATCACTTTCATCAACGAAATTGCCGACTTGTGCGAAAAGGTCGGTGCAAACGTTCAGGAAATCTCCCGGGGCATCGGCCTCGACAACCGCATCGGCGGCAAGTTTCTGCATGCCGGACCCGGATATGGAGGTTCCTGTTTTCCCAAGGACACGCTCGCGCTTTCAAAAATCGCTGCAGATGCCAACACCGGCCTGAAGATCGTTGACTCCGTGATCGAAGTGAATGCGGCGCGGAAGAAGAAGATGGCTCAAAAGATCATCGATTTCATGGATGGCGACGTCAACGGCAAAACAATTGCGTTGCTCGGACTTGCCTTCAAACCGAACACCGACGATATGCGCGATGCTCCCAGCATCGACATTGTCGAAAAGCTTCAGGAAGCTGGTGCCAAGCTCCGTGCGTACGACCCGGCCAGCATGGAAGAAGCCAGCAAGGTCATGTCCGGCGTTCTCTTCTGTGACGGTCCCTATCACGCAATTGAAAATGCGGATGTGGTCGTCATTGTGACCGAGTGGGACCAGTTCCGCGCACTTGATCTTGAACGTGTCAAATCTCTGGTCAAGGATCCGAAGGTCGTCGACCTTCGGAATATTTACAAGCCAGATTACATGACCGGTCAGGGCTTTGAATATGAAAGCGTTGGCCGCAGCTACTAGGCTGGTGAAACAGCTTCATTCCATGCCTCTTCAAACAGCGCCGGACAGAACCCTGCCCGGCGTATTGCTGTCTGGAATTACAAATATTTAACTTCCCCAGACTGTCGGCAAAGTTGCATACCGCCTCTTCAAATGGTAACCGATTTGTTAACAGGCAAAGTTTTTCGAGTTTGATTAACCACTTATTAACTAATCCGTAGCGTAAGCGGCAACAACTCAATAAGATTAAGTCCGCACATTCTCATACGCACGCGTCATGAGTTGAGGCTGGGAAAGCTTGGCAAACAAGACAGGCACATATGCAGCTGAAAATAGCCACCGGCAAGTCGTCGCGCTTGCTGAATATGTTGAGTGGCGGCGGAAACTGCGTCGAAAGAGCATCGTTTTCAGCACTCCCCTGATCGAGGATCAGACAACAAGGCAGAAGCTGGAAGACTTTCTCAAACGAACGCTGGATATTGCAGGTGCCTCCGTGGGGTTGGTGCTCCTGTTTCCTCTCCTGGCAGCGATTGCGGTTGCAATCAAGTTGACGAGCCCTGGACCGGTCTTTTTTCGTCAGCAAAGAATTGGATTGAACGGAACGCTCTTCACGATCCTGAAGTTCAGAACGATGCACATGCACATGTGCGATACTTCAGGTGTTCTTCAAACTGTTACCGATGACCCGCGCGTTACCCGGATCGGGCGTTTTCTCCGAAAGAGCAATTTCGATGAACTGCCTCAGCTGATCAACGTCCTTATTGGGGAAATGTCCCTGGTCGGGCCCCGTCCTCATGTTCCGAGAATGCTTGCCGCCGGTGTTCCGTATGAAGAGTTCGATCGACGTTACATGGACCGCCATGTAGTGCGACCAGGCATTACCGGACTCGCACAGGTCAATGGTTGCCGCGGCGAAACCAATACGGAACTGTCCGCCCGTATGCGCCTTGAATACGATCTCATCTATATCCAGGCGCGGTCAATCGCAGTCGACATAACCGTTTTATACCAAACGATAATAAGAGAATTCTTCAGGGGAAACGGGTACTGACGGGCAGAGGCAACAACAGTTAGCCATGTTCCCGTGCTCAGTCGCCTTTCAGCAATGTCGCGATACGTTTTAGAGCCAGCAGGTATCCTTGCGTGCCGCAGCCGGCGATGACACCGTCTGCGCGGGCCGACACGTAGGAATGGTGCCGGAAGCTCTCGCGTTTGTGTATGTTTGAAATGTGCACTTCAATTATCGGAAAAGTGCAGGCATTCAACGCATCCAGGATGGCAACAGACGTATGCGAATAGGCTGCGGGATTGATAATGATACCGCTAGCTGCTTCTCTCGCTTCCTGCACCCAGTCAACCAGCTGATGCTCGGCATTGCTTTGGCGAAACTCGATCTGCAAACCAAGTTCACCAGCCTCCTCTTCGCAGAGCTGGCATACGTCATCCAACGTCTGGTAACCGTAGATCTCCGGCTCCCGCTTTCCCAGAAGGTTCAGGTTCGGTCCGTTTAGGATATGGATGACTTTGGCCATGAATAAACTTCCTCATACTACCGGGCCAGCATGTAACCGAAGCGGGCATATTGCCAGCAATTCAGCTACTTGAGGGCAAAAAAGTTTGTGGAGATCAAAGGTGGAAAAGAGCAAGATGTCACACCTGCTTGCACTTGTCAGATTTACGTACTATTAACTATAAACTTCCAAAGTGAAAGAAAATCAATTTAGCGGATGACGATGATCAAGCTGCGTGAACGGCTGGACACATTTGAAGCACTGATGGCAGCGATAGACGGCTATCAGCATCTTCCGATTGATGTTCTTTCCCAATTCCTGCTGGACCACTACACGGTGGATCTGGATGTGCTGGCAGAGTTTGCAGATAACCTGGAAGCAAATGCCACGGCGGCTGCACAAGGCAATCCGCAATCAGTTGGATCAATCGCCGCAGCGTAATCTGCATACCGCATTGAATCCGCCAACACTTTTCGAAAATACATCGTCAGCTTAGCCGATCGCAGTGACGTTCTCAGCGCCCTCTTCGCCCTGCCCGCCTTGTTCAGGCGGTTGACCGGGGCCACCCTGCCAGATTTTCTGCCTGTTGCGAATTTCGCGAGGGGCCGGGCCAAAATAGGTCGCTGTCTTGATGAAGTCGCGCGGATGCAGGATCACACTCGATACCCGCTGGTAGAGCGATTTGGCCGAGATCGGTTTGGACAGAAGCTCATGAACACCGAGACGGCGCGCTTCAACAATCCGGCTGCGCTCGGTATGCGCTGTGACCATGATGATCGGTATATAGGCAAAGGGATTGTTGGGACTGCGGATCATGCGCACCATGTCCGCCCCGTCCAGAATGGGCATGACCCAGTCCAGAATAAGGATATCCGGGTTCGCACGGTCCATCGCCTCGAGACCGGATGCTCCGTCCTCGGCTTCCACAATGCGGCGTGCGCCGAAGCCCTGCAGCATCGTGCGCAGGATCGTCCGCATGTAAGCACTGTCTTCAACCAGCAAAAATGTCAGAGAGGCAAGATCCAGGCTCACCTAATCCTCCTTGTTTCCCCAAAGTCTTGACATGAAAGTCTGAACAATGAGTTAGCCCGCACACGCGTCTGCTTCCTTCATCGTTGCACCACATATTCTCATGCGGTCCCCATCGCCTCAACACAGCGTTTACCCGACGACCGGATATTCGGCGCTCGGTTTCACACCTTGGTAATGTTGCGGTGAATTAACTTTTTCTCCGCTATTCAATTAACGGGACTTTCAGGGGTGCTACCTCATGTTGCCGCCACAACAAAAACAAAAACCGAGGCTCCTGTGCCAACATTTGCAAGACCCAGTTTTCATCAGGCTGAACATGTCGACGAGGAAGATATCTTCTCGTTCGACAACGCCCAGCCACACACAGGCTTCGCTGAATTTCTGCGCGAAAATGCTCTGTTGGTTTCGGGCGTCGGCCTTGTCCTGATCGCCGTGTGCATGGCAATTTCGGCCGTTCCCGGGATTTAGGCACGTCCGGTCATTCCCGGAAAGGCTCTAGACGGGTTCGCTTGCCGAAAACAGCGCCACACAACCCATCATTTCGATGTCCACGTTCCTGAACCGACGGGACAATTCTGTTTCCAGCCCTTCTTGCGTATCGTTCTCATTCGAGAAGACACCTTTGCCGTTGTAGATCCGCATGAGTTTGCGGGCCAGCGCCGAACGGGGTGCGTTTCCTTGCAGGATGGTCGCCCCGAAAAGAGTTCCACTTTCGGCGAGATGAGGCTTTAGGTGATCAAATAGAACCGACTTTTCGCTCATCGTCCCCGGCAGACAATGCAGCAGATAGTTCAATCCGATAGAGCGAAACGACCCAAGTGCTTCCGGCCAGAGAATGAGAGCGTCTGCCTGAACTGAAATGGGATCATATCTTGCGATCCTCGAGGCGGCCTTCTGAAGGCAGAGCTCGTTCGGGTCCATGAGCGTCACTTTCGGTGCAGAAACCGGAAACCTGGCCTTATCGAGAAAATAGCCGGTGCCAACCCCGATATCCAAGTGGTCCTCTGAAAGGTTCCGATTGTAGAGCGCTGTCAGGAATTCGCTTGGACACCGCCAGATGAAGCGGTTTGAAAGTCCGAGAACAAGAGCGTCATAAATGGCCAGCGACGCCTTTGAATAGACCGCGTAGCCGGGCTTGTTCGCCTCGGGAAACCGCTCCATACGAATTCTCCCTCGTAAAATTCACAATAAGAGCGGTAGGTCACGGCACGCGTGCCTGTCAAGAAAACTTACGTCTGTTTGCACCAAAGGTTTGAGATCATTCCGGAAAGTCAGTCCGGCAGATCATCATCATCCAGAATGCGCCATTTGGCGCCTTCAAGATCGTCATATTGACCGCTCTTCAGCGACCAGAGGAAGGCGACCAGCCCCAGTCCACCCAGAAACAATGCGATCGGGATCAGGTAAATCAACACGTCCATGAACGATTATCCTCACGGCTCCCGATTTGAGTAGTCTTTAGAACCAGAAGGCAGGCTCCGGTTAACTTCTCCCCAGCGCAGTTTCAAGGCATTTGCTGTCACAGCAAGTGAAGAAGCAGACATAGCGACCGCCGCCATGAGCGGCGTTACAAAGCCGGCGACGGCAATCGGTACGGCTATGACATTGTAAAGTGCCGAAATCCAGAGGTTCTGCTCAATGGCAGCCCGCGCTTTCCTCGAAAGCCGAAGGGCATCAGCAACCGGCATGAGTTTTTCGCCGAGAAACACTGCATCGGCTGCGGCCTGGCTGAGATGGACAGCCGAAACCGGAGACAAAGACACATGCGCGCCAGCAAGAGCCGGTGCATCATTAAGGCCGTCTCCGACCATCAACACCTTCCTGCCCTGACGCTGCAATTCTTCCAGGCGCGCTATCTTCTGCGCAGGCTTCATACCGGCACGCCAATCTGCAACCTCAAGCGTTTCGGCACAATCCCTGACAGCGGGCTCAGTATCACCGGACAGGATCTCAAGCTTATACCCCTGTTCGGTGAGAAGCCTGACAACCTCTCCGGCATCCGGGCGAAGGCGCTGACGGAATGCAAGCAGTCGGACGGGCTTGTCACCGTATCGAATTGCAAGCAATGAAGCTCCAGGTGTGGCTTTCAATGCCTGCTCGATGTCTTCCTGTCCGGCACCGCAATAAAGCGGGCTACCCAGACGAAACACTTCGCCATTGACGATTGTTTCCAGACCAGCACCGGAAACTTCTGCCACATTGGGCAGGGGAACCAGCGCTCCGGTTGCCTTCACCAGCGCTGCCGATAGCGGATGACGGCTTGCGAGTGCAAGGCGGCCGGCCAGATTGATCAGCTCGTCATCGGCGTTCAGAGATCCGCAAAGATCGGGCTCGGCAAGCGTGAGCGTGCCGGTCTTGTCGAAGAGGATGGTGTCGATATCCGACAACCGTTCGATGGCGTCCCCTGAGTTCAACAAGATACCGCTTCTGAACAGCTGCCCAGAAGCAACAACCTGAACTGCGGGAACGGCCAGACCCAAAGCACATGGACAGGTGATGATCAATACGGAGATGGAAATCACCAGAGCCGGTTGCCATGACAATCCGGCGAGCAGCCAGCCCAGGAAAGTCAGTGCAGCTGCACCGTGCACCAAGGGCGCATATAGACGCGCTGCACGATCTGCGATGCGGACATATTTCGATTTCGCCTGGGAAGCAGCTTCCAGCAACCGGTTGACTTCGTCCAGCAAAGTTGCCCCTGAAGCAGCCTCAACGCGCACTTGAAGGGCCCCTGCCCCGTTCAGAGTGCCGGCATAAACACGTTGCCCGGGTTTTACCGGAACCAGAACGCTCTCGCCGGTGACGAGGCTCTGATCGATTTCCGACTGGCCCGTTTCCACGACACCATCGATCGGAACCCGCTCACCGCCCGACACCAGCACAAGATCGCCTGAGTTGACCTTGGAAAGCGGAACTTCCCGCACCGTCCCATCAGGATTGATCCTGGCGGCAACTTCCGCCTTCAGCGCAGCGATGTTTTCGGCGAACGAACGCGTGCGTCCGCGCATGTTGTGATCGAGGTAGCGGCCGACGAGCAAAAAGAACAGCAGCATCACCGCCGATTCAAAATAGGCATGATGCTGATGCTGCAAGGTTTGAACGACTGATAGGGCAACGGCCAGAAACACGCCGATGACAATCGGAACGTCCATGTTCAGGCGCCCGGCAGCGAGGGCGTTGAAAGCGCTCTTGACAAAAGGACGCCCGGCATAGGCAACCGTCGGCAAGGCGATCAACGCCGAAAGCCAATGGAAGAAATCCCTGGTTTCCGGCGTGATATCGGTAGCATTGCCCGACCACACCGACACCGACAGAAGCATGATGTTCATGCCGGCAAAGCCCGCAACGGCAAGACAGCGCAACAACTGCTTGCCGGTCTTGTCCTGACGTTCCTTCTGACTCGCAGGATCAAAGGGATGCGCGGTATATCCAAGACGCGCCAGTTCGGACACGATTTCATCGGCGCCAGTCTGGTCTTCAACCCAGTCCACGGCCAGGCGGTGACTTGTCAGGTTAACCCGCGCGGTCCGGATACCCGGCAGACGTTTCAAACCGCGTTCGATCTCCCCCATGCACGCAGCACAGGTGATCCCGTCAACGGCGAGGTCCATGTGAACCGCGCCGTCTTTTCCGGGTGTGACAAATGCGTGCCAATCGCGCTGATGAACCGTCACGGCCTCTGCCTCAGTCTTTCAGGAAAATCCGGTTCTCGGACTTGAACACCCTCTTGCCGTCCTGCTCAATTTCCAGAACAAGCGTCCAGTTGCCCGAGTGCGCCTTGTCGAGCGTCCCGACATAGCGTCCGCCGCCATCAGCGTTGAGGACAATCTCGACATCCGCGGTTTCCTGAGCCGGGTGTTGCATGATTGCCTGCACCTCGACGCCATAGAGCGGCGTTCCTTCGGCATCCGCTGCGGTGACCAGCAGCTGATGCCCGGTCTCCCCGACGGGAACGAACTGGCTGGAAACCTGCCAGTTGAGTTCTTCCTGGGCTTTTGCAGCTGCGATTTCGCTGTTGTAGTTCTGACCAGCCTCATATGAGCTTTCCACCACCACGCCCGGGAAGGACCCGAGCGCGAGATAGATGAAAATCGCATTGGCTATGAAAATCACGGCAAAGAAGCCGATCAGCCAGGCCAGAACCGTCTTGCCTGTAATGGGCTTGGGTTCTTTTGCGTTTGTCTGAACCATCGTCATCCTGAACTCCTCAAGGCTTGCCTGGGGCTTTGAAGGTGTCTTTGGTGGTGACCACCTCCCCCATCACACTTTCGGTAATGCGGAACGTCACCGGCGTCGAATGAGGCATTTCCACCCAAGGAGGAGACGTTACAAGAACACGCACTTCCCTGGTGGTATCCGGCCCGACTTCAATGATCGGCCGTCCGGCGAAAGTGGACTCCGCCCCAACGGCTTCAACCAGTGTGTTCGAGGGCATGCCTTCGACATGCAGCATGAAACTGCGGGCGTGACGGCGCTTGTTCGACAGGCGAACCGTATAGCCGTTGCGAACGGTACCGTCAGATTGCTCGACAAAAACCGGATTGCGGTCATGCAACACGCTGATGTCCGCAAAGTCCCGGTTCAGCAAAGTGAACAACATGATGGCACTGACAACCGCGATGATCGCGACGTAGATCACGGTCCGGACCCGAACGAACTCGTAAACAGGTTCCTTGCCTTCGAGGCGGCGCTCGATGTTTTCGTCGGTGTCGTAACCGATCAAGCCGGTCGGTTTACCGATCTTGGTCATGATGTTGTCGCACGCGTCGATGCAAAGACCGCACTGGATGCAATCCAGCTGCATTCCCTTGCGAATGTCGACACCGGTCGGACAGACCTGGAAACACTGGAAGCAGTCGATGCAGTCACCAGCCGGAAGGCCCTGCGCCGCTAGCTTCTTGTTCTGCTTGAGCGACCCACGAGGCTCACCCCGGTCCCAGCGATAGGTCACATTCAGAGCTTTTTCATCCGTAAGCGCTGCCTGAATGCGCGGCCAGGGGCACATGTAGATGCAGACCTGCTCGCGCATGAACCCGGCGAGGAGGTAAGTGGTCGATGTCAGGATCAGGATCCAGATATAGGCAATCATGGGGGCCTGAAACGTCAGCAATTGCCACACGAGGGTCGGTGCATCATTGAAGTAGAGCACCCAGGCTCCGCCCGTCCACCAGGCAATCATCAACCAAAAGAAATGCTTCGTGGCACGCTTGCGAACCTTTGTGAATGTCCAAGGGTCTTTGTCGAGCGCCATGCGTTCGCGCCTGTCACCCTCGACCTTTCGCTCGACCCAGAGAAACAAGTCGGTCCAAACCGTTTGCGGACACAGATATCCGCACCAGATCCGGCCCGCGACGGCATTCATCAGAAACAGCGCCACCGCGGCAATGATCAACAGGCCTGTGAGATAGTAGACTTCCTGCGGCCAGATTTCGATGAAGAAGAAATAGGCCCTCGCCTTTTCCATGTCGATCAGCACCGCCTGCCCGGGTGCGTCCGGTCCGCGGTCGTAGCGGATGAAAGGCAGGAAATAATAGATGCCAAGCGTTATGAAAAGTATCGTCCACTTGATCCTACGGAAAGTTCCGTGGGTCGCCATGGGATAGATCTTTTTGGCAGACTCGAACCAAGTATCCGGATTCCCGCCCTCATGCGTATCGGTGTCCGTAGACATACCGTCCGTCCTCTTTCACGCGATCCTGCCCCAATAGGATCCTGGATAACCAATTTGCCACAGCTCAATGAAAGCGTGGTCTTAAATTAATCCGGCGCAAAGCGTCACACTTTGCGCCGGATCAATAGCTTCAGGCTTTCCGGCGCATTTCCCGCACCTTCCCAGCCAATTTACTGACCACCGCCAAAGGAGTGGACATAGACCGTCAGCGACTTGATGGTTGCCGGATCGAGGCGCTCGTTCCAGGCGGGCATCACGCCGTTGCGCGCGTTGAACACCTGCTCCTTGATGTCCGCGAGCGTCTTGCCATAGAGATAGTTGGCCGACATCAGGCTCGGCGCGCCGACTTCCTGAATACCTTCCAGATTGTCGCCGTGACATGCCGCGCAGTTGTCCTCATAGAGAACCTGTCCGGCCGCCAGATCAACGCCTTCATCCGTTTCCAGGCCGGCGCGGGACGCGACGAAGTTGGAAACCTGATTGATCTCGTCGCGGCTCAGCAACTCGTCGCGGCCGAAGGCGGGCATGTCGCCGACACGGGTGTCGTCGTTGTCCGTCCGGATACCGTAGAGAAGCGTGGTGTGGATGTCGTCCAGTGTACCGCCCCAGATCCAGGTATCATCCTGGAGGTTGGGATAGCCTTCAGCACCGGTACCACCTGCGCCGTGACACGGCGCACAATTGTCGCCGAATGCTGCCCGGCCACTGGCCAGTGCAAACTGAAGCAGTTCCTGATCCGTGGAGATATCCTCCAAAGAAGCCGCCACGATCTTGTCGGCAAATTCGGATTGCTCTTCGATACCCTTTTCATAGGCGGCGACAGCTTCCTCACGCTGGTTCGAACCCAGCAGGCCGTGAGTGTATCCGTTGACAAGCGGCCATGCCGGGTAGAGCACCCAATAAATCACCGCCCAGACAATGGTGACGTAAAAGAGGTAGAGCCACCACCGCGGCAACGGGTTGTTCAATTCCTTCAGACCATCCCACTCGTGGCCGGTCGTCTCGACCCCGGAGATTTGGTCGATTTCCTTTTTATGTGAATCCGCCATGGATCAATCCTCCCGGAGCGGGATGTGGGCAGCATCGTCGAACTTTTTACGGTTCTTCGGCCACAATGCGTAGGCCAGGACGATGCCGAACAGGATCACGAAGTAGACTAGGCCCCAGGTCTGGGCGAAGCCCGCAAAAGCGTTATACGTTTCGTTCATCGCCCTTACCTCGAGTTTGCCTTGTCATCGTAGATGGAGAAGTCGACCATGGTGCCCAGCACCTGGAGATAGGCGACAAGGGCATCCATCTCGGTAACTTCCTTCGGGTTGCCGTCGAAGTCACGGACAGAGGCCGTCGGCCAGCGTTCCTCGAAGGCGTAGGCAGCGTCCGTATCGGGCATGGCCTGCCCGACAAGGTCAGACTTCGCATTTTCAATCTGCTCATCTGTGTAAGGCACGCCGACAACGGTGTTGACCTTCAGAGCCGCTTGCACATCCCGCGTATTCAGCCGGTTTTCCGCCAGGAACGGATAACCGGGCATGATGGATGCAGGAACCAGCGAGCGCGGATTGACGAGGTGCTCAACGTGCCAATCGTCAGAGTACTTGCCGCCCACTCGCGCAAGATCCGGACCGGTACGCTTGGACCCCCACTGGAACGGATGGTCATACATGCTCTCCGCTGCCAACGAATAGTTGCCGTATCGAGCGAGCTCGTCACGCATCGGGCGGATCATCTGCGAGTGGCAAAGGTAGCAACCTTCACGGATGTAGATGTCGCGACCGGCAAGTTCGAGAGGCGTATATGGTCTCATGCCCTCCGTCTTCTCGATCGTGCTCTTCAGATAGAAGAGCGGAGCGATTTCGACCAGGCCGCCGATGGCAACCACGATCAGAATACCGACCAGAAGGACGAAGGAGTTCTTTTCGAAGACTTCGTGTTTTTTCCAAAGTGACATTGTTGTCCCTCCCTTATTCGGCCGGAGCCAGGGAGCCAGCCGGCGCGGCATCGGCTTCTTCAGCCTCGCCATGACGGACGGTCATCCAGAGATTGTAGGCCATGATCAACGCGCCGAGCACGAACAGTGCGCCACCCAAGGCACGGATGATGTAGAAGGGATGCATCGCTTCCACGGTTTCGACGAAGGAATACTCCAGGAAACCGAGGCTGTCGTAAGCACGCCACATCAGCCCCTGCATGATACCGGAGACCCACATCGCCGTGATGTAGAGCACGATTCCGATCGTCGACAGCCAGAAGTGCCAATCAACCAGACGCAGGGAGTAAAGCCGCTTCTTGTTGTACAGCCACGGGATCAGGCAGTAGAGCGCACCGAACGAAATGTAGCCAACCCAACCAAGCGCACCGGAATGCACGTGACCTATGGTCCAGTCCGTGTAGTGCGACAGGGAGTTGACGGAGCGCAAGCTCATCAGAGGGCCTTCGAAAGTCGACATGCCGTAGAAGGCAACCGACACAACCATCATACGCAGAACCGGATCGGTTCTCAGCTTGTCCCATGCTCCGGAGAGCGTCATCAGGCCGTTGATCATACCGCCCCAGGACGGCATCCACAGGATGATGGAGAAGGTCGCGCCAAGCGTCGAAGCCCATTGCGGCAACGCCGTGTAGTGCAGATGGTGAGGACCTGCCCAGATGTAGAGGAAGATCAGTGCCCAGAAGTGAATGATGGACAGTCGGTAGGAATAGACCGGCCGCTCAGCACGCTTGGGAATGAAGTAGTACATGATGGCCAGGAAGCCGGCGGTCAGGAAGAAGCCCACCGCATTGTGGCCGTACCACCACTGAACCATCGCATCCTGAACGCCTGACCAGACGATGTAGGACTTGGTCGAATAAATCGAAACCGGGATCGTCAGGTTGTTGATGATGTGCAGCATGGCGATCGTGACGATGAACGCCAGATAGAACCAGTTTGCTACATAAATATGCGGTTCCTTACGTTTCCACAGCGTGCCGAGGAACAGCAGCAAATAGAAGACCCAAACGATGGTCAGCCACAGATCGGCATACCATTCCGGTTCCGCGTATTCCTTACTCTGCGTGACGCCGAGCAAATAGCCGGTTCCAGCGATAACGATGAAAGCGTTATAGCCAAGGATCACGAACCAGGGCAGGATCTTGCCTGGCATGCGAACACGGCAGGTCCGCTGAACGACGTACATGGACGTTGCCAGCAGCACGTTACCACCAAACGCAAAAATCACCGCGGAGGTGTGCAGCGGACGCAAACGGCCGAAGTTGGTCCAGGGAAGATCAAAGTTCAATGCTGGCCAGGCCAGTTGAAGTGCGATGATCAACCCAACGGTGAAACCTGCGATACCCCAGAACATCGCCGCGATTGCGCCAAACTTCACAGGGCCCAGGTTGTAGTTGGGTTTTCCGTCGATTTCGGCTGGGATCGGTTCGCCGCCATCGTCGAAATAGTTCTTGAAAATCAGAAACACACTGACCGCGGCAAACAATGCCCCGATACCAGCGTGAAATGCCATGACCTGATCAAAGGTCTTGCCTGCCACGATCAGGCAGACAAATGCGAGCAGCACAAGGAAGATGGCGAAACCACCCTCCTCGAGCGAGACCATATTGGTCTTTTTATGTGCCATTTTAGCGCCCCAGTCCTTAGAATCCATACAAGGTGCCAACGATGGCACGACCATGCGCACGACTCCTTTTGAGCCGCGTTGATTCATATCAAGAGGGGTCTTACTGCATTCAAAGATGTGAAAGTTGCATGCAGAATGTCGCATGCCCCGGGCAGAGTGTCGCAATAGTAGTTTTGCGTACTCCGCCAGGCACCCGAAATTGAGCCAAAAATTCCCCTCCGGGCAAAACCTTAGCACGCAAAATTGCGAAAATCCCGGACCAGATTTCCACGGATTTTCAACGGTGCCAATTTCACGCGCGCCGCCCTCCCTCGCTCGCAGGTGCGCTTGAAGGAAATCCGTCAGCAGCTTGAACGCTCACCCATTTCGGCAGTTCATTTTCCTGTCGTCAGCCAATTGAAAGTCGGGAAATCTTGCGGCCACAAACCAGACCAGTCTTGTCTCGATCCGATCATTTGCCCCAAACCGATCTTGCGAAAACGGATTTGCAGATTCGCTGGCAAAAGATCACTGTTGCTTCAACACGCATCGGAGAACCATAAATGCCTGCACATGAACTCCGCCCCTGGCTGCCGGACGCCGTGGCGAGCCGTATCGACGGCATCATCGACACCACCCGGACAATGACGTCGGCACAGATAAGCGACCGGATAGACGCCCTGGTGGAGGAGAACCGCGCGATCCACGAAAGGGATTGCTTCAACCTCAACCCGGCGACCAACGTCATGAACCCGAAGGCCGAGGCGCTACTGTCCAGCGGTCTCGGCTCGCGGCCATCGCTCGGCTATCCGGGCGACAAGTACGAGATGGGGCTGGAAGCCATCGAGGAGATCGAGGTCATCGCGGCCGACCTTGCCTGTGAGGTCTTCAATTCAACATATGCGGAAATTCGGGTCGGCTCGGGAGCGCTCGCCAATCTCTATTCGTTCATCGCGACCTGCGATCCCGGCGACACCATCATCGCGCCCCCGGCTTCCGTCGGCGGACACGTCACCCATCACGCTCCGGGTTGCGCCGGACTTTATGGCCTGAATATTCACGAAGCACCGATCGACAGCGACGGTTATACGATCGATCTGGAAGGGCTCCGCAAACAAGCTCAGGAACTTCGACCAAAGCTCATCACCATCGGCATGAGCCTTAACCTCTTCCCTCATCCGGTTTCCGAAATCCGGGCCATCGCTGATGAAGCCGGAGCCTGCGTCCTGTTCGATGCGGCCCATCAATGCGGGATGATTGCAGGCGGCGTCTTTGCGGACCCGCTTGCTGAAGGCGCTCACCTGATGACGATGAGTACCTACAAGAGCCTCGGAGGACCGGCTGGAGGCCTAATCGTTACCAACGATCAAGCCCTTTCGGAAAAACTCGATGCGATTGCCTTTCCCGGCCTGACTGCCAATTTCGATGTTGCGAAATCCGCCGCTCTCGCGGTCTCCCTTCTGGACTGGCGCGATTTCGGCACACCTTATGCTCAAAAGATGGTCGCGACGGCAAATGCGCTCGCCGAGGCCCTGTCGGCCGAAGGCCTGCCGGTTTATTCAACCAGGAACGGATATACGGCTTCCCATCAGTTTGCGCTGGAGGCCGCCGCATTCGGAGGCGGTCAGGCGGCTTCGAAAAAACTGCGCAAGGCTGGCTTTCTGGCCTGCGGCATCGGCCTCCCCATCCCACCGGTTGACGGTGACATGAACGGCTTGCGGTTCGGAACGCCGGAACTCGTGCGCTGGGGCATGGAGGAAAACGACATGGCGCAACTCGCCCGCATGATTGCAGAAGCCTTGCGATCAAACGATCCGGAATTGATGGCTGAGCGTGTCGGCGAATGGCGCCGAAGTTTCGATACCCTGCACTTCATTCGGGCCTGATTCATGGAAGAGCGGAACAGCGTTGGGTTCCATCGCTGTTCCAAAATCAATCAAAAGCGAGGCAGCTGGGTCGAACTCAAAAAGCCTGCCGCAGCTACAGCGTGAATGCTGCCCGCTGATGACGCAGCGCCCCTTTACCATTGCCATCATTCCGTGATCACCAAGTGAGGGTTCGTAAGGCAACCTGTACCTTACCTGTCCCTATTCAGTTTCATTTTTTGCTTCGCACCTGTCCCATCCTTTTCACTGGTGGGCTTAAAAATCTGCATCTTCATTCGAATGCACCCTCAGCTGAACAAGAAAACGTCGCCTTACAGTTCAGCAATAGACAAGCCTCTAATTTCTAAAGAAATTCCGCTGTAAACCAACCGTCATTCAAGCCATAATCTCGCATCGGTTTTCACGCAGAAATCTTCACACGAGGTCTCTGCAGTGCGGCATCAGAGGAAATTTTCTTGACAAACTTGCACATCACAAAGAAGGTACAGGTAGGAACAGGTACTAAAATGAAAGCAGCAAAGAACATAGGCCTCCCCAAAGCGGAGCAACTGGCGCAGACAATCGAGCGGGAGATCCGTGAAGGCCGGTTCGGTCATGGCGATCAGCTCGAGAGCGAAGGCGCTCTCATGCGCCGGTTCTCCGTCAGCCGCAACACCGTTCGGCGCGGCCTGGAGAAACTTTCCCGGCAGGGACTTATCACGACGCGCACCGGCATCGGCTCGTTTGTCACCTACGACGGAACGACGATCGACAGCAATCTTGGCTGGACCATAGCCCTTTCTGAAGGTGAAGGCGCAATCGAGACCCGGCTTTTGTCGCTTGAACGCGCGCCCAGCTCCGAGGCGAATGCTGCACTGAATGTCGAAACAGATTACCTCTGCCTGGATCGGCTCCGCTTCTGCCAGAAGGCAAATTGCGGAATTTCACTGGAACGGAGCCGCCTTCCCTGGCGACCGGAATTCGAGACCGTCCTGCTCGAGGGATTGCACGGCGATTCTCTCAGTGAAACGCTCAGCGAATTCGGGCTTGTCGCGGCCAGCGGTGAAGAGATGGCGGGTGTCGTTCCGGCCCTGTCGGGAGCAGACGCTGCCATCATGAAACGTCCGGTCGGCGATCCCATGCTTCGCCTTCAACGCATAACACGTTGCGCGGACGGCTCGGCGCTCGAATATGTCGAGAGCCTTCTGGACCCGGCACGCTTTGGCTTGAGGATATCGTTTTGACCTCTCGGATGGACAGAGCCATGGGTGCACTTGCCGGTGTTGCTCTGGGGGATGCGCTGGGAATGCCGGCACAGACGCTCTCCAGACCGGACATAGCGTCCGCCTATGGCCGCATCTCTGACTTTGTCGCCCCATTCTCCGGACACCCTGTGTCTCACGGCCTTGCCGCCGCCCAGGTGACAGACGACACCGAACAGACTTTGCTTCTGGCTGAATTGCTGATCTCCAACCCGGACGGTTTTGACGATCATCTCTGGGCGCAAACCTTGCTCCAGTGGGAAGCCGATGTTCGTGCTCGTGGACTTCTGGACCTGCTCGGCCCTTCTTCCAAGGCCGCTCTGGAGGCACTGTCCACCGGTGTGTCCGTGAAAGAGACCGGCAAAAACGGCACCACGAACGGGGCAGCCATGCGCATAGCACCGGTCGGCATCATGATGCCTGCAGGCGACAGTGCCCAACTTGTCTCAAAGGTAGTGGAAGCCTGCCAGGTCACCCACTCTTCGCGCGAAGCCATAGCTGCGGCTTCGGCCGTTGCCATGACGATTAGCCAGGGGCTCGATGGCTGGGGCCTGGAAGCCGCACTGCCAAAGGCGCTGGAAGCCTGCAAACTTGGCGGCAACAAAGGGCATCCTGTTGGCGAAGCCCATATGGATACTCGGATCACCGACGCCGTAGAGGCTGCGGCAACCGGAGGAGAAGAGGCGCTGCTGAAAACTGCCGGCAACTCCGTTGCCAGCCGGGAATCCGTCGCAGCTGCATTCGGCATCGCCTGGCTCGCAAAAGACGATCCGTGGCAAGCGGCCCTGCTGGCGGCGAATTTCGGTGATGACACCGACACGATCGGCGCAATTGCTTGTTCCGTGGTTGGCGCTTGCTCAGGATTGGCTGCCTTTCCGACTGACAAGATCAACCGGGTTCTGGAGGTCAACAACCTCGACCTGGAACCGGTCGCTGAATCGTTGCTGCGAATTCGCGATGAAATGACCGGTAGCCGGAGGACCGCACCATGACCGCTCGCATGGTCCAGCTGTCCGGCGTGATCGTCGATCTGATCTACACCGTCGAGCAAGTGCCCTTGCCCGGCACCGAGGCCATTGTTCATGACAGCACCCTGACTGCCGGCGGTGGAATAAATGCAATGATTGCCGCCCGCCGTACCGGCGTTGCGGTGGACTATGCCGGGACGCTCGGTACGGGTCCGCTATCGGACATCGTGGAAAAGGCACTCAGGGCGGAAGAGATCGGAATATTGCGCCCGCGTCTCAAGGACATGGACCAGGGCTGCTGTACCGTCCTTGTCGACCGGGATGGAGAGCGCAGCTTTGTCGCCGCACCGGGCGCAGATGGCGTTGTACGCACTGAAGATCTGGCCGGGATCCAGGTGAGAGCCGACGACTGGTTTCTCATTTCCGGTTATGCGCTCGGCTACGCGGGAAGCCATGCGGCACTTAGCCAATGGCTGGCAAACCCGCCCGAGGGTCTTCGGCTTGTCTTCGACCCCTGCCCGCTCGTGGCCCAGATCAAGCCAGCCGCGCGGGAGGCAGCGATGCATGCTGCAACGTGGATCACAGCCAATATGAGCGAAGCGGAGTTTCTGACGGGGTTTGCCGATCCGGCCAAGGCTGCTTCGGCCCTGGCGAAAGGGCGCGCGGGAGGCGCGCTGGTTCGCATGGGCGCTGATGGCTGTCACTTTGCGGCGGCCGATGGCGAGAGCATTCACCTGCCGGGTTACCGGGTTGACGCAATTGATACCAACGGCGCCGGAGACGCGCACACGGGCGCCTTCATCGCCTTGCTGTCCCGAGGTGAGACCCCGCTGGAGGCAGCAAAAATCGCCAATGTTTGTGCCGCTTTTTCGACCACAAGGGAAGGCCCTGCGACAGCACCGTTTCTGAGCACGGCACTGGAGGCAATGGGCCGGTAAATCGCGCACGCAACGGCCCGAAAATCATTCTGATACAGGAGGAGAGAATGAAAAGACTGCTATTGACCACGGCATTGGCGCTTGTCGCCCAAAGCGCGTTTGCCGATGAAATCCGAGTTCTGAACTGGCAGGGTTACGGCACCGATCTCGACTGGTCGCTTGAAGCCTTTAGCGAGGCGACCGGGCACACTGTGGTTCATGAATACTTCACCTCCGAACAGGAGATGCTGACCAAGCTGCGCACCAACCCCGGCGCCTATGATGTGGTCCTGATCAACGCAGCCTACACGGCGCGGGCAAAGGACGAAGGTTTGATTGCACCGATCGACAGTTCGAAAATCCCGAACTTTGTGGATCTCGATCCCAATCTGGCAGAAAACGAGGACCTCAATCCCGGTGGCGAACTTTACGGTGTTCCCTGGACTTGGGGTCTGACGTCGCTTGCAGTCAATGCCAGCGAATTTCCTGATGCTCCAACTTCACTTTCGGTCCTTTGGGATCCTGCGCTGAAAGGCCGGGTCTCCATTCGGGATGATGGTCTGGAAGCGGTTCAGTTCGCCGCGATGGCAACCGGCCAGAACATCAACGACATTCAGGATATGGACGCGGTCAAGGAGAAGCTGACCGAGCTGTTGCCGCAGATCAATACGTTCTGGGGGTCTGAAAACGACTGGAACCAGTATATGGCTTCGGGTGAATTTGCCGTTGCAACCTATTGGTCCGGCTCGGCGTCACGCTCTATTGCCAAGGGTTTGCCGATCACGTTCGTGGTGGCTGAAGAGGGCGCCATCGGCTGGCTGGACGGCCTGTCTGTTCCCTCGACATCGGAACACAAGGACGCTGCCTACGCCTTCATCAACTGGATGATCGATCCGGAGTTCTATGTGAAGTGGGACGCTGAAGGAGCCCCGGCAACGTCAAATGCCAAGGCTGCCGCCAACCTTCCCGAAACCAGTTTCAACCGCAAGGTTCTGGGTGATCCAGCAACCGTTGCCAAGGTCCAGTTCATGCGACCGGTCTCCGATGAGGACCGCGAGACCTACCTGAAGCTCTGGCAAGGTCTGAAAGCCAACCAGTAACGGCTGATCAAGGGGAGACGGGAAGTCGTGAGCACAACGATGGCGCGTGAAGACCGGACACGAGCGCTTATGCTTCTCTCTCCGGCTTACATCTGGCTGACAGTCGCGGTTTTTCTGCCGCTTTCGGCCATGGCCTATTTCAGCTTTCTATCAGACGTGCCGTTCGGCGAACGCGAATGGCACGTCACGCTGGACAACTATCGGGAATTTTTTGAAACGGGCACCTATGCGACCCTGCTTTGGAAGTCCCTGAAGCTGGGACTGACGGTAACGGCCTTTTCGGTCGTCATCGGTTTCCCTTGCGCCTTCGTTTTGGCCAAAGTGATCCGCGGGCGATCGCGGGAAGCACTTTTTCTGCTCGTCATCCTGCCATTCTGGTCCAACTCGCTTGTGCGCATCTTCTCCTGGGCCATCGTCTTACGTGGCAACGGCGTCCTGAACACCGCTGTCAATGCAATCCTGCCCTGGGATGTACATGTCAATCTGATGTTCAGTCCGACAGCCATCGTGATCGGGCTGGTCCATTCCTACCTGCCTTACGTCATCCTGACTTCATATCTCGCGCTTCAGGCGATTGACGATACGCTCATCGAGGCGGCTCGCTCGATGGGAGCGCCACGCAGAACAATCCTGGCCCGCCTGATCCTGCCCCTGGCAGCCCCCGGCATTATTGCGGGAGCGGTCCTGATCTTTGTACCTGTGGTCGGCTCGTTCATGGAACCACGCCTTCTGGGCGGCCGTTTCGGCACCTATTACGGCACGGTGATCGAGGATCAGTTCGTGGCCGTCTTCAACTGGCCGCTCGGAGCTGCGCTTTCCTTCATTCTTCTGGCCGTGGTGCTGGCCATCCTGGCTGCCTTCAGCCCGATCCTCAGGAGGGCCCAGACATGAACAACCGTTTTCTTGCCGGTCTTGGCCGCGTCTATGTGGCTCTGATCCTGGTGTTCCTGTATGCGCCGATCCTGGTGATGGCGGCCATGTCCTTCAACGCCTCGGAATTCTACCAACTGCCCTTCAGCTTCTCGACCGAGTGGTACGAGAGACTTTGGCGAAACAGCGAAATCCTCGCTGCCGCGTGGCGATCGGTCTGGATTGCGGTCATCGTGACCATTGTTGCGACGAGCCTGGGTACAGCCGCTTCGGTCGCGCTTTTCCGGTACGAGTTCCGCGGCAAGAAGGTCCTGCAGGTGCTGCTGTTCCCACCCATTGCCATTCCGTGGCTGATTACCGGAACGGCCATGCTGGTATTCTTCTTCGGCATCGGCCTTGGCCGAGGCACTCCGGCAGTCATTATCGGGCACGTGGCCCTGGCATTGCCCTATGTCATCGTCGTCGTTACAGCCAGGCTCACCACCTTCGATCGCACACTTGAAGAAGCAGCACGTTCACTTGGGGCTTCGCCGTGGAAAGTGACCCGCTCCGTGACCATTCCCTGGATCCTGCCCGGGATCATTGCCGGAGGACTGTTCGCCTTTGCCGTCAGCTTCGATCAGTTCGTTGTCTCCTATTTCCTTTCGGAGCCGGGCGACAGCACGCTCCCGGTGTTGATCTACACCTCGATCCGCAAAGGCTTCACGCCTGAGATCAACGCAATTTCAACGATAATCATAGCGGCCTCCATGAGCATCATGCTTCTCGCCGCACGCTACTCGAACTTTGGAGGGGAACGCTGATGGCTGAAGTCAGGGTTGAAAGACTGATCAAGTCCTATGGTGTGTTGAAAGCACTTAACGACGTGTCGTTGACCTTCCCCGATGGTGGGTTCTTCGGCCTTCTGGGCCCTTCCGGCAGCGGCAAGACCACGTTGCTGCGCGCCATTGCAGGTTTCGTCATACCGGACAGCGGCCGCGTGATCATCGGTGAACAGCCGGTCGAAAACGTACCTGTTGAGCATCGTGAAATCGGTATGGTTTTTCAGAACTATGCGCTCTTTCCAAACATGAGCGTTGCGGACAATGTCGCCTTCGGCCTTGAGGTACGTAAGGTGCCGTCCGCGGATCGCAAGAAGCGGGTGGCCGAAGCCCTTGAGCTTGTACAGCTCGGACATCTCGGTGACCGGAAACCTCACCAGCTATCCGGCGGGCAAAGACAACGCGTCGCCATGGCCCGCGCCATCGTCACCCAACCGCGCGTTCTGTTGCTCGATGAACCACTTTCTGCGCTCGACAAGGCCTTGAGGGTTGACATGCAGATCGAACTCAAGCGCATCCAGCGCGAGATCGGGATCACGACAATCTTCGTCACGCATGACCAGGAAGAGGCGCTGACGCTGTCGGACCAGATCGGCATTCTGAAGGATGGCTGCGTCATAAGGCACGGCCCGCCACGCACCGTTTATGACGATCCCAGGGACGAATTCACTGCACGCTTTCTGGGCGAAGCCAATCTCTTTACCGGAACACCGGAAGACGGTGGTCTCAGGTTGCGGGACGGCAGCCTGATTGCGGGAACCAAAGCGGAGAAGATCGCCGTCAGGCCCGAGAACCTGGAAATTTCAGAGACCGAGCCAAACACGCCGAACCGTTTGAAGGCCCAACTGGTTCAACGGGTATTCGGAGGTGCGATGGGAACCTGCATCATCAATTGGCAGGGCGAAACCATCAAGGTCATCGGCCGGGATCAGGACCTGCAGGGCCTTTCAGACACCGGCCCCGTTTGGATTTCGTGGGCTGCCGAAAGGACAGTCGAGCTGGAAGCCTGACATTGTCTTGAACCGTTGCTGACTAGCGCTCTCGCCGGCCAAGTACGAGGCCGGTTACCAGGGGCAGAAGCAACACCATTCCGGTAAACCTTGCGATCTGGTGAGCCGCGACGAAGGCCGGGTCCAGGTCAAGCATGAAGGCCAGCAGCGTCATGACTTCCAGTCCGCCCGGTGCATAGGCAAGCAGCGCCTGGCCGAAAGGAATATCCACCAGCGCGGACACAAGCATAGCCCCCACGACAGAGGTCAGGAAGGCCGCGCTGAAGGCTGCCAGAGAAGCGCCGAGTACGCTGACGAACTGGCGAAGCGTCATGTTGCCGAACCGGCAACCAATCATTGCTCCCATCATCACGAAGCAAGGTATGACGACAAGGTTCGGAAGAGCCAGCGTCAGAATACCCGACGCATTCAGCCCCGCGCTCATGAAGAATGCACCGGTCATCCATCCCCCCGGCACCTTGAGTTTTACCGCTGCGAAACTGGCGGCAAGGCACACGGGCAATCCCAACAGAATTTCTCGAAGGCTCGAAGACACCACAATCCCCCCTTCCCCCTCGACCACGCCGTTTGAAGACACAACAGCAAAAGGAAGCAGTGCAACGAGCACAAAGAGGCGCACAGACTGGCTGGAGGCGATGCGGGGCAGATCGGCTCCCCGGTCGGAGGCCAACGCAATCACATAGGACAACGCACCCGGAATTGCGCCGAAGTACGCGGTTTCCTTCGACCATTTCGCGCCGAAATGCAGCACAACGTAACCTGCAAGCGTGACGCAGACGACCACGACAAGCAAAAGCGCCATTGAAACCGGCCACTCACCAATGCGCTCAACAACATCCGGACGGACGCCGGCTCCCATCGAAACGCCAATCAACACGAACAAAGCATCGCGTAACCGGTTCGGAATGATCGTGGGAACTCCACCGAGCGTTGCTACCGCGACAAAGACCATTGCACCCGAAAGCCAGGCCGCAGGCAGATCGAGAACGTAGAACACAACGCCTCCAAGCGCTGCAATCAGCAGCGTGGTGGGCAGGCGAAGGATGGTTGTATCTGGCTTGGCGAGGGTCATAAGAAGCCGTCAGGTTTTCAATGTCTTCAGGCGCTATAAATATGTTGATCAGCTTATGCATCATTGATTGGCTCAATCAACATGAACAAGTTACGATCAGCTACGCCGTTATTCCCGGCAAGGTCACCGGAGAAGGTGAAACGAAAGGAGAGCCTTCGATCATCTCCAATCGGCAAGCTTGCCTGACCGCAGGTCTCTTTTCCAGCTCCACCAGCAATTGTTTTATGCGAGGCGACGTGTCGATCGGCCAACTGCCGAACCGACCATAAAGTTGCGCCCAGCGCGCGCATGCGGCCAGATAGTGATCCAGGCCGGTCACTTTTCTCCCCAGAAGATAGGGACCACCGGTTGCTGCAATTTCCTGTTCCAGTTGCTGAAAACCGGAGGCGATGCGACCCGTCAGAGCGTCGGCCAGCAAGTTGATGCTGGACCTGTCTGCGACGTACCTGTGCGGTTTGAAGGATATGCGCAAATCTGCATGCAATGTGTTGGAAATGAAAAACAGCCATTTGAGAAACCGGCCACGTTCGGGCGATGCGGGCTCCGGAGCGAATGCGCCATGCCTATCCGCAAGATACTGAATGATCGCACCGGTTTCGAATAGCGGAGCATCCTGCCCCTGGACCTCAAGTACCGGAATCAGTCCCTGCGGATTGAGTTTGCGGTAGGTCTCTGACTTCTGTTCCGAAATCAGCCGGTCAACCGGCACGTATTCGTAGGCTTCCCCGAGCTCTTCCAGAACCATTCGCACAACTAGGTTGGCGCTGTCCGGAGAACCATGGAGCCTGTAATGCACGCTGACTTCATCTTTGACCGGCGCTTCGTCGATATCTTTCACGGTCGCTCTCCATTTTCGTTGCTGCGGACTTGAGCAATATCAAGGCTTCTTCCGGCAAAAGCGGAAAATATGCGCCTATGACAAAAGATCCGCTTTCCTACGCCCTGCGCAACGTACCGCGCTACACAAGTTATCCGACTGCGCCGCATTTCCACTCCGGTGTGACGGCCGAGACCTATGCGGACTGGCTGAGCACTATCACGCCGGATGATACGCTGTCGCTTTACTTGCATGTGCCTTATTGCCGTGAGCTTTGTCACTATTGCGGCTGCCACACAAAGGCAACGCGTCAGGAAGCTCCCCTGAAGACCTACGCGGTAGCGCTCGGACAGGAAATCAGCCTGGTTGGCAAGCACCTGAAGAATGCCGGGCCCGTCCGGCACATTCACTGGGGTGGCGGCACACCGAGCATGCTTCCCAGGCAGAGCTTTGTCGATCTTTCGGAACTGTTGCAGACGCATTTCGATCTGGCACCGGATCTCGAACATGCTATTGAACTGGACCCACGCCTCGTTTCTGCCGAACTGGCCGAAACGCTTGCAGCCATCGGCGTCAACCGGGCGAGCCTGGGCGTGCAGGACTTCGACCTGAATGTTCAAAAGGCGATTGGCCGGGTGCAACCTTATGACGTGGTTGCGCGGGCGACGGATTATTTGCGCTCCGCAAACCTCACGGCGCTCAATTTCGACCTGATGTACGGTCTTCCGCTGCAAACGCCGGAAACCATTTTGGACACGGTTGATAAAACGCTTTCGCTGGCCCCGGGACGGATCGCACTGTTCGGTTACGCGCACATGCCCTGGATGCGCAAGCACCAGCGCCTGATCGACGAGGCCACCCTTCCCTCCGCGGCAGAGCGCCTGCAACTGGCCGACCTTGCCCGCAACGCGCTTCTCGAAGCAGGCTACGTCGCGATCGGTCTGGACCATTTCGCACGGCCCGACGACAGCATGGCGATTGCGCTCAACGACGGTTCGCTGAAGCGCAACTTCCAGGGATACACAACAGACCAGGGCGAACAACTGGTCGGCCTCGGTGTTTCGTCCATCGGCAAGTTGTCGAAAGGGTTCATCCAGAACATGCCGGATGTCGGCAACTGGCGGCGGAGCATCCTGGCAGGAGAGCTGCCGGTTTGCAAAGGATTGGCGCTTTCCGTCGACGACCGCCTGCGGGGACGGATCATCGAAGAATTGATGACCAATTACTCCTGCGACCTTGCTCCGGTCTGCGAGGCTTATGGGATGTCCGTGGAAGACGTTTCCGATGCCTTTGCCGCATTGGATGGCCTCGCGGAAGATGGATTGGTTCAAATGGAATGCAGCGCCGGTGATCAGGTCAAGGTCCAGGTTACCGAAGCCGGACGTCCGTACGTTCGGCTCGTCGCGGCCGCCTTCGACGCCTATCTGGTGGAAAGCCAGGCGACCGGCAAGGCAAGGCATTCGACTGCGGTCTGACCCAAATAGAGCTCGAAGGCGGGCTGGTATCTCTTTCCAGCCTTCTTGTCCGTCGGGATCGCGTAATCAGCTTCAAGACCCAAGCCATGAAGGTCTGCGCGCAAGTGACAACCGAAGAGTGTGTACCCCTGCGACATTCTCGATTTTGCAAATAGTCTCGCCTGAATGCGATGCTCGGCATTCGAGCGCCGGCAAAAAAGACTGTCAACGATCCCTAGCGCTGCCCAGCAAGAACGTAATCCGGCTCTCCGAACCTCAGGCTATCCGGTCCAGCACAAACAAAAAGGCTGCGGAAATCCGCAGCCAACTTTTCATTTCCGTTTTGGACGGGATCAGTGCATGCCGGTCATCTGGCAGAGGGAGCAGACCCGGTTCAAGTGGATCTTGTCCGCCTTGTCGACCCGGATCACGCCACGCCGCTTCAGGTCCGACACAACCCTGCTGACGGTTTCGATCGTCAGACCCAGATAGTCTGCGATTTCCTGACGGGTCATATGAAGTTTCAGATCACAGACATCGTTTTCTTCATCGCTGGGGCCAACGCATCCAAGCCCACCCCGGTTCGGAACAAGATGCATAAGGAAGCTGGCGACGCGCTCGACTGCCGACTTGCGGCCAAGCAGAACCGCATGTTCGTGAAGGGTTTGCATCTGATTGGTGAGGCACCGGGTCAAGGTACGCTGCAGATCGACGGAGCGCTCAACCTGTCGCAGGTCGATTTCGTGCACTTCGGTTTCCGTCAACGTCTCTGCAGTGCAGTCATGTTCGTCGCTACCGGCAAGACCGAAAATGTCACCGGGACGCAGAACTTCAACAACCTGGCGGCGGCCATCCGGGAGAAGCTTGTAGAGCATCACGGAACCGCTTACCAACTCATAAAGTCGCTTGGTGGGATCGCCCTCGTAATAGATCACAGCATGGGTCTCATACTGAGCGGCCTTCGCACCGAACTCGGAAAATGAAGATTTTCCGGTCACACAGATTGGCGCTCGATTATGTCCTGCGCCCATACCGTGTGTCGGGGTGCCTGCTTCGAGATATGCCATACGTCCCTCCTTCGTGCAGATTTGCACGGCCTGTAACCGCAAACGCAGCGCCTGTTGTTCAGTGGACCCGAGCTTTACGCTGCCCTGTAAAACCTGACCGACACACGCTGTTGCCAAGCGCCCCGTCCGACGCTCTGCAAGTTGCGGGGTGCAATCTAACCAACGGAATGCACTGAAGGAATTCGGTCGACTGCGTAAGAGGAACTACATATGAGATGAAAGGACGCACGACTTTGGTAGCATACGGAAGCAGGGCACTGGCCCTTCAAATGGCACCGGTTGCGTTTCAGATGGGGCGAGCCTGCTCGATTGCAGCGGTGAGCATGTCGATGGAAAGCGGTTTCCTGAGAACGGTGAGACCAGGAACAGCTTGCATATGCCGCAGGAGTTTCACTCGTGGCTTTCCGGAAATTGCGATTATCTTGGGTGGATTCGCTTGTTCACCGAGCATATTGACCAATTCGGAACCGCTCATTCCGGGCAAACCGAGGTCAACAATCACGCAGTGGCAAGCCGAAAGGCTCGCTTGTGCGAGAAAGGTTTCCCCATCCGGATATACTCTTGGACGATGATTCAGGTCAGACAGTGCAACGCATAGTGCGTCTGCAACCGCTGCATCATCTTCCACAATATGAACATCCACGTGACTTCGTCCTCAGCTGCAGGCGATGTTGCAGCACCTGGGTACATACATACGTCACATTCCGGCTGACGCATGTACGCAGAAATACGAGGTCTTGAGATTATTGGCTCCTGCCGCGGATGAGCAGCGGCAGGATTATCATGAAAATCCGGGCTGTTTTCCCTATTGCGGGTGCCCTAATACAATCCGCACCAGGTCCGCTGCATTACGCGCACCGAGCTTTTCCATGATTCTCGCCCGGTGAACTTCAACTGTCCTGGGGCTAATCCCCAGTGTGCGGCCAGCTTCCTTGTTGGAAGCGCCATCGGTGATTTCCTTCAGAACTTCGAGCTCGCGGCGGGTAAGCGCATCCGCTCCCTGGAATGACGGAGTGGCTTGTTCTTCCTCACGCTTTTTCATGGCGTTGATACCGTCCTGAACACGTTCCAGCACGGTTTCGGCAGAGAAAGGTTTTTCGATGAAATCAAACGCGCCGTTTCGGATGGCCTCTACGGCCATCGGAATATCTCCCTGACCGGAGATGATAAAGATCGGAGCCGGATAGTTTTCCGCATTCAGCGCCTTCAGGATTTCAATCCCGGAACGACCCGGCATGTGCACGTCCAGCATGACACAGGCCGGCACGGCCTTCTCTGCAAACTGGATAAAGGTATCGCCGTCAGAAAAGGTCTCGACCACGTATCCTTCCATGTTAAACAACACGGACAACGCGTCGCGCACCGCAGGGTCATCATCAACGATGTAAATGGCCTCCGCGTCAGATTTCATCTCTATCTTTTCCTTACTTCTTATTCAGCGACAGGCTCTTTCGGCCTCACAGTGATATCTTCTGCCGGGTTGACAGGTAGCGTCAGCAAAAACGAAGCGCCGCCGCCATCCGGCGCTGATTCCAGTCTTAAATCACCACCGTGGTTTTGTGCAATCGATCGTGAAATCGCCAGCCCCAAACCCACACCCTTGTGTTTGGCACCGGTAAAGGCGCGGAAGAGACCTTCCACGAGTTCCTTTGGTACGCCCGGGCCATTGTCGCGGACCCTGAACTCCAGTCCGTCTTCGCCATGGAGAACCGACAGCGTGACGGTCCCTCCGGTCTGATCTGCGACGGCTTCTCGCGCATTGCGCAGAAGATTGATCAGGATTTGCCGGATCTGCACAGGATCCGCAAACAGAGGCGGAAGTTCTTCGGCGACCTCTGCCTTGAAGCAGGACTTCGCATCACCGTTTCCAAGCTCCGCCATCTCCAGACAGGTCCTGACCAATTCCGGAACATCAATCTTCTGGCGTTCCGGTGCTTTCTTCTCAACCAGTTGCCGCATGCGCTGGATGATTTCGCCAGCCCGTTCCGCTTCACGCACCGCCTTGTCGATCACATCGAGAATCATGGGATCCAGCGAGCTTTCAGCCTTGGCCTTGCGGGAAACGGTCTGCAGGTAAAGCAGCGTTGCGGTCAATGGCTGGTTGAGTTCGTGGGCAATCGCGGCCCCCATCTCATCCAGCGCACTGATACGCGTCATATGGAGAAGCTGCGCCTGTGTCTTTGCCAGCCTATCCTCGATTTGCTTGCGGGAACGCAGATCCCTCAGAATACCGATGAACTGGCGCCCGTAAGGCGTTGCTGCTTCACCGATTGAAAGTTCGATCGGGAAAACCGTGCCATCCTTGTGGCGCGCCTGTACCTCGCGGCCAATTCCGATGATTTTCCTCTCACCGGTTTCAAGGTAGTTGCGGACATAGCGATCATGCTGCCGGGCATGGCTGTCCGGCATGATCCAGCTGACATTCTGGCCTAGCAGGTCAGAGGCCTCAAATCCAAACAGATGTTCGCAAGCCTTGTTGAAGGCCAGGATCTGCCCACGATCATTGGTGACAATAATGCCGTCGGCCGCGGTGTCGAAAACGCTCGCAAGGCGGGCTTCCGATACTGCTGCAGTCTCCTCATCGTGGTCTAGAACGCTGTCTCGCGTCATCCCTGTACCCATATGGAAATCACGTCCATTTATGGTTTAGGGGTTTTCCCGTAGGCCAGCAACCCGTCAAACGGCTAAATCGCTGGAAGCCAAGCGCTAATTCGCCGCACTGCTTCTTCCAGGTGATCCTGGCGTCGGGCATAGCAAAGCCGCAGGTAGTTTTCACCGCCCATACCAAAGGCAGTCCCCGGCGCCAGACCGACCCCGGTCTGGCGCACCAGATCAAGAGCGAACTGACGCGTGTCGGTTACGCCATCTATCGAAAAGAACAGGTAAAATGCCCCTTCAGGAGGCAGAACCCTGACGCGATCAATGTCCTGAAATCCCTTGAGAAGGCAGTCCCGCCCCGCACGCGCACGGGCAACTTGCGCCTCCAGAAACTCCCGCCCTTGCCGCAACGCTGCAACCGCTCCCCATTGAGAGAACGACGGAACGCCGGAAGTGGAATACTGGATAAGGTTCTCGAAAACCTGTCCAAGAACAGGAGGAGCCGAGATCCAGCCGATTCGCCAGCCTGTCATCGCCCAGTTCTTGGACATGGAATTCACGAAGATGATCTGATCGTGTTCCTCCGCAATGTCATAGAAAGACGGTGCGCGGCTTCCCTCTCCGTAATAGAACAGCGCATAGATTTCGTCGGCAATGATCCAGAGCTTGTGTCTCCGGGCAAGATTCAGAACTTCCTTCAGGAGATCCAGATTCGCAACCCAGCCGGTCGGGTTGCAAGGGGAATTCAGAAAAATGGCCGTTGTGTCGGGCGTGATGGTAGCTTCGATATCATCCAGATGCAGCTGCCAACCATTATCTTCCTCTCTCATGGCCACCGGAACAGCTCGTGCACCATGGACCTCAACCGCCGCGGTGATATTCGGCCAGGCCGGTGAAGGTACGATGACCTCCTTGCCGGCGCCGGCGACAGCCTGGACCGCAAGCTGGATCGACTGCATACCTGAGCCGGTGACGTAGAACCGCTCCGGCGAAAAATCCTTTCCGTAGAGGTCCTTGTGATAATCGGCCAATGCTTCGCGCAATTGCGGGATGCCGCGCTGATAGGTGTAGAAGGTTTCGCCCCTATCCAGTGATTGCTTCGCCGACCGGCAGATGAATTCAGGTGTCGGGAGATCCCCTTCCCCGGCCCAGAGCGGAATCAGGTCATCGCGCCCCCAACCGGCGTTGAACACTTCGACGATCCCGCTTTCCGGAGCATTTCGTCCTTCCGGACTCAAACGGTCGATCAAGCTTGTCACTAGGCCTATCCCCCAATCATTGTTTGCGGCACCTTACTTGGTTTGTATCCCAATGTTTTATGAAAGGATGTGAAGGTAACTTCACGATCTGTGATCAATGGCAATCAATTGCCTAAAACACAGAAATCCGCTCTCATGTGCCTTGTTCGCAAGACGAATAGACAGCAAGACTGAGCTGTGATCGGATTTGGGAAAGCAGCGCAAGGGGTTCTGTCTGGACCCTCGAGCAAGATCTGCAGGACGAGGCGCCCAAACCGATCGGGAGGACGGTAAGCCAGACCATGCTGCACGGATGGTTCGTGATATTGGCCGCGACGGCCTACATCCTGTTCCTGTTTGCCATCGCCAGCTACGGCGATCGCATGACCAGGAAACGTTCGTCCCGCTCGGGTGGGCGACCGTTTATCTATGCGCTTTCGCTGTCCGTTTATTGCACGTCATGGACTTTCTTCGGGTCCGTTGGCAATGCCAGCCGCAACGGAGCCGAATTCCTGACGATCTATATAGGTCCGCTTCTCGTCTTTGCTCTGGGATACCCACTCCTTCGCCGCATCATTCAGATATCCAAGACCGAAAGCATCACGTCGATTGCCGATTTCATCGGTGCCCGATACGGCAAGAGCCAGACTGTTGCAGCCCTGGCCACCCTGATCGCGGTGATCGGTGTCATTCCCTATATCGCCCTCCAGCTCAAGGCGGTCTCGCTGTCGGTCACGACCATGGTCGGGCCGGTTATCTCACCCGGCGACGTCTTCATGCCGGTCTTTGACGACCTGACACTGCTGATCGCGTTGGGTATGGCAATCTTCAGCTGGGCCTTCGGTACCCGGCATATTGATGCGACCGAGCACCAGGAAGGCTTGATGCTGGCCATCGCCGCCGAAGCCATCGTCAAGCTGATCGCATTTCTGGCGGTCGGCATCTGGGTGACCTACTGGCTTTTCAACGGTCCCTTCGATCTCGTTCGAGCCATTTCGGAAGCGCCGGAGGTTGCCGAGATTTTCGAGCAGCCGGTCAATATCAGCAACTGGCTTGTCCTTTCTGTTCTTTCAGCCTTCGCCGTCCTGCTGTTGCCACGCCAGTTCCACGTTACCGTGACGGAGAACAATTCAGACGAGGAACTGCGCCGGGCGACGTGGATGTTTCCGCTCTACCTCGTCCTGATCAATCTGTTCGTCATTCCGATTGCCGCGGCCGGGTCGTTGCGTTTCGGCCAGGACATCAATCCGGACACTTTCGTGCTCGCCTTGCCGCTGGATGCAGGACAGAACTGGCTCGCGCTTTTTGCCTTTATCGGCGGACTTTCCGCGGCAACGGCAATGGTAATCGTTGCAACGGTCGCCCTGGCCATCATGATTTCCAACGACATTGTGGTTCCGCTGCTGTTGCGGCGCCATAGCGAAGATGAACTCGTCGATACCAGCGGACGCGACATGAGCCGTCAGCTCCTGCTGATCCGGCGTCTGGCGATCTTTGCCATCCTACTGCTCGCCTATGCCTATTACCGCGCCGCCGGTGACACGGCCGCGCTGGTTTCCATCGGATTGCTGTCCTTCGCCGCAATTGCCCAGTTCGCGCCGGCGTTCGTCGGAGCTCTGTTCTGGCGGCGGGCAACGTCGCTCGGAGCAATCGCCGGTCTCAGCGGCGGCTTTATTCTGTGGGGCTACACGCTCCTGCTGCCAACCTTCGCCCAGTCCGGTCTCATTTCCGACGGTTTTCTGGCAACCGGTCCTTTCGGCATAGGTGCCCTGAAACCCCAGGCATTGCTTGGACTTGAGATTGACCCGTTCATTCACGGCACGCTCTGGAGTCTGTTGGTCAACATCCTCCTCTTCGTCGGCGCCTCCTTCATTCGCAAACCGTTGCCTGCGGAAACGCTCCAGGCAAATGTGTTCGTTCCGGCGGCATTTTCCCCAACGCCAAGTCTTCGTTACTGGCGGACCTCCGTCACCTCGGGTGACCTGCAGGCGACCGTCGCACGGTATCTCGGAGAAGAACGCACAGAGCGCTCGTTTCAGAGATTCGCCAACGAACGCGGCATACCGCTTGATCCCAATACGCTGGCGGATGCCAGTCTGCTGCGGTTTTCCGAGCAGCTTCTGGCAAGCGCTATCGGTGCCGCTTCCTCGCGCCTCGTGCTGACACTGATGCTGAAGCGTCACGATCCGTCGACAAAAGGCGCTGTCAAACTTCTCGATGATGCTTCAATTGCCATCCAGTACAACCGGGACCTGCTGCAAACAGCGCTGAACCAGGTCCGGCAGGGAATCGGTGTGTTTGACCGGGATCTTCGATTGATCTGCTGGAATCGCCAATTCCGAGACCTGCTCGGATTGCCGGCCGAATACGGCCAGGTCGGCACGACGCTGGACGCTATCCTGCGCTTTAACGCCGAGCGTGGAGAACATGGCCCGGGACCGGTGGAGGCGATTGTCGCCGACCGGATCGAACGGCTGGTACTGATCCAGGAAACGTTCCAGGAAAAGCTGGAATCGACCGGAACCGTATTCGAGGTTCGCATCAGCCCGATGCCCGACGGCGGCATCGTGACGACTTACACGGACATTACCGAGCGGGTAATGGCGGAAGAAGCGCTGGCAAGAGCCAACGAAACGCTGGAACGTCGGGTTCGCGAGAGAACCGAAGAACTCACCCACGTCAATGAACGCCTTGTGGAAGCAACCAGAGCCGCGGAAGAAGCCAACATCGGCAAGACACGCTTCCTGGCCGCGGCAGGTCATGACATCCTGCAGCCGTTGAATGCCGCCCGGCTCTACGCCTCGGTTCTGGTGGATCGTCTCAAGGCTGGCAATGACGGCGAACTGGTTCGTAATGTTGAATCAGCGCTGGAGTCGGTGGAAGACATTCTCGGCGCTGTGCTCGATATTTCGCGACTTGATACCGGCGCCCTGAAACCTGAGCCAAGCGTATTCCGTCTGGATGAATTGCTTCGCGGACTGGCGCTCGATTTTCAGCCTGTGGCGCAGGAAAAGGGACTGGAACTCAAGATCGTGCCGACATCTGTATCGGTGCGCACAGACCGACGCCTGCTGCGCCGGTTGTTGCAGAACCTCGTTTCCAACGCATTGAAATACACCCAGAAGGGCAAAGTTCTGGTCGGATGCCGCAGGCGTGGCAACCGGGTCCTGGTGGAAGTCTACGACACTGGAATGGGCATTCCCAAAAGCAAGCAGAAAGCGATTTTCCAGGAGTTTCACCGGCTCGATGACGGAATGCGTGTCGCCAAGGGTCTCGGACTCGGACTATCGATTGTCGAACGCATCAGCCACGTGCTCAAGCATCCGGTGGAACTCAGATCCGAAGCGAACCGTGGTTCGTGTTTCTCGGTCGAGTTGCCTCGTTCAGCGGCGATGCCTGATCTCACACCCGTGCAGCAAACCCCGTCGCCGGCTGGTCAGCTGGATGGACTTTGCGTCGTGGCGATCGACAACGAACCGGACATCCTGAGCGGAATGAGACATCTGCTCTCAAACTGGAACTGCAACGTGTTTACCGCGTCCGACGATGTGGAGGCAGCTTCCCTCCTGAACAAGGCTGGCATCACACCGGATGTCATTCTTGCCGACTATCACCTGGATAACGGCACCGGAATCGACGCCATCGTGAAGCTCAGATGGAAATTCGGCAGCCACATTCCTGCAATCCTAATTACCGCAGACAGAAGCCGGGCGGTACGCACCGAGGCCGGAGACAAGGACATCACCTTCTTCAACAAACCGGTTAAGCCGGCAGCCCTCAGGGCGCACCTGACCCGTTGTCAGGCAGGACAAGCCGCCGAATAGCAGCCCTCAAGCTTGCGCGGTCAGGATGCGGATCTGGCTGAAAACGGTTCGTCGCTCTGCTGGTTCGAGCCTTCTACCTGCCAATCCGTGTTGTCGATGCGTGTAATGTTTGCAGGATTGGCATCCGGTCTGCCGAAGAAATAACCCTGTAGCGTGTCGCATCCAAGAGCTTTCAGCGCATCCACCTGGAATTGCCGTTCAACGCCCTCGGCAGTGACCTCGAGGCCAAGATTATGCGCAAGCGCAATCACCGCGGAAATGATCGCCAGACCATCACTGCGATCTCCGATTTCGTCGACGAACGACTTGTCGATCTTAATCTTGTCGAACTTGTACTGGCGCAGATAGGACAGTGAAGAATAGCCGGTACCAAAGTCGTCGAGTGAGATCTTGATACCAAGATCGCGCAGCTTCTGAAGTTTTTCGGATGCCGAACCCAGATCGCGGAGAAAGACAGATTCGGTGATCTCGAGCACCAGTCGCTCGGCAGGGAAACCAGTTTCTTCCAGAACGGATGAGACGCTTTCGACCAGATTTGGATCCATGAACTGGACCGGCGACAGGTTCATCGCAACGCTTTCCAGATCCGGGCACTGCGCCGCGGCCGAACACGCGCGTTTCAGCACCCAACTTCCCAGCGGAAGGATAAGCCCGGCCTGCTCCGCAATCGGAATAAACGTATTGGGAGGCACCTCTCCTCGCGTCGGATGGTACCAGCGCACCAGAACCTCGCTGGAAACGACTTTCCCGGAACGAGTGTCAACGATGGGCTGGAACTCGACACTGAGCTTTCCGTATTCGAATGCTTCGCGTAGATCGGACTCCAGTTCGCGGCGCTCCCTGACCTCCCGTTCCATTTCGCTTTCAAAGGCCAGGGCCCGGCCTCGACCGCTTTCCTTGGCCTTGTATAGGGCAATGTCCGCCTTACGCATCAGGTCATCGACAGTATCGGTCCGGTCCAGGAAACGCGTGAAGCCCACAGTCGCTCCAATTGCAAAATCCCGATCGCTGATCCTGAAGGGTTTCCGGGTAATATTGACCAGTTCCTGCGCAAAGGCACCTGCCGCCTGATCGCTTACGAAGTGGCCCAGAGCGGCAAACTCATCACCGCCGAAGCGCGCCAGACTGATCCTGCCTTCTCCAATTGCGGTAAACCGGTTGGCAACCTGCTTCAGCAATTCGTCTCCCGCCGGATGTCCACTCGTGTCATTCACGACCTTGAAGTTGTCGAGGTCGATCAGGAACAGGGTCAACGTGTTCTGCTTTGACCTGAATTGCTCGGACCGCAGCAACTCCGCCTGTTTCAAAAACCAGCTTCGGTTGCCGATGCCTGTCAGGGAATCATGCTCGGCAAGATGCGCGATAAGCGCGTTTGCACGGCGTGCTTCGGTCACGTCCGAAGCGACGCCGCGATAACCGGTAAACGATCCGTGGTCGTCATAGACCGGTCGGGCAGCAAGCGACCACCACCGGTCTTCGCCACTGACGGAAACACCGATCACTACCTCGCGGAAGGACTTCTGCAGGCTGATTTCGCGCTGAAGGGTACGCACCACTTCACGGGCATCGGTATTGTTCAGCGAATAGGCCAGATCAACCATTCGCATTGCTTCAAGTTCAGAACGGGTCCTGCCACTCGCGTGGAGAAATCTTTCGGAGATGTTGCGGAAGTTGCCGGCACTGTCCGTTTCCCAGATCCAGTCGCTCGCTTTTTCCTCGAACTCGTTCATGAGCAAAGCGATCAATTCGCCTCGCTGCTTCAGTTCGGCTTCCGCGAGGAAGTGCGAGGCAAACAACCACCCCGTGACAGTGACGCTACCGACGACGACAATTGAATAGCTCGTCAGCAGGAAGAGTAGCGGCCACATGGAAGCGCTTTGATCGATAAGAAGTGAAATGACCGATGCTGCATAGAGGATCGTCACCCACCTGAAGGCAGCCTGCGGAACCGTCGCCATGGCAAAGCCGCCGCCACAGATCATTCCGGTCGTAATGCACGAAGAAATCCAGATACCGTTCGGATCGCCGCTGGCAAAGGCTGTAACAGGCACCACAGCCCACAACAAGCTCAATACAGTTGCATGCCGAACCGCTTTATCCAAGGCTCGGCGCGACGCCGTTTCAATCGGATCCCGTCTCGCGGAAATCCATTTGGCAATCGTAAAGCTCATCAGACCGCCAAGGGCGATGAGCCAGACCGTCACGTAGGAAACCGGAACGAATTTCAGGAAAACCAGTGTCACGACTAACGCGTTGACGACATTTGCGAGAATGATAACGGGTGTCAGGCGAGCGATGCTGGCGATCTGCGCGGCGCGAACCCGGCGGGCAAGAAACTCTTCAACAACCGGATAACCGAATGCAAGTAGCAGCGCCCGATTCTGGTCGTTGTCCACCTGGCCGTGTTGCTCCGGCCCGGTGTTTTCAGCAGGAATCGTCGCGCAGGCGTTGGGTGAAACAAACGCCCGGCAAATTGTGCTGATGACCAGTTTCCAGTTGGCGTTGAGCCGCATTTCTTCTCCGCTTTGGTTCCTCACGACTGTGCTCGGCACAGCTCTCCGTGAGACAAAGGGATACGTGCATTCCTTGAAGTTCCGGTAAAGTCCGCGACGGAAACTGTCCGAATTCTTCGAGATTTTTCAAAAAATTAGAACTAATTTCGATTTACCTTAACAAAACTTATCCGGCCGTCATTCGCCTGGCACAACCAGAAAAAACCCAGGCGGAAATTCCACCCGGGCTCATCCTGCAAGCCTGTAAGTTCTCAAGATTGAATCAATCAGACGCTGAGACGCACCTTAGTGCAACTCGGCATTTTCGGCTGCATCGCCACCCAGTTGCCATTGCCCTGCCTCGATCTTGGAAGCTGCAATGACGGCCTGTGTGCGGCTTTCAACACCAAGCTTTTGGAGAATGGCGGAAACGTGAGCTTTCACGGTTGCCTCGGAAACCGACAATTCATAAGCGATCTGCTTGTTGAGCAGTCCTTCGGACAGCATCATCAACACGCGCACCTGCTGTGGTGTCAAAGTAGCCAGGCGCTGAACAAGGTCGCCACTGCCGTCGTCCGCCTTCAGATCAACATCCGGCGGTGTCCACATGTTTCCGGACATCACTTCAGAGATCGCCTGCCGGATCACGTCAATGCCGTGTGACTTCGGAATGAAACCAGAAGCCCCGAATTCCACCGCGCGGCGAATGGCCTGCGGATCCTCGTTTGCCGAGACGACAACCACAGGAACACCTGAATACTGCGCCCGCAAATACATGAGACCGGAAAACCCGCGCATTCCCGGCATGGTCAGATCCAGCAGAATCAAATCAACGTCGCCGTCCTGCTCCAGACGTGCAGTTACATCTTCCAGGGCGCCGGCTTCTTCGATTACGGCGTTTGGATACTGTGTCTCAAGTGTTTGGCGCAAAGCACCACGGAACAAGGGATGATCATCCGCGATGATAAACCGATACGTTGTCGCCGACACGTTGCATTACCTCCCTGAACGGCCCCATCCGCTTCACGACCAGCTAAACCGAGCGCTGCTGCCACTTGCGCATCAAGGTTATCTGGTTTCCGGCTCCTCACCCCGTTTGGCGGCTTGTTTTGAAGTATGTTTGCATCATGGATTACATTCAAGTCAAACCATGCTTTTGACCAAGACGAGCTCTTTTGTCCGCTGGCTCCGCTTCAAGGTCCGGAACACCCCTGAAATGATATCCGGTGTTCAAGTACTGACAATGAGAACAAATGGGCGGAATCTCACAACTTCAGATTTAACCCGAAACTTCCGCAGTTGATTTTTTTGCCACTAACACAGCAACCTGATCATTCGATCTAATTTTCCACAGATTACATTTCTTATTGATATATTCACTAAAAGGCTGCAACAAATGTACATCAACGACTTTGTACAGATTAAATAAAATCACTGAGCGCACGAATTTATAGGATGACAATTCAAGAGACCCTTTTTTCATTTGTGAATCGCTGGGAATGCGACGAAAATGACCATCTGAATGTTCAGTTTTACTTTAGCCGATTTGAAGAAGCTGACCGTCAATTCCGCCTGCTGTCCGGCCTGAGCGAAACGCTTGTCGGCGCACGCAGAGTTCGTCACGTGCGCTACCACAAGGAGCTGCGCACGGGCGACCTGATCACAATTCAATCCAGCATTGCATTCGACGGCCCGCACATGTTGACCGTCGTGCACGAGATGCGTGACGGCGCGAGCGGAGCACTCGCCGCGACGGCACTGGACGGCTATGAACCAAACGCGAATTCAGCGAAGACGCTGCGCCAGAGGTTCAAGGACTTTCAGACGCCGATGATCAAGGAAGCTGCGCCAAGAGGTATCCAGACCGGACCGGCGGCGCTTCGGGCAACTCCCTCCGGACTGCAGGCAAAAGGTGCTGAAATCTGTTATCGAGGTACCGTGTTGCCGCGCGATATCGGTGTCGACAGCAAAGCTGACGATCAATATGCGCTGTCCTGCTGCACAGACGGTGTTCCTCATGTCTGGCAACGCACGCCGATGACACATGAATACCTGACGGAAAACGGGTATGGACGGGTGGCAGTCGAAATGAAGCTGACCTGGTCGACCCCACTCAAGACCGGAGACACCGTAATCGTGGTAACCGGCTTCACCGGGGTCAATTCAAAGTTTTTTACAATGCGGCATCACCTGTTTGAAAGCAGGACCAACCGTCTGGCAGCAACCCTGGACGTGGTGGCACTTATGATGGACCTGTCGTCACGCAAAGCTGTTGAGCTGCCGGAAGAAGCGCAGAACAACCTTTCCAAGATGCTGATCGACTGATACCGCGATCACGGTGATTGAAATATGCAGGGCAACTGTCTCAGTTGCCCTCGTTTTCAAAATCCTTTTGAAGCTCCCGCACCATTCCGAAGAAGCGCCGCATCGCGCTTTCGGTGAAGGTCAGAACCTTCTCAAGCTCCTCGTCCGCCTCTTCAAGACCGGTTGTCAGGTCGTTGTTACCGTTTTCCGGCGGTTTACGATCCAGGGCGGATCCCGGCGGCAATTGCCTGTCGCCATTTGCGCCGTTTTCCAGTTCCTTGACCCGGGCGGTCAAGCGGTCAATCTCGCTTGCCAGTTCGTTGATCTCGGCCAGATAGGCGTCTTCTGCCAGCGGGACCGGATTGCAGCGCCAGGAGGTGTTCTGTTCCCTGCAAACCGAAACCGTACCGTTCTGCCGGTCCACTCGCAGAATGTCTCCATCGACGGCCACGAGGGAGTACCGGCCGGACTGACCCTGCGTGACTGCTTCAGATTGCTCCGGCGTGATCTTTTCCTGAGCTGAGGCGCCTCCGGCAAGCAACAGAACAACAGCGGCACTGCCGAGGAATGTAGCAGGCACAAACTTACGGATTGTCATCTCGTCTCTCCGACATACGGCACGGCGAACCACCGTTTCTTCTTCTCCCGATGGTTGCCATGATTCCGTGACCAAAGCACGGCCATAGCCTGTTTTTCGGGGTTTATCGTAAATTTAGCGCTTTCCGCTTTCATTCGTAGGCAGCAGCGCCTCAAGACTTTCAATCCAATCGGCTTCCGAAGGCGGCTTGTCCCATCTCAGTCTGGAAATTCTTGGAAAACGCATCGCGACACCGGACTTGTGACGTGTCGACCGGTTCAACCCTTCAAAGGCGACCTCCAGAACGAGACCGATATCGGCACCATGGGCGACCTCTCGGACGGGGCCGAACCTGTTGATTGTGTTGGCGCGAACAAATCGATCGATTTCCCGCAATTCTTCGTCGGTAAAACCAAAATACGCCTTGCCGACGGGAACGATCTCCGGACCACTTTCTCCGTCTCTCCAAACACCGAATGTATAGTCTGAATAAAACGAGGATCTTTTGCCGTGCCCACGCTGAGCGTACATCAGGACCGCGTCTATCAGGAATGGTTCCCGCTTCCATTTGTACCACAATCCTTTTGGTCGACCGTTGAAATAGCAAGCCTCCCATTTTTTCAGCATCAGGCCTTCCACTACCCCGGCATCGTCCGCCTCGAGGAACCTATCGGGTTTCGAGCGGGCAGCCGCGATGGCATCCCAATCGCCAACCTCCACCATTGGAGATAAATCGATCCCGTTCGGAGCTCGGCTGGCAATGAACTCTTCCAGCTTCGCTCTTCGTTCCGAAAATGGCTGCCCGCGCAGGTCCTGCCCATCCAGCATCAGCAGATCATATGCACGGATCGCCGCTGGATAGTCCTTCAACAGTTTTGGGCCGGCGGTCTTTCTGTTCAGGCGCTTCTGCAGGTCGGAAAACGGCAAGACCCTGCCTTCCTTGACGACCAGGAGTTCACCGTCGATACAGGCTTCAAAATCCAGCCCGTCAATCACATCGGGAAATGCCCTGGAAATGTCTTCACCGGTTCGGCTGTAGAGCCGGCGAACGGGCTCACCCTGTTTCGTTTTTCCCGCAGCCGCTTGAATGCGGATGCCGTCCCATTTCCATTCAACCGCAAACTCCTCGGCATTCAGCTGACCAATGTCCTTTTCCTCGTCCAGCGGATGCGCCAGCATCACTGGCCGGAAGGGGGCCGGATCGTCTGTTTCGGGTCGTCCTGATCGCCCTTCCATCCAGGCAAACAAAGCCTCGTAAGGCGGCTTGAGCCCGTGCCAGACCTCCTCCACTTGAGCCACGTCCATTTCTCCAAGTCGTGCAACCGCGGTCTTGGCAAGCCTGGCGGAAACGCCGACACGCAACCCACCGGTCACGAGTTTCAGCAAGGCCCAACGTCCGGTTTCGTCCAGTTTATCGAGCCAATCGTTCAACAGTCGCGGCACATCGGTCTTGCCAGCATTCTCAAGAGAGATGACGACCCTGGACAAGGCAGGTGGCGGCTCCTCATCATCCGGCTCGCCCCTGCCAGGCCACATCAAGGCGATGGTTTCAGAGAGATCTCCGACAAAGTCGTATGACAAGGCAAATAGCTGCGGGTCGGTCCGCTCGGCGACGAGTGACCTGAGCATGGCCGGTTTTGCATTCTTGAAACTGAGACCACCGGTAAGCGCCGCCAGCGCATATCCGCGGTCCGGGTCCGGTGTTTCCTTGAAATACCTGACCAGGAGCGCCTCTTTCGCAAGGCGCCTTGGCTCCAGTGAAAGTCTGTCCAAAAGCTCGGAAAATGCCTGCATTGGACAAGAAAAACCGGGAACGCTCCGGTTTACAAGTCCGGGATGGACGTTCTTACCTTTTCCCTGTATAAGCCGCGCCCATCTTAGGTACATCCAGGCTGATACTAAGACAGCCCGATCCGGTAGACTGCTGACTGGCACGCAGATGATCCGGAGCAGTTGAAAGATTTCTATGACTGAGTTGACGTCTCTCGCCCCGGCCCTGTCGGCCGCGCTGGCGAAACGAGGCTATGAGAGCCTCACTCCTGTACAGGAAAGCGTTCTGAACGACGCTCCGCCGGAAGCGGACCTTCTGGTATCGGCACAGACCGGTTCCGGCAAGACCGTGGCTTTCGGCCTCGCGCTTGCCCCAACCCTGCTGCAGGGACAGGAGCACCTGGGCAAGGCGGCTGCTCCCATTGCACTTGCGATCGCACCTACCCGTGAACTTGCACTTCAGGTGAAAGAAGAACTCACCTGGCTTTACGATCAGGCTGGAGCCGTTACCACGTCCTGCGTGGGCGGCATGGATCCGCGTTCCGAACGTCGTGCCCTGGAACGTGGTGCGCATATTGTCGTCGGGACACCGGGACGGCTGCGTGACCATATTGAGCGCGGCGCTCTGGACCTGTCCGAAATTCGTGCCGTAGTGCTCGATGAAGCCGACGAAATGCTGGACATGGGGTTCCGGGAAGATTTGGAGTTCATTCTGGACGCAGCGCCTCAAGAGCGCAGAACCCTGATGTTCTCCGCGACCGTCCCAAGGCCGATCGCAGAACTTGCAAAACGGTTCCAGAAAGACGCCGTCCGCCTGTCGACCATCAACGCCCGTGAACAGCACGGTGATATCGACTATGTGGCCCATCCGGTTCCACCGAACGAGCGCGAAAACGCAATCATCAATGTCCTCCGGCTGCACGAAGCCGAAAAGGCGATTGTATTCTGCTCGACCCGCGAAGCGGTCAGCCGCCTGACATCCCGACTTGCCAATCGCGGCTTCTCGATTGTTTCGCTTTCCGGAGAATTGAGCCAGGAGCAACGCTCCAGCGCGCTTGCCGCGATGAAAGACGGCCGCGCCCGCGTGTGCGTTGCGACCGACGTTGCTGCTCGCGGGATCGACTTGCCCAACCTGGATCTCGTCATCCATGCGGACCTGCCGACAGGCAAGGCTGCCCTTCTTCACCGGTCCGGCCGCACCGGCCGTGCAGGCCGGAAAGGCACTTGCGTGCTGATGGTTCCCTTCCCGCGCCGCAGACAGGCCGAGCGCGTACTCCACTTTGCGGGCATCAAGGCAACCTGGAAAGGTGCACCGACAGCGGATGAGATCCGGGCGGAGGACAAGACTCGCCTTCTTGCAGACCCGGCATTGTCGGTGGAGCTTGAGGAAGAGGATCGCGCAATCGCCATGGAGCTTCTTGCACTCCACAGCCCCGAACAACTTGCATCCGCCTTCGTCAAGCTGCGCCAGTCACGCATGCCGGCTCCCGAGGAAATCTCGGAAATCAACGAAACGTCGCTGAAGGGCCGTGATGCCGGTTCACGGGGCGGTCGCAGCGCGGAAATCACCGGCAAGTTCGAGGACGGCATCTGGTTCTCGTTGTCCCTCGGCCACCGCCAGCGGGCGGAACCGCGCTGGATCCTGCCGATGATCTGTCGTGCGGGTCATGTGACCAAGAAAGAAGTCGGCGCGATCAAGATTTTCCAGAACCAGCTTTACTTCGAGATTTCCGCGAGCCACGGCGAACGCTTTGCAGACGTCATCAAACGGGAAGGTTCGGGTGAAGACAACGTCACAATCACGTTGCTTGATGCCCGCGGCGGCAAGATCCCAAGCCCTCCCAAGGAAGATTTCGATCGCCGGGGACGCCAGGGTGCGCCCAGACGGCGCCCTTCCAGGGGCGACGCGCCGGACTATGAGAACCTTGGGCCGGAAGACTCGTTGAAATCCGACCGCCCCAAACGCGGACCAAAGCGTGATTTCGATGGCCCTCGCGGTAATAAACGCCGGAAGTTCGGCGACGACGATGCCGCGCCACATCACCCGGCATACGAACCGCTGGACATGAAGGCACTGGCCCGGGACCTTGACGGCGACGATCGCAAACCTTCGCGTAAACCTCGTGGAGCCGATCACCCAGAGGGAGACGAGCGACGCAGAGCCAAACCTCGGTCAGCATCAAAGTCCTTTTCACCGAAAAAGAAGGCACCTAAGAAAAACAAGCCTTCACGGTCAGAGCGAAAGGCCGCAAAGGCCAAGAAGTAAACCGATTTCGGGTTGAACAAACCCGGATTGGACACTTGCTTCAAACGAAGCCAGTAAACAAGCAAAGTCCGGACAGATTTTGTCTGGAATTCAGGCCGCGAGCTCAAGAGCTTGCGGCCTTTTTCATTTCTTCGTGCTCATGACGGACCGACAGCGCAGGTTGCTCCCTGGGAGATGTCCGGACTGCCGGCGTTCTGCTGCTCAATGACCGTGCCGGTGTGTTCTCCTTCTGCCAGGAAGCTGTTTTCAAGAAATGAACGACCGGATGGCGAGTACGCTCGATTGTTTGCGATCACGGTGTCCTTGATCGGGCGTTCCAGGAACTTCGTTCGGAACGGGCTGCCAAGATAAAGATATTCGAAGTCGCCGATGAAGCGATTGCCGATTACGGCGTTGCCGTCGTCCTCGATGCGAATTCCCGTTTCAAGCCATTCAAAGCAATTGTCTTCATAGACGTTGTCCTTGGCGAAGTCCTCATAGAGATGCAGCTTGGTCGGGAAAGGCCAACGCGGTGAAAGTGCACGTTTGTCGACAAAGCCGGCAATCAGCTCCGGGTTGAAATGGTAACCCTGGAACTCATCGGACAGCCCCCATTCGCGCTCGCCCATCATCATCTCAAGAGAGACCGGGTTTTCGTAAGGGCTCTTGTCGCCGCAATCCCACATTACCAGGTCGCGAGACTGGCGCGATGCGACCCAGATGCCGATGTCCATATTGCGAAAGACATTGCCGCGGATGACATTGCCATCCGAACCCTGCAGTCGTGGACGGCTTTCCGGGTTGGTGGTGTGGAATTCCCAGCAGTTCTTGTAGTGAAAGATGCCGCCGAAGGCATTGCCGTCAAAGACGTTGTTTTCAATGAGGTTGAAAGCAGATCCGTCGACCGACAGTCCTTCCCGGCGTGTTGGGCCAACTCGCCTGATACCGAAGTTCGTGAACAGGCCATTGTTGCGGATCAGATTTCCTGAGACGGTATTTTTCCGAGATCCGTGTTCCAGATAGATCCCGACATGATGCCCGTCGGCGACGATCGAATTGCGAATGACCGCGCCCACGACGTAATGATCGACAAATATGCCGGTCATGTAGGAGCTGGTGATGGTGAGGTGTTCCAGCACCACCCCTTCCGAAGATCCGGCACGTGCAGCCTCCCGGGACGGCAGGTCGTCTTCGGGCGTCTGCCCCTCGATCAGAATTCCACCGGTGTCGTGAAGACGGCAATCCCTCACCGAAACGTTCTTCAGACCCGGGCGGATAACAATGCCGCGCCGGTGCATGCCGGTAATTGTGGCTCCCTGGCAGTCGAGTACCACGTCACTGGTGGCTATGGTGATGCTGCGCGTGTAACGACACCCTGACTCAAGCCGTATTGTGCCCTGCGTGATTTCCGGGAGCTCACAATTTCGCAGATCTTGCGGCGCTTCCGTCAGCGCACCGTATTCAGAAACGGCGACCGCATCGGTAACGACAGGCGAGAATGCAAAAGCAAGGAAAAGGGAGGCAATCCAAACCGAATGCATGCGCTTCCAGCGTTTAGTCATTGATGATGCAGGCAATGACCCAGTCGGAGCCGTCATGAATCAGCTGGTAATGACAGGTGAACTCGAAGATCGCCTCTCCGTCATCCGTCTCCTGACTCCAGTCGAGCGTCACCAATGCGGTCGTTCCGCTTACATGGCTTGAACTGACGTGGAAATCGGAATGGGTCACCCCTTCCTTTTCCAGAGCCCTCAAAAGCGCCTCGATGTTCTCAAGCAGCTCTTCATCATCATTGAAGACATGGCCCTTTTCGTGCTGCCAGATGATTGCCGGCAGCGCAAAACAATCACAGATCCTGTCTGCGTCGTAGTCGTTGAACCCGGCCTGATAGTCATCAAACAGCTGCGCGATCGCTTCTTCAGCGTCGCCGTTCAGGCTCGCAGCTCCATCGCTGGCCTGATCCTCGTCAGAATTCGTGATTTTGTCGTCATCCGCCATGACTGCCTCCCCAAGAGATCGGACGAACGGTCCGCCTGTTCATATTGAACCTTGGGCCTCCTGGGCTGGCGGATTACCGGCGTCTTCACCGTCGTCATACCCTATCATATTGAGTGGCCGGGCACGCCGTCCATTCAATTCACACCAGTGGACAAGTGCCTCTTCAGCGCCGTGGGTGACCCAGACCTGTTCCGCCCCGGTCTCGACGATCGTTCGGCAAAGATCGTACCAGTCCGCATGATCTGAAATGATCAACGGCAGTTCCGCGCCGCGCTGCCGGGCACGGGCGCGCACACGCATCCATCCGGACGCCATGGCCGCAACAGGGTCGCCAAAGCGCCGGGCCCATCGATCGCTGAGCTGCCCAGGCGGGCAGACAACAATCTCGCCCTGAAGCTCTTTTCCGCGCTTGCCAACGGGTTCCAGATCGCCCAGTTCGACGCCCTGGCTCTGGTAGTACGACGTCAGCTTTTCCTGCGCCCCGTGCAGAAAGATCGTCTTTTGATAACCGGCGGCCCGCAGTTCCGCGATCACACGCTGAGCTTTCCCAAGCGCATAAGCTCCGACCAGATGTGTCTGATCGGGAAAGAGTTCGAGCGACGACAGAAGTTTGGCAATTTCCTGACGAGCGGGGGGGTGCCTGAAAACCGGCAGGCCGAACGTCGCCTCGGTCACGAAAGTATCACAGGGCACCAACTCGAAGGGAACACAGGTCGGGTCTTCCTGACGCTTATAGTCTCCCGAAACCACGGTGCGTTGCCCGCCGGCGGCAAATAGAACCTGAGCCGAACCCAACACGTGCCCGGCAGGATGAAGCGAGACAGAGACACCTCCAACATCAAGTGGTTCGCCATAGTCAACTGACTGCGGACGGCTGCAGAAGTTTGGACCATATCGGATCGCCATGATGTCAAGCGTCTGCTGCGTTGCCAGAACCGCACCATGTCCAGCGCGTGCGTGATCGGCATGCCCATGCGTGATAATCGCTTTCTTCACCGGCCGCACGGGGTCGATATGGGCGTCGGCCAGCGAACAAAACAGTCCTGCAGGTGTGAGCGTCAGAAGCTCGGACATCAGATAACCGTCATCCTTCCCGCCAGCATGCCTCAAGGTTCTTGCCTTGGCTCTCGCCAGGTTACATTAATATATAGGGCAGAACACAATAAGAACATTGATAATCCGAAATGCTCGCCTTTTCAAAATTCGTGTCTTAAAACAATCTCATGGATGCAGTGCTTCTACCCAATCGATTTCAAAGCTGGTTCGCGTCGCGGGGCTGGTCTCCGAGAGCGCATCAGCTGCAACTGATCGATCATCTTGGACAAGGCCACTCCACGCTGCTGATCGCACCGACGGGTGCCGGCAAGACGCTCGCCGGCTTCCTGCCCAGTCTTGTGGAGCTTGAGGCAAGGGGCAAAAGAACGCCGGGTCGGGCAGGCAACGGCATCCATACGCTTTATATTTCCCCCTTGAAGGCTCTTGCCGTCGACATTGCGCGGAACCTGGAAGCACCGGTTTCAGAAATGGGTCTTGCGGTACGGCTCGAGACGCGGACCGGCGACACGCCGTCTCACAAACGGCAGCGCCAAAAGCTCAATCCGCCCGATATTCTGCTGACGACGCCGGAACAGATTGCCCTGCTTCTGTCGGACCCAGCATCCGCAAAGCTGTTCGCATCGTTGAAGACAGTCATTCTGGACGAACTCCACGCCATGGTAACGTCCAAGCGCGGAGACCTGCTCGCCCTTGGGCTTGCAAGGCTTCGACGACTTTCACCGGGTCTACGTACGGTCGGCCTGTCGGCGACGGTTGCCGAGCCGGATGACCTGCGCGCTTATCTGGTCGAGCAAACCGACACGGCAGCAAGGTCCCTGTCGCATCTCGTGGAAGTCAGCGGCGGTGCACAGCCTGATGTTTCGATCCTGAACTCAGAAGAACGCCTGCCGTGGTCAGGTCATTCCTCCCGCTATGCCATTGGCGACATGTACCAGCTGATCAAGGAGCATAACGTTTCGCTGCTCTTCGTGAACACACGCAGCCAGGCGGAAATGGTCTTTCAGGAGCTCTGGCGCATCAACGATGAAACGTTGCCAATTGCACTTCATCACGGCTCCCTGGATGTCGGCCAGCGGCGAAAGGTTGAGGCTGCAATGGTGGCAGGATCTCTCAGAGCTGTCGTCGCCACTTCCTCTCTCGACATGGGTATCGACTGGGGAGACATCGACCTTGTCATCAATATCGGCGCGCCAAAGGGAGCCAGTCGTCTGGCTCAAAGAATCGGTCGGGCAAATCACCGGATGGATGAACCTTCGAAAGCCATCTTAGTTCCGGCAAACCGATTTGAAGTCCTTGAGTGTCAGGCAGCTCTGGCGGCATCGAAACGTGGAGACCAGGACACTCCCCCCTTGCGCAAGGGGGCTCTAGACGTGCTTGCCCAGCACATTCTCGGCCTTGCCTGCTCCGACCCGCTCGATGCACTTGCCACTTTCGACGAAGTCAGGTCTTCCGAGACCTATCGGCACCTGGATTGGGAAACGTTCGAGAGGGTTCTGGATTTCGTCGCGACCGGCGGCTATGCGCTCAAGAGTTACGATCAATACGCCAAGTTGCGGAAAGGCAAGGACGGCCTCTGGCGCATTGCCCATCCCAAGATTGCCCAGCAATACCGGTTGAATGTCGGCACGATTGTCGAAGCCCCGATGCTGAAAGTGCGCCTGGTCCGGTCCAAGGCAGACGGTCGGCGTACACCTGTCGGACGCGGTGGCCGCCTGTTGGGGGAAATAGAGGAGTATTTCATCGAGCAGATGTCGCAGGGAGATACGTTTCTCTTTGGAGGCGAGGTGCTGCGGTTCGAAGGCATTCGCGAAAATGAAGCCTATGTTTCGCGCGCGAAGACCGACAATCCGATGATCCCGTCCTACATGGGTGGGAAATTTCCGCTTTCCACCTATCTTGCGGAAAGCGTGCGGACCATGCTTGCGACACCCTCCTCCTGGCCGGCCTTGCCGGATCAGGTGCGCGACTGGCTGGAAATCCAGAAAGACAAGTCGGTTCTGCCGGCAAAGGACGGCCTGCTGGTGGAAACCTTTCCGAGGGCCAACAAGCACTACATGGTCTGTTATCCATTCGAAGGCCGCCTGGCGCACCAGACGCTCGGCATGCTCCTGACCAAGCGGCTTGAGCGCATGGGGGCCAGGCCGATGGGGTTTGTCGCCAATGACTACGCTTTGTCGGTGTGGGGTCTGGGTGACCTTTCGCTGCTGTTTTCCTCCGGCCGCATTCCCTTGGATCAGGTTTTCGAAGAGGACATTCTGGGTGACGACCTCGACGCCTGGCTCGCCGAATCCAGCCTCATGAAACGTACGTTTCGTAATTGTGCAGTGATTGCCGGTCTGATCGAACGCCGCCATCCGGGGCAGGAGAAAACAGGCCGGCAGGTAACTGTATCCTCGGATCTGATCTACGATGTCTTACGTGCCCACGAACCTGACCATATCCTGCTCAAGGCGACCTGGAACGACGCTGCAGAAGGACTTTTGGATATCTCGCGCCTCGGGGAACTTCTTGCCCGAATTCGCGGACGAATCACTCATACTGCCCTTCCGCACGTCTCTCCCCTCGCTGTACCTATCCTTCTGGAAATAGGAAAAGAACCGGTCTACGGAGAAGCCATGGACACGCTATTGGAAGAGGCTGCCGAGGAGTTGGTTCTGGAGGCAATGGAATGACTGCCCTGACGTCCCATCTGCGCAAGTATTCAGCTGCGCCGGTGTGTCATGACATTCAGGTCAACGGTCAACTGGTCGGTCTGCACGACAGCGGTGTTCTGTGGTGGCCGGACGAGTCGACCTTGATCGTCGCTGACCTGCATCTTGAAAAAGGTTCCAGTTTTGCACGCCGCGGTATCATGTTGCCGCCTTACGATACCGGCGCAACGCTTGAAAAACTGGCTGGTGTGATGGATGCGTTCGATCCTGCCAGAGTAATCTGCCTGGGCGACAGTTTCCATGATGCGGATGGTTCCGACAGACTGCCTGCCCCCTACCGCGCCATGCTGACAACCTTGCAGCTCGGACGGGAATGGATCTGGGTGACAGGTAACCACGATCCGGTTGCGCCAGTGCGCCTGTGCGGTGAAACCGTTGACGAGACCACAATCGGTCCCCTCACCTTCCGCCACGAGCCGATCGAAAAGATCGGATCGGAGGAGACTGCCGGAGAAGTCTGCGGTCACCTGCATCCGGCAGCGCGTGTGCGTCGCTTCGGCCGGTCCATCCGCCGTGCCTGTTTCATTACTGACGGCACACGTCTGGTGCTCCCCGCGTTCGGTGCTCTTACCGGTGGTCTGAACGTCACGCACGACGCATACAGCCTTATTTTTCGACGCCGCCAGTATTCGGTCTTCATGCTCGGCAACGACCGTCTGTTTCCCTTTACAGCAAGCCGGTTGGTCGGAGATTGAGCCACACTGCTCGACAAGAGTTGCACAGGCGGGAGAAAACTCAATCTTCCGAAGCGGCGTTGGTTTTGCCTTGGAAAAAGGCAAGACGGCTTTTTGCTTGATCTGTCTTCGATTGTTTCCCGGCCAGTTGACGGAAGAAATCAGAGCTCCTCGTCAGTCTCTTCCCGCACCTTCACCCAGGCGATCACGAGTTCGTAGAAGACTGACAGGATGACGGGGCCGAGGAACAGGCCAAGCAGTCCGTAAGCGATGGTCCCACCGAAAACACCGATCAATATGACAAGCATCGGCACATCCAGGCCGCGGGACATCAGCAGCGGCCTCAGCACATTGTCGATCAGCATCACCGGTATCATCAGTGCCGTGAAAATGATCGCGGGAACGACCGCCCAGGAACTCCAAGCCCAGATGATTGCCGGAATGATAACAAGCGCCGGCCCGATCTGAATGATGCAGAGGATCAAGGTCACGAAAGTCAGCACGCCGGCAAACGGTACGGCGAACAGTACAAGCAGGATACCGGTCAACAGGCCCTGGATCACAGCAACACCAATCACGCCGCGAGACACGTTTCGAATGGTGGCTCCGGAAAGGTCAACAAACTCGGCGCCACGCGGAGCGATGATCCGATCGGCAAACCGCTTGGCTCCTGATGCAAGCGCGGGACCTGGAACGAACAGAAAACCGGCGACAATGATGGAAACCATGAAAAAGAGCACACTGCCGCTCAAGCTGGCGAGTGCGGACAGAACCTTTTCACCGGCGGGCACCAGCGTCGGACCGACCTTGACCACAAATTGTTCCAGACTGCGGCTGGCAAGATCCCACATTTCCACGATTTTGGAACCGACCACCGGAAGATTGGCCAGGTTTTCGGGCAACGTCGGCAACTTGAAACTGCCGCCAGCGATGGCGTGATACCAGGTTTGCAGAGTTTCCACGAGATTGACTACGAGGACAGCCACGGGACCAACAACAATCCCAAGGCATACCAGCGTGACAAGAGTGGCAGACAGGCCTTTACGTCCACCCAGCCTGTTCGCAAGCCAGCTGTAAACCGGATAAAGCGCAACGGTCAGAACAACTGCCCATAACAGAAACAGGAAAAACGGCGCGACCAATTGCAATGAAAAATAGGCAAACAGGCCGAGGACGCCCAACCGGATGGCAATGTCTATCACCTTGGCATCGACGGATGGCTCCGCTTTGACCAGCGTGTTCTTCGAAGTATCGGAGTTGGATTGGTCGGCCATGCTGCCCCTGCCTGAACGTTTTAAAATATACGTTACGCAGCATAGCGGCGGCATCACCGAGTTCCAGGCAAAAGTGTCGATTTTTCAATTGGCGGAATGTGCCAAATGATCGACAGTCGGCAAAATATGTTTTGCCGGCCCGACCTTTCAGCGAAGAAAGAAAGTCAGTCCTTTCGGAAGATAACCCCGGCAAGCCAACCGGTGAATATCGCCAAGGTTACCGCAAGCAGTCCGTAGACCAGCGAATAATGTTGGGCGAGTTCAAAGGTAATCTGCTCGAAGCCGATTTTCGCGACAGCGAGTGTCTGCTCGGTCTGCGATACCAGATTGCCCTGGTTGAACAAGAAACTTTTGACCTTGTAGTCACCGACGGGGATGTTGGCCGGAAGGGGAATGTTGGTGCGGAACATCGTATCGGTCAGGAACTGGATGGAGGTTTCCTGTTCGGAATAGAGGCCCATGTCCTGACGCAGGCGGATGAATGCCCTCCTGAAGTCGTCGCGATCCGACAACGGCACGTTGGAAACCCCTGACACTGCCAGATTGATGTGATTGAGCCCAATGCCGTACTCGTCCAGAATGTTTCTGTGTGCAATCTCACCGATATCCGTCGTGCTCGCAACAGCATAGAAAGACGGGACATTCTGAAATTTTTCCGCTGCGCGGTTCACCCAGACGCCAAGAAATCGGCCTTTGCGCCGGGTGGTAATGTCTTGCGGCGGACCTTCAACGATGATGGCAAGCTCAAAGCTGCCCGGCGCGTTGGGCTGCCTCTCGATATGACTGGCCTGCCCGAAAATGACGATTTCCGTGCCGGTGAAATTGGACTGTATGGAAACCATGTCCGACGACAGGGCCGTCACCAGATCCCGGTTTTTCTCCTGGCCCAGGACCGATCCGCCGACAAAGGACATTGCGACCGCGAGCAACAGCATGATCCGGATCATGCGCCCGCTCCCTTGCGAACCGCAATGGAGTACAGGTCGTCCGGTACCAACAACAGATCGACCGCGAAACGCATCCCGACCCCAAGCACCAGGAGAGCCAGCAACAGGCGCAGCTGATCACCGCGAAGGTTCTGTCCCATGCGGGCCCCGAATTGAGCCCCGATCACACCGCCGATCATGAGTGTCATGGCAAGAACGATGTCGACGGTCTTGGTTCCCATCGAGTGAAAGACGGTTGCGGCGGCCATTGTGAACAGGATCTGGAACAGGGATGTTCCAATCACGATGTTGGTCGGAACGCGCAGCAGATAGATCAGCGCCGGAACCATCATGAAGCCGCCACCGATACCTAAAACGGTTCCCAGGAAACCGATCGTTGCCCCAAGACCGACGACCGGAATAACGCTCACGTAAAGCTTTGACCTGCGGAACCGGACTTTCAGAGGCAGTCCGTGGATCCAGTTGTGCTGTCCCGGTCTGCGTGCCTTTGGCGCCGCTCCGGACTTTCTCCGCCGGATTGCCCGGACCGATTCAAACAGCATCAGCCCGCCGATGGCCCCGAGGAATGTCACGTAGGAAAGCGAAATGACCACATCGAGTTGACCGACCGCTTGCAGCACATCAAACAGCACCACGCCGATCAGCGACCCGAACACACCTCCAGCAAGAAGAATTGTCGCCAGTTTGAAATCAATCGCTTTCCGCCGCCAATAGGTCATGACCGCAGAAGCCGACGACGCGACGACCTGCGTCGTCACGGTCGCGACGGAAACCGCTGGCGGGATCCCGGAAAAGATCAGCAGCGGCGTCAGCAGAAAGCCGCCCCCGATCCCGAACAGACCGGAAAGAAATCCCACAGCGCCACCCATGCCGAATATCACGAAGATATTGACCGGTATTTCGGCTATGGGCAGATATAATTGCACAGGGTCACGCCGGTTTTCAGTGCAGCTGAACTGCTTTGGGATTGGTTTGTGAACTCGGAAGTTAGATCAAATTGGTTAAAGACCCGTGCCGACCACTATGTCAACCAGTCGACCATGCAGTTTCGTTCCACAAGGCCAGTCAAACCGGTAACTGGTGCTATATTTTTTATCGATTTGGCATTACCGAAGCCAGCTTGGTCTCAGAGGACGCGGCGATCGATCATCCCGCTTTGCGGCCGGATGCCCACAACGTTTCCAGAACCGGTTCGCTCGTTTTGCTACACGTGCTTTGAAAAAACGACAGCCCCCGTTTGACAGGGGCTGTGGGAAAATTCCAAGGGAATGTCCTTGGATCCGGGGGCAGACCGGACTTCAGATCGCCTGACTGTTCAATTCGTCGACCAACTTCCTGTCCACTTCACCGGTCTCCGTCAGACCGAGGCTGCGCTGGAAGGCACGGATCGCACTTCTGGTCCGCGGTCCCATCTGGCCGTCCGGTGTGCCTGTGTCGAAGCCCAGGTAATTCAGCTTGTCCTGAGCTTCCTTGATCATCGCCGTATTATCGACGGTTGTTACCGATGCCTTGGCAGCAGGTATGGACGCACTGTCAGCCCATGATGGTTCCAACGTAACCTTGTTAGCCGCTGCATCCGGTGTTGTGAGCGTAAAGCCCTCTACGGCCAGCCGCGCATTGGCCAGCGTCTCCTGATCCATCATGTTGGCAACATCGTCACGGCGCTTGGCGGCCTCCGGATCGCCTTGATCGGCTGCGATCGCAAACCACTTGTAGCTGGCGACAAGGTCCTTATCGACCCCTATCCCACCTGCATAGAGAATACCCAGGTTGAAAAGGCTGTCCTTCACACCGTAGTTCGCAGCCGCCTCAAACCATTTGGCCGCCTCTGCATAGTTCGGTTCGCCACCGCCGCCTTCTGCATAGAGGACGGCAAGGTTGTGCATGGCTTTCGCATTTCCGGCTTCCGCGGCCCTTGCGTACCACGCCTTGGCCTTCGGCAAGTCCTTCTCGATACCACGGCCTTTCTCATAAAGGCTTGCAAGGCGATATTGAGCCGGAGGCAGGCCCTTGTCTGCTGCTTTCTGATACCACGCAGCAGCTTTCGCCATATCGGACGGGACACCGTTGCCTTCCGTATATTTGACACCCACCAGGAACTCAGCAGCGGGATTGCCACTTGCTGCAGCACTGCGCAGCGCCATCGGTCCGACGCCTTCCGGCGGCAGGCTCGCAATCAAGGCAGAAGGTGCATCACTCGTTGATGCGGCAGCAGGCTTGGTAGGTGTGAAGCTCGACGGATTGTCGGCTGGTTTCTCACCAAAGCTGCTGGCGACACCGGTGGGCGGCGCAAAGGTCAATTCCGCATCCGACGTTGCCGCGCTGCTGGCTGACGCTGACTGAACCTTGTCAGGCATAGCGATTGGCGCGGAACGTGGCTCTGCAGTCGCCTTCGCAGCTACCTCGGGCCCAACCTTCGGAGCTGCTGCGATTGCTGCCGGTGCCGTATTCGCCTCGATTTCTTCCGCATTCCCAGGGGCAGACCCACTATCTGTCTCAATTGCCGGAGCAACCTCCGTGACGGAAGCAACCGCAACCGCAGTCTCGGCCGAGTTGTCAGATGCCGTAACCGGCTGGGCTTCTTCCTGCGGTGCGGCAGCAAGGTCCTGCCCGCCGTCAGATGACCCCGCCACGAACCGATATGCCTGGAGAGTTCCCATCACCAGAACGACAGCGGCCGCTGCAAACAGAATGGCGCGGCGGCGGCTTCCGGATGCCTGAGAAGCTTCCGGGGCCGGGCGGTCGCCCGGCAGCACCTTGGTGTCTTGCGCTTCGTAAGCCGCGTCTGCGACATCTTCATTGTGAAGCTCCAGATCGTCTTCGTTCTGGATTTCAGCTGTTTCTTTCGGTGCCGCTGGCGGATTGTCCTTCTTGGTATCCTGCTCCTTGGCCTTGTCGCGCTTCAGGACATTGCGCAGCCAACCGATGCGAGCTTTGCCACGCTCTTCGTCCGCATTTTCAGGTTCAACGTTGAGCTTTTGCTTTTTCTCCAATTTCGCTGCCTCGGCAGAAGCGGCTTGCGCAGCACGGCGTGCCGCCGCAATGAAATCGGCCTTGCGATCCCGCGCCCGGTTTTCCTGCCGGTCTGCTTCCGGATCGGGAAGCACGTTCGGCTTCTCGTCAGATTGAGACTGCGACGGCTTGGTGAAAACCGGTGCCGCCTCCTCGAGGTCGAAAGGAGAGAAGCTCGCTGCGGTTGCCGTCTGTGTCTTAAGCGGACCGTCGACACGTTCCAGATTGTCCAATCGCTCGGTCAGCGAACCAAGGACGGACTTGACGCCATCAAAAGTATTGCGAGTTCTCTCTTCACTGCCCTCAGCGGCGTCCAGAAGGCGTTTCAGATCCCCCTGCAAGGCATTGATGTCGTCTTCGTACTGATCGTTCTGAGGAGCCGGTACAGCAGCGACGGCTTCCTGCGCCGCCTTCGTGGCAATTCCGGCAACGTCAGCCCGGGTCTGCTGCAATCCATGCTCGATCCGTTCCAGGACCGGCGAGATCTGCTCGACATCAAGAAATTTCGCCGAGTTGCTTTCAATCTGTTCGGCAAGAGCGGCAACTTTGGCGCCCAGCTGCTCAAAGCGCTCGTCATCCGCCGTATCCCCGCCCTTGGAAACGATCTGAGCGAGGTCAGAGATCCGTTTCTCCAATGCGTCGGTTGACACAGGTGCGGCCACACTCGCCCGCATGGAGCCGATCTCTTCACGCAGCTTGTCCAGGTCGGAGGTGGTAACAGTGTCCTGAGGCTGGTCAAGACGCGCAGTCAGATCATTCAACCGCTCTTGCAGTTGAGCCAGAAACTTGTTGTCCGGTCCAGCTCCTGAACGCATGGCTGCAGCATCGAGCACCGGAACGGGCCGCGATGTTTTCTTTTCAATGGCATCAATTTTGCCGGAAATACCTTCAAGACGCTGTTCCAACGCCTCAAACGCCCCGGCATCCGCGGACGGCATGGGGGCTGCCAGTTCCATCCGGTCCAGACGGTCGACAATCTCGTTCAGCCGCCGATCAACCTGAGACAGATGCTCGAGATCGACCGGATTTGCCCGGTCGTCCGCCATCATGCCGACAATATCTTCCAGGCGTCCCTGCAAACGCGAAATCGTTTCCGGTTCCGGCATACGTTCTTCCATCGCGGACAGACGGCTGTCCAACCCGCGCTGCTCGCGTGCCAGAACTTCCAGATCGTCCAGACGGCTGGAGACGAATTTCATCCGGTCGTCGATACCTTCGACCAGGCCCTTGATGTCGATTTGCTCAACGAAGCCACGTACATCGCGCAATTCAGCCCTGAGCGGTTCGATCTCCGCATGCCCCTTGCGCTGAAGCAACTCTTCCATTCGCTCGGCGATGGTGACTACCCGGTCTTCAAGCACAATCATGTGCTCGGAGCGCGGCAAAGCGGCAAAAGCGTCCTCAATTTCGTTCAACCGGGCAGTGACGCCGTTCAGGATCCTAGGATCGACCGAAGCTCTGGAAAGTTCGTCCAACCGCTGCAGAATGTGGGCGTAACCATGCTCAAGCGTCTGAAGTGCCCCTTCGACATTCGTTCGCCCGACCATGTCCTTGAGGTCTGCAACTTCCCTGCGGACTTCCTTTGCCAGCTGGTCGTTTTTCTTGTCGGCTCTCAAACGCTCGACCATATCGGCCAACCGGCGCAACTCCGCATTCTGCCGGCTCACGGTCTCGTGCGTACCGCGGGAGATGCCCCCGAGAGCGTCCCGCAAGGAGCCGAGTTCCTCGCGAACCTGATTGAGAGCCTGTTCCTGAGGCGCCCTCAGTGCATCGATCCGTCTCCCGAGGTCTTTGTAGACATGCATGGACGCATCGCGGCGCGCACGCGCGTTTCTCGCGCTCACCGGCTGATTGTCAAATTCGTAACCCGTTCCAAATGCGTCTTCGCCGTCTTCTGCCGGGTAGCAGTCTTCAGCATCGGGATATCCCCTATCGGGTGCCGTGCCTTCCGTGGCATACCGGTCCGGCCTGCGCGGCGACCCGCTGGAGGAATTGCGGAAACTTTCTCTCGGCATGTCAGCATTCACCAGACCCTTCACCTGCTCGTCCAGGCGATCCAGTGCTCCCATGACGTCGTCCATTTTCGTTTCACGATGGAACCTGCCTGTGTCGCGAACGGGAGCGCGCCTCTGCGGCTCAGCACGAACGGGCCGTACAGGCTCCACCGTCCGGGACGGAACTGCATCGGAGCGTTCGGACAGCAACCGGTCCAGTTCATCGGCGACAGCGTCCAGATCTTCGTCATGCCGGTTTTCAGTTCGTGGATCGATCCCTCGTCCCAGAGCTGTGGCGGTGCGGGTCAACCGCTCTATCCGGCTGCGCGCCGGTTCCCGGTGCGGCGTTTCGTAGAACCCGTCGCTTTCGTGCGCGTCACGGCCGTGGCGTCCTGCCTCGTGTGTCTTCCAAGCCGGCATATCTTGACCCTGGATTTACGGCCCTCCAGGCCGCTGATTTTGCAGGCTGCCCCTCATTCTCCCCCAAAGACGGAACGAGGCGCAGCGTTTTAATAGACTTTGTCGACTTAGGGTAAACAGGGCGTTAACCGGTCTTGCTAATTGCGAAAATGAACCGTTTTCGAATGAAAACCAGGACTTTACCAGAGCATTTCGAGCGAATCAGCTGACCAGGCGTTAACGAATAACAGGAACCAATGCTTACGCCACTGGACCTTAACGCAAACGTAAGCTAAATAGAGGCCAAGAAACCGGCTAATTACTGTGCGCTCACATACGTCAATGGAAATTCGCTGAAGACAAATTCCTCGGCACCGGTTTCACAGAACCGCAAAATATCAACAATGAGCCGGACAACGGCTGGAAATCGAGTACCAACTGCCATGAGCGAAGCGCTTTCAATTCTGAACGAAGACGATCTTGTGGATGTGGTGTCCGCAAGTGACGACAGCACCAAGAAAACCCAGTTCACGATCGGCGACCTGGCCAAGGAATTCAGCTGCACGCTGAGGACATTGCGTTTTTACGAAGACAAAGGTCTTCTGAACCCCAAACGCGACGGCATGAACCGGATTTACAATCGCCGCGACCGGGCGCGCCTTAAACTTGTCCTGATGGGCAAACGAGTCGGCTTCTCGCTGTCCGAGATCCGCGACATGCTCGACCTTTACGACCTGCGCGACGGACAGGTCACTCAGTTGCGGGTAGCTTTGTCCAAATTCAATGAGCAGATTTCGGTTCTCGAAGATCAGCGCAAGGACATCGAGCAAGCGATAGAGGAGCTCTCCCGGACCGTGGAAATCGTTTCCGGCATGTTGAAGCACAAGGAAGCCGAAGAGCGCTGACAGCTCCAGAAAATCGAATTCATCAGCGAAACGCCGGGCCGAAGGTCCGGCGTTTTTCTTTACTCATCCCGCAGGAATTGCCTTCGCACAGCCTCGCAACCATTTTAGACAACCCAAGCGAAAATCCTCAAAACTTCGTCATCGAAACACGAATCCGGTGCTGCCAACTCCCAAAAACATTCACATATGCATGTTTTGGGCATATTTTTTTGCCATCCCTTCCCTTGGGACACCACTTGCCGGAGCCAATCAAGACGCGTATATAGAGCCCAAGGTGACGTTTACGGAAACGTAAGTTACAGACAAACAGGCAGATCTGGGAGGATTTCCATGCCGAGCTATTCCGCGCCCGTTGAAGACACTCTTTTTCTGCTGAAAGACGTATTTGGCTACGAACGCTATTCCAACCTGCCCGGCTTCTCAGACGCACCGATGGATCTCGTCGAGGCGATCCTGCGCGAAGGTGGCAAGTTTGCTGAAGAGGTTATTCAGCCTCTCAACCAGAGCGGTGATCAGGAAGGCTGTACGCGACACGATGACGGCACGGTAAGCGTCCCCAAAGGTTTTCAGGACGCCTACAAGGCCTTTTGTGAAAACGGCTGGGGAACACTATCCGCACATCCGGACTTTGGCGGTCAGGGCTTGCCGCACACGCTTGCCACCATTTTCAATGAATACGCTTCGTCCGCAAACATGGCTTTTTCCATGTACCCGGGACTGACGGCAGGCGCGGTCGCCGCCCTGACGCTTCACGGTACGGAAGATCAAAAACAACGGTACCTGCCAAACATGATCGCCGGCACGTGGACCGGCACCATGAACCTCACCGAGCCGCATTGCGGAACCGATCTCGGCCTGATCCGCACGAAGGCCGTGCCGCAGGCAGACGGAAGTTACAAAATCTCCGGTACGAAGATCTTCATCTCGGCCGGTGAGCACGACATGGTGGACAACATTATCCATCTGGTGCTTGCGCGCATCGAGGGTGCGCCGGAGGGAACCAAGGGAATTTCGCTCTTCGTCGTGCCTCGGAACGAGATTGGTGACGACGGTTCTGTCGGTGAACGCAACGGCGTTTCCTGTGGCTCCATCGAACACAAGATGGGCATTCACGGCAATGCGACTTGCGTCATGAACTATGACAACGCCAGCGGCTGGCTGGTCGGCGAGGAGAACAAGGGCCTCAGGGCCATGTTCACCATGATGAACGAAGCCCGCCTCGGCGTAGCCGTCCAGGGGCTCTCCCAGTCCGAGGTGGCTTACCAGAATGCGGTAACTTATGCGAAGGACCGTCTTCAGGGACGCTCTCTCACAGGGCCGAAAAACCCGGACAAGCCCGCCGACCCGATCATCGTTCACCCTGATGTCCGTCGCACACTCATGTCGATCCGGGCATTCAACGAAGCAGCGCGCGCGTTCATTATCTGGACCGCGTTGCATGGCGACGTTTCCCACCGGTCCAACGACGAAGGCGCCAAACAGTTTTCCGACGACATGATGGGTCTGATGACCCCGGTGCTGAAGGGTGTCCTGACGGACACTGGATTTGCCAATGCGGTGAATGCACAGCAGATGTATGGCGGACACGGCTACATTGCCGAATGGGGAATGGAGCAGTTTGTGCGCGATGCCCGCATCGCCATGATCTACGAAGGCGCCAACGGCATTCAGGCCCTGGATCTTGTCGGCCGAAAACTGCCTGCCAATGGTGGCCGCGCAGTCATGAGCTTCTTCAACGAGATCAACACCTTCCTCAAGGAAAACAAGGATAACGAAGACCTTGCCGGCTTCACCGGACCGCTGAAGAAGGGGGCAGACGACCTGCAGGCGGCGACCATGTGGTTCATGAACAACGCCATGAAAAACCCGGACAATGCAGGTGCCGGATCGGTCGACTACATGCACCTCTTCGGTCTCGTCGCGCTTGGTTACATGTGGGCGAAAATGGCCAAGACCATCAAGGAACAGTTAGCGCAGGGTGCGGGTGACAGATCAGATTGGCTGGAAAACAAACTCACCTTCGGCACATTCTTCATGGAGCGCACCATGCCGGAAACCGCTGCACATCTGGCCCGGATCTCCTCCGGCTCGGACACGATCATGTCCCTGGACGCAGACGCGTTCTGATCTCGCCCGGCCCGGCTTGTTCCGGGCCGGAAATCAACCCAAGCAAATATGAAACTCCCGGTGTAGGCTCGCTCCGGATTCGATTTGTCAGGGAGATTTTCAAGTTATGGCTGAATACGTTCTTCATTGCATGGCGCAGTCGGGGCACTCCTACAAGGTGGCCCTGATGCTGGAGCTGTGCGGAGCAGACTGGGAGCCGAGGTGGGTCGACTTTTTCAATGGTGAGACCCGCACCGAAGAATTCCGTACTAACTTGAACGAGATGGGAGAAGTTCCTGTTCTCGTGCAGGGCGATAAAATTCTGACGCAGTCGGCCGTGATCATGGACGATCTCTTTGGGACGTTCGGCAAGTTCGGCTGGAACAACGACGACGAACGCCGGGAAGTGCTGCGCTGGACGATCTTCGACAATCAGAAAGTCTCCGGTGTTATCGGCCCGCTCCGCTTCATGCGGACGCTGATCAAAACCGGTGAAAACGATGTCACCGCGTTTCTGGATGGCCGGGCGCAATCCGCACTATCGATCCTGGACAAGCATTTCTCCAAGAACGAGTTCGCCATCGGCTCGAAGCCGACCAGCGCCGACTTCTCATTGTGCAGCTATCTCTACTACGACGGCGAGCTCGGGATCGATTTCGCGCCGTACCCGAATGTCACAGCCTGGCTGGAACGGATCAAGTCCCTGCCCGGCTGGAAACACCCCTACGACCTGATGCCCGGCCATCCGATGCCGGATGCAAAATGACACTGATCTGATCTAGAGGAGGATCTGATGCCTGAAGCCTATATTTATGATCACGTGCGGACCCCGCGTGGCCGTGGCAAGAAGGACGGCGCGTTGCACGAAGTGCCTTCCGTCCGCCTTGCCGCGACAGCACTGGAAGCCATCCGCGACCGCAACAATCTCGACACCGCAAAAGTGGACGACGTTGTGCTGGGTTGCGTGGATCCGGTCGGGGAAGCCGGTGGCGATATCGCCCGAGCTGCTGTTTTCGCCGCTGATTACGATACCTCGGTTCCAGGCATGCAGATCAACCGCTTTTGTGCCTCCGGGCTGGATGCCGTCAACATGGCATCCGCCCAGGTCATGGCAGGTCAGCACAAGCTGGTCGTTGCCGGAGGCGTGGAAAGCATGAGCCGTGTCGGCATCGGCGCTTCGGGCGGCGCCTGGCCGATCGAGCCGCAAGTTGCCATCCCTTCCTATTTCATGCCGCAAGGCGTTTCGGCTGATCTGATCGCAACGAAATACGGCTTCAGCCGCGACGACTGTGATGCTTATGCGGTGGAAAGTCAGAAGCGTGCCGGAAAATCATGGGAAGAAGGCCGTTTTTCCAAATCCGTCGTTCCGGTGAAAGACATCAATGGCATCACGATTCTGGACCGCGACGAACACATGCGGCCCGAAACAGACATGCAGTCCCTCGCCTCGCTCAACCCCTCCTTTGAGCTGATGGGCAGCATGGGAGGCTTTGACGCGGTCGGCATTCAGGCGCATCCGGAGATCGAAGCCCTCAAGCACGTTCACCATGCAGGCAATTCTTCGGGCATTGTCGATGGTGCGGCGGCAGTCCTCATCGGCTCCAGCACCGCCGGCCGTTCCTCCGGCCTGAAAGCGCGTGCACGGATCAAGGCCTTCGCCAATATCGGTTCCGAGCCGGCCCTGATGCTGACCGGCCCCGTGGACGTGACCGAAAAGCTTTTGAAGAATGCCAAGATGGAGATGAAGGACATCGACCTCATCGAAATCAACGAAGCCTTTGCCTCGGTCGTTCTGCGCTATCAGCAGGCCTTTGACCTCGACCCGGCTACAGTCAATGTCAATGGCGGCGCTATTGCCATGGGCCATCCACTCGGAGCAACCGGCGCGATGATCCTTGGAACGGTGCTGGACGAACTGGAACGCCGCAACCTGAACACTGCCCTGGTGACCCTTTGCATCGGAGCAGGCATGGGAACCGCGACGATCATCGAACGGGTCTGAACCATGATCAACAACGTCGACAGGGAATTTGCCCAGATCACCGACTACTGGTCGCCCCGAGTGGTGGCAGACGTCAACGATCAGAGCGTCAAGCTCGCCAAGTTGAAAGGCGAATTCGTCTGGCACGACCATGAGAACGAAGATGAATTGTTCTTCGTCGTCAAGGGTAGCCTGACCATTCAATATCGCGACCGGGACGACGTCGTTCTGGGAGCAGGAGACATGCACGTGGTGCCGAAGGGCGTCGAGCATAACCCGATCGCGAAAGACGAATGCTGGGTGATGTTGTTTGAACCCGCTGAAACCAAACACACGGGCGACGTGGTCGTGGATGGCACGAAGTCGGCAGCGGAGCAGCGCGCCCACTTGCAGCCGAACAGCACACGTTCCACCGGCGCCTGACCCGAGGAGGATTTTCGAATGAGCTACAAGAATTTCACTATTGAAACCGACGACGACGGCATCGCTCTGATCACATGGGACATGCCGGAAAAGTCCATGAATGTGATCGACCTCACAGTCATGGATGAGCTTGACGCGATTATCGACCAGGTTGCAGGAGACGATGCCATCAAGGGCGCGGTCATAGCATCGGGCAAATCGGCTTTCTCCGGCGGCGCTGACCTGACCATGCTGGAAGGTCTCCTGAAGGACTTCCACATGAAGCGCGCTCAGGATCCGGAAGCAGCCGCCAGGGCGCTATTTGACGGTTCGCGCAAGCTGACGCTTGTCTACCGCAAACTGGAAACCTGCGGCAAACCGTTTGTGGCAGCTGTATCCGGCACTTGCATGGGCGGCGGAACCGAACTCGCTCTCGCCTGTCATGGCCGCGTTGTCGATGAAGGCCTGAAGATAGGCCTGCCGGAAGTGAAGGTCGGACTGTTTCCAGGGGCCGGAGGAACGCAGCGCGTGATGCGCATGACCGACGGTCAGCAAGGCATGCAGTTCCTGCTCCAGGGCCGCACCTTGCGGGCACCGCAGGCCAAACAGATGAAACTCGTTGATGAGGTAACCGGCACCAGAAAGCTGGTTACTGCTGCGAAGAAGATGCTGAATGCCGGTGTCGATCCGGTCAAGGACTGGGACAAGAAAGGCTACAAGCTGCCGAACGGCAAGATTTATTCACCCGCCGGCTTCCAGTTCTGGCCCGCTGCAAATGCAATCTATCGCCGCGAGACGTTCGACAATTATCCAGGCGCCCGCTATCTGCTGCATTCGGTCGTTGAAGGTCTGCAGCTGCCGATGGATCTCGCCCTTCAGGTGGAGAGCAGATACTTCGCAAAAGTGCTGCAGACACCGGAAGCTGCCAACATGATCCGCTCGCTGTTCGTTTCCATGCAGGAGCTGAACAAGCTGGCGCGTCGTCCGGTGGACCAGCGCCCGAACAAGATCAAGAAGGTCGGCATTCTGGGCGCAGGCTTCATGGGCGCCGGCATCGCCTATGTCACGGCACAGGCCGGCATAGATGTGGTTCTGATCGACCGCGATCAGGAAGCTGCCGACAAGGGCAAGGCGCACTCCGACGAACTGATCAGCAAGGCGATCAAGCGCGGACGGGCAACAGAGGAGCAGAAGGAAAAACTCCTCTCCAAAATCAACGCGACCGCCGACTATGAGGCTCTTGCCGATTGCGACCTGGTGATCGAAGCGGTGTTTGAAGATCGCGAGATCAAGAAAACCGTGACAGAGCAGGCCGAAGCGGTGATGAAGTCGCGCGCGATCTTTGCCTCCAACACTTCAACATTGCCGATCACTTCACTCGCACAAGCCTCCAAGCGGCCGAAGAACTTCATCGGCATTCACTTCTTCTCGCCTGTCGACAAGATGATGCTGGTGGAAGTGATCCTGGGCAAGCGCACGTCCGATCGGGCCCTGGCCATGGCGCTCGACTACATCAAGGCGATCAAGAAGACGCCGATTGTCGTCAACGACAGCCGCGGCTTCTATACCTCCCGCGTGGTGATGACTTATATCCGTGAAGGCCTGATGATGCTGGCAGACGGCGTTCCGGCTGCAATGATCGAAAACGCAGGCAAGATGGCGGGCATGCCCGTTGGTCCACTTTCCCTTGGGGATGAAGTGGCCCTCGACCTTGCCTGGAAGATCGTTTCCGCCACCCGCAAGGACCTTGGCGTGAAGTATGTCGAAGGGCCGCTCGACAACATTCTGGAAGAGATGGTGGTCAAGCAGGAACGCTTCGGCCGCAAGAACGGCAAGGGCTTTTACGACTACAAGGGCAAGGACAAGAGCCTCTGGCCCGGAATTCCGGATGTCACCGGCCAGCCGAAATCTGCTGACAGCTTCAACATCGAGGAACTGAAGCAGCGCCTTCTGGTCATGCAGGCGCTGGAGACGGCCCGCATCTTCGAGGAAAAGTGCCTAACGGATGTTCGCGAAGCCGATGTCGGTTCCATTCTGGGTTTCGGTTTCGCACCCTATAGCGGGGGGACGCTCAGCTATATCGATACGATGGGCACCCCGGCATTTGTTGAACTTTGCAAGAAGTTCACCCGCAAATGGGGTCCAAGGTTCAAGCCCAACAGGCTGTTGCGCGAGATGGCCAAGGAAAACGCAACCTTCTACGGCAAGTTCCCTCCAAAAGCCGAAAAGCCTGCAAAAGAAGCGGCTTAGGGAAAATACTTACACCGCCTCCCTTGGGAGGCGGTATTTTTATACTTTCGTATATTCAGCAGAATAGATGTTAGCAATTTGTGCTACAACTTGATCCACGCTGACTTGTCATGCAAATTTCCCTAAAGATAGGTGCACGGGCCGGCTGGAGAACTGGATGCCGCTTGAAGGCGAATGGGCGCGCGCGGATGTGTTCCGTGTTCTGCGTGATACTTGTTCAAATCTGGATTTGGACTGGCCGTATATCGCCCAATTGTACAACTTCGAACTCGCCAGCCTGGAAGACCCCGAGGGTATCGTTCCGATAACGGCATGGCATGGCGTGTTCGAACATGTGGCGAGCGAACTGGGCGACGATGCCGCCATGTTCGACCTGTTCAACAATATCGATATCGGCTGCTTTTCCATATTCGACTATCTGTTTGCCTGCGCCCCGACGCTGCGAGATGCCTGCCAGGCCTGGGTCAAATTCATCCCCATCCGGACCAATGCATACCGCATGATCTTCACGGAAACGGAAACCAGCGGCTATGTTGAGTGGCCGATCCTGGAAGGTCGAGGCGAATGGCGGCAAAACATGTTTGCGCGGGTCGGCTGGGCGACAAGACAACTTGAGCATGCCCTTGACATGCAGGTCCCGCCGGTGCTGATCGAACTGGCCGCCACGCCTCCCCAGAGCACATCTGCGTTTCAGAAGAAGTATCAGGGCCGGTTGAATTTCGGAGCGCCGCATAACCGTATTTCATTCCCACGCTCCCTGCTTTCGCGTCCCTTGCGGCGAAACGATGCGCATCTTTACGAGATCATCCTGAAAGCCGCGTCAGGCGAGATGGACAAGTTCGGCCAGATGGAGTCACCGCTGTCCCGAATTGCAAATGAGGTTGCATCCAATCTTTCGCACGGAGCTTGCACGCTCCCACAGATCTCCGCCAAGCTGGGCATGTCTCAAAGGGCTGTTCAACGCCTTCTGGAAAAGGAAGGAACAAGCTTTCGCAAGTTGAGTGAGGAGATCCGCCGTTCCGCCGCCGAGCGCTACCTGCGCAGCACCGACCTGCCGATGAAGGAAATCGCTTACCTGCTCGGCTTTTCCGAACTGAGCACCTTTTCCAGAGCCGTCAAGACCTGGTTTGGGGTCTCTCCCAGAAAAGTCCGCGAAGCGTCGCTCTCGCCCTGTGAGATGAAATCAGATCCGGACAGGCTGGCTGCAGGTGTTCGAATTACCTCCGTTCCAGCCGCGGTTGGTGCTTCGCCCGGATACACGAAGTCCAAGACGTCAGTCGGCGCCAAATAATCCGATCCACTCTACCGGGAACTCGTCTGGGAATTAGGGCGCGGTGACGGTCTCGGGCTTACCATCGCCGCGCCTAAGATCGAACATTCAGGTGCGCAGACACTCAATACTTCCAGTTCAGCATCTGCCTCGTGCCGGCGAGTTAACAGCGGCGTTCGCGAAAACGCAACATGCCCCAGCTGACATCGGACCCACCCCGCAATGTGATTTTTTCTTTGCCGGCAGCGCGGTTGCGCTGAATTGGAAGTCTATCTTTCACCACGGGTAGAGGTAGCGCCTGCTCGCTCGCAAGTGGGTTTGCGCTCGAGCCGGTTTGTGCTGACCTGAGCCCATTCATACACCACTCCCCCCGAGGTGTCTTTGGCTGGAAACGAGAGGGAATTAGCTTTTTGCGACATATCGTCCAACCGAAAGGCGTTTAACTGTCCGTTTTACCGATGGCACAAATCCGGTCACACATTGTAATTGGCGTGCAACGTGCCTAACTTCCCGCTAAGAGATACACGATCCAGACAATCAGGAGACAAAGATGTCGGACTCCGGCCTTAGCCGATTTTTGGGGGGCTCGCCCGCGCAAGTCTTGTTGCGGCTGGTGTTCCTTTCCTTTGTTGTCGGGATCGTGCTTTCCGCCCTGAACCTCGATCCGCTCGATCTGGTTCACATGACCATCAACTTCGTTGAGCGTCTATGGGACATGGGTTTTCATGCCATAGGACGTTTGGGTAATTACCTGGTGATCGGCGCAATCGTGGTTGTTCCAATCTGGCTCGTTTCGCGGCTGCTGGCGATGGGCAAATCCAGATAACCTGACACGCCGGCGCTCTACCACGCCGGTTCCCCCCCGCACCCAAAACAACCAAAACGCGAAATTAACACTTTCTTAATCAAGATTAAGAAGTATTAGGCATGCCCTTCCGAGCCGTTGCAGGCCAAGTATGTCGATCTTTTCAATTCTTCAAAATTCCAGCCGCCAACAGTTCAACTTGCGCAGCGGCACTGCTGCACAGGACAACTCGAAACATCTGGCGCAGGCGGAAAATCTGACCAAGGCGATCAGCTCTTCCGGGCAGAACACCGCTGAGGCGGAAGAAGCGGCCAAATCCCTTTTTGAAAGCTACAAGGAAGCTGCAGACCTCAGCAGCAGCTTGTCGCGATCCGTCAAGGACAACCAGGACGCCTTGCGCAAGCAGCGTGTCGAACGGATCCAGCAACGTATCAAGCAGCTGAAGGAGATGTTGAGGTTCGCGACGCCAGAGCAAGCCAAGCGCATGCTCAAGGAACTCAAGCAGATTTCGAAGGAATTCAAAACCGCTTCGCAGGACCTGAACAAGGCAGGCCAGGGACAGGGACCGGGGGCTCTTTCCTCAACGACGACCAGTTCAGCGAGTGCGGTCAGTTCTGTCATAGAAGCTGCAACCGGAACCGGCGCTATTGCCGAAACCCGAAGCGCAATGGCGGTTGACATCACAACGTTGCAAACGGAGGTGATCAACACCTCGGCGTCGCGCAACTCAGTTCCTCAATCTCCTACCGGAAACAACCCCGAAGACGAAGACAGGCAGACACCATCAGGAACCTCCCTTTCGAACCGATCATCCGATCAAGAGGAGAAGACCGACGCGGACCCGGCATTCGATGTGAAAACAGCTGTTCAGGCCTATACCGACAGGCTCAACGAAAGCGATAGTGCGCACCGGCAGAACCGAGCGGCGCGGATGCAAAAGGAACACGAAGAACTCGGCAAGATTGCCGCAGAAATCAAACTGCTTGCGGACTGGTTGGAAAGCCTGGCTGAGAAGGACGACGACGAGGCAGAAAAAGACCTCAAGGATGTGAGAGACGATCTGAAAGACGGCCTCGACGAGTTGAATGCCCCTGGCTTGAAGAGCGCTCTCGGCCCGGTAGCCGGTGGCGCCACAACTTCCGTATCAACGGTCTCAAGCGTCTCGATAAACCTCTCAACTTCCCAGATAGTCGTCTGATACGGCCTTTCGGTCATCCAACTGAATGGAGAGCTCCTCCGCCGTTCTCACACTGCGGGTGGCATCCCCGGCAACGGTTCTTGCCGTTCTGTGAAGCGTCACGTGCCGATCGGCAAGTTCATCGATGTCGGTCGAATAGCCTCCACCCAGAACCCCTGCCAGCGGCAGCCCCGCGTTTCTGATCGTTTCAATCACGACACGGTCTCTGCGTCGCAGCCCTTCGCGGGTCAAGGCGAGCCGCCCCAGGCGGTCTTCAGCAAATGGGTCGACGCCTGCATTGTAGAATACGATGTCCCAGGTCTCCCGGCTGAGCAGCTCCGGCAGGACCTGTGCCAGGCGTTCCAGATACGCTTCATCGCCGGTAAGATCCGGCAGGCCGATATCGAGATGCGAAGGGACCTTCCGAACCGGATAGTTCTTCGCCGAGTGCATGGAGAACGTGAACACGTCGCCATCCCCTTGAAAGATGTCCGCCGTTCCGTCTCCCTGATGCACATCAAGGTCGATGACCAGTGCCTTGCGGATTGCTCCGTCCGCCTGCATGACCCTGATCGCGACCGCGACATCGTTGAACACGCAGAAACCAGCCCCGTGACGCCATCTGGCGTGATGGCTGCCGCCAGCCGTGTTGCAGGCAATTCCGTGTTCCAATGCCAGATATCCGGTCAGAACCGTGCCACCTGTCGCGCAGCGTGCTCTCAAAGCGATGTCTTCGCGCATCGGAAAACCGATTTCCCGCGCGATCTTCTCCGGCACCTCGGCATTGAAAACCTGGTCCACATAAAGGGGATCATGCGCAAGCGCGACCCATTCGAAGGGCGCCGGTCTCGGGCGGAAAAAGGATCCGTTGTCAAGCAGGTTTTCCTTGCGGATAAGATCGGCAACTGCTCGAAACTTATCCATGGGAAAACGGTGATTGGCAGGAAGGTCGGCGCAATAAGCCGGGTGATGAACGATCGGAAGCATCATTGCGCGCAATATAACGCACTCCTCCCGTCGGGAAAGCCTGATCCCATGCTTTGCCCTTCCACAAGCAAGAAAACAATTGACGAACCCTGTGTGCTGGACAAAAAGGACTGCTGTTTCAAAGTGAGCCATTCATGTCCAGTTCTCTCGCGACCCCAAAGGCAGCAGGGCAAGCATTTTCGGTGACGCACCGCTCGGTGCTCGCCATTGCCGTGCCGATGACCCTTGGCTATCTGTCGACGCCGCTTCTCGGCGTTATCGACATGGCCGTGATCGGTCGGCTTGGCGATGCGGCGCTGCTCGGCGGGATCGCGATGGGTGGCATCATTTTTGACCTGGTTTTCACCGCGTTCAATTTCCTGCGCTCAGGAACGACCGGGCTGACAGCACAGGCCCTGGGTGCCCGCAACGAGGAAGAAATCAAGGCAACGCTCCTGCGCGCCCTTGTTGTTGCTTTAGTCGGCGGGATCGCCGTGATCGCAGTTCACGCGCCGGTGCGGGATGTCGGACTATGGTTTCTCGGGGGCAGTGCCGATGTTCAATCCGCAACCAGCCGCTATTTCGACATTCGGGTGCTTAGTGCGCCATTTCTATTGGCAAACTATGCGATTTTGGGCTGGTTCATCGGCCGCGGTCGCGCCGGGACCGGTCTGGCGCTGCAGCTTTTCCTCAACGGTCTGAACATCGGCTTGAGCATCTGGTTTGTCATTGGCCTGAACTGGAGCGTTGAAGGCGTCGCGCTGGCGACTGTCCTGAGTGAAATCATGGCAACAGCCCTCGGCCTGGTTCTGGTGTTGACGAGCGTAAAAAAAGGCTCGTGGCCGCCCGCATCGATCATATTCGATCGCCGCCTGCTGTTGCGCATGATGGCACTGAACCGCGACATCATGATCCGGTCCTTTGCCCTTCTTTACGCCTATGCATTCTTCATGGCGCGATCCGCCGATCAGGGCGATGCGGTACTTGCTGCAAACGCGGTGCTTGAAAAGTTCATTCTTGTATCCGGATACTTCCTGGACGGCCTGGCAACAGCGGCCGAACAGCTTGCTGGACGCGCCGTCGGTGCGAAATACCGGCCGGCCTTCGACCGGACGCTGAAATTGACCGCCCTCTGGAGTTTCGTGATGGCCGGCATACTGGCAGCGATCTATTCGGTTGCCGGACCCGCAATGATAGATTTCATGACCACCGCGCCAGAAGTCCGCGAGCTCGGCTACACTTATCTGATCTGGGCGATCATCGCCCCTCTGCTGGGAGTCCTTGCCTTCCAGATGGACGGTGTTTTCATTGGAGCCACGTGGTCGGGGACCATGCGCAACATGATGCTATTGTCCCTCGCCATGTTCATAGCCGCCTATTATGTGCTCTACCCACTCCTGGGAAATCACGGACTATGGATCGCGCTGGAACTCTTTCTGGGACTGCGCGGCATAAGTCTGCTCGCGGCGTGCCGGAAACGCGCGGACAGGACCTTTGCCGTTGCTTAGAAACGAACTGTGTCCGGCGATTTGATTGGACACACGGCGCGCGTTACCCCTTCCGGTGAAATCCGGGCGGGGCTAATGCTAAGGCGTCGACTGATACCTCGGCAACGCTAAGCTGCCTCGGATGCCCACGCTTCGACATTGACGTCCCGCGCCTCGCGCAAAGAGCCCAGGCCATGTTCGTCCAATTTCGCCGCCAGACCGGTCACGATCTCTTCAACGAGCGCCGGCCCCTTGAAAACCAGTGACGAATAGAGCTGAAGCAGGTCCGCGCCGGCCGTTATCTTGATCCAGGCGGTTTCGGCGCTGTCGATACCGCCGACACCGATAATCGGCAGGTCCGGCCCAGCAAGCTTTCGAGCGCGTGCCAGCATGATTGTCGACTTGCGGAACAACGGACGTCCCGACAATCCACCGGCTTCGGACGCAGGCCCCGCCCCGCTCAGGCCTTCCCGGTCAATTGTTGTATTGGAAACGATCAGACCCTCGACATTCTTGGCGAGGACTTCCTCGACAATGTCATTCAGATCTTCATCCGCGACATCCGGAGCAATCTTCAACAATACCGGCACATGACGGCCAAGCTTGCGGGTGCATTCGTCCCTGGCGGTGATAACTCCGGTGAGCAGTTCCGCCAGCGCGGATCGGGCCTGCAGGTCTCTCAACCCGGGTGTGTTCGGCGATGAGATATTGACCGTAAAGTAAGACGCCATGTCGGCAAATTCGTATATGCCTGCAACATAATCAGCCACCCGGTCTTCCGCATCCTTGTTGGCTCCGACGTTGATGCCAACGATACCGGTCAATCTGGCGCGTGCGTTCAAACGACGACGCAGGGCTTCGTGCCCCTCGTTGTTAAAACCGTACCGATTGATAACACCCTGATCACCGGGAAGGCGAAAGACACGCGGTTTGGGGTTCCCCGGCTGTGGTCTCGGCGTGACCGAGCCAACTTCGGTAAATCCAAATCCGAGATTGAGAAGAGCGTCCGGAACTTCTCCGTTCTTGTCGAACCCCGCGGCCATGCCGAGGGGATTTGGAAATGTCAGGTCCCAGAGCTTGACCGACAGGCGCGGGTCCACATCAGCCCCACCTCCGGGCAGCAGGCCGGACTTCAGCGCCAGAACCGTCATTCTGTGAGCGGTTTCCGCATCCAGTTTGTGAAGGCCCTTCAGGACTGCGTTTTCAAGCCAGCGCATCGTCATTGATCGAGCTCCGGAAAGAGGTGGTTTCCATCCCCGGATAGCGGCAGGTCCTTCACCCATAGGGCTGAGGCCGGATCAAGGTCGGCATACAAATGGGGAAACAACGCTCCACCACGGGATGGTTCCCACTTGAGCTGGTCACCAAGTGTGCCGTCGTCAAAGGCGGCGATCAGCAGCTCAGGAATATTGGCAAAGTGCTTTGAGGCTGTCTCGCGCACCTGTTCAGCGCTGGAAAAGTGAATGAACCCGTCGGCCAGATCGACCGGCGCTCCCTTGAACACACCTGCTTCAACTGCCTCCTGCCAGAGGGACCGTGGGACAATCTTAAAAATCAGGGTCATGTATGCACTCAGTTCCATTCACTCGTCTATCCCGATCCGCTGCTTACTTTTGGAGACAGCGCCGAGCTTGCGTGCTCACTACTACCCAACAGGGTCACATGGAACAAGTTGAGCAGCTCTTCTTTTGCCGAAGATTGACGATTTGGCAGGGAAAATCGGCACAGCTTTGAATTGAACTCTCGGAATTCCAAAAAACAGCTCGTATTATGTCGATGAGCCTGCAAAAACGAGTGACCCCGCAATGAAGCTCCGGCCGATTTTGGTGCCCGTAATTCTGCTGACTGCCTCCGGCAGTCTTGTTGCATGGCTATTGTTGAGCGATCCGCCTGTTTCTCCAGGTGAAAGCACGACGGAGACCACAAGCCAAAGCAATGTCGCAACGAAGGTTGAAGAAGAGCCTTCAAGCGCTGGAACAGAAAATACACCTCAAGAGACCGCATCAGCTGCCCCTTTGCCCGGCAACATCCGCAATGTTTCTCCAGACGGTGTTTCAGCACCCAGGGTCACAGGAAACCTCAAGCGCATCGAACCGTCAAAGCGATACCAGGAATTGAAGAACCCACCAGTCGAGCCCATCCCTGACGGCCCGCTTCACCTGAGACGGGTTCAGGTCCTGGACGGCGGGCATATCAGGTCAGACAAACTGACGGTAACGCTCGCCCATATCGTTCCGCTCGGTCGCGAAGAGACCTGCGTCTCCCGACTGGGCGGGACCTGGCCGTGCGGTGCGCGCGCGCAAACCTTCCTCAGAGGCCTGGTCCGCCAGTTCAAGGTGACCTGCAAGAAGATCGAGGAACTTGGTCCGCAACACATCCTGGCTTCGTGCTGGAGGGGCAAGTTCGACCTCAGTTCCCGACTGGTTCGATACGGCTGGGCAGAGCCGACGGCCGATGCCCCTTCGGAATTCGTCGAGCTGGCGCTTGCGGCCAAGGAAAAGAAAATCGGCAAGTGGCAATCCGAATGGCTTACCGAACTCCCCGCCTCCAATTGGGACAGCGATCCGAATGCGCCGCTGCCGGGTCTTGAAGAACTAGCGCCGGAGATCGTCGAATGGAGCGTACGGTCAGACCCCGAGCAGCCTTCTGAAAACAACTTCGACCCGGATGCAGGCCTCCTGCAGGGTACTCCGCTGCAATAATCCGGGACGCCCTTGTGAATTCAACCTTTTCACAGGGCACCATCCTGTCTACCGATGCCCTCTACTTTGCGCCACGCCTCTCATACCAAGGTATAGTAGGATTAATACGTATCACTTTACTCAACCTCTATTAGATATTTATTTACGCAGCAGGCTCAAATTCAAACAATATTCCCTCACCCGCCTCACGAGCCACCCAAAATGCGCGCAATTCATAATAAAAACACAGTAGAAGCTGACAATATCAACAAGTACCTGAAGTTCATGTCGGCCAGTGGAAGTAATACTGACATGGCTCAGAAAGCCTGGAAGTCTCTGCAACCTGCACTTCCTGGAATCCTGGACCGCTTTTACGACGACCTTCTTAACCAGGAGGAACTTCGTGAGAAGCTGGGACGCAACGGGGAAAATACTTCTCCTCTCAAGGGCGCCCAGACAAAGCATTGGGACTATATTTTCACTCATGAACCTGATCTTGAGTTCGTCGGACAGGCAGCGCGGATCGGACAGGCACATGTCCGTATCGGTTTGAAAGCCGAATGGTTGATGTCCGCATTCGGCCGCTTGTTGAACGAGGCCATTCCGGTCATCGTCAGGAAACACCGGTTCTCTCAATCCGCCATGATTGAAACACTTCAATCGGTCGTCACCCGTTTCTTCCTGGATATGATCCTCGCGCAACGAGCCTTTGAAGCCGAACAACGTCAACTAGAGGAAGTTGAAGAACGCGAGACGGTCGGTCTCATCAATCTGCGCACCACCGCCAATACCATTTGCGAGCTCAATGAGCTGGTCATGGCGATGGCATTGCTATCGCGCAATACGAAAGAGGCCAACGCCAACAGCCAATCAATTTCCACGGCTGCCGATGAGCTCGTGGCCTCGATTGGACAGATATCGGAAAACAGCGAAGGTGCTGCCGAGGAGGCGAACTCCACCAACGGAGCAGCCAAGGATGGGTTGGCAAAGATGGCGGCGGTTTCCGATGCTATCGGTGATATTGCTTCCACCTCGCAGCAGACATCCCGAAGCCTCACCGACTTGAGTGCGGCGGCCTCTCAAATCAGCGAGTTTCTGTCCGTCATTCAATCGATTGCCGATCAAACCAACCTTCTGGCGCTGAACGCCACGATCGAAGCAGCCCGGGCCGGCGAAGCAGGCAAGGGCTTTGCCGTCGTTGCCTCTGAAGTCAAGACATTGGCATCGCAGACCGGCAAGGCCACGGAAGACATCGCAAAGCGGATCGAGGCACTGACTGAAGGCATGCAGACCATCCAGTCCGCGATCCAGAGCTCTGAAAGTGCGATCAAGAACGGCGAGGAAGCCATCGGATCCGCCAACGAAATCATGCAATCCATCGACGGCATGGTCGGCACGGTTTCAGAGCGTGTCACCCAGATTACCGAGATCCTGCATCAGCAGAAGGAAGCCAGCCACGAAATTGCGCAGAACGTTTCCAGCGTCGCTGAATCCAACAGAAACACGGACCTTCAGCTAACCGACATGCAGAGGATCCTGCGCGAAAGCAACAACCATTTCGGTGAAAACGCGAAGTCGTTCTATGATGAAGATTCCGACAAATCGCTGGTAGAGATGGCTCGGATCGACCACGTTCTGTTCAAGAAGCGTGTCGTTGATACCGTAACCGGTCATGACGACTGGACGTCGTCCGCCATGCCCGATCACCACCACTGCCGTCTTGGCAAATGGTATGACGGCATCAAGAACGACAAGGTTCGGTCCCACCCTGCCTTCAAGAGCCTCGTTCAACCGCACAAGAGGGTTCATGACGCCGGACACCGGGCCTTGAGCGCTGCTGAAGACGGCAGGCTTTCGGATGCCTTTGAGGCGCTCGTGGAACTCGACAAGGCGAGTAACGTGGTTGTGGAAGGCCTCAAACAGCTATCTGCTGCCATGGATGGGGAGCTCAAGGACGCCGAGCCGCGCAGATCCCCCCGTCATTCTGCTGCCGGACCGGCAGAAGTGCATCTGAACGGCGGCAGACAGACCGTCGAGGTGGAAAACGTCTCTCGTAACGGCATCGGTGTAAAAGGGCTGGAAGGCAGCGAACCAGGCAAGACTGTCAGCGTGAACTTTCAAGGCAAGGAGCGTCTAGGCCGCACGGTCTGGTCAGACGGTGACACGACCGGAGTTCAGTTCTTCGGCGACAGCAAATAGACCAAATCTGAATGCCACAGAGTGAATGAAGACCGCGTCCAATCGGATGCGGTCTTTTTTGCGTGTTGAGGCGGTCGTCCGCTTGCAGTCGCCTCCAAAGTGAGCACGTGCCCTGACGGCCATAATTAGGCCTGAAACATGCCTCGTTACCCACCCAATGTGTTCACAAATCCAGCATTTTTTTCAACTTTGGTAACATCGCCATGAAATTCGCAACCATTTCATTCAGTTGGATTTCCGAGATTGGGGCTTACCATGATTTCAAACCGTTCAAAAAAATTCCTTTTCGTTTCAGCGGCATGTCTCGCACTGGCCACTGTTTCGGTGGTTGGGGTGATCTTCTGGCAAGTCGACGCGCGATCTACGGCAAGCAACTTTGCGACATCCAGCAGTGACAAGGGAAACGTTGACGTTGAGAGCACACACCGGACAATGACCGACCTCGCAGCGCAAAACGTTTCACCGGAGACATTACCGACACCTCTTTCATCTCAGGCGGTAACAAGAAACTCTGCTTCTGCCAATGGGGTCTCGGTCCTGGGGTCCGGCAACCTGGACGGATTGCCCTCCGAAGAAGTGAAGAGTAGCGGCGAGACCGTCAGAAACACAGACAAACTCAGAACGCGACCTGCGGACCTCGACCACAGCACGATCGCACAATTCGGTCCACCTAATTCAAAACCTTCTCCTGACGGCGCAAATGGAGCACCTGCTTTTTCCAATGAATTTGAAAGTTTTTTTGCGCAAGAGCCCACTTCATCGATCGTATCCCCCACAGAGAGACCGGAAAGAGCGACGGACAATCTGTATTCAAGCCAGATTGCAAGCCTTGTTGCGCCAACGTCTCAGATGCCGCGCGGGGAGCATTTCCCGGCAGCCGAGAGCAACTCACTCAAACGGGTTGCTGATGAACCGGTATCGACGCTTTCTGTCGACGTTGATACGGCCTCTTACGCGTACGTCAGATCTGAGATTCTCAACGGGAGGCGCCCCCAGAGAGACACGATCAGACCAGAAGAAATGATCAACTATTTCAACTATGCATATCCTGCTCCCGAAGATTCGGATATTCCCTTTACGACGAGCGTTTCGGTTGTTGAAACGCCTTGGAATCCGGATACACGACTCGTGCAGATCGGTCTTCAAGGTTTCACCGTACCGTTGGAAGACTTGCCTCCACAAAACCTGGTATTTCTGATCGACACATCCGGATCCATGTCCGATGAAAACAAGTTACCCCTGCTTCGCAAGGCATTCAGACTCTTGATTTCATCGCTGAGGGAAGAAGATACGGTCGCAATCGTCACATATGCCGGACAGGCAGGTGTTTTGCTGGAACCAACCTCCATTTCCGACAGCAAAAGTATCTACGGTGCTGTCAACTCACTCCATGCCGGTGGCAGAACAGCAGGACATGCGGGCTTGGAAGCCGCCTATGCGCTCGCGGACGCAATGCAGGAAAACGGAGGAAATGCGCGGATTATTCTGGCGACTGATGGAGATTTCAATGTCGGCCTTTCAAGCGTCGAAGCACTAACGCGCTATGTTGAGGTACAACGCAATAAAGGCATTTTTCTTTCGGTGTTGGGTTTCGGGCGCGGCAACTACAATGATGCGCTCATGCAAACACTTGCGCAAAACGGAAATGGCACGGCCGCCTATATCGACTCTCTTTCAGAGGCGCGCAAGGTTCTGGTTGAGCAGGTTGCAGGGTCCATCATGACCATCGCGCAAGACGTCAAAATGCAGGTTGAGTTCAACCCGGCCAATGTCGCGGAATACCGATTGATCGGATACGAAACCAGAATTCTGGATCGAGAAGATTTCAATGATGACAAGGTAGATGCGGGCGACATCGGTGCAGGTCACACTGTCACCGCAATCTATGAGGTAACTCCCGTGGGATCTCCCGCCATCAAACTGGACGACCTCAGATACGGACAAGACAAGGAAGTGCCGGAGCTGAAGGCTACAAACGCGTTTGCGGACGAGCTCGCATTCGTCAAACTGCGATACAAGCTGCCAGGAGATGTACAAAGTCATCTCGTTTCAACGCCCATAACAACCCGCTCTGCCGGCATCGCGCAAGGCGAGGCAATGTTCGCTGCAGCGGTTGCGGGTTTCAGCCAATTGCTCCAAGGCTCACAGCATCTTGAGAACTGGACCTTCAAGGATGCCGAAGAGCTGGCGAGGGCAAACATCGGCGACGACGACTTCGGCTATCGATCGGAGTTCCTTTCCCTGCTGGAACTCGCAGCTTTCGCCGAACATTGATTTGTCGGTCAGCAAGAAAGACCAGAGGCGGCATAGCTCATGCCGCCTCTGTTTTTCGGATTTCTATCAAACAGCCAGTTCGCCGGCCAGGGCCTTGCGGATCATCTCGCGCGTTTCCGAAATGCCGTACAGCGCGACGAAGGAACCGAAGCGCGGCCCTTTTTCCTGACCGAGCAACAACTGGTAGAGCGCGGAGAACCAGACAACGGATACGCCTGGACCGCCATCCGGACCTTTCTTTTTCGGGTCCTGGTACCGCTCGATCGCACGGGCAACATCAAGCACAGCGTCCTGAATGGCCGCACCATCCGCGTCCGCAGGCAGTTCAGCCAGCTTCGCATCGAGCTGCTCCAGGGCTGTCCGTTCAACATCATCCGGTGTCTTGAAGGACTTGGTCGGCTTGACGAAATCGTCGAAGTAACGGATCGCGTAACCAACCAATGCATCCAGTTCCGGATGGGTTTCAGCGGTCACGCCCGGTGCGTAGCGGGAAATGAAGGCCCACAGCACATCCTTGTTTTCCGCATTTGAAGCCGACACGAGGTTCAAAAGCATGGCAAACGGCACCGGCATGTCGATCTTCGGAATGTTTCCGGAGTGAATGTGCCAGACCGGGTTCTGCAGCTTCTGATCCACCGGCATCTGATCGTATTTCTGGACGAAGGTGTAGTATTCGTCCACCGCCTTCGGAATGACGTCGAAATAGAGCTTCTTGGCCGTCTTCGGCTTCTGGTAGTTGTAAAGCGCGAGGCTCTCCGGCGCGGCATAGGTCAGCCATTCGTCGATGGTCAGGCCATTGCCCTTCGATTTCGAGATTTTCTCGCCCTTCTCATCCAGGAAGAGCTCATAGACATAGTGCTCGGGAGCCTTGCCACCCAGAATGTTGCAGATCTTGTCGTAGATCGGCGCATTGGTCATGTGGTCCTTGCCGAACATCTCGAAGTCGACGTCGAGCGCAGCCCAGCGCATGCCGAAGTCGGGCTTCCACTGCAGCTTCACCTTGCCGCCGGTCACGGGCAGCGTGATATCCTCGCCTGTCTCGTCCGCGAAGGTGATTGTCCCGTCCTTCGCATTCACATCCTTCATCGGCACGTAAAGCACGCGTCCGGATGTCGGCGAGATCGGCAGGAACGGTGAATAGGTCGCCTGACGCTCTTCCCCGAGGGTCGGCAGCATCACGTCCATGATCTTCTGGTACTTCTCGGTTGCCCGGATCAGCACGTCATCGAATTTACCGGACTTGTAGTATTCGGTCGCACTGGCGAACTCGTATTCAAAGCCAAACGTGTCCAGGAACCGACGCAACATGGCGTTGTTGTGCGCGGCAAAGCTGTCGTAATCGCCGCCGAACGGGTTCGGTACGGCGCTCAGCGGCATTTGCAGGTAAGGCTCCAGTGCTGCACGATCCGGAACGTTTTCCGGGATCTTGCGCATGCCGTCCATATCGTCGGAGAAGCAGAGCAGCCGGGTCGGGATCTTGTCTTCCGTCAGGAGACGAAAGGCCGTCCGAACCATGGTCGTGCGCAACACTTCGCCGAACGTGCCAATGTGCGGCAGGCCGGACGGACCGTAGCCGGTTTCGAACAATACCGGTTTGCCCGGGTCCCGTTTTTCGATCCGTTTGACCAGTTTTCGCGCTTCTTCAAACGGCCACGCTTTCGATTTGGTGGCCGCCTCGACAAAGTCTTGCGAAAGGTCAAGCGGAGGCAGGGATTGATCGGTCATGTTCGAATATCGTTCTGTTGATTTGATTGGAAACGAAGCAGCATAGGCAGGTTTTCATGCCTTTTGGCCGTATGTTGCGGCGCGACACTAGAAAAGCGCGAGCCCACAGTCAATAAATTGTCGCAAGTCCGTGACTTGAAGCTTCAGCGCCAACCCTTTACACCGTTCGTTCAAATTGCCTTGAAACCGGCATAACTGGAGTTTGAATAGTGTCTATCAATGAGCCGATCAGCGTTCAGGAAGCGCTTATCTATGTCATGGTCATCGTGTCTGCATCCGACAATTCAATGACCGACAATGAACTGGCCACTATCGGCGACATGATCAAGATGCTGCCTGTTTTCCAGAACTATGACGGCAACAAGATCATTCCGGCGGCTCAGCGCTGTGGCGACATCCTTCAGGAAGACAACGGTCTTTCTCTGGTACTGGAGCTTGTCGGTGACGTGCTGCCGTCGAAGCTTTACGACACGGCCTACGCGCTTGCGGTCGAGGTGGCCGCTGCGGATCTGCACGTGGAACAGGAAGAGCTTCGTATTCTTCAGTTGCTGCGCGACCGTTTCAGCCTCGACAAGCTGACGGTTGCTGCCATCGAACGCGGTGCAATAGCACGCCACCGGACGGTTTGAACGAAATCACCGGTACCCGGCGAGGCATCGGCATGGTGACGAGATCAGGCGGAGCTCGATATGAGCTCCGCCTTTTTCGCATCAACGGAAGGTCATGCGGCTCATGACATCGTGGCCGTCGACCCATTTGTGCTTCACGACCGCTGCAACGTGAACGACCGCGACGAACAGCATCAGGTAAGCAAACAGCTCGTGCAGAAGCTCTGATACACCCTCGACGTTCAGCCCTCCCAGCATTTCCATGGTCGGGAAAATCTTGGGCATCGCCACTCCGAACCAGTGCACGCCATGCCCGCCAAAATCACTTTCCGCCCATCCGACGAGGATTACGAGAGCCGGCAGGAGATAGAGCGCAAAGTGTCCCAAATGCGCGCCGAGCTTTTCCCAGGCGGGAAACTCGTCAGGCAGCGCGGGAGGTGTGTTGAACAGCCTGATACCGATGCGCAGGATCAAGAGAAACAAGAGCGTCACGCCGATGGAAATGTGAAGCCCGAACAGCTGCTCCTCCAGAGCAGTATCTTCCGGAACGAGGTTGGCCATTGCAAAGCCGCTTGCCCACATGAACAAAAATCCCAAGGCCATAAGCCAGTGCACTACACGGGCCGAGAAAACGTAGCGATCCATTTGACTTCCAGTTGGTCGATTGAATTTGAGCGAGAACTGGAGATCCCGTCTTGAAATGGCCACCCGAAATACGCCAAGAAACCGCTTGCCACGTGAGCGGACGCTTCCAATTCGCGAGCGGTCACAGGTCGACCGCTGGCGAAGTTGCTGGTAACTTCGAAAGATGATGACGAGCGATCCTTCATCGGCCGGTCCTCATTGGCTTGCAGTGGTAAAAAACGTTGCTCTGACAGCACTCGTCGGCACCTGTATCGCGATGGTGCTGGAACCCGATCACACGGCCGGTCTGCCGGTCCTCGTAGCTTTCGGGCTGTGGTTCACTCATTTCTTTTTTGCCGCCGGGCTTTATCTCGCCTCGGTGAGGCTGGCCATGAAGGCCGGGCTTACCGAGTTGCGCGCGCTTATCGTGTCAGTGCCGCTCCTGCCAATCCTGTTTGCTCCCTTCTCGCTTTTTCTGGATTATGGATTCGGCAATCCCGACGAGGCAGCTCTGACCTTGTCCGGTTTCCCGATGCTTTACCTGGATGAAGTGGTCGCGATTGCTCCGCTGATGTTGCTGCTGGCAGTCATCGTGGCTTACCTGTTCCGAAAAGACCAAAGCCAACAGCTGGAACCGGCAATGAGCGAACAGGATGTTTCGCCGCAACCCGTTGAGCCATCTCCCCCGAAGTTGAGTGATCTGATCGAAGGTGTTTCGGCAGATCTTGGCGAAGACCTGATCAGAATGGCCGCCCAAGATCATTATGTTGAAATCGTCACGAACCAGGGCCGCGCCCTTGTCACCGAAAAATTTTCCGATTGCGTTGCAAAACTTGAACATTTCAATGGGATGCAGTGCCACCGTTCCCACTGGATCAGCCTTGCACACGTTCAGAATGTAGAGCGTTCGGGCAGTGCTTACAGCTGCCTGATGACCAACGGAGACCGGATACCCGTCAGCCGCAGACGATGGACGGACCTCAAGAAGCAACGCGCCGTCGACCGCATTTCCGCATCCCCTGCAAGCCTGACAACGAATGCGGCTCCAATTCGTTAAAATTGGAGTAACCTTTTTTCCGGTCCGTAAAGATCTGCAGCCCTATGACCATGCCGGGGAGCAGCGTCTCCGTGATTATCAAGCGTCACAATACGCCGGACCTGGCGCTGCGGGGTGTGGAGACCGGGAATGAGCAATTCCTCTTTCGGAAGTCACGTCAGTGTGCGTTACCCGCTGAGGCGGCATCGACAGCATGTCGCCATTCAGCAAAGGGCAGCACAACGCGCCCGGCGCGTTACCAGCGCCGCACAGCAGAAACCGGTTAACTGGGGTGCCCGAATGCTTTTGGCCCTCGGCGGCTGGATATTCGGAGTTGCAGCGGATTCTCTGGTACTGTTTGCGGAGGATCACTTTCATCTCGCCAAGGATCGTGATCCTGATCTTTTTGCCTGGGTTCTCGGAACAGGCTTTGCGGGACACGCGATATACGTGATCTTTGCAGCGCTTTTTGTTGCGCTGCTTACAGCCTTTGATCGCCAGAAATGGGTTCTCTGGCTTCTCATTGGGTTTGTCGGCGGCCTTGCGAGTATATGAAGCCCTGACGATACTGTCAGTTCAGGCTGCGGATGGCGTCCGGCAGATCGAGCGAAAAGGCCGGGATCATCACTTCGAAGAGTGTTCCGTCGGGTCGCTCCATGGAATAGGAGCCGGCCATGATGCCGTTGTCGGTTGAAAGCGGGCAGTGCGAAGAATATTCGTAAGTTTCGCCGGGCTCGATCACAGGCTGTTCGCCAACGACCCCCTCGCCGCTCACGATTTCCGAGCGGCCAAGACCATCGGTGATCTGCCAGTAACGCGATTTCAGCTGCACAGGCTCGGTAGTGCCGTTATGGATCTCCACCATATAGGCCCAAATGAACTCGCTTTCTTCCGGCTTCGATTCATCGTCCAGATAAAACGGTTCAACGGAGACTTCGATCCCATCGGTAGTGGCGCTATAACTGCCGGACACGGTTGTTCCTTTGCTTTCAGGCTGGAGCTTGCATGCTTCGATCCTGTTCTTTCAGGAGGCGCTTATAGGGCGAATGACGTAAGCGTGAAAGATACTTACTTGTGATTTCCGGAAGGATTTTGCATGAACACCGCTGAATTTACCAAAACCAAGTGCCCATCCCATGCTCGATGCCTGCCTTCGCCCCCTGATAGATCCACCTTTGAACCGGATGGGGCGGCAGCTGGCGAGCGCCGGAGTCAGCGCCAACAGCGTCACTCTTGTGGGTTTTGTACTCGGTCTGGGAGCTGCTGTCTCGATCGCTCTTGGTGAATTTCTGCTCGGATTTTTCCTGATTGCCTTGAACCGGTTCGCTGACGGGCTCGACGGAGCAGTCGCAAGAGCCGTTGGGAAAACGGATCTGGGCGGCTACCTGGACATCACGCTCGACTTCTTCTTTTACGGTGCCATCCCGCTCGCTTTCGCAATCCAGGCACCGGAAGCCAATGCTTTGCCCGCGGCGGCTCTCCTTTGCAGTTTCTACGCAAACGGCTCCGCCTTCCTGGCATTTGCAATCATGGCTGAAAGGCGTGGCCTTTCCACCGACAGGCAAGGAAAGAAATCGCTGTACTATCTAGGTGGGCTCGCTGAAGGCACCGAGACCATTACCTTGTTTCTGCTGATGGCCCTCTTCCCGCACTGGTTCCCGGTGCTGGCTTGGATATTCACGATAATCTGTCTCGTTTCGGCGGCTTCGCGAGTGCTCATCGGCGTAAAATCTCTTGACCGAGATGCCAGCTGAAGTTGTTGGTCCTAATAGTCAAAACGTAAACAGAATTGCCAAAATCGCTCGACAGAAGCCGAACGGGCAGATTTTTCCTTGCGAACGAAGCCGATGGAACGGGGCGCTTCCGGGCGCAAAGGCAATACACGGTAATTGCCCGAGTTTTCCGGCAGAGCCAACTCCGCGATGATTGAAACGCCGAGTCCTGCCTCAACCAGGGCCACAATCGAGTTCACCTGCAGGATCGTGTGAACCGTTTTCGGCATCTTACCTTCAGCCGCAAACCAACGCTCCACCATCGGGCCGCTGCCCCCCTTGGTCAGAACAAACGGGTACTCGGCCATCTCGGCAGCGCTCACGCCAGACCTTCTGGCCAGCGGGTGACCAGTCCCCATGATCGCAACAAGCTTGTCGGTAGTGACCGGAATGACGTCGAGCCCGTCTTCCTGCGGAACTGTCATGACCGCCATGTCGACAATTCCGTCTTCCAGCACCTGCTTCAACTCACCGTCGGGAAATTCCAGGATTTCCACCGAAATGCCGGGATAACGCCGCGCAAATGCTGCAAGCGTTCTGGGCAGGATCTGAAAAGACGCGGACGAACCGAACGATCCCAGACGGACGGTGCCCGAACGATTGTTTGCTGCTTCGTCCAAATTCTGAAGGACCTGCTTTTGTAACAGTCCGGCCCGTTCGGCGTAATCGGCAACAATTTGCCCTTCGTCAGTGAGGTTCAACGGCCTTGCTCCCCGCTGCAACAACGGCATCCCAAATCGTCTTTCCAGTTGGGAAATCCCTTTGCTGATGGCGGGTTGGCTTACGTTGAGCGACCGTGCGGCCTCGGAAACACTGCCCGTTTCCCGGATCAAATTGAGAGCCCGGGCGATTGTCATGGGAATGTCAGCTTCATTCATAAATCGACCAAATTTTATAACTTCAGGTTATTTCACTATGTAACACATGTCTGAGATTTATCGCACATCCTAATTCACTCTCCTTTCGGATGCGCTTCATGTCTCTAGAAACCTGGCTTGCCTTTGTCGCAGCTTCCCTCATCCTGACCGTGACCCCCGGCCCGAGCATTCTCCTGGGTGTGGTCCACTCGCTCAATTACGGCACACGCAAGACGCTCTTTACGGCTCTCGGTGACATTTCCGCCAACATGCTCCAGATGCTACTCGTCGCGGTGGGCCTCGGCATCGTGATTGCCAGTTCTGAACTTGCGTTCCAGGTGATCAAATGGGCGGGCGTCCTGACCCTGATCTACATGAGCCTGCGTCTCTGGCGCTCCGAACCCCGGCTGGAAGGCCTGCAAACTGACACCGCGAATGCCCATCCGATGCGGTTGTTCGCGTCCGGCTTTCTCGTTGCATTCGGCAACCCGAAGGCCTTGATCTTCTTCACTGCGTTTTTCCCGCAGTTTATCGATCCTTCAGCCGACCTCACGGGTCAGCTGATGGTCATGTGTCCGACGATGGCTGCGCTGGATTTCACTTTCGTCATGCTTTACGCGCTCGGTGCGAAGAGGCTGCTGGGCTTCCTGCGCAGCCATCCCAAGATCCTGAACAGGTTGAGTGGCGTGGCCCTGATGAGTGCTGCCGGTTTCATGGGAACGCTTGCCAGAGGCGGGTGACCGCTTTCGCGCTAAACGTTGCCTTCGCGCAGCTCCATCGCAAACCTGTCAATCCATTCCCGATTGGTCGCGTCGGAGAGTTTTGCCACAGGTGGTGCAATTCCTCGCGCCGCCTCGTGTTCAAATCCCAACGCGTCGAAGATGCGTATCAGCGCGGCTTCGGGGTCTGAAGAGAGTTCATCATAGGTTATTTGCAGGGGATCAATACGTTCCGCCGAGAACCATCGCGCCCATTCTGCTTCATATGCGTTCATTTGCCTGAAATGGCTGGCTATCAGCTCTGTGTCATAGACAGGGTCTTGCGGTTCGGAAAGTCGCTCCAGTTCCGTTCCATCCGCAGCCTTGTGCCAAAGACCGGATTGAGTGGCTTTCACGAAAGATACTGCCTGGGCGATCTTGTCCTTGCGCGTCAGGTGAATGAACAAGGTCTTGCCAAAAGCCGCTTCGATCCGGGCACGGTCAGTCGGCAACTCGGGATGCAGAACTTTCAGTTGCCTGGAAAAGAAGTCAAAGCTCTTCCTTTGCATCCTCAGGCCGAATACACCCGTCCCGTTGCTTCCCCGCTCTTTCGCAGCCTGAAAGATTGCCCGCAGTCTTTCCATGTCCCCGGAGAACTGCTCGGCCGTAAGGTCATAGGACTTCAGCCACTTGTCGAGTGAAGGCTCATGAAAATGAGAGTCCGGACTTCCCGCTTTTCCCGTTGCAGCAAGAAGTTTGCACAACAAGGTGCTGCCGCTTCGCGGCGAAGTGCAGATCACCAATGACTGAAAATTCGTCTCTTGTCCGGTCAATCTCACACCTTCCGTCCAGATGCCCAAGAAAACAGCCCGCCGGATTGCAGAAACCATCAGAGCGAAACTGGCATGGCACAGCATATTGGAGTTGCATAGCCTCAATCAGCGGGCTTGAAACATCAGAGAGTGCTGAGTGGCGCGGGGGCAACAGTTGTGCCCCGCCAAAGGCCTGGACACTGTTGCAGAGATGGATCATCAAACAAAAAACCCCGGCCACAAGGACCAGGGTCTGAGCTGCAATTTTTCTGATTGATCAGATTGCTCTGAGTGCTTTTTCGACATCTTCCAGAAGATCCAACGGATCTTCCAGGCCGACTGAGAGGCGCAGAATGCCATCGGAGATGCCGAGTTCTTCACGCGCTTCTTCACCAATCGACTGGTGAGTTGTGGTTGCCGGATGGGTAATCAGGCTTTTCGCGTCGCCGAGATTATTGGAAATCCGAATGATGTCCAACGCGTTGGTGAACCGGAAAGCGGCCTCCTTGCCACCCTCCATCTCAAAGGCAACCATTGTGGAACCACCGCTCATCTGGCGTTTGGCAACATCAGCCTGGGGATGATCATCCCGCCCCGGATACATCAAGCGGGAAATTTTTGACTGGCCAGCCAGGAAGTCGGCAATCTGGCCAGCGCTTTCGGTCTGGCGCGCGACACGCAGCGGCAGGGTTTCCAGGCCCTTCAGCAGCACCCAGGCACTGAACGGGCTCATGTGAGGGCCTGTGTGCTTGACGAAAGGCATGACCTCATCGGTGATCCACTCTTCATCGGACAACACGACACCGCCGAGACACCTGCCCTGCCCGTCAATGTGTTTTGTGGCCGAATAAACGACAACGTCGGCGCCAAGCTCTAGCGGCGACTGATAAAGCGGCGTTGCAAAAACGTTGTCGATGATCAGGCGTGCCCCGATGTTTTTGGAGATTTCGGCGACAGCCGCGATGTCGATAACCTCCAGCGTCGGGTTGGTCGGGCTTTCCAGGAACAAGGCCTTGGTGTTCGGCCGAACGGCGGCCTTCCACTGATCGATGTCGGTGCCATCGACAAGCGTGCTTTCAACACCGAAGCGCGGCAGCAGTGTCTCGCAGATGTAGCGACAGGACCCGAAAAGAGCCTTGGCGGCGATTACGTGATCGCCAGCCTTTACAGAGGCCATCAGCGCGAGGTTGACGGCAGCCATGCCGCTTGCGGTGCCTCGGGCAGCTTCCGCCCCCTCGAGCGCCTTGATGCGGTCCTCGAACATGGCAACGGTCGGGTTGGCGTAACGGGAATAGACGAACCCCGGGTCCTCGCCATTAAAACGAGCTTCGGCGGCTTCGGCACCGTTATAGACGAAGCCCTGAGTGAGATAGAGTGCCTCCGAGGTCTCACCAAAGGGCGACCGCGTTGTGCCGCCATGGACCAGCGTGGTTGCAGGGCGCCAGTTTTTGTTACCGGTCTTGGTGTTCTCAGTCATGTCTCGTTCGCTCCAAACGCAAAAAACCCCAGCCTCAAGACCGGGGTTCGCACCTCCGGCCTTTTTAGCAACTTGTTTAACGTGGCTGCAAGCCGGCCGGCCCAAATCACCACGAAGTGCGTTCCTCCTACGTGAAAACACCTCCAAGGTCAATTCATTTGGTGCTGGTCGTCCTTCACAAAAGAACTTTGGGAACGAGAATGCCTGTTGGCTGGAGCCCCTGCATCCGTTAAGGACTTTATCTGAACAATTTGCAGGTTAACTCGATGAACGTGGCAGCGGGTCAGGTCTTGAACGGAAGCGCAACTCTTTCAGCCAACGGCATCTTGCCGGAACGGATCATTCAGGCGATGTTCGCCGCCGGAGAGATTTCGGCAGCCGAGCCACCGGTTACCGGCCAGATTCAGCCGGCCAGCCTTGATTTGCGTCTTGGTCAGGTTGCCTATCGTGTTCGCGCCAGTTTTCTGCCCGGTCCTGACATCAAGGTTGCCGACCGGCTGGAGCAGCTGAAGTTGCACACGGTGGATCTGAAGGACGGTGCGGTTCTGGAAACCGGTTGTGTCTACATCGTTCCGTTGCAGGAGAGCCTTGCGCTCGCGTCGGATATCTCGGCAACGGCGAACCCCAAGAGTTCCACGGGCCGCCTCGATGTCTTCACACGTGTCATCACGGACAACGGCCTTGCCTTCGACACGGTTCCGGCAGGCTATACCGGACCGCTCTACGCGGAAATCTCTCCGCTGACCTTTCCCATTCTTGTGCGGACAGGTTCCCGGCTCAGCCAGATCCGTTTCCGCCGCGGGCAATCGCTGATCCCTGACAATGAGCTGGAACACGTTCACAAGACCCATACCTTGATGAGCGGCGGCAATGAGCGGATCGGAGGTGGCGTACAGCTGTCGATCGACCTGGAAGGTGGCGGCCCCGGCAGCCTGATCGGCTATCGCGCCAAGCAGCATTCCGGCCTGATCGATGTCGACCTGGTCGGCGCCCAGGACCCGCTTGATTTCTGGGAACCGATTTACCGGCGTCAGTCGGCGGAACTGATCCTGGATCCGGACGATTTCTACATCCTGGTCAGTCAGGAGGCAGTGCATGTTCCGCCCGACTATGCCGCCGAGATGGTTCCATTCGATCCGTTGGTCGGGGAATTCCGGGTGCATTATGCCGGCTTCTTCGATCCCGGCTTCGGTCATGTCGGCGCCGGCGGTGTCGGCTCGCGTGCCGTTCTGGAAGTCCGGTCCCACGACGTTCCGTTCATCGTGGAACACGGACAGACAATCGGCCGTCTCGTCTACGAGCATATGGCTGAACGGCCGGCGACGCTTTATGGCGAAGGGATCGGTTCCAACTATCAGGGCCAGGCTCTAAAGCTGTCCAAGCATTTCAGGGTTCCCTCCTGAAATCCGCATGGCCTTCAAGACAATCACGCGTGAATTCGAAGGATTTCTGGAGGACCGGAAGTCCCGCTTCCTTGCATTTCTCGTACCGGTAGATGCATTTGAAAGCCGGCTTGAAGAGCTGCGCAAGGAGCATCGGAAAGCCAATCACATCGTCACGGCGCACCGAAGATTGCTGGAGGACGGCCGGATTGAGGAAAGCGGCAAGGATGACGGCGAGCCCGCCGGAACGTCCGGCATGCCGACCTTACGCGTTCTGCAAGGCGCGGAACTGGTCAACTGTGCAGTTTTGATCGTGCGTTACTTCGGCGGCACCAAACTGGGCGGTGGAGGCCTTGCCCGAGCCTATTCGGGCTCCGCTCAGGATGCTATCAACAATGCCGAACTCGTCCCCTTCCAGAAGGTTCTGACCAAAAAAGTCAGCGCGGCATTTGCTTCGAGCTCGGATCTTGAGCGGCGGGTGGAAGGCTTGGGCCTGAAGGTCGTTTCCCGGGACTACAACGAGACCGGGGTCGACCTGATTGTTGAAGGGCCGGAAGAGGTGCTTTCAGAGCTTTGATCTGCGATCTCGACTGGTTTCGACCTCATCACTCAACGATCACCGCTGCACCTTCCCGGCGATCATCTCCAATACTCGAAAACTGGCCTGCACTGCCGAAAGATACGGCATGCACACCACCAAAGAACATGTTCTTTTCCGACCAGATGCGATGGTCGGGGAACAGGCTTTTCAACTGCGTGATCCCGCCGTCGTTTTCAGACGCCTCTACGTCCAGGTGCCCGTTCTCGATGTGGAGCCGAGACGCACGGACGGCTTCCTCAAGTTCGGCATTTGCGAGACACATGCGTGCGACGACCTGGAAGATTGCCGAACGGATCCTGTTGGACCCGCCTGATCCGAGTGCGATCAAACGTCCGTCCGGCGCATCGATCAAGGTCGGACACATCATGGACGCAAGCCTCGTATCCGTGGGCCAGTCTGTTGAACCATGCGGGTTTACGTCCTCTTCTCCGAGGATGTTGTTCAGCATGAAACCGTAGCCGTTGACGATTTCACCGTTCCCGGTGCCGTTCGATACAGTGACCGAACAGGCATTCCCCTGAGCATCGACCACAGAGATATGTGTAGTCCCCTTTTGGCGCATCGGACGTTCCAGGAGCTTGGCGAGGTCCCCGCGGGCTGACAGACGCGCCTGATCGGTCGCGTGAAGTGCCCTGGCCATACCGGGCATACCGCAGCTGTCCAGATGCGTGAGCGCGTATCGGATCAGCGTCCCGCACGCGGCCGGTGGTGGATTGAGGAAAACCGACGCCCCGCCGACAGGAACGATTAGCGGCTCCCGCGCCTCGACTTTGTAGCCTTCCAGGTCTTCCCGGGAAAGATGGCCGCCATCGCTCTGCTCTGCCAGCACCTGGTCGGCGATACTGGTTTGCAGCCAGTCCGCGCGGGCCAATTCGCAGTACAAATCGGCAATTCCGGAATTGTAGAAGATCGATCCGGCAGCAGGCAGTTCATCGGAAGGTGCGAACAGATTTCGCGCCGGCGTTGTTGCGGTCAAAATCGGCCGGACAACTGTCGACAGATAATGCTGATAGCTGGAGACGCGGTGCCCGTTTCTACCTGCATTGATTGCCGGAGCAAAAAGATCGGCCAGCGGCAGCGTCCCGCCACTTTCATGAAGCGCCGTCAAACCGGCGAAAAAGCCCGGTGCCGCAACAGTTGCGGGTCCGATATGGAAAACCTGAGTAGCCGATCCGAAGTCAGCTGTGATGCTCCGATATCCGCTGGAGCAATCACCACGTTTTTGCCGGGGCGTTTGCGGGAAAAAGTCGAGCAGTGTCGTGTTTCCGCTCTGCCCGTTGCGGATCATGGCAAAGCCGCCGCCACCGGGAGACGCCAGAACCGGCTCGCACACGCATGCCATGGCGAGCGCAGCAATCGCCGCATCAAAGGCGTTTCCGCCTTCGCGCAACATTTCAGCTCCCGCCTCCGCCGTGAGCCGATGCCCCGCTGCTATGGTGCCTTTTGGGTTCCTTGCCATATCTTCTGACAAATCATGCGTTTATCGAAAACGCAAGCGCAGTTGCCTCACGTCGAACGTTCGACGACTTTGCCCCGCAACTCCTTCAACTCGGCTCTGAGTGCTTTCACCTCTTCCAGGATCAGGCCCGTGTCATCATGGATCGCCTGCCGGTTGGCATCGGCTTCGGCGTCGTGCTCCTCCTGCATCGCCGAGACGATGATACCGATGAAAAGGTTCAGGACGGTAAAGGCTGTGCACAGGATAAAGGGAACGAAGAACAGCCAGGAAAGCGGATAGACCTCCATCACCGGCCGGACGATGCCCATGGACCAGCTTTCCAGCGTCATGATCTGGAAGAGCGTATAAAGCGAAGCCCCAAGGTCGCCGAACCAGTCCGGGAACGTTTCCCCGTAGAGTTTCGTCGCCATGACGGCAAAAACGTAAAACACCAAAGCCATCAACACGACGATCGACCCCATTCCCGGCAGCGCTGCGACAAGGCCGCCGATGACGCGACGCAGGGAAGGAACGACAGAAATGAGGCGCAGTACACGCAAGATGCGCAGCGAACGAAGCACCGTGAAGGCACCGCTGGCAGGCATCAGTGATATTCCGACAATCAGAAAATCGAAGACACTCCACGGATCCTTGAAGAAACTGAGGCCATGTCCATAGAGCCGCAGGATCAACTCAACAACGAAGATGCCGAGGATCACTCTATCGAAGAACAGCAGAATTCCACCGATCTGTTCCATCACTGCCGGACTGGTTTCGAGCCCCAGTGTCACAGCATTCAAAATGATTATGCTGATGATGCCGATTTCCCACCTGCGCGAGGTGACCAGCGCCTTGACCTGATTTCGCATTCAACTGACCTGGAGTTAAAATTATCTGACGCGCGTACTCACGCGCCGGCGCGAACATGGCGATTTATCCCTCAAAGCGCAAGGTCAAGTGCCGTGGGAAAACAGGAGTCCCCAGCTTGACAGGCATGGCAAGTCGGCGCAGAAAACATTCTTGGCCAAGCGGGTGTAGCTCAATGGTAGAGCAGAAGCTTCCCAAGCTTAAGACGGGGGTTCGATTCCCCTCACCCGCTCCAGTCTCAGCCAGTTCCGCTGCATGAAGAGCGGAAGATATTTCCCAAAAAACAAATGCTTGCATGTCATGGCAAGGCTCTTTGCGAGAGGCCATCAGTGCGCCTTGAACCAGGCAAGCGTGACCCTCGAAAAATGAAGTGGCGGAGACACTCTCCGCCACTCTAAAATCGGCTAAACTCAGCCTTTATTGAAAGAAATGTCGCTTCCTGCCCGAGAATGCCTGGAAGCAAAAATGATTTGGGGCTTAAAATTCGCACCCCGCTCTGCAACTCGGCAACGGCTGGTTCGAAACAAGACCCTCCGCGGTTCCGCAGACACTCAAACGGTCGGAAATCCGTCAATCACATTGCGATAAAAGGCGGCGATATCTTTCGAAGCTTCGAGATCCGGATGCAACTCGTCTGTCCAGCGACCGCGAACCATCTTGCGAATATCGACCACCACGACATTCGAACACTGCTGCTCGACCTCATCCAGCACGGCATAGAAGCGATCCACCAGATATGTCAGCACGCCGGCAATCAGTTCCCGGTCGGTCTCGAAATCGTAGTTTCGCTTCAAGAACGGCTTTCCAAACCAGGGGCCGGCTGCATCCGCGACCGGATAGTCGTAGCCGTGGACGAGAAGCTGAGTCTGCGGTGAGTTCGATCTTACGTATTCCGCGATCTCCAGATAGCCTTCCTTCAACCTTTCCATCGTCGCTTCCAGGCGATCCAGATCCAGCAGTTGCTCGGGCTGATTTTGCCCTGACAGGGCATGCTTCTCCTTGAGCAGCTTTGCCAGTGCTGAACCACCAAGAAACTCGCTGCCGCCGCCGGAAAAGATGAAATAGTCGAACCGGCCGGTATCGATGTAAATTCTGAATGGCTTTTCCTCAACGATCCGGTCGACGGTATGTCCCGGCCAGGCGGTGCTGACTGTCTGGTAGTACCCTTCCAGGATATCAAAGAAGGTCTTGTTGTATCCGAGGAAGCGGGAAACCTCGATCAGGATGTTGATCCAGGAATCACCCCCGGCACAGATCCGCACCGGCGACTTTCTGACCCTCAGGGCGTGTGTCTCTTCACCTTTTCCCGATGCCGCCCATTCCACGGCAATCTGTTCCTGGGTCAGGGGAACCCGATTGTCGTCAAAGATGTGATAGACGAGACACCTGTCCGGGTTTTTCTCGTATCTCGTGTTGTTCAGCACCGTTGCTTCCAAAAGATCCGCAAACATGACGACCACCAGACGATTGAGTTGCATGCGAGCGAGGAAGTGAAATTGCGGACCCGACCGGACGCTGCTCCGGAGTGAGGTCGATGGGGCTCACTTCCTCGAAAGAGGGTTCGGAAGACTGAATTTAAAAAACCGAGTGCATTTGAAACATCTTGGACAGATCCGGAACGGTTCTACCGCTCCACCTGAATTGATGTAAAACCTCAAACTTCAGGCTTGCGTCGCCCAATTCTTCTCTAATGAAGAGGCGTATATTTCAGATCTTTTAAATCTTTTTTCTCGGAATAGCTGAATTAATATCAGTTTGTCTTCCCTTTAATTTATGCACAGTGTGAAATCACATGACTTTGCCCCTCGCTCGCTCTTCGATACATGGGATTATATAAATTTCCGGGCTGGTAAGCTCGTGAGAAAAGCGTGAATTCCGCAGCGGAATTGAGCAAAAAATTGGGGCCCGGAAAACTCCGGACCCTGCCTCATTCAACATGTTCCGGCCAGTTACAACACGAGATGGCCACCCAGCCTTGCACGCTCTTCACCTGTCAGGCCCGGCAATTCGATCGTCTCGATGATCGAGAGATAATTGTCCGCCTCGGCATTCCTGACCTCATCTTCGGACCGGCTTGCAAAAGCCTCCGCAAGCCGTCTGGCAACCAAGGGAGCCGCTACGCTCGTGCCCTGGACCACGACATACGACCCGCTTCGCGTGCCCGCACCGATGATACCGGGATTGATGCTCGAGCGGTCGGCCGGAGCAGTACAATCGACCTTGCCAACCGAGCCTGCGGATCCGATTTTTCCGGCAGCGCTGAATGTCGAAGCGATCGGCTTTTCAACATCCCATTGCGCTTCAGCCGAAGGCATGCAGCCTGAAACAATCAGGGAAGTACCGCCAATCGCCATACCATTGATCGATCCGAACCGTCTTACATGACTGTCCGTCCCGTCGCTTTGCGCTTCACCTCCCCGATCATCAACGATCCGATAGTCGGGGTCGCTCAAGTAGCTCTGCCTATTGCCTTTTCGAAACGCTTCCAGATCAACATCGCGCTGTATCCAGAAATAGATCGGCAGATGATCCTGTGCAGCATCGGTGCCGCGTTTCAATGTGATCTTCCAGTCGCCTGAAGGAGCAGCGGGAAGGTCCGGCTCATCGGGCTCTGTCGGCGCCAGGGCGACAAGAACACGCCAACGGTTGCTTGAGCGGTAATTGTCGAGACTCAGTTGGCCAACAACAACCTTTCCAGCCTGGTTATCGAGCTGAATCACCTGGAAATTTCGAGGATCGCCATCCTGATAATCCGGGTCAGGCTTGAGTAGCATTTCGGCATTGGCGCTTTTGAAAGGGCCCTCAATCCCAACTGAATAATCACCTGGGTCCAAGCCCTCGGGAAACCAGATTTCAAGATAGTTGGAGGTGCGGTCGGTTGGCTGAACTCTCCACGTAAATTCAAACTCTCCCTTCTTGAAGTCATTCGAAGTGACTTCGCCATGAAGGCGGTCCTGGAAGGTGTTTCCCGATGGAAGGACAACCGCTGTCGGGCGCCCCAGTTTGCGGCGTTCACGCACGACCTCATCGATGGCAGCCTCCAGAACGGACGTTCCACTATGCGGCCCTGCGGAAAATCCGTAACTGCAGTTTATGGTGACGCGAATGTTGTTCACGCCGTACCCGGCACCAATACGTTCAGCCCGTTCAAGAATGTAGTGCACTGCGGACAGCATATACATGTCCTTGCCGAAGCTGGACGTATCCCAGGGGTAAGTATTGGGAAGTTGAACCGCGATGAGCCTGGTTTCTTCCGCGGGCACCTCCGATTTGTTCGGATCACAGCCGGCGGCGATATCCATGACATGCGCCCCATGCGTTGCAATCCGGTTGATCGCGGCCCCGGAACCGAACTGATCTGACGATGCACCAGCTGCTGCATAAAGAGCATCTTCGTCGTCGTGGTTCCGAATGAGCGCTTCAATCTCCTTTCGTGTGTATTCCTGCCCGAACAGAACGCTTGCATCATCCGATGCGGAATTTTTCGCGGCTGACTGCAGCCAGCAAAACTCCATTCGGGACCGCTCGCCGTCCGCACTTCGGAAATTTCTGTGCGCGAACGGAATTCCGTCATCGATCACCGCCAATACGTTGATCGTCTTTCCTGGCGGGCAGCCCCCGGAGACCTTGGGATCGGGCGACCACTCAGGTTCTGCAGGGCAAGTCCCTGCTCCTTCGTGCATTGCCGAGGGTTCGACGGGAAAGGCAAGGCGGAACCGGGATTTATCTATTCCTTCCGCAGGCAAGACTTCACGCAGACCGGCCCCCAAGCGCTCGAGCGTGATCCCTTTTCGTGACCGGTTTTCGACTACAATTGGCCAAAACCTGAGCGGGACGTTGTCGCTTCGTCCCCACATTGTGGGAAACCACATTCGACGTTCCGGCAAATTGCCCGCGCCCGTTACAGATTCTGCTGTCTTGGGCGAAGGGTGTTCGGCGAGAGCGGTCAAGAACTTGATGTCTTCCCTGCGATACGCGGAAAACGCATAGGGTTTGCCGATGCCAAAATTCCAGGCTTCGTAGGGGCCAAGATAACTCTTGAGCGCAGCAGTGACCAAGCCGCTGCTGTTGTCCGGGCTGAAGTCATTCATGACGTTTCATCCCTGCTTACAGGTCAAATTCGCCAACAGCTCTGTCCCAGAGCCATTTGAAATTCGCGCTTTCGGCAACCTGACAATTCTGAAGTTCACTTACACCGTGATCCTTCCAGTCAGGGTCCTTGTACATCGAAAGCATAAAGTCAGACTCGGCCTTGGCTTCATACTTCAGGCCGGTCATCACCTGCGAAACTCCGCACTTGTTCAAAATGATTTCGCCAACCATCTTTCCGAGCAAAGCGCCCGCCCAGCTGTCGACGGGATAATGAACACCGGCCACGGTGCGGCTGACCGCAATCCTTTCCGCCTGCTTCCTGAGCAACCTTTTGCGTTTATCCGGGTCCGGATAATGGGATTGTGATGCGTCAACAAGTCCCTCAAGCACACGGGTGACCGCAAAGGCTTCCGTTGCATGCGCACTCGGGAAACTTCCGTGGCCCGGTGTCGGAATCATTGGCAGAACGGTCGCCCCAATCCGGTCCGGTCGGCGGATCGCCAGATGATGTTTGACGATCATCGCGACATGGGCCGCCAAAACCTGGGTGACCGTGATCAGTTCCAATGTATTACTATTGCGAGCAGAATTGAGTCCGAGGATCATTGCAAAGTAAGGAGAGGGAAATCCAAGTTGTGAAAGGATTTCCGGTGTTCGTTCAGGTCGCTGGTCCATATAGGAACGAACATATTTAAGCTGTTCTTCGAACACAGCGGCATCAGGTCGCACAACTTCATAAAAAACTTGAGGCGCGCTGCCCGTACGCGACCTGTATGCCAAAGAAACAATCTCGTCCGAATCTGAGCTAATTTCCCATTGTAGTTCACTCAAAAAGTCGCTGAGATAAAGTGATGCCCTTACCCAATCGGCCCAAACGCCTAAATTCTGAACTGAAGAGAAGTCAAGCTCTCTGGAAGCGTGCGGGTTTGCGTTACCTGCAGCATGGCTTATCGCTTGTGCGCTGTTTTGAAGTCCCTGTACGGTAAGTGGATCAGTACCTGAACCTCCCCCTGCTCCTAGCAAGCTCCCTAGTCCGGAAGCATTCAAACCGCCAAGCCCTCCGAGGCCTCCTAATCCACCCAGTCCACCGAGACCTCCTAGTCCCCCCAGTCCACCTAAACCACCTAAACCACCTAAACCACCGAAATAAGCCACACTGCCCTCCTATAAATCAGGTTATTGAAAACCAACTGCACGTAAAGCACGAGCGACATTCTTTCCGCTCTGGTAGTCTGCGGCTGGATGTGCACTCATATATTCATTGACTGAAAAGTTCGGCTGCCTGCGTCGGAGCTCGTTGCCTACTTCCACTGCTTCGTCGGTCCGATCCAGAAAGTGTAATGCCGTTATCTTGGCGCGGAGCGTCGACAAATGGCGCTTGTTTTGCGCTAAGGAATTGTTGGCAAAACTGAGAGCTCTTTCATAATCTTCCGCGGCGAGATAAGCCGTCGCACTCAAGCAATCGAAAAAGTATTTAAAAGGATCGATCGGGGATAACTGCCGCGCCTTGTCGGCAGCATGTACGGCGGAATTCCCTGAGTCCTGGAATGCAAACAACGCGCTGCGCAACAACCACGACAATGATTCATTAGGGTTTTGACCCAAAGCTTTTTCATAGCGATCGGAAGCAGCATCAAGCCTCCTTAGCAAATTATTGTGCGCAAATCCGTCAATGGTCAGCGAAAACGCATTCTCCGGATCAATATCCAGTGCTCTTGCGGTATTCCCAACTGCACTTTTGGTATCTCTTGACGGGTCGGAGCTCCAGCCGTTTATGACACTCAAAACGTGCCACTTACCCCTCCAAGCGTACACCTCTGCAGCCTGTGGTGACCGAGTTATAGCCTCATCAAGCAACTCGCGCGATTTCGCGAAGTCACGCAAAGTTGCCTTGTGCATCAGGCTGACACCCGCCATCAGGAGCCGATGATCGGCTATTTCGCTGATCGGACGACCGCGGACGTAAGTTAACGTGTCGGAGGCGATCGCATTGCCGACCGACGTGACGATGTTGTTGAGACCGTACGCTGGATCGCTGACGAATTCCTGCAATGTGCCGCTGAATTGCCGCGTCCACAGAATGCGCCCCGTTTCCGCATCCAGAAAGTCGACATCTGTCACGACCTGATCGCCAATCTGGCGGATGCTGCCGCAGACGCAATAGTCGACACCAAGCTTTGATCTGACGACCTCGATATCTACGCGGCGACCCGCCAGCGTGCGGCTCGACAAATGCGAGATCACCGCCAGTAGATTTGTGCGCGACAGCGAACGGCAGATTTCCTCTGCGAACCAGTCACCAAGCACCGTGAGCTCGGGATTGCTCTCGATGCTGAGCAATGGCATCACGGTCACGGTTGGAACCGGCGGCCTCGGCAGGGAAGCGGACGGTGCCCGGAACAGCGCATGTATCTGTTCCGGGTTGTTCCTGATCGCCTCAACCCAGTCCAGAAACTGCGGCTCGAGAATATCAAGCCCTTCCAGGAACACGCCCTGACCGGGCTGCCCCGCGAAAGTGACATTGCTCAAATTGAGCGTTACTTCGGAGTTGTTGGTTGTGATCAGCTCGGCAAAGTAAGGGCCCAGGGCGGATTTGATGTCGGAGAGCGCGCGGCGCAGGCTTTGCCTACCCGTATCATAGCAGGAGGCGCCCCAAAGCGTTTCCTGAAGGAAGGTCCGGCTTCGGCAGCCATGCGGAGCCGTTGCCAGCAATGCGAAGATGGCACGGTGCTTCTTGCCCGTAATCTCGAACGCTCCCGGTTCAAGAGAACGCACGATGCAAGATCCGAAAAGATTTATCTCCAATGTCCTAGCGCGCATGCCCCATCGCCTCGACAAAAATGCGTAGCGTAATAAAACAGCACTTCAACCTGGCTTCCAAGAGGTTCACGCTTTTTTCACGCTCAAAGGACGCTGACTTCTCCTAAACTCAGCTCATCGGTAAACAAGTCGTGAGCACCGCTTTGTCTGAAAGAAATACTGCTGTTGAGGACGTCAGTGACGTTGTTGATTTCTTCCTGGCCTGGAACAACCACCGTGAAACCGTGCTGCAGATTTCCGATCTGGAACAACTGAACGATTCGCAGAAGAAGACGTTGTTCTGGCTTGTGAAAATGGTCGACAGGATGAGTTTGGAAGACCTTGCCAAGGAAGACACCGGGTGAATGGTGATTTTCCCGACTTCTTTCCTACAAGGGAATGAATGGAAGCAGAACGCAGTCTCGCATGCTTGCTGGAATTGCGGGTCTTGGCGATGGCATCTCTCGCCATCGCGAGAGAAATCGGGACCGCGCAAGTTCACGCCCGGTCCTCTATGGTTGCCAGAAACGACCAGCTAAGCGGGTTTTTCCACTTTCAGCAACCGGAGTGCGTTGGCGACCACGGCGAGCGAAACGCCGACATCGGCTGCAATGGCGCCCCACATCGTTGCCATGCCGAGTGCAGTCAGCCCGACAAACAAGGCTTTGGTGACCAGTGCCACGGTGATGTTCTGCCGGATGATGTTCATGGTGTGCCTTGAATGGCCAACCAGCCAGGGCAGCTTGCCGATGTCGTCGCTCATCAAGGCAATGTCTGCTGTCTCGATGGCGGCGTCCGACCCCACAGCTCCCATGGCAATCGCGAAATTCGCGCGGGCCATCGCCGGGGCATCGTTCACGCCGTCACCGACCATGGCCACGACCTCGTGCTCTCTTGCCAGCTCCTCGATGGCCTTCACCTTGTCTGCCGGCAGCAGCTCGGCCCTCACGTCGTCGATACCGACTTCACTGGCAACGGCGCGTGCCGTGCGCTCGTTGTCGCCTGTCAGCATGACAATTTTTTCAACGCCTTCAGCGTGCAGGCATGCGATGACCTCCCTGGCATCAGGCCGGATGCGGTCCCGAAGCTCCAGAAGACCTAGCAAGCCGTCATCATTGCCGACCGCAACCAACGTGCTGCCCGCCTCTTCAATCCGCTCCTTCAGGTCTGGCGGGATCTCGACACCTTTCTCTGCGGCGAAGCGGACAGAACCCAGCCAGACCGCATGGCCGTCCACGGTTCCCTCAACGCCCCTGCCGGGGACGGTCCTCGTCTCCTCGGCGGGGGCGACCTCCCCTGCTCGCGCGACAATGGCTCTTGCCAGTGGATGAGACGAACGCGACTCCAAAGCGGCTGCAACCGAAAGAAGCCCGGCTTCATCTGTTGCCAGCGGAAAGGTGCCGGCAACTTCCGGCTCGCCTTCGGTGATGGTGCCCGTCTTGTCCATGGCAAGAGCGTTGAGACGGCTCGGGATTTCGATGTAGGCACCGCCCTTGATAAGCACACCGCTACGGGCGGAAGCAGCAAGCGCGGCAACAATCGATACGGGCGTGGAGATAACCAGAGCGCAAGGGCAAGCAATTACCAGCAGAACCAGGGCATTATAGAACCAGGCAGACCACGCCGACCCGAACAAGAGCGGCGGCAAGACTGCGATTGCAACGGCAAGCCCCATGATGATGGGGGTATAGACACGCGCAAAGCCGGTTACCCACTGTTCCACCTGGGCCCGGCGTGAATGAGCTTCACCGACCATGCGGGTGATTTTGGCAAGAACAGTGTCGGTGGCGAGCTTTGTCGCCTGAACCGTCAGTGTACCCTCTCCATTGATCGTACCGGCAAAGACTTCATCACCAGCTTCCTTGGCGACCAATGCGCTTTCTCCGGTAATCGGAGCCTGATCGACCGCCCCGAAACCCGAGACCACCTCACCGTCAAGCGGAATACGGTCACCGCCGCGGATGACGAACCTGTCGCCGATGGCGACCTCTGCGGCCGGTACGTCCTTCTCCGAACCATTTGCAGATATGACCCGGGCAGTCGGCGGTGCCAGATCAAGCAGGGCGGCAACCGCATTTCGCGCGCGTCCCACGCTCCAGCTTTCCAGCGTCAGTGACAGAGCAAAGAAGAATGCGACCGTTGCGGCTTCGAAATACTCTCCCAATGCCAATGCGCCCATGACAGCGACCATCATCAGAAGGTTCATGTCCGGTGCAAGGCGACGCGCAGCCGACCAGGCTTTCGGAGCCACAAGCCAGGCTCCGAATACGACTGCGAGCAGAAAACTGCCAATCTCGATCGGCGGCATGGCACTGTCGCCATGGCCTGAAAAGAGACCGACCGCTCCGGACAATCCGGTTTCCACGATATGATAGCCAAACCCGATTGCCCAGAAACCCGCGGAAAGCGTGGTGAAACGCTTTTGCCGTGCCAGGTGCGCAGCATGATCCGCAACAGCGCTGTCAGCGTCCCATGTCTTCGCCGACATCCCCGTTCCGGCAACCGCCTTGATGATTGCCTCGTCGGACAAGGGAGGTGCGGTGTCCAAAATGGTCATGCGGGCATTGAGAACGTCAAAAGCAAGATGTTCTTCGCCTCCAAGTTTCGGCCCGAGCACCTTGTTCAGAATTGCCACCTCTTCAGCGCAATCCAGCCCGTTGACGCGAAAACTGCGACCGACGCCCACCTCGGGTGCCGGATTGGAAACGGCCGCATTGGACCCGCAACAACTGCTTTTTTTGCTGTTTTTTCCTTCAGAGGAACAGGTCTTGACCTGAACATCCTGCAACATTGGCTGGCTCCAGTTTCATGAGTCAGCCCTTACATAGGACCTCTAGTCACTATAGCTTCAAGCGGAAATTCAGAAAATTTTTCATCAATCGACAGGTAAGCCCCCTGCATGCCAAGACCAGCTGCGTTTAGTCGCCCAGCGGCTGCGGGCCGGTCCGCCCGTGATAGGCAGTCAGAGATGAGCGGATACGGCGCAGATTTTCAGTTGTCGCGTCTTTCGTTTCATAGGCAACGGACATGGCCAACGCATCCAGGATGGCCAGATAGGCATGGCGCGAAGCGGTGGGCTTAAAAATATCCGGGTCCTCCGGAAGATCGACCTCGATGGGAATGGATACGGTTTTCGCAAGACGCGTATATGGCTTTGAGATACCGATCGTCTTTGCACCATAGGCCAAGGCAACCTTTGCCGCGCCGACAATGGCGTCGGTTTCTCCGCTGGAGGAGAACAGCAAGAGCGTGTCCTGCGGCCCCAGCGTCGCCGACCGCATCTGAATGATGTAGCTGTCATTGACCGCAGTCGAGGCAATGCCCAGCCGGAAGAACCGATTTGCAGCCTCCTGGGCAAGCATAGACGACCCACCGCCAATCCCGGCGACCAGCAACTGCCGGCTGCCGATGATCGCCTCTTTCGCCTCTTCCAGCCGTTTAGGGTCCAATTGCTTCCGCATGACATTGGCCGTCGCGTAAATCGCGCCCAAGACATGATCGAGAGCGGTTTCCACCGTGGCGGGTTCTTCGCTGACATCGGCCTGAATGTATTGCAGACTGACCGCAAGATTCTGGGCGAGCCGCAGCTTGAACTCCTTGAAACCATCACAGCCGAGGGACCGGCAAAACCGGATGACAGTTGGCGTCGACACATCCGCCGCCCCGGCCAGCTCCGCGATTGTCATTGTGCTGATGCTATCGATATTGGCCTTCACGTAATCGGCGACCCTCTGCTCGCGCGCCGCAAGCTGACCATCAACCCGGTCCAGAGCGGAAATCAGATCCGCCACCGCGGCCTGCCCCCGGCTGGGGAGTTCAATTTCATCGCGATTGTCTTCGCTCATTTGCTGCTCCTGACCACTTGAGTCATTTTGTAATTTAAGTACAAAATCACCTAAGATCCAGACTTAAGTTACATTTTTCACCTCATTTACACGCTAAAAATTGTACTTCAGTTAGAAATTTTCCTTGATTTCATGTTTTTTCGCACTCATAGTGTACTTAAATTACATTCTTGGGGAGGATGGAATGCAAGCGTGGGCACGCATGGCTAGCGCGCGACTTAACACGGTTACCGAAGCAGTCGTCGCCTTATTGATGCTTCTTCTGGTACTTGATGTCTGGCTCGGCGTAATCGACAGGTACTACTTTCACTGGCAGTTGCCCTGGCCTGAAGTGATGGCCCGTTACCTGATGATCTGGGCTGCCATGCTGGCAATATCCTGCGGCATCGCACGCCGGGAACACATCGGCCTCACCGCATTCCTCAACCTGTGGCCACTGCCCTTCCAGCGCGTGGTGCTCATCGTGATGGATGTGCTGGCCCTGGCCCTCTTTCTTTACGTCCTGGGATACGGGCTTGGCTTCTCGGCCAGCGGCGCAAGCCGCCAGGCAATGATTTTCGGACTGAGCCTGGAACCGTTCTATGCCGCCATTCCCGTCTCGGCCGCACTCGCTTCTGTGCAACTCGTTCTGGTGCTCATTCGCGACCTTGGAACCCATCTGGAAAACCCTGCCGAGGAGGGCGCTCGATAATGTGGGCAGGTCTGGCTTTTGTGCTTCTCATTCTGCTCGGCATGCCGATCGGCTTCGCCATCGGGGCAGCAGGTGTCGTCGGGCTGATCGACATGGGCGGGACCCAGTTCCTGTCCATCGGTCCCAGCAAGATCTTCAACGGGCTTAATATATTCCCGTTTCTGGCCATGCCGTTCTTCATCCTTGCCGGTGAAATCATGAACGGGATCGGCATTACCAACCGGCTGGTGAAATTGGCGCAGGTTCTGGTTGGCCGTTTTCGCGGAGGACTGGCGCATACCAACATGCTGGCCTCGGTCTTCTTCGCCGGCCTGACGGGATCGGCAACGGCAGATGCCGCCGCATTCGGTCGCACGCTCGTGCCCGCCATGGTCAAGGAAGGCTACAAGCGCGACTATGCCTGCGCAGTGACCGCGGCAGGATCCATTATCGGCCCGACCATCCCGCCTTCCGGTCTCATGGTGGTCTATGGCTCGCTGATGGGCGTTTCCATCGCCGGGCTCTTCGCGGCAGGCATTCTTCCCGGGTTGGTGATCTGTCTGGTCTGCATGGCAGTGATTGTCATTGGCGGAAACCGTCAAAATCTGCCAAAAGCACTTCGTGGTGCCACGCTCGGCGAAGTCTGGTCCACCTTTGTCAGCTCACTGACCGCGCTTGCCATGCCCATCATCATCCTCGGCGGCATTCTGGGCGGGGTCGTCACTCCTACGGAAGCAGCATCCATCGCCGTCGCCTATGCGGTCTTCATCGGCGTCTTTGTCTATCGGACGCTCAAGTTCAAAGCCTTCTACCGGATGCTCGTACGCACCGCCCGGATCACCGGCGTGATCTTCGTCATCATTGCCTTTGCTGGAATTCTGGGTTGGTGGATGAGCTTCGAACGCATTCCGCAGCTGATTGCCGAAAGCGTCCTGAGCTTGAGCGACAACCGTTACGCCGTCATCGCCATCATCATCGGACTGCTTCTGCTGGTGGGCATGGTGATGGACATCACCGCGATCCTGATCATCCTCGCGCCCGTTCTGGTTCCCTTGACCGAACAGGTCGGCCTGGAACCCATTCACGCCGGCATCATCTTTGTTCTGGCCCTGAATATCTCGCTGATGACACCACCCGTCGGAGCCTGCCTGTTCGTGCTCTCTTCTGTCACGGGCGAGAAGCTGGAGCGCATCTCGATAAAGCTTATGCCGTTCCTGCTGGCCGAGATCGCCATCCTTTTCATTTTCGCGTTCTGGGAGGATGCGGCACTTCTGCTGCCGCGCGTCCTGGGATTTGCCAACTGACCTCAGATAAAACCAGAGAGGACTTAGCAAATGAAACTTCTGACAACCGGACTGGCACTTGCCGCAGCAATGACCGCTAGCACCGCCCTCGCCGCTGGTGGCGTCATCAAGTTCGGCCACGACAACAAGACCGATCCGTTCGAGAACCCGGCACATGCCTGTACCGCGGTGTTTTCCAACCTTGTCGAATCCGGCACCAATGGCAGCGTCAAGGTGGAAGTGTTCGGTTCGAATCAGCTGGGCTCTGCGGCGGAGCACGTTCAGCAGGTGCGCGACGGCTTGATCCAGGCAACCCTGACTTCAACCGGCGCTCTTGCAAGCTACTATCCACGCGTTGACGTCTTGAACCTGCCGTTCGCCTTTGCCGGTAACGAGGCAACCTACAAAGTGTTCGATGGCGATTTCGGCAAGGCACTTGCGGCCGATATCGAAGCGTCGCTGGGGGATGTGGTCGTTCTCGGTTTCCCGGATACTGGCGGCTTCTTTGCAGTTACGAACTCGCAAAAGCCGATTGCCAGCCTGGAAGACTTTGCCGGTATCCGCATTCGCACGATGACCCTGCCCTCGCACCAGAAGATCATCCAGGCGCTCGGAGCGGAAGCCTACCCACTTTCGTGGGGAGAAGTTTATTCGGGTCTGCAGACCGGCGTCATTGACGGGCAGATGAACCCGGTTCCGATCATCTCCTTCGCCAACTTCTCTGAAGTTCAGAAATACCTGACCCTCACGAACCACCTGTTCTCGCCCTACACATTCATGATCAACCGCGCCTTCTACGAAGGTTTGAGCGACGACGAGCGGGCAACCTTGCACGCAGCAGCTGAAAACTGCGTGACGGCAAGCCGCGGCCTTTCCCGGATTATCGAGTCCTCCGAACGCGGACTTGCCGGCCTCATGGACGCAATGGAAGTCACCGCCCTGGACGATACCCAGCGAGAAGCTATGGCAGCGGCCACGCAGCCGGCATTTGAAAGCCATGTGAACGAAAACCTCGATGAGAAAGCAGTCGAACTGCTGACATTGTTCAAGGCTGAAGTCGCCAAGGCAAACGCCGAAACTTATCTGGATTGACGCAAACGACCGGCGGGCAAAGACCCGCCGGTCACCTGACCAACGCTCAAGAACTGCGCCTCATTTCCAAAACAGGACCCATCAATGCGCGTTTTCTGTGCATCCATCGCAACCGAGACGAACACATTCTCTCCGCTTCGAACCGATCTGACCGACTTCAAGGAAAGCTTCTACGCAGCGCCCGGCAAGCACCCGGACACTCCGACACTGTGCACCGGCGTTTTTCCGGCTCTGCGCAAGCGGGCTTCTGATGGTCAGATCACCCTGATCGAAGGAACCGCCACCTGGGCGGAGCCCGGTGGGCTGGTCAACAAATCAACATGGCACCACCTGCGCGACGAGGTTCTTCAACAGCTTCAGGCAGCACTTCCGGTCGATGCGGTGATCCTCGGACTACACGGGGCGATGATCGCCGACGCTTGCGTCGACTGTGAGGGGGACCTGCTCGAAGCCGTGCGACAGCTTGCCGGCCCGGACGTGAAGGTCGGCGTGTCTTTCGACCCGCACAGCCACCTGAGTGAAAAACGCGTTCAGAACGCCGATGTCATCACGGTGTTCAAGGAATTTCCTCATACAGACTTTGCTGAAACCGGCGAAGCTTGCGTTGATCTCACCTTGCGTGCCGCTCGGGGAGAGATCACACCGAAACTCTCGGTTTTTGATGTGAGAATGATAGAAGTTCTGCCGACGAGCCGACCGCCAATGCGGGGTTTTGTCGACAGGATGAAAGACCTTGAGCGCACCGGTGCAGCTCTGTCCGTTTCCGCAATCCACGGCTTCATGGCGGGAGACTCGCCCGACCTCGGTGCCAAGATCATCGTGATAACCGATGATGCAAAACCTGCGGGAGACCAGTTGGCAAAGACCCTGGGACTGGAGCTGTTTTCGTTCCGCGGCACGACACGTCCGGACTTCCTGACGCCAGGTGCCGCTCTGGCCAAAGCGGTCAGCCATCCGAAGGGCCCCGTCGTGATTGCTGATGTTTGGGACAATCCGGGAGGCGGCGTCGCCGGGGATTCAACAATTCTCTTAAGAAGAGCCCTTTCGCTGGGATTGAGTGACATCGCATTCGGCACTATCTGGGACCCGATGGCAGTGCGTCTTTGTCATGCCGCCGGCGAGGGAGCGCACCTGAAACTTCGGTTTGGTGGAAAAACCTCTGCTGTCGCAGGTGATCCTGTCGATGGCGAAGTCCTTGTTCTCAAGACGCAAAGGAATGCGACCCAAAGTTTCGGCGCATCCATTGTGCCGCTCGGCGACTGCGCCGTCATCCGGATCGAAAGCATCGACGTAGTCCTGAACTCCAACAGGGCGCAAACATTTTCACCGGATCTGTTCACCAATCTGGATATCGACATTGCCACGAAGAAGATCCTGGCGGTGAAATCCACGAACCACTTTCACGGCGCGTTTGAACCTGTTGCAGCAGAAATCCTCTACTGCGCAGTCGAAGGTCCCTATCCGAATGACCCGCGCCGAAACGGGTATACAAGACTTGAACGCCCGATCTGGCCCATCGTTGACCAGCCTCACGGAAGCGAAGCCGCGTAACCTACGCTCCCTAGACAGCACTGCCCAATGCCAAGATGGCATAGCTCCAGCATTCCGGGCTGACAAGCAGCCCCGGAACACGATAATCTGTCACCGCAATTGATTTGGCTGCGTCCGACATGACAGGACGTCGCCGCCACCTCAGGAACACTGCGTGACAACAGGCCGAAAACTCACAAGCGGATTAATCCGCCTCCTGCTCTGCGCCTTCGTGGCAACTCTAACTTTGCATTTGCCTGCGGCAGCTCAACAGCCTGGCGTGCACGTACCCAATTTCTGGGACCCGAAAGCCGTTCACGACCGGCCGACTTCGATACCCGACAAGATCCAGTTTCTGGCAACCGACAGTTATCCGCCCTTTGTTTTCCGCGACCCTCAGGGACGTCTGACGGGGTTCAATGTCGACCTTGCCCGGGCTCTATGCCAGGAGCTGGGCAGCTCGTGTGCGCTTCGGATCAAGGATTTCGATGTTCTCCTTCCTGCTCTGGAGGAAGATGAAGGCGATGCGGTCATTTCAGGTCTTTCGAGAGGACTGCCGAACACGCGCCGTCTGAATTTTACAGAAGATTATCTGAAACTGCCGGCAAGGTTCGTCGTTCGTGAGGCAGATCTCGAAGCATTCGATGAACAGGACCTGGATGGCAAGACAATTGCAGTTGAAACCGGGTCGCGGTTTGAGGCCTTTGCAAACCGTTTCTGGCCCGAGGCGAATGTTGAGGCATTCGAAACAGCCGCGGAGGCACGCGAAGCCGTCAAGGGCGGCACCGTGGATACCCATTTTGGAGACGGCTTGAGCCTGTCCTTCTGGTTGCCGAGTGAGGCTGCCGCCAACTGCTGCGCTTTCGCGGGAGGGCCGTGGCTGGAAGCCGGCTATTTCGATCAGGGCATGGCGATCGCCACCCGTTCGAATGACCCGGAGCGAGCGGCCGCCCTCAATTACGCGCTCCGTCAGCTCTACCAGAAAGGCATCTACCAGGAGCTCTATCTGAGATATTTCCCGCTCAGCTTTTATTGACGCCCATCAGCCGGCGTGCCACTTGCTGTCGCGTCCGGCTTTCCTCTCCTTGTTGTTCATAAACGGAATCGCGAGACTGAAGGGAAAGGAATGCGATTTCGGCGTCAGAGACGGTCCCAGTCCGATTTCCATGTTTTCATGTCCCTGTTCGGGCGCCTCGACATAGGTGCCAAACAGCCGGTCCCAGACAGACAGATAGAATCCATAGTTGGAATCGGTTTCCCGGCGCACGATCGAGTGGTGAATCCGGTGCATATCGGGCGTCACAATCAGCAGCCTGAGCAACCAATCGAGTTTGGAGGGAATACGCACATTGGCGTGACCGAACACTGCGGAAGCGTTCAGCACGATTTCAAAGATCAGCACGGCTTCCATCGGTCCGCCAAGGAGAACGATCACCAGGCCCTTCCAGACAAAGGAAAGCAGGATTTCGATCGGATGAAACCTCAGTGCCGTGGTGGCATCCATTTCGCTATCTGCATGGTGAACCCGATGGATGCGCCAGAAAACCGGCACCTTGTGCGACACAAGGTGTTGAAACCAGACTGCCAGATCGAGCATCAGGAAGGTGATCAGGCCTGCAATCCATCCGGACCACCCAAGCGCTCCGAACAAGCCCCAGCCGCGCTCTTGTGCAAACAACGCGAGACCAACGCCTCCGATCGGAAAAATCAGTCGAACCAGCAAGGCATCCAGCAAAATGAAACCCCAGTTGGTCGGCCAGCGTTTCAGTCGACCCGTCTTGAGATCGCGTCTCGGCAGCCTAACTTCCAAAAGCGCCATGATCAGAAAGATGCCGGCGAAACATGCCATGCGGACCTGGTTGATGTCTAACTGTTCAAACATGCACTCTCGCGTTCATTCCGTATCGAAGCTGCTTGCCAAGGCCGACGGGGCTCTGTAGGGCATTGACAATCATACTCCTGTTTACCTCATTTTCCGCTGCGACAGATCACATCATGATGAGCACCTTTTTGTGGACCAGACCCGATTCCGAAACCTCGGCAACCCTGTTGATGGCCCATGGGGCCGGTGCCCCGATGGACTCGGCATTCATGAACAAAATGGCCGACGCTCTTGCAGCTGAAGGGATCGCCGTAGCGCGCTTTGAATTCGCCTATATGGCCGGGCGCAGGACAGGCGGCCCCAAGAAGCCACCTCCTCGCGCCGACAAGTTGATTGGCGAGTTCCAGACAGCGCTTCAGACGCTGTTGAGCGAAACCGAAGGACCGATCCTCCTGGGTGGCAAATCCATGGGAGGACGGGTTGCTGCCATGCTTGGTGGTGGCGGGTCCCTGCCCGGGCGTGTCGGTGGCATCTGCTGCTACGGTTACCCCTTTCATCCGACCGGCAAGCCGGATGCGGAGTGGCGTCTGGCACCTCTTGAGGAAGCCAGACGGCCTATCCAGATCCTGCAGGGTGACCGGGACCCTTTCGGCTCCAAAGCGGAACTGGACGAGATCACACTCCCCGGCCATGTCTCGCTGGCCTATCTGGAGGACGGCAACCACGATTTCGGACCTCGCGGCAAGTCACCCGCCACCCTTGACGGCAACATTCAGGAAGCGGCCAGGCTGACTGCGGTCTTTGTGAATTCGCTTTAGTCCTATTCGGCCGGAGTGATGCCACGTCCGGGCTCAGGTTGCATCCCGGTTTCTTTTTTCCTGCGCACCAGAACGAGGCCGGCAATATCGTTGCCGATCATGACCAGCGCAGGAACAAGGATCAACACAAGTGCAGTTGCAGTTGCGAGGCCGAACACGATGGTGATGGCCATCGGCAGCAGAAACTGCGCCTGCAAACTAGTCTCGAACATCAGCGGCATCAGACCTCCGATAGTCGTCATCGACGTCAGCAAGACTGCCCGAAGGCGATCGCAACTGGAACCGATTGCAGCTGAGTCCAGATCCTCGCCCAATGCCCTGCGCTCTTCCAGTCGGGCGACGAGGATGATCGAGTTGTTGACCAGAATTCCGGAGAGGCCTAATAGGCCGATCAGGCTCAATATGGTCAGGTTGAAGCCCATCAGATAATGACCGGCGATCGCCCCCACGATACCGAACGGGATGATCGACATCACGATGATCGGACGCGAATAGCTGGCAAAGATGGCAGCCAGGATGATGTAAATCCCGGCAACGGCCATCATCACTCCGGTCAACAGGTCCGAGAACGCGGTTGACTGCTCTTCAGCCCGGCCGGCGAAGGAATAGTCCAGCCCGTATTTCTGCGCGAGCGACGGCAGGAATTCCTTGTTGAGCTCCGCGATGATCTCGTTGTTGGACGTCACCGTGCTGTCAACATCGGCAACCACGGTCACCACCGTCTTGCCATCGCGTCTCAGGATCACGGAAAAACCCTGCGCGTCCTTGAGGTTCACCACCTCCGTCAGCGGCACGAATTCGCCCGCCGGTGTGCGCAGCGACAACTGCCTGAGAGCAGCCGTGCCGTCCTTGTCGAAGATCTGCTGCACCCGAACGGCGACCTCCTCATCACCTTCGGCGAACCGACGCGCGATATTGCCTTCAAAGGCATTTCGGATCTGGCGGGCAGCACTTTCAACGGTGAACCCAAGCGCCCGTCCGCGCGGCGTCAGTTCGACAAGCAGTTCCGGTTTTCCGTATGGCAGATCATCCTCAACACCGCTGGTACCAGGAAAACCGGACAGTTCCTGCTGCAACTCATCCGCAGCCGCTTTCAACTCATTCAGCGAGGCACCGGTCAGCCGGATATCGAGATCGCGCCCCGGAGGACCACCTCTGCGCTCGGCAACCGCGATGCGGGAAATGCCGGGAATTGCCGGTAGCGCATTTCGCCAGGCCCGGACGATTTCGGGTGTCCGGATGGTGCGGTCCTCGGACAGGGTGAGCTGTACTGTGATGTTGGCGACATTGTCACCGCGATTCCTGCCAGATTCACCGAGAGTTGCGTAGGTCGCGACAACCAGTTTCTGGTCCGTACCTTCCGTCAGGCTTTCCTCGGCCTGCCTCAGGGCGTTCTCTATCCGCATGATACCGTCAATTGCCTCGTCTTCCGGTATTCCGGCATGGAAGAAAATTGACGCTGTCAGGTTTTCCGCTTCCGGAGACGGGAAAAAGGTAAAGCCAACCCGGCCACCACGAACAAGTCCGACGGCAAGGACCATCGCAGCAATCGCGATTGCAAGTGTCACGTACCGCCAGTGGACGGCAACCGAAACAAGGGCCCTGAACGGATAATCGCGCATCCAATTGAAACCGGCATCAAATCCCCGGCGGAACCAGCTCGGCCGGTCCTCCGTATGAGTGCGCCTCTTGGCCTGACGCAACACCCGCAGCAGACTCTCAACGATAAGGGCCATGCAGAAACAGGCGAAGATGACGACCATCTGGAAAACAAAGGGGCCCGTCGTGTCCCGAAGGCTACGAAGCGGATCGTCGATAAAGTCGAGATATGGAGGAACTGCCATGTCCGGCTGAGAAACCAGGCCGCTCAGGAAGAATGCAGGTGCTCCGGCCAGAACAACGACGCGCCACCAGCTCCAGCCGGGCCGGCTGCCAAGCGCATGCGACAGGTGCCCTGGCAGAACCAGGAAACATTCGATCAGCGATGCGATGACAACGGCAACCACGACGACCGGCAACGTGCCCATGATCTGTCCCAGCACATCGCTCACGAGCAGGATCGGCAGAAAGGCCGCAATCGTCGTCAGACTTGCGGCAAAGATCGGCGCCAGCATCGTGTTGGCGCCGTTGATCGCCGCTTCGTCCGGACCGTCACCCATGCTTTGCCGCGTTGCCGTGTGTTCGCCAACGACAATGGCATCGTCCACGATCACGCCAAGCATCATGATGAGTGCGAACATCGAGATCATGTTGATGCTCTCGCCCATGAGCCACATGATGCCGAGTGTCGCCATCATCGCGACAGGAATTCCGGCGGCCACCCAGAGCGCAATTCTCGCGTTCAAAAAGACAAAGAGAATAGCAACAACCAGCACCAGACCGGACAAGCCGTTTTTGACCAGAAGATTGATGCGTCCTTTCACGGCATCTGCGCGAACATCGTATTTCAGCAGCTCCAGCGTCTTCGGCAGCTGTGGGGTTATCTCGGCAAGATAGTCATCGACAACCTTCGCAGCCTTGAGGGTATCGGTTTTCTCCGTCCGCAAAATCTGAAGCTCAATCGCACGCGTTCCCTTTGAGAAGCCCTGGCTATCGCCCGAATTGAAATCGCGGACGACGGTGCCGATGTCATCGACGACCGTCTTTTCACCCGAGGCAAACGACTTGACCTCGACCCGGCCGACGGATTCCGGTGAGCGTTGTTCTGAAAGCGCCCTGATCTGACGCTCGACCGCGCCGTCGAGGTTGCCAGCCGGAAGATCGATGGTGTTACCAGCAATCTGGCTGGCGACATCAGAAATCGTCAAATCGAGACGGCGCAGTTCGCGCTCCGGAATTTCAACGAGATATTCCGGCGACCTGTAACCGTAGAGATCAACCTTATCGATGCCGCGCGCGAGCAGGTCGTCGCGTATGTTCCTGGCGAAGACCTTGAGTGCCTGCTCGGAGAATGGTCCCCGCAAGGCAATCGTCGCGACGCCATCGGTAAAGGCAGGAGCAGAAATAACGGGAGTTTCGGAATCGACAGGCAGCGTCGTGACGTTGGAAATTGCCTGTTCCACATCGGAAAGCGCCACCTGCATGTTGGTGCCTTCCTTGAATTCCATGTGAACCGACGCGCTTCCCTCGCGCCCGTAGGAAGTGATTTCGTCCAGACCATCGATGAAGCGTAGCTCCGGCTCGATCACCTCCAGAATGTTGGACTTGACATCTTCCGCGCTTGCGCCCGGCCAATCGATCACAACGGAAATGATGTCAATTTTGACGGTCGGAAAGAACTGCGTGTTGAGTTTGGCCAGCCCATATGCACCAAACAGCACCATGACGGCCATGATCAGATTGGCTGCGTTGTGATGCCGGACGATAACCTCCAGCAGACTGCGGGATCTTCCTAACGTTGCCATAACGCTCTCCGTTACTGGTTTGCGTTATCGGTGCCGGCAACGTCCCGCCGCTCACCATCACGTTCCTCGGGATTCGCCAAATTGACGTCCCGGACAAGAAGTCCTTCTCCGGCCTCCGGAATACGGGTAACCAGCAGCGTTTCGCCGGTTTCCAGGTCCCCATCCACCAGAATGTAGCCATCGTCGATCGCCAGTGAAGTGACTTCACGCGGCTCCAGCCGGCTGTCACTGACGACGTACACCGTCCGCTCGCCGTAATAGGCGGTTTCCGGTATCCGGAAACTGCCCCGATAGGTTTGATCGGGGATGGATATTTCGACAAAGGCACCCGGCCGCAATGGAACCTGGGCGTCGGACGTATCGATGGCAGCGATCAGATCGACACCGCCGCGCGTACTGGCCACGTCTGCTCCGATCCGGCTGACTGTCGCCGGGTAGGAAACCGGAGAATTACCGAGAAACCAGATAACTTCGACAGGCCGTCCGACCACGGTGCCGCTCTCGGCCAGCAACCGCCCATACTGGTTGTCGGAAAGCGTGAAACGAACTTCGAACTCATCGCTGCTGTAGAGAGAAACCACAGCGTCATTGACACTGACAAGACGACCCAGTTCTGCCGATTCAGTGCGGACGATAGCGTCAAACGGTGCCCGCAGAATTGTGTTTTCCAGTTGACGCTGTGCATTTTCCAATCGCCACTCAAGGCGCTTGATTGCCGCATTCTGCTGCACGACCTTGGCTTCTTCCAGGGCAAGAGTGTTTTGAGTCTGTTCAAGTGACTGCTGACGCTGCGAGACGAGCAGCTTGCGGTCGTCCAGCGTTCTTTCCGTCACCGCCCCTTTGCCCAGGAGATCCTCTGCGCGCACGAGATCGCGTTGGGCAAATTCCAGCTGTTCCCTGACCCGGATGACATTCGCTTTTTCCAGCTCAACCCTGCCCTCGCTTTCAACAAGTGCAGCCTGTGCCTCGGCAAGATTGGCCTCAGCCTCGGTCACAGCGCCTTCGTAGTCAAAGCGATCGATTGCAACGAGCACTTCACCCTGCAGCACCTTGCCACCGGCCTTCAGATTGGGGTGGACTTCAACAACCTCCCCGGCAACCAGGGCCCGTAATTCAACCTCCCGGCCTGCGGTGGTTTCTCCGAATACATCAATCTCGGGGGCAAAGTCGCCTTGCGATACGGTCACCGTCTCAACGGCGTAACTTTGTTCCTGTACTGCCTGTTTGGGCACTTCCGGCTTTGTGGCGATCAAAGCATTCATGCCCATCACCGCGGCAACAAGAACAGCGAAGGCAAGAAGCGTCTGCAAAAGCGCTTTCAAAACCAGCTTCGTCTTCCGGAAACCGTTCTGCTGTCCTCCTTCTTCAGGGGGGAGAACTTCGGAGATCTGCTTCGATCCGGTTTCTGATTGTAGAGACTGCAACATATTCAGCTCACCAAGCGCCAATCTTGTCTGTTTCCCGGGTAACTGGCAACAAGGAAGAGCAGACACGCCCTCATCCTGCCAAGTCAACGTCCGAGATAGGCATCGGGCACGCAAAAGGCACGCTGAAAAGTGTAACAAAATATTTCTGAAGGGCCTAAACCGGCCCTTCAGACTGGCCTGAAATCAGGAATCGAACTCGTATTTGGTGCTGCAGAATTCGCAAGTGACGACAATCTTGCCGTTCACTGTCATCTGCTCCACTTCCTCGGCGCTGAAACCCGACAACACTCCCTCGATCTTCTCGCGCGAGCACCGGCATTGATCAGACAAAGGCTGTGGTTCGTACAGGCGGACACCACGCTCGTGGAACAGGCGGAAAAGCAACATTTCAACGCTGACTTCCGGATCCGTCAGTTCAACATCCTTGACCGTTTCCACCAGCGCCTTGGCTTCTACCCAGGCGTCGTCCTCTTCAACTTCGTGCCGTTGAGTGCCCTCAGGCGCATCTCCCGGATCTATGTCGGCCTGGCGCATGCGTTCGGGAGACTCGGGCAGGAACTGAACCATGATCCCGCCCGCGGTCCAGGTCTTGGTATGCGCTTCTCCCTCCTGGCGGGTATAGAGCTCGCCGACCGCAAGCCGAACCTCGGTCGGAAGCTGCTCGGATCGCTCGAAATATCTACGAGCGACCTCTTCCAGCGACACGCCGTCCAGCTCCACCAGTCCCTGATAGCGCTGCATGTGTTTGCCCTGGTCGATCGTCATCGCCAGATGACCCTGTCCCAGCAGGGCTTCGGGCGTTGCCTTTCCGGCTTCAATCAGTGCCTGAACCCGGTCCTCATCGTAGCTTGCACAGGCACGCACGGCGTCGGGTGAGGCGAAATCCACAACGAGCATGGACACCGGTCCCTGGGTCTGCGTCTGTAGCGTGAACCGACCGTCAAACTTCAGCGACGTTCCCAGAAGGCTGGTCAGAACAATCGCCTCCGCCAACAGACGCGAGACAGGCTCCGGGTATGCGTGCCGGTCGAGAATCTGCTCGAGGACGGGACCCAGCGCGACAGCCCGGCCGCGTACATCGAGCCCTTCCACGGCAAAGGGCCGGACAGCGTCCAGCCCTGCGGGCGTAATGCCCAGTTCATCAAGATTTAGTGCCACGTTGGCTTTGCCTTAAGCTGCGCCGAAACACCAGGCCAGAATGCCCTTCTGGGCATGGAGACGGTTTTCGGCTTCGTCAAACACAACAGAATTGGGACCGTCCATGACCTCCGAAGTGACTTCCTCACCCCGGTGGGCCGGCAGGCAGTGCATGAACAGAGCGTCGCTGTTCGCCTCTGCCATCAGCCGTTGGTTAACCTGATAGGCGCTGAGGAGATTATGACGCGTCTCGGCATCATCGTCTCCCATGGACACCCAGCAATCGGTGACCACACAGTCGGTCCCCTTGACCGCCTCATATGGGTCCGTTGTGACGATAATGGAACCACCCTTGGCGCGCGCGGCATCAATAAGATCTTGCGGCGGCGTCAATTCACTCGGTGTTGCAATGCGCAGTTCGAAATCAAAGCGGGGTGCTGCGTGCACCCAGGAAGCCAGCACATTGTTGCTGTCACCGGTCCAGGCAACACTCTTACCCTTGATTGATCCGCGATGCTCTTCAAATGTCATCAAATCCGCCATGATCTGGCAGGGATGCGAGATCTTGGTGAGACCGTTGATCACCGGAACGGTGGCATTTGCGGCAAGTTCACCGAGCTGCTCATGATCCAGAATACGGATCATGATTGCATCGACGAAACGCGACAGGACCCGCGCAGTGTCGGCGATGGTTTCCCCCCGTCCGAGCTGCATTTCAGCGCCCGTCAGCATCAGGGTTTCGCCGCCAAGCTCGCGCATGCCGACGTCAAAGGAGATGCGGGTTCGGGTGGAAGGTTGCTCGAAGATCATTGCCAGCACCTTGCCTGCCAACGGGCCTTCGCCGCGGCGCACACCGTCGCGAGTTGCCTTGATCTTCTTGCCTACGTCCAGGATTTCGCGAAGCTCTTCGCTCTCAAGCTCCGTCAGATCCAGAAAATTTCTGTAGCTTCCGTCGGCGGTCATTCAGCCGCTCCTTCCACCAAATCTGCTTCAACTGCCTGGGCTGCCTGCTCAAGGCGCTCCAAGGCAATTGCGATTTCATCCTCGGTCATTGTCAGCGGCGGCATGATGCGCACGACGTTGTCACCTGCCGGAACCGCCAGCAAACCGGCTTCCCGGGCAGCCGCCACATAGTCTCCGGCGGGAACAACACAGCGCAGCCCCAGCATCAGGCCGCTGCCGCGGACCTGATCCAGAACCTTCGGATGAGCATCGACCAGTCCTGCCAGCTTCTGTTTGAAGCTGAGACCCTTTGCCTGCACGTCTTCCAGAAATCCGTCGGCAAGAACGACGTCGAGAACCGCGTTGCCGACGGCCATGGCAAGTGGATTGCCGCCGAATGTGGTGCCGTGCGTTCCGGGCGACAGGGCCGCTGCGGTTTCCGCGGTTGCCAGGCAGGCTCCCATCGGGAACCCGCCACCAATCCCCTTGGCAATCGCCATCAGGTCTGGTTCGACACCGGCCCACTGATAAGCAAACAGCTTGCCAGTGCGACCAACGCCGGTCTGGATTTCGTCATAAATCAGCAGGATGCCGTTGTCGTCACAGATCTTGCGCAGCGAACGCAGGAACTCAGGCTGGATCTCCCGAATTCCGCCCTCTCCCTGAATAGGCTCAATCGCAAGTGCCGCCGTCTGCGGACCGATCATCGCCTTCAGTGCGTCCAGGTCACCTGCAGGCACCTGGTCAAATCCGGGCGCCTTGGGTCCGAAACCTTCCAGGTACTTCTCCTGGCCGCCTGCCGCAATGGTCGCGATGGTCCGACCATGAAAGGCACCTTCAAAGGTTATGATCTGGTAGCGTTCGGGCTGCCCGTTGTCATAATGGTAACGGCGCGCGCATTTGATGGCAGCTTCCATCGCTTCGGCACCGGAGTTCACAAACAGGACCTTGTCGGCAAAAGTCGCATCGGCCAAACGATGCGCCAGTCTTTCGCCTTCCGGCATCTGGTGCAAATTGGAGACATGCCAGAGCTTTGCTGCCTGATCCTGCAAAGCCTTCACCAGATGGGGATGGCTATGTCCAAGCGAATTGACGGCGATGCCGGAACCGCAATCGAGGAATCGTCGGCCGTCTTTCGTAACAAGCCAGACACCTTCCCCATGATCGAATGACAGGTTCGATCTTGCGTAGTTTCCGAATAGCGCAGTCGCGGACATAACCTCTTTTAACTCCTTAAGAACGCTCTTCCCCACGCCAGGGCGGGCCTTGCACGACATCACACTCCAGAAGTGTGGAAGAGCCAAAACGCAACGTGCCGCCCCGATGAGGCGGCACGTCGCGGCTTCCTTATACACCTTCCGCACCGTTCCCTGTCAATGGGAATGGCAATTCGGCCGCACAAACGTGGATTTTGTAAAATTCTCCATAACCCTGCCATAATTGGGGAAAAGTCCCTTCATCCCCAACTGGTTTGGGCCCGAAGCTTGCCTCATAAATTAACGTTATTGTAACCTCTTAGCAATCAAACACGAGATCTCGTGCGGCAAATCACTTAGAGGCACAAGATATGCCACCACTAGGCATGCGGACGTATGCTTAACACGAGGTTAATGGCCGTCAATCGGTCAAAATAAAGGGTGCGGCAATGAGTTGGACGAACGAACGGGTTGAGCTTCTCAAGAAGCTTTGGGGCGAAGGTCTGAGTGCAAGTCAGATTGCAGGCGAACTGGGCGGCGTCACTCGTAATGCGGTTATCGGAAAAGTACACCGTCTCGGTCTGTCCGGCCGCGCGAAGTCTTCCACCGCCAGCGCCAAACCACGCCGGCCACGCACTGCGGCCCCAGCCGGAAACTCCGCACCGAAAAGAACAACGCCACAACCGCAAACACATGGCGCAACAGCCCTCAAGGCTGACATCGCTCCGGCTCCGGTCATCCAGGCCAAGCCGCAGGTTGAGCCGATTGCCGAGCTGGTTGTTCCCATTTCCCAGCGTGCATCCATTCTCACGCTCACCGAGCGAACCTGCAAATGGCCGATTGGCGACCCGGCAACCGATGACTTCTATTTCTGCGGTCGTCAGTCCGATGCAGGCGTGCCTTACTGCGCGCATCACTGCAAGATTGCCTATCAGCCGGTGGCTGATCGCCGCGCCCGCAAGGTCGTTGCCCAGGCCTCGTAAGGCAAAACCGCAAGCGAAATTCAGGAAACCCGCCAATCGGCGGGTTTCTTTTTGTCAACTGCATTCCTCATCGAAAAGCCCCTTGCCAAGCCAAGGCAATTCGTGAAAGGGCTGGGTCACCTATCGCTGCCTGAAATCAAGGATTTCAACGCGATAGCTCATGCTCTTTGTTTCAAGGTTTTCATGAAACGCTATAACGGACCTGCTTGATATCGTTATAGACGGTTGCGCGGCTGACATTGAGAACACGCGCAACGTAAGACGCAGCATGTTTTTCCCGCAATCCGTCTGTGCGGACGATTTCCCCCAGCAACTCCAGGCGATCTTCACGCGCCAGCGCGTCGGCAGTCTTGTTCCTGTCACGACACCAGTCGACGATGAACCTGTTCATCTTCTCGTGCCAATCGTTCTTGAACAGATCATGCGGTTCTTCTGAACTCACCGGTGCGCCGATCAGCGCGGTAATCGCATTCTGTGCAGCCATGATGTCGGAAAGATCATAGTTGAAACATGCCAACGCAAAGGGCTTGCCGTCATCGTCTCGCAGAACCGCGCTGATTGAGCGAATGACGCGTCCGTCCCAGTTGACCCGCTCGTGGGGCCCGATCACGTCCCGGTCGTCGTTTTCGCGAAAATCCAGTTCCGATAGATAAGACGGATCGCCAATCTCGCGCTTTGAGTAGGGATTGCAGATATAGACAACAGTCTCTGTTGCCAGCGAATGGATTACGATCTCAACATTCGAGCCCAAGAGTTTGGACAATGCGTCCGCAATCGGTATTGCGGTGCGGGCCACCAGTGCGTCCTGGGTCATTCACTGCCTCTGACAATCAAACTATCTTGCACTCTCTCTTATCCCAGGCTTCTGCCCGAGGGCAATCTCAGTCGATCGGATGACCGATAACGCTGAGGCAATCCCCGCGCCGGACAAGTCCCTGCCCAGCCACGCAAAACTGTATGCCGCCGGTTCGTGCAAGTACCGGGACGGGTGGCGTCTCCACCCTGTCCGTCAGGTGCAACCTGCCAAGGACGTCACCTTCCTTGACGTGTGCACCAAGACCTGCAGTCGGTTCGAAAACGCCCGTATCATCTGCATAGGTGTAGTGATGAAACCCGTCGACATGCACCGTTAGCGAAGAACGTGACCTGTCTTCGGCCTCTGTCTCGGCAAGTAACCCCATATGCTGCATGACGCCCTTGATGCCTCGCCGGGTAACAGCCAGCGTCTCAGCTGTGACCAAACCTGCTCCACCAAGCTCGGTTGCAAGGATCTTCTTTCCCTGACGTTCGACTTCGGTATCGATCATGGTTTCAACCTGCGGCTCGCGCAGGACAATTGTCATCGGAGCGTTGAAAGCCGACGCAATCCGGCGAATAGCCTGTGTCGCGGTATCGGTTTGCTGAACCGGGACAATTGTTGATGGCACGAAGTTCAGCGATCGTCCGCCGGAATGCAGGTCGAGCACCACATCGGCACGCGAAATCAGCTCCCGGCTGACAAAGTCCGCTATCCGCTCGGTGGCAGTTCCCGTCGGATTTCCGGGAAAGGCCCGGTTCATGTTGCCATTGTCTATCGGCGACAGGCGCGAGCCGTTTTGTACGGCAGGCATGTTCAATGCAGGTACGATGATAACGCGCCCACTGATGTCTTCGGCCTTCAGGTCACCATGGGCAAGGCTTGAAAGAATGATCGGCGCTTCATACTCGTCACCATGTGCGCCACCCAACAGCACCAGGGTCGGGCCACTGCCGTTTTTCAGGCAGTAAATGGGGACACGTTGATTGGACCAGGCACTCAGATCGAGAGACACCGGAACATCAATGTAGCCCTTTTGAAAGCCATCTTGATCGAGGTCGAGAGAGGTGGTCAGCATGGAACATCCGATTGATGAAGTCTGCCTGGTATTTGCGGGAAGACGCACTCCGCCTTCCCGTGCTCAATGACTGCTCAGGCAGTCTTCAGAACGTCTTCAACGACCAGATTGAGGCGGCGCAACCCTTCCTTCAGATGCGCCTCCGGAAGGGCGGAACTGAAACGGAAGTGATTTTCGACGTGGAAACGACTGCCAGGAATGACAAGCACATCCTGCTCGCGCACCAGCCGCATCGCCAGTGTTTCTGAATCGATCGGAAGGTTGAAACGCACGAATGACATGGCAGAGGCATGCGGCGGCGCGACCGTGAAAACGTTGTGATGGACAGCAAGTGCTTCGGTAAGCGTCTCGAACCCGGTCCGGATAAGTCGGCGAGCGCGCTCAACCAGCGCGGTTCTTGCCGGTTCCCCCAAGGCTGCTTCGGCAAGTTTCATGGACATGACGCTGGTTGCCACCGATGCATACTCGTGGCGTCGCCAGCAAGCGGTGATCGCGTCCTGCGGCCCGACAAGCCAGCCGAGCCTCAATCCAGGCAACCCGTAGGCCTTGCTGGTTGAGTTCAGAACCATCACCTTGTCGTAGCTTCCCCAGAAGCTGGCAGTCGCTTCGTCAGTGTTACGCTCAGTGCCGATATAAACCTCATCAGCGACGATCCAGGCCCCAACCTTGGCGGCAGCGGCGATGATGCCTTCGCGCTCCCTTGCGCTCAGCACGCGCCCTGTCGGATTGTTCGGGTTGATGACATGGACCACCTTCGTCGTCTCGTCCACCGCTGCCATGACAGCGGCCGGATCTATCGCCCAGCCATTGTCAGGATCCATGTCGACATAACGTACTTCCACACCGCGGTTGCGCACATCACCGGTCAGCTGTTCATAAATCGGCCTGAACGCCACCATGCTGTCGCCAGGCTCAAGCAATGTGTTTGCAATAAGCGTGTTTGCTTCTGTCGCCCCGACCGTCACAAGGATGTTGTCCGGAGTGGATCCGGGGTACATCGCCGAAATCTTCTCGCGCAGTAACGTGGTACCGTTGACTTGCGGATAGTCGAGCATGGTGTTCCACAAGACATCGGGATCCAGACCGGCCAGTTCGACCAGCTCCTTCAGCGTCATGGGATGCACACCGCTTTCGGAGTAGTTGTATTTTACGCCATGCTCCAGCTCGGACAGAAACTGTTCAACGTCAAACGGGTGAAACATTGGTTTTCCTCTCTCGTTCCTACGCAAGGCGTCGTTCAATCGCCGAATAGGACAGTGTCAGGATCATCGCCAGCGCGAGGTAGATCACTCCCGCTGCAATGAAGGATTCAAAGGGGGCAAAGTGCAGCGATGACAGTTTGCGGGCGATACCGGTTAGATCCATGATCGATATGGTACTCGCCAGAGCGGTGCCCTTGAGCATCAAGATCGTCTCGTTGCTGTAAGCCGGCAGCGCAACGCGCAGCGCCTGCGGGCCAAGGATCAGGCGTGCGATCTGCGGCCAGGAAAAGCCGTAGGCTTCGGCCGCCTCGATCTGCCCGCGCTCGACGCCGAGGATACCTCCGCGCATGATTTCAGATGTGAACGCCGCTGAATTCAGTCCGAGCGCCAGAACTGCACAGAACCAGGCCTCCCGCAACAGCGGCCATGCAAAGCTCGAGCGAACAACCTCAAACTGCCCCAGGCCGTAGTAGATCGCGAACAGCTGTACCAGGAGCGGAGTACCCCGAAAAAACAGCACGTAGAAGTCGGCTGCCTGAGCAACACCCGGCACGCGGCGCATCCGTGCCCAGCAAAGCAAAGCTCCGAAAACAAGCCCTATTGCAAGGCTGCAGATCAGAATGCTCAAGGTAACCGGCAACCCTGCCAGAAACTTGGGAATGAAGGATAGCAGAAGTTCCCAGTTCATCAGCTTGCCTCCTTCAGTGCAAACCGGGCTTCAACCCGCTTGAACAGCCGTTCGGAGACAAAGGACACACAGAGATAGATCAGGGCGGCTACCGCATAGAAAGTAAAGGGACGATGGGTCGCTCCCGCGGCAACACCCGCCTGCCGCATCAGCTCGGCAACCGCCGTGAGCGAGACGAGCGCCGTATCCTTCAGCATCACCAGCCAGATGTTCCCCATGGCGGGCAGCGCAACGCGCAGCAGTTGCGGCAATTCGATCAGGGTAAAACGCTTCACCGGCCCAAAGCCGTAGGCATCGGCCGCTTCCAACTGTCCCTTGGGAATGCTGTTGGCCGCTCCTCTGAAAGCCTCGGCCGCATAGGCGGTTGCGATCACTGCGAGGGCGAACACACCGAGCGCAAAACCGCTCAGATTGATCCTTTGCGTATACCCAAGGCTGGCGGCAACGGACTGGATGATCGTGCCGGTGCCGAAGAAGAAGAGATAAAGAACCAGAAGTTCCGGAACGCCGCGAAAAACCGTGACATAGCTCACCGCAATGTAACGAGAGATGGTCCCGCGACGCCGGAAAAGCATAAGCAACAGCCCGAAAAAGAGCCCGGCTGCAAACGCAAGAACGGCAAGGGCCAGTGTGGTGGCCAGGCCGGAGAGGAGTTCGTCCCCCCATCCCGATTTGCCGAATGAAAGCAATTCAAGCATTGCCTGTCGCCCTTGCCCATCTTTCCTGAAGAGGCCGTCACCTTGCCGTGACCTGCCTCTTCACCCTTTGAGAACCGATACGCCGTTGGATATTACGGCGTAACGTCGTAGCCGAACCACTTGTCCGAAACCTTGGCGATCGTGCCATCGGCCAGAAGCTCTGCGATCGCCGTGTCGATCTTGGCTTTCAGTTCCTCATTCCCCTTGCCAATTCCCAGACCGATACCATCACCGAGCTGCGGATATTCGGCATAGGTCAGCAACGGGCCGAACATTGTCAGATTGGCGTCCTTATCCGCCCCGCTGAACTCATCCCATGCAGAAACTTCCATGATGGCTGCATCGATGCGACCCGTCTTCAGATCAGCGATGATCTGGTCAGCCTGCTGGTAGGTTTTGACATCGGCAGACGGGAAATGCTCACTGACGACACGCTCAAAGATCGTGGAGCCCTGCACGCCAACGGCCTTGCCTTCAAGCGAAGCCTGAAGCTGAGCCTTGTCCGTGAGTTCGCCAAATCCGTCACCGATCGAACCGAAAGAGGCTGGTGCCTGGGCGTATGCAGTCGAAAAATCGATGCTCTTCTTGCGCTCTTCCGTGATGGAAATTGCGGACATGATCAGGTCGTACTGGCCTGCAACAAGCGCCGGCAGGAGACCGTCATAGGCCTGATTGGTCCATTTGCATTCCATCTCGATTTTCGCGCAGATCGCGTTGCCTACATCAAGGTCAAAGCCAAGCATTTCGCCAGACGAGTTCACCGACTCCCAAGGCGGATAGTCCGCACTTGTCGCGATGCGCAGCGTCTCGGCCTTGGCAGGCAGGACGGTAAAAGCAGCCACGGCTGCGGCAACAACCAGTTTCTTCATTTCATTCCTCCTCATACTCACATTACCGACGCCAAAAACTGAGCGGCCCGTTCCGTTTTTGGGGCGCCAAATACCTCTTCCGGCGTTCCGCTTTCAGCCACCCGCCCTTTGTCGAGAAAGATCACCCGGTCAGATACATTGCGGGCAAATCCCATTTCGTGTGTCACCATGAGCATCGTGTTGCCCGCGGCAGCCAATTCTTCGATGACCTTCAGCACTTCTCCGACCAGCTCCGGATCAAGAGCCGAGGTCGGTTCGTCAAAGAGAAGAGCCTGCGGCTCCATCGCCAAAGCTCGAGCAATCGCTGCGCGCTGCTGCTGACCGCCGGACAACTGATGAGGATAGAAGTTCATTCGCTCGGCGAGACCGACGCGGGCCAACAGTTCTTCTGCCCGCTCGTTGGCTTCGGCTCGCGATTTTCCAAGCACGTGGACCGGAGCGATTGCCACGTTGTCGCGAACGCTGATATGCCGCCACAGATTGAAACTCTGGAACACCATTGGCAAAGAAGTTCGGAGCGCGCGGACCTCCCGCGTTACTTTCAGCCCATGTGCGTTGCAGGCAAAGGCGACTGGCTTACCATCCAGCTTGATCTCGCCTCCGTCCGGGACTTCCAGCAGATTGAGGCAGCGCAGGAACGTGCTTTTTCCCGATCCCGAAGATCCGATGATCGTGATCACCTGCCCCTGCTCGGCTGTCAGCGAGACGTCATGGAGAACGCGCAGCGACCCAAACGATTTGCTCAGGTTCTGAACCGACAAGCGAGGTGTTGCAGCTGACATGTGATACCTAACTGAACCGTGTTGAAAGGCAGGCATTTGACCTGAAGCGAATTATCTCAGCGAGCGTCCGCTTCGACCGACTTCAATCCGGACCAGACAGACTTGGCGATGGCCGCATCCTGAACGGCCACACCTGTGAGATCGGCAATCGTGATGGCCTCGTCCGCACGAGCCAGCTTGTTCTCAAGCAGAACCTGCCCGAGCGTGATCAGCCGATCGGACGAAATGTCACCGGATGCAATCGCGTTGGCGGTCTCACCGTGTTCTATACATTGAGCGAGGGAATCGACGATCACATGCGACGCTCTTGCAAAGAGCGCTGTGTCGAGTTCCTGCTTCCCGGGAGAGTCTGCGCCAACCGCCACGATGTGAATGCCGGGCCGAACAAACTCGGACTTGACGATTGCTTCGCGCGACGCAGTTGCCGTGACGATGACATCCGCATCGGCGCACAGCGCTTCCACACTTTCTGCCATCGTGACCGCAATACCATCAAGCTCCGCAGCAAGCTCCTGAACCAGCGTTGCTGCCTTTTCTTCGGAGCGCCCCCAGACAGCAACCCGGGTGAAGCCGAGAAGTTTGCAATAGAGCTGTGCTTGCAGGCGGGCCTGGATGCCGGTCCCGATCACACCGAGCGCCTTGGCACCTTGCCGCGCGCCCATGCGGCCTGCAATGACGCCCGCAAGTGCCGTGCGCAAATCGGTCAATGCACCTTCATCCTGCAGGATTGCCAAGGGAGTTCCGGTTCGCGCGGAAATGACGGCCATGAAACCGTTGCTGGAAGACAGTCCCTGTTCCGGATTGTCGTAGAATCCGGTGGCCAGCTTGACGGTAAAAACATCGTCTTCACCCACGTGTGCGCATTTGATGTGGCACTCGCCATTTGCCTTTGGAAACGCCAGATGGGTAACCGGCGCGACCTGAGCCTCGTCCCGAGCGAAAGACCTGAAGCCTTCTTCAATCTCCGCAAGTACAGCGCGCTCGTCGATCTGCGCCAATATTTCCTGCTTATTCACCAGCCGCATCTGCATCTCTCTGTCAGAACGTCACCCAATTCGAGACCCATTTTGCCGGGTCGCTTCAGCGTTATGGACAAATTGTCTAATTTAGAATATTTTGTCAACACTCATTCTGAAACGCTCATTTCGAGGCAGCCGAGAGACAGAAAAATGATGGTTGAGCTGGACGAGATTCATGCTGCGCAACAACGGATAGCGGGCCATGTGCGGCCCACTCCCCTGCGCAAATCTCATGCCCTGTCGACGGAGCTGAACGCGTCGATTTGGCTGAAGATGGAAACGATGCATGACACCGGCGCCTTCAAGTTGCGCGGTGCGGCCAACAAGCTCCTGTCTCTTGATGAATCTCAGAAATCACGCGGTGTCATCACCGTATCGAGCGGCAATCACGGCCGTGCCGTCGCCTATATGGCGAGGCAATTGAACATTCGTGCCGTCGTCTGTGTTACCGAGATCATTCCACCTGAAAAAATCAGTGGCCTGCACGACTTCGACGCGGACGTGATCGTTCATGGACAGACACAGGACGACGCGGACGCGGAAGCGCGGCGTATCGCGGAACGCGACGGCCTGCTCTTTGTGTCGCCCTTCGACGATCCTCATGTCATCGCCGGTCAAGGTACGATCGGACTTGAGCTGCTGGCCGACCGACCGGATCTTGATATCGTCTTCGTTCAGTTGAGCGGCGGAGGGCTCATGGCCGGGACTGCCAAGGCACTGAAGAGCCTCAAGCCCGATATTACGATCATAGGCGTTTCGCTTGAGCACGGAGCCGCCATGATCGAAAGCATCAAGGCGGGGCACATCGTTGAAGTCGACGAAAAACCCTCTATCGCCGATGCCCTTCCCGGCCCGATCCCGGCAGACAATCAATACACCTTCGAAATGTGCAGGGAACTGGTGGACGACTTTGTTCAAGTGCCGGAGAGCGACATTCTCGAAGCGATGAAGTTCGTTCTCACAAGGGAAAAATGTCTGGTGGAAGGCGGTGCAGCATCGGGGGTTGCCGCCATGAGGCGGTATGGCTCGCAGCTTGAAGGGAAAAAAGCCGCAACTCTTCTCACCGGGAACAACATCTCTCTTGATCGAGCGTTGTCGGCGTTCGGGCTCAAGGATGTGCAGCAAACAGAAACGTTCTGGATAAGCTGACCGGAGCGGTCATGTCGCCGGACAACCAGTTCGGGCAGGTGGCTACTCCACCCTCCCGATGTTCTCAGCTGTAATCAGCTTGCGATTGAAAACTGATCGTTGAATGCGTAGCCGGCGCCCCGCACCGTGCGGATCGGATCCTTGGCTTTGCCCTTGTTGAGCGCCTTGCGGAGCCGGCCGACATGCACGTCGACGGTACGTTCATCGACATAGACATCGTGGCCCCATACGCCATCAAGAAGCTGCTCTCTGGAAAACACCCGTCCCGGAGACGTCATCAGGAATTCCAGAAGGCGGAACTCGGTCGGCCCCAGATGTATTTCCTTGGCACTCCGGCGGACGCGATGGGTTTCCCGGTCAAGCTCGATATCGCCGGATCGCAGCATTGTGGAAACAACTTCCGGGCTTGCCCGGCGAAGGATCGCACGGACACGCGCCATCAGTTCCGGGACTGAAAACGGCTTGACGACGTAGTCATCGGCTCCTGTTGAAAGACCGCGAATGCGCTCTGCTTCTTCTCCACGGGCGGTCAGCATGATGACCGGCAGCCGCTCCGTATCTTCCCGGGCACGCAGCCGGCGGCACAGTTCAATGCCGGACAAACCAGGCAACATCCAGTCCAGAAGAAGGAGGTCGGGCTGGCTTTCCCGCAACCGGATTTCAGCCTCATCTCCGCGAACGCAAGACTCGACCGAGTACCCTTCCGCTTCCAGATTGTATCTCAGAAGAAGGCTGAGTGGTTCTTCGTCCTCAACGATAAGCACCTTCGGCATACGTTCTCGCTCCAGTTTCGGCAGCAGCCGCTGCCGTGCCGGTCACCAAATTCCAACCGGGTTCAAGCTATCAGACGGCGTCGGTCGTCTCGTCCTGTTTCGCGCGGTCTTCCGGCAAACGATCACCTGTCACCATGTAGAAGACGTTTTCAGCAATATTGGTCGCGTGATCACCGATACGCTCGATGTTCTTTGCGCAAAAGAGAAGATGGACACACTGAGTGATGACGCGAGGGTCTTCCATCATGTAGGTCAGCAGTTCGCGGAAGAGCGACGTGTAGATCGCATCAATTTCGGCATCGGCTTCCTGAACGCGCTTCGCGGCTTCCGCATCCTTGCGGGTATAGGCATCCAGCACCTGCTTCAGCTGCGCCAGGGCCAGTTCGGTCATGTGCTCCACGCCGATAGCCAGTTTCTTGGACTGAAGATTGCTGTCGATGGCGATCGTCCGCTTGGCGACGTTCTTGGCAAGGTCACCGACGCGCTCGAGATCGTTGGCAATCCGTGTCGCAGCGGTGATTTCGCGCAGGTCCTGCCCCATCGGCTGACGGCGGACAATCATTTCGATCAGCTTTGCTTCAATGTCCTGGTGCAAGGCGTCCAGGCGCTGGTCCTGCTGGACGGTCACCCGCGCCAGTTCGATGTCCTGCGATACCAACGCGGAAACGGCATCGGCAAATGCCTTTTCAGCCAGGCCACCCATTTCGGCGACCTTGCCGGCCATTGCGGTCAACTCGTCGTCGTAGGCCGAGACTGTGTGTTCAGACATCCTGTGTCCCTTTCAGAATTCGGGCAGTCACTTAGCCGAAACGGCCAGTGATATAATCCTGCGTTCGTTTGTCTTTCGGATTTGTGAAGATGTCTTCGGTCGGACCTTCTTCAACCAGAATGCCGAGATGGAAAAATGCCGTGCGCTGTGATACGCGGGCAGCCTGCTGCATAGAGTGCGTCACGATCACGATCGTATAGTTCTCCCGCAGCTCGTCAATCAGCTCTTCCACCTTTGCCGTCGCAATCGGATCAAGAGCCGAACAGGGCTCGTCCATCAGGATCACCTCAGGGCTGACCGCAATGGCTCTGGCGATGCACAGCCGCTGCTGCTGACCGCCGGACATGCCGGTACCCGGCTCATCCAGGCGGTTCTTCACTTCCTCCCAAAGACCGGCTTTCTGCAGGCTTGAGGAAACAATCTCGTCCAGATGCGCCTTGTTGCGGGCCAGCCCGTGAATGCGCGGACCGTAGGCGATGTTGTCATAAATCGACTTGGGGAACGGGTTCGGCTTCTGGAACACCATGCCCACCTTGGCGCGCAATTGCACAGGATCGACCTTGGGATCGTAGATGTCCTCGCCATCGATCCTGATCGAGCCCTCGACGCGGCAGATATCAATCGTGTCGTTCATGCGGTTCAAGGTCCGCAGGAAGGTCGACTTGCCGCAACCGGACGGTCCGATGAATGCGGTGACAGACCGCGGCTGAATTTCAATGTCCACGTCTTTGATGGCGTGCGTGTCACCGTAATAAACCTGCACGTTCTTCGCGGAAATCTTGCTTTCGGTCATTTCTACCGACTGTTCAATGTTCGACATCTCGTTCATCGGATCATTCCTTACCAGCGGCGCTCAAACCTGCGGCGCAGGATGATCGCGAGAATGTTCATTGTGAGGAGGAACACGAGAAGGACGATAATTCCACCCCATGCCTTTTCATAAAATGCGTAGTCCGCGCGTGCCGCCCAGGTATAGATCTGCGCCGGCATTGCGGAGTTCGGTTCGGTGAACCCTGCAATGAAACCGTCCGGATATCCGCGCGCGACAAAGCCGACCATCCCGATCAGAAGCAGCGGAGCCGTTTCACCGAGCGCCTGGGCAAGTCCTATGATGGTACCCGTCAAGATACCCGGCATCGCCAGCGGGAGCACATGGTGGAAGGTTGCCTGCATCTTCGAGGCACCGATCCCCAGCGCAGCATCACGGATGCTCGGTGGTACAGCTTTCAGTGAGGCTCGCGTTGAAATGATGATCGTCGGCAGCGTCATCAGCGTCAGCACCAGACCGCCAACAAGCGGAGCCGACTGTGGCAGATGCATGAACTGAATGAAGACGGCCAGACCCAGAATGCCGAACACGATGGACGGTACGGCCGCAAGGTTTGAGATATTCACCTCGATCAGGTCGGTGAACCTGTTCTGAGGCGCAAATTCCTCAAGATAGATCGAAGCAGCCACACCGATCGGCAGGGACAGGAACAGGACCACCAGCATCATGAAGAACGACCCGACGACGGATGCACCGATGCCCGCACCACCAGGATTGTCCACGCCGGAGTCGGCACCGGTAATGAAGTTCCAGTTGAACACCGTCTTGATGACTTTGGCCTCCACCAGGGCGTCAACGATGTCCAGATCCGACTTCTGCAGGAAGCGGCTGTCGGTTAGCGTGTCGCGGGTCACCCGGCCATTCATGTATCCATCAACTCGCGACGCGGCCGCCAGTTCGAACCCGGTCTCCTTGCCAAGGCTGTCCGGATTGGCCCGGAAGTGTTCGCGAATGGTGCCTCCGGTCTTGCCGACGATGCGCTGGATCGCAGCTGCGTCGAACGGTGCGGAAACGCCGCTTTCGGTCATCTGGCCATGCAGCGCATCGATGAAGAACTTTTCGTAGGCTTTCGTCTTGAACAGTTCTTTTTCAGCTGCATCGAACTGTTCCTGCGTGAGCGTGAACTCGACTTCGACCACTGTTCTCGTGAAGGCCGGAATGCCCTGTGAGATGATCGATGTCGCCAAAACGACCAGAAAGAACAATCCGATTGCAATCGCGGCGATGCCGTATGCCTTGAACCGCTTTTCGGCTGCGTTCCGCTTACGGGTCAGATCGTCAATGTGATACAGGGATCTGGATTTTGCCGCTGCCTTGGCTGTCTCGGCAGCTGCTTCGGGAGTAAGTGTCGTATCGGTCATCAGTCATACTGCTCCCGGTATTTGCGCACGATGTAGAGCGCAACGATATTGAGGCCAAGAGTTACCACGAAGAGCGTCATGCCGAGCGCGAACGCCACCAGCGCAACAGGCGACGCGAAATCGGCATCTCCGGTTAGCTGGCTGACGATCTTGGCCGTCACGGTGGTCATGGCCTCAAAAGGATTGAGACTTAACCGGGCCGCGGCGCCTGCGCCGAGGACCACAATCATGGTTTCGCCGATGGCGCGCGAAGCTGCCAGCAAAATGGCACCGACGATCCCCGGCAGAGCGGCTGGCAGGATAACCTGCTTGACGGTTTCGGACTTGGTGGCACCGAGGCCGTAGGATCCATCACGCATCGCCTGCGGAACCGCGTTGATGATGTCGTCCGACAACGAGCTGACGAATGGGATGAGCATGACACCCATGACCAGACCAGCTGTCATGACTGCTGTTCCTGCCTTCATGATGCCAAGGCCATTGTCGCCAAAGACCGACAGCAGCAAGGGGCCAACCGTCAACAATGCGAAGAGACCGTAAACGATGGTCGGAATACCGGCCAAAACTTCAAGCAGCGGCTTGGCGATGGCGCGCACACGCGGGCTGGCGTATTCTGACAGGTAGATCGCTGCGAAAAGGCCGATCGGGACAGCGACTGCAAGCGCCACGAACGAGATGTAAAACGTTCCCCAAAGCAACGGAATGATACCCAGTTCCGAATCGCCTCCGCGTCCGGAGAAGCTCGGTGACCAGGTGAGACCGAAGAAGAAGTCAGCTGCCGGGTAAAGGCGGAAGAATTCCACCGTGTTGAACACCAAGGACAGCACGATGCCGATGGTGGTCAGGATCGCGATGGAGGCTGCACCGATCAGAATGGCCCTGATGCCCTTTTCAACCGTATTGCGCGCCCGGAAATCCACCCGGGTTTCTCTCAGACCCCAGAGCGCTCCCGCTATCGCCATGACGATGACCGCAATTGTCATGTAGAGATTGCCGGTCGCAGCCAGAACCCGGTACCGTTGTGCCGCCCGCAAGACCGGCTGGGTGATCTCCGAGGTTACGATCTGACCAGCCTCTTTCAGGCGGGCGGTTACATCGGTAAAATCGGCACGGGCGTTGCGCGCGAAGTCGTCCGTGATGACGCCGCTGGCGACGGCATTGTCGAGCCCTCTGGCAGCGCGCCGAACCTCAGCCAGAACCAACCCTCGAGAAGACCCTTCGCTGATTGCGCTGTCCGGGATCATTCCGGATATTTCATTGTTTACGTAAAAAGGCTGCGCGAGCAGCCAGACAATGAGAAGAAGGAAAGCGGGCACCGCGGCTTTCATGGCCACGTTTGCCCCGTAATAGGACGGAAGAGAATGCAGAACATGCCGCTCTCCTCCAGCGCTGGACAAGGCCCGCGCCCTCCCCAGAACGTATCCTGCCACGGCAATGGCAAGTACGGTCAAGATGAGCCAGAACAGAGACATTTGCACTCCCGGGGGTCTTTGTAAAAAAGCACCAAAAAGGAAAAAGGGGCGGCGGAATATGCCGCCCCGTATCGAGCAGGAACTCGATTACTTCATGGTTTCTTCGTTCGAAACGGAAGCCTGGGTAGCTGCCAGCTCCGGATCTGAAACCAGGCCGTACTGAGCCAGCGGGCCCTGCGGACCGGCGATTTCGTCAGCGATGAAGAACTGAGCGTATTCCTTCAGACCCGGGATGACGCCGATGTGAGCCTTCTTGACGTAGAAGAACAACGGGCGGGAAACCGGATACTCGCCGGAAGCGATCGTCTCGGTGGACGGAGCGATGCCGCCCATCGTGGCGACTTTCAGCTTGTCGGTGTTGTTCTCGTAGAACGCCAGACCGAAGATGCCGATGCCGTTCGAATTGGAGTCGATACGAGCCAGGGTTTCAGTGTAGTCGCCGTCAATGTCAACGGACTTGCCGTCGGCACGAACGTTGATGCAAGCTTTCTCGGCGGCTTTCTTCTTGGCCTTGTCGCTGTCGCCTTCGGCAGCTTCCAGGAACTTTTCGAAAGCGCCGGTTGCTTCACAGCCAGCCAGAAGAACCTTGTCTTCGAAGACTTCGCGGGTGCCGTGCTTGGTGCCCGGGATGAAAGCAGCGATTTCAACGTCCGGCAGGTCGGAGTTGAACTCGGCCCAGTTGTTGTACGGGTTGTCGACGAGTTCACCGTCCTTCAGAACCTTGGAACCGAGGGCATTGAAGATGTCAGCAGGCTGGAAAGCATTGAAAGCCGGGCCGCTCTTCTGAGAAGCGAAAACGATTCCGTCGTAGCCGATACGAACCTCGATGATGTCTTTGACACCAGCTTCCGCACAGGCCTTGATTTCCTTTTCGCGGATCTTGCGGGAAGCGTTTGCAACGTCGATGGTGTTTTCGCCAACACCTTCACAGAAGCGCTTCAGACCAGCCGAAGAACCACCGGACTCAACAACCGGTGTCGGGAAATCCGTGTTTTCGCCGAATGCTTCGGCAACGATGGAAGCGTATGGCAGAACCGTTGAAGAACCGGCGATCTGTACCTGGTCGCGAGCCTGAGCAGCGCCAACGAATGCAGTGGAAGCAACAGCCAGAGCAGTTGCGCTAACGAGGGTCGTAAATTTCACTTGACCACTCCCTTTGAATGTCAAGGTTTGTAGATGATCACCACGCTGTAAGTTGCGTGAGCGATGCGGGGAACCTAGGCCCGATGGATGAGAGTTCTATGACAGTTATTTTTCAGTTTTGTGACAATTTAAGTGATTGATATATATGGATAAATTTATAATCATGTAATTTTCCCGTCATATATGGTGACGAATCCGGTCACATTGCGCTCCCCGGCCTGACCGATCGCTGAAACAGACCTGCAGGCGATTGCCATCTGTACCGGTGCGGCAATTGCCCGCCTGGTCTCCATATCCTGCAAATGGAAGCGCCGGGAGATGCTCTACTTCAGATGGCCGCTAGCGTGGTTTGTCAGTCGCCAAGCTCCCCGGGAGCGGGCAGAACAAAAAGATTATGACGGTCAATACTTCAATGCAGTCAGGTTGCGCGCATCTTCCGCCTGTTGCCGCCGCTCTTCATGGGCGAGCGGTATCAGGCCTTTTTCTGAGAGATAGCCTTCATCTCCCCACGCCTCTTCGCTGGTGAAGGCTTCGATATAAGCTTCCAGACCGGGAATCACGCCGACATGCTGCTTCTTGAGGTAAATGTAGAGCGGTCGGGAAACAGGGTATTCGCCTGACGCAATCTTTTCGAACGAGGGCTGCATGCCGTTCACCCCAACGCTCTGGATCTTGTCCAGATTCTGCATCAGGAATGAATACCCGAATATGCCGACAGTGGCCGGACTGGCCTCAAGAGCCCCCACGATCAGATCGTCGTTTTCACCAGCTTCAACAAAGCTGCCATCGTGCCGGATGCGAGTGCACTGGTCACCGGAAAGTTCCGGAAAGGCCTTGCATCCGGTTTCCATGACAAGTTCCTCAAAGGCATCGCGCGTGCCCGATGTCGGGGGCGGTCCCAACACCTCGATCTTTTCCTCAGGCAACGCCGGGTCAATGTCTGACCAGGACAGGTTCGTGTTTGCCAGAATGCCTCTTTCAGAAGGCAGCTCTTCGGCGAGAGCCTGGAAAATCTGATCAACCGTCAGCTCGAGCTTCGGCCCATGTCTGGAGTTGGCAAGAACGATGCCGTCATAACCAATTTCCAACTCGACCGGTGTCACACCATTGGCTTTGCAGGTTTCCAACTCTGCAGGCTTCATTCGACGAGAGGCATTGGTTATGTCGGGCGTATCTTCTCCAACACCCTTGCAGAACAGCGAGAAGCCGGTACCGGAACCTGTCGATTCAACGATGGGATATTTCGTTCCTGCCTCTCCCATCCTTTCCGCAACCGCAGATGCGAACGGAAAGACAGTGGATGATCCGACGATCAGAAGCCGGTCGCGCGCATCGGCGGCATTCGGGACAACGTGAAGGACAAGCCCGCAAAAAATTCCTGCTGCCAATTTCCCAGCCACTTGAAATCCCCCAAATGCAAATTCCGATCCGAGCAACCAACCGGCGAACACATGGTCCTACCCAATGTGTGAAGTGCTAACACCCTCCAGTTTCAGGAATGCGACAAACTCAATTTCTTCTCGGACTTAGATTTTTTCTAAAATATCTTCGGTGTTTTCGAGCACCGGCAGCGTCACCCTGAAAGATGCGCCGTGTCCAGCTTCACTGTCGATCTCCAGACGGCCGCGGTGCCGCGTCAGTATGTGCTTTACAATCGCCAAACCCAGACCGGTTCCCTTCATCGCCCGGCTCGACTCCGCGTCTACCCTGTAAAATCTCTCCGTCAGGCGTGGCAGATGCTCTTTCGGAATGCCGTTGCCGTAATCCCGGACTTCAAGCATCCAGGATCGTCCTTCCGGAAGATCGTCACAAGCGTTCAAGGTCACGTCGACGAATTTGCCTTCGCTGCCATACTTCAAAGCGTTCTCGATGAGGTTTTCGGTCACTTGGATAAGTTCATCGCGATCACCGTTCAGGCGGACCGGCTCCTCCGGCATCTGCATCCGGATTTCAACACTCATTTCTGCCGCCAGAGGAGACAGGGCATCTGCTGTGTGACGAACGATCTCGGACAGATCAACAACGTTAGCCGGTCGAACATGTGCTTTCAGTTCGATCCGCGACAGAGAGAGAATGTCATCAATCAACCGCCGCATGCGTCCTGCCTGATCCAGCATGATTGACAGGAACCTGTCCTGAGCTTCCGGATCATTGCGGGCTGGGCCCTGGATCGTCTCGATAAAACCGGTCAGTGATGCCAGAGGTGTTCGCAGTTCGTGGCTCGCATTTGCAACAAAGTCCGTGCGCATGCGTTCAAGGCGCCGATTTTCAGTCAAATCCTGAATGACGACCAGTATGAAGTCCGGACGGTGCGTTCCCGTTTCCTGCCCGCTGCTTCCCGGCATATAGATCGGCGCAATATGCGCCTCGTACCAGGTTTCCGTGGGCACTTTTTCGATCCAGCTGATCCGTTCCGTTCTGGCTGTTGCACAAACCCGGTCGAATGCTTCCAGAAGAGACGGTGCCCGAAGTGAAAAGGACAGAGGATCGCCAGGCTTCACCCCTTCATAGGCCGCTTGTGCGGAGGTGTTTACATACCTGGTGATGCCCCGACCATCCGCGACGAAACACGGTGTTGGCAGCGCATCAACCGTCACTTTCATTCCGGTGCCCGGCCACATCCGCCGCCTTTCCCGCTGGGTGCCGAGTTGGACCCGGCGCGCAGCCGCCCGGCGCGGAACAAAGGCAGCCGAGCCTGCCAGAAGGGCCACACCCAGCGCCGCTGCCCAGATGGGCACCTGGTAAAACAGGATCGCAACGACCGCAATGAAGACAGCTGCGATCAGAATCCAACGCGCTTCGCCCAGCCGTGTGAGAGGCGATGCAGCAGTTTGAGCCTCTGAAGGCTCCTCGAGTGGCGATGGCGTTGCGGTCATGGGTGAGTTCTGTGTGCGGTTTCGGATGGCAGGTGCCGTCATCTGGAAATACTATTTCGACGTCTTAGTTTACACGCAAGGCCGAACAAGGTGATGGGATTGGTGAAGCTCTTAGCACGGCAAGCATGTCATCCAAACGACAGGCCGCTCATTTTGTTGCACTTCTTACGTGTCGTCCCGCTATCGCCAGGTTGCCGTACGTGCCGCCCGTTGCAGATTCTTGATAATGCGCGGCCACCTGTCCGGCTGCCGCATGATCTTTCGATAGTCCGCCCCGTGTTCCCCATGCCTGAGAAACTCGTTATGGACGATTTCCAGGCGGGTTGCTTCTCCGGCCTGACGAAAATTGACCATGACACGGCTTGCTGCGGAGGGATCGGCAATTTCCTCTCCTTCCTGCGAAACCTGCCAGGCCAGCCGGATATACAGTGGAGCCTCGATGGATAGTACGGTCCCCCAGTTCCGCCTGCGGCCATCGCCATCGATCTCGTAGCAACTGCCACCGACACAGGGTTCAATTCCGGCTTCCACCTTGCCTTCACCCGGATTGGCGAAAGGGGACGACCACCAAAGTTCCGGACGATCGACAAAAAGCGAGAATGCCCGTTCCCGGGGCAAATCCAGCAAAACTTCAAACCGGCATTCCTGTTCCTGCACCATTTACGACCTGCCAAAAATAAATTCATGCCAATCCCTTTGACAGTGTTTCATAGAAGCACCCGGATTGGCAAAATCGCGCTTGCGTATCCGATTCTGGCGTCAGATCGATGACGAAAATTCAGAACCTTCAAAACGAGCGTAGCGAACCTTCGGTTTGAAGCGTGAAGACCCGTTGCCTTTCTCTGCAAACTGAACGAGTTTCAGCACACACGATTTCTCACTACAAATTCGATTGGCCATAGGAAATGAAGCACAACCGCGACTTTGACCCTGACTACGGCAATCCGGTTGAACTCACCCCCGGAATACGGCGGCTTACCGCCAACAACCCCGGACCGTTCACTTTCCACGGTACCAATACCTATCTGCTTGGCGAACGGCACGTGGCCGTCGTCGATCCGGGTCCGGCAGCAGCGGACCATATCGATGCCATCCTCCGGGCTTGCGAAGGTGCCACGATCGAATCCATTCTGGTTAGCCACACGCATATGGATCATTCACCGGGAGCCCGGCTTCTCCAGGAGAAAACCGGTTCACCAATTGTCGGCTGCGGTCCACATAGAGCAGCGCGTCCTTTGCTTGAGGACGAAATCAATCCGCTGGATTCAAGCGGCGACAAGACGTACCGGCCGGACCGGCAACTTCATGATGGCGAAGTCATAAGCGTCGCCGGATTGGAAATTGAAGCAGTGGAAACGCCCGGTCATACCGCAAACCATCTTTGTTTTGCGCTTTGGGGGGAAGGCATATTACTTTCTGCTGATCACGTCATGGGCTGGTCTACCTCCATCGTGGCACCGCCCGATGGCAGCATGCAAGACTACATGGCCTCCATCGACAAGCTCCTCGACAGATCCGAAACGATCTATCTTCCCGGACATGGCGCGGAAATCAGGCAGGCGGTCGCCTATGTGCGGGACCTGAAGCAACACCGTCTAGATCGGGAAGCATCGATACTCGGACAGCTGGCCTCCGGAGCACGTACCATCCCGGACATCGTTGCTGCGCTTTATGCCGATGTCAGTCCGGCACTCCATCCCGCAGCAGGTCTTTCTGTATTCGCACATCTTGAAGATTTGGCCCGGAGAGGGATCGTTGCCGCCTCGCCAGACCTGTCACTGACAGCCGTTTATCAACTGGCCAGGGAAGTACTCTAACCTTCAAGGTCGGTCAGCTCCAGATCATCGACGACCGTCCCCTCTTCTTCAAAATAAGGCTTGAAGCCCGGTAGCGGGATTGTGCTTCTCGGATCCTCAACGGGCTCAAGCTGCAGGTCTTCTTCGTCCAGGGCACCTTCCTCAACTGACAGCCGCGCGAGGTCGCCGTAGGTCTCAAGCAATACCTGATCGATTTCGGCAAAGACAATACGGATGTGATCAGCATTGTCTGACAGGTCCTTCAAAGGTGTCCTTGAGCGCGACCGGACGTCCAGGAGCGCGCCGACCGCATCTGGTCGAATACGCAATGTGACATCGTGCTTGAGCCCCAGGACACGGGTTACTCCCGCAGCCTGTAACCTTGTGGGAGCGTCCAGCAGATCTGGTGGCAGTTCATCGACAACCGTCCATCCCAGCTCTTCCAGGGCCCTGGCCCCAGCCGCATGCAATTGTGCCGGCGCTATCCGATATCTGCGCGAAACAATGTCCGGATTATCGGGCTCACGATCAGAAATCCGGCTTTGGTCCTTTGCGGAAATCTGCTGAAGGTTGGGCCACAGATGAAGTTCCAGGATACGGTTCATCCAGGCCAGCACCGGTTGCTCGACCTCCAGAGACTGAACGACCACCGCTGGAGGATCCTGCCGGTCGGTGGAAAGATCATTGTTTCCCGAATGGAGGGCCAGCATGCCCAAAACGAGAGATGGAGCAACGAGCGCGGCCGCGCCCAAAAAAATTCCGCTCAATGCGGCCGGCAGACCACTTCCGCCATAGCTCCAGATACGATGGAGCCCGACGATAGCCAGCATGACAGCCATAAGGGCTATGAGTGCCGCACCAATCAGCGACAGTACGAACACGTCTGCGTCGATCACTCCGAATCGCTTCGCAAGAAAAGCGATGACCGCAAGCGCAAGCGCAACGGAGCCGACCGTGCGGCTCGCCGGCGCCGAAGCAGATCTGTAGGCTGCATATCGCTTCATGTTCTCTCAACTTGCAATGCGTTGGCGCCGTCCCGTTCTCTTCGGCGTCATCCTGAATTATTTCTTTGTTTATAAGCGAATTATCAAAAATGAACTTCACTTCCGCAATAGGCTCATCATAAATTTCACTTACTCGGATGTTACCGGCTGTGCGCAATTTGGAGCGTGGCGCACGCCGGGTTTGTTCGGGAGGGCCACGGCACGTCTAAACGGGAAAGAGATCCGGTCTTCCTTTGATGAAAATGGATAAAAAGGCAGAATCAGAAAATCGGACCTCTCACAAGTTGCGCGACCACCTGATCGGACCCGGTCTCAGCAATGTTTGCCTGTGCTACGTCCTGATCCTGTCGGCATTGCTCTCCCCCGTAGCTTTGCTGTTCTCGTTCCTTTTCGCCGAGCCCGATGAAACTCGGGTCTTTGCCCACTATTATTACATCCGCACAACAGTAGCTGTTCTGGTAATCGGAGTTTGCGTTGGCACATTGATGATCGTTCTTGGCGCCGGCATCTCGTCGACGATCATTCTGGCCGGCCTTCTCTTGTTGGCGTTAACACTGATACTGACAGCCATGCGCTGCATCCGGGGTCTTTTCAGCGCCATGCGCGGCAAAGCGCCGCAGAACTACAAAAGCTATTTGGTCTGATTTCTCACCACGTTGCGGACGTAAGGGAAGGTCCGACCGGAAACAGGTAAACAAATTCTTACCTATCTACTTCAAATTCCAGCCGAATTCGTTACATCCTGTTATGGAATTTGACTGGCTGTTTGAGCGATAGAGGCGCATGCTGTTTCCATTAAAAGCAGTAAATGTAAGCAACACCAGCTTGCTGCCCTGCGATTGCCTTAATTGGACACGACATGCACGCACGCTCGCCCAAAAACAAACTGAAGTCCAGTCAGCGGGCACTGGATATTAACAACGGACCTGAAGAAATGTCTGAGCAAATTTCCCGCCCGGCTTCCAAAATTCCGGCCGGGGCAAGACTTGAGAACCAGTACAAGCCAGTCGGCATCGCAGCGCTCAATGCTGCGGTCCTTTGCAAGAATGCCGGCGCTGCGACGAAAAAGCAGAAATAAGCTGCTGGGCTTCGTTGCAGGGACTTGTTCTTTGGACGGTTCGACAGCCGGCGTTACGTCGGCGTCGCAGTAAAACAAGCTGAGAACCCTGCACAGTTGCCGTGACCTGGTCTCTTGGGCAAACTGCCGCTGAGTCGGGCACCCATACCAACAACCGTAGGTATGAAGTGTCCTTGCGGAGATTGCCCAGATGATCATTGCTTATTGCCCCTCAGTCAAAGGCCTGGAACGGATTGAACTGTCTCCCGGCGACGCTCTGCCATCAACGTCGATCTGGATCGACCTGCTTTCGCCGACGCAGGAAGAGCAGAAGACCGCAGAGAAACTGATGGGAGCAGAGATCCCGACACGGGACGAAATTGCCTCCATCGAAACCTCCGAACGGCTTTACCTGGAACCGGGTGCCGTTATCATGACCGCGCAGTTGCCGATGGCTACGCCGGTAATTGACCCTGCCCTTTCCTCCGTAACATTCGCCCTCAATGCCAAGCGGCTGGTGACAGTGCGATATGGAGAACCCAAATCGCTGACCGTCTTTTCAAAGAAGGTGCAGTCCGACCCGACCATTCCTCACGTCGGCCCCGCAATCCTTCTGGCAATGATGGATATTATCGTCGACAAGTGTGCCGATGAGATGGAAAACGCCTCCCGGCAGTATGACGAATTGGCACTTCAAGTCTTCGGTGACGGTCTGAATACGCGCAAGACCGCCAGCTATCAGGTCGCGATCAAACGTCTAGGCCAGATCGGGCTGCAGGTCGCCAAGATGCATGACGTATGTGCAAGCCTGTCAAGAATGCTGCTTTACATGAACTCGCACGCCAAGCGTCTGAACCTCAGCGATCAGCAATCCTTGGACTGCAGAACATTCGGCAGGGACATCCGCTCCATCAAGGAGCACGGCGACGGGCTCGACAACAAGCTGAATTTTCTACTGGATGCCACGGTTGGACTTGTCACGCTGGAACAGAACCAGATCGCGAAACTCTTCACAGTACTCGGCCTGATCTTTTTGCCCCCTACACTGATCGCATCGATCTACGGCATGAACTTTGTCAACATGCCTGAACTCCACTGGGAACAGGGTTTCATGTTCTCCCTTGGGCTCATGCTGGTTTCGGTGATCGCCACCTTCGTATTTTTCAGATGGAAACGGCTGCTGTGATGCAGCCATTCTCGCTTGTCACCGGACTAGGGGTAGAGCCGCTCGCTTGACCACGGCTGATCCGGAGCCGTGCGAGTAAACAGAATACGGTCGTGGAGGCGGAAGGGCCTATCGTGCCAGAATTCGATCGATGTCGGCACCAAACGCATACCCGACCAGTATTCCGGCCTTGGAATGTCACCGATGCCGAATTTCGCGGTGTATTTGGCAACTTCTTTTTCGAGCGCAAATCGGCTCTCGAGCGGTCGGGACTGTTTGGACGCCCAGGCACCAATTCGGCTTCCGCGCGGCCTGGATTGATAGTATTCGTCCGCCTCGTCCGCGGATACTTCGACAACCGGTCCACGGACCCTTACCTGACGGCGCAGAGACTTCCAGTGAAAGCACATTGCGGCCTTGCCGGCGGACAGCAGTTCCCTGCCCTTCGTGCTTTCAAAATTTGTGTAAAACACGAAGCCGCGCTCATCGACGCCTTTCAGCAAGACCATACGCACATTCGGCAATCCGGTTTCGTCAACCGTAGCCAGAGACAAGGCATTCGGATCATTCGGTTCAGAGGCCTTGGCATCCTCAAGCCATTCACAGAAAAGATCAAATGGCTTCTTGACCTCCGTAAAGTCACCTTTTGTTAACTCTTCAGAAGGATGCTTGAGGTCTGTCATTAGATTACCCGTCGAAGAAATCGACTGCCCGCAACACGGCAAGTCTCTGCCTATGTGGGAGGCCGTCTAGAAGATGTATCGTATGCGTTCATATACTCCTGGATACGGCAAGGTCCAACACTTTGTGGCCATTGCCCTTGCGCTCGGCGTTTCGCTCGGGGGCTGCAGCCAGGTCAGTGTTCCCATGGGCAGCAACAATGTTGATACACCCACCATCTTGACCGGGTCCATTTCGTCTTCAACCGACATCGCCTATTCCGACATCAATGCGGGCGACCGCAACAGCATTGCCGAGAACCTTGATGCGATCGGAGCGGATCTGGTTGCAAATAACGACGTGCGGGACTTGTCCCTCCACTGGCTCAATTCCTCAAGCGGTAATTCCGGTACGCTAACCAATATTGATACTGCTCCCCTGGCCGAGACCGGATGCGTATCCTTCCTGACCACGGCAAACACCATCGCCGGGATCAAGCTCTATTCCGGAACGGCCTGCCGCGACATCACGCAAAAATTCACGGTGACCACTCTCAGTGTAGCCGACGCTTGATCGTCCTGCTAAAACCGTTACACACAGTGTGTTTTCTTACTGGTGGCGGATGTCTGGATTTTTCGGGCTTTCATCCCGATATAGAGAACAAGTCCGGTCAAGCTTTGCCTCTGACAATCGCGCGCTTCGGAGCAGGTCATGTATCCGGAGCGTTTATGCGTGAGGCAGCGGGCCGGAAAATCTTAGAAACCTGGTGATACGAATGCGTGATCCCTATAGCGTTCTCGGGGTGGCAAAATCTGCCAGCGAGAGCGAAATTAAAAAGGCCTTTCGGAAACTGGCCAAGAAATACCACCCGGATCAGAACAAGGACGATCCGGGAGCGCAGCAGCGTTTTGCCGAAGTCAACCAAGCCTACGAGATCGTCGGCGACAAGGACAAGCGCGCGCAGTTCGACCGCGGTGAAATCGACGCAGAAGGCAAGCAACGTTTTCACTCGCAGGGCTTTGACGGTTTTTCCGGCTTTGAGGATTTCGGTGCAGCGGGCGGCGGCGCGCGCGGCTTCAAATCCTCGGGCGGAGCCGGCGGCTTTGACGATATCCTGAATGACATTTTCGGCAGCTTCGGCGGCCGCGGCGGGCGCTCAAGACCGGGTGCCGGTGGCCCTGGAGCGGGAGCCGGTTTTGCCGGCGGCGGCCCGCGCGCAAAGGCGCCCCCTAAGATCAAAGGCAAGAATGCCGAGATCGTCGCGCGGGTTACTCTGGAAGACATCGTCAATTCCGGAAAGACACAAGTGACGCTGCCAAACCGCAAGACGGTGAACGTCACCCTGCCCAAGGGTGTGGAAGACGGCGAAAAGATCCGCCTCAAAGGCCAGGGCTATCCGGGCGAAAACGGAGGGCCTGCAGGCGATGCCATGGTTGAAGTGCGGATCAGGCCGCACAAGCTTTTCGAGATAAAGGGCTCGGATCTTCATCTGGACTTGCCGCTGACGCTTTATGAAGCTGTCCTGGGAGCCAAAGTCAGAACGCCGACGCTCTCCGGAGCAGTCAACCTGACAATCCCGGAAAACGCTTCAAGCGGCAAGACGATGCGGCTCAAGGGCAAAGGGCTGCCAACCAAGAACGGCGGGCATGGCGATCTTCTGGTCAAGCTTCAGATCATCATGCCGCCCCACAGCGACGATGAGCTGGAAACCCTGATGAAAGCCTGGAAGGAAATCACCCCCTACCGGGCACGCGGGCCGGAGTTCGACTGACTTCAATCCTGTCCCAAGGAATGAAAAGTGCCGCCGAAGCTGCGGCACTTTTTGTTTGTGACGCGAAGCGAGTTACAGACAGACAATTGCAGCGCCCCCGATGACGGCAAGCGCTGCGCCGATGACCGAGTGAGTGTTAGGTCTTTTGCCTTCCACCAGCCAAAGGATCGGCAAAACAAAAAGAGGCGACAGAGATCCCAGAATGGTGGCAATCGCCGCTTCCATGTTGGCAAACGCATACAGCAGGAGCGACGAGGCGATCACATAACCGATGACACCCGGGACAATCGTTCTGAACAACAGGTAGGACGAAACATTGCGCTGAAACGGTTGCTGCTTCCGAACCTTGACGGAAGACTGCAGGGCTCCGATCAGCAAAACGAGCACAGCTGCCCCCGAAAGACGAATTGCCGCGACGGCCACCGGCTCCGCGCCATCGGCAAGGGCGGGTTTCAAAGCAACAAATCCCAGCCCTTGAAACCCGGCAGCCATCCCTCCCAACAACAGGACAGGAGCAAGTTGTCGTCCCTGGAGTTCGGGCTGTTTTCCTTCCTCACCGCCATAATGGATAGCAATAAGCAGCCCCCCAATCACAAGAGCCCCTCCGAGCAGGTCGCCGGGCCCCAGCACCTCTCCCAACCAGACATAGGCGAGAAGGGCCACAATGGGGGCCTTGAGACACAAGAGCAGTTCAGTGACACGCGGCCCGCCCCGGCGCAGGCACTCGATCATCGCCAGATTTCCCAAGACGACACCAATTGTCGAGCTGATCACAAAGGACGGCCAAAAACCCCAATCAATGCTTTGCCAGAGACCGAGCACGAACGACAGCACGGTTACAAGCAGAGAACAGGCAACCAGCTGGATGCGGGTAAATGCAAATGCTCCAAGCGCCCTCGCCGGCATCTGCGCCAACACGATTCCGGTTGCCCAACTGGCCGATGCCGTCAACGCCGCCAGAAACGGAAAAACAACAAGCATTCGAAACTCCAAAACGCTATCTTTTTCATAGCATTAGTTTGCTACTAAAAAGATAGCAAGAAGTTTCGATGTCATCTCCTCCCCTTCAACCGGGTCAGCCAGTCCGCGGTTCCAAGTCAGGAAGACCGATCATGGCGTTGTTTGACCTGCTCCGTCGCCCCCGGTCGCTCGGCAATCTTTGGCAATTGACAGATAATCCGCTTACGTCTCGAGAGCTGCAAAGCAGCTGCGAAAGCGTTTCGTCTACAGTTCTCAACCGGCGGCTCAAGGAACTGCGTGCAGGCCTGCTCATCGACCACGACAGTCACGGCTATGAGCTTACGGAAATGGGACGGGAGTTGTTCGGCTTGCTTGAGCCATTCGGACAATGGTCAATCCACTGGGTAGACCATCTGAGCAAATACCGTTCCGAACAAGGCTAACTTCCAGCATCGGCAATCTGTTCGCAAGACCCGATGGATAAAGTGAAGAAAAGAGCTGCCGGTTCCTCTTTTCCGGCAGCTCTGCCGTGCTCATCGTTGCAACTCTGCCAGAAGTTCGGCCAGCAGTTCCATGCCTTTGCCCCAACCTTTGTCGAGACCGCTGACGGCCCCGGCGAAACATTCGATTTCCGCTGTGCTTGCTTCATGAGGCGTCCAGACGAGGCGGACATCGGTATGATTGCCGTTCTGGGTAAACGTGACCGTTGTCAGTAGAACCCTTGGCCAGTCAGGCATCATCGGATTTGCAGCAATTTCCCATGCGTCGTCCGAAACGGAATGCAACCAGACAAGTTTTTCCGGTTCAACGACTTCCGTGTATTCCACTCTTTGGTAATGTGACCCGCCACCGAACTTCATTTCGTTCAGCCATAAACCGCCCGGACGAACGTCCAGCTTGTGAATGATGGTTTCCACGCCCGGACCATACCAACGGGCCAACAGGTCCGGCTCGGTCCAGGTGCGCCAGACAAGTTCTCTTGGGGCTTCAAAACGTCTGTCTAAAATGAATTCAGGTAAAGACACGGCATTACTCCCATTTGTCCGCGTTTTTCAAATCTTCGAGAAGTGCATCAAGCTGATCAAAGCTGGAGGCCCAGAACTCCTTGAATTCTTCAAGCCATGCGATTGCGTCTTTCATCGGTTCCGCATGCAGCTTTGCAGGCCGGCGTTGCCGGTCCGCACCGCGCGTGATCAGCCCCGCCCGTTCAAGCACTTTCAAATGTTTCGAAACTGCCGGCTGGCTCATTTCGAACGGCGCCGCGATTTCGTTCACCGAAGCCTCGCCTGCGGCGAGCCGCGTCAGGATGGCCCTGCGGGTCGGGTCAGCCAACGCGGCAAACACCGCATCCAGATTGGTGACACCACTTGTATAACCAACTTGTTCCATAACCATTTAGTTATTCTAATTTTACATTCGAGTCAACAAACTGCCTTGAAATTTACATGCCTTGTTATATATCTAGTTATGTAAATGGAGTGTCACATGGTGGAAGACGTTGTTCGCAATCTTGGATACGGTACCCTGGGAAGCAGGCTCAAACGCATTGGCGAAAAGCTGCAGGCCCAAACGCAGGAGGTGGCGTTAGAGCTGACCGGAACGGATTTGCCGACACCGCATTATCCGGTACTTGCCGCCCTTGACAGGACCGGCCCCATGAGCATCGGCGACCTGGCCAAGGCACTTGGACAGACCCAGCCGGGCGTCACCCGGATGATCAACAAAATGAAATCTGCCGGTCTCGTCGAAGCGAAGCAGGATGACAACGACAAGCGCATCAGCAACATCGCTCTTACCGGGAAAGGCGAAGCCAAGGTTGTTTATTTCAAGCAAGCGCTATGGCCGACAATCCTACTGGCCGTAAAAGATGCCTGCTCCGATCTCGACGGCTCGTTTTTGAATCAGCTGACCCAGCTGGAAGACGCCCTGACATCTGCTCCTCTGATGACCCGTCTGCCCGAGCAACCCGTGCCCGATTGGGATCACCTTACCGGAACCAGGGAGACGAACTCATGATCAAGAGGATCTGGCACGGCTGGACCACGTCTGAAAACGCCGACACCTATTTTGAGGTTTTAACGACATCGGTCATTCCTGGGATCGAAGCCAAGCAAATCCCCGGATATCTCGGAATTGAAGTGCTCAGGCGCGATTTGGAAGACGAAGTGGAATTCATGACCATCATGAGCTTCCAGTCCCTGGAAAACATCATTGCCTTTCAGGGGCCGGACTATGAACGCTGCTATGTACCGGACGAAGCACAAAAGGTCCTGAAACGCTGGAACCAGACTGCCGCTCATTTTGAACAGAGAACGACACGAAAGGCCGAGTGAGAAGCTCATGTCCCAATCCTTCAACCGCATTGTCTGGTCGGCCCTGACATCACGTCAGCAGGGATTTGCCCGAAGCAACTCCCTGGCGGTCCGCTTCGATCCCCAAATCTCTCCCTTTGCTGCTTCGAAAAACAACTCGCAGGATGCGCTTCAGGCATTGGCTGACCTGATCGGACCAGGCGATGACTATGTTTATCTGCTTCAGAAGGAAGCGATTTCGCTGCCGTCGAACCTGGAAGCGGAATTCTCCGCGCTAGGCGTTCTGATGACGGAGCAGACAGCCTCCACTCCCAAGCCTGACGGTCCCGATATTCGGCCGCTCGTGACCTCCGACATACCGGAAATGGTGGCTTTGGCCGAACTCACAAAGCCCGGGCCTTTCAAACACCGGACACCGGAACTTGGTGCCTTTTGGGGGATCAAGATTGACGATCGACTGGCGGCCATGGCCGGTACGCGTCTCAACCTGGACGGTTTCACGGAAGTCAGTGGGATTTGCACGCACCCGGACTTTCAGGGACGTGGGCTGGCAACCTCGCTCTCGCGGCACGTGGCATCGGAGATAAGAGCGCGCGGCGACACGCCATTTCTGCATGCCTTTGCCGACAATCATGGCGCCATAGCGCTTTACCGAAAGCTGGGATTTGAAATCTGGAGTGAAGTCAATGTTGCCAAAGTCCGGCATCGCCCTTAGTGCTAAACTGATCCGCGATTGTCAGAAGAATTCCGGAACGCCCTGAGCCGTTGTCGCAGATACTTTGCCGCCGATCTGTAATGACTTGGTCCGGCTGCTTCCGCCCAGCGTCCTGTGGTCCAATGACTTTTGGCTCCCTTCATTGGCCCGTTATAGAGCTGCTCGTCTGCAAGGCTCTCCATCAGAGCCGTCAGCTCTTTGTGATTGCTCAACAGATCAGTGCAGGCTGACGCCCATGACAAATCCACCTGATGCTGCCGCAAATCAGCATTGTAGCGCTTGGTTTCGTTCCATTTGTAACCACGGGCGGGAAAAAAGACCTCTCGTCCCGCCTGTCCGTCACGATACCAACCCAGAAAGAGTTCAATCCAATGGGCGCGATGGGCAACGATGTCCTTCGGCGAGATGCCCTCTTCATCTTTTTCAAGCCAAAGCTCTTCCGGCAGCTCGTCCAGAAGGCCTTGCAGCTTGCCGAATTCTTTTGTCGAAGCGGTCAGTAGTTCCTGTTTGGACGTCGCAGGCAAGTCGTTCTCCATTCCTGTGAAGGCACAGTGAGGCCTTCGACAATGAACTACCTTGATCGAGCGCAAGAAAGCGTCAGATCAGACGCCCGGTCCAGATCGTGCCGTTGGATCCGTTCTGCGGATCCACACGCACCTGTTGGAACCCTCGCGCCGTCCAGAATTTCAGCCCTGCATGATTGGCACCGCTGACGCCGGCATGAACCGCGCGGACACCCTGTTCCTTCGCTGCTTCGATCCAGCTGTCCAGAAGCAAAGACCCGACGCCCCTGCCTTGAGCCCGTTCAAACAGGTTCATGTGGATGTGAGCGGGGTAATCACCCACGATGTCGTCAGGGATCGGTCTCGGGTGATGTATGGTCTTTGCGCGCAATTCATCGGGAGACAGCTCTGCGTTATCGAAACCTGGATCCGGATAACGTTTTCTCAAAGCCGGCCACCACTCGGCTTCGAGGCGGCGTTCAAAAACACGTGTGTCGGCCGCGCCGGCTGCGTAGCCGACGACGCCTTCGCTGTCCTCTGCGACAAAACTGATCAGGCCGGGAAGCGCCACATATGGAGCGGCATAAATCTGACCGATCAGCTCGGGATGATTGTAAAGCGAGGTTGCATCCTTCCCTCCGTCACCTGTCTTGAGGCAGATTTCATAAAGGGTTTCCAGGTCGCCCACCTGCCCAATTCGTATCGTGAAGCCGTCACTCATTCCTCACCTTTTCCAATCACCAATCGGCAGCTTGAGACCTGACCTTACGTCAGCTCAAAATCACTACAACCCATTGTTCAAAAATGCAAATTTGCAACACTTACCAGAGATAAACACGCTCGACAGACCACAGCGATTGCCGAACCTCAGATTGCAACATATGAACGGCGCACTAATGAAATTTGATAGGGGGCTATCATGCGCGTTTTCTTGAGCGCTCTGATTCTGATCGCTGTTTCAACCATTGCACAGGCAGACACGATCCGCCGCACAATTCCCGCAAACAAAACCTCCACTGTGGGTGCTCACGCAACCTATGGACCGTTTTGCAAAGCTGGTGCCATTCCAAAGATGAAGGTTACCAAGGAGCCGGAACACGGAACGGTCAGCTTCAGGCAGGTATCCTACAAGCTTAGCGAGGGCGCCGGTCGTTGCGCAGGTCAACAAGTGAAAGGAACCGCGGTCATCTATAAGCCGAAGCGCGGCTACCGGGGCAAGGATGTCTTCAAGGTTGGCTTTACTATGGATATGTACACTGCCGGCTCCGGCAAGATCCGCAATGTGGTCGACAAATATCTCATCGAAGTGAAGTAGGCAGATGGCGGCACGCCTCCATCTGTCTTACCTGTCCTTCCAGCCGTACAACCAGTAGGCCCCTTGCAGATAAACTCGGCGGAATGCCGGGAACGGGAATTTTCTGAACGGTTGCTGCAATGGTTTGGGCAAGTCCTGCGGTCTGATTGCTCCGGTAATCAGGCCGGCGATTTTTTCTCCTGAAATCGAAGCCATTGCGATACCGCTGCCGTGCCATCCCATCGCGGCGAAGACACCTTCCATGCCGGGCACTTCACCGACAAATGGTGTCAAGGCACGCGCCAGACAGACGTGGCCATACCAATTGAATTCTGTTTCGACACCCGCCCAGGCCGGAAACATCGACTGAAAGTCGGCTCGGGCTCGCTTTCGCATCGCCGCCAGCGCAGGCGCATTTTCAAAGATGCCACCACGTGTTCCGAACAGGAAGCGCCGATCCGGCATCAATCGGAAATAGTGCAGCAAGATGCGGGTATCTGCAGCCATCGTATTCGACGTCCATCCCTGGGCGGCCAACTCGTCGTCGCTCAAGGGTCTTGTCACCTGGATCGATGACATCACCGGCAATGTACGTCCGTGCAGCCACTTGGGTGCATCTTCACGCGCATATCCGTTTCCGGCCAACACCACTTTTTTTGCGCGGACAAAGCCGTGCTTGGTTTCCAGACACCAGCGATCTCCGTCCCGGCTCAGATCGGTGACCGCAGACTTGCCGAAAATCTTGCCGCCTGCGTTCCTGACCTGCCCGGCCAGTGCCTGGACGTATTTCATGGGATTGAGAGCGAAGCCATAGGGCATATGGAGGCCGCCGAAGAAACCAGGGCCGCCATAGCCTTCTGCATCAAGGTCTGCTTTTGTCAGCACCCTCGCGTTGATACCGAAATGTTCCTTTAGAAATTCTGCATCCGATTTCAGAGACGAAAAATCCTTCTGGCGATGGGCCAGAGAAATCTCACCTTGCGAGTGCCGATCGGCGTCGATGCCCCAGCTTTCAAGGCGCTGTGCAACAAGATTGATGCCGGCAACCTGATAAGCCATGAACTTGCGTGCTTCCTCAAGTCCGTACTTGCGGATCAGCTGTCGTTCATCGAGCTTCGTTCCACCCAGACAGCAAAATCCGCCATTCCGTCCCGATGCACCATAACCGACATGTTCTGCTTCGAGTACACACACCGACACGCCCGCCTGGGTGAGTTTCATGGCAGCGCTCAGCCCGGCGAAACCGCCTCCGATGACCGCAACATCAAACAACGCGTTGCCGATCAGCTGCTTGTCCTGCCGAGGCTGGGAGATACTGGCTTCCCAGTAGCTGTCTATGGTTTTTCTCACGTCGGTACGAAGTTGCAACATCTTAAATTCCAAGCCTGTCGCGCAGGGAGAACCAGGTCATTGCCAGCACAAGCAATGGGAAGCGAAGCTTGTCTCCACCTGGAAATGCCGGAATGTTCAGCTTTTCAAACGCGTCGAACCGCTGGCCGGAATCGGCTTGACCGCCATTGCGACCTGACGCCCGCCAACCAATTCTGTTGGCCTCCAGCAAAACGACATTCATCCCGCTGCGAGCCAAATTGAGAGCAGCCCACAGCCCTGTGTAACCTTCGCCGACAATGCAGACATCGCGAGCCAGGGTTACCTGAAGCGCGGGAAAAGAGGTTCGCCGATTGGCGATCGCAGGGCAAAAGGAAGGCGCGTGCTGACCGGGCGTTTCCTTCGCCGTCAGAAGATCAAGGACTGTCAGCATGTCGTGTCGCCGGTTCCTCTCGATATCGCTTTCGTTTGCAGCCTGGAAAGTGGCGCCACCTTCCCTTGAACAGCCGTAGGATTCAAGGTGAAATCAGGTAGGTTCGGCCAAATTTCGCTTGATTTTGCAGTCTCTTGAGGTTCCCCTAGCGGCAATCCTGTGCCTAAGGCACTGACCAGATGACTTACAAGAAGGGCGAAACTGTGTTTGGACCTGTTGAACATCCGTGGCTGGACCCGCTTTGGTGCCGGATCCTGCTGGTAGCTTTTTGTGCCGGCTGGACGGGTGTAGAGTATCTTACCGGCAGTACAACCTGGGTCTTTATCGCCGGTGCGATCTGCCTTTATGCTGCCTGGGCTTACCTTGTCACGTACAAGGGACCGGACGATCCAAGCCGGAAGACGCGCCCGCGCATGGATGACAACGAGGGATAGGCAGCCAATGCAGCAGGACACCAGCAGCCGGTCGGTACAGTTTCTTGATCCGCTCTGCTATGGCTTCTTGCAGGTCATCCAACTGGTGGTTTTTCTTTCAATTTTCGTCACCACAAATGCCCTGGCAACCGACAAAGCCGTTTCGAGCGCCCCTGCGTCCATACAGGATGTTCTGAACAAACGTTGCGTCGTTTGCCATGGCTGCTATGACGCGCCCTGCCAACTGAAACTGTCCTCTGCTGATGGCTGGCAGCGCGGTGCGACCAAGGCAAAGGTCTACGATTCCTCCCGGCTACAGGATGCACCGATGACACGCCTTGGCATTGATGCCAAGACTGTTCCGGAATGGCGGAAGAAAGGGTTCTTCTCAGTTACGCAAAGCAACGGTGCGCCGTCAGTACTTGAACAGATGCTGGTATTGGGACGCAAGAATACGTTGGATCTGGGGGCACCCCTGCCAGACACGATCGACATAGGCACCTCCCGAAAGAACAGCTGTCCTGCCTCTTCAGAAATGAGCGGTTACATATCCGATCATCCCTTCGGAGGCATGCCTTTCGCAACCGCTCCCCTGCCCAGTGAAGATTATGAACGCCTGCTCGCCTGGGCGGCAGACGGTGCTGCGGCCGACAGCACCAAGGCGGAAAGGCCGGAGGCGGTCAGAAAACAGATCCGGGAAATCGAAACCTTCTTCAATCAGGAAGATCCAAAGGCCAAGCTGACCGCGCGCTACATCTTTGAGCACCTGTTTCTTGCGCATCTTCATCTTGAAGACGACAGCCCGGACCGCTTCTACCGCATCATCCGCTCCCGGACCCCTTCCGGCGTGCCGCCGGATGAGATCCCGTCGCGTCGCCCGTTTGATGATCCAGGTGGCAATTTCCATTACCGGATTATCCCGATAGACGGCACCATCCTGCACAAGGAACATATCGTCTACGAGATCGGGCCAGAGCGATTGAAGAGATATCAGGATCTCTTTCAAAAACCGGACTGGGCTGTAGCTGTTCTCCCTGCCTATTCAAATTCGGCAGGAGGCAATCCGCTTTCGACATTCAAGGCCATTCCCGCACGCAGCCGTTACCAGTTTCTGCTGGATGACGCGCTGTACTTCGTTCGCTCGTTCATCCGCGGCCCGGTCTGTTACGGCCAGGTTGCCGTTAACGTCATTCAGGACAGGTTCTGGGTGTCCTTTCTTGCGCCGGGGTCTGACCTGTCCGTGATTGATCCGACATTCCTGGAACAGGCAATTCCAATGCTGGAGCTCCCCGTTGCGGAGTCCGACGGCAAGCTCCAGGATCGCCTGAACAGCTTTCTGCTGGCAGGACCGGTCAAATACCAGGCGTTCAGACGCGACCGCTATGCCGTTCGCGCCGAGCAAAAGGGCGGGCTGGGCTATGACGACATATGGGACGGTGACGGGGCGAACTTAGATGCGCGCCTGACCATCTACCGCAACTTCTCCTCGGCATCAGTTGTTACAGGCTATGAGGGCGCAATTCCGGAAACCGCATGGGTGATCGACTTTCCGTTGTTTGAGCGGATCTATTACGATCTCGTTGCAGGGTTTGATGTTTTTGGCAATGTCGAACACCAGCTGACGACACGGATTTACATGGACAGCCTGCGCCGGGAAGGCGAGCGGATGTTCCTGAACTTCATGCCACCGAAAATGCGTCGTCCGATGCACGAGAGCTGGTACCGCGGTCCTCTCGTCAATCTGGTAGATATCTGGAAGGAAACACCGCTTGATGCCACTTCTCCTACCGGAGTGACATTCGAGACAGGTCAGCCGAAAGCAGAGTTTCTTGGCAGGTTGCTGGAAATCGAGCCCATGCTCTGGCCTGTCAGCGACCCCATAAATCGCTGTGAAGGTGACGTATGTGCGCCGACGAGTACGATTGCGGGGCAGCTTCGCCCGCTTACCGTCAAGCCAGCTCCCTTCGCCAAATACCTTCCGGATATCTCCGTGCTCGTTGTGGAAACTGAAACGTCGCAAGAAGTGTTCACGCTGGCGCACGACAAGGCGCACAGCAATGTCGCGTTCATTTTCAACGAGGACCTGCGCCGGGAACCGGACAAGGACACACTCACAATCGTTCCAGGCCAGTTCGGCAGCTATCCGAACTTCGTGTTCAGGGTGAGCTCGCAAGACCTGCCAGCCTTTGTCGAGGCGGTCCGGGAGATCGACAGCCAGGACGCCTATGTGGATGTCATAGACCGTTTCGGCGTTCGAAGGACCCACCCGAACTTCTGGTCGACTTTTGACCTCGTGCAAGCTCACATGAACGCGCAAAATGCAGTTCAGGCCAGTCTTCTCGACTTGAACCGCTATGTCGATCCCAAGCCGTCCGATCCGATCGAGCGGCTGTTTGAATACACGTTCTCGTTCGACTGAAGATGGCATCGGGCGCCTTCAAGCCGCCCCTAATTCCCCGATCATCCAGTCGCAAAAGATCTGTGCGTCAGGATTTAGCGCCTGACGCGGCCTGTCGGTCACAAGATAGTAGCTGTGCCTGCTCTTCAGCTTGCGTTCGCAAGAGCGAACCAATCTGCCACTCTCAAGATAGGGATCTGCGAGGGTCTGCAGCACAAGGGCATGACCGTGACCCAGTGCCGCCAATTCCAATGCAGACAGGGTCTGATCGACTTGCAATCCGTTTCGAGGCGGGACCGCATGACCGAAACTGCGGAAGAAATTTTCCCAGGTGTCAACAACACCCATGATGTCCAGACGGCTTGCATTGCTGAGCAAATCGAGATCGTTTCCGCCCGACGGCAATGCCCGGTCCGGATGACAGACGGGAATGATCGGGTCATTGAGCAGAAACTCCACCGCTCCGTCGGTCCAACTTCCGTCTCCGAACCGAACGTCGATGTCGAAGAGTTCCGGGCTTAACGTTTCTGCCCAGGACGCCGAGATCATCTGCAATTCGATGCCCGGATGCGCCTCTTGAAAGGACCTGATCCTGGGGATCATCCAGAGTTGGCCGAAACTGTTCAGGCACCGGAACCGTACAGGCCTGCGATCCCGTTCGCCAAAGACGGAGACCGTTGCGATGGACAGATCGGAGAATGCCTTTTCGACGGTCGGCAGATAGGTTTGCCCGAGACGCGTGAGCACCAGTTCCCGGTGTGCCCGTTCGAAGAGCGGATAGCCCAGATGTTGCTCCAGCTGACGGACCTGATAGCTGACTGCTGCTGGCGTGATCAGCAATTCCTCGGCAGCCCGCGTGAAGTTACCTAGACGTGCAGCAGCTTCGAAAGACCGCAGCCATGGCAATGAAGGAAGATTGTACGCCATTCGATCACTCAGCTTCGCGATAGCCATTTGATAGAGGTCGGAAAGCCAATCCAACCTTGCCTATCAATACTTTCCTTCAAAATTTTTCAAGGTAAGGCCAAATAATTTTTCGCTTCAGGAATTCCGGCGCCTCGCAGAAAGTAAGTTCAGAGTGAACACCTCGGGAATCGCCGTGAATGAATGAAGTTGACTACGTCATCGTCGGTGCAGGCTCCGCCGGCTGCATACTGGCCGAACGGCTGAGCAAAGATCAGAACACAACCGTCCTGCTGCTGGAGGCAGGAGGTTCGGATGCTTCTCCCTGGGTGTCGCTGCCGCTCGGATACGGCAAACTCAACTCTGATCCCAAACGGACCTGGCGGTTCCGGACCGAACCGGATGAAGGGCTGGGCGGACGCAGCGCCTTCTGGCCACGCGGCAGACTGCTTGGCGGGTCCGGCTCGATCAACGCCATGGTCTATTGCCGAGGATTGCCCGGCGACTTCGAAGACTGGGAAACTTCCGGTGCTGCAGGCTGGGGCTGGCAGAATGTAAAGGCAACTTTCGAGCGTCTCGAAACCAAGGTGACCCCACATGGCGAACGTGATGGCCGCGGAGCCATCCAGGTTCAGAACGTGACCGACCGTGTGCACAAATTGAACCGCCATTTCTTCAGTGCGATCAGGGAAGTCGGTCTTCCCTGGACAGAGGATTTCAATGGAGATTATCCGGAAGGCGGCGGCGTCTACCAGATCAATACAAGCAATGGAATTCGGTGCTCTTCTGCCCGCGCGTTCCTGCGCCCCGCCCTGAAACGCAATAACCTGATCGTGCGGAAACACGCCTCCGTCAGACGCCTTCTTTTGAAGGACAGGAAAACAGAAGGTGTCGAGCTGGCCAGCGGCGAGAGAGTTATCGCCCGGCAGGAAGTGATCCTGTCGGCGGGCGCGATCGGCTCCCCGCAACTGCTTCAGGTTTCGGGCATCGGCCCCGGGGCACTGCTGCACGAACTTGGAATTGAGGTGGTCCACGCGAACGACAATGTCGGTGGAAATCTGCAGGACCACCTGGCGGCCAATTTCACCTTCGTCGCGAAAGAGCCCACTCTGAACGCGGTGTTGCGTCCACTCTGGGGACAAGCTCTGGCGGCCTTTCAATATGCCGTCACACGCAAAGGACCTTTGTCGCTATCAGTAAATCAGTGTGGGGGCTTTGTTCGCTCCACCCCCGGCTTGAACCGCCCGGATCAGCAACTCTACTTCAACCCGATCAGTTATCGCCTGACACCTGACAACGGCAGATCAAGACTGGCGCTCGATCCTTTCAACGGCTTCATCATATGCGCCCAGCCAGCCCGGCCGACCAGCCGTGGCCGGGTGGACATTAGGAGCAGTGACACAAGTATCGCGCCCCGCATTCAGCCGAACTCCCTTTCCACGGAGGAAGACCGGCAATCCGTGATTGCGGGTGGTCGGCTTTGCCAGAAACTCATGGCCAGTGAAGCGCTGAGCAGTCTGGTCGAGGCGTCGGTCTCCCCTCACCTTGCCAGTCTGGACGACGAAGGCATTCTGTCCGACTTTCGCGAGCGTGCATCGACCGTCTTCCACCCCGTTTCCACCTGCCGCATGGGTGATGACAGGATGACCGCCGTGGTCGACAGCCGCCTGAAAGTTCATGGTATCGAAAAGCTGCGGGTCATTGATGCCTCCGCCTTTCCGAATATCACATCAGGCAATACCAATGCCCCAACCATGATGCTGGCCCTCAAAGGAGCAGACCTCATTCTTGAAGACCGGAAAAGAGCATAAGATGACAGCCCAGGAAATAGCACAAGACTACCTGAAAACCGGCAGGCTGGGTGCCCTGCCTGACGGTCATTTCATTGATGGAAAAGTGTTGCCGGCCTCCAGCTGCAAGATGGAAAGCCTGGACCCGGGCCGCGCCGAGGCCTTTGCCGAGTTTTCGCTCGGTGACGACACTGAAATGGACCGGGCGATCGAGGCGGCGGAGCGCGCGGCAGGGCATTGGCGGCAGGTCTCTCCGGGAGAGCGGTGCAGAATTCTCAACAACGTTGCCAAAGTCTTCCGGGACAATGCGAACCGCCTGTCCGTCATTGAGGTGATCGACAGCGGCAAGACGCTGGCCGAGGCGCAGGGCGACGTCCAGTCATCCGCCCGGCTGTTTGAGTATTATGCCGGCGCAGCCGACAAACTGGATGGACGCTCGGTCAACCTCGGCACTGACTACACTGCCTTTACCGTGCGCGAACCGGTCGGGGTCACGGGACACATCATTCCATGGAATTACCCGACATCGACCTTTGCACGCGGCATCGCACCGGCACTTGCAGCGGGATGCTCGGTGGTTGCCAAACCTGCTGAGACGACGCCCTTCACGGCGCTTGTAATGGCCGAGCTGCTGTGCGAAGCAGGTGTGCCGGAGGGGCTGGTAAATGTCGTCACAGGACTGGGGTCCGATGTCGGAGCCAAGATGGCACGCGATCCGCGCATCAAGCAACTGACTTTCACCGGCTCGGTCACCACAGGTGTCAACGTCGCACAGATGGCGGCGCCCAATGTTACACGCCTGACACTGGAACTTGGCGGCAAATCTCCTCTGATTGCGTTTGAAGATGCTGATCCGGAAAAAGTCGCCGACGGTGCCTATTGGGCCATTTTCTCCAACTCCGGCCAGATCTGCTCGGCGGGCTCGCGGCTGATCCTGCACAAGTCGATCAGGGACGAGGTCCTCGACATACTGAAAACACGTGCCGCAGCGATCAAGGTCGGTCACGGCCTGACGGCTCCCGATATGGGAGCGATCAACTCCGAACTGCATCTGTCGCGTATCAAGGCCCATGTGGATGCCGCCAAGGCTCGCGGTGCAAACCTGCTCACCGGAGGTGATGTTACAACGGACCCCGATACCGGCAAGGGATGGTTCTTCCAGCCGACCATCCTTGCGGACCTGACCCCGGATGATCCCGCCGTTCAGGAGGAAATTTTCGGCCCGGTTCTCTCCGTCCAGAACTTCGAGACAGAAGACGAAGCGATTGCTTTGGCCAACGGCACCGAGTTCGGCCTGATCGCCAGCATCTATACACGCGATGTCGGCCGATCCATGCGTGTTGCTGCGGCGATGGACTGTGGCCAGGTTTCGATCAATGATTACTGGGCAGGTGGCCTGGAACTGCCGTTCGGCGGCAACAAGAAATCCGGATACGGCCGCGAAAAGGGCTGGGAAGGGTTGGATGCCTATACCAAGGTCAAGTCGATTACCATCAGCAACGCAAGTTAGGCGGGTTCCCCATGAAGCTCGACCAGATCGAGACGTTTGTCGTTGAAAACGCGCCGCCGCGCCACGGCGGCCGGTATTTCATTTTCGTCAAGCTGGTCACGGCTTGCGGGGGTGTCGGCTATGGCGAAATCTATAATGCCACTTTCGGACCCCATCTGGTCGCCGAAATGGCGAAGGACGTTTTCCGGCGGCAATTCGAAGGCGAAGATCCACACCACATTGAGAAGCTCTGGCACAAGACCTACGGCGCCGGATACACCCAGCGCCCCGACGTCTCCGTTATGGGCGTTCTCTCGGGCCTGGAGATGGCATGCTGGGACATTATCGGCAAAGCGGCCGGCAAACCGGCCTACGAACTCCTTGGAGGCAAGATCCACGAGCGCCTGCGTTCCTACACATACCTCTATCCTGCAGATGGAGATGTATATCCGGATCCGAACAAGCCCAATGTCTATAACGATGCCGACATGGCTGCGGAAGCCGCTGCCAAGGCAGTGGCTCAAGGTTTCACGGCGGTGAAATTCGATCCGGCCGGCCCCTACACAATCTACGACGGCCACCAACCCAGTCTGGCGGATCTGGAGCGTTCGGAACATTTCTGCCGTGCCATCCGCGAAGCGGTCGGGACCGGAGCCGATCTCCTGTTCGGCACGCATGGCCAGTTTACCGTCTCAGGAGCCAAGCGCATGGCCCGGCGGCTGGAAGCCTACGATCCGCTTTGGTTCGAGGAACCGGTGCCACCGGAAAAACCGGAAGACATGGCAGAAGTTGCGCGCAGCACCTCCATTCCGGTTGCCACCGGTGAACGGCTCTGCACCAAATACGAGTTTTCACGGATTCTGGAAACGCGTGCAGCCAGCATCCTGCAGATGAACCTCGGCCGCGTCGGCGGATTGCTGGAAGCCAAGAAGATCGCGGCGATGGCGGAATGTCATTCAGCGCAAGTTGCGCCGCACCTTTATTGCGGTCCCCTGGTCGCTCTTGCAAATATTCAGCTGGCCACCTGCAGCCCGAATTTTCTGGTTCTGGAGTCCATCAGGACGTTCGACGGTTTTTATGCCGACCTCCTGAAAACGCCGATCCGCTGGGAAGACGGCTATGTCATCCCTTCATCAGAACCCGGCCTTGGCCACGATCTCAACGAAGACCTTGCCCGAGCTCACCCCTATCACGGCGAGGAGTTGCATCTCGGCTTTCAGGAAAGCCCGGCAGCGCCACTTTGAATGAAAGGCGCAACGCACGAATTGCCGCTGACTTGAATGAGTTGAGCCAAAACAAGCCTCTTCTCCGGCCGCAACAACACTTTAGACTGGTGTTCTGCAACTTAACGTTATGTGCGCCGCATGGTAGCATTCCGCATGGGAAGTATAGCGGAAATACCAACGCAGCGTTGGCGCTACCGATACTTGTTCTGGATACTCGCCAGTTTCATTCTGGCTGGGTCATCAGTGCAGGCAGCCGAAGATGTTCGAGTGGCGCTGGTCATCGGCAATTCTCAATACAGTTCGGTGCCTTCGCTAACCAATCCCAGTCACGATGCAGCGGACATAGGCGCGGCACTGACACGGCTCGGCTTCACCGTGGAGGAGCGCCACAACCTTGACTCACGCGCGCTGAACATTGCCTTGCGCGACTTCTCCCGCAAGGCCAATGCCGCCGACATGGCAATCATTTACTTCGCCGGGCACGGTATCGAGATCGACCAGAGGAACTATCTTGTGCCTGTCGATGCAATTCTCGAGCATCCCTCCGACGTAACTTTCGAAGCCACCGAGATGCACAAATTCCTTCAGGCTGTCGAGGGTGCCAAAACGCTCCGCCTGCTGTTGCTCGATGCCTGCCGTGACAATCCCTTCCTCAGACGAATGGCGGACGCATCTACGCGATCCTTGAGCCGCGGTCTCAGCAGAATCGAGCCGCAGGCGGGAGTATTGGTTGGTTATTCGGCCAAGAGCGGCACGGTGGCGATGGATGGTACGGGTCGAAACAGTCCTTATGCCGAAGCGTTGCTGGCGCACATGGAAACACCCGGGCTGGAAATCGGACAACTGTTCCGGCGGGTGCGTGACACAGTGCTCAACAACACTCGGGGTTTCCAGGAACCGTTTACATACGGGTCGTTGCCTGCAGCCGACATTTACCTCGCCGCTCCCCCTCCGACCGGCCCCTCGACTGCTGAAATCCTCCGGGACTTTCTCGCAGCCGATTCTCGCAACTCGGAGGGAAGTTGGCAGGCTTTCATTGGTCAATATGACGGAGTGGCTTCCGAAGACGTGATCGGCCGTGCCCGCGATAAGCTGGCGGCCCTTCGTCGCCGAGATCAGAGCCTTTCCGGAAGCCAGATGCCAAGCCACACAATTGCCGTGGAAGACAGCCCCCTCATTCGCGCCTGTGACCAGCTTGCCGCCGACCCGGACGATCCGGATCGACCGCGCGAAGCAACTGGCGTGGAACTTGGGCAGATTGATGTCAGCGCAGCTGTGACGGCTTGTACACTGGCGACTTCAGGTCACGTGAACAGCGCGCGGAGCCATTACCAACTGGCGCGCGCACTGACCGCTGCCAATTTTCCGGATCGGGCACGAAAGGCCTTGTCCCGTTCGATTGAACTTGAATATGCAGCGGCCGGCTTCTTTTTGGGCAAATCCATGCTCACGGCTCCCGGAGGGCTGAAAGACGCGCAAGAAGCTGTCGCGATCCTCGAGGAGGCTGTTGCCAACGGCAATATGGCAGCCGCGCGCTTTCTGGGCGACTTCTTCACCGACAACGGTGCGCGGCTTGTCGTCAGAGGCAAGTCGCCGCTCGAGTACTATCAAATTGCCGCGGCTGGTGGTGATGTCACCGCTCAATTCAAGGCCGGCTCCAAACTGATTTCGATGTCAAACATCAGTATCAGTCAGCGACGAAAGGGAATTGCGTGGCTTGAAGCCTCAGCGGATGGCGGACATCAACATGCTCGCTTGCGGTTGGCCAAGTTTTACCTGTCGCCCAGAACGGCACCTGAGCTACGGAACATTTCACGCGGCATTCAGTTGTTGCATATCGCAGTCGACGCTAACGACATAGAAGCTGCCCTTCTCCTTGCCCGGCGTTATCGTCTCGGGGACGGCGTTCGGCCAGACCTGGAACTCTCGATCAAGCTGACGAAGAAAGCGGCGATGGGTGGCGACCCGCTTGCGATCGTGGAAGTCGGTTATGGTCATGAGACCGGGCGCGGTCTTGAACGGAACCCTTCGCTCGCCGCATCGTCTTATTTCGAAGCACTGGCTGCCGGGAGTGCTCTACCATATCTGCGGCAAGCCGATGAATGGCCGGTCGCCACCACACGCGCCTTGCAACATCTGCTCGCGCGTTCGCCAAAGGCCAGGTATCGAGGTCCCATAGACGGAGATGTCGGACCGGGAACACGGGCAGCGATGGCGCGGCTCTGCGCCTGTCGCGATGGTTGGCCGGTTCGTTTTGCAACGCTGTTCCAGGTGGCCGAGGCCCAGAACCCGTGAGAACTGAACCGTGGTCCCCCGAGCTCTATTTGATCGTGCAAGCCGAATATTCGAACTTTTGGACGTGTTTCTCAGATCCAAGCTTTCACAAGGCAAAGCCCTTCAGACGGTCAGGCTAGAGTGCCCAGCCCCGCCAAGCCATTCGCCCTGACGTTCCCTCTTTGTCATGACCAAGGCCGGTTCAATGCCTTTGAATACAATTACCGATCTTGATCAATGGACAGATCATGCGGCCATATGGACAAGTCATTCTGGATGATGAATTGCTCGCCGAACGGCAAACCGTGATCAATTCTTTTGAGCCATGTCCTCGTGGTCCCGTTTTCAGGCAAGCTCAAGCGCAGAAAGACTGGAACATCCCAAATACACTTAAACTTCACGAGCAAATTGTGATGAGACCGTTTTGAGTTTTTACCGGCTTCAGAATGGGTCTGCTCAACAGAGTACTCGATGATTTCTCCCAGTATCCTCTCGCCAGAGGTTACAAACGTTGGAAGCTTTTCGACGGTTTTGCTGCGAAACCGGCCAAGAAGATTCTTCTGTGTTCGCGCCGCCAAATGGAGCAGGAGGAAAAGGCAGGCAGTGAGCATCAGAGCTACGGTGAAAACCGTTAGCGGAAACGCCGTTGTCAACCACGATAGCGCAGTCACAAATGAAGATTCTGCTGGTTCAATCACGAACCGGGTTTTGCCTTCAGCTTCCAGGTAAGTTCCAAGTGCTGAAAGAGCAATCAGGAAGAGAACGCCCCCCAAAACGATTTGCATAAAAGCAAACATTATGATCCGCTTGGAGCTCAGTTCGTCGGCGACAATTACATCCTTAGGCTCGGATCCAAAACGGTTTACGGTTCTGCATTCCAAATCGGAAAACCTGTCAAAAAACCAGTTTCCCTGATCGTAGAGAGATCCAGGAACTCGCTGGATGTTCTTTTCCGAACCTGTTCTTGAAAGAAGGATCTGATTGTTCTCCAGATCCTGACCAAGAAACAGCAATTCCGTTTCCCAACCCCATCGTGCAGCATAGAATATCTTCACAAAATCAATGAAAAGAGCGAATCCCACCAGCGAGGCAATCACAAGAACCGCCAATGAAACCCAGGTTAAAGGCGTGCTCTCCAACCAGAAGAAAGCCACGGTCAACCCGTGAACGCCAACGGTCGAAGCGCACAAGACATGAAACAGCACGAACAGCGCTACAAACCAGGAAGGAAGATAATCTTGTGCCTTCCTCCAGTAGCTTGAGGCACTCGAAGAAGCATTGTCACCGCGCCTGCTCCCCTTAAAAAAAAAGCTCAGCACCAAAGGAAGAACAAGGGCAACTGCAAGAAGAATGTATCCTGCAATCTGGACAAACGCAGGGATCATGCCTGCCATTTCAGGGAACATCTGCTGCCCCGGGCGGGTGTGCAAACCCCAGTGCCCGAAAACCACAAATGCAAATCCAACCATGAAGGTCATCAAAACGAGCATTTGAACTTCACACAAAACCTCGAGGAAAAAACTGTAAACTCACTCATTTCAGTTGAACGAAAGGTAAGCACACCCAATTTCCTCCTTTCAAAAATTGAACAGAACATTCTGTTTCCTCCTTCACCGGAACTCACAACCCACCTGCCAATTCCTCTAGAAAGTGACTGCTGCACTGAAATAGAGACGTGGAGCTTCTTCACGGTCATCGAGATCATGACCAGACAACGGAACATTCAGCGACAAATCAAACCAACCTTTTTCGCCGAAAATCGTACGCACCCCCGCCCCGGTTGAAAACAGGGAGTTGTTTCCCGAAGGATCGTGGTTCCACACCCTGCCCCCATCGATGTAGGCATAGGGCTGAATGGAAACGGGATCCAGGAGTGGAAATGTTTTCGACAGTTCAATCGACGCCGCGAAACCGCTATCGCCCGAAAGAGAAGAAGCCTGGTATGCCCGTCCGTATCGTGAGCCCCCGAGATAAAACTCCTCCAACGCCAAAAGCCGCGTTGGACTATACTGCGCATCAATCGTGAGCCGCCCGATCAGGCCTCCCCAAAGTGCTTGATCGATCCGAGCCCCTCCCTCAATTTTCGCGAAATCAGACCATCCCCCGGTTCTCGAAGCCTGCGAAGAGTTTCTCTCCGTGTTGTCGAACACGTCGAAGCCCTTTGAAATTGCAAGAAAAGCACCCGCAATCCGGCCATTACTCCGCTTCTCGTAACTTGCTCCTGCGCGTACCGACCAGATCGTGTCATGCGTTATTGTTTCGCCCATAAGACGAGACTTCTGAGTCTGATAACGACCTTCGATATGGCCACGAAGTGTTTGTTTCCTGTTCCTTAGAAAGGGGAAGTCCAACCGCGCCGACACAAGCCCCGCAGTTCCTTCAACACCTAACGGCGTTAGCACCCCTCCTTCTTCAGAGCGAAGATACGAGGCCTGAGAGGTGAAAGATAACCCGTTGTTGCCAATGAGTTCTTTATGACTGACCTGAAGGTGCCCCAGTGAACCGGCACCGTCTTGTGCAGGCAACAGCGTTGATACACCCAGAGAGGTTTCTTCAGAGCGTCCCGTCCAGGATCGCAACGAGACGGATCCCTGGACGCGGTACCGCCCCAGGGTTTTGCTGCCCCGATTGTTTTTCGATAAGCGCGCACTGAATTCATCGTGCTCGATCAGCAGGTGCAAATCGGCCGCTCCCGCTGTCTTGGCAGACGGCCTGAGAACAGACTTCACGGAAACCCCGGGCATATCGCGAATTAGAAGCAGGCCCCTTTCCAGATCATCGATATGCAATGGCCGCGAGGCTTTGATCCTTTCTGCGTATGCCAGGATACGTTCCCGATCTGGACCAAGGAAGAAACCATCCCTGATCGGCTCGAGTATCACTCGATCGATGTATCCCTCAACCACGACAAGCTGGATTTTGAAGCCACCACCAGATTTGACGGCTAAAGGTACAATCGTGGAAAGGAAATAACCTTCGTTGCGATATTTCGCCGTGAGTTCCGCAACGACTGCAAGAATTTCGTCAAGTTTGCTGGTCTTGTTGAGAAAACGTTGCCAAGGCGATCGAAGTTCCTGATCGGAGAAAATCGTGTTCCCTTTGAACTCGACTCCGACGATAAGAATATCGATGTCACTTTTCTCATCCGGCTTTTTCTTCTGAACTTCTTTGAGTGAAAGATCTCCTTTCTGAACTGGTGCTGGAGAACTCAACTCATTGTTCAGATCATTCAGAAGGTTACGAGAAGAGGCCAGGCTCCGTTCATTACCTTGCGCAGGCAGATGCACGGAGAGAAGGAAGCTTGCAAAACAGCAAGCCCTCAAAAGATGGACGCTCATTATCGAGACGAACTGTCATTGGTTGATATGATTGCGGAACAGTCCGCTTTCTTATCGACCACTTTCTGTTCGGACGAAGCGTGAGCATCAATGGAATGGTTCAAACACTTCGAAACACTCATCAGTGCCCAGCGCGCATCGATCCCGGCACTGCCCCTTTGCCGATCTTGGTCGGGCTCCGCTAGCGTTCTGTATGCGTCGTCTGTACTTACTCCGGCATCTCTGTCATCGGGTACGGGCATCGGAGTTGGTGCAACTGGCTCGGGATCAGGCTTCGGGTCTGGTGAGGGCGGCAAAACCGGATCCGGTACAGGATCGGGTTCGGGATCCGGCGATGGTGGCAGAACTGGATCAGGATCGGGTTCCGGGTCCGGGGACGGTGGTAATACGGGGTCAGGAGCGGGCGGAGGTACCACATCAGAGTACTCCGGCAATTCTCCCAACAGTTCCTCGGAGTAGTTCTGGGCATCGCCTTGCACTTTGGCAGCACTGTTATCTGAAATCTTTTGAGCATCTTGCGTTACGTCGACATTGTAGACCGTTGTCAGATAATCAGCCGTCGCGCCGCCTATCGCTGCTCCGAACTTCTCGGGAGCTTCGTCAACCCATCTCACATGCGAAGGCGCTTCCACTTGAACTGCGTCGACTGCTCCATATCCGTATGGTTCCGGCTTGAGACCAGAACCGCCCGAGCCGTGAGCATCCGTGTTGTAGCCACCTTGATAGAAGTGATGCACTGTCGCCTCGGGTTCATCAAAACCGCCATTCAGCGGCTTTGGAAGATTGTCCTCCAGCGGAGTGACCCATATGTCCTGGCCATCATCGTCTGCATCGAAATCCAGGAGATTGACGGATTGTTGAAGCGCATAAGAAAATGACTTGGTTCCCAAAAACAGATCATAGATCTCCTGCATATTGTTGGCTGGATTTTCGTTTTTATACAGGTGAAGAAGCGAGGATTCGTTCGCAAAAAGGGTGGGATGCTTGGTATCAACGTCGTTGTGAATGTTCTCGTAGATCATTTCCAGATCAGCATGATCTATCGCGCCATACCCGACCATCACTTCCACAGGCACATCAAAATTGTCGATGTGTTTGTCGTCATCGTGAGCGTGTGGATCTCCTGATGACGAAAATCCATGAAGGTCTATGAGGAAACCGGACCCATGAGTGGTCTCAACGCTCTCCGTCGCCTTGTTGGCGAGAATATGCCAGCTCTTATAAGCATCTACAGCCAGGTCATATTCCCCCTGCTCGTAGGTTACCCAACTATCCTCATGGATCGCATCGTTCTTTTGTTCCGGTCTCAGGTATGAACGATTGACGTCTACGTAAGCCCTTTGAATATTAAAGTTCAATGTGTACGGCTTGGCACCGGGGCTTAGATCGCCGAGAGCTGCGGAGGCCGCATCCATTACAATCGACATATTCGTGTCCCGACCGTGATTGCCGGAATGTTTTTCCCCCACACTTTCATCGGGATCGAAGTCAGGATCTGCTTTGCCGGGCGCATATGCTCCGTCGTGACCGGAAAGCATGATATAGGGCGTATTACCCTCGAAATATTCAACATAGGCTGCGTTGGCGATGTTGGTGTCTTCATCGCCGACGTTGACCAGCTGCTGGACCTCTGCTCCCACACGCAAACTCGTCGCGACCGGTGACTTGTAATTCGTATTGCCTGCAACATCGTCAATAGACTGGGCACTCCCCGAAAGGGTTGGACTGAAGTTTTTGTTGCTCCCAACTGAAATGCGACCGCTACCACCCAGCCCCCTTGCATTCAGGACAGAACCATTTTCCAAATGGATGTGTTGCCCGGAGATAACGATTGCGCCTCCGTCCTGCCCCATCTCGATACCTTCGACGCTCAGCGTCCCACTTACTTTCACCTCGTTTGCAAGTTTCTCGTCCTGGTATTCAATGCCGTTCAGCGGCGGGGCTGAGGGGGGCAAAATCGTCTCGTCCTCGAAGCCGTTTTTGCTCGAACCTGCGTGCACAACGATGCGCCCACCATTCGGAGCAGATATGTCTCCCTGGAGATCGATTACCGGAGCATTTTCGGTCAACCCGGAAAGATTGATCGCGGAATTGATGACCTGTTTGGCAAACGCTGCTGTCACGAGGACAGTTCCGCCTTCCGCATTCACCATCGACCCTTTGGTCGTCAAAACGCCTGCTGGAATCGTGTTCGCGGGATCTGCCCCGGCAATCCTTGCTTCTGCGAGCGTGTCGGACATTTCTATGTTGATGAGCCCATCGCCGGCGAGGTCCAGCACCATGCTTTTTCCTGAGGCCAGATTTACCGTCCCCATTTTCGCATTGATGACGCCCATATTTGCAACGCCGGGAGCTGCCAGCGCCACAAGCCCGCCCTCCGCGACGGTGATGGCTCCGCTGTTCACAACAGAGGCATCCGACCCCTCCTGAGTGATCAGTTTGACATTGCTCAGATCCGAGAGAGCCGGGTCCTCAAGTTCCATTGTCGAGGCGATCAGTCCGCCCACATCAATCTTCGCGCCGGGACCAAAGAGGATGCCGTTACCGTTCAGCAACATGACATTTCCATTGGCGTTCATGCTGCCAAAAATCATACTTGGATTGTTTGCCCCCACCACCTTGTTAACCGTCAATGAATCAGAGGAGGGCTGGACGAAGTTTACCGTCTCATCAGGGGCAATGTTGAAGGACTGCCAATGTATCAGACCGGTCTGACTGGTCTGGTTTAGAGTGGTTGTTTTGGTAACCTCATCAGTCTCGATCGCAATGTCGCCACTTTGAACGCTTCCACCCGTCGGTTCAGCACTTACGCTGCTGACGACACCAGTTGCAATTGCCGTACCTCGCAACATCAAGGCGGCAATTCGCATCGCGGCAGAAAAACTTGTTTGGTTCGTCATTCGGCCCCCCGACAAAATTCCTGCCCACATATCAAGCATTAATAAAGTTTTAACTTGATTCAAAATCACCGAATCAAGAAATAACTCCACTAAATCAATAATTCGAGAAATGAAATCAAGTAACATGAAAACATGTTTCAATTGTATCTACTGTATCAATTTATTGAGTACTGATATCCATGAATTTTACCCCCTTGACGCCTTCAGAGTAACAATCTCCCACATCCGCCATGTCTTGAAATAAATCCAGAACAAAACAACATAATTTTCGATGAAAAATAGAAAATTTAACCAGATATCGTTTTTTGGCAAAGATTAATTTAAAAATTAGTTTGATATTTGGCGACCGATAACACTTTATCATACCATAAAAAACTACAAGTGAGATCTAGGTACGACATATATTAAGAATATATATGAAATTACTTGAAATTATGCTGATTTGACATTTTTGAATTCAAGTACTTAAAAACTTCACATTGGAATTTTTTCTGAGGAATGCTTCATGGTAAGTCAAGAACAAGCAAGTAAGTCTGCGGCAGAATGGATCATAAAGATTGCCACAAGGGCAGAAGGCCATTCAACGGATGCGCTGCTTCCAAGGCGCAAACTCGTGACTTTGAAAATTGGCCTATCTGAGTGCACATGAATGTTGATCAAAGAACTATCTTTTGAAGGCAGCAAAAACGACGACATAACCGCTCTGCTTGTTCCAAGCAGCTCCTCAAATCCATCGGCTGGCATCTTGTTTCTACATTGGGGATTTGGTGACCGAACGAGTTTTGTGCGCGAGGCCGAGATGTATGCGGCGACGGGCGCTACTTCGCTTCTAATCGATGCTCCGGGCTTCGGCTCTCGCAAGGGACCTCGTATCCCTACCAAGAACGCGCCGGCCGCTTTCGCGTTTTGTGAGCAACTCGTTGGTGATCTTCAGCGGGCTCTCGAGTATCTGAGTGCACAGCCGGGTGTCGACACTGGCCGTCTGGCCTTCGTTGGTCACAGTCTTGGAGCATCAATAGGTGGCGCATTCCTGAAAACCGTTCCTGAGATGAAGGCTGCTGCCCTCATGGCCGGTACAGGAATGTTGTCGCACGTCTGGCTGACATCCGCGGTTGCTGACGCTGCACAATTGGTCGAGCCGTTCGATGGCATTCGTTGCTTGCCTCAAGTGCGAACATCATTGCTTCTACAGTTTGCGAAGCATGATGAGTTCATTTCTAAAACCGATGCCGATGCCCAGATTGCTGCCGCTCCCGATCCCAGAGCCGTGGACTGGCAGGACTGCGATCATGCATTTGACGCCAATGCCTTGCAGACAAGATATAACTGGCTCAGCGACCAGTTGGATCTCGATGACAACGTATCTTTCAAAGGCAACCAGACGTTACCAAACTCTCAGATATGGCGTTACAAGATCGCCAAATTCATTCTGCGTGTAACCAATCGTTCTTCGGCATCAAAATAATGCGGTCGGAACGGACCTTGAGCCAGGCGGTCTCCTTCTCAGGCTGGCAGTCAGCGTTTCCAAATAAGCTTCCGTTGTCAAAAGTTGACCTCTCGCAACGAAGGATAGAGGGCGACATTCAACAAAAAACGTCGGGCAACAAAAAATGTCTGGAGCTTCAAAGTGCCGTGTCGGCATTATCCAGTGCCTGGGACTCGACTTGTCCTCTAGTCTAGTCGCAGCAAATGCCACCCTTCCCGAAACTGCCGTCAATCCAACGCTCAAAACAAATTTTCCCGCTGCCCGAAAAAGACAGCGGGAAACCTGATAACTGCAGTCGGCGTTCGATGAAGTGCAGCCCTGCGGCCGCGCCTCTTTTCGTCAGGCAACCTTGGCCTTGAACTCGATCCGGCGGCGGTGAAGCACCGGTTCGGTGTAACCGTTCGGTTGCTTTGTGCCTTCAAATACCAGTTCGCAAGCTGCCTGGAAGGCGACGGAGCTGTCGAAGTCATCCGCCATCGGACGGTAGGCAGGGTCACCGGCATTCTGTCCGTCCACGACAGCAGCCATGCGTTTCATGGTCTCCATCACCTGATCCTGGCTGACAACTTCATGATGCAGCCAATTGGCGATGTGCTGGGAGGAGATGCGCAAGGTCGCACGGTCTTCCATCAGACCGACATTGTTGATGTCCGGCACCTTGGAACAGCCAATGCCCTGCTCCACCCAGCGGACGACGTAGCCGAGAATGCCCTGTGCGTTGTTGTCGAGTTCCGCCTGAACGTCTTCCAGCGCCCAGTTTGGACGGGAAGCGACCGGAATGGACAGAATGTCCTCCAGTTTCGCGGCTTCGCGGGACTTAAGCTCCGCCTGACGATTTGCGACAGACACCTTGTAATAGTGCAATGCATGCAGCGTTGCTGCCGTCGGTGACGGAACCCAGGCCGTGTTGGCGCCGGACACCGGATGACCGATTTTCTGCTCAAGCATCGCCTGCATCAGATCGGGCATCGCCCACATGCCTTTGCCGATCTGGGCGTGTCCGGGCAGACCGCATGCAAGACCGACATCAACGTTGTTGTTCTCGTACGCGCCGATCCAGGTCGCCGCCTTCATGTCGCCCTTGCGGATCATCGGTCCGGCGTCCATGGAGGTATGCATTTCGTCTCCGGTGCGATCAAGGAAACCGGTGTTGATGAAGAACACCCGGTCTTTTGCCTGGCGAATGCACTCCTGAAGGTTCACCGTCGTGCGGCGCTCTTCGTCCATGATGCCCATCTTGAGCGTGTTGCGCTCCATGCCGAGCGCGTCTTCGACGCGGCTGAAGATTTCACAGGCAAACGCGACTTCTTCCGGGCCGTGCATCTTCGGCTTCACGATGTAGGCAGACCCGGCGCGGCTGTTCGTTCCGCGGCCGTTCGCACCAATGTCGTGCAAGGAGATCAGGGCGGTGATCATGCCATCGAGAAGGCCCTCGGGCACTTCATTGCCATCCTTGTCCAGAACCGCATCAATGGTCATCAGATGGCCGACATTGCGCACCAGCAGCAGAGAGCGGCCATGAAGGGTCAGGGCGTTGCCGTCGGGAGCGGTGTAGTTGCGGTCGCCATTCATGCGCCGGGTGATGGTTCCCCCCCCTTTTTCGAACGTCTCCTCCAGATCGCCTCTCATCAGGCCGAGCCAGTTGGTGTAGACAACGACCTTGTCTTCCGCGTCGACTGCGGCCACGGAATCCTCGCAGTCCATGATCGTCGACATGGCGGATTCCAAAACAACGTCCGAGATATGCGCCTTGTCGGTGCGGCCAATCGAGTGCTGGCTGTCGATGTTGATTTCCAGATGGAGCCCATTCTTGACCAGAAGAACCTTGTAGGGCGCAGACGGGTCACCGGAATAACCTGCAAACTGAGCCTTGTCGGCAAGCGAAGCGGTGCCGGCCTCCGTCGAAATCTGAAGCGCTTCGTCCTTGACCGCAAGGCCGGTCACATCCGACCAGCTGGCCCCATCGAGAGGCACGGCTTCGTCGAGAACCTTGCGAGCGTATGCGATCACCTCGGCGCCGCGCGCTTCATCAAAGCCGCCCCGCTGCGGCTTGGAGCCCATGGCGTCGGTTCCGTAAAGCGCATCGTAGAGCGAGCCCCAGCGGGCGTTGGCGGCATTGAGAGCGTAGCGTGCGTTCATAACCGGCACGACAAGCTGCGGACCGGCAACCTGTCCAATTTCCGGATCGACATTTTGGGTTCCGACGGCAAAGTCTTCGCCCTTCGGCACCAGATACCCGATGTCGGTCAGAAACGATTTGTACGTGTCCATGTCCGGAGTGCCCGGGCTGGCCTTGTGCCAGGCGTTGATCTTCTCCTGCAGGACTGCCCGTTTTTCCAGCAGCTCCTTGTTCCGGGGCGCAAGATCGTGGATCAACTCCGAGAGGCTCTTCCAGAAATGTTCCTGATCGACACCGGTTTCCGGCAAAGCGCTTTCGTTGACAAAATCATAAAGAACTTCTGCAACCTGCAATCCATAGGCGTCGATGCGGCCTGTCATACTCTAATCTCCGATAATTCACTTCGTCCGTGGACGTTTACCCGGTGTTTTGGGGGCAAACCGGCTGATCGTCAATTGTTCGACCGCTCCCATGACTTTTTCCATTTCGGAAAAGATCCAGGTCATTATCTCTAACAGTATAGGTCGGTATACAAAAAGAATGGGCTTTGCTCGAGGTCGATCATCGATTACCGATGTGCTTTCATTTCTCCCCTGCGCAGAAAGATTTCGATGTACGCGCTCGCAAAACGTTTCGGTGATCTGACCTACGGCAACGCCTTCCTGATGCTGGGTCTGACGACCCTGTTCTGGGGTGGCAACACGGTTGCGGGGCGCCTGGCCATGGGGGAAGTCTCGCCCATGATGGTCGTGTTTTTACGCTGGGTGATCGTGGCCGGCATTCTTTTGCCGCTACAGTGGAAACGCATTCAGGCCGAGTGGCCTGTCATGCGTCCCCACATCGTGCTGATGACGCTGATGGCCGTCTTCGGCTTTGTCGGCTTCAATACCCTTTTCTACATAGCCGCAACCCAGACGACGGCTGTCAATCTCGGCATCATCCAGGGGTCTATGCCAATTCTGGTGCTGATCGGTTCGGTCATCGCCTTCGGCACGAAGGCACGCGCTCTTCAGGTCTTCGGCATTCTTCTGACCCTGGCCGGTGTGACCATGATTGCCGCGCAGGGCAGCCTTGAAACCCTGCTGGCGCTCGCGGTGAATCCGGGCGACGGCATCATGCTGATCGCATGCGTGCTTTATTCCGGCTATACACTCTCTCTCAGAAACCGGCCGCAGGTGTCCAGCCTGACTTTTTTTGCCGTTCTGTCCGGTATTTCGGTGGTGGCATCCATTCCCGGATTTCTGTTTGAGCTGTCAACAGAAACCGCACAGTGGCCGACACTACAGGGCTGGCTGGTGGTGCTTTACATTGCACTGTTCCCGTCCTGCCTGGCGCAGATTTTCTTCATGCGCGGTGTGGAACTGATCGGTCCGGCGCGAGCTGGTGTCTTCATCAATCTGGTACCGATATTTGCAGCGGTCCTTGCCGTTTCGATACTGGGAGAGCCCTTTGAGTGGCATCACGGCACGGCGCTTTTCCTGGTTCTCGGCGGCATCTGGCTGTCCGAACGCAAGGCCGGAAGCCGGTAGCACGGGAGCCGCCGGACACGCGCGGCGGCCGAAAACACAAAACCCATTACGGTTAATTCGCCTGCGAATTTGAAATCGCCGCATTCGCAGGGCACATTGGAATTATGGAAACACCTTTAATTACAGGCGCCTTCGCGCTGTTGCTGGTCACGATTTCTCTGCTGCAGCCATTGGCGCGGCGTCTGGGACTTGCCCCCAGCGTGCTGCTTGCCATGGTCGGCACGATGATCGGTATTCTGGCAACGTACCTGCTTTATACGCCGCGCACGGATGCCTTCAATACAATTGCGAACGTCTTCGTGAATCCTCCCGTTGACTCGGAGATGATCCTTTACATCTTTCTGCCTCTACTGCTGTTTCACACCTCGCTCACGCTGGATATACGGCGCATTCTGGAGGATATCGGCCCCATTCTGGTAATGGCGGTTGTCGCGGTGTTCGTCGCAACCGGATTCATCGGTTTCGCACTTTATCCGCTTGCAGGCATGTCGCTGGTGGCCTGCCTCCTTCTGGGCTCAATCGTCGCCACCACAGACCCCGTCGCGGTCGTTGCGATATTCCGGGACATCGGAGCCCCTGCCCGGCTGGGGCGGATCGTGGAAGGAGAAAGCCTTCTCAACGATGCCGCCGCGATCGTGATATTCGTTATTCTCCTGGGTATCCTGACAGAACATCAGGCACTTACGCTCAGCGAAGCGTTCATCGCATTCGGGCGGTCCTTCGTCGGCGGACTGGTCATCGGGACAGTGCTGGCAAGACTTGCCGTCAGCGTCCTTCCCCTGATGCGCGATCTTCCGCTCGCACAAGTGACATTGAGCCTGGCCCTGCCCTATGGAACCTATGTTCTCAGCGATCAATTCGTTGACGTTTCAGCCGTTGTGGCAGTCGTCTGTGCGGGAACGGTTTTCAATCTTTACGGACCTGCCCGCATTCATCCGTCCAACTGGCAATTTCTGCATTCCGTGTGGGAGCAACTGTCCTACTGGGCCGCTTCCCTGATCTTCCTGCTGTCCGCGATCCTGATCCCGAAATTTGTCGAAGGGTTCACACCGATCGACATTCTGCTGCTGCTGGTCGTGATCATTGCCGCGCTTGCTGCACGGGCCGTGGTGATATTCGGCCTGCTGCCGATCCTGAGCACGATCGGTGCGGGGCAAAGGGTCAACAGCAAGTACAAGACCGTTATCCTTTGGGGCGGCATGCGCGGTGCCGTGACGTTGACCCTTGCACTCAGTGTCTCGGAGCACACGGGACTGCCATCTGAAGTTTCCGGGTTCATCACAAAGCTGGCGACAGGGTTCGTCCTGTTCACTCTTCTCGTCTATGGCACCAGCCTGAAACCTCTGATCCGTCTGCTCGGTCTGGACCGCCTGAACGCGCGTGATGAAGCCTTGAGAACGCAGTTCCTCTCGCTTGCGCTGTCCGACGTACGCCAGGAACTCGAAACCGCTGCCAAGGACTATCATATCGACGAGAATGTGACCGGAAAGGTTTTGAAGGACTACGATGAGCGTGCGGCGGCGGCAGCTTCCGAAACCAACAAGCTGGAAGAGCTGAAAGACTGGGACCGCGTCCGCATCGGCCTGATCGCCCTTGCCGACCGGGAGCAGCAGCTAGTCCTGGAACACTTCCACGAAAAGACCATTTCCGGGCGCTCGGTCTCGAAATTCCTCACGCTCACGGGCCGCATCGGCGACCTGACGCGCAGTGAAGGTCGCGCCGGCTACATCAAGGCCACCCGCCAGCCGTTGAAATTCGACCTGGGATTCCGGTTTTCGCAAACGCTGCAACGCCGATTGCGCATCACCCGACCGCTTGCCAACAAGCTCGCGGACCGGTTCGAGTTCCTGCTGGTCTACCGCATCCTTGCCGACGAGCTCGTGGACTTCAACAACCGTCGGATTCGTCCGCTTCTGGGCGATCGTGTCGCCGACATTCTGGAAGACGTTCTGTGCAATCGGCAGGATGAAACTATTCAGGCCATCGACGCCCTGCGACTGCAGTATCCCGAATATGCCGATGCGCTGGAAAGCCAGTTCCTGCGCAAGGCCGGCGCGCGGCTGGAGGAAACGGCCTATGACGAAGCCAAGGGTCAGATGCTGATCGGCACCGAATTGCATCAGGACCTGCTCAAGGATATCGAAAGGGTCAGAAAAGCCAGCTATGAGCGACCGAAACTCGATCTGGGGCTGAAGACCAGCGACCTGGTGAGTGCCCATCCTCTCTTCACAGACCTGCCGCGAAAACAGCAAAAGGCCATCAGGCGAATGATGAGACCTCAATTCGCGACACCGCGCGAAAAACTCATCCGCAAGGGTGACCGCGGGGATGCGGCCTACTTCATCGCGTCGGGTGCAGTCGAAGTTCGTGCGCCGGCACAAAATATCCGGCTCGGGCGCGGAGATGTTTTCGGCGAGATCGCGCTGATGACCGGGGGGCGCCGCAGCGCCGACGTTGTCGCGCTTGGTTACTGCCAGCTCTTGAGCCTGCGTGCGCAGGACTTCAAGGCGCTCATGGAACAAAACCCCGACGTGCGCGAACACGTTATCGCGCTCGCCGAAAGACGCCAGCTGATGAATACGGACAAGCCGGAACACGAAATCGAGGATCCGGTCGTGCCGCAATTCAAGGAAGAAACTGCGGCAGAAGACCAGGCGCAAGAAGAAGCCGGTCCGGTTGAACAGGACGGCGAGACCTCCGAAGCAGCGCACACGCATCAGAACTCGGCAGCAGTTGAAAAGATCTCGGTCGAAGTCAAAGTGACCGACGAAATCAGGCTGACCAACAGCACTGCCGCCAACGATGAAAGCGACCCTGACCAATCCTCTGAAGAAGAGGAACAGGCATCCTGTGACCCGACAGATACGAAAAAGGGAACGGCATCGAATTGATGCTCGTCCCCTTCCAGACCTTGGCAAGCCTTGCTTATCCGGCCTTCTTGATTTCGACCGTATGCGGGTAGGGAATGGAAATGCCGCCAGCGTCGAAGGCTTCCTTCACCGCTTTCAACATATGGAATTTCAATTCCCAATAGTCGCCTGCGTCACACCACAGACGAACTCCCAGATCAACTGAACTGTCACCCAGATTGGTTACACGCACCCATGCTTCGGGATCCTTGTGGACCCGCTCGTCGGCGTTGGCGACATCCAGGATAATCTGCGTGGCCTTGTCAGCATCGTCGCCATAGTCGATGCCGAAAGTCAGGTCGAGGCGACGGGTTGAATGCGCAGAAAAATTAGTCACGACCGTTCCCCAGGCCTTGCCGTTCGGCAGGATGATCTGGACATTGTCCGGCGTAACCAGCTCGGTCACGAAAATATTGAGATCCTTGACCGTACCCGACGTGCCGCCGATATCGACAAACTGGCCGATCTTGTAGGGCCGGAAGATGATCAGCATCACGCCGGCCGCAATGTCGCTCAACGTTCCCTGCAAAGCGAGACCAACGGCGAGCGTACCGGCACCCAGAACGGCGACGAGACTTGTCGCAGCAATGCCGAACAGCTGCATCACGGCGATCACAGTCACCAGCAGCACCAGCCAGCGAACAATCGAAGCCGCGAAGCCACCGATCGTATCATCGATACGAGGATGACTGACGATCCTTCTTCTCGTCATTCCGGAAAGGATACCGGCCAAAAGCCAGCCTATGACCAGAACAATGAGAGCCTTCACCGCATTGACAACCAGCGGCATATAGGCTGCGGCCTGATCCATTGCGCTTTCCATGAGAACCCTCCAATCAGAACACTTAAAATCTGCAATGACTTAGTTCTAGCAGTGGAAATCTATGCTGACCAGCAGGTCCGCAGTTGTTGGCGGACCAGTCCGGGACGCAGAAAAACCAGGCGTGCGAGGCGGCCGGAAATGACCGCCCGCCTGTTCTTAGTGGCCGTCCTGCCATTCTTCCAGGAAATGTGCCAGATCCTCGTTTCCACATGCGGTCACGAATTGCGGATAGAGAACGCTTCCGGCCTCAAGCAGCAAACGGGCGCAGGTGATGTGATCCGCCTCCGGTCTCTTGGGAGCGAATTCCGATCCATGGATCACCGTATCAAGCGCGTCCCCGCCATACCCGTTCTTGCGTGTCAGATCCGGTCCGAGAGAGAGAAAGTATGCCATTTCAGGGACGAGACCATTCCAGCCTGCAATATGAAGCGGTGGCAGTCCCATGCTGTCAGTGCAGTCAGGGTCAAGCCCTGCCGCCACCAGCGCCTTGATCTGATCGAGCCTGCCCGGTTCGGCGGCAATTGTGGTCAACAGACATCTGTCCTCGTCCTCAAGCTCGTCCAGCACAAGACGCCCGGGGAGATCGACGCCTTCGGCACAGGCGGCGAGGACCAGCTCATTTCCCGAAAGAGGGCGAGCATGTCCCTGTGCTTCCAGAAATTCAGCGGCTGACTGATTGCCGTATATTCGGGCCATGGCATAAGCCGTGTGCCCCTCCCACACCGTGTCCGGGTCGGCGCCATATCTCAGCAGCAACTCCATCACCTCAACCGACCTTCCGCGCCGGACCGCCTGGTGAAGAGACGGAACGGTGTTCATGGGCTGTCCGCTCGGATGATAGGGCACCGCGACGTTCGGGTCCGCGCCTGCTTCCAACAACAGACGCACCATCTCGACATTGTCGAAGTCGAGCGCACGCGGCAAAGCGTTTGTTCCGTCCGGCTTGGCTCCATACTGAAGCAACATCGCCAGCGCACGCGGCCTGTTCAGTTCGGTGCTGTGATAGAGGCTTTCGTCGTCATTCGGATTGGCACCTTTCTCCAAGAGCCACTTGCCCAATTCGAAATTATCCGCATGACACATGGCACCATAAAGTGCGGAGAGTTTGTGCTCCGCCCCGGGTTCAGCCGGATAGCCGTCGTCGACGTCAGCTCCATTGGCAACCAGAAGCTCCGCAATGGCGAGCATATCCTCTGCCTTTTCCGGGTTCCGATGGATCTCCCTGGAAAATGCCAGATGCAGGATCGGTGAACGAATTCCAATGACACAGACCGCCGCTTCCGGACTTTCAGCGACTGACGCGCGAACTGCGGGAAGATCGTATAGCGCAATTTGAAGACCCAGGTTCGCATCCTTCAGACCCGGATCATCCTTGAGCAGTTTTTCGATCACCCATTTCTGACCGAAATAGAGGGCGACCTTCAGTCGTTCCGCCCGTTGCTCCCGGCTCATTGCTGCGCTTTCGACGGAAAATTTCAGCTTCGGCCAGCTTTCATAGCCAGCTTCGCGCGCGATCACATGCAGGAAATCGGCATGTTTGAGTGACTTCCCTTCAGGGACGTGTTCTGCAACACGTGAGATCGCAATCATGTCACCCTTCGCATGAGACTTGCGAAGAGTACGGGCAGCTTTTTTATGAATTTCAAGATCTTGAGCAATGCCGTCAGACATGGCTTTTCTCCTGTTTCAGATGCCCGGGCGATCCGCTTGTGTCGGGCGCAGGTGAAAAACCGGCATTGGTCATCAAGTGTCAGGGTGCTTTCGCTTTCCGCGGATCCGGCTGCCGCCCTCATCGGCACCGGAACCGTGCCGGAACGGGCTTGAAATTGCAAGCCCGTTCCGGCGCGTCTCATCCATCAGCTTTTGACAGGCCCCATTACGCAAGGAGCCTTGCTGTCGTCCGGAACAAAGAAATCCGGAGCAAGGGCCAGGCTTGGGTCGACACGATACTGATCGAAATCGCTTACCCCACGGCTTGCGAGGAATGTGTCGTCGATCAGAAACTGACCGCTGAACTCCTTGGCTGGAGAGATAAAAATTTCATGGGCGGCGTCAGCAAGAATATCCGGCGTGCGGCTTTGCTGCATCATCTTGTCGCCACCAATGATGTTCTTGATCGCGGCGGTCGCGATTGTCGTTCGCGGCCAGAGCGCATTCACGGCAATCCCCTTGGAGCGCAACTCTCCGGCAAGTCCCAGCACAACGAGACTCATACCGTATTTTGCAATCGAATATGGCGTGAACGGAGCAAACCACTTCTCCTGCATGTCGAGCGGTGGCGACAACATCAGAATATGCGGATTGTCGGAGTTCTTGAGATGATCGATAGCGTGCTTGGAGCAGGCCATGGTGCCACGCGTGTTGATCTGATGCATCAAATCAAAGCGCTTCATGTCCGTTTGCGCCAAAGGCGTCAGCTGGATCGCACTTGCGTTGTTGACCAGAATATCGAGACCGCCAAAATGCGCCGCAGTCTGATCGATTGCCGCCTTGACCGCCTCGTCGTCCCGCACGTCTAGAACAATCGGCAACGCCTTGCCACCGGCGGCTTCGATTTCCTCTGCCGCAGTGAAGATCGTTCCTTCCAGTTTCGGGTGCGGCTCAGCAGTCTTGGCGGCGACAGCGACATTCGCCCCGTCCCTTGCCGCCCGCAACGCGATGGCCTTGCCGATCCCGCGGGAGGCACCTGTAACAAAGAGTGTTTTGCCCTTCAGGGACATGCTTCTTCTCCTCCAAGAGGTCCGGGAGCAGACGCCCGGATTGATGGTGTGGGTTCACCATTTGCATGGCGATATATCGATTCCTGCAGCGTTCAGTTCTTTTTATTAGCCAGCTAATTTTTTGACTTCTTCGCCATGAAGGCCTGGAATGCCGCGATGGTTTCCGGCGCGCTCAGGCGGCTGGCAAAAATCTTGATCTCCTCCTCCACGCGGTCCGAAAGAACCTTAGTGTCACCACGCAACAATTTGCGGGACAGCGCGAGCGCTTCTGGCGGCTTTTGGGCTATTTCGATGGCGCAGGTCATGGCGACCTCATCAACGCCCTCCTCGACAACTTCATTGACGAGGCCTGCCTGCATTGCCCTTTCGGCGGAAAATGCCTTGCCGAGGCACAGAAGTTCGAACGCCCGGGCATGTCCCATCAGCTGTGGACCAAGCAGGCTGGAGCCAGCTTCTGGAACAAGCCCCAGATCGACAAAGGGCGAACGGATCAGCGCCCTGGGACTTGCAAACACCATGTCACAATGCATGAGCAGCGTTGTCCCGACACCTATGGCGATGCCGTCAACGGAAGCGACCAGAGGCTTTTCGTTTTTGACCAGCGCACGCAGAAACCTGACCACAGGCGTCTCCGAAACACCTGACTTGCCCGCATATTGCAGGAAGTCGCCAATGTCGTTGCCGGCTGTGAAGATTTCCGGTTGTCCGCAAATCAGATGGCAGCGGACCGCGTCATCACCGTTACCGGCTTCCAGCGCTTCGGCCAGATCGGTATACATGGCACCGGTCAGCGCATTCTTCTTCTCCGGCCGGTCCAGACGCAGGATCTGAACGCCGTTTTCCAAGCTCTTGCGGATCATCAATAAACTCCAATCAAGCTGCTCAGGACACCAGGGATTCGGCGTCAAACGCCTGAATGGCTTCGGCGGACAACAGGATGTCCGATTTCAAGCCAGCCGTTTCTCCCATGGTTGTCTCGCAAAAACTGCGAGCCAGCAGGGTTCGTTCGGCAAGACGCTCTGCGTTTTGTTGGTCTGAACGCAAGGCGCCCTTGGCAAGCAGCGCTCCGCCAAGTGCAAGACCGGCGACCCGAAGATACGGCGTTGCTCCGCAAAGGGCATCCGCCACACGCCCCTCGGCCTGCGCGGTCAGCATGTAATCGGTTGCCTCTTCAAGATCCCGGATGGACGCGCTCAGCCGATCGGCCGTTGCGCCGAATTCAGGGCGGTTGGAAGCTGCGACCTGTGCGGCCACCGATTTGAGTTCCAGTATGAACCCCTTGATATGCTCGCCGCCCGACAAGGGAAGCTTGCGCATGACGAGGTCGATGGATTGAATGCCGTTCGTGCCCTCGTAGATCGGTGCGATACGGGCATCACGCAGATGTTGGGCCGCCCCCGTCTCTTCAATGAAGCCCATCCCCCCATGGATCTGGACGCCGAGAGAGGCGACCTCAACCCCGAAATCGGTGGACAGGGCCTTGGCAATAGGCGTCAGCAGACTGGCCCTTTCGTTCCAGAACTTTCGTGTCTCTTCATCGGCGCTGATGTTTGCCATGTCGATGGCATGCGCGCAGGCGTAGCAGATCGCCCGTGAAACCTGGGTCCGGGACTTCATGCCAAGGAGCATGCGCTTGATATCGGGATGACGCGCGATCGGGCTCATGCCCTCTCCCTTGTCTCCCGGCGCCTTTCCCTGCCTGCGTTCCAAAGCATAGGACAAGGCGTGCTGATAGGCCCGCTCCGCAACACCCAGGCCCTGGATGCCAACGGCTAGGCGGGCGTTGTTCATCATCGTGAACATGCAGGCCAAACCGCGGTTTTCTTCGCCAATCAACCAACCGATCGCTCCATCCTCATCACCGTAGGCCATCGTGCATGTCGGTGAGCCGTGGATGCCCATCTTGTGCTCGACGCCGGCGACGCGAACATCGTTGCGGTCGCCGAGCGAGCCGTCATCATTGACGAGGAACTTGGGCACCAGGAACAGAGAAATGCCTTTTGTGCCGGCAGGAGCGTCGGGCAGGCGCGCCAGTACCATGTGAATGATGTTGTCCGTCAGGTCGTGGTCGCCATAGGTGATGAAAATCTTCTGGCCGAATATCCGGTACGTGCCGTCGTCGCGTCGTTCCGCCCTCGCCTTGAGAGCATTCAGATCGGAACCGGCCTGGGGCTCGGTGAGGTTCATCGTGCCCATCCACTCCCCCGAAACCAGCTTCTCAAGATACTTGGCCTTGAGTTCTTCGGAGGCGTGCTTTTCCATCGCTTCAACGGCACCGATGGTCAATGTGGGACCGATGGCAAAGGCCATCGAACCTGAGTTCCACATCTCCAGGGCGGCGGCTGAAAGCATCTGCGGCAGCCCCTGCCCTCCGGCTTCCTGCCCTGCAGACAGACCGTTCCAGCCACCTTCAATCCAGTTGTGATAGAGCTCGCGCCATCCGGGAGGCGTTGTAACCTCGCCGTTCTCGAAAGGCGTTCCGTAGTTGTCGGCAACGCTGTTGAGCGGGGCGATTTCCTCGCTCGCGAACCGCCCGGCTTCGTTCAGGATAGCGTCCACCAGATCGTCACCCAGTTCAGCATGACGGGCATTGTTCTGCACATCTCCCAGTCCGCAGACATGTTTCAGAGTGAAGCTAATCTCATCGACAGGGGCGCGATACATTCAGGTCCTCCCAGGAGCCGGCCAGCTTGATGAACGCCGGCAATTGACGGTTTTCGCTGTTCAAAGCTTGACGACGGCAAGGCTTGTCCGCAAAAGGCGCATGTGACAGCGGTTTGACAGGACAATAGCCCTGTTGACGTTAACGTCAACCCGTATCGCAGCGGCAGGTGATAGTCTTTTTGGCCAATACATCTGGCGATGCTTCGTGAAAGACCAGCAGAATGCAGCGTTGGACGCTTGACCCGAATAGCCCTGATTGGCAAGCCTCCCCTGAAGTGGAGAGCGTATGTGCGGCGCTTTTGCGGGGTGAGCTTGCAGCGATCCCAACCGAGACGGTCTACGGACTGGCTGCGGACGCGACCAATGGCATCGCCTGTGCAAAGATTTTCGAGGCCAAGGGGCGTCCGCAGTTCAATCCGCTGATATCTCATGTCGCTTCGCTGTCGGCCGCAGAAGAGCATGCCGAATTCTCTGATGAGGCGCTTGCGCTTGCCGACGCTTTCTGGCCAGGACCGTTGACGCTGGTTCTGCCCAGGAAAACATCTTCTCCGATCTCTGATCTTGCAACCGCAGGCCTCGACACCGTTGCGCTGCGGGTTCCGGATGGTCCTGTAATGCGGCTCTTGTCTGAAAAGACGGGACGGCCGCTGGCAGCCCCGAGTGCCAACACATCCGGGAAAATCAGCCCGACACAGGCAGAGGATGTGATTGCCGATCTGGAGCCTTCGCTGAGCTACGTCATCGATGCAGGCCCCTGCGCCGTCGGAATTGAATCCACGATTGTCGGCCTGACTGACGGGTCTCCCCGATTGCTGCGTCCTGGCGGCGTTTCGCGTGAAGACATCGAACAGGTTCTTGGCAAAAGTCTGCAGGGAGTGTCCGAGAGCATGCGGCCGGATGCGCCGTCGGCGCCGGGAATGCTTTCCTCTCACTACGCCCCCAATGCCAGGATGATCCTGAATGCAAGCGAAGCAAGTCCGGAGGATGCGCTGCTTTCCTTTGGGCCAGACCGGATTAGGGGCGCCGACAAGGCACGAGCGGAATTCAACCTGAGTCCTGAAGGCGACCTCGCGGAAGCTGCCTCCAATCTTTTCATGGCCATGCGCGCGCTCGATGCCACCGGAGCCGGCTCCATCAGGGTTCAGTTTATCCCCAGCCTCGGACTTGGAGAGGCCATCAACGACCGATTGCAACGCGCGGCGGCACCGAGAAACTGAATTTGCCGTCAGATTTTGGTCTATCGACACGCGTAGCTGAATCGCGACGCGTGATGACAAGTGTTTTTCCGAAGCAACAAAAGCCTTAAAAATCAGCATCTCGCGGCCAGGACTTGTCTCGTCAATTGAACTTCGACCGCCTGAAGTTAATCCTCAAGATCTTCTGGTTTCCAATATAGCAGATAAACAAGAATACAGTTTATCTTCTCAATCAGGTTAAGCAATTTATACAATAATTGACTGACACGGACCTTCTATTGGAAACTTATCAACATCGATTAGCTGATGGATTACGGTAAAAAGCTCGCATTCCCCGACGGGAATCACGTAATCTAAGAATCAGAATTGAGATGCAGCGGACCTCCCCTCGGGCATTGCGGTGCTCGCACCTTTAAATAGGCCGGCAAAATAGCCGGCCTCCTTTTTGCCCGAGCCTGAGCGCAATCAATCGGCCTTTTAAACTACGACCTATCATCAATTGACAGAAGCACCGGCGACCGCTCAGATGACGGTTGAATTATAACTATTACCTTCCGGAACCGCTTCTTTGTCCACGCTCATTCTTCACCACACCGCTTATCTCGATCACCTGACACCGGTCGGCCATCCCGAACGACCTGACAGGATCCGCGCGATCGACAGAATCCTGGAACATGAGAAGTTTCAGTCGGTGGAGCGCGATCTTGCTCCGATTGGAACCGTGGAAGACATCGCTCGCGCGCATCCCATGAGCTACGTGGATCAATTGCACCGGCTCGCCCCCAAGGAAGGCACCGCTCGGGTAGACGCCGACACCACGATGTCGCCCGGCACCTGGGAGGCGGCATTGCGCGGCGTCGGAGGGGCATGCCGTGCGGTTGACGAGGTTCTGACCAAAAAAGTCGCCAATGCCTTTTCCGCATCCCGCCCGCCGGGTCATCACGCCGAGAAGGACCGGGCAATGGGCTTTTGCTTCTTCAACAATGCAGCCGTTGCCGCCCGCTACGCACAGGAGAAACACGGCATCGGCAGGGTCGCAATCGTCGACTTCGACGTGCATCACGGCAATGGTACACAGGACATCTTCTGGGACGATCCGAGCGTCATGTATTGCTCGACGCATCAGATGCCGCTTTACCCCGGATCCGGGGCAGCCTCGGAAACGGGCGAAGCCAACACGATCGTGAATGTCCCCCTAGCTCCCGGTGAAGACGGACTTGGGTTCAAGGAGGCCTTCGAAGTCGCCCTGCTCCCCCGGCTCGATGACTTCTCACCAGAGCTTGTGATCATCTCTGCCGGTTTCGATGCACATGCCCGAGACCCGCTTGGTGGATTGAACCTCGTCGAGGGAGACTTTGCTTGGGCAACACGGGTTCTGATGGATGTCGCCGACAAGCACAGCAACGGGCACGTGGTCTCGGTTCTGGAAGGCGGATACGACCTTGAAGGTCTTGCCCGATCCGTTGCAGCCCATGTGATGACGCTGATGACGGGCTGACCCGCAGCCCGGTTTCTTCAAATCGCGGGGGATCATCGCCCCAATCTTCGATTGATGTCTTGACGTTGACGATCAACCCCGCGAATTTCCAGTTCTGATACCGCGTCAAACAGGAACCGTCACAATGACCGAAGCTGCGAACGACATTTCAGGCCTCTCGTTCGAGGAAGCCCTCAAGCAGTTGGAGACAATTGTGCGGGAACTGGAGCAGGGCAACGTACCGCTTGAGCGCAGCATCGAGATGTATGAACGCGGCGATGCCCTGCGCAAGCATTGCGACACGCTTCTGAAATCGGCCGAAGCTAAAGTTGAAAAAATCCAGCTTGGTCAAAACGGCGAAGCAAGCGGCACAACGGAACTGGACCCGCAGTAACACAGCCAGCTTCACCACCGCGGATCAGGTCCAACTAAACGCATCAAGTCGCATCAGGTGCATAAATTCGGACTGGATCGTGCTGCTCATGCCCACCAACAGCGCATTTTCACCTCCGCCCCCAGTCGCAAACCATAATGCGGCTCAACCTGTATGATCGTCCCTCCGCACGCGCGAGACGTTTGTCCGAGCAAAGTGGAAGTGCTGGCGCACCTGTACGGTTGACGGCCCGCGCGTTCGCAGATATCGGGCATTAATTGCCGCTATCTAAATGTGATGGCCTCGCCCGGTTTTACTTCAGCTTTCATATTGCCTTACCCTTCCTCCATTGATAGTAATATTTACAATACCAAGAGGTTGCTATGTAATCCTTAGTAGATGCAGCGTGTTATGCCATCACTTAGCAAATCAAATGAAGTAAATCTACTTAAGAGAGCACTGATTTGCCATTCTCAACCAGAAGGATGGGATTCGGTTCTGGAGACGGTAGACACCAGCCTGAACTGCAGATCCTTTCTTGCGGAATTCGATAAGAATGGCGTGCCGACCAACAGGTTCGGCGGACATCGCGCCGGGTGCGTGTTGAGCAGAATTCTTCAGGGCATCGAAACGGCTGGCGGTCGAAATGCGCTGGACTTCGTTCTGAGTGAAGGCAAACTGCTCTATCCTTATTGCAAGACCGCTCTGGACAGCAGGACAGCGGGCGGCACGGGGCAAGAAGACGATCAACGGACAATCGAACCGAGCATGAGTGGCTCTTCCCCGCGCGAGGAAGAGCAACATTCGCATCTTGCCGCGTCTCCCGGACTGATCTCTCCCCTCTGGAGGTCCGAAACTTCCACGGTTTTGTTTGCCTGCCTGTTTACCGATTACACACCCCAATCCATTGACGTCACAGTCGCGACCCGAACCTTCAAGACCATCGTTCAGGCCCTGACCCCCGCTCTGAACAACCATTTTGAGCTTGAGAGGGAACGTTCCGACAATCAGGTTCAGAAAATACTGGTATCGGGACTTGGTCAGCCTGCCGTTCTCATTTCCGCGGATCGTCATATCCTCGGACACACGCCGAACGCTGTAGAGCACCTGGTCGGAACGGGTGCTGCGGAGAGGCGCGACCAGAAGCTCGTTATCATGAACAAGCAGGTAGAGGCGGCTTTACAGGTACTGCACGCGGAGCTTCACTCCCGAAGTCCTGAAACAACTGATTGCCTGGATTGCGTCGATGAGCTTGATTGCACCGGCAACATTCAATCCGTGTGCATTTCAGTGCGGGACGGCGCCTTGAAACGCATTTCGATCGAGCCTGTTTCAGCCTTTTCGACTGAAAGCACCGAAGAAGACGCCATCTGGTATCTGATCCGTTTGTCGGACACTGCTGATCTTCCCGAAGAAATTGAAGGTGTTTTGCAAGAACACTACGATTTGTCGCAATCAGAGGCCCGGCTGGCACGGCAATTGACGCTGACAGGGTCCATGGAAGTGACCGCGACTTCTCTTTCCATAACCCGCAACACGGCCAAGACACACCTTCGGCGTATTTATGAAAAGACAGGCGTGCACACGCAACTTCAACTTGCGGGTCTGGTGCATAAGCTGGCAGGGCTTTTCTAGCGCGCTCCTCCAGCCGACAACGCGAGCTGTGAAATAGACGCAGCGGCAGATAGACAACCGTCTGATCCTTCACCCACGACTTCATGAAAAAATGGGGCCGTATTGCTACGACCCCAAGTTGATCACTGTGCACGTGGCCCCATCGACCACGACAAATCCATTAGGATAGAAGCGAGCAAGATGCATCACCCAAAAGGGTGACTGCCGGTAAAAACACTACCCAGAGGAAAGATTCTTCACTCGGCAACTCAAATTAAGGCAAGATTGCAGTTTTTCAGCAATTACTTTGCAAATCGCTTCGCGTTACTATTTGGCGCATTCCAACAAGTGTGTTTGCGCCCTATATCGGGTTGGTGTATGCCTGCCCGCCGTGACTCAACATGTGGAGCAATCGAAAGCGTGTCCTCCAAGCCCCATACGCCCCTGTTAGATCAGGTTTCGTCGCCTGCCGATCTGCGCCAGCTGGATGAAGCAAGCCTGCAACAGCTAGCGGACGAATTGCGCACCGAAACGATCGACGCCGTATCCATTACCGGTGGGCACCTTGGTGCCGGGCTCGGAGTTGTCGAACTTACCGTTGCGTTGCATTACGTCTTCAACACTCCGGACGACAAGATCATCTGGGACGTGGGACATCAATGCTATCCTCACAAGATCCTTACCGAACGCCGCGACCGTATCCGTACCCTTCGGCAGGGCAACGGTCTCTCCGGTTTCACCAAGCGCGCTGAAAGCAAGTACGACCCATTCGGGGCTGCGCATTCCTCCACTTCCATTTCCGCGGGCCTTGGCATGGCCGCTGCGCGCGACCTGAAAGGCGGCGACAACAACGTCATCGCCGTGATCGGTGACGGCGCAATGTCTGCAGGCATGGCCTATGAGGCGATGAACAATGCCGGGCACCTGGGTTCACGTCTGATTGTCATCCTGAACGACAATGACATGTCCATTGCACCGCCTGTCGGCGCGATGTCGGCCTACCTCGCCAAGTTGGTGTCCGGCCCGACCTATCAGACCTTGCGGGATGCAGCCAAGAACATCGTCAAGAACCTGCCGAAGCCGGTCTTTGAGAAGGCTGCCCGTGCAGAAGAGTTCGCCAGGGGGTTCTGGACCGGCGGCACGATGTTTGAAGAGCTCGGCTTCTACTATGTCGGCCCGGTCGACGGTCACAACATGGAACACCTGCTGCCGGTCCTGAAAAACGTCAGGGACACCCATCACGGTCCTGTCCTGATCCATGCGGTAACCCAGAAGGGCAAGGGCTACGGCCCGGCCGAAGGAGCGAAGGACAAGTATCACGGCGTTTCCAAGTTTGACGTCGTCACAGGCAAGCAGGCGAAGCCGAAGGCCAATGCCCCTAGCTACACCAACGTTTTTGCGACTTCGCTGATGAAAGAAGCGGAGGCAGACGAGAAGGTGGTTGCGATCACGGCAGCGATGCCGGACGGAACCGGGCTCAATCTGTTCGGCGAAGCCTTTCCTGAGCGCACTTATGACGTAGGCATTGCCGAGCAGCATGCCGTCACCTTTGCCGCCGGGCTGGCAACGGAAGGCTTCAAGCCTTTCACCGCGATCTATTCCACATTCCTGCAAAGAGCCTACGACCAGGTCATTCACGATGTCGCCATCCAGGGACTACCGGTCCGTTTTCCGATTGACCGGGCCGGCCTGGTTGGCGCCGATGGCCCGACCCACGCAGGCGCTTTTGACACGGCTTTCCTTTCCTGTCTTCCCGGCTTCGTCGTGATGGCCGCGGCAGACGAGGTCGAGCTCCGTCACATGGTGGCAACTGCTGTCGCTTACGATGAAGGTCCGATCTCCTTCCGCTATCCGCGCGGTGAAGGCGTCGGACTGGACATGCCCGAACGTGGCGACGTTCTTGAAATCGGCAAGGGCATCATTCGCCGCGAAGGCACGAAGGTTGCTCTGCTGAATTTCGGTGGCCGCATGAGCGAATGCCTGAAGGCAGCGGACGAGCTCGATGCAGCGGGTCTGTCCACCACCGTTGCGGACGCCCGTTTCGCCAAACCTCTCGACATCGACCTGATCCGCCGCCTTGCACGCGAGCATGAAGTGCTGGTGACGATTGAAGAAGGCTCCACCGGCGGTTTCGGCAGCCATGTCCTGACCCAGCTTGCGGAAGACGGCCTGTTGGACAACGGCCTCAAGATCCGCACGCTTGCCCTTCCCGACACCTATATCGACCATGACAAGCCGGATGCGATGTATGCGAGTGCCGGTCTCAACTGCGACGGTATCATGCGCACGGTATTCGCTGCGTTGGGGACAGAAGCCATGAGTGCGCCACAGCGTGCATAAGGCGACATAGCGTGTCGGTTTCGTGATTGACACGCGCTTCCATTACTGGAAAGGCTGATAGCCTGGAAGAAATGCGTCGGTTCCAACCGGCGCTTTTGTTTTTTGCCATGTTTCTGGAGGCAGCTGTGGCTCAGACGCTCCTTTCCGTGTCCGCTCTGTTGTTGTCGGTCGCCCTGCTCATTTTCGGCCACGGCCTGCAGACCACCCTGCTGCCCTTGGCTGCGGACAGGTTCTACTTTTCCGATTTCGAAATCGGTGCAATGTCGTCTGCCTACTTCGTTGGCATGGTGCTCGGTTGTCTTGGCGCACCACTCGTGATCATGCGCGCAGGTCACATCAGAGCCTTTGCTGCGCTTGTTTCGCTGATGTCCGCTGCTGCGATCATGCACCCCATCATCATCGATCCAACAGCCTGGATCATCATTCGCATCGTTTCCGGCTTCAGCCTCGCCGGGTTCTACATGATCGTGGAAAGCTGGCTTAACGAAAGCGCCACGAACGAAAACCGCGGCACGATCATGTCATTCTATATCGTGATCCTGTTCGGTGCCCTGATGCTGGGCCAGATCTCCATGGCCGCTACGAACATCGCCTCCTTCGTTCCGTTCGCCATTGCATCTGTCAGCGTGAGCCTTGCCGTCATGCCGGTTTCGCTGACCACATCGACGCAACCGGCTCCGATCACGCTCGTCCGCTTCCGTCCCGCGCAGCTGTTCAAGAACTCGCCGGCCGCCTTTGTTGGCATTTTGCTGATCGGCGTTTCTCAAGGCGCGCTGTTGACACTGACGCCGCTCTACGGCTCGCAGATCGGCCTTTCCACAAACCAGTCCGCGTTTTATGCGGCCGCGATCATTGGCGGCGGCATGCTTGCACAATGGCCGGTTGGACGGTTGTCTGACCGCATGGACCGGCGTCTTGTGATCATGGGACTGGGATGCGCGACTGCAGCGGCGTCCCTGGCAATCGTTTTCTTTTCACCGACCGAGTTCAGAGTTGCCGTATTGAGCGCGGTTCTGGTCGGCATGTGCACCCAGCCGCTTTACGCCGTTGCCGTTGCCCACGCCTTCGACCACGCCGCGCCCGAGGACTTTGTCGAAACGTCTTCCGGCATGCTGCTGTCGTTCGGCATCGGGTCCATCGCCGGTCCGTTGATCGCCTCCGGCATCATGGGACAGATCGGTCCGTCCGGGCTCTATGTCATGGTGGTCGCGGTCAACGTGATCCTAGCCGTCTTTATCCTGACCCGCATCTTCGCCCGCGAGGCCCTGACGGCGGACGAAAAGACAGACTTCGAATACGCTGCAACAGCCCAGGTCGGTACGGTTATCTCTCCCGAACCACTGGATGCGGAGGCCGAAGAATACGTCATTCCTCCGGAAGAGTTTCCGGCTTACGAGGACGATATCTACAACTTCGAAACACCTTCGGAAGACGAGGAAAACTCCGAGAACACACAGGACGGGTCTGCGAAGGAACCGGATTCCGGAGAGAGCGAATCAGCATCTTCCCCGGAGAAGGAAGAACAACCGGACAACACCTCGTCCTCGGGGTCGGGCACCTGAAAACAGGTTGAAACACCCGCCTTTTGACCTGCGCGGTTTCGCCGCTCGACAGGAGACAAAAACAAGCCTATAGCCGTTTCATGGCTTTACGCAGAACACACTTGCAGATCTTGCGGCAGGAGCGCCATCCACTGGTGGCGTTCGCGGCGCTGGCGTTTTCGCTGCGTCTCTGCATTGTTGTTTTCGTAACAGCCCTTTCCCCTGAAGCCGCTGGAGCGGCGGGGCTGACGAGCCTGTGTCAGCCTTCCGGTCAGGAGCAGAGCTACTCCGGTTCACATGACGTGCTGGCTTGCCAGTGTGGTCCCGTTTGCGCCCATGGCTGCGCGCTCGGTCCATGTCTTGCAGGTATCTCCTCGGTGTCGTCCATGTTCGGTCTGGTTCCAGGCGTTCCGTCGGAAGGAGCAGACCAGCCATTCTGCGTGGCTGACAAAGGTGGAATCGCCCCCATTAGAGGTCCCCCGTCCTTCTTGATCTGAATTCCGAATCAACACTTCAGATACCAAGGACCGAATAATGAAAATCTGGAAAGCGATCGCCGCAGCGACGGCTCTTACGCTCGTCTCCTTTTCCGCAATTGCGCACGACTACAAGGCCGGTGACCTGACGCTCACTCACCCCTGGACCCGTGCAACACCTCCGAAAGCCAAGGCTGGCGGCGGCTTTGTTGAAATCGTCAACACCGGTTCAGAGGGCGACCGCCTGATCAATGTCAGCTCGGATGTCGCCGGCAAAACCGAAATTCACGAGATGGCTGTTACCGACGGTGTCATGAAAATGCGCAAGCTGGAAGACGGCATCGAAATTCCAGCCGGTGAAACCGTCACCTTGAAGCCGGGCGGCCTGCACATCATGTTCATGGGGCTGAACCAGTCTTTTGAAGAAGGGGCCACAGTTCCCGTCGTTCTGACTTTTGAAAAAGCCGGTGACGTGACCATCGAACTGTCCGTTGCAAAAATGGGTGCGAAATCCATGGACAGCGACAAGATGGACCATAGTAATATGGACCATGGCAAAATGGACCACAGCAAGAACTAATCTTCCCAGGAGAGGTTAAACCATGTCCGGTTTGAAACTCTTCCGGTACGTAGCCTGGGCGGCTGTCGCCGCCCTCGCCGTCGTTTCCGGAATGCTGGTCTACCAGCAAACTGCAGGTAACAAGAATTCCGGCGCGCTGATCGAACCGCTGGCCGCCATTGGCGGACCGTTCGAACTGGTCAACGGCAATGGCGAGACGGTCACCGACCAGACCTTTGCCGGCAAGCCCACACTTCTTTTCTTCGGCTTCACCTTCTGCCCGGATGTCTGCCCGACAACGCTTTCGGAACTTCAAGGCTGGATGGAGCTGCTCGGCGACGATGCCGGAAAGCTGAATTACGCATTCGTTTCCGTTGATCCGGAACGCGACACTCCGGAAGTCATGCGTGACTATGTGGCTGCGTTTGACGAGCGCATCACGCCGCTGACAGGATCCCGCGAACAGGTCGATGCAATGGTCAAGGCCTACAGGGTCTACGCCAAGAAAGTGCCTCTTGACGACGGCGACTATACGATGGACCATTCTGCTGCCGTTTACCTGATGAATGCGGACAACAAGTTCGTCGGCACCATCGCTTACGGCGAAGAAGAAGAAAACGCCATGAAGAAGCTGCGCCGCTTGATCGATAACGCGCCCGCTTCTTCCTGATTGGGTGTTTCGGAGCGACCCGAGTATCATGCGGATGCCGCTTTACATTGGACTTTCTGCCGGCGCGACAGGCCTCGTCGCGCTGTCGGTCCTGCTCTGGCTTTACGCGGGTGAGCGGGTCTATGCGGATCGCCTGATTTCGGCGATTGCCGGCTGCTTCGGATAGTTTTCCTCTTTCCATTCTTTTCTTTGTCGCCAAGTGCGCTTAAAAACCCGGCGCATGTCCAAACAACGTCTTGATCAGCATCTCGTCGACAAAGGTTTGTTTCCGAGCCGGGCCCGGGCTCGTGATGCGATACTGCGCGGAACCGTGACAATCGGCGGCTCGGTTTGTTCCAAACCTGCACAAAAGGTCGGGCCCGATGTCGTGGTTACAGTTGAAGACCCTGCTTCCCGATATGTCTCACGCGCGGCCCTGAAGCTGATCGAGGGTCTTGAAACGTTCGACGTCGATCCGGCGAACAAGATCTGCCTGGATATTGGAGTGTCAACCGGTGGCTTCACTCAGGTTCTGCTGGAAAGAGGCGCTGCCAAGGTCCATGCAATTGATGTCGGGCATGGTCAGCTTCATGAGAGCTTACGTGATCACCAACGCGTTCTGGCTCGGGATGGTCTGAACGCGCGTGACCTTACTCTCCGGCATCTTGGTAACGAACGCCCGGAGCTTCTTGTTTCCGACGTCAGCTTCATTTCTCTCAAGCTCGCCCTCCCCCCGGCGCTGGAACTTGCCCGCGCGGGAGCGGAAGGGATCTTTCTGGTCAAACCGCAGTTTGAAGCCGGGAAAGACAACATCGGCAAGGGTGGCCTGGTCGCGCCTGCGGTGGCGGAAGCAACTGCACTGGAACTCCAGTCCTGGCTATCAAGCGTACCAGGCTGGTCGGCCGGAGACCTTGTTCCCTCACCCGTCAAGGGCGGTGACGGCAATGCCGAATGGTTGCTCTACGGGAAGAAGCAAGCTGAACAGCTCTGATCTCCAGAGCGCAGGAAATATGGACCGCCTGCAAACAGCTTCAATAGGTTTTTGAGCCAGAATTGGTCCTCAGACACAATCGGGAACGAAAGAGTGCGCCACTACTTTAGGGCGAAATTCTCCAGTACCGTTTGCCATTTGAGAACCTTTCAAACGGATACTCGTCGCCATAAATTTCAGAGGGCGACATGCAAATTCCTGCGTTACGGTGTGTAGAAACCGCAATCCTTCACGAACAGTTCGAACCCATTGACGGATCGTTGATTTTCGAGACCATCAAGAGGCTTGCCGCGGAGCTGAAATTCGCCCCGGAAGTGCAGTTGATGGCAACGTCGACGCAAAAGGACATTCACGTTCATGCCGGCGGACACCGGATCCTTGTCAGCCAGAATGAAAGTCCTCTTGAAATGGACGGATTTCAATCCGCCCTGTCAACTCCTTACACCAAGATTGTATTTCCGGACGCGCCAGACAGCGTGCGACGCCACAAGGCGAATACTTTCGTCACGATCGGCAAAGGCGTCCTTGGAGGCGTTCCGGAGGAGTATTTCGAGAAGCTCGGCATGCAACCGGAAGCTTTCACAACGCAGGACGAGGCACAGCGCGCAATTGAATTCTGCCATCAGCTGACCAGGCTGATCATTCAACATCATTCAGCAAGTGCCATTCACTGGTGCCTGAGCGACAATCTCGTACCTCAGTCTTTCTTTGAAGCGGTCTCCTCCAGCGGCGACCTGACCCTGTTGAACATCAGGCCGTTCCTGACCTCAAGTGCCGGCCAAATGGGTGAAGGCCAACCGCTTGGCATGATGGCGACCGGTTCTCAATGGCTCATCGGAAAGATGGTGGAAGTCGAAGAAGCGCCTGTCCCGTTTCCATGGATGATGGAAATGGTTCTGGGCTTCATCAAGGTTTGCCAGGTTCGAGGTTCGATTATTCCCGACAACGAGTCTTTCAGTGTCGAAGGAGCGGATTGGACGGTCGGCGTTTATCACGAAAAGCTCGAAGGGCACGATACCCTGGAGAAAGTGAGACTGGTGGTCGTGAACGCACCCAAGTTCGGGATCCATGGCAATGTCGGCGCAAAGAGAACCATCAGCTACGACAGCGTTGAAGATCTCAGACGGCATGCGGAAGACGAACAAAGGGAGTTGAGTGCCTCGAAAACGACGCCCACCACCCAGAAGAGCTACAATATTGGCGACCTGCGCGAATTCGCAAAACGTTCGGCAGCCGACAATGCAGCAAGTCAGGTAGGACAAGCAAAATCAAAAAGCCTTTTCGCCAGAGCGAAAGGACTGATCAGGAAAGATCACTGACGACCCGATTCAGTCAGGGCCATATGGAGACTGATCGTTTCTGTACGCGCTGATCATCATGCTGGTGCTTTCATGGAAACGCAGGAATTGCGCCAAGTTTCTTGAGAGAAAAGAGGCGGCGGTGAACCCTCACAGCCGCCTTGCATCTTCAGTTTCCTGATGCAGCTGCCCACCTGGAAACATGTTCGGACACAGACGCAAGCTTCACGCCGAAAACGTCCTCAACCATTTGCGTCTTGATCTCGAGCGAACCGTCTTCCATCCCCGCAAGCGCACCATAGAGATCCGTCAGGGCAAAGGCTGTTGCCGGACTTCCCAGGACTTCGCCCATGCGTTGTCCGAATTCCGCCGGAGCACACGGATCGAAGGTGACAGGTTTTCCGACCCACTTTTCAAGCAATCCGGCAAGATCGGGCCCCGTTACGGCACCCGGAGTCCCGATTTCGAAATTCCGCCCTGCCAGATCCGGTCTTGAGAGTGCCGCCACCGCAATGCGGGCCTGGTCCTCATGAGAGGTCCAGGTCATCTTCTGCGTTGCCGGCAACGGCGGATAATCAAGCACGCCTTCACCATGCAATCTGGGAAGGAAAACATCCACCAGAAGGTTCTCCAGATAGATCGTGGGCTGCAGGACAATTGCCGGAATTCCGCTTGAGAGAACCGCCTTCATTCCGGCTGTCGACCCTTCGATGATCGCAGATGACGGGTAACGGTCGCCGGAAGATCCGCTGGTTGTATAGACGAGAAGTGGCAGGGATACCCGGTGAGCAGCGGTAAAAAACGCCTTCATCCAACTGCCGGGATCTTCGGGCGATTGCGGCATGGGCAAATGAAGAAATGCAGCATCGACACCATCCAGCGCCTTGATCAGTGCCTCTTCGTCATCGAGCGTTGCGGACCAGGCTTCGGCGTCGGGGTGAAGAGCGCGAATTTTGTCCTCGTCACGTGCGACTGCCCGCACACGCATTCCGTGTTCCAGGGCATGACGAACAACGGGTGCTCCTTGGGCACCTGTGGCTCCGAATACGGCAACGATCTGGCTCATTATGGTTCTCCATAGTATGCTGGTTATTTTTCGGAACCACCACATAGGACCAATTTCACGATGGGAAAAGAAGGCACTTATTCATGCGATAGGCACATTGAGGTAACCCCCTCCGACATTCAGGACCTGAATGACGACGTGGACAGCTGGGGAGCAACTGGCCTCAATGGACCTTGCACAGTGCGCGACCTGGTGAACCGGATCGGTGACAAATGGAGCGTCCTGGTGATCTTGCGCCTTGGTCGCCGGCCTGAACGTTTCCGGCAACTCCTACGATCGGTCGAAGGCATTTCCCAACGCATGCTGACGGTCACATTGCGCAGCCTGGAGCGCGACGGACTGGTGAACAGGCAGGTGCTGGGCACCAGCCCTCCTGCGGTCGAGTACAGCCTCACGCCGTTGGGATTTTCTTTTCTCTCGCATGTCGCAGGTCTCGCCCACTGGGCAATCGATCATGAAGCCGAGATCATCGAATGCCGGAAGAAATACGACAAAGTGAATTCCTAGGGACGTAGTCAATCAAAGAGAGCTCAGCTCCTGCTTGCAGGTATGGGTCTCGGAAGGACTTGCCCCACTCCTCCGATGACGCTATCGCTCAGCCATGAAAGAACAAGAACTGACAATTTCAGAGCTCGGTCATCGCGGTGACGGTATCGCGCAGACCGAAACCGGTCCGGTCTATGTTGCCGGAGCCCTTCCCGGTGAGAAGGTCCTGGCGAAGGTCCAGAACGGCCGAGCGATCAATCCCCGGATTGTGCAGACATCGCCGGATCGCATTGCCCCGGTCTGTACACACAGCGAGACCTCCGGCAGCTGCTCCATGCAGCACTATGCCCAAGGGCCCTATCTGGAATGGAAACGGGAACTGGTCGAGCGAGCGCTCAAGGGCGGTGGTATCGACGCGACGGTTTCCGGCACGTTGGCCGCAACGGCCGGAGGACGCCGGCGCGCAGTGCTGACGGCAGGTCGCGCCGGCCGCAACATCATACTGGGCTATCACGGCAAGGCCAGCCACAAGCTGGTGGACGCGGCGGGCTGTCAGGCGCTTTCCCCGGCGATCGAAAAGGCCCTGCCAGGCCTCAAGTCCCTCGCGGCCGAGGTTCTGCCGAAAAAGGGCGAAATGCGGGTCACGGTTCTGGCCACAACAGCCGGACTGGACGTTGCCATCGACAAGGCAGACAAGAATTACGACAGGAAGATCCCTGCCCTGTCCCAGAAGACGGTCGAACTCGATCTCGCGCGGCTGGCAGTGAACGGCGAAGTGCTTCTGGAGGTACGCCCTCCGGTGCTGGATATGGATGGCATCGGGGTTGTCCCGGCGTCCGGCGGCTTCACCCAGGCAACACTGGCAGGAGAAGAAGCGCTCTCGCAGCTTGTTCTGGACGGTGTCGGCAAGGCAAAGACTGTCGCGGACCTTTTCTCCGGCATCGGAACATTCGCTCTTCGACTTGCGCGCACGGCAAATGTGCACGCGGTTGAAGGAGATGCTGCGGCCGTCGCTGCTTTCGACAAGGCGCTCAGAAAGCCGCAAGGACTGAAGAAAGTCACCTTTGAGCGTCGCGATCTGTTCCGCAGACCTCTTGTGCTCGAAGAACTGGAGCCCTTTGACGCGGTCGTCTTCGATCCACCCCGCGCGGGTGCTCAGGCGCAGGCAGAGCTCCTCGCAGGATCCAAGGTAAAGACAATCGTCGCGGTTTCCTGCAACCCGGCAACACTTGCGCGCGATCTCAGGATCCTGATCGATGGAGGATATGTGCTCCAGAACATCACACCGGTGGACCAGTTCCAGTACTCGCCCCATATTGAAGTGGTGGCAGTCTTGAAAAGGGAGTGAGCCATGCCAGCGGTGGATGAAAAGACAGGATCCTCAAGTGATGCCAGAGGGCTGCCGCCGCTTCTCAAACTTGCCCGCAGAACCCGCTACGCGCTGCAGCAGGGCAGCCGCGTTGCGCTTTACACGCTTCATTCGGAAGCCATGCGCCGCATGAACAGGCAGCTCCAGAAAGAGCTGCCCGAAACCCCGAAGATCGTCCCCGAAGGCCCGGTTCCCGGTCAGCGGCGCATGCTGTCCGATATTGCCAAACTCTTTGCCGACGACCTGAAGGCCGTCGAACGAGGCCTCTATCCCATGCCGTCGGACGGAACGATGGGACCGCGTGAACTGCTTGCCACGAGCCGCGCCTTCTTCAAGGACGTCCCCGAGGTTGCCCGACGTCGGGCCACGGGTGCACATCAGGAAGTAAACGAGGACTTCGAGGGCTTTGCCGAGGCCCTGCCTCGCTACTACCGCCAGAATTTCCATTTCCAGACCGATGGCTGGCTGTCGGAAGACAGCGCGCGGCTTTATGATTTTCAGGTTGATGTCCTGTTTTCCGGTGCGACGGCCGCCATGCGCCGCCGCCTGTTCGTTCCCTTCGCAGATATCCTGAAACGCAAGGACCAGCGCAAGGTCGCCTATCTGGATCTGGCATGCGGCACAGGAGGATTGCTGCGCCCTGCTCTCAATGCCTTTCCGCGCCTTCGAGGCATCGGGCTCGACCTGTCCGAACCTTATCTCGGCGTTGCGCGCGAGCGGATCAGGACACGCCGCGCCACTTTCGTCACCGCGCTGGCGGAAGAACTGCCGTTTGCAACGAACTCCCTGGACGTCGTTTCCTGCGTTTTTCTGTTCCATGAATTGCCGCCCAAGATCCGCAGGCAGGTTATCGCAGAGGTCGCGCGTGTCTTGAAACCCGGTGGGTCATTCCTGTTTGTCGACAGTCTGCAAACAGGAGATGTGCCGGATTATGACGGTCTGCTGTCGCTGTTTCCGCAGCTTTTTCACGAGCCCTATTATAGATCTTACCTTGCAGAAGATCTGACGACCCTTTGTGCGGATGAGGGACTTGAGCAGCGCTGGATGACACCCGCCTTTGTCGCAAGGGCAGCCGAATTTGTGAAAGCGAGGTGAACTTTCAACGCCTGTTTTCAGTATGACTGAAAATACACGTTTCATTCTCTTGTGACTGAAAGAGATTGCGCGTATATCCAGTTTTATGAGACTGGATCAATGGCTATTGCAGACTGGTGAAAGCCGCAGCGCGTTTGCGCGCCGCGCCGATCTTTCGCCTGCTTCGGTAACTGCCCTTTGCAACGACCCCAATGTGTGGGTCTCGCGGGATATGGCCCGCAAGATCGCCATCGCAACCGATGGCACCGTCACCCCCAACGACTTTCTCGGATTGTCTACAACCAAGGAGCATCCTGTGTCCCAGGCCCGTGTCGCAGAAGCAATCCGCGCATTCGAGCGCGGAGAAATGGTGGTCGTGACCGATGATGACGACCGCGAAAACGAAGGCGACCTGATCGTCGCCGCGTCCAAGATCAGATCGGCTCAGATGGCGTTCATGGTGCGTCACACATCAGGGATCATCTGCGCGCCGATGACAGTTGCGCATGCCCGGCGCCTGCGCCTGGACCCGATGGTCGCCGAGAACGATGCCCCGCTTGCCACTGCCTTCACCATCTCGGTCGACTATCGCCAGGGTCTGACGACCGGAATATCCGCCGAAGAGCGCTGCTCCACCGTTCGCGCTCTCGCCAATCCGAATGTCGGCGCAGACGACTTTGTCCGCCCGGGGCACATTTTCCCGCTGGTCGCGAAGGAAGGCGGCGTCATGATCCGCTCCGGCCATACGGAAGCAGCCGTCGACCTGTGCCGCCTGGCAGGCCTGGAAGAGGTCGGCGTCATCAGCGAACTGGTAAACGACGACGGTACGGTCAAGCGCGGTCCGCAGGTTGCTGAATTTGCCGCCGAACATGACCTGAAGATGGTGTCGGTATCCGACCTGATTGCCTGGCGCCAACGCACCGAGCGCATGGTTGAGCGGGTGAATGAGCAACCGGTCGAGACTGTCGCAGGTCCGGCTTATGCCATGACCTATTCCACGCCCTACGATCCGATGCATCACGTTGCCATCGTCTATGGAGATATCCTCGACGGCCGTAACGTTCCGGTGCGTCTGCAGCTGGAATCCGTTCTGGACGACGTCTTCGGCGATGCGCAGCCGCTGGATCAGATCATGCAGCACTTTGCCGAGCGCGGCCGGGGCGTGATCGTCTATCTGAGAGAGGGTTCAGTCGGCGTGGCACGTCAATCCAAGCGTGTACGGACAGATTTTGAAGCCGCAGATACCGAGGACCACAGCTCCGCGCAAGCTAGACAGGAACAATGGCGGGAGGTTGGGCTTGGAGCTCAGATCCTGAAAGATCTGGGTGTCAGCTCAATTCACCTGCTGGCTTCGCGCGAACGTCACTACGTGGGGCTGGAAGGTTTCGACATCAAGATTGACGAAACAGAGATCCTAGACACCTGAGGATCTCCGAAAGGTGATCCTTCATGGCGGCAAAGACAGAGGCTGAAACTCCGGAAGAAACCTCGAAACCGATTCCCGCACCCTTTACCGTCGGCTTCAACCGTGGCCAGAGCGAGGGCATTGTCTATGGCTGTGCCCTGCTCGGTGTCCTCTTTGCCATCATCGGTCTGGTCGGCGGCCTGCCTCTCCTGGCACTGGCAGCCGTTGCGCCGCTCGCGATGGCCTACTGGCACTACCCGATGATCGAAAGGGGAAAACCTCAGTTGGGAGCCAACGAGGAAGGACTCTACGTCGAACGGATCGGCTTCATCGACTGGGCCGCGATCCGGATGACGGACGTCAAACGCACCTCGGCTCGAAACATGGAGCTTGTCCGCCTTGATGTGCTTTTGACCCGCCCGCTGGAAAATGCCGTCACCAAGGCGCAATCGTTTCCACTGTGGAAAAAGTTCATGATGCGCAACTGGAAACGAACCCCACGCGAACACGGACGGGAGCTGATTGCCATCAACCTGCACACGCTGGCCGCCGATCCGGACGAAATTCTCAGCCGCATTCGCGCCTTCAAGTTTGTCTAGCCGACCATCCGACACATTTCCTCTTACATACCAGCCGGTTAAGCCTGCCCCCGACTGCCCACTTGATCAAATCAATTGAACCCTGTCGGTTAAGACGCCATCGATAATACGCCTGCAGACCGCCCCGGATCGGAACCCGGGGCTTTCGAGAGAATAAAGTTCAATCCTACTTCAAGTATTCCTTGAAGAACGCGATGGTCCGATCTTCCGCGAGCCTGGCCGCTTCCTGATCGAAACGCGGTGTCGTATCGTTGTGGAAGCCATGGTTGACGCCGGGATACATGTGCGCCACGTAGGTCTTGCCATTGTCCTTGAGCGCTTTTTCATACGCTGGCCAGCCTTGGTTTATGCGCTCATCAAGTTCGGCATACTGAAGCATCAGCGGGGCCTGAATTTTCGCGACATCACCGACATTCGGCTGGCGACCGTAGAACGGTACACCTGCAGCAAGTTCAGGATAGGCAACGGCAATCGCATTGACGACACCACCGCCATAACAGAAGCCGACAGCGCCAACCTTGCCGGTACTGCCCTCGTGTGTCAGCAGGAACTCAAATCCGGCAAAGAAGTCATTGAGAAGCTTTTCCCGATCGACAGTCCTCTGCAGTTCCCTGCCCTTGTCGTCGTTCCCAGGATAGCCCCCAACGGAGGTCAAGCCGTCGGGCGCAAGTGCCAAAAAGCCTGCTTTTCCAAGCCGTCGCGCAACGTCTTCAATATATGGATTCAAGCCGCGGTTTTCGTGAATGACAAGCACGGCAGGCAGCTTGCCGGTGGCTCCGGCTGGTTTGACGAGGTAGGCATTCACTTCACCATGTCCGTTCGGCGAAGGATAGGTAATCCTCTGCGTCTCGATTTCGGCATCGTCCGGAGCAACCTGCTGCGCGAGCGCGTAGTTGGGCGAGAGCTGGTCCAGCAACATAGCGGCAGTCACACCGGCCACCGCAAATTTCGCAGCCCCGTTCAAGAACTCGCGTTTTGTGATCTTGCCATGTGCGTAATAGTCATAAAGGTCGAGCAGTTCCTGCGGAAAGTCCTTCGCCGTCATCCGGCGCATCGGTGTCATGTCATTCATGTCATCACTCCCTGAAAAGCACGAAACTTCATGCTGAACCGAAAACTAGGAGCATCGGAAACAAGGTCCACCGAAGACAGACGACAAAGTTGTAACCGTTTGTAACATCACCCGAGACCAATGAGGCGCCAGTCGCATCAGCAACCTCTTTCAGCAGTGCCGGCTGAAAACAGATTTTCAAGCCAGCGACTGACAGCGAGCATTCGGGCGAGAGCAATCTGGTCGGCATGTTGCAACAACCAGACTTCACGCAGCAGATCGGGGTTTGGCCGTGAGAGACGGCGAAGCCGGCTATCTCCCTCCGCCAGAACGATTGGCAGTACAGATTTTCCGAGACCGGCTGCAACGGCCTCCGTCACCCCCTCCAGGTCGCTCGGGCGGATGTTTGAAACCTGCCGCTCTCCCGCCGGAACGTTCGCCGCCATCCAGCGCGCCTGCGGCAGAAATTCCGTGCTTTCGTGATACGTAATCCAGGGCAAATTCTGATCTTGATTGCTGGCTGATGCATAGACTGCATGTTTCAGAACGGCGATCCGTTTTGCCTTGACGTTGTGACCGCCTTCCCTAGGCCTACCGAGGCGAAGGGCCATGTCGGTCTCGCGCTTTGTCAGACTGACATTGCGAACCTCCGACGCGAGATGCAGTTCGATCCCGGGATGAAGTTCCGTGAAGTGTTTCAGGTGCGGCATCAGGATCCGGTTGATCATAAAGGGTACGGAGGAGATCCTGACCGATCCTTCTTCGATCAATCGCGCTCCACTCAGTTCCTCTGTCAGCCCGGAAATCGAAGCCTCGGCTCTTTCTGCATGTTCTGCTGCCTTCACTCCGGCCGACGTCAGCTCAACCGACCCATCGGCGGCTTTTTCGAGCAGGCAGGCACCGACTTCGTCTTGAAGGGCGGTCAGCCGCCTGGAGACGGTTGTCGCGTCTACCGACATCCGTTTCGCAGCTGCGCTCAAGGAACCGGTTCGGTGGAGTGCCAGCAAGTATTTGAGGTTTTCCCAGTTCATTTCTGCAGTATTGCAGTTTGGATCTGCGATTTCGAGACTATTGCTGCAACTTCGCAGCATCTAGGAACTCCTTCAAACATGGAGTTGCCGCTATGCTGCAGGAATTGGCCATCTGGACCGGGGTGTCACTGCCTTATCTGACGGTGAGCACCGTCATGGTGTTCATCGCCGGCGTTGTTCGCGGTTTTGCCGGCTTTGGCCTTTCAGCCGTTCTGATGGCAAGCATAGTCGTGTTCCTTCCCCCGGTTGAACTGATCCCGATCTGCTTCCTGCTGGAGGCGGCGGCGAGTATTGCCATGTTCAAGGGAGGACTGAGAGATGCGGACCGCAAGACAGCCTTCACACTCGCCATTTGCAGCGCAATCGGAGTCCCAATTGGTCTTGCGGCAACAACGAGCATCCCGACAGATCTTTCAAAACTTGTCGCACTGCTCCTGGTGCTCACACTGACACTGCTTCAGCTCCTGAAGATCAACGTGAAGCTGTTTTCAGCGCCGCTTGCCTTGCCCGCCACCGGATTTGCAGCCGGAATTGTCACCGGGCTAGCGTCGATCGGCGGAATGGTCATCGCGCTCTATATTCTCGCATCGGCGCAGAACGCGCGGAAAATGCGCGGTTCGCTTGTCCTGTTCCTGTTTTGCGGAATGGTAACCTCTTTGGCCACTTTGCTCATGTTCGACGTACTTGACGAGACAGCGATTCAACGCAGCCTGGTCTTTGCGCCCGTCGTCTTGGCAGGAGTGTTTGTCGGTAGCCGAATGTTCAACCGCAGCCTTGAACAGACCTATAAACGCGCGTGTTTAGGCCTGCTGACGGTTCTCGCCTGCGCAGGCCTGATCAGGACCGTCGTCTTTTAAGTCACTCCACTCGCCCGGCATTGGCGAGCAAGAGCAACGTGTGCGTGAATTCGCCTTAACCGACCTGACCGCGATGACGCAGGAAATGATCTGCAAGAACACAAGCCATCATCGCCTCGCCGACCGGCACAGCCCGAATGCCCACGCACGGGTCATGACGTCCCTTGGTCATGACATTCACTTCGTCTCCCTGACGGGTGATCGACTTGCGCTCTGTCAGGATCGAGGATGTTGGTTTGACCGCGAAGCGCACAACCAGCGGATCACCGTTGGAAATACCGCCAAGAATGCCGCCGGCATTGTTTGTCAGAAACATCGGCTGGCCCACATCATCGATGCGGATTTCGTCGGCGTTTTCCTCACCGGTCAGGCTTGCAGCATCGAAGCCATTGCCGACTTCAACACCTTTGACCGCGTTGATCGACATCATCGCAGCCGTCAGGTCCGTGTCGAGCTTGCCATAAATCGGTGCTCCCCATCCGGCCGGCACTCCTTCAGCGACAACTTCGACAACAGCGCCGACCGAAGAACCTGACTTGCGGATATCATCCAGATAGTCCGCCCAGAACGCCGCAGCCTTTGCATCAGGGGAGAAAAATGCGTTGTTGTTCACTTCGGCCCAGTCCCAGTTGCCCCGGTCAACCTTGTGCGGACCAACCTGAACCAATGCGCCCCGAATGGTCACGCCTTGCAGGACCTTCCGCGCAACGGCACCGGCTGCCACCCGCATTGCAGTTTCACGAGCCGATGAACGGCCACCTCCACGATAATCGCGGATGCCGTACTTGGCGTCATAGGTGAAATCAGCATGCCCAGGACGGAATCGGTCCTTGATTTCGGAATAGTCCTTAGAACGCTGATCGGTGTTCTCGACCATCAGGGAAATGGGTGTTCCGGTTGTCTTTTGAACGCCGTCCTCATCTACCATGACCCCGGACAGGATCTTCACCTCATCAGGTTCGCGCCGCTGAGTGGTGAACCGGGACTGGCCCGGCTTGCGCTTCTCCATATAGCCCTGGATATCGGTTTCCGTCAGTGGGATCAGCGGCGGGCAGCCATCAACCACGCACCCGATCGCAGGTCCATGGCTCTCCCCCCAAGTGGTAACCCGGAACAAATGACCAAAACTGTTATGCGACATGGGGGACTTCCGAACTTTGCAAGACAAACCTTAGGGCTGAGCGATACGCCATACGGCCGGGAAGCTCAAGCCCCATGCCGTCTCCCCCGTTATTCTCGATTTTTTTGCTTCTCTTGACATTACGCAAGGAAAGTAACGTGTACAAAAGGCAATCACCAATGCGTGATAGCGGAGCAATTTCAAGGTAAACCTCGAGAAAACACCTAAAACAGGGAAAGAATTCGCTCGTCGATTTGCCAATCTTTAAGGCTCTGGCGCTATTCCATGTTTGGGTGGGTAGGTCAATGCGAGGCACAAGAGTGCGTATCCGGGGTTGGTTAACAGGTCTTATCGTTTTTTTGCTGGCGCCCAGCCTGGTATTTGCTTCGCTTTGGTTCAACAACCGGTTTGAGAACGTCAACGCGATCGACCGCAGTTTGACCGGCCTGCACCTGATTCAGTCGCTTGGTCCCCTGATGCAGGAAAAGGCTCTGACGGGGCAGGTCGAGAAGTCGCCGGAAATGCTCAGGCAACGGCTTGCCGAGTTCGAGCGGTCAGCCGGGGAAGAAAGTCTGGTCGCCAACCTGAACCGCTTTCTGGAAGAACCGAACGTACCCGGAGCCCTTCGCGAGGCAAGATCTCTCGCTTCTTCAATCTCGCAACTCGCCAATCTCAGCGCATCATCGTCTTACGAAACGTCCAGACTTCCACACCTCATCAACGACACGTTGCTGACGGTCGTCATTGAATCGGCGGTTATGGCGAAAAACGCCCGGAACCTTGCCGAGCGAAATCAGGTCAATACCTGGGACAAGATGCTGATCCCGGTACAGGGTGGGCAGTTCAAGGTTGCTGCGGACGGTGCATCGCGGGAGACCTCTACCTACTTCGAAGGACTTGGCGGCGACAGCGCGGAAAGTCTGCGGCAGCAGGCACAACTGTACCGGGAAGCCAATGTGGCTTATCAGGCCCAGGGCGCGAAACTGCTTTCTTCCGCGATCAACGCGAGGACCGGTCAAGATGTCATTGCAGCTCCGGTCATCTCCATCCAGCCGGAATTCGTGCGCGCGACGTTCAAACTGTGGCAGGCCGCACTGGATTATCTCAATGATGATCTGCAACAACAGCGCGAGCAGACCCTCTTTACCGTTGCCCTTGCTGGTCTTGTGGGCGGACTGGTAATCATCGCCGCCTTCGCGATTGCCGTTGCTCTGACACGCGCGCTGGCGGACCGCACGCAACGGGAGTTTGAAGATCTCGGCTTCCATGACCCACTCACCGGCCTGCCAAATCGCCGAGCGCTTTTGAAAGCCATACGGGCCCTGCCCAAATCCGACCCTTCCGGCCAGACCGGCCTGGCCATTTTCGACATGCGCCATTTCAAGAAGATCAACGACCGGTTCGGCGACCAGAACGGCGACCAGATCCTTCGGGAAGTCGCCGGCCAGCTGGCGCAGCATGCAGAGCCGGAAGATGTTCTGGCCAGAACCGGTGGAACTGAGTTCATGCTTCTGCGGTCAAACCTTGCAGACGCTAAGGGTTTCGAGCAGTTTTCCTGCGATCTGATTCAGCACCTGGCCCGCGAGCGGACCATCGATGGCCAGCGGACGGTTCTGGAATCGAACGCCGGCCTGTTCGTTGGGCAGCCCGGAGACGAAATCACCGACCACATTCTGGTTGATGCCGCCCTTGCCCTTCGAGCCGCCAAGCAAAAGGGACCGCGCAAGTATGCTCGGTTCACGGCCGAAATGCGCGCAGCGTTCGAGAAGAACGGTCAGATTGCCAAAGAACTCCTCAAGGCCTTGAACGAAGGCGATATCATGCCGTGGTTCCAGCCGCAGGTGGACATTCACACCAACGAGGTGGTGGGCGCCGAAGCGCTGGTTCGCTGGATCGACCACGACAAGGTTCGGTTTCCCGGTTCCTTCCTGCCGGCCGCCGCCGAAGCCGGTTACATGGAGCGGATCGAAGACACCGTACGCAAGAACACCCTGCAGCTTGCTTCCTACTTGAGCGGCAAGACCCGCAGAAACGTTCATTTCGGTCTGAACGTTTCCGCAAATCTTTTGAGCAATGTGAATGCGGTTGAAGCTCTTCACAGCCAGGTTCGGGAAATTGGACTCGATCCGGCAATTATCAGCCTGGAAATCCTTGAGGCCGTGATGATCGACGAGGTCACCGCCGATCCCATCAAGGCGAACATCGCGCGTTTGTCCGAACTCGGTTTTTTCATTGAACTCGACGATTTCGGTACCGGTCACTCAAGCATCTCCAGCCTGCGCGACCTGAAAGTCGACCGGGTGAAGATCGACCGCAGCTTTGTTTCCGGTGTCGATACGAACCCTGACCTGCAGAAGTTCACCAGCGCGCTGATCAACCTTGCAAAGAGCCTGGATATCAGTGTTCTGGCAGAGGGCGTGGAAACCGAAGGCGAACGCCAGTGGCTCAAGCAGAACGGCTGCGACGTCATCCAGGGTTATCTGATTTCAAAAGCAGTTCCCGAACAAACGCTCGCTGCCATGATCCTCAAACAGAACTTCCTGGCATCTCTCCAAGCACCGGAGCCGCTGATGCTCTCGCGGAAGGCTTGAAGCGGGTTTCCAGAGCCGACCGTCTCTTCTTGAATTCCGCCGCTGCAAGCGACAGCCCTCCGTCGGCACCGTCGACGAAATGGACATGCTGACTCTTGCCGATGTCCTGGACAAAACAGGTCATCAACGCCTCGCTGGAAACGTGCAGTCCGTAGACGACTTCGCCATCCTCGTAAGCTTTCGTCAGATAGGTCTCCATCGCCTCCAGCTGGGCCGGCGTCAGATCGAGAACCAACTGCAGACTGTCTCCGATTTTCCGATGATCGGTATTCAGGCCCAGTTCCTTGAAGTATCTCTTGGGATCGAATGGCCCCACAGGACGGCCGGTGGCATAGCCATAGACAAAGGCCAGGCACTCAACGAGTACCTTCGCCCAACCCCGAACGAGGTTATTGGCTGACGTCAGACGAACTTCCAGGCCAAGCCCACGCGGAGGAAACCTGAAACAGAGCCTTTCGCCTTCGGCGAGCCTGGTCCTGTTGTCGTCGGTCAACGGATTGAAGCCAAGCTCGGCGGCAACCCCTTCCATGAACTTCAGCAGGCTTTTCCGGCCAGTAGGCTTGATAATCAGCGAAACGATGTGACCGTTCTGCGACGGGAGCGGTTCCCAGCGGCAGGAAAGACCTTCCAGGGGCGGCAATGTGGCGTCGCCGGAATTGACGCTGTAGGGGAGGACTTCAGCGGGATCTTTCAAGATCCGGTCTGCCAGGGCAAGGCCATCCCCCAGGATCATGGCCAGGTGGTTGCCGGGACTGAGCTGATACTTTCTCAGCCTGATGTCACCGCCTTTCTCCCGCAGATCGGCAACCGGAATCGCTGCGGCGCGCAACTCCAGTTCCATGACCTGGCGCGCCAGGTCAACGACGCCGGCAAGGGCCTCACAGGCGTTTCTGAGGTCGGCTGCAGCCACAACAAGCAGGGCACCGTCGCCGCCGAACACGAACGGCACACGCTCACGGCCAACGCTGTTCAGGACCGCCGCAATGACGGCAGCCCCGATCATGTTGACGTCCTTGTAACGTCCTTCGGCGACGGCGTCGCCGGAACGAACGATATCAGCGGCCAGGACAAACCAATCGTCTGGAACCGGTCGGTAATCGTCCAGAGCTCCGGCGGCGCTGAAGTCGGAAAAACTCGGTAACTCGCTATAAAAATCTTCAGCAGACACGGAACCTACCCCTGGTCACGACCTTGCAAGCCGGGCTTGCTCTGGTTGCCTACGTCAGACCATGGCCATGCGATCACAAAGCCCGCATGTGAATGCGGTCAACTCTTTGTGACGCTACCGGTGCACTGGATCAGGAATGCGAGACCACCAGTTCAACGGCAGTTCTATCAGACTTCTTCAAAACGGCTGTTGCGCCAGACGAACACCTTGTCCTGGGGAACGTCCAGCTTTGGAACAGTGACCGTATCCAGCCCCTCGAGCAAACCACGCATGACCCGGTAGACACCGCCATGGGAAACCACCACGGAAGGTTTGTCCACGGTCTTCAGCCAGGCACCGATTCGATCGGCCAGCATCCTGTAGCTCTCACCGTTTGGAGGAACGAAGCCCCACTTGTCCGCCTTGCGATGCAGGAGCCTGTCCTGCTCCTCGTCTGCCAGATCCTCCAGCGTGAAGCCTTCCCAGTCGCCGAAAGTAATTTCCTTCAACTGGTCTTCCAGGCGGTATGTGGCAGCCTCCAATCCCATGGCCTGTCTCAACAGTTCCATGGTCGCACGTGTCCGGTCCAGGGGCGACGAAACAAAATCGAGTGACGCCGGATCGATGTTCTCGATTTCGAAAAAGGCTCTCAGTCTTTCGCCGTTCCCGGTTGCCTGCCCCTCACCCGTCCGGTTCAAAGGTATGTCACGCTGCCCCTGCATGCGACCTTCCGCGTTCCAGTCCGTCTGCCCGTGACGGATAAAAATCAGCAGCTCCGGGTCATGCAGTTTCGGCAAAAGGCCAGGTTCCCTGGCGGATTGAATGGTGCTCATGAGAAAGTCCGAAATGAAGAACGCTCCGGTCTTATGAGGCCAGAGCGTGAATAAAAAATGGCCGGTCAGAAACCGGCCACTCTGGGTCCCTTGACCCTAAAACGATTAGTCTTTCACGACCGATATGTCAGGTGCATCAACCGCCTTCATGCCGACGATGTTGTAACCGCAGTCCACATGCTGGATTTCGCCGGTCACTCCGCGACCAAGATCGGACAGAAGGAACAGGGCACTGTCTCCAACTTCTTCAATCGTCACGGTGCGGCGCAGAGGCGAGTTGTATTCGTTCCACTTCAGGATGTAGCGGAAGTCGCCAATGCCGGAGGCTGCAAGCGTTTTTATGGGACCGGCGGAAATCGCGTTTACGCGGATGTTCTGCGGACCGAGATCCATCGCCAGATACTTCACACTGGTTTCCAGCGCTGCCTTTGCAACACCCATGACGTTGTAATGCGGCATGACTTTTTCAGCGCCGTAATAGGTCAGCGTCAGAATGGATCCACCGTCGGCCATCAGCTTTTCCGCCCGCTGCGTAACCGCGGTCAGAGAATAGCAGGAAATGTCCATCGTCCGGTTGAAATTGTCGGAAGACGTATCAACAAACCGCCCGGTCAGTTCCGTCTTGTCCGAAAATGCAACCGCGTGAACGACAAAGTCGATCTTTCCCCATTTGTCTTCAAGGTTCTTGAAGACCGCGTCGATCGTGTCACCATCAGTTACATCGCAGTGTCCGGCAACAAATGCCCCCAACTGATCAGCAAGCGGCTCGACACGCTTTTTCAATGCGTCACCCTGATAGGTGAGCGCCAATTCGGCTCCTGCGTCGGCCAGCGCTTTGGCAATACCCCAGGCAATTGATTTGTTGTTTGCCACGCCCATGATCAGGCCGCGTTTGCCGTTCATCAGTCCGCGCGTTTCCGCCATCGTCATCTCCGAAAAGAATTCCATTACACCCCGAGCGGGCTGGCCTCCTATGGCACAAGGGGTTTGTTCCTTCAAGTGACCCGGAGTTGGAATGAAGCGTCGACGGCGGCGACAACAGTCACTATGTTGACGCCCGAATTTCACTTTCAAACCGCACGAGGACCTCGCTCATGGAGCGCTCTTCCCATGCCGCCCGCTTCGCTGATCTGATCGGTGCAGCGAACGTATTGACCACTCCTGACGACCAGGCTCCCTACCTGACCGAATGGCGCGACCTTTATCAGGGCGTCACTCCGATTGTCCTGCGCCCGGGCACCACGGAAGAAGTCAGCAAGGTGATGACATATGCCTATGAGCAAGGGCTGAAAATCGTACCGCAAGGTGGCAACACCGGTCTGGTGGGCGGGCAAATCCCGCAGGAAACCGGGGATGAAATCGTCCTTTCACTCTCGCGTCTCAACAAGATCCGATCCGTCGACCCGGTGGGTTTCACGATCACGGTGGAGGCCGGAGTGGTTCTTGAAACGCTCCAGAATGAGGCCGACAAGGCCGACCGGCTGTTCCCGTTGTCGCTCGGCGCGCAGGGCTCATGCCAGATCGGCGGCAACATTTCGACCAATGCCGGCGGGACCGCCGTCCTTGCTTATGGCAACACACGCGACCTCGTTTTGGGCCTCGAAGTTGTCCTGCCGACCGGTGAGATCTGGAATGGATTGAGGACCCTTCGCAAGGACAATACCGGTTATGATTTGAAACAATTATTTATCGGCGCGGAGGGCACCCTGGGGATTATTACGGCCGCCGCGCTCAAACTTTTTCCAAAACCGAAAAAACTGGAAGCCGCTTTCGTCGGCCTTCCGAATCCGCAAGCCGCACTCAAGTTGTTCACGCTGGCAAAGGCACAAGCAGGACCGGTGCTGACAGGTTTCGAAATCATGCCCCGCGTGGGCGTCGAGTTCTGCCTCAGGCACCTGGACGGAGCCCGCGACCCGCTTGAGAGCGAACACGCCTGGTATGTGCTGATGGAACTCTCCAGCGGTTCAGAGGCTTTTCCCGTGCGGGATCTTCTGGAGAGCATCCTGGGTGAAGCGTTCGAAGAAGGCCTGGTGGAAGACGCGGCCTTTGCGCAAAGCCTCTCGCAGGTCCAGGATTTCTGGCATATCCGTCACGGCATGTCGGAAGTGCAAAAACCCGAAGGCGGATCCATCAAGCACGACGTGTCGGTTCCGGTTGCGTCCATTCCGGACTTCCTGGACAAGGCAATGGCCGCCGTTGGCGAATTCGTGCCGGGCTGCCGGCCCGTGCCCTTCGGGCATATCGGCGATGGCAACATTCACTTCAATGTCAGCCAGCCGATCGGTGCGGACAAGGAAGAGTATCTTTCAAAGTGGGATGAAATGAACGCAATCGTTCACGGCATCGTTCATGATTTCGGTGGCAGCATTTCCGCAGAACACGGTATTGGCCGCCTGAAACGGGATCTCCTGAAAGATGTTAAATCGGGCATCGAAATGGAGCTCATGCAACGGATCAAAACGGCGTTTGATCCAAAAGATCTCCTGAACCCGGGACGGGTTCTCTGAATAGCCAATCCGCACCTTTCTTAATCGGACAGCTGCCGAATCCGGAAGCTGTCTATTTGCTTGCCGAGCCCAAGCCAGAGGCATCGCTCAAGGCTACTTCAAGCCTCTTGTTTTGCCGCCTCATTAAATTGCTCTCTGAAAAAACTTGGAACGGGCAACAATCAGGCCCAAAACCCTTGTTAATAATAACAAGGTATCTTGCTATCTATCGAAATACGCATCGATGAATTTGACGATTTTCCAAGCAAAATTCCGGAAATCGGTGGAAAACGCCCCCGAAAGTTAATTTTCTCTTAATAAAACCACCGCGTCTGCAGACATAATCAGAACATCGAAAGAAGAAATAAACAGTGTGGGGGCACACAAAAGATTTCTTCGCTACCAGGTAGCATGAATCTACATGCGAACTTCGCATGCGTTTCCCCTCTCATCTGTGATCTTCGAAGTGCATGCGGTCTATGACCTCATAAAAAGAAGCTATTTGAAAGGATGGTAAGTAAAAGGTTAATGGCAACTACCCGGCAAGGATAAGCCATACGATCGGAGGGCACCGAAACTGCCACCAGATCAACAAAGCAAAGGGCAGCGAAGGCGGAAAAGCTGCTCTTCGACAGTGCACGTGAGGGAGAGGCATAACACTCCCTCTGATGGAGGCCATCATGCAGGTTCAAGACCTAGCCCGTTTGGATCATTGGGAGCGCGTAAAGGAAGAACTTCGAAGTGAACTTGGGGAAGACGCTTTCTCCAACTGGTTCGGAAGAGTGAAACACGAGGAGACCACAGGCGATGCAGTGCGGCTGTCGGTTCCAACCCGTTTCCTGAAGAACTGGATCGAAAGCAATTACGGGAAGAAGCTCGTCGGACTATGGAAACGCGAGCAGAACGAAATCACCCGGATCGAGTTCACGGTACGCAGCGCTCTGAGGCCACGGAACATCCAGCAAACGCAACCTCCCAAGGCAATCACCGCTCGCCGGATCAGCGGTAGAACTTCTGTCGATGACAATGTTTCAAGCCTGCAGGAAGAAATCGGCTTGCAGCCCGGCAATTCAGCCTTCCCCTGCCTTGCCGATACGGGCGATGAAGCAGCCATGGCCTTTTTGAACGGCGCACCACTCAACCCAAGACTGACCTTCGGCACCTTTGCCGAGGGGCCATCGAACAGTCACGCTTGCGCCGCTGTACGCCAAATGGCCGTCGGCCGTGAAAGTGCACCAGAGCTTCTTTACATTCATGCTTCCACCGGCACCGGCAAGACACACTTACTGCAGGCGACTGCCGCTGAGGCACGCAAGACGGGACGGCATGTCGCCTACCTGTCAGCCGAGTTCTTCATGTACCACCTGGTGCCGGCCCTGCGCACACCGGCCTATCCGGTTCTGCGCCAGGCCATGAAGTCGATCGACCTGCTGCTCATTGACGATCTGCAATTTCTGCATGGCAAGCAGGACCAGGAAGAGTTCAGCAAAACACTTGACGTGCTGATGGAAGCTCCCTCTCAGGTCATCATGGTTGCGGACCGGGCGCCGGAGATACTCGATACGCTGCCATCGCGCTTGCGGCACCGCATTCAGTCCGGCGTCATTTCCGGCATTCATCCTGCCGACTATGCCTTGAGATACGACATCCTGACGAAGTGTGTCGCCTCGGCGCGCCAGGTACACCTCACTGCTTCGATACCGGACAATGTCCTTGATTACATCGCGCGTCACGTCATCTCCTCGGTGCGTGATCTGGAAGGCGCTCTGAACCGTCTCTACGCCCACAACCAGCTGACCAAACAACCGGTTACACTGGACCTTGCCGAGAAGACATTGCATGACCTGGTCCGGATCGGCGAACCTCGCACCATCAAGGTGGAGGAAATTCAACAGGTCGTCTGCAAGCATTTCTGCGTGACCAAGGCTGACCTTCTGTCCTCCTGTCGGGCTCGCACACTGGTGCGTCCACGCCAGATCGCAATGTACATTGCCAAGGTGATCACCGGACGTTCCCTCCCGGAAATCGGGCGACGGTTCGGCAATCGCGACCACACGACCGTCTTGCACGCCGTTCGCAAGATCGAAAACCTGCTGACAAAGGACAATGCGCTTGCGCAGGAAGTGGAGTTGCTGAAGCGCCTGGTTCACGCCTGACCAGCTTTTGACAGCCCTCGAGGGGCATGTGGCAGCCGAACACCGCCACATGCCGGACAAAACCAACGGATTTATCTCACCTCCCTCAACTTGAAGCCGCAAATGCGGCTTTTCTTTTGTCTGCGTTGACAAGGTCAGTGTGGGTCTCTATGCCTGACGGCGGTTTGAGGGAGCCGGCCGCCCGCAGGCGAAAGCCCAGGTGAATCCCCTCCGGCAGACAGCAGTCGCCGTGATTGGCAGACCTTCGCAAGCATGTGCAGGCGAATGGCAACGCGGGCCCCATTCATGATTGCCTGTCTTTCTTGAAAAGGTGCCTCCATGACACTCGCAAACATCGCCGAACTAAAAATCCAGGCAAAACGACTACGAACCGCGTTGGCGGAAAACGGCCAATCCCTCTCTCATGCCCAGGCGCTGGAGCTGGTTTCGAAACAACATGGTTTCAGAGACTGGAACACCGCCTGCGCCTCTGCACGGAACAGCTCCGCAAGGCCATTCGCTGTGGGAGACCGGGTTTCGGGAACCTACATGCGACAGGCGTTCGCAGGAGAAATACGGGGGCTCTCCAAGGTTGGCCAACATGATCACATCCGCGTCGACGTGCAGTTCGATCAACCGGTCGATGTCGTGACATTCGACAGTTTTTCATCCTTCCGGAGCCGGGTGAGTTGCATTGTCGATGAAGACGGCATTGCCGTGGAGAAAACCTCCAACGGTGAGCCCTATCTGAGGATGAAGGTCGCGGCAACCGATCCTAAACATCGGTGACCAACCATCTTCGGACGGGACGGAGGTGGTTTACGCACCGACCGGAAAATGCTCAAGCTCCTGTAAATCAGTACAAGCCATGGCATACTCGATGTAATTGAGCGTTGGTGCGATGAGCCGGATCTTTCACCAATCGAGGCTTCGGACCAGCCGGAACATCGAGGATCTCGCAAGAGATCTCCGGTGCTGGAGAACCGAGCATGACCGGGAATGAGTTCGTTGCAGTAAAGCGGATGAAGTTTCAGCAACTTCGGGCATTTCTGCTTTTACTGCTCATCTTGTCTGCGTCCGCAGCGAACGCTTCGGTCATGCCCGGTGGCAACAGTGGCTGGCTCGTCGTGGCCAGCCGCCCCGATGCCGGTGCGGCAATCCAGGTTGCGCGCGGATTTGCCGGACGTTTTCCGCAAGCGACGGTTTTCCAATCGAACAACGGATGGTTTGCCGTCACGCTCGGCTGGATGACGCAGCCTGCGGGCAATACCCTTAAAAGCAGGCTTATTGGAACGGGTGCCATTCCGGGCGACAGCTACTTTCACAACGGTCAGCGCTTTCAGTTCGTTGTCTGGTCGGCAACAGGCGTTACGGGCGGGCCCTCTCCGTCCCTTTTCGCCGCAACACGTCTTTCGGGAGGATCTCCTCCGGCCACACCCTCACCTTCCTTGTCCGGACAGGCATATGTCACAGGGCTCGATCCGCGGGGCGACAATTTCCTTTCCTTGAGAACCGGCCCGGGCACCCGCTACCAGGAGATTGCCCGTCTTCGCGAAAACACCCCTTTGACGATCCTCGGAAGAAGCGGATCGTGGCTTAATGTAGCCCTGCAGAATGGTCGATCCGGATGGGCTTACAGCAAATACATCGCAACAGCGCCCAACTATCCTTCCGCCTCAACTCCGCAAACGCCTTCAGTCGCAGCCCCTGCCTCCCCGGCCCCGGTTCGGGCAATCTCGCCACCCCGACAGGGTATGGTCGGCGATCTGAGCAACAGCGGCGACACGTACCTGTCCCTGCGTTCCGGCGCAGGCACTGGTTCTCCGGAGATTGCCCGTCTTCTTGAAGGAACCCGAGTCGAGATGCTCGCGCAACAGGGCGCGTGGTTCGAGATTGAGCTTCGCAATGGCATGCGCGGTTGGGCCTACGGGCGTCACATTGATGCGGCGAAACATCAGTCGGCAACGGCCGAAGTGCCGACAATCGGGCCTGACACAAGCCCTTCACCAGACGCAGGAAACGAAGCAACAGCATCTGCCCCCGCGACAAGTCCCAAACTGCCGGATCTTTCCACACTCCCGGAAGGAAAGCGTGTTGCGCTGATCCTCGGCAACTCCGCTTATGTGCACGCTCCGCCTCTTCCCAATCCGAAGAACGATGCGACCGGCCTGACCGTGTCACTGGAGCGCCTCGGGTTCACCGTGATACTCGGACTCGACCAAAGCAAACCTGCGATGGAAAGCACCATCCGTTCCTTTGTTCGAACAATCCGGGATGCCGATGTCGCCCTGTTCTTTTATGCCGGGCATGCGATGCAGATGGGCGGGAAGAATTTCCTGATCCCGATCGACGCCAAGCTTGAAGATTCCACCGCTGTCGATTTCGAGACGATCGAACTGGGAACGATCCTTGACTACATGAATGCACCCGGCCGCCTTTCCATAGCGCTTCTGGATGCCTGTCGGGACAATCCGCTGTCACGACGCTTTTCCCGGACGCTCGCCACCAGCCGCAGTTCCTTTATAAAACGCGGACTGGCAGCCCCCGAGGCCGGCGGCGGCAACATCCTGATCGGTTTTGCCACCGCCCCAGGCGATGTCGCGCTCGATGGCGACGGCAGAAACAGTCCTTTCACGACCGCACTGCTGAAACACATCGAAACTCCGGGTCTGGAGATCGAACTGATGATGAAGCGCGTAAAGGCGGACGTTTATGCATCTACCAACGGTTCTCAGTCGCCCTGGCACAATTCCGCTCTTCGGCGAGAATTCTATTTTCTGAAATAGACCTGCTTTCGGAACCAAGGCCTTAGCGCAATTGCGCCATCACCAGGTGGCCGGGCACCGGGTCGCCTTCTTCCAGTCTGACGGTGATTGGATCCATGGCCAGGATCTCAAAACCGGCATCGTCCAGCGATGACCTGATGTAGCTTTCAGCCTGTGCGAACCGGCTCTTGGGGCCAACCATGTAGTTCCTGCCCTGCAACGCATCCGCTGGAAGCGTTTCGGTTGAAAAAGCCAGGTACCCTTTGGGAGCGAGTCGGTCCACCGCCCCTTGAAGGAATGGCTCCACCGATCCGAGATACGGAAAGACGTCCGTTGCCGCGATCAGATCCCATGTGGGACGTGAACCGTCTTCTTCTTCGAATTCCTGAAGGAATTCGACAGCTTCTCCGACATAGAGATCCTCATAAACTTCCCGATCGTAGGCGAGTTCGACAATGCGTTCGGAAAGATCAATACCTGTCCGATGCGTGGTGCAATCGGCAAGCGCCATACCTGTCAGACCAGTACCGCAGCCAAGGTCGAGTAGCCGTTCAAACGGACCGATTCCGAGGCGCTGGATCAATTCGCGCAGCAACAAAGGAACGCAATATCCCAGTTCATCAACGAGGATCTCGTCAAAGACATCGGCATGCTGGTCGAACAGTGTCGCTACATAGGCGTCCGGCATCTTGTCCGGAGCATTCTCCGCGCCAATCGCAGCAAGGCGAATGCTGGCACCGCCTGAATCCTCCGGGTCGAGCTCCAGAACTTCGCGAAAAGCCTTTTCGGCACCAGTCAAGTCGCCGGACTTCTGCAAGGCAAGGCCGCGATTATAGGCCTCGGCCAGTGCCTCGTTCTCAGGTTCGCCTTCAAGTTCGGCAGGAGATGTATCGTCTTTGCTCATGGTCGCCTCCCCTACACCGGCAGGACTTCATTTGCACGGCAAAACTGAAGCTGTCTCAGAACAAATCCAGCTGGCTGTCATCAGGGCTGCATCTTTTGCCTGACCCCGGGGATTGTTCTGACGGCGTCGCAAGAACCAGCTCTTCCGGTTCTGCCGCACGCTGAATATCTTCATCGTCATTGACCACCTTGTTCACACGATTTGTGATGGGGGTCGCCACCAGGAAGTCGTCTTCGATCGGCCGCAGCATTTTTTTGGCCTCACGCGTATCGACATTGGCAGTGTCGAGCCAGGTCTCAAAAGACTCAGGCTTCAGGATCACGGGCATCCGGTGATGGATGTTCGACATCATCCGGTTGGACTGAATTGTCAGAATGGCGCCGGTGTCCATATCGCCTCCGTCGGGGTCCGACCACGTATCCCAAAGGCCTGCAAAAGCCATGATGTCGCCATCTGCCGGCCTGATCCAGTAGGGCTGCTTTCCCTCAGGCGTCCGGCGCCATTCGTAAAACCCGGAGGCCGGGATCAGGCAGCGATGATGCCTCATGGCTGCGCGAAAGGAAGGTTTTTCAACTGCTGTTTCGGCCCTGGCGTTGACCAGCAGGGAAAAACTCGCCGGGTCTTTCACCCAGGATGGAATCAGCCCCCAGCGGACCAGGTGGAAGCGGCGCTTGCCATATTCATAACGCACTGTCGCAATCGGCTGTGTCGGGGCAATATTGAAGCGGGGCGGGAAATTCGGCTGGTCCGTGTAGCTGAAGAAATCCCGAACGGCATCAGGCGGTGTTGTAAGGGCCAGGCGACCACACATGTAGCTAACTCCGTTCCGGAACCTTTCAGCCTTCGATCGGTCAATCCACAAGTGCTGCAAAGTTAGGCAATTGGAAACAAAAAAGAAGTAGCTTAGTCCTCAAGGCAATAACAGGGGGCAGATATGGAATTTGTGGGTCCAGTTTTGGGCGCCGGAGATCTGGCAGCTGAAAGGCTGGAGCAGGCCAATATCAATCCCAATACCGGACTTGCGACCGATTACCTCAATCATTTCAACGAAGTGATGATGCTTCTCGAAATGCTTCCGGACATGCCCGATTGTGCGGAAGATGTGCTTGAATGGGAGCCCCTGGACTATGAGGGGCACTTTGAGAATTCGACTTTCAAGGACAAGCAGCTGGCCATTCAGGCCTATTTCGCTGCACCATCACACCTGCGTGAACACCTGGAAGCTCAAGTCGCCGAAATCAACGCGCTGGTCGGTCAGATCCAGGATCAGCTGCGCCAGGCTTCCGACCCTGCGGCGATCGCCGCAGAAGTCGCTGACAAGGCAACGCATGACATCAAGCCACTGATCGCGGTTGCCGGAGCTGTCATTCACGGTCATGTTGAGCCTGAAGCAACCCAACATGAAGGCGACGGCGCACAGGCGGAAATCGACGCTCTGTTCGCCTAGGGTCCTCACCTTCAGGTAAAGAGCGCATGTCACGGTTTTATCCAGCAGTCCCGCGCGTCGGCGTCAGCGTTTTGTGTCACCGAGATGGCCATGCGCTGATGGTCAAGCGCAGCAAACCGCCTTTCAAGGACCATTGGAGCCTGCCTGGGGGAGTGGTTGAACTTGGTGAAACCCTGATCGAAGCAGCAGAACGTGAACTTCTGGAAGAAACCGGCGTCACAGCTTCACTCGCCGCCCCTGTGGAGACCTTCGATTCCATTCAGCGCGACGAAGACGACAAGGTTGTCACGCATTTCGTTCTGACGATTTTTTCCGGCGAATATGTTTCCGGCGAAGCCATCGCCGGTGACGACGCAGCTGCGATCGAATGGGTTCACCCGGATGAGACTGACAACCGGCCAACGACGCCCGGAACACCGGAGCGCATCCGCCGTCATCTGCCTTGACGGTCTCACTGCAAACCGGTTCACACAGGTTTGCAGTACTGTGATTCCCAATTGCACTCATTGTCGAGGACCATAAAGCCAGATCTGACAGGTCTGGAGACTTGACATGTGGCAGGCAAATTGGGTTTTCAAAGCATCATTCATCAAACTGCTGCTGGCCGGTCTTCTTACGATCCTTGTCTCGACTGCGGTTCTGGCCAACCCGGACCAATGGCGGCGCGCCGGCTTTACGACGGACTTTTCCAAGGCGACCGTCAACCTTGACACGATTTTCTCCGGTGGCCCGCCAAAGGACGGCATTCCCTCAATAGACGATCCGAGGTTCGAAAAAGCGCGTGACATTTCGTGGCTGGGGGACCGGGAACCGGTGATCCGGCTAGAACTGGACGAAACCATCAAGGCCTATCCGCTTCAGATCCTGATCTGGCATGAAATCGTCAATGACCACATCGGCTCCATACCGGTTTCGGTGACCTACTGCCCCTTGTGCAATTCCTCCATCGTCTTCGACAGACGCCTCGACAACGACGTTCTCGACTTCGGAACGACCGGCCTTCTCAGAAATTCGGACCTCGTGATGTATGACCGGCAAAGCGAGACCTGGTGGCAGCAATTTACCGGCAAGGGCATTGTCGGAAAACACTCAGGCCGGGATCTGAAGATGATCCCCTCCAGGGTGGTTGCGTTCAGCGAATTCCGGCGAGAACATCCCGATGCCGAAGTCCTGGCCCGGCCGGTGCCGCCCCGGCGCAATTACGGGCGCAATCCTTATGTCGGATATGACAGCCGGTCCGCCCCATACCCGCTTTATCAGGGAGAACTGCCGGACAACATCAATCCGATGGCGCGTGTCGTGGTGGTGCGAGACGATAGCCAGACCTTTGCCGCGACGCTGGAGCATATTCGAAACAAAGGCTCCGTCGCGTTGTCCGATGCCGTACAGCTGCGCTGGACTGGCGAACAGGCTTCCGTTCTTGACCGAAGCGAGACGGGAAGCGGACGGGCCGTCGGCTCCGTTGAAGCGATCAGAACCGGAAAGGCGGAAGAGGTTCTGCTTGTTCACGACGTCACTTTCGCATTCGTCGTACACGCCTTTCACCCTGATCTGCCAATTCTTGGGATCAAAGGACCATAGCGCTTGCGATAGGCGGACCTTATGCGCATGATCCGCTCATGAGGACCTTGCGCCTACAATTTGTCGTTTACCGGGTTGTGCTCACTGCCGCGACGGGGTTGTTGCTGCCCGGGCAAATCACGGCTGCGCAAGAGACCGGGATCGACGCACCTCCTTACGAACAGCAACTTATGCGACTGTCGGAAATTTTCGGTGCTCTGCATTTCCTTCGCCCGTTATGCAAAGAAAATGACACTCCGAGCTGGCGCGACCAGATGGAAGACTTTCTGGACGCCGAAACCATCGATGAAAACCGCCGGCGGCGTTTCATTGAACGTTTCAACCAGGGTTATCGTGGATTTTCAGTCGCTTACAGGGATTGTACGGATGCTGCCCGTATCGCAATGGGACAGTATCTGACCGAGGGCGAAACCATTATCAGCGACGTTACCAGCCGTTACGGCCGCTGAATTCAGCAAAAATCGTCGAATTGTTACGACTTGGTTAACCTTTTGAATCAAATTTGTGGGTGGCCGTTAAGTTTGCGTTCACGGTTACTTATCAGCGCGGTTAGCCGTGCTAGGATCAAATCATCAGATTCGGGGCAGGAACACGTTGGGGTTGTCTCCAGGCGTTCGGGAAGGACCGGTAAGGGAACGAATGATTAACGACGATTATGCTGAAGCGGCGATGGAAGCCGAATTTGCCGAAGACGAAGACATAAGGCGTGCCGCGCTCGGGTTCATTTCTGACGCGTGGGCCGAAGCAATCGCCAACGGTGTGGATGCGGACGCGGTCGCGCATGCGGCAATGTTCACCGCACTCGCCGACCTTGTAGCTGCATATGGCGAAGACGCAGTCGCCAAGCTGGCGGAAGGATTGCCGGATCGCATCCTGCAAGGTGATTACACCGTCAACCGCGTTCTGCAGTAAGCGCGGCAACATACGAAAATGAGGCCGGCCAGTCCGGCCTTTGTGATTCTGAAATCGGAAACTGTGAAAGGCGCCCGCATTCGCCCGTCGGGTTTGCAGTTTGCAATCGGTCAAATCCGCCTGTCAGATTCTGTCCACCGCCAGTTTCAGATAGATCAGAGCGCCAAAGGCGACCAGAATGAATCCGGCGATATGGTTCGCCCGGTCGAGCCACCTGTCGTCGATTCGTGCCCTGAAATGCGAGACGGTTGCCGAGACCATTATCCACCAGGAAGTCGCACCGGCAGAAACGCCTGCGATCATCATCAATGCGCCGGCATGTTCCCCGTGGGGCGGCCGAAATTCCCCAAGCCCACCAAATATGGCAGCGAATGCCAATATCGTACCGGGATTGGTGATTGCCAGGAAAAAAGCCGCGGTCACGTCCCCGATGTATCTGTACTCTTCACCATCGCCATTCTTTTCCAGATGCGGATGGGTATTCCAGATCTTGATACCGAACAGGATCAGCAGCGCACCGCCGACGATCTCAATCAGACTGAACTGATCTTCGATGAACGTTGTCACGGCGGAGACACTGAAGATCGCGGCAGTGGCGTAAATTGTATCGGCGAGAACCGCACCCAATCCAACCAGGACACCATGCCGAAAACCGCCACGAACTGCGTGTTGAATGGCCATCACATTGACCGGACCGACAGGTGCTGTGGTGAGAATGCCGATAAAGTACCCGATCAGCGCATATTCCAGAAATGTCACAGCCGGTCCTTTTCTGTCGAACCTCGGAATCGGTTTCGGAGCGATTGCGCCTTCGATAGCGGTCGAAAAGCATCGTGACAAGAATGGGAATTTCCTGACAGCGCGGTTCCAACTATCGCACGAATTGTTTAAGGAAGGTCCCCAAGGGGCACACGGGTGGAAAACCAGAAGGAAATCGCCATGGGACGGACATTTGCGGCGGCACTCCTGATCGCTTCATTCTCCTGCTCGGCCGGCTTTGCCAAAACAGTCATGACCGAAACAATTCCGGTCACCCCGACTGAGGAAACGCAGTCTGCTCCGATCCCTTCGGAGGAACTCTCCGTGCCGGCAAGCGGAGAGAACCAGCAAGCGCCCTCTCCTCCTGAAACGCAAGCAGGATCTGACGAGGACGGTGCTCCGCCGCAGGTTCTGTACAATACTTCGGTCCTGCCAAAGCCGGTTTCGCGCATGCACTCCCAGCTACGGGAGGCGGCCCTGCTCGGCGACATGGAGCGGTTGCGCATGGTGTTGGAAAGCAATGAGCTGCCACCTACTCTTTCGTTTGGCGAGATTGAGGATCCTATCGACTTTCTGAAGTCCAGTTCCGGTGATGGTGAAGGCTACGAAATCCTGGCTATCCTGGCCGACACCCTGGACGCGGGTTTCGTTCATGTAGATGCCGGAACACCACAGGAAATGTATGTCTGGCCCTACTTCGCCCGCTATCCGCTGGACAACCTAGCCCCCGACCAGAAAGTCGAAATGTTCCGCATCGTAACGGCAGGTGACTTCGCGGAGATGCAGGAATTTGGTGCCTGGACCTTCTACAGGGTCGGCATCGGGCCAGACGGAACGCTGCATTACTTTGTTGCTGGCGACTAAGGCCAGCAACTTCAGTTCTTATGCTGGAAGAATGTTAAAGGTTTGAAGAGCGCTGCACCAACCGGTTCTTCGCTCTTCAGACCTCGGTACCGCCTTGTTAGCGAACCCATCTGCGCGATAACTCGTCACGGTCGTCGTAAGACGCCTCGAAGATCGGAGCAGCCAGTGTCGCGCGGACATGCAACACGCCTTCGCCGTTGTTGCGGAAACCATGTTTGCTTCCGGCCGGGATCAGCACACTCTGATTTGCGCTTGCGTGGTAGGTTTCACCTCCGCACCAGATTTCCGCCGTGCCTTCCATCACCTCCAGAACCTCTTCGACCGCATGAAGATGCAGCGGCGCGCCCATGCCGGGATCGCAGAATTGATCGAAAATGCAGAGCTGATAGGCGCCGTTGACCGATGAGACCCGCATCTGGGTTCGCACGCCCGGGCGCCACTCTTCAAGCGGCTGAGAATTGTGATCAAACATCGTCATGGGCACTTTCCTTGTTCTGTAATGTGACCGACCAGTTTTCAGTAATCGTGCTGCCACTGCCGGCAAACAGTTTCGAAACCGGGCAGAAGCGTTTCAGGTTCGTCTTGGTCTCCTGAAGAGCTGCTTCAGTGCCCAGCGCCGAGAGGGTGATGTTCAATTCAACGTCCGGAAACGGCGTATCGATTTCTTCCTCAAGCATCACGCCTCTGCGGTCGAAACTTGCGTTCAATGCAAGGTCAAGTGACTGAATGTCGAGACCGGCAGCCGCTGCGCAGCGATGCAGGATGACGTTTGTACAGGCCAGCAACGCCGCACAAACCGTTTCCGTGGGCGACGCTCCCCGATTTGTGCCGCCGCGCTCCACCGGTTCGTCCATCACCGCAACCAGATCTCTCACCGAGACTTCGGTTCGCGCATGCGTCGGACAGCTTGCTTCCATGCGAACCGGGACGACTGTTTTTTGTCGAATTGCCATTCTGTTTTCCTTGTATCAAACCAGTCCCGCCCGACGCTGCCTGATAGCTGCCAGGGCAGACAGCGCGGCCATCGCCGAAGTGCGGGGATTGTCAGGCAGAGACGGGCTCTCAAGCCTGGTGGTGAACGTGCCGAAGTTTCCGACCACCCTCAATTCATGGCCGTTCTCGGTGACATCCGGATCGGCGATCAAAGTAATCTCGGTCCGGTCAAAACCAAGACCGGCAAGCGCGATGGCAGCTGCGACATTTGCGTTTTTTGGATAGAGCTGCGCAGCTTCCCGAGCCGGGCCTGAAAACAGTTCAACCGCCGCTTCACATGCGTCCAGGTCCACGGTCCGTTCCGCAGCACTTCCCCGCCATGCAGATGGTGGTTTGCGACTGGTCAGATGAACCTCTTGCAAGTCTGCTTCCTGAAGTGCCCGCAGTGCGTCCAGTCCGGCAATGGCGCCGGACAGAATTTCCAATTGAGCACCGCCCGCCAGCGCTGCGTCTTCAAGCCCCTTGAGGATATCGGCGTCACTCAATGCGCCTGCGGATAGAACCCCCAGCCTTATTCCTTTGCGCAGGACGTCAGCACCAAACATCTGCAAACCTTCATGACCTGCGCACTCAATAGCGAAGTCGAACCGAAGATGAGCCAGATCCTCAAGCCTGCAGGCAATCTTCAACCTCTGCCCGAATTGCGAGGCATAGTTTTCAACCCGGTTCGGGGGCACCAGCACGGCTGCGATTGTCACATCAGGATAATTGTTGGCTGCGGACAAGAGAAATTGTCCGATCGCCCCGCAACCGATCATCAGGACTGAAACGGGACGACGTGAAACACTCTCCCCCCGCAGGAAGGAAAGCACCTGATTGACATAGTCGCCGGGACGGGTAAGCGGAAGAAAATGCCCGCCCGCCGGCAGGAAGCGGCAGACCGCTCCCGGGATCAAGTCCGCCAATTGCCGCGACATGTGCTTTGGTACGACAAGATCGTCTTCAGCTCCCACAACCATGACCGGCTGCTTGATGTCGGCAATTTCGTCCGAGCAGTCGAAGGCCATCAGCGCATCCATGCGCTCAAGCAACGCTTGCCGATTGCTCGTCGCGACCGTCTTGCGTTCCCAGTCTTCCGCAGCAGCAGGATCGGCGGCAATCTGCTCAGGATTCAGAACCGAGAGGACTTGCGCCTTTGCATATGCGGCAAGCCCCATCTCCTCCAGGATCTGACGGCGCAAACGGAAGCTCTTGAGAAAGCCTGCATCCGGCGAGGCCCAGGTCGAGCTGAGTACCAGACGGGTGATCCTTTCGGGATGGGACAGAGCCATCTTCTGCGCCACCGCTCCGCCCAATGATTGGCCGATCACGCGACAAGTTTTGATGTTCAGATGGTCAAGCAGACTGAATGCGAGCTCTGCCAGTATTTCAACCGTGACCGGCTGCTCCAGGGGAAACGAGTTTCCGCTGCCGGGATGGTCGAACGAAATCACACGGAAGTCTTGCCTTAAACTTTCCGCAACCGCCGACCAGAATCCGAATTGTCCTCCAAGCCCCGGGATCAACAGAAGCGGTTCTCCGATTTCAGTGTCGGAAAAAGCGATCTCGCCGCCTTGAAAATCAAACTTCAGCATCGGTCCGTTCCCTGTCTGCAAAAACAGGCTAGCGCAATTTTTTCGATAGAAATATGATGAAGTCAGATGAAATATTACGAATAAATAATCACGAATAATCATGCAGATGACGGACTATCACCTCTTCAAAACAATCGCTGAGACAGGGAGTTTTGCGGCCGCAGCCGAGCTGATGGGCAAAACCCCTTCAGGACTGAGCCGCCGACTGACGCGCTTGGAGGATCGGCTCGGCCATCGCCTGCTTGAGCGTACAACACGCAGCCTTAAGCTGACAGTCAAAGGAGAAGCGTTCCTCGATCACTGCAACAGGCTTGTTGAAGCGATGGCCCGCGCCGACGCAGAGATAGCCTCTGCCGAAACCGAACTGGCCGGAACCTTAAAAATACGGATCATTGCAGCCTATGCAGCGCGAGGATTTCTTCCTGTCCTGAGCGCTTTTCAATCCCGCTTTCCGAGAATAACACCCTGGCTTTTGCCTGAAGGATCAGCTTTGCACAAAGAAGAAGCCGATCTTATCGTGTCATCGACGACCGCTTCCCCCGGATCCGGAGCCTGCGTTCTGGAAATGAACCCCTGGGTCATCTGTGCAGCACCTTCCTACCTTGAGCAACACGGCGTTCCTGAGACGCCACGAGACCTGTTGCGACATCGGTGCCTCGTTCTTGATCTTGCTGGAAAACCTCAACAGCAATGGATGTTTCGGAGCAACGAACAGACATTCGGTCTGGAGGTTCCTCCAGCAATGATTGCCTTTGGGGAGGCGATTCACGCGGCGGCGCGCGAAGGTCTCGGCGTTGCGAGACTGGCCTCTTTTCTCATTCGTGAGGATTTGGAGAATGGAAAGCTGGTTCCTTTGCTGACCGATTTTCTCGGTTCCAGCGGTCGTGCCATTTGCGTTTCCCCTACCGAGAATTCCGCACATTTTGCCAAGGTGCGCGCGTTCCTGGAGTTTGCCGCCAGCTTCGATCTGAACAAAACCGGCAGGAGTAGCTCCCGAACCTAGAGGACCATCTCAACCAGCGTCTGCCACAACTCAAAACTGCTACGCCGTGTGATCAATCCCCTTGCCCACGCATTCCCGATTGGTAGCGTTGGAAAACTTCGACTCAATTTCAATAGGCCGGATCTCAATGAACATCGATTTCGAAAAAATAGACGCCGCCCGTCAGGTGCGCGGCTTTTTGCCCATTTCCCGAATGATGGCCCTACTGGACGGCAATCTGGTCCTGGACCCCTTCTCAACCCTGATATCCGCCGGTGTGAGTTTCGGAAAGGACAATGTTCTTTATCCAGGTGTCACTCTCCTGGCATCGAAGGAAACGACCATTTCGCTGGGGAATGCCAACATCCTGCATTCCGGAACACTCGTCTCTGCGTCCCACGGCTGCGTTACGATTGGAGATCACAATCAGTTCGGTGAAGGCGGTTTCACTGCCAAGGCCAACAGGAATGGTGCGGAGATCCGAATTGGCAGTCATGGCCGCTATCTCAACAATCCGAGTGTTTTTGGCCAGACAGTATTGGGAGATGGAACCCAGATCCTCGGCAGCATTGCTGTCGACACTTGTACCCTACGCGACGGTGGTTCTCACGCTGAGCCGGATCCGGACCTTAGAGGAGGCCTTTTGAAAGGTCAGGGAACGGCCAGAAATCTGCTCGTGCCGATGGGACATGTCATCGCCGCTCAGGGATCGTTTCTGGAAGAAGACATTCTTCCCCAAAGGCACTTCCATCCCAAAAAGGAACAAAACCGGGACTGACAGTTGAGCTAACCGCAAATCACGGATGGGATCCGTTCCAGCACTCGAGACAGCGGCAAGTGTCAGCCTCAAATATCAACGGTTTTCAGTTAGCATCTCTACGGATCAGTAATGACTTTAACGATCCGTTTACCATAATGGTATTGCCTTTATTTCAGGTTATCCGTTTAATTTCGTCGAATATTTATTCCCGCCGAACACCAACTTCCGCTTCACGCAAAGTTATCTCCGGCAGGAAAAATCAAGTGGCTCATGTGCTCCGATGAAAGGATGCGAATATGGCGCTGGATTTAAGCCGCCGCAGTTTTATTGCCGGAATTCCTTTGCTTCTGACGGCATGCCAAAGTCAGAAGACCTCAACACTTCAAGCGGGTCTCAATCCCCTTTCAGACGGCACACCGGATTACGCATTGGCCTACGCGCCAACTGTTGATGGCGGTTTTTCGCTGCCGGGGATCGAATACCAGAGCTTCGATCCGCAATACCTTCGCCAGACAGTCTATTATCCGACCAGCTACCCTGAAGGAACGATTGTCGTCGACCCGAACAACAAGTTTCTCTATCTGATCCGGCCCGGCGGCTATGCGATCCGGTACGGAATTGGCGTCGGGAGAGCCGGCTTTGCATGGAATGGCGAAGCCGTCATTCGGTACAAGAGAGAATGGCCGAAGTGGTTTCCGCCGGATGAAATGATCGAGCGGGACCCCAGCCTCGAAAGATATAGAAACGGCCAGGAGGGCGGCCCGGACAACCCCATCGGTGCCAGAGGCCTGTATTTGTGGCAAGGCAACAAGGACACACTTTACCGCATTCACAGCACCAACCAGCCAAGCAGCATCGGAACCAACGCCTCCAGCGGATGCATCCGCATGTGGCACCAGGACATCATCGATCTTTACGAACGGGTGAATGTCGGCGCCAACGTGGTCGTTCTGGCCTGAGGGCTCTAACTGGCGCGTGGCCGGCGAGAAAGTGGTTTGTTTTGGGCCGTACCAACATCTCCTGAATGGCTGCACCCGGAAGAGCATTACTGCCCCACGGGGCGACCCGAATAAGCGCAATTGGCACGCAGGCATTCCATGATCATGCCGCTTAAAAGAAAGATCCATCAAATTGCACCCGAGCTACAATTCTGGGGCTACGAAGGCGGAAACATACTGGCTGCCATCGCCGGGACCGGCGGATTTTTGTCGCTCTACAACGGATTGCGCTCTCTTGGAGGCAAGGCCGAGCAAGACCCGCTAGACGGCGTTGAAACCGCACTTACCAACTATCCCGATATCCTGGTCACGGTCGGACTGGCAGTCATCGTGCTGGTCACCATCCTGTTCGACCACATCACAAGCGGCAGCACCGGGCAGAAGTTGAAAATCTGGATTGACCGGACGGCATCCATTATCGGTATCTGTCTTGTCGGTGCGGCATTCTACTACGGAGCCAGCTGGATAACGTTCAGTGCCGTCAGTTTCGTTTCCGCATCGGCCCTATTGCGCCTGTGTCGCACCAGTCCGGTTTTCCTGAAACTTGGCGGACTTATGCTCGCAGCCGGCGGAATTGGCCTTGCAGGATATGGCGTGAGCACTCTTCTGGGGACCGAGCTCTCTCTCTTGCCCGGCTTGACCATATTTACCGGCATCTATGTGTTTTTTGCCAGCCTGATGACCTATCAGGGCGGTATTTTCGAGTGCAACGCGTTCCCGCAGAACTCTCGCCCGGAAAAGACCCGGGCCGGTCCGTTTCACCCCGGCAGCCGGATCGGACGCCTGCTTGAACGCAGACTGGATCAACCGGTCACTATTGTCGTAGCCAAAGTCGCTATGCCGTCGGTGTTCTGGGTGCCAAAGAATGTCAAAGCCAATGCCCCGTTTCTCACCTCAATGTGGACCAGACTGCCATGGAGACTGTTGACCGGGATCGCCGCAATCGCGACCGGCACAATGGTCGGAATTCTGTTCGGCATTGCCAATGTGCTCTGGGCGGTCGGCGATATTGCCATCGGTTCCCTGGACTGGGACGTTTCGGACGAAAAAGGGAGGACGACGAGAGCGGCGGCGCCGGTCGAATAGATTACCGGCATATGAAGTTCAGAGCGTCGCGCCCAGGCGTGTTCCAGGCGACGTTTATTTTGAATTTGTTTGATCGCACGCGTTCGCCTTACGGCATTTTCGCATTTCAGCTTCTGGGTCGCTCGGCCGTCCGCGGTTTGCGGAACGATCAGGCGGCAATTCCTGCATGTCGCTGATTTAGCGCACCAAAATCTGGAAATCGGGCAATTCTGACCAAGCCTCGGTTGAAACAGAAGGTAACTTGGCCGATCTTGGGTTGAATTTGAATTCATAGGTTGTGGTCAGCAAAGCTGATCGTGGAGGTGACTTTGCAATCTGGCTTGCCCTGGCCCAAGGCCTTTGCGAATTTGTTGCCTTTGGTACAGCAGAAACTCGGCGCCGAGGGGACAATTTGCCTGAGCCGGGAACTGCGCGGAGGCAAATCCGGCGCGCAAGTCTATGTGGCCGATGTCCATTGCCGGAGTTACACCGGTCAGGTGATCCTGAAATTTGACCAAACCAGATATCTAACACAGGAAGACCAGAGCGAATCCAACCTGCTGATGCAAGCAATCAGTGACGCACCTGACTTTGCGAAGCAACACCTGCCAAGACTGCTTTTCGCGGTCCGCTCCGGCAACCAGTTTGCCATTCTCTCGACCATTGCCGGGCGCGGATTGGAATATGCAGATCCCTGGCCCGACGTGACTTTCGAACGGCAACTGTCCGTGACCAGGCAACTTGCCAGGGAACTCTTCACAGTATGGAACCAGGATTACAAATTGAGCAGTGGCATGCATTTGCCTCAGGAGCTGCTCGCATCCTGGCTCGGGCACAGACTAGATCCATCCGAGGGTGGACGCATTCACGATTTCCTGTCAGATGAATGCAATCTTGACCTGTCGGCTCCCAGCATCACATTCGAAGGCCACTGGTACCCCAACCCGCTTGCGTTCGCAGAGGGAGCGTTAGAGCTGCCGGACAGATTGCAGATCCGCGCGGTGACAGGGCGTTGTCACGGCGACCTGCATGGACTGAACCTATTGGTTGGACACGCCAACCGACAGGATCCGGAATATTTCCTCATAGATCTTGCAGACTATCAGAGCGAACAGTTTCTATTCTTCGATCACGCGTATTTCGAAGTTGCCTATCTTTTGACGTCGCGAAGCAATCCCGATGCTGTTTATTGGGAGACAATTCTCGAAAAACTGCGTCGCCGTCACACTCTGGGACCCAGCCACGGCTTACGAGCGGACGATCTCGGCCTCATGCAGATTGTCTATACGCTTCGAAACGAAACCAATGGTTGGATCGAGGAGCAGGAACGGGACCGGCTTTCCTACATGGAAAGCCAATATCTGCTGGCCAGGGTCGCGGCCGGGTTGAGTTTCACGCACAAAAAGATCGACGACCGAATGCGGCGCCTCGCCTTCCTTTATGCCGCGGCAAACCTGAAGGACTATCTTGAACTAAATCGCCTGGACTGGCCGAAAAATGGCCCTTCGTTTTCCGTTTCGCCCGAGCAGGTGCGCGTCAAAGTCGAACCGGAAATTGAGACTACGCTCGCGCAAACACGGCTGCCCGCACATCGGGCCCGGAGCACCGTCCAGAACCGAAACACACCCCTATCCCTGTCAGAACGACAGGCGAATGATCGAAACACCTTAGGATCGTTTTTTGCGGAACTGAGACGGCGCCAAGTCATCAAAGCAGCGGCCGGATACATTGTTGTCGCCTGGTTGTGCCTGCAAGTCGCCATCGTTTTGCAGAGTTCGCTCAAACTGCCCGAATGGACAGACAGTCTGGTCGCAACATTGCTCGCGCTGGGGTTTCCCATGGCCTGTATTCTCGCCTGGGCTTACGAGTTGAGCCCATCCGGTCTGCAGAGGACGACGCCGGCAAGTGGTGCGGATACACGGTCTTCGAGGTTTGCCGTAACAAGCGACTATCTGTTGGGTATCGGGGTTCTGGCAATCTTGCTTTTTTCCGTGGCGAACCCGATTTACAAGCGATTTTCGCCGGCGGTGACACAGACGCCAAACGGGAGTGTTCAAAAATCGATCGCAGTCCTTCCCTTCAAGAACCTCAGCGCGAGCGATGAAAAAGACAGTTTCAGCGACGGCCTCACGATCGAGATCATCAGCACTCTGGCCAGAACCGGGAAATTTCGTGTTCCAGGACAGAGTTCCTCGTTCAGTTACAAGGCGAAGGACGAAGACCTGCGTGTCATCGGCAAAACCCTTGGAGTTGAATACATTCTGGAGGGAAGCGTCCGCCAGACCCAGGACGATTTTCGAATTGAAGCCCAACTTGTTCAGGCTGATGACGGCTTCTTGATCTGGTCAAACGTATTTGACGAAGACCTTCAGGACATTTTTCAGGTTCAGGCGAAAATTGCTTCTGAAATCGGCCAGGCGCTGGAAGTTCCATTACAATTGAAGGCTTCTGATCAAAAGAAACATTCAGCTCCAGACCCCAAGGCGTATGAGCTTTACGTGCAAGCTATCGGCCTTTACGAGCAGCGGGGAAATGGGGTTGAAGAGGCGAGCCGCCTGCTGCGAGAAAGTGTTCGCATCGACACTGATTTTGCCGCTGCCTGGGCAGCACTTTCGCTTGTTTACAATTCCTTGCCTGCTTTCACGGAAAGCGAAGATGGCAACCCGGTCATCCCAGCCGCATCGTTTAGCCGGGCGCACGAGTTTGCCCTGAAAGCCTACGCTCTCGACCCGAGCCAACCCATCGTCCTACATGCGATGGGCAACGCCTATCGCAGGAACAGGCAGTGGATGCAGGCAGAAGACATGTATCGTACGGCCCTGGAAACCAGGCCAAACGCACATCACATCATGGAGGATTACAGCGAGTTGCTGTCCACTCTCGGGCGGCACGAACAGGCCGTCGCCATGGCGGAGTTTACGGTCAAACTGGATCCGCTCAATGCCCTTTACGAATACCGTCTTCTTGAATCCAGATGGGCCGCGGACGCAGGCGCGCAGAGTGCTGAAGACCTGATAGCATTTTTCGAAAAAGACACGCCTCTTCGTGAGGAATCGGCACGAGCCGTCATTGGATATCTTACCAAGACAAAACAGTCCGAGAGATTAACCGGGCTAATCGAAGAATGTGACACCTGCGACACTGACTGGAAGGAACAGGTGCTGGCGCTCATCGGATCGATCGGCGAGCAACCCGCAGAAGAGATCTACCTCACTTACAGAGACGAGACGTTTGTCGGATATGTGTTGCTGGACGCCATCGGCGGCACTGACCTTGTGCTAGAGGCCTATCAGTATTTTGCCCTGACTGCCAACCGCCCCACCGTGAACTACGCAGTGCCCTGGTCGGTCGTTGCCGAAGTGGGAAGGAACGCCAAGTTCAAGCACCTTGCTGAGCAAACTGGGGTCGTGGACTATTGGCGTGAAAGAGGCTGGCCGGAAAGCTGCAGGCCTCTTGAGGGCGATGACTTCGAGTGCACCTGAAACATAGAACCATACTCAAGGAACCACCCGAACGCTGATTGTCCGCGAACAGCCGTCCTGATCATCGCCCAGGACCGCTTCCGTTCTCTCCAACTGCAATTCCGCGTAGTCCGCATATCCGCGGTAAAGGTGGTGGAATTGCAGGCTGGAACCAGTGCGTTCAGCAAGCGTCTGCAGTTCCTGTTCCAGATCCGCGCGCGGCGTCACATGGAAGGAACCGAGCCAGGAAAAAAGCAGCTTGCGGAACCAGCCAGGCAACTTTCCCTGCTGACCGAAATCTACGACATGTATGCGCCCGTCTTCGGCGAGCCTCGTCGCACCGGCGCTCAGCGCCTCGCGCCATATCGGGATCATGGACAAGGTGTAGGAGTAAAACACGCGATCAAAGGATGGAACATCCAAGGCTTCCGTGGCCGCCGGGTTTGCCGCGTCCCCCTCAATCAACTGGACCTGATCGCTCAACCCGGCCCTGGCAATATTCCTTTCCGCGGTTTCCAGCATGTGCCGCGAAATATCCAGACCGTAAAACCTGGCATCAGGATACCGTCTGGCGGCAGCGATCAGGTTTCGACCTGTGCCGCATCCCAGTTCAAGCACAGTCCCGCCACGCGGCGGTTTGAGCTCCTCTATCAGATGATCCCGGCCCAGCAGATAGTATTTGCGCGTCAGGTCATAGACATGCCGTTGATGACGATAAACGGCATCCATCAACCGGGCAGTTTCAGCGGCCTCGCTCATATGCTTGTCCTGACTGCCTCAGCCGTTGAAGACATAGAGGTGGAAACCGCCATAGATGGATGAGCGGTCCTGACGACCAAGCTCCAGGCTTTCTTCCTCCTCATAAGTCCACCGGTCGAGGATTTGGTCTGCGACCCGACCCGGCAGAAGTGTCGGCTCGGCAGCCGTGCGGAAGATGACCCGCGCGCCCGGCCGGGCCGTCCTTGTGATCTCGCTCCACAACGCGTTCAGCTGATGATCCGTCATCCAGTCCTGCGCATCGAGCAGAACATACGCATCAAGAGTTTCGTCAGCGACACCTTGCAGATGTTCGGTGAAATTCCGGTTGAGCACCCTGACGCGACCCGCGCGTGCACGGATCTTCTCGAAATGAGTACGCTTGAGATAGGGCGGCAGAGGTCCGGATTCGCCTGTGGTTTCTGCGCTGGCCGGAGCATATCCACGTCCGAATGCCTGCCAGGCGAAATAGTTGTCCTGCATCGAAAAATCACAGGCAAGCTTCTCCAGCCGCTGGCGCAGAACTGCCGACATATCGCCTTCGGCATTTGCCGAAACAAGAGCATCATATTGCGCAGGCGGAATGCCAAGACCGTACAAGGACATCTTTTTGGATGTCGCCCAACGGACGAGGCGCTTGTCGAACAATGGTGCAAGCGCTGTGTTGAAGAACGACCGCTGCTCTTCCAGTGTCCTGGTCTTAACCATGTGCCTGGGGTCGATGCCGTAGAGGCGCGCCACCAGGTGCCCCATGCCGATGCAGTAGCCGAGTAGTCCATGGTGATAGAGATCGCGGGAGAACAACGTGATTCTTTTCCGGCCCCAGTTGGCAAGGTCTCTGCCCTCCCAGTAGGAGATCGTTTCCGCATCCAGATTGTCTTTAAGGAATCGATTGTAGGCGGCAACGTTGGCTTTCTCGTCCGCCTCACCGAAGAACCGGTAGAAAGTGTCGTAGTTGGGAAAATGTTGCGCCGCCGCCAGCTTGAGCCTGCCGAGCGCGACATGAGCCCGGTTCAGATCGACGGCGGTTATCTCCGCCGGGTTGGCGGTCAGGTAGGACATCACGTTGCAGCCACCGGAAGCGATGGTGATCATGCGGGATTCCGACGTCAGGCGCAGCGCCCGCATGTCGACATCCGGGTCTTCCCAGATCTGCGGATAGACAAGCCCCTTGAATGCAAAGGTGAACAAGCGCTCCAGAATGCCGTCCCTGGAAGCCGCTTCGGAACGGTGGACCGCATTCCTGAGCCGTTTTTTCGATGCTGTTAGCGTGCTCTGCGCCATCGTTTTCTCCCGAGTCACCCGCGCAATAAACTGCCTTCCGATACGTCAGAGACACGACAGTTTGGTGACGCCTGTGGAGATATTGCAGCCAGGCGAAAAACAAAAACCCCCGCCGAAGCGGGGGTGTTTCCATTCTTCACTTGTCGTCCAACCAGAAATTATCGAGTGATCACAACGAAGTCCGTCCCAAGGCCCGTGTTGCGCTTGAAACTGCGATCGGTGATCGTCAGCGACGTTCCCGGCGTCAGCATTCGTGAGAGCTCACGGGCAACCTTCTGCGGAATTTCGACGCGGTCCAGCAGGTCCCTGGAAGAGCTGCCTCGCTCACTTTCGGCAGACACCGCCATCCACTCGACGGAACCGTCACCCGGTTTGAAGTCCATTGCCGTAAAGACATGAGTACCGATTTCCTGATCGATATTCCTGACTGTTACCGGTGCAGAATAGATATCGTGGAATTTCCGGCGCACCCGCAAAATGGCGTTTTGCGGCTTTTCATACCCGGCATCGGCATGGATATGTGCGATGAGGCCGTCGGTAATACGTCCGGTCACGGGCAAGTCGGCGCCTTCCTGGTAAAGGCGGATGGCGGCACGGGTCTTGCGGCCAACGACACCGTCTACAGGGCCGGCATTATATCCCATCTGATTGAGAAGCCTTTGCATCACTCTCAGTCGGCTCGGCGGTTTTTGCGGGGTAATGATCATCCGCAGTGGCCGATCGAAGTGAGGATTCTCAGGTTGAGCCACCGGCAATGCTGTGGGCTGAATTGCGCCGCGCAAAGCCGCATTCGCGCCAACGGTATCACTGGAAAGGCTGGCAAGCTCCGTAACCGGAACATAAGGCTGCGGCAGCGCTTCATGCAGAACCGGAACGGGCTCTGCGGCCTCACGCGTCACAACGACATGCATTCCCCGTTCAGTCATGCTGTAGAGCGACTTTGCAAAGGGGCGCGGCAGGCGAATACACCCATGCGAGGCCGGATAACCTGGAAGCTTACCCACGTGAAGGGCAATGCCGGACCATGTGAGCCGCTGCATGAACGGCATCGGGGCATTGTCGTAGATGTTGGAGAAATGCTTGCGACGCTTCTCCAGAATCGAAAACACTCCTGTCGGAGTGCTGTAACCGCGCATGCCGGACGAAATCGGTGATGTCTCAATCAGATCGAGGCCACGATAAACCTTGATCTGCTGATCATCCAGCGAGACCAGCATGTGCAGCGGAGCTTCTTCTCGCGCCTCTTCAACCGCTTCCGGTGCGGCATCGGAACCGGCTGCACCGGATACCGAAGTCAAGGAAAACAGGGCGAGACCAGCCAGCCCTGCAAGAAGTCCCGCACGCTTATATTGATACTTAAATTCTTTTGTTGCCATCCCTGAGCTCCCCAACGCAAAACAATTAAAGCTCGTATTAAAATCTAATCGAGACCTGTGTAGATCGAGTTAGGAAACACGGTTACTTATTGGTTTCCCTTACTCTTTGGACCCAAAGCCTCGCAGCCGAATCGCCTACCGGCTGTTACCCATGTCACACAATTGCGGTTGCAGCGGCAGGACCTTCCTGCCACCGCAAACACCTAACCGAACTCGGGAAATCAGCCGGAATTGCACTGCCGCCATGTGAGCGACAGCGTCACACGATTGTTGATAGAGATGCGTTTAACGCTTCAGGCCGTCCTGAAAGACCACTGCCTCGCCGCGCGACGGCGTGGAAAGTTCACCTTCCCACATGACGCGTTGTCCCCGGACGATCGTACCGACAGGCCAGCCGGTAACCGACTTGCCGTCATACGGCGTCCAGCCGCATTTTGAAGCTATCCAGTCGTTGCTGATTGTCTCGGTGTGCTTGAGATCGACGACCGTAAAGTCGGCATCATAGCCAACGGCAATACGCCCCTTGCGTGCGGTCTGGAACAGACGCGCGGGACCTGCACTGGTCATGTCGACGAAACGCGCCAGGCTCAGGCGGCCGGCATTGACGTGATCCAGCATGATTGGAACCAGCGTCTGCACACCAGTCATTCCGGATGGTGATGCCGGATAAGGCTTCTGTTTTTCTTCCAGCAGATGCGGCGCGTGGTCGGAACCGAAAATGTCCAACACGCCCTGCTGCAGACCCCACCACAGACGCTCGGAATGACGCGGAGCGCGCACGGGCGGGTTCATTTGAACCAGTGTACCTAGGCGATGATAAGCTTCATCGGTCAGGGTCAGGTGGTGCGGGGTCACTTCGATCGACGCAACGTCCTTGTGATCGATCAGGTAATCCACTTCTTCCGCTGTGGACAGATGAAGGATATGGATCTTGGCATCGGTCTCGCGCGCAATCCCGACAAGCCGCTGTGTACACTGAAGGGCGGCAATTTCATCGCGCCAGATCGGGTGCGAACTTGGATCCCCCTCCACTCTTTCACCCTGACGATCGCGCAGGCGGAACTCGTCTTCGGAATGGAATGCCGCACGACGGCGCGTGGCTGAGAGAATATCGCGAACACCCTGATCGTCTTCGACCAGAAGGTCGCCGGTGGAAGACCCCATGAAGACCTTGATACCGGCCGCAGCGGGCAAACGCTCCAGCTCCGGAATGTCTTTCACATTTTCTCGAGTACCACCGACCCAGAAGGCAAAGTCGCAATGCATGCGATGATGACCGCGCTTCACCTTATCCGCAAGCGCTGCTTCGGAAGTTGTCAGAGGATTGGTGTTCGGCATTTCGAAGACTGCCGTGACGCCACCCATGACAGCGGCGCGTGATCCCGATTCCAGGTCTTCCTTGTGGTCGAGACCCGGCTCGCGAAAATGAACCTGGGTGTCCATCACTCCCGGCAGCACGTGCAGTCCGGCACAGCTGATCACCTGGTCTGCTTGCGACGCATCAAACGACCCGATGCCGGCGATCCTTCCGTCCTTGATCGCCACATCCCGAAGTCCCTCACCATCCTGATTGACTACGGTTCCACCTTTCAGGATCAGGTCATAGGTCGCGCTCATGAGGCTCCTCCGGCAATGGTTTTATCAGTGGCAGGACTATTTCTTCGGGCTTATACGCGCGCACCGGGAAAAGAGCCAGATGCTCCCTTACGATTTCCTGGACTTGCCCACCTGGGGCAAAGCGCCTATTTGGCCTAAACGACATTTTACATCTCAACGGGAGCGCTCCGTGCCGTCCTTCTCCTTTGCTCAGCTTGCCGACCGGTCGATCATTCGCGTTTCCGGGGAAGAGGCCCAGCATTTCCTGCAGAACCTGGTAACCGCTAATATTGACGAAATCGACCGGACAGGTGCCGGCGCCTCAGCCCTGTTGACACCACAAGGCAAGATCCTGTTCGATTTTCTGATCTACAAGACGGACGCTGCCTACCTGGTGGACGCCCCATCATCCACGGCCGCAGATCTTCTCAAACGTCTTACGTTCTATCGGCTGCGGGCAAAGGTGGATCTTGAGATGATGCCGGAAGGCACCGCCGTCTTTGCGGTCTGGGATGGAACAGTACAGGCTGAAAGCGCCATCACCGCGGTCACAGACCCACGTCTGCCGGCTCTCGGGCAACGGTTGGTCGGTCCTGTGGCAGCACTTGAAGGCGAACTTGGAACGGAAACCTCAGACCTCCAAGCCTACGACGCCCACCGGATCAAACTGGGAGTGCCCGAGGGTCTCAAGGACTTCGACTATTCCGACATCTTTCCGCACGATGCAGATCTGGATCAGCTGGGCGGCGTGTCCTTCAGCAAAGGCTGTTATGTCGGCCAGGAGGTCGTTTCACGCGTGCACCACAGAGGAACAGCACGAAAGCGCTTCGTACAGGTCCAGAGTTCCAGCTTGCTGCCGGAAAAAGGAACAGACGTTTCGGCTGACGGCAAATCACTTGGCACGCTCGGTTCCTCCACAGCTGCAGACCACGGCAGCATCGGCCTTGCGCTGCTTCGGCTTGACAAGGTCCGCCAAGCCAAGGACAACGGCAGCCCACTTCAATGCGGTGACGCCGAGATAACGGTCAAACTTCCCGAATGGGCCGAGTTTGCCTTGCCGGAGCCGGACACCGCGGACTGAAACCGCATTCTTTGTCTAGGACCAATGCCCTCAGCCCGTACCGACAAACCGCCCCGCGCCTGGCAGCGCATGCTTTCCGGCAGACGCCTCAACCTGCTGGATCCATCGCCGCTTGACGTCGAAATATCCGATATTGCCCACGGGCTTGCCCGCGTCGCGCGCTGGAATGGTCAGACTTATGGCGATCACGCCTTTTCAGTCGCCGAGCATTCGCTGGTCGTGGAAGACATCGCTTTGAAACTGAAGCCCGACTTGCCGCCTCACTGGCGCCTTGCTGTGCTTTTGCATGATGCACCGGAATACGTCATTGGCGATATGATCTCTCCGTTCAAGGCAGTCATCGGCGAAGCCTACAAGGCGGTGGAAACACGCCTTCAAGGCGCAATACATGTGCGGTTCGGGCTGCCGGCCGAAATTCCCCAGACGGTCAAGAAGCTGGCAAAACGGGCCGATATCATCTGCGCCTATTTCGAAGCCGTTGAGCTTGCCGGATTCGATGACGATGAAGCTGGAAAGATATTCGGGCGGCCGCGCGGATTTTCCGTGAATGGCGACGGCAAACTTCGATACGGCCTCAAACCTCAACCGGTCGCCAGGGCCGAAGAATTGTTCATGAAACGTTTTGAGGAAATCGAAGCTCTGCGCGAAGCTGGGAACAAACCCAAAAGCCGACACGCAAACGGGTGACCTAGACCGCGAATACCCCTAGGTTACTGACAGAAACAAATAACTGGTTCTGTCATGCTGCACGTGTGTTCACTTTCGAAATTGCCCGAGACGGTTACGGAAACCGGAGCGAAGTCTCTGGTAACCCTGATCAATGCCGAGATGGAGGTTCCGACCCCTCAGGGCATCGATCCGGACCGGCATCTGTTTCTGGCTTTCAACGACATTGTCGACCCGATCGAGGGCCTTGTTCCCGCCAGCGAGCAACAGGTGAAGGAGTTCATCGCCTTTGTCGAGACCTGGGACAGACAGGCGCCTCTCATCATTCACTGCTGGGCCGGAATCAGCCGCTCGACAGCCGGGGCCTATGTTGCCGCGTGTGCCTTGAACCCCGATGCCGACGAATTTCAGATGGCGGCACTGCTGCGGGAGAGATCACCTTCCGCGACCCCAAATCAGCGTATCGTTGCAATCGCGGACAAGCTGCTTGGACGGGAGGGGCGTATGATTGAAGCCATTCGCGGTATCGGTCGTGGCGCAAACGCCTTTGAAGGCACGCCTTTTGTCATGCCGATTGACTGAGATTTGAACGGGAGAACTCATGCCGCACAGGCACGCAAGTATCGAGATTGGACTGAACGCCGTAATTGTTTCCGTGACCGACGGTGTTCCGCAGATCGTCCACGTTGACGATGCCCGCGATGCCGCTCTCGACAGCTTGCCCTTCGGCCCGTTCGACCCGATCCACCACAGAACGTTTGAAATCGGCCTCCGTGCCTGGGTGGAGAACCAGACAGCTCTGCGTCTTGGATACATAGAACAGCTTTACACGTTTGGAGACCGAGGCCGCCACAGGGTCACGGGAGACGAGGGACCGCACGTGGTTTCCGTCGGCTACCTTGCCCTCACCCGGCAAACTCCGGACTCAGAGAATACCCTTGCGCGGCACAACTCGGCCTGGAGGTCCTGGTACGACTACTTTCCCTGGGAGGACTGGCGCAATGGTCGCCCGGCCCTGCTCGACAACGACATTTTACCGGCGCTCGAAACATGGGCTGAAGAAACGCCCTCTCCGGAGGAAACACCAAAACCGTTGAGCCGTCAGGAACGCATTCGCCTTGCTTTCGGGACCGAAGCGACAAGCTGGGACGAGGAACGGGCGCTTGAGCGTTTTGAACTTCTCTACGAGGCGGGACTGATCCTGGAAGCAAAACGGGACGGACGGCCTGCGGCATTGGCCCGCGACACCCTTCCCTTTCTCGGAGCTTCCATGCGTTTCGATCACCGCCGTGTTCTGGCAACCGCGATTTCCCGTTTGCGTGGCAAGCTGAAATACCGTCCGGTCATTTTCGAGTTGATGCCGGAAACCTTCACCCTGACGGAACTGCAAACTTCAGTCGAAGCCATTTCCGGGCGGCATCTTCACAAGCAGAATTTCCGCCGCCTGGTGGAAAATGCCGATCTGGTCGAACCGACGGGCGCGACTTCGACTGCGACGGGCGGACGGCCAGCTGCCCTGTTCCGCTTCCGCCACCAGCTGATGAGCGAGCGACCGGCTCCGGGACTGAGGGTCGGCGGACGCTGATTCCAGCCCAACTGTGACTTATCTACCACGTCAGTTGCCCCCCAGTACTTCGCATTATTAACCATACACGCGCCGCGGACAGAGAAAATTTCGCGAAAACCGGCGAATTCTGATCTCATTAACGCTCTTTCAAGGTTAAGCAGACATCTTCAACTGAAGTGCCGCTGTTTACACGGTGATAGCACTGGTCGTCCGGCGTGATGGGACGACGTGTAACGAGTTGGAGTCGGCTGCGTATGTTTGGCCTTAAGTCCCGCACAGTAAAGCGGTTATCTTCTGAAGTGACGCTATATCAAAGCCCGACGCGCGCACGTTTGCGTCGGTTCGCCTACCTGCTTGCCGCAAGCCCGGTGGTCTATCTGGGTCTCGGCGGTTCCGTTGGCGAACAGGATATTTTCGCGCTGATCAACGCACGCCATAATCAGACGCCGCGCTGGATGATGGCGCTCGAGCCTGCAAACTTCACCTCCAAGATTACGCCACAGCTGGCCCTGGGGACGACCCCGGTTCCCAACCATGCGAGCGCACCCATTCTCACCCTGACCTCCCCCGACAAGGGGTTCGAAGCCAAACCGTTGACCGGGCTTGAGGACGTTGCCAACAGCGTGCGACCAACCGAGCTTCCGGAAACGATCGTCACCAACACATCAGGCAAGGGTGACCGCAAGATCACGATGGCTCCGGACCGTCAGATGGTCGATATGGCAGCGGGCAACATTTACGCAATGTCCAGCCTGATCTCCAACGAGAAGAAACATGAAGACCTTCCGCGCGTCGCCTTCGTGAAACCCGCACCGCTCAATTCCAGGGAAACCACCCTTCTGGCAAAGGCCGACAAGGATGGGCTTCTTGAGGAAGGACCGCTCGACCTGCAAAAGATGATGATGGCGCGTAATGCCGCTGCCGCCAGCTTCTCGCTCGTTTCCGCCTACGCGCCCGAAAGCGTCAAGGAAACCAAGGAACCGTTCGACGCTCTGTTCGGTGCGGCAAAATACGAGCAGGAACTGCCGCCGCCGGAAGATCCCGAGAACCCGCACTGGTGGGCTCAAAAGCCTTTGCCCTTGTCTGTGGGGCAGAAAAAGGAACAGCGCTGCCTTGCCGAAGCCATTTACTTCGAGGCGAGAGGCGAAAGCGAAGAAGGTCAGGCTGCCGTTGCCCAGGTTGTTCTGAACCGGGTGAAGAACCCGGCCTATCCGAACTCGATCTGCGGTGTGGTTTATCAGAACCGGCACAAACGCAACCGTTGCCAGTTCTCCTTCGCCTGTGACGGCATCAAGGACCGGATTTCAAGCAAAGGCGCGTGGAAAACCGCACAAAAGCTGGCAAAGGAAGTTCTGGACGGCAAGCGCTACCTGAAAATGGTCGACGCCTCCACGCACTACCATGCCACTTACGTGAACCCGAGATGGGCGAAGTCCATGGCCAAGCGGGGCCAGGTCGGCCTTCACATCTTCTACAAGACCTATGCAGGTGGCTGGAACTGATCCGCCAAACCGAACCTGAATCAATCGCTGGACCTGAAGACGTTTGTGACGACATAAGTCGCCAACAGAACAAGGTGAAAACCGAATAATGCCGCAAACTGCAGCGTGCTGATTTGCGAGAACTCCAGCAGCTCACTCAGAACGTGAATCGATGAGATGATAACGATCGTCGACACGATCCTGTGCTTCATTCGTCTGTAAGCCCGCTCGCTTTCCTTGATATACCCTTCACCATGGGCCGAAGCCTTCAGCCGATATGTGTTGTAAGTGTTGTTCGCGACCATCACGACAAGGTTCGCAATGAACACCATGTCCAGCAGATTGAGGATCAGCAGGATGGTCTTCTTGCGATCGAGAAACTCGTAGGTCGAAATGGCATCATAGATGTCAACGAAGAAGGTGATCAGAAACAGGACCATGCCGATCGACAGTCCAACCAGCATCGGGATCTGTGCCAGACGTGTCAGGCGATTGGCCAGATCAAATTCTGTTGTTGTTGTTTCTTCAGCAGGTTGCCGTTCGTCCATTTGATCTTCCGGAACTTTCTTTCCAGGCTAGTCGACAAACGCTAGGGCAAAATCCGACCGGACGAAACCGTTTAAGGTTTTTCCTGTTTGATTTTGCCTTGTCCGTCCAAATTCGCTTTAGATGTTTTTTCCCCGGTAATCCAGTACCTTCGCCCAACCTGCTGCCGTCCGGGTGCGCCAACGCACCTTTCGTGAGCACGCCTGATGAACCGATTCGGAAACATAGCCTTTTCGGTTCAGCGCTCCCAGAGATTGCCTTTGAGCTGTCTGTCCTGAGCCGGGCTCACGCCATGTGCCGACCGGTAGCGTTTGGAGAAATGGGAAGCGCTGGAAAAACCGCAGGCAACACCGATGTCGATGATCCGCATGGATGTCCGGCAGACGAGCTGGCGCGCGATATCGATGCGGATCTTGTTGTAATACTCCAGCGGAGAGCAATTCAGATACTTCTGAAAATCTCGCTGCAGCTGGCGGGGGCTGGCCCCCAGCCGGTCGGCGATTTCCTGCAGCGACAGTGTTTCACTGACATTCTCGGTCATCAGCTCGATACAGCTGCGCAGTTTTTTCGGCACCATTTGCAGATCATCGCGCATGAGCGTGTGCTGTCGCTCGGCTCCGGACCGCATGTCATGATGGAGCGCGATCTCTGCAACATCGCTTGCAACGGCACCGCCATGGACCTCGGCAATGAAACCGATCATGAGATCGAGCGCAGCCGTGCCGCCCGCGCACGTCAGATACCGTCCGTCGGCCTGAATGAGATTGTCGACAAGCTCCGCATTGGGAAAAAGCTCCTTGAAGAGATCTGCATATTCCCAGTGAATGGTGCAGGTGCGGTTGTCGAGCAGCCCGAGATCCGCGAGCACGTAGGCTCCGGTGCAAATTCCCGCGATGCGGCTGGACCGCTTTGCGAATTGGCGGATCAACGCCTTTTGTCCGGATGTCAGCGAGACACGTTCGACGTCGTCGGAGCTGCAAACCGCGACAAGATCAGCATGTTCGATTTCATCAAGTGCACAATCGGCCCGCATGCGGCTGCCATTGCTGGCAATGGCATCCTGGCCGTCGACCGTACAGCACCTGTAAGTGAAGGCCTGCCGCTTCAGGACCTTGTTTGCGATACGAAGCGGTTCGATTGCAGAGGCAAAAGAAAGCAGGGAAAAATTCTTCAGAAGAAGAAAGCAGACGTCGACTGTCGCAGTGTTTGACGGCTCCGCAATCCGCTGCCAGCCCGGTTGAGACGAAATGACCTCATGAGATTGCTCGGAGGGAAAGACACCATTGCGCGCTTTTGTCGTCACCGAAAGCCGGCCTCCTTCATTTCCGCAGCAGATGACGCTGTCGGCCACCTCGTGCGCACACTGCCTTACTCAGCCGCATAAGTCGAGTTTGCAGACCGTATGGCGGGTCAGGCGATCTCGATGTCGAGACCGAGATCCAGCACCGGAGCAGAATGCGTGATCCAACCCGATGAAATCAGGTCCACACCCGATTCCGCCACCGCCCTGACCGTGTCAAGCTCAATGCCACCGGAAGCTTCCAGAAGAACCTTGCCGCCGGCAATTTCAACTGCCTGCGCCAGCTGGTCCGGCTGCATGTTGTCGAGCATGACAACGTCCGGCCCGGCCGTGAGGGCTTCCTTCAACTGGTCCAGCGTGTCGACTTCGACTTCGATCTTCACCAGATGACCGGCAAAGGCCTTGGCTGCCTCGATGGCGGGAACAACTCCTCCGGCAACCGCAATGTGATTGTCCTTGATGAGGATTGCATCATCGAGACCGAAACGGTGGTTGGCTCCGCCGCCGCATTTCACGGCGTATTTTTCAAAGGCGCGCAGACCCGGTGTTGTCTTGCGGGTACAGACGATGTCGGCCTTGGTGTGAGCGATCAGGTCGGCGAAACTCGAGGTCGCCGTAGCGATGCCGGACAGATGCCCCAGAAAATTAAGAGCCACCCGCTCGGCTGAAAGCAACGCCCTTGCCGGCCCTTCAATGCGGGCGACAACGTCCCCCGGCGACAGTCGATCACCGTCTCGCATGATGGGCTCGAATTGCAGCGAAGCATCCGTCAGGCGGAAGGCGCTTTCGGCGAAGCCTGCTCCCGCCAAGACTCCCGGCTTGCGGGCGGCAATGACGGCGCTGGCACGCGCCGCCGCAGGAAGAGTTGCCTGGCTGGTGATGTCTCCTGCCCGGCCCCAGTCCTCGAGAAGTGCTGCCCTGACAGCCTCATCGATCATCAATTGCGGCAGGTCGGGACGGTGCGTGCTGGTCATCGGCATTTCCGCTTACGCGGTCTCCAGAACTTCGGCGGTGATCGCTTCCACCTCTTTCAAGGTGGTGTAGGAACGCTTGGCCATGTCCGGATTTGCCTTCGGGAAATCGCTGCGGAAGTGACCACCACGGCTCTCCTGACGCTTCAAGGCAGACGCGGCAATGATCTTGCCCGCAACCATCATGTTCTTGATGGATTGACGGACGCAGATGCGTTCGGATTTCACGATGTCTGCAAGTGCGATTTTCAGACTGTCGGCATCGCGCACGACACCGACATTTCTCGCCAGCGTGTTGCGCAGAACAGTGATCGCATCACGCTCTTCAACATTCCGCTGGCTTGGAAGTCCCGGTTCGTCATCCATCGCATTCCAGTAGGCGCTGCGCGGCGTCGGCATCAGGCCCTGGATGTCTTCGGCAATGCGCGCGGCAAAGACAACGGCTTCCAGAAGAGAATTGGACGCCAGCCGATTGGCTCCATGAGCCCCCGTGGATGCGACTTCTCCAGCCGCCCACAGGCCATCCAGAGACGTTCTGCCGTTCGCGTCCGTCAACACGCCGCCCATATGGTAGTGTTCGGCCGGAGCAACCGGAAGCAGATCTTTTGTCGGGTCGATACCCGCAGCGCCCGCTGCTGCAAAGACTGTTGGGAACTCTTCTTTGAACCTGTCGCCGATGGCCTCACGGCAATCCAGATAGGCACCACGACCGGCGGCAATTTCCTGATGAATGGCGCGCGCCACGATGTCGCGCGGAGCAAGCTCACGGTCCGGATGAAGCCCATCCATGAACCGCTCCCCGGCCTTGTTGACGAGAATGGCACCTTCGCCGCGCAAGGCCTCGGTTGCCAGCGGTGTCGGATCCTTGCCAACATCCAGGGCTGTGGGGTGGAACTGGACGAACTCGGCATCGGCGATCACCGCACCTGCCCTGGCGGCCATGGCCAGTCCATGGCCGTTTGCTTCATGGGGATTGGTGGTCATGCCATAAAGATGGCCGATGCCACCGGATGCAAGAACAACCGCCTTTGCAGGAAATGCCATGCGCTCGATGCCGCCACGACGCCGGGCCAGAACACCGGTGACGTATCGCCCCTCGCCCAGGAAGCTTTCGCCGATATAGCCTTCCAGGACACGGATAGACGGCGTGTTGCGCACCGCCGCGATCAGGGCGTCCATGATGGCCTTGCCGGCCATGTCACCACGAACGCGGACCACGCGGCTCTGGGAATGCGCAGCCTCACGGGAGAACTTCAAACGCCCTTCCAGATCCTGATCGAACGGAACGCCGTAAGACAGAAGATCGTGAACCCGGTCGCTGCCTTCGCGCGTCATCTGGTCGACGATTTTTTCCTCACAGATGCCGCAACCGGCGGCAAGCGTGTCGTCGCGGTGCTTTTCAACCGAATCCTGTTCGGAGATAGCAGCGGCGATACCGCCCTGTGCCCAGGCCGACGAGGCTCCCTGCCCGATCGGAGCATTGGTGATGATTGTAACCGGTCTCGGACTGAGCTTCAGAGCGCAGAAGAGGCCTGCAAGGCCTCCGCCCAGAATGACGACATCATCTACATCCTTGCCAGTGTAGGCAGGCGCGAAATCCTCAACCGATACGGCCATGGGAATCTTCCTGGAACAGTTTGGGCCAAGCCCGAAAAAGTTTCCGGGCCAGGGAACCCTTCAGCCCGGAAAATACGCTGTGCGCGGTTTAGACCAAAGACGGTCAGATTTTCAAGTTGATCATCCGCTCGACGGAGACGCGAGCGCGGTCGGCAACCACAGGATCAACAATAACTTCGTCTTTCATTTCGACAAGCGTGTCGAGGATCTTGTCCAGTGTGATCCGCTTCATGTGCGGGCAGAGATTGCAGGGACGAATGTAATTCACGCCCGGCGTCTCGCTGGCGACGTTGTCGGCCATGGAACATTCGGTGATCATCATCACCTTTTCCGGCTGCTTCGTTTTGACCCAATTGATCATGTGGGCGGTGGACCCGGCAAAATCAGCTTCGGCCACAACGTCAGGCGGGCATTCCGGGTGAGCGATGATCTTCACTTCCGGTTCGATCTTGCGATAGTCGCGCAGCTCCTGAGCGGTGAAGCGCTCATGCACCTCGCAGGCGCCGTCCCAGACCAGAACTTCAACGTCGGTCTTGTTGCCGACATTGGCCGCCAGGTACTTGTCCGGAATGAGGAATACCTTGTCGACACCAAAGCTTTCCACCACCTGCAAGGCGTTGGACGAGGTGCAGCAGATGTCACATTCCGCTTTCACGTCGGCCGAGGTGTTCACATAAGTGATGATCGGAATTCCGGGGTTGCGTTCGCGCAGGCCGCGCACATCCGCTCCCGTGATCGATTCAGCAAGAGAGCACCCTGCCCGCATATCGGGAATCAGGACCGTTTTTTCGGGACTGAGGATCTTCGAGGTCTCGGCCATGAAATGGACGCCACACTGCACGATCACTTCCGCATCCGTGCGGGTCGCCTCGATGGCAAGCTGCAGGCTGTCGCCGACAATGTCCGCCACACCGTGGTAGATGTCCGGCGTCATGTAGTTATGCGCCAGAACAACCGCGTTGCGCTCTTTCTTGAGCTTGTTGATCGCATGGATCGTAGGGGCGAGCGCAGGCCATTCGATGGCCGGGATGATGTGTTTCACCTTCTCGTAAATCGGCGCAGTCGCCTCGGCGATTTCAGGCGAATAGTTCAGATCCGGACGTTCAATCCTGCCGTAGCGCTCCAGAGCCGTCAGGCCATTCGAAATCGGATCACCAACCGGCGCGGATGTCTGGGCAATGGTCATTGCGACCTCCCTTGGATGTGCAGACCGAACCTGATACTTCAGACTGCGACCTCATTATACTCAACTTGAGCATATTAATCGCAAAAGAAAACGGGCACATCGGCCCAGACACTTTTGCTCGTTCGGAGTTTATATAAGGGGAATGTGGCCAAAAATCCATCACTTTCCATACAAATTGGCCGGATAGATATTTTACCTTTAAACTTCAATACTTTGAGACAAAATTTTATGATCTCTGACTAGCCAGCTAACGAAATCCGGGCCTGTGAAATGTGCGCGGTGGTCATTCATTTCATTTCTTGATCCATTGATCAAAAATACGCGTTTTGCCGATTCATGTGCACCCGTTATCTTATCGTAGAAATACGATTTGAGGCTTCCAATGACCATCGCAACTTCCTCTATACGCACGGGTCCCAACATCCCGCTGGTGATCGCGTGCGGCTGCCTGATTGCCCTGATTTCCTTCGGACCGCGCTCGGCCATGGGGTTGTTTTTTCAACCTATGACGGAAGCTCGCGACTGGAGCCGCGAAATATTCGCACTGGCGATTGCCATTCAGAATCTGGTGTGGGGCATCGGCCAGCCCGTCGCCGGAATGATGGCCGACCGATACGGCACGTGGAAAACAATGACGCTCGGCGCAGTGCTCTATGCCACCGGTCTTCTCTTGATGATTGATGCCGATAGCGCTGTAGCACTGCATGTTTCCGCTGGCGTACTTATTGGCCTGGGCATCGCGTTTTCTTCCTTCTCCTTGGTTCTGGCAGCGTTCGGCCGCACCGTATCACCCGCGCAACGGTCGATCGCCTTCGGCATCGGCACAGCGTCGGGTTCTCTCGGCCAATTCCTGTTTGCACCGCTTGGTGGCGCTCTCATTGCCAATGTCGGCTGGCAGGACACCCTGCTCGTCTTCACGGGACTGGTCGCACTCATCCCGCTGTTTGCAATTGCCCTGCGCGGCAAATCCGATCACTCCTCGACAGCGGCTCCCGCGAGCAATCAGAAGCTTTCCGAAGCTGTGGCGGAAGCATTCGGCACGCGTGGTTTCATATTGCTGACGATCGGCTTTTTCGTTTGCGGATTTCACGTGGCCTTTATCACGGTGCACCTGCCACCCTATATTGCCGACCTGGGTCTGGACCCGGCCTGGGGCGCGACCGCGATCGCACTTATCGGGCTGTGCAACATCGTTGGCTCTCTGGCGTCAGGCTACATCGGAGGGCGCTATTCCAAACCGATTTTCCTGTCACTGATTTACCTCGGCAGATCGATTGCAATCTTTGCCTTCATCATGCTGCCGGTCACACCAACGTCCGTGCTGGTCTTTTCGGGTGTCATGGGATTGCTTTGGCTTTCGACAATTCCGCCGACATCCGGCCTCGTCGCAGTGATGTTCGGTCCACGCTACATGGCAACCTTGTTCGGCTTCGTATTCCTCTCCCATCAGATCGGCTCGTTCCTGGGTGTCTGGCTGGGAGGCAAACTCTATGACGAGACCGGCTCCTATGATGCCATCTGGTGGTGCGGCATCGTGCTGGGCATTCTGGCAGCCCTGATCCACCTGCCCATTCAGGAAAAACCGGTGCCAAGGCTGGCAGCTGAACCGGCCCAGTAGCGAGCATCGCTGATTCTCCGGAACCTGTTGAGACTATCAGTTGCCTCGGCAGGTTCCGTGAAGACATATCGAAAGCCTGACATGTGGACGCACTGCCAGCGCTCGCGGCATATGACGAGGACACGGACCGTTTTCCTCATCCTCGACGTCGTGCGCTACAAGTATCCGCCGGTCTGGGTCGATGCGGCAACGTTGTTCGATGCAATGAACACCACCGATTCCGATAACAACGACCAGACCAGAGGCAATGTCACGGTTGGCCGCTCCGAGCAGCCGCCTTCCCTTTGCCGAAGGGTTTACGCAAAACGCTTGGACAAGCCGATCATGTCCAGGCCGCCGGCATGTTTTCAACAGACATGCCCGCCTGTACGTGGATTACCCTGCCACTTTCGAGAAATCGGCGACCACGTGGGTCGCATCGCGGATTTCGCCGAGTAGCTGCAGGCGGTTCATGCGCAGAACCTTGTCGTCCGAATTCACCAGAATGTCTTCGAAGAAACGGTCGACCGGTGCACGCAGTTTCGACAGCGCTTCCATGGCACCCTCGAAATTCTCGGCGCTAACAGCTTCAGCAGCCTCGGCGCGGGCCGTGCCTATGGCAGCGGCCAAGTCGATTTCCGCCTGTTCCTGCAAGTGATCTGCATGCGGCTTGCCTGTTATCGGCGCGCCGTCCTTCTTTTCTTCCGCCTTCAGAATGTTTACTGCACGCTTATAACCCGCGAGCAGGTTGGCGCCGTCGTCGGACGACACAAGCTTGCCAAGAGCCTCGACTCGCTTGACGACCATCAGCAGATCATCCTGACCTTCCAGCGCAAAGACAGCATCGATCAGGTCGTGACGGGCGCCTTCATCCTTCAGGTGAACCTTGAGACGGTCACCGAAGAAAGAAAGAAGGTCGGCAACAAGCGCGTCCGGATCCGTTACACTCACATTGTGCAGGTCGAGAGCAGAACGGATCGCCTGCCCCAGTTTGATCCGTATTCCGTTTTCAAGGACGAGACGAATGACACCAAGCGCAGCACGACGCAGCGCGAACGGATCTTTCGAACCGGTTGGCTTTTCATCAATCGCCCAGAAGCCGGCCAGCAAATCCAGTTTGTCCGCCAGCGCGACGCTGACCGCAACCGGGTCTGCCGGCACGTTGTCGGAAGGACCCTGCGGCTTGTAATGTTCTTCGACCGCCGTCGCGACAGATGCGTCTTCTCCCTGGGCAGCGGCATAGTAACGGCCCATCAATCCCTGAAGTTCCGGGAACTCGAAGACCATTTGCGAGACCAGGTCCGCCTTGGCAAGTTCTGCGGCGCGTTTCGCCTTTGCTTCGTCTGCCCCGACGGTGGAAGCGAGCGCTCCGGAAAGAGCAACGAGGCGCTGCACACGTTCGCCGACGCTGCCGAGCTTTTCGTGAAATTTGACCTCGTCCAGCTTCGGCAGATTGTCGGAAAGCCTGGTCTTCAGGTCCGTCTCCCAGAAGAAACGGGCATCGGAAAGCCGCGCTCGGATGACCTTTTCATTACCAGCCACAATCAACTTGCCACCATCTTCGGCAAGGATGTTGGACACGAGGACGAATTTGTTGGCAAGGCGTCCGGTCTTCGGATCCTTCAAAACGAAACACTTCTGATTGACGCGAATGGTGAGCTGAATGCACTCGTCCGGAATTTCCAGGAACTCTTCATCGAAGGCTCCGGTGAGAACCACTGGCCATTCGACAAGACCTGCAACCTCTTCCAGAAGACCGGGATCCTCGACCAGCTCCAATCCGAGAGCCAGTGCCTGATCCTTGGCATCGTTCAGGATGATCTCCTTGCGGCGATCGGCATCCAGAACGACCTTGTGTTTTTCAAGGCCAGTCGCATAGTCGTCAAACCTGCGCACTTCAAAGGCTTCATCAGCCAGGAAACGGTGACCACGCGTCGCCTGTCCCGAGCGGATACCGTCAAACTCGAACGGCACGACTTCAGGCTCCTCGGTTTCCGGACCGAATGTGGCAACGATGGCATGAAGCGGGCGCACCCAGCGGGTGGTGGTTGATCCCCAACGCATGGATTTCGGCCATGGGAAGTTGCGCAGGATACCCGGCATGAACTCGGCGATGATGTCAATTGCGGTGCGACCCGGTTTTTCGATCACCGCGACGTAGAATTCACCCTTTTTCGGATCGCTCTGGATCGTCGCATCTTCTATGGAAGCAAGACCGGCGCCGCGCAAGAACCCTTCAACTGCCTTTTCCGGCGCTCCGACCCGAGGTCCCTTGCGCTCCTCGCGCGTTGCAGCGGAACCGACCGGAACACCCGCGACATGAAGGGCCAGACGCCTTGGTGTGGCGAATGCCTTTGCGCCCTCATACGGCAAACCGGCGTCGACCAGTGCGTTTGTTACGAGAGACTTCAAGTCTTCGGCCGCCTTGCGCTGCATACGGGCCGGAATTTCTTCGCTGAAAAGCTCAAGCAGAAGATCGGGCATGGGATTAAAGGCCTTCGGTCTTGGTGGGATGCCACCGGAAATGGATTGAGCGTCCGTTACCAAGTCGCTGGCCTCTTGTCACCCCCTTTCCGGTTCAGTCCGCCAACGCTGCGTCACCTGTTCTTGCAATGACGGTTTCATGGGAATGCTTCACTTTTCTTCAAGGAATACATGCAAGACTTCAGCGAAATCAGACAGCCTGATGTATTGGGACCAGTTACGTGACTAAACAGGAAGTTGCAGAAAAGCGATTGTTGCCTCGATCTATGATTGCACTCCTTGTATTAGTCTTCGGTAGCTTTGTATTATTGCAGTTTTTACCTAGTATTTTTTCGTTTGAACAGACGAGTGAAGATTATCGCACGTTCAAGTTCGTGACGAGTTCCCTTCTCACAATCGCTGCTCTTTGTCTTCTCTATGGCATTTGGACAACAAGACGCCTGCGCAAGGAATTGACCGCCAGATCTTCTGCCCATTCCGAAGCTCTTGCGCTCGCCCAGCACGATCCCTTGACCGGTCTGCCAAATCGCCGCCGCCTGCTGGATGCCTTTCCGGACCTGACGCGCGAGGTAAAATCGGACAGCTTCAGGGCCGTGATGATGCTGGACCTGGACGGCTTCAAACCGATCAACGACGTTTACGGGCACGATTTCGGTGACAACCTGCTGCGGAGCTTCGCCAACCGACTGGCGGAGACCGTCGGCAATGAAGGCCTCGTTGCCCGTCTCGGCGGCGACGAGTTCGCGGTCATTTCCCCGATCTTCGAGGACAAGTCGGAAGCAGCCGGTTTCGCCCGGCGGCTGCTGACGCGCATCAGTGACCGGTTCGAATTCGGCGAGCGTCAGATTTCCATCGGAAGCGGCATCGGAATAGCACTTTACCCGCATGACGGCTACGCGATCACGGAATTGCTGCGGCGGGCAGACATCGCGCTCTACCGGGCCAAATCCTCCGGTCGATCCACCTATCGATTTTTCGAAGTCGATATGGACGCCTCGATCCTGCACCGGACACTTCTTGAGCAACGCCTTCGCCGTGCCATCGAAGACCGTTTGGTCAACGCCTATTATCAGCCGATCCTCGATATGGACTCAGGCAAAATTGCGGGTTTCGAGGCTCTGGCGCGCTGGACAGACACAGATTTCGGAATGGTTTCTCCGACCCAGTTCATTCCAATCGCGGAAGACTGCGGCATCATCTCCGAACTGACCCGCCATCTGCTCAACGATGCTTGCCGCGTTGCAAAGGATTGGCCGGATGAACTCTACTTGTCATTCAACCTGTCGCCCGTTCAGTTGCAGGACCCTGCCCTTCCGCACCAGATAAGCTCCATTCTTGCCCAAAGCGGCTTTGAACCGAAACGGCTGGTTCTGGAAATTACCGAAACATCCCTGGTCAAGAACCCGGAATCGGCCAAACGCATACTGACCGAGTTGACCGAACTCGGGATCTCGATTGCCCTTGACGATTTCGGCGCCGGTCACTCGAGCATGAGTTACCTGCGCGACTTTCCGATCAAGAAGGTCAAGATCGACAGGTCCTTTACCGAGCGAATGCTCGTCGACAAGCAATGCGGCGCGATCGTGGAAGCCATTCTTGTTCTGTCAAAAGGATTGGACATCGACGCCGTCGCGGAAGGTGTTGAAGAAAGTGAAATTCACGAGGCTCTCAGCTCCAACGGTTGCCACTATGGGCAAGGCTTTCTCTATGCGGAAGCGGTAGATGCGGCGGACGCTGCCGATCTGCTCAAACTGCAGGGGAATGGACCACTTCCCTTCACCGACAAGACCGACGCCGCCTGAACCAGCCCTCTGAAAAAGTTCCTGCGTTCATCCTCCGAGGAACAGGAGGATGATCACTGCATTTGCCAGGTCGACAAAAAACGCGGAAACCAGCGGCAGGATCAAAAAGGCCTGTGTCGACGGCCCGTAGCGCTTGGTGACGGCCGTCATGTTGGCAATCGCGGTGGGTGTTGCACCTAGCGCAAATCCAGCGAATCCCGATCCCAGGACAGCGCCGTTGTAATTTCTCCCCATGAGAGGAAACAGGATCAGAATGATGTAAAGCGCGGCTACCACGATCTGCGTTGCCAGTATGAGCATCATCGGACCGGCCAGTCCGGCAATGGTCCACAGCTGCAGGCTCATCAGGGACATGGTCAGGAAAATGCCGAGTGCCAGATCGGAGATAACCGCTAGTGAGCGGGACCTGGCCGGCCAGGTGATGTTCGGAAAAATCAACGGCACGGTGTTGGACAAGACGATGCCGCAAAAGAGGCAGGTCACGAATACCGGCAAATCCAGTCCAATTCCTGTTTTCAGGACCTCTTGCAGAATGCTGCCAAGCCCGATTGCGATGTTAAGAACCAGGATGGATCGCATCAGGCCGGTATGAGTGACGTTGGTATCAGCCTCCTGATCGCTCTCGATACCGATCATGGGATCTTCATGAGGACGGTTCGGGTCCGGTTTCGCACCCTTTCGTTCAATCAGGTAGTTGCCGACCGGCCCGCCCAGGAGACTGGCAGCAATCAGGCCGAGCGTGGCTGTTGCAGCCCCAATCTCGACAGCGCCTACCACCCCGTAGTCGCCTGCCAGTCTGGGGGCCCAGGCAATTGCGGTGCCATGCCCACCAACCAGGGAAACCGTGCCGCCGAGCAGACCAAAACCGGTTGGGAAACCCATGGCGACCGCGAGGCCGGTTCCGACGATATTTTGCAGAAGCATGTAGCCCACTGTCAGGCCGAGTAGGACCAGAAGCGGTCTACCTCCCTTAGCCAGATCGGAGAACTTTGCGTTCAGGCCGATTGCGGTGAAGAAGCAGAAAAGAAGATAGTCGCGGGAAGCAAGCGAGAAACTTATTTCGGTTCCGCGAACGAGGTAGACCATCAGTGCCAGGAAGGCCACCAGCAAACCGCCTGAGACGGGTTCGGGAATGTTGTAGTGGCGAAGGAACTCGATTTTCTTGTTTAACCGGACCCCCAGAAAATAGACCAGGATCGCCAGGTTAAAACTCACGAATTCACTCAGGGAGAGTGTCTCTCCTGTCATTGCCCACCCGCTCCTTCACGCCGCTTTCTAAAGAGAGCACCCGGCGGGCATTCAATCAAATGGGAGAAAAAAGGCAAGCGGCTCTACCAGCCGCCGCCTCCACCGCCGCCTCCGCCGCCCCCGGACGACCCGCTGGATGAACCGGAACTGGAGGTTTCAGGAACCGGCACAGACGATTGGAAGGAACCAGCCATCGCGCTTGCCGTTGCCCCCACGCTCTCAGAGATTCGCCTCGCGTCAAATGATCTGCCGGAGTACCAGCCTGGATGATAGTTGTTCGCCGCAGCGGCCCCGGCAGCGGTCGCCAGCCAGCCTTCAAATGCTTTGGACCATGGCTTTTCCACGCCCAGAGCGACGGCATAGGGAAGCAGTTTTTCAAAATGTGTGGTGGTCATGTCCGGTGCCTCGGCCATGTTGAGGCGCTCTTTTTCTGCGACAGACAGATAAAGATGCAACCCCTCGATTTCATCCAGCACTTTGCGCCCAAGAGCCGTTGGAGCGCCTATCACGCAGATAAACAGGATGTTCATTGCAATCAAAAAGACAACGACAAGCGGAAATGCCTGCATGCCGTCAAGACCGCCGGTCGCTAGATCGGCCAGGCTGGTGGCTCCGTATGCCAGCAGCCCCAGCGCAACAATAGTCAAACCCAACTGCACCGGAAAATTGACGAACCTGCGAAAGAGCAGACCAAACCCAACAGAAATCATGGTCACGAAGACGGAGAAGAACATGAACATGATGGTGAATTCCTCCTGCGCCGATGTCTTCGGCACAAGAAAAATCATCGCTGCTATGGTGACCAGAGAAAGCAGGATCGCCGGGATCAGGTAGGTCCAGTTGCTTTTGAAATAAACGTTTCTGCTTTCACCGATAATCGCGCCGCAGAACCTGTCGCCCAGACTCTCGATCGATTTGCCGTTGTTCTCATTCAGGATCAGGGGACTGTCGCGGTCGCTCAGCCATTTTTCCAGAGCAGCTTCTCCCTTGGGCAGGCCATTTCCCGCAATGGCTCCGTTCCTGCCGTCAGGCGCCAGGAACAGGGTCACCTCGCCATCATCGTCTTCCAGCCGAAGACGTTTTTTCACTGCAAGATTGAGGCAGGCGGCAGATAGAGCGATCCAGCCGCCGTCTCCAAATCCCCGTTCGACGATATACTTGGCAAGTGCGGGAGAGACGCCTTCAGGAGCCTCGAACCTTGGGAAAATGACGCCCTTTGCCGGGTCACGGCCGACCTTGAGCCATGAGAACAGGTAATAGAGGAGAACCAGCAGAGCGCCCCCACCACCGATCAGCTCATACCGATAGTCGGTCAGGAAATACTGAAACTGTTCGGCCTGCGATGGCGGCTGAATCGAGCCGACGGGCATATTGACGACAACAGACAGCCCTTCATGAGGCGCCAGTGTCTGGTTCGTGACAAAAACAACTTCTGAACCATCCGTTTCTGAAACGGCATCATAGTTCTGCTCGGTTGACCCGAACGGCCCCGTGAAAGCAGTCCAGTCGGTGGCCATTACATCTTCCGGCAGCACGACCCGCGCAATCGCCTCGTCAATCGGAAACGCCCATTCCACTCCGGTCGCGTTCCAATAAATCTCGTCGTAATCTTCGAAAAAACGGACCTGCCGGGTGGTTTCATAAACAAAGGTGTAGGTGTAGTTGCCCGGTCGCAGGAAGACGCTTTCCTCGCCGACATAGATCCGGACGCCGTTTGAACTCTTTCTGGTGAAGTGCGGCGCCGGCTGCCCGTCCTGCAGAACAGAGAGGAGTTTGAAACCGACCTGATAGGTTCGCCCATTCGGCCCCTTGGCAGAAAGCGGAATGTCCCTGAAAATTCCCCGCCTGATTTCTCTGGCTTCTGCGCGGACGGTGATGGTCTCTGTGACCGTCAATGTGCCGTTTTTCGCCGCTTCAATGTTGGAAACGAATTTCAGGATCCGCTCGTCCGCCTGCGCGGAGCAACCGAGCACAAGAAGGAACAGCGCGGCAAAGCCGCAGGTCAAAAATCGCAGAGTTTTCATCGGGCCGGTCTCCGTCAAAACTGAACCGCCGGCACGGCCCGGTCTGCGTCATCCTCGATCTCGAAATACTCGGCCTTTTCGAACTTGAACTGGTTGGCAATCAGGTTGGATGGAAAACTCTCGACCGCCACATTCAATCCCCGAACCGCACCATTGTAATAGCGGCGCGCCATTTGAATGGCGTTCTCGATGTCGTCCAGGGACTGGTGAAGATCGGAAAAATTGTGACTTGCCTTCAGATCAGGATAGGCCTCGGCAACGGCAAAGAGCCGGCCAAGCGCCTGTGACAACTGTCCTTCCACCTTTGCCCTTCCGGCAATATCGTCCTTTGGAAGAGAGCCTGCCTGCGTGCGCAGCTGCGTGACCGCATCCAGCGTTTCCTGTTCATGGGAGACATACCCCTTCACAGTCTCGACCAGATTGGGGATCAGGTTTGCCCGTCGCTTCAGCTGGACGTCGATACCGCTCCAGCCTTCTTCGACCATCTGCCGTTTCTTGACCAACGTGTTGTACAGAATGATCGCGAAAACAGAGAGCGCGATCAGAAGCGTCAGAACAAACCAGGCAATCATAAAAAACCTCCGCAAATGAGCTGCGGAAGCTATCCGTTCAGTTCCTGATTGTCATCCGGTACACGGGAATTGATTTGTTTCAATTCTGTATCAAGCGACAAAGCGTGATCGGGAACACACTTTTCGGCGGCTGCGAGCGGACCGAACCGCTTGATTATCCGGCCGCCTGATTGTTGTAGCCAACGCCGCCTGCTTCGGTCTCCAGGAAAGCCGCACCGCAAGCCTTGGCGAGTTCACGCACGCGCAGGATATAGCTTTGACGCTCGGTCACGGAGATCACCCCGCGCGCATCAAGCAGGTTGAATGCGTGGCTGGCCTTGATGCACTGGTCATACGCAGGCAGAACGACCTGGTGAACGTTGGCACCAGCTTCATCGCGCGCCTTGGCGCCGGCCTCGAGAAGCGCACGGCATTCGCTTTCCGCATCCTTGAAATGACGGAACAGGATTTCGGTGTCGGCATGTTCGAAATTGTGCCGGGAATATTCCTGCTCGGCCTGAAGAAAGACGTCGCCATAGGTAACCTTGTCGTCGCCTTCCATGCCGTTGTAGTTCAGGTCATAAACGTTATCGACACCCTGGATATACATCGCCAGGCGCTCAAGGCCGTATGTCAGTTCGCCGGAAACCGGTGAACATTCAAATCCGGCAACCTGCTGGAAGTATGTGAACTGGGACACTTCCATGCCGTCGCACCAACATTCCCAGCCAAGCCCCCAGGCGCCAAGCGTCGGACTTTCCCAGTCGTCTTCCACGAAGCGGATATCGTGAACCTTCGGGTCCAGACCAATTGCATAAAGCGAGTTCAGGTAAAGTTCCTGCAGGTTCGCCGGAGACGGTTTCAGGATCACCTGAAACTGATAGTAGTGCTGCAGCCGGTTCGGGTTTTCGCCATAGCGGCCATCGGTCGGGCGGCGGGACGGCTGAACATAGGCAGCCTTCCACGGGCGCGGCCCGAGAGACCGCAAAGTTGTCGCCGGATGAAAGGTACCCGCACCGACTTCCATGTCGTAAGGCTGGAGAACCACACAGCCCTGATCGGCCCAGTAGCGTTGCAGCGTCAGGATCAGGCCCTGGAAAGAGTTTTCCGGACGCATATGCGCCGGCAGATTTTCAGTCGACATGGATAAATTCCGCAATGAGCATTCCGCAGCGGGCACAGCCCGCCTGTCCGGTGGCGAGAGGTGCCATGGAGCTGCGGCAAGGTCAAGTGCGGATGGTTTGCCCTGGTCTGGACGGTGAAAAACCGGGTGTCCGGCCAACTATGTGCAAGAGGCGCAAAGTATCCTCCTCACCCCGACCCTTGAAAGCGGATATTGAGAAGAGCCGGCTGTCTTCTTGAGAGGCTGAGATCAGCTTGGTTCCGGCCGATACTTTCCCGTCACCGGGTCAAGCACGAGCTTGGCACCACGGCCATTCGGGTCGGCCTTCGCCGCGGCTTTGGAGATCTGGTTTTCGACTTCGGCCATCTTGCGCTTGACGCGCTGCATGATCCAGTAGCCGCCGACGGCAAGCGCCGCAACACCTATCAATTCAGTCATTTGAACTCCCCTTGTGTCCCCTCACTTCCCAAATCTTTGTGCCCTTTTAAAGGCCGTAACGCATCCAGAGTGCACGGGTTTCAACCGCCGAAATCAGCTCGTCACCAAGGCCTTCCGTCAGGCGCTGGTCCGAGAGTGCAACGCCCAGCCCGCCCTTGCGACCGAACAGGCCACGCGGTGCGGAAATCAGCTTCGGCTCCGCTTTTTTGCCGTAGCGTTCCTTGATGACACCGCGCAGATCGCCGATCGCATCGACCAGACCCAGCTGTACCGCTGTCCTGCCAGTCCAGAACTTGCCTGTGAACAGGTCCGGGTCGTCCGTCAGAACATCTCCGCGCCGGGTCTTGACCATGTCGATGAAGGTCTCGTGGATCTCCAGCTGAAGGCTCTTCAGATATTCGATATCCTCAGGGACTTCCGGCTGGAACGGATCCAGCGTCACCTTCTTCTCACCGGCGGTGTAAACGCGGCGGTCGATCCCGACCTTCTTGATCATCTCGGTGAAACCGAAACCTGCCGCCACCACGCCGATGGAGCCGACAATGGAAGACGGGTCGACGAAAATCTCGTCGCCGGCCAGCGAGATCATGTAGCCGCCGCTGGCCGCGACATCCTCGACAAAGACCAGAACGTCCTTTTCGTACTCCTTCGCCAGATCGCGAATGCGCTTGAAAATCAGACGCGATTGAACGGGCGAACCACCTGGTGAATTTACAATCAGGGCGACCGCCGGAGCCTTCTTGATAGAAAAAGCCTTTTCCAGTGGTGTTGCAGCGGAAGCCAGCGACAAGCCCTGGCGCATGGGACCACCCATGCCAATTGCACCTTGCAGGCGCACGACGGGTATTACCGTCTTGTCATCACGGAAGCGTTTCGGAAGGATACGGCGCAAAGAAGAAAGCACGCTGAATTGGCCCTGACAAATTTCACAAACTCCATCCGATATATGTATCAGATGGCCTCTTGCAAAGACCGCACTCTTGGCAATTCTACGGAAATGAGAAGCTTTCGTCCGAACAATGAGGTTTTATCGGCCAAATGCGCTGATGCGCTTTCTGGGTTTTGGCTTTGACTTTTGCTTTTCCAGCTCTTCATCGAACTGTTTCAGCAGCATTTCGGGCGTCGGCTCAGCTTCCGGTTCAAAAGGCCAATCCAGTTTCACACCGGCCTGATTTCCATTTCGCCAGACCATCACCGACTTGATCGGCAAGTCGAGACCAGGAATGGATATGTGAATGTGCTCCGGCAGACGATCCAGTTTGTCACCTTCCAGGCGGCAACCGGATTTGCTCGCATCCACGATACGGCACTTCATGGTTATCGGATTGGTTTGCCCAGACACAACCGCACTGATCCACACCGGACGCCTTATTTCACGGCGTTTTTCGGCCGGCTTGACCTTGCCACCCTTGAAGGAAACTCGCGCTTCATTGTCGCCATAGGCCGTTACCCAACCACGCACAAGCATATCAATGCCGGGGAAACGGAGCCCGACTTCCTTGCCGGTCAGATCAGTCTTGGCGGAGACGATACGGCAGCCTCTGTCGGAAAGGTCATGCACGACAGCATCGAAACACGACATATCCGCAAGATCGACAATAAGTGCCGACACGCCACCATCGGCGCATTTCGCTACGGCCAGACCGCTCAATTTCCATCCTCCAAAGATACACGTCACCCTACAACCTGAAGGCTGAAAACCGGGTTAACACAAGGAAGGTAGATTCAGCGGTCGGACAGCTTGGCGTGGATGCTCAGGAAATCGCGCCAGGACAACCGTTTTTCCAGGGGGCTGCGCAGCAGGTAGGCCGGATGATACGTGGCGATCGCCGCAATTTCCCGCCCCTGACCGGGATAGGTCATCCAGCGACCGCGCATCTTTCTGATGCCGTCCTGAACACCCAGCAGCGTCTTGGCCGAAGCTGCCCCCAGAAACACGAGAACATCCGGGTTAACCAACTCGATTTGCCGGGTGATGAAGGGTTTGCAGATTTCCGTTTCCTGCGGTGTCGGAGTTCTGTTTCCCGGTGGACGCCATGGCACGACATTGGCGATATATGCCGAAGACCGGTCAAGTCCGATCGCCTCCAGCATGCGGTCGAGCAACTGACCGGATCGGCCGACAAACGGCTTACCCTGCAAGTCCTCGTCCCTGCCCGGAGCTTCGCCAACAAACATCAGCTTTGCGGAAGGGTTGCCATCGGAAAAGACCAGTTTCTTGGCTGTGAGTTTCAGATTGCAGCCGTCAAAAGCTTCCAGACAGGCCCTCAGATCGTCGAGTGTTGCAGCCGAAGCAGCAAGATCCCGGGCAGCCGAAACAATCTCTTTGTCGGGGATGACGGCGGCCTGTCCGGCCGGAGCCGGTCGCGCCACAGCAGGAGGCGGAGTCCGTGCCTGGGCGGGATTGGCGGCAAACGACTGTTGTGCCCGTTGCGATCCGGGATCCGGCTGTCCACGGTTTGCATGCGGCAAAGCCTGAACGGATTGCGCCTGCTGCCGTTGTCTAAGCTGCTCATTCGTCAGCTCAAACCAGTCGACCGGATCGTCACCTAAAAAGCAGTCCACGCCGGAATCCATATAGAAATCCAGCAGAGCTTCGATCTGACGCAGGTCTTGAGGGGTTTGATGCAAAGGTTCAGCCTCCGGTGGCGGAGTTTAACCAGATGGCGGTGGAGCACAAGAAAAAGACCGGAATGCCGTGCAGTTCCGAGAGGTTTTCCAGAGTGTTTGCACATTTCAAAAGCGAGAATCACATCATTATTACGCTTACGTAAACGTAAGCAATTTCACTTGACGCTCAGGCCTTGCTTTGATCTATCTGACCACAATAAGACGAATTACTGCCCGGATTTCGCAATCAACGATGAAAAATGTCGTGTTTTGCACTGCCAAATAGGGCAAAGAAGGCGATACGGGTATAGCCCCATTGGGCAGAGGGAGATGACTATGAGCGAACAAGACGCGCTTGGTGAACGCGAGAGCATGGATGTGGATGTCGTGATCGTCGGCGCAGGCCCCGCGGGGCTGGCGGCCGCAATCCGGCTGAAGCAGATCGCAAACGAAAAAGGCGAAGAGCTGAGCGTTGTAGTTCTGGAAAAAGGGTCGGAAGTCGGCGCGCACATTCTGTCGGGTGCCGTGATTGACCCTATTGGACTGGACAAGTTGCTGCCGGAATGGCGCGATGAAGATACTCCGATCAAGACGGCCGTGACCGACGACCACTTCCTCGTTCTTGGACCTGCCGGTTCCATGCGCCTTCCCAACATGTTCATGCCCAAGCTCATGAACAATCATGGCAACTACATTGTGTCGCTTGGCAATGTCTGCCGCTGGCTGGCGGAAAAAGCCGAAGCCCTCGGTGTCGAGATCTACCCGGGTTTCGCAGCCGCGGAGCTGCTTTATGACGACGAAGGCCGGGTGGTCGGCGTTGCAACGGGAGATATGGGCATCGGCCGTGACGGCAAGCCCAACGCCATGTTCACCCGTGGCATGGAACTGCGTGGAAAATACACCCTCATCGGCGAAGGGGCACGCGGCTCTCTGGCCAAGCAGCTGATCGAGAAATATCAGCTCGATAAAGACAGTGACGTGCCGAAATTCGGTATCGGTATCAAGGAACTGTGGCAGATCGATCCGGCGAAACACAAGCTGGGTCTCGTGCAGCACTCCTTCGGCTGGCCGCTTGACGGCAAGACCGGAGGCGGTTCCTTCCTCTATCACCTGGAAGACAACCAGGTCGCAGTCGGTTTCGTGGTTCATCTCAACTACGAGAACCCCTGGCTGTCGCCGTTCGACGAATTCCAGCGCTTCAAGACACATCCGTCCATCCGCGATACCTTTGAAGGCGGCAAACGGATTTCCTACGGAGCACGGGCCATCACGGAAGGTGGCTACCAGTCCGTTCCGAAAATGTCCTTCCCGGGCGGTCTGCTGATGGGCTGCTCCGCCGGTCTGGTGAACGTGCCGCGCATCAAGGGCTCTCACAACGCCATGCTGTCCGGCATGATGGCGGCTGAAGAAGTCATGGAAGCAATCGGGCGCGGCGAAGCCCACACCGAGCTGACCAACTTCGATACAGCCTGGCGCGACAGCCCGATTGGCGAAGACCTCAAAAAGGTCCGCAATGCCAAGCCGCTCTGGTCCAAATTCGGCACCTGGCTGGGTATCAGCCTGGGCGGTCTGGACATGTGGACCAACGAACTCTTCGGCTTTTCCTTCTTCGGCACGCTGAAACACGGCAAGCGGGATTCTGAAACTCTGAAGCCTGCGAAGGACTGCAAGAAGATCGAATACCCGAAACCCGATGGTGTGGTCTCGTTCGACAAACTGTCGTCCGTGTTTCTGTCGAACACCAACCACGAAGAGGATCAGCCGATCCACCTCAAGGTCAAGGACGAAGCGCTGCAAAAGACATCCGAGCACGACACCTTTGCAGGACCGTCCAACCGCTACTGCCCTGCCGGGGTCTACGAATGGGTCGAGGAAGGTGAAGACGCGCCGCGTTTCCAGATCAACTCGCAGAACTGCGTCCACTGCAAGACCTGTGACATCAAGGACCCGAACGGCAACATCACCTGGACGGTACCGGAAGGTGCAGGCGGACCGAACTATCCGAACATGTGATCAACTGAAACGTCGAAATTTCAGATGCATGAATTAGGAGCGGCTCAGGCCGCTCCTTTTTTGTTTCTGAACTGGCTCCTGAAACACGAAGAACTGAGAACCTGTCATCTTCTTAATCTTTGTGACTGTTTTTTCACGAGAAAATCAAACTGCGGCCAAATCGCAGCCCAACAACAACCACAGCCGCGGATCAGATATCGCCTCCTTCCTGTGGCAACCGCCACGCAACACAAGGAGGTTTTCATGACCAGATCCCTGTTCATGACATGCGCAATCGCGGCAGCCATGACGATGGGTGTTCCCGCCCTGCCAGCCGGACTGGCTGGTCCTTTGTCAGCTTCGGAAGCAAGAGCGGACAACGGTGAAGCCCGACGCGCGGCACGCAGGACCGCCCGGCGGACCGCAAGGCGAGTCTCACGCCGGCAGGAGCGTTATTACAACAGCCTGCCCGGCGGTTGCGTTCAGGTAATCCGCGGCGGCGTTTCATATTTCCAGTGCGGGACGGTCTACTATCAGCCTGTTGTTCATCAAGGCGCAAACGTCTTCGTGATCGTGACGCCGCAAGGCTGATCTTTGGATGAAAAAACAAGCAGCACCGAAAAGGAAGCCTTCCCGGTGCTGCTGTCTTGTGGCCGATGGGTCGTATCAGGCAGGCGATCGTGGGGGGCCAAGCCTGTTGCGGTTGTCAGTTGCACAAAGAACGGATGGCAGACGCGCCGCACATCCGCTCACCGTTGCGCAACAGCCCGCGCCACAAGTTCTTCGCCGCTATTTGCAAACGGCAAAATGTATGGGGTCGGTGGTCCGGATGGAGCCGACGTGCACTTTATTCCCAGAATTTGATCTGGATTATTGGAGGTGATGGTTTGTCTAAAATCATTAACCATATCCTCGCTGGCGGCTGACATATACTCACCTAACGGTAGCGTCAATCAGATTATGTTCAGGATAAATCTTTATTATGGACCCAAAAAATGACCTTATGTCAGTCGGCAAAAATGACTTCAACAGTACTCTGTTTGCCAAAACATTTTGCTGATCGGGCAATTTCAACGAGCAAGTAAAGTCAACTGCGCTCTTCATTGACCCCATTCGAACCAGCTCTGAAAATTTATCGAAATATTTCAAAGCGTTGATTTGATACATCATTGATTTCTACTTCATAAAATTTTTTTATACACCAATAGAAAAATAATATTAAATCTGCAATTCTTTGAAAGATAAGCACTTCTCGAAAATATCGCCTCGCCGATTCAACCTTTACTTGCTTATCGCCAAGCGGCAAATTGGTAAAAATCTTATAGCTAATTGTTTTTATTCATTTTTTTACTTATCCACATGCGCCCTAATTACGACACAGTTGTGATTGCGCGCTTCGAAAGGTTAATCTAGGTTTACTTTTGTCGGGGGCGACCTGGAAGGTTTACGGCAAATATTTGTCGTTCCTTGCAAATAAATGCATTTCCTTTGCAAGTCCTCGTAAAGAGTAGCAGATCGAGCCGTAGAAATGCGGCTGGATGCCTTGTGGGCAAGGAGACCGTGAAATCATAACCGGACTGCGGCGGTTACGGAATGGTTTGATGGCTCTTAAAAACAACGTTGGAGAGGTTTATGCCGCTCTGATACCCATCGGCCACAGGGTTTGGCACCGGGAAGGCCACTTCCCGGTGCATTTTTTTCAATCCGGCCAATGCCGGACGCCAAAACTCAGGCAGCGCTCTTGCGGTTGTTCTGCCGACGCCGACGCTGTTGCCTGGAATTGGCCCTGTTGTCGTTGTCCCCGGAGGCAGTCCCTTTGCGAAACGGCTTCTTGCCTGCTGGCTTGCCGTTGCGATTGTTTCCGCCGCGTTTGTTACGTCCGGTCGCTGCCGACATTGGCGGAACGTCACCGCTGGCCACCGTAATCTCGATGCCGATCAGTTTTTCGATCTGACGGAACAGACCGATTTCCTCTGGTGCACAAAGAGCCACGGCTTCGCCTTCTGCCCCTGCCCGTGCCGTCCGGCCGATCCGATGGACATAAGCTTCCGCAACTTCCGGAAGTTCGAAATTGTAGACATGGCTGACACCGGGGATATCGATCCCGCGCGCGGCGACGTCGGTTGCCACCAGCACGTTGATTTTCCCCTCGCGCAGGTCACGGATCGCGCGGTCGCGCTGACCCTGGCTCTTGTTGCCGTGGATAGACCCTGCAGCGACGCCGTTTTGGGCCAGCTTGCGCATCAACCGCTCCGCGCCGTGCTTGGTGCGGCAGAAAACCAGCGACATGCCATCTGGCTTGGACTGGAGTTGTTCCAGCAAGAAATCACCTTTGGCCTTACGGTCCATGAAATGAACGTATTGGCTGATCTTGTCAGCGGTCCGGCCCGCAGGAGCAACTTCCACACGGACGGGATCATTGAGATAAGATTGCGCAAGCTCGTTGATCTGTTTCGGCATGGTTGCCGAGAAGAGCAGTGTCTGCCGCTCCTGGCGAACCAGGCCGGCAATCCGGCGCAGTGCATGGATGAAGCCGAGGTCCAACATCTGGTCAGCTTCGTCCAGAACCAGATAGTTCGCCGTACCCAGATCGACGGCCTCACGATCAACTAGGTCCAGCAGCCGACCAGGTGTCGCGACCAGAATGTCGGTGCCCTTGGATAAGCGTTTGATCTGACCATTGATCGACACGCCGCCGACAACAGACGTTACCCGCAGCGGCGTTTTCTTCAGGAAGGAAATCAGGTTCTTTGCGATCTGGTTCACCAGTTCGCGCGTTGGAGCCAGGATCAGCGCCCGCGTGCCTTTCGGCTGCGCCCGCTTATCCTCATCGAGAAGCCTGTCGATCAGCGGAAGTCCAAATGCTGCGGTTTTGCCTGTTCCGGTCTGGGCAAGGCCCATCAGATCCCGGCCCTCCAGTACGAGCGGGATCGATTTCAACTGAATCGGGGTCGGGGCATCGTAGCCGTTCTCGGCGACAGCATGAAGAAGGCCGTCGGAAAGTCCCAGGCTTTGAAAGTCGGTCAAGTTAAATTCCTTGGTTCAAGCGCAACAACGCTTGGAGGACCGCACTGGAGATCCAATGCAGTTTGATTTTGGATTGCGGCAGCCGATTCGATTGAATGTCAGGCTCTTTGCCGCCAGACCCTCGCGTGACATGGGAACTGGTTGAACCTCTCATTAGGTTCGAAAACTTAGCAATCGCAGAGCAGCCACTCTGAAAATCCAGTTACTCGAACTTTCCGGGCGCTCAATCTGCTCACGCGGCAGCGGTTGCAGAGCGCTATATCGTCGGAGCGGCCCGGAATGTCAAGCGAGGCCTCCGGAATTCACTTCAGGAGACCTTCACAAATTCAGGTGCATTACGGCACGAGACGGATCAGCCTGCCATCATCGCTATCGGTCAAGACATAGACGAAACCGTCCGGCCCCTGACGAACGTCGCGAATACGTTCTCCAAGCTCTGTAAGCAGCTGCTGTTCTGACGTAATCTGCTCGCCCTCAAGCTCAAGCTTTGCCAGATGTTGGCCACGCAACGCCCCGACGAGGAGATCACCCTGCCAGTCGGGATAATTCGGGCTGGTGACGAAAGCCATTCCGGACGGAGCGATCGACGGATCCCAATAGTGAATGGGTTGCTCCATTCCGGGTTTGGATGTCCCTTCGCCAATCTTGCCGCCCGAATAATGACGTCCGTAGGAAATCACCGGCCAGCCATAATTCTTGCCGGCCTCCGGAATGTTGATTTCGTCACCGCCGCGCGCGCCGTGTTCCACGATCCAGAGAATCCCGGTCTCCGGATGGATGGCGGCACTTTGCGGATTGCGGTGACCGATCGACCAGATCTCGGGCTTGTATCCCCCCTCATCAATAAAGGGATTGTCGGCGACCGGCTCACCATCCGGCGTCAGGCGCAGAACAGATCCGGTGTGTTCACCGGTGTCCTGCGCCCTGGGGCCGTCCCCGCGATCCCCGAGCGTCATGAAGAGCGAACCATCCGGGGCAAAGGCCAATCTGGAACCGAAGTGACGGCCACCATATCCCTTGTTGTTTGCGGCAAAGATGGTCTTGCCATCCTCAAGGCGATATCCGCCTTCATCGGCAACCAGTCTGGCACGGAACAGCGAGGTTCCTGCGCCTTCCGGAGAACCTTGGGAAAAGGTCATGAAAATCGTGGCGTCATTTGTAAAATCCGGGCTGAGCGCGATATCGAGTAAACCGCCCTGCCCTTGCGCAAACACTTCCGGCACACCCGGAACGATGCTTTGATCGCCTTCTTCGGAAACGAACTTGAGCAAGCCGTCGCGCTCGGTGACCAGATAACCACCTTGGGGCAAAAACGCGACGCCCCAAGGATAGGACAGGCCGTCGGAGACGGTTTCCAGCTGAATAGAGGATTGGGCAATGGCTTGCCCGGCGCCGGTCAAACCAACCGTAAGCGCAACTGCTGCAAGCGTTGAAACAGCGAATTTCCTGGTAGTCATCAACGGCTCCATCCGAAAGAGTGCCTTTTTAGCATTTCCCTTTACGTAGGATAGCAAACCGGTGATGACAGCAGCCTTCACGTTAAATTTTGTCAATCCGCGACTTTGGTTTCTTCCGCGCCCGGAGCAGCGAGACGTTCGGCGATAGTGCGCTTCTCGTAGGCGACATTCCAGGCAATCAACGTACGCCAGACCTCCTCAACCTGCTCGCCTTCCAGGCCGAGCGCCTCGGCGCGGTCTTTGATGGAGGCCACCATGGTTTCGATCCGTTCGCCATCAAACGCTTCGTCCGGGTGCTGCTTCAGCTGAGCCATTCGCCGGACATAGCCTTGCCGGCGAACAAAGATTTCCAGAAGTTCTTCATCCAACGCATCGATTGCGGTTCGGATGTCTTGTTTACAGACACATTCTGCAGGCGATTTCACTTTTGCCATCCAGTTGCTGAACAGGGAAACGAGCGCGAACCGGTCTACCGGTCCGCGCTGTCAAAATGAAGGCGCAAATTGAAGCAGCTAGTCTTGTGCCTGGGTCTGAGCCTGAACGCTGGCCAGTGCCGACATATTGACGACACCGCGCGAGGTGACGGATGGTGTCAGAATGTGTGCCGGTTTTGCCGTTCCCAGCAAGATCGGTCCGACATGCAAGGCCCGCGTGGCAACTTTCAGGAGGTTATGGGCAATGTTCGCCGAATCAAGGTTCGGGAACAGCAACAGGTTCGCCTCGCCCTTGAGCTTGCTGTTCGGCATCACTCCGTCCCGCAGAACGGTGCTCAGCGCGGAATCACCATGCATCTCGCCGTCGGCTTCCAGATCCGGGTAACGTTCCCAGATGATATCCAGAGCTTCGCGCATCTTGCGTGAAGATGCTGTATCTCTTGAGCCGAAATTCGACATGGACAACAAGGCGATCTTCGGCTCGATACCGAACCGCCGGATTTCGTTGGCCGCGAGAATTGCCATTTCGGAGATTTCCTCGGCCGTCGGATCTTCCGTGACAAAGGTATCAGAAAGGAACAGCGCCCCCTGGCTGTTGATCAACAGCGACAACGCCGAAAGGTCATGCGCCGTGTCGCAGACGCCAATGACCTGTTTGATGTCGCGGTGATGCCGGATGAACCGGCCTTCCAGGCCGCAAATGACCGCATCCGCGTCTCCCCGCCGAACTGCGAGCGCCGAAATCACGGTGCTGTTGGTTCGCACCACCGTGCGGGCCGCGTTGGGCGGCATGCCCTTCCGGCCGACGCATTCGAAATATTCGTCCACATAGTCGCGATAGCGCGGATCGTCCTGCGGGTTCACGTATTCAAAGTCGACATCCGGGCGGATCTTCAAGCCGAAACGTTCGCAGCGGGCCTTCAGAACATCCGGACGGCCTACCAGGATCGGCTTGGCGATATTGTCTTCCAGCAGGACCTGAGCCGCACGCAGCACCCGCTCGTCCTCGCCTTCCGCATAAATGATGCGCTTGGGATCCTTGGAGGCGTTCTGAATGATCGGCTTCATGATCAGGCCGGAACGGAACACGAAGCGGTTCAACCGATCATAGTACGCATCGAAGTCGGTGATCGGGCGGGTTGCGACACCGGACTCCATCGCGGCCTTGGCAACAGCTGGCGCAATGCGCAGGATCAGACGCTGATCGAATGGAGACGGGATCAGATAATTCGGCCCGAAAGTCTCGGTCTTGCCGCCATAGGCACGTGCGGCGACATCTGAGGGTTCCTCCTGGGCCAGGCCGGCAATGGCTTCCACCGCCGCCCGCTTCATTTCCTCGTTGATTGTCGTCGCCCCGACATCAAGCGCGCCGCGAAAAATGAACGGGAAACACAGGACGTTGTTCACCTGGTTCGGATAGTCCGACCGGCCGGTGCACATGACCACGTCGTCGCGAACTGCCTTGGCCTCTTCCGGCATGATTTCCGGGTTCGGATTGGCAAGGGCCAGGATCAGCGGACCCTTGCCCATTTTCTTGACCATCGGCGGTTTCAGAACACCGGCGGCGGACAATCCCAGGAAGACATCCGCATCATCGATGACTTCGTCCAGAGTGCGCTTGTCGGTATTCTGGGCAAAGACCGCCTTCCATTCATCCATGAGCGCTTCACGGCCCTCATAGACAACGCCCTCAATATCCGTGACCCAGATGTTTTCGTGCTTTGCACCAAGGGAGACCAGCATGTTCAGACATGCCAGCGCTGCAGCCCCTGCGCCGGAAGCGACGATCTTGGCTTCTTCAATCTTCTTGCCGGCGAGTTGCAATCCATTGCGGACGGCAGCGCCGACGATGATAGCGGTACCATGCTGATCATCGTGGAAGACAGGGATGTTCATCCTCTCCCTGAGCCTGTCTTCGATCATGAAGCATTCGGGCGCCTTGATGTCTTCCAGATTGATGCCGCCGAAGGTCGGCTCAAGAACGGACACGGCGTCGACGAACTTGTCGACGTTGGTTTCATCCACTTCAATGTCGAAAACATCGATACCGGCGAATTTCTTGAAGAGAACGGCCTTCCCTTCCATGACGGGTTTGGAAGCGAGCGGACCGATGTTTCCAAGCCCGAGTACGGCAGTCCCGTTGGAAATCACAGCGACCAGATTGCCTCGCGATGTGTAGTTCGCTGCCTTGGCCGGTTCCTCAGCAATCTCAAGACAGGGAGCAGCGACACCGGGAGAATAGGCAAGCGCCAGGTCGCGCTGGTTGCCAAGTGGCTTTGTCGCCTGGATCTCGAGTTTACCGGGCTTGGGATGCTCGTGATAGAACAGGGCGGCTTCGGTCAGATCGCTTTCAGTCTTGTTGCTGTCGCTCATTTTTGTCTCTGTCTTCCTGCCTGTTCCGTTAGGTCACTTGTTGTTGCTGCAAAAGCTCTGGCTGACACCATAATTGAACTCCTGCAATTTCGTGAATTGTCTCTGTGGTTTATCCGGCGCGTTGCAAAATGAGAACCCGTAATAGTGCAAACAGCACGATGCCGTTCAGGATATGCCACAGGAAATGCGTTCCGATCTCGATGTGACCGCACAAGGGCTCGTCCAAGGTGCGGAAGGTAACCGACACGGCAAACACCAGGCCCGTCAGCAGCACCTGCGCACCGAGTTTCCGGTTTTTCCGGGAATAGAGCGCCCCAACGACGAATATCGCCAGCAGGGCCGGCACGTAGCCTGAGGATGAAGCCGCAATCGGCTCGACCACATCGGCAATGAACGGTGTTGCGGCGAAAAAGGCGATAACGATGCCGAGAGCGCCCCACCAGGGCAGCCCAAGAAAGCGCTTGAGAGCGAAAAAGAGATAGATGTGAATGAAGAGCGCAATCGGGATCACATCGGCTAGCATCGCCCAGCGGGTTGCGAACGTATGAAAGAGGAAGGATCCCACCCCGGTTGCAAAGACAATTGCGATCAGAAGGAGGGCCGGAAAATCGTCCGGTGTTTTCCTGCGCCAGATCGCGAAGGCGGCAAGCGCTGCGAGCACAATGGCAGCGTTGGTGATCGCGTTCAGCGGCTCGGACCAGAATTCGGGTCCAAGCCGCTCGCAATAGTTATTCAACTGATCTGTCAGCGCCATTCGCCCTCACCTCTCTCTCAGCACTCAGACCAACCGACGACACTTTGTCCTTTGCTTACAACTTGGACGTGACAGTTTGCGTAATCAACCTTCCAAGCCTTGAAATACCTTCTTCTATTTTTTCATAGTCCGCACAGGAGAAGCTGAGACGCATCGTGTTGGCGCCGCTGCCGTCCGGATGAAACGCCTTGCCGGGCACGAAAGCGACTTTTGCCGTTTCCACGGAATGTTCCAGCAAGTCGCCCGCATCAAGGTGCTCCGGCAGGGTTACCCATATGAACATGCCACCATCCGGCTTTGTCCAAAATGTCCCCTCCGGCATATGTCTTTCCAGCGCTGACAGCATTGCGTCCCGGCGCCCCTTGTAGATACCGTTCGTACGCGCCGTATGGGTGTCGAACTCGGATTCGGCGACACGTGCCATCGCTTCCTGGTTCAGAACCGGCGTGTTCAGGTCGCTCGCCTGCTTGATGAGCACCAGACGTGAGATGACTTCCGATGCCGCGCAGATCCACCCCAACCGCAGGCCGGGCGACAGAGATTTGGAAAAGCTGCCGCAATAGAGCGTGCGGCTGTTGTCAATGCCACCGGACACCTCGCAATCAAGAGCCAGGATCGGGGGTATCGGGTCACCATCGTAACGCAGGCTCTCGTAAGGAGCGTCTTCGATCACTGCGCAGCCGAGATCGACCGCCAGCGACAGGACCCGCCGGCGCGCTTGCGCATCCAGTGTCAATCCCGTGGGGTTGGCAAAGTCTGGAGAAAGATAGGCAAACTTGACCGAACCGCCGGCTTCGCGCGCCTTGACCAGATAGTCGCCAGCCGTCCGATTGGTTCCGGGGTCCAGCCGATCGTATTGAAGTTCGTAGGCATTGAAAGCCTGAACGGCACCAAGATAAGTCGGCCACTGGACAAGCGCCGTATCGTTCTCCGAAAGGAACAGTTTGCCCAGATAATCGAGACCCTGTTGAGAGCCTGAGGTAATCAGGATGTTTTCCGCACGGCACTCAACGCCCATCTTGCGCATATGGCCGACGACCCATTGCCGCAATCTTGCGCTGCCCTCACTGACACCGTATTGCAGCGCTCTTGCCGCATCCGGACCACCCAGAATGTCTGAATAGGCTTGCTGAAACGCCCCTGCCGGAAAAAGCGCCGGGTCAGGTATTCCACCAGCAAAGGAAATCACGTCCGGCTGGTCGAGCAGTTTCAGAAGTTCACGGATTTCCGACGCGCGCATTCGCGACGCACGTTTGGCGTAAAGGCTTTCCCATGTGGACATGATTGGCTCATTCGCAATTGGATAGACAATTATTAAGTCAATAATACTGACCTATTTATTTTGCAAGTGTCGTAATCTTGTTATTTTTTGTAATTTTATTTCCCATCTTAACAACCACGTGCCTTGGTCATGCCACTGGAATGAGCCTGCGCGATCGCCTATGTGTTGGTCACAAAGGAGCATTTCATGTCGCGCATCGATGATACCCGCCCATTCATCCCTCTCAACATTGCGGTCCTGACCGTCTCTGACACGCGAACACCGGAAGAAGACCGCTCCGGCAACACGCTGGTGGACAGGATAAAAAAGGCGGGTCACACGGTTGCCGACCGCAAGATTGTCACGGACGATGTGCCGGCCATCCAGGAAATCGCAAAGGCCTGGATTTCGGACAAGGGGGTGGACGTGATCATCTCCACCGGCGGGACCGGTTTCACCGGGCGGGACGTGACGCCTGAGGCAATGGAACCGCTCTTTGAGAAACGTATGGACGGTTTCTCGGAAGTCTTTCACCGGATCTCCTACGACAAGATCGGCACATCGACCATCCAGTCCCGGGCAACCGGCGGTGTTGCGGGCGCAACCTATGTCTTTGTACTGCCAGGCTCTCCCGGCGCCTGCAAGGATGCCTGGGACGGTATCCTGAAATGGCAACTCGACTACCGGCACATGCCCTGCAACTTTGTGGAGATCATGCCGCGGCTGGATGAACACCTGAAGCGTGGCAAATTGCAGGAAGCCTGATCGCGGCACCCGGGAGGAATTTTCATGGGCATGCTGATCGATGGTGTCTGGGATCCACAAGCAACCGGCAACGATGTGTCAGGCGAACGATATGAACGCTCGAGGGCGCAGATCCGCAACTGGGTAACCAGAGACGGATCGGCGGGACCGACCGGCGCGAGCGGATTTTCAGCTGAAAGCGGACGCTACCATCTCTACGTTGCCTGGAATTGCCCCTGGGCTCATCGAACGCTTTTGATGCGCGCCCTGAAAGGTTTGCAGCCGCATATCCCGATTTCCGTATTGGCTCCAAGGCGCACTGACGACGGATGGGTATTCGCACCCGAAGACGGCTATGTGGACACACTTGGCGGCGCAAACGCCCTTCACGAAATCTACGCTGCGGGCACGGAAAACTATACAGGACGCGTCACCGTCCCGGTTCTTTGGGATACTCACCGCAGCAGGCTGGTCAGCAACGAATCCGCTGAAATCATCCGCATGTTCAATGAGGCCTTCGAAGGTATTGCCGGCACTGAAACCGATTTCTTTCCCGAAAAGCATCGGAAGGAAATCGAGGACTGGAACAGCTATATCTATCCGAAGCTCAATAACGGGGTGTACAGGGCCGGTTTCTCGCGTTCACAAGAAGCTTATGACGAGGCAGTTGCCGACGTCTTCGAGGCACTCGACCGTATCGAAAAGACGCTTGAAAGAGGTATGTGGCTGTTGGGCGATGACCTCACCGAGGCGGATGTCAGGCTGTTTCCCACCCTCACCCGGTTTGACGTTGCTTACTGGAGCGCTTTCAAATGCAACAGGCGCCGGTTGATCGACTACCCGAACCTTTGGGACTATGCCCGTCGCTTTCATGCGCTGCCGGGCGTAGCGGAAACCGTCAAGCTGGAGATCTATCGGCAGGGCTACCACTCGAAAAGCGAAGCCCGTAATCCTCACGGAATCGTGCCGAAGGGACCGATTGTCGACTTCAGCAGGCACCCGGGACGCCATGCCCTTGCAAAGCAGGTCTGAGAGCAATCAGCCTTCGACGCCCCACTGTGCAAGCTCGATGGTGATCCCTTCCGGGCCGGTTATGAAGTAAAGCAACCTGTCGTGAAAGCCCTTGAGCTCGCTGCGCACCTCGACACCGTTGCTCTTCAGCCTTTCCACCATCGCCTCCGCGTCATTCACCTTGAAGCAGATGTGATTGTATCCGGTCTTGTCGAGACGGGTGCACAGCGGATCGACGACCACTTCGGGATTGCGATAGTGCAGCAGCTGAATTTCAAAGCGCGGTGACAGGCCCGGCACAACAAGAGTAACGTGATCGGCCTCGAGGTTCTCAACGCCCATGTACCCGGCAAAGACCTCACCCTTGATGACCGTGGTCTTCTGCTTTTCCTCTTCAAATCCCAAAAGCGAAAAAAAGGATCTGGCCGCGTCGAGATCCCGGACCGCGATCGTGCAATGGTCAAAACTCTGGATCATCCGAACCTCGCTCGTTGAGTGACAACTTGACGGATTTACACCCAAGATTGTGCGGAGAGTTTGCTTGCGTCAAGATTGAATTCGGTAACGGCCGGAACCAGAGCTTCATCCATGCAGTTTCACGGCCACTCGCGCCGGTATTCGCAAGGTTCCGACACAGAAGCGAGCAAGTGCTCGGCGCAAACGTGCCGTCATTCCTTCATTTTCCGGATCACCTGAAGATACTGCAGCTGCCCTCAGGAAAACCAGACGGCTGCGACCGATACGCTTTGCAATATCGAGGTCTTCCAGCTCCGGCAGGAGCCGATGACCACCAAGCTCGTCATAGAACTGACGCGAAATCAGCAGTCCCTGATCTCCATAGGGCATTCCGAGCAGCTGGGAGCGAATTGCCGCAATCATTTCGCTGATCCTCGCACTCAGACCGAATGCTTCGAAGCGAAGACGGAAACTGGCGACGGCTCGTGGGCCATTGGACGTCCGCCCCGCCCGCTCGATAAACGCCTGAGCTTCATGGTGCCAGCCGCTTTCCAGCAACGTTTCCGGTCTTAGAAACAGTAGCCAATCGCCTCGCCTGGCCATAGCGGCGCCATGGCTCAGACGCTCGCTGCGGGATGTTCCCGGACAGCTTGCCCACACGCATCCGGCTGCATCCGCGACCTTCTCCGTGTTGTCGGAAGACCCGGCATCGACAATGATTACCTCGCGGATGACACCTTCAGCAGCTGCCGGAACGAGAGCCGAGAGCGCGTGAACGAGTTCGGTCTCGGAATTATCTGTCGCTATAACCACACTGATCATGGTCCCGAGTTTTACATGAAAAATATTGCGGTGCGAGAGAAGGGGCTTGTCTGAACGCTGTTTTTGACTAATGTTCTCTTTATGTTCTCACTCATACACGGAACACGTTCATGAGCGCCGTGCTGCAAACTGTCACTTCTTCCTGCCAAGATGAAGGCCCTTCCACCAAGAATGCCCGGCTTTCAGAAGATCGCCGCCGTGGCCGGGGAGCGGCGTTGAACAGATCAGGTCGGTTCGAGCCGCTGTCCCGTGAAAGCTTTGATGATGGCTGGGAGAGCCTGGAAGACCTTCCGCCGTTGAAGACCCAGGTTCAGGAAGAGCAAGCCAGGACGATTATCACGCGCAACGAATCGCCGGACCTCTCATTCGACCGGTCGATCAATCCTTATCGGGGCTGTGAACATGGCTGCATCTACTGCTTTGCCAGGCCAAGTCATGCCTGCATGGGACTGTCACCCGGTCTGGACTTCGAAACCCGCCTGTTCGCCAAACCCAATGCCGCTCAGCTGCTGGAAAGGGAACTCTCAAAACCAGGATACACACCGCGTGTCATTGCGATCGGCACCAATACAGATCCATATCAACCGCTGGAGCGCGGCTACAAACTGATGCGGGATATTCTGGAAGCTCTGGAGAATTGCGGCCATCCGGTTGCGATCGTGACCAAGTCTGCTCTTGTCATACGGGATATCGACATTCTCGCGCGCATGGCCGAACGCAATCTGGTCAAGGTCGCACTTTCCGTGACAACACTGGACAAGAAACTGTGCCGAGCCATGGAGCCAAGAGCCTCTGCGCCTCACAAGCGGTTAGGTGCCATCAAGGCCTTGTCGGAGGCCGGTATTCCGACTTCGGTCATGATGGCACCGATCATTCCGGCGCTTACGGACAGCGAGATTGAAGCTCTTCTTGAAGCAGCTGCCGAACATGGAGCTCAGGAAGCGGCCTTCATCCTCCTGAGGCTTCCCCTCGAGGTATCGGAGCTTTTCCGCGACTGGTTGTTGCGTGAAAGACCAGATCGCTACCGGCATGTGATGAACCTGATCCGGTCAATGCGCGGCGGCAAGGACTATGACGCCAAATGGGGCGAGCGCATGCGCGGCCGGGGCCCCTATGCGGACCAGATTGCCAAACGCTTCTCGCTGGCTGCCAAAAGGTTTGGCCTGAACCTGCGTCGGAAGAAGCTCAACACGGACGAATTCGTCCAACCGCAAAAAGGTGGTGTGCAACTGAGTCTCTTTTGAAGAACTTGCTTGCGAGTGAATGAAGCTGGCGGCAGGCTGCGCCTCATGTCAGACAGTTTCTCTCTTTTCGACCTTCGCTTCCCCGACAGCCCGGATCTTGCGCTGGAGCGCAGGCACGCGGCATCGTTTGACGGGTTGCTTTGTGGTGTCGATGAAGCAGGCCGCGGTCCCTGGGCTGGTCCGGTGGTGACAGCCGCAGTCATTCTTGACTACGACAACGTTCCAGATGGTCTCAATGATTCCAAGAAACTCACTGAGGCCAAACGGGAGGAGCTTTTTGAGAAGATTGTCACGAGCGCCCATGTCTGCGCTGCCTGCGCCTCCCCTCAGACCATCGACCGTCTGAACATCCGGACAGCCACGCTTTCAGCCATGGTCCGCGCTGTAAACGGTCTCGCCCTGATACCAAGATATGTTCTGGTAGATGGCCGCGATGTGCCCCGAGGTCTGAAGCAAACCGGACAGGCACTGGTAAAGGGAGACGGTCGGTGTTTGTGCATAGCGGCGGCCTCCATTGTCGCCAAGGTCACCCGGGACCGGATGATGGTTCAACTTGAGGAACATCAGCCCGGGTACGGCTTTGCCCAGCACAAGGGCTACGGGGTGCCCCAACATCAGGAAGCTTTGCAAAAGCTCGGTCCGACACCACATCATAGGATGTCCTTCAAACCAGTGCGGCTTGCGGCGGCGGAATAAAGCACTCCACGACGGGATTGCCGGGTTGTGTCATTGAGAATTCAAAAGGCGGAAGTACATCACGCAGCAGATCTGCTTGAACTCCAGATACTGGCCTACCAGAGCGAGGCTGCGATCTACCAGGACTGGACAATTGATCCGCTGGTTGAAACGCTCGATGACATGCGCGCCGCCTTCGACACGCACGTTATCCTCATGGCAAGGATGGGAGTGCAACTTGCCGGCTCGGTCCGCGCCAGGTTGCATAACGGAGCCTGTGACATCGGACGCGTATTTGTGTCACCCGATTTTCAGGGACAAGGCATCGGCCGGTCGTTGATGTCAGCGATCGAGCGCGAATTCGAACACGCCAATCATTTCTCTCTGTTCACCGGAGGCGACAGTGAACGAAACATCTCGTTTTACGAGAATCTCGGTTATTCGATCACGGGAAGACGACTGGCAAAGCAACAGATTGAGCTGGTGATCATGCAGAAGCAAAATAGACGTTGAGACCAGCGCAAATCTCCCGTCGGCATTTTCTGCATGAGCAGACTGCCTGACTCCTGGCCGACGGGCGCTCAGGGCATGTATCAATTGGCCAGACAGCGTGCACCTGACGAGGCAATAAAAAAGCGGCCCCGAAGGCCGCTTTTCAAATCTTGGATAATCAGAACCGGTTTAGTTCAGGCGTTCTTTCACCTGAGCGATGCTCTGGGAAAGAATGTCGTCGGCAACCTTGTCCTTGACCTTGTTGCTGAGAATGTGTTCGGCCGCAGTGACAGCAATGTCTGCTGCCTTGGAACGAACTTCAGCAATCGCCTGTGTCTCTGCCTGAGCGATCTTTTCTTCCGCAGCCTTGGAGCGGCGGGCGATCATCTCTTCAAGAGCCTGATTGGTTTCAGCGGTCAGGCGCTCAGCTTCAGCGGTCGCTTCTGCGACAATTGCTTCTGCTTCGCCTTCTGCCTCATGACGCTTGCGCTGATACTCAGACAAAAGAGACTGGGCTTCTTCACGCATCTTGCGCGCTTCTTCCAGTTCCTTGCGGATGTCATCAGCACGGTTGTCAAGCGCAGAGCCGACCTTGGCCGGAACCTTGATGTAGGCGATCAGCGCGAGGAAGAGGATAAGACCAACCAGGGCCCAAAAAGTAGCGTCCATGTTGGTCTCCTCAGTTCATCGCCGACTTCAGCGCCTTGGTCAGATCGGTCTTGGTCGGAGCCTTACCGATCAGCTGCTCAACGAGAGCAGTCGTGGTGTCTCCGGCAATTTCACCGATCTGGGACAGAGCTTCCGTCTTGATCCCGGCAATATGCGCCTCTGCCGCCTTCAGCTTCTCACCAAGCTCGACTTCCGCGTTTTCGCGGCGAGATTCGTGGTCAGCCTTCAGCTTGGCCCGCGTGTCATGGGCAATGCCATGCGCCTTATTCCGGGCTTCGGCCAGAGCCTGCTCGTAAGCCGCAACAGCCGCGTCGGTTTCGTCCTTCAGCCGGTTGGCTTCGGAAAGATCACCGGCAATGCGGTCCTTGCGGTCTTCCAGGATCCCGGCAATCCGAGGCACCGCCACGTTCTTCATCATCCAGTAGAAAAAGCCAAAGGTAATGGCCAGCCACAGGATCTGAGAAGCATAGGTGGTCGCGTCGAAGGGCGGAAACCCAGCGCCGTGCTCGTCCGCCGGAATATGAACTTCCGTGTTCGTTTGTTCGGCGTTGCCTGCCATGTCCTATCTCCAAAATCCGATCGGGCGGCAGAGCGCCGCCCCCGGAGTCGCGTCAAAAATCTCTAAAAGTTAGAGAATTAGACAGCGAAGAGCAGGAGAAGAGCGATGAGCAGGGAGAAGATGCCCAGAGCTTCGGTAACGGCGAAGCCGAAAACCAGACGGCCGAACTGACCGTCAGCAGCGGTCGGGTTGCGCAGAGCGCCGTTCAGGTAGTTACCGAAGATGGTGCCGAGTGCGATAGCTGCACCGCCCATGCCGAGGCATGCGATACCAGCGCCGATGTATTTTGCTGCTTCTGCTTCCATGACACGTGCTCCTAAGTAGTGTTTATGCAGATTTCAGATAAGTCCAAGCGGCGGTTTGAGCCGCCGCAAGAGCGGATTTGCCTAGTGTGACGGGTGAAGGGCGTCGTTCAGATACATGCAGGTCAGAACCGTGAAGACGTAGGCCTGCAGGAAGGCGACAAGAAACTCCAGCGCGGTCAGCGCGACCGTCATACCGAGCGGAAGGATTGCACCGGCGGCACCAGCGACGCCTGCAGCGCCCATGCTGACAATGAAGCCGGCGAAAACTTTGAGGGTGATGTGACCGGCCAGCATGTTCGCGAACAGACGAACGGAAAGGCTGATCGGACGGGACAGAAAGGAAACAACCTCGATCGGTGCGACGATCAGCAGGAGAACCGGGGGAACGCCAGCAGGTGCAAAGAGGTGGAAGAACTTCAGTCCGTGGCGCATCAGACCGTAGATGGTCACAGTCAGGATGACCAGCATGGCAAGAGCGAACGTAACGATGATGTGGCTGGTTACCGTGAAGAAGTACGGGAACATGCCGAGAAGGTTTGCCATCAGGACAAACATGAAGAGCGAGAATACCAGCGGGAAGAAGCGCATTCCTTCGGTTCCCGCCGAACTTCGTAGCATCCCCGCCACAAACTCATACGCCATTTCCGAAAGCGACTGCATGCGGGTCGGCACGAGGCCGCGACCGCTGGTGGAGAAGATCAGAAATGCGGACGCCGCTGCAACGGTCAAAACCATGAAGAGCGAAGAGTTGGTGAAAGAGAAATCCATTCCTCCGACTTCGATCGGAAAGAGTGTCTGGATTTTGAACTGAGAGATCGGATCGTTCGCCACCGGTCAGCCTTTTTCGCTCATAAATCTTGTCAGGGCGCGTTTACCGCGCAGAAAACTCACTTTGATCCATCGTCCTGCTTGTCGTCGCGCTTTATTCGCGCTTCCGGGTGGGCAACCTCGCCCGCAGCCCTCAGCACGTTCAAAACACCCGCAGCAAACCCAATCAGCAAGAACACAATCAGCCCAAAGGGTGATGTTCCCAGCCAATGGTCGCAGAGCCAGCCCAAACCGCCTCCAACCACAATCCCTGCAATGAACTCTGAAGACAGTTTCATTGCCTGGGCGTAGCCGGGTGCATCGCTTTTCTGGGATTTGCGTTCAGCGTCTTCCGCCGCACGCTGCCCCTCTAGCATCCGGTTTAGCCGATCCCGCCGTTCCGACAGATCCGCTTCAGAGGTCGCCTTGGTTGGACCGTTTGTTTCGTCGTCTTGCGAAGAGCCACTCATGTTGATCCCCGCACCTTGAAACTGTTTCGACCCGGCCCTTGGACACCCCCTTAAGCCGCGCGCACCATAGTCGGGGGCCCCAGCCCTGTCAAGAACACTAATAAATAAGTTAAATATTTGAAATTAAAGAAAAAATACTGCTCAGAGGCAATTTGCCTGACCATAGTCTTACCCGAAAACCTTTCTCAGGCGGTCTTCGAGGGGCACTTAGCCGGTTTCACGGAATCGTTCAGCCGTTTCCAGATCCACGGAAACAAGCTGGGAAACACCCCGTTCGGCCATGGTGACACCGAAGAGACGGTTCATGCGTGCCATGGTAATTGGATTGTGGGTAATCACGACAAAACGCGTTTCCGTGCTCGCCGCCATTTCGTCAAGAAGATCGCAATAACGCTCGACATTGGCATCATCCAAGGGAGCATCGACCTCATCAAGGACACAGATCGGGGCCGGGTTTGTCAAAAAGACAGCAAAGATCAGGGACATTGCCGTCAATGCCTGCTCGCCACCCGAAAGCAACGTCATCGTCTGAGGCTTTTTACCGGGTGGGCGCGCAATGATTTCAAGCCCTGCGTCAAGCGGGTCGTCAGAATCGACCAGCTGCAGCTCGGCTGTACCACCGCCGAACAAATGGGTGAACAGACGCTGGAAATGACCGTTGACCACTTCAAAGGATGCCAGAAGCCGCTCGCGCGCCTCCCGGTTCAGATTGGAGATGCCGGTGCGCAAGCGGCGAATCGCTTCGATCAGGTCGTCGCGCTCAGATGTCAGAGTGGTCTTCTGCTCATCAATCTCTCGCAATTCCTCTTCCGCTCGCAGGTTGACCCCGCCAAGGCGTTCCCGCTCTGCCTTCAAACGCTCCAGCTTGCGCTCCATGGCTTCGGGGTCGGGCAGCGGCGCCCCCTCCTTCAAGCCGGCAATTTCCGGCAGTGCCGCGACAGAGACTTCCAGATCCTCGTCGATGCGGCGCTCCAGATTGCCTTTGCGCTCACGCGCGGCTTCTAATCGCTCTTCGGCACGAATCTTCTGTTCGCGCGCGCCGGACATGGCTTCCAGCGCCACCTTGGCCGCGCGGTCAACGTCGGCCTGATCCAGCTCCGCCTGCTGTAACCGGTCGTCCCTGGCCTTCTTCTCTTCCTCGGCCTTGGCGATGGCCGAGAACAGGTCACGCCGCTTGATTTCGATGTCTTCGGGAGCTTCGATAAGTTCCGCTCGCTCTTCTTCGGCCTCTTCCCGCCGTTCGGTCAGTACCGAAATCTGCTGGGCAGCGTTGGAGGCTCGGGTTTTCCAGCTGTCATATTCCCGGGCGATCGATTCCAGACGCCGGTCCCGCAGTTGCTGTTCCCGTGCAAACCCCTCGGAAACCGCCCTCGCCTCCGCAAGAGCCCCCCTGGCCGAGCCGACCTGCCCCTGTAGCTCCTCGATCTGGTCTTGATAGCTGGTGCTGTCCGGTGCTTCTTCGAGACGTTCCTCGGTCTCGGCTACCTGTTCGCGCGCCAATTCCGCTTCTTCGCCCAAGCGATCCGCGCGGTCCTGAGCTGCGGCTTTTTTTGCCGCCAATTGGGAAATTGCACGCTCCGCAGTCTGAAGCGCTTCACGAGCTGCTGCAACGCTACGCTGCCCATCACGTACCTTACCGCGGGCATTCTGCTCCAGCTCCACTGCCTGCCTGACACGTGCAGCAGCGGTTTCAAGCGCCTGCTGGCGGTCACCGACCTCGCGGCGGGCTGTCTCGATCTCGTCTGCCAATTCGGCGAGCCGGTTTTTCTGGGCGAGGCGCTGCGCCGCAGGCGTCGGAGCATTGGCAGCGACTACGAAACCGTCCCAGCGCCAAAGATCCCCCTGCTTCGAGACCAACCTCTGGCCCGGCTTCAACTGTTTCCGCAGCTCCGGTCCGTGTGCCTGCTCGACGATCCCGATCTGTCGCAGACGCCGCGACAATTCTTCCGGCGCAACCACGACATCGGCGAGCGAGCGGGCTCCTGCAGGCAATTCCGGATCCTGATCTCCTTCAAGAACACCACCCCATTTCACCGCCGCAGCATCGTCCAGCGACGCATCAAGATCCTCTCCGAGCGCCGCGCCAAGCGCGGTTTCATATCCAGACTCGACCTTGATCTGTTCGACAACCGGCGTGTGGTCCTGTTCGGAGTGGACATTCAGCACCTGTTCAAGCGTGCGAGCCTCTGTTTCGAAACCTTGCAGAAGCTGCTGGGCTTCGCTCAGCGGCAAACGCGCCGATTGCTCCTGCTCCCGCGCGTCTCTTGTTGCCGTTTCCGCCTCCTCCACGGCACTTTCGGCTTCCAGAAACGCTTCTTCGGCAATTTCCAACGCTTCGCGATTTTCGGCTACGCCATCGTTTTCAGCCATTTGGGCATTGAGGTCGGAAAGCGCCTGCTGAGCTTCCTGGGCCTGGGCAACAAGCCGGTCGGCACGTTGACGGCTCTCCATGACCGCCCGCTCCAGCTGGCGCCGTTCAGCACTGGCACGTGCTTCGGCTGCCGTCAGCTCCGACAGTTTCCCCTCCAGGGACCGAACTGCATCTTCGGCATCGGCAACCTTTTCACGGGCCGTCTCGGTGCGCTCCTGCACCATTTCGTTTTCTTCCAGAAGCTCGGCTCGTTCCTCGGCCAGGCGCTCGAGGACTTCATCATTTTCCGACACCATGCTCTGCTCGCGCCGGATATCTTCGGCAAGCTGCACCAGCCGCCGTTCCAGATCCTGAAGCCTCTCCTTTACCCGCCGCTCTTCCGCGTCAAGCTCGTTGCGGGCGATGACCAGACGCTGCAGAGCGGCGCCGGCCTTCGCAGCATCGTCCCTCAGTTCCGGAAGCTTGTGCGCCGCGATTGCCTGAATGCGCGCGCTTTCGGCCTGCAGGGCGGTCGCTTCGTTCACCTGCTTCTGCGCTTCGGTAAAATGTTCTTCGGCCGCGGCAAGCGCGTCGCGTGATTCGGTCCAGCGGATATAGAGGATGGACGCTTCCGCACCGCGGATTTCCGAAGACAGGTTCCGATAGCGTGAAGCCTGCCGGGACTGGCGTTTCAAACTGTCGAGCTGACCGTCGATCTGGACCAGGACATCTTCCAGGCGTTCAAGGTTCTGCTCTGCGGCGCGCAAGCGGATCTCGGCCTCGTGACGGCGCGAGTGAAGGCCGGATATGCCGGCGGCTTCTTCCAGGATCTGACGCCGCGATGTCGGTTTGGCTGCAATCAGCTCGCCGATCTGTCCCTGCCGCACCATTGCAGGCGAGCGGGCACCGGTGGACGCATCCGCAAAGAGCAGCTGGACATCGCGCGCGCGCACGTCCTTCGCGTTGATCTTGTAGTTGGAGCCCTGCTCCCGCTCAATCCGCCGGCTGACCTCCAAAAGGTCGGCGTCGTTGAACGCCGTCGGAGCCGATCTGTCAATGTTTTCAAGGAAAAGCGAAACTTCGGCAGTATTCCGTGCCGGACGGTTGAGACTTCCGGAGAAAATCACATCGTCCATGCCGGAGGCGCGCATGTTCTTGTAGGAGTTCTCGCCCATGACCCAGCGCAGGGCTTCGACGAGATTGGACTTTCCGCAGCCGTTCGGACCGACAACCCCGGTCAATCCGTTGCCGATGATGAACTCCATCGGCTCGACAAAGGATTTGAATCCGGCAATGCGCAGTTTGGAAAATCTCATCGGCGCCCAAGCCTCCGGGAGGTGGGCGCCGAGAAAGCGTCGTCAAGATCAGAGCGAACCTTATCGCCCGGCAGCAATTGTGCCGGTTTAGAGATTCTTCTCGATGATCTTGCCCATTTCGTCAATCGACAGCGCTCCGGAGACCATTTCGCCGTTGATGAAGAATGTTGGCGTGGAGTTCACTCCGAACTCACCAGCGCCGCGATCTTTCACAGCATTAACTGCGTCAAGCAAACCCTGGTTTGTCAAGCATTCCTCGAAGGACTCTTGTGTAAATCCGATCTGTTTGGAAAAGTCGAGCAGCGATTGGTACGGATTGTCGGTAAATGCCCAGTTCCGCTGCTGTTCGAACATGATGTCCACAATCTCGAAATATTTGTCCGCAGGAGCGCAGCGGGCAAGCATGAATGCAGCGGCAGCGACCGGATCCAGCGGGAACTCGCGGAAAATGAAGCGAACCTTGCCGGTATCGACATAGTCCTTCTTCAGGTCAGGCCAGGTGCTCTTGTGGAAATTTGCACAATGGCCACAGGTCATCGACGCATATTCGACGATTGTGACCGGTGCATTCTCGTCGCCCAGGATCTTGTCGCCCAGTGGACCGGGTTTGAGCAACTCTTCCTGATCTACGGATTGCGCGAAGGCCGGAACCGTGGCTGCAACGCTGAATGCAGCCGTGGCCAGCGCGGTGGTTTTGAGAAACTGTCTACGGGTCTGGGTCACGAAGATCGTCCTATAACAAGTTTTTGACGCAGCACCCTGCGGTGCGAATTCTATAGCTTCATGTGCCCCTTCAGGCACGACGCGTCAACAAGGCTTATCAAATGTGGCAGAAGCGAGGAGGTTACAAGGCTCTGTTTCACGAAGTTGTTATCGAACAAACACACTACCGTTAGGTCATTCTTCGACCGGATCAGGCGGCCGTTTCCGTGTTTTTTGCGATCACCTGGGCGCCAAGCTTTTTCAGAGCTTCGCGCAATCGCTCGTTTTCAAAGCCCTGGAGGCTGTCGTCGAGCTTCTTTTCTTCAGATTGAGTCAGTTCCCGCAGTGTCTTGCGAGGTGCAACGTGTTTTACCTGCACGGGCTTTTGCAGGATCTTGATGCGTCCAATTGCCGCCCAACCGTAAAAGGTGTTTATGCGCTCGATGACCTGCCCGCTGTCATGAGACAGCATCAGTGCCGTTGCACCATCGGTGTGTACGACGAGTGTCGCCGGTTGCGGCGCCGTTTCCGGATCGCGGAGTTCCGGTTGCCGTGGCCAGACAAGTCTGTCCGGCTGAACACGCGTGCCATAGCGCTCGCCGACGATATCAGCCCAGGAGGCGACGATATCGACAGAGGCAAAACCGCGCTTGCGACAGACCGGCGTCATCGCCTTGCTGACAAGATCAGCAAGCGGTTTCGCCTCTTTGGACCTGCGCATAGAATTTGCCTTTACCGCGCTAATGACCTACCTCCTCTTCCGGCCAAGCAAAAATAGCATAGATTTGCCAGTTTTACGGATCGAGATGTTGTCTCCCAATAGAATGCGACAAAATAACGACCAATACTTCCCCGATACGCTTGTGCCAGACTTACTTCACGAAGTTGTCCCCAGGCTTTCCAATTATGCACACTTGGTCTCATCGACGTGAGCTCAGCTGATCACATGAATTCTGCTTCCTTAGCCGCGACACTTTTGGACTGGTACGACCGCCATGCACGGAAACTGCCCTGGAGAGTAAGTCCGGAAGATCGAAAACTGGGAGAAATTCCAGACCCTTACAGGATCTGGCTATCGGAGGTCATGCTGCAGCAAACCACCGTGGCCGCTGTGAAGGACTATTTCGAGAAATTTACCAGGACATGGCCGACCGTTGAAGATCTTGCCGCGGCGCCAGAAGAGGACGTCATGAAGGCCTGGGCGGGGCTCGGCTACTATTCCCGCGCCCGTAATCTGAAAAAATGCGCCGATACGGTCGCAAGTGAGCACGAAGGCCGGTTTCCGGACGACGAAAAAGCTCTTTTGGGGCTGCCCGGCATCGGGCCGTACACAGCAGCTGCAATTGCAACCATCGCATTCGACCAACATGCGGCGGTTGTCGACGGCAATGTGGAACGTGTGCTCACCAGATTAAGACAGATCGAAACGCCACTTCCCGACGCAAAAGTTGAGATCAAGGCCGTCATGTCTGATCTGACACCTTTCGACCGGCCCGGTGATTTTGCTCAGGCCGTCATGGATCTCGGCGCGACCATCTGCACGCCAAAGCGACCTGCCTGTTCGTTGTGTCCGTGGATAGAAGCCTGCAAGGTCCAGGGCTCGGCCGTTGCCGAGACATTGCCCAGAAAGGCGCCTAAGAAGCAAAAACCGACACGCTATGGTGCGGCCTTTGTCGCGAAGGACCAGGTCAGCGGCGCTGTTTTGCTGCGTCGCCGTCCGCCAAAGGGGCTGCTCGGCGGCATGACGGAAGTGCCGGGATCCGAGTGGTCGGAAACCTTCGATCCGTCAAAGGCGCTTGATCACGCCCCCTTTCCCGCGAGTTGGCGCAAACGATCGGTCGAAGTGAAACATACGTTTACGCATTTTCACCTGAAGCTGACGGTATATATTTCCGATCTTGCAGCATCAGCCGTACCGGAACTTGAGAACACCTGGTGGTCGGCTCCGGACACACTTCAGGAAGAGGCCCTGCCGACGGTCATGCGCAAGGCTCTTGCAGCAGCACTGGATTGATGGGACTCGCATTCTTGGCGCGTATCGGCGCGACGACCGGAATTTGTCAGGCCCTGTCTTCCAGGCTCACCGATACGTTCAGCTTGTTTCCGTCAAGATCGCGCGCATAAGCACCGTAGTAGTCCGGGTGATAGTTCCGCGGCCCGGGAGCTCCTTCGTCCGTTCCGCCACAGCGAAGCACAGCTGAGTGAAACGCCCTGACTGTTTCTGCGTCTGGCGCATAAAACATGACTTGGGTTCCATTGCCGAAGGTTGCTCTTTTTTCGTTAAATGGAACCACGACAAAGAAGGAGGTCCGCCCGTCAGCGCCCGCATACCCTCGTTCATGCTCATCTGAAAAGACGCATTTCATGCCAATGACCGCCAGGACTTCGTCGTAGAATTTCCCTGCCGCCGCAAGATCATTTGTACCGACACAAACTCCTGAAAGCATGATGCAAATTCACCCTGTCTGTTTCCTGACAATGCTCTTTACCGCTAGTTTGCGGTTTGTTTCCAGTCACTTTCTTCAGCCGGATGCACATTCTTCAAATCAGTTCTCTACCAAGCGCTCAGCTCCCGGGCTGGCTTCAAAGCGTTTGCCTGACGCCGCTTGAAGTTCCGGCAGTCGCGAAGTCAAGGATTGCATCAAGCGCAGGTCACGCCTCTAATCATGTAGTTCCGAACAAGCTGAAAGGTCTGCCGATGAAGCCAGGATTTCAGGTCAGAGGTCTCAGTGAGATTGCCATTCATACAAGCAATATGGCCGCGATGATTGAGTTCTACCGAGATTGCCTTGGTCTGGAACCATTCGCCACCCGCGCGGGTGGTGCCATCGAGTTCTTTCGTATTGGCGATGGTTTCGGCGGTCTGACAACGGTTCTGGCTCTCTTCGATGCCGGTGAGGAAAAACAGATAATTGCAGGACGAAACAGCCCGGCTTCCTCCCTCCACCACATTGCGCTGTCCGTCTCACGGGAAGAACAGGATGCGGCCGAAAGGTGGTTCGCAGAACAAGGTGTCGAAACAAGAACAGAGAACTTCATCTGGACCGGCTGGCGGGGACTGTTCGTGAAGGACCCGGACGGCAACACGGTGGAACTGGTTGCCGCGGAAAGAAAACCTTCCCATTTCAGTTAGGTGACGCACGTCAAAAAACAATCGTCGCGTCTGAAATTGCAGGAACTGCCCAAAGCGGTCCGGACAAACCCCGACTGAACACGTTAGATGCACTGTTCGTTTCAGCAGCGTTGGTCGAACTCTTTTCCGAATCGGATCATCGCAATGTTCACTTATGCCATCGATGGTCTTTTCAGCATTGAAGAATGCGAAGAAATCCTCAGGTTGAGCCGGGCGGGTTTCCAGGCTCAATCCGGTCTGTTGGGGGGTACGCGGCAAAGCGAAATTCGCCGTGCGAAAATCTGCTGGCTCGACGAAGAAGGTTCGGCTGCCTGGGTCATGAACAGGATCGCGGAAGGGGTCGCTCGGGGAAATCGGGAAGTGTTCGGTTTTGATATCACCGAATTTCGGGAGAAGCTTCAGGTCGCAATGTATGACCAGCGCGAAAAAGGCCATTACGACTGGCATTCGGATGTCGGTGAAGGCCCGATTGCGCAATTCCGCAAAACGACGATTGTCGTACAGCTTTCCTCACCCGGCTCCTATGAAGGGGGCGGCCTTGAGATCAATCTGGGCAATCGCGTGCTTACCGCTTGCCGTACACGAGGCAGCGCCACCATGTTTGCCAGCTTTCTGATTCATCGAGTCGTGCCGGTCACCAAAGGCACCCGCTATTCCCTGACCTGCTGGAACCACGGTCCCCGCTTTCGGTGAATTCCAACGATACTGAGTGTGCGCATTCACGCGGACGAACAAACCGGAGCATTCAGTGCCACGCGTTGACGGCGGCACAAATCCATCCCGATTTTTTCCTCATCCGTTACTCCGGCGGGTACGTAGAGTTTGCGACACAGGCATCAGTCAAGCATTTGAACTGACTCGGGAAAACTGATTTCCCGGTGCGCTTTCGCTTTGCCTGTGAGACTGTGGGAGTGACTTATGAAACCGATCCAAAATCTTCTCTTTGCCCTTCTTCTCATCGTTCCTCTTTCCGCGGCCAAGGCGGGTGACAAGGATATTGTCGATACAGCTGTTGGCGCGGGATCCTTCAACACGCTGGTTGCAGCGGTTCAGGCCGCCGGACTTGTGGAAACACTGAAAGGCGACGGCCCTTTCACTGTGTTCGCACCAACCGATGAGGCATTTGCCAAACTGCCGGCCGGCACCGTCGAAAACCTGCTGAAACCTGAAAACAAGGATCAGCTCGTTGCAGTGCTCACCTATCATGTCGTACCGGGCAAGGTGATGTCGTCGGATATCGCCGGCAAGAAAGCTGAAGTCGCCTCGGTTCAGGGAAGTGAGATTTCCGTCGACGCGACAAATGGCGTCAAAGTGGATGATGCCAACGTCGTGACCGCCGATGTGGAAGCGTCAAATGGCGTGATCCACGTGATCGATGCGGTGATCCTGCCGAACTAACCAGATCGCCCGGCGGGCACTCCAACTACGTTATGCCCATCGAAGGCGTGGTCTCAAGAAGGCCACGCCTCATTTTTTCCAGCAATTGGCTGCAGAATGCCGACCACTTCCGGACTTGAAACCGGAACGGCGCCAGCGCCCATCAGAGCAGCATCAATATTTTCGCCTAAAACGCGAATAGGCGCTGGACTTCAAGACTAGAATAATTCTAAACTGCGTACCTAATTAATTTTAAGGAGGCATCGCCATGAAAGGGAATGCGAAGGTCATTAAACGCCTGAATGAGGCTCTCTTTCTGGAGCTTGGCGCAATCAACCAGTACTGGCTACATTATCGCCTCTTGAGCGACTGGGGTTTTACCCGTCTGGCCAAGAAAGAGCGTGAAGAATCCATTGAGGAAATGCATCACGCCGACAAACTGACCGACCGGATCATCTTTCTGGAAGGCCACCCGAACATGCAGAAAGTGGCTCCGCTGCGCATCGGCCAGAACGTCAAGGAAGTTCTGGAATCCGATCTAGCAGGCGAGTATGACGCCCGCACTTCCTACATGAAGTCGCGTGAGATCTGCCGCGAGGAAGGCGACTACGTCTCGATGGCGCTTTTTGAAGAACTTCTCAAGGACGAGGAAGGTCACATCGATTTCCTGGAGACCCAGCTGGAGCTTCTGGAAAAGATCGGCGAGGAACGCTACGGCCTGCTGAACGCAGCCCCTGCCGACGAAGCCGAATAAAGTATCTGACCTTTCTGGAACTTAAAAAGCGCGGTTCGAAACCGCGCTTTTTTCATGGCCATACTCCGGTTTGTTACCCCGGTCACAGAAAAGCGACGCGCCGGGATACAATCAGGGGCGCCAACTCACTCACCAGAACAACGAACTTACTGGAACGCCGTTTCCGCGAAACTTCTGAGTTTGCGTGAATGCAGACGATCAGCCGTCATGTCGCGCATCTTTTCCATGGCACGGATACCGATCTGAAGGTGCTGGGCGACCTGACGCTTGTAGAAGTCGGTAGCCATGCCCGGTAGCTTCAACTCGCCATGAAGCGGTTTGTCGGAGATGCAAAGCAGCGTGCCGTAAGGGACCCGGAAGCGGAAGCCGTTGGCGGCAATCGTTGCCGATTCCATATCGAGCGCAATTGCACGTGATTGTGAGAAACGCTTGACGAGTTCAGGCTGATCCCAGAGCTCCCAGTTCCGGTTGTCGAGAGAAACAACCGTTCCCGTGCGCATGACCCGTTTCAAGTCGTAACCGTCCAGTCCCGTGGTCTCGGCAACCGCATCTTCAAGCGCCACCTGAACTTCGGCAAGCGGCGGGATTGGCACCCAAATCGGAAGATCCTGGTTGAGAACGTTGTCTTCACGCACATAACCATGTGCCAGAACATAGTCGCCCAAAGTCTGGCTGTTCCGAAGGCCGGCGCAATGTCCGAGCATCAACCACACATGAGGTCGAAGCACAGCCACATGGTCAGTAATCGTCTTTGCGTTGGAGGGACCGACACCAATATTGATCATGGTGATGCCGCTGCCGTCAGCCCGCTTGAGGTGATAGGCAGGCATCTGAGGAAGCTTGGCCGGTTCAGCTCCGCATGAGGGTGCACTTTGCCCGGCTTCGGTAATCAGGTTGCCCGGTGCAACAAACGCTTCGTAGCCACTGTCCGGATCTGCGAGCAGCTCGTGAGACATCCGGCAGAATTCATCGATATAGAACTGGTAGTTCGTGAAAAGAACATAGTTCTGATAGTGCTCGGCCGCCGTTGCGGTGTAGTGCTGCAGACGGTGAAGAGAATAATCGATCCTCGGAGCCGTGAACGAAGCAAGCGGCATGACGCCGTCGACCGGCTCGTAAGTGCCATTGGCGATGGAATCGTCCATCACGGTGAGATCCGGCAGATCGAACATGTCGGCCAGAGGCCGATCCAGGTTTGCAGCCGCGGCGCCACCTTCCACATGCGTACCGTCGTAAAAGGCGAAGTGAAGCGGTATCGGCATGTCGCTGTCGCCGACGAGGATCGGTACATCGTGGTTGCTCATCAGCAACGACAACTGGGATTCCAGGTAGTTCTTGAACAGGTCCGGACGGGTTATCGTCGATGAATGGGTTCCGGGACGGGAAACGAAACCATAGGACAGTCGGCTGTCCAGGCGCACATGGCTATCGGTTACGATCCGCACTTGCGGATAGTAGGCGCGAACCCTCCCCTCAATTTCCTTGCCCTCCAGAAGATCCTGAAAGTGAGAGCGCAGGAACGACGTGTTCGCTTCGAAGATTTCGATCAGACGGGCAACAGCTTTTTCCGCATCGGTAAAAACTTCCAGCGGGTGGGAAGGAGCAAGCCGGACCCGCCGTCCCGCCTGCTGCAAGTTGTTGCTGCTTAGTTTGGACATAAAAGTCTCCTTATTGTTGTTATATCCCCACAGTCCTGCCTACGCCCGTCCGGGTCAATAGATGTGACAACAGATTTTGAATTTTTTTTCGCAAGGAGAAAAATTCTGCACTCTGCCGTACCCATCTCTTTTCAACCGATTCAATTGCCCTTTTCCCGGTGCGGTGAAACCGATAAAGTCACCCGGAATTTTCACAGGGGTATTTGGCGGATCTATGAACGCGACGTGCCCCAGCAATTGGAAACAATCAACTTTGCTGCTTTTTGGTGCGCGCACTTCGAAGCAGGTTGATCTAGGAGCTTGCCATGCAACGAACTTTCCTCTCCCTTGCGGTCGCCGTCACTGCCATGATCGGCGCCGGTTTTTCCGCTCTCGCGCAGGACCTTCCCGATCTTGAGGGGCGCGACGTCGTCATCGCTTCGGAAAACACCTATCCGCCGCTGCAGTTTGTCGACCCGAAATCCGGAGCAGCAACGGGCTGGGAGTATGAAGCGATTGCCGAGATCGCCAAGCGCCTGAACATGAATGTGACTTACGAGAATGTCAGCTGGGATGCGATGATCCCCGCCATTTCCGCAGGCGAATACGATCTTGCCATGAACGGCATTACCATTCGTGCGGACCGGGCAGAGCAAGTCGATTTCTCCGAACCTTACATGCGCTCTGAAATGTTCATGCTGGTCCGTGCCGATGAAGACCGCTTCACCGACGCCAAGGGATTTGCCGCCAATACGGATTTTCTTGCCGGGGCACAGCCGGGCACGACGCCTTTCTATGTCACTGTTTACGAAGTTCTGGACGGTGACGAAGCCAATCCGCGCATCAAACTCTTCGAGACCTTCGGCGCAGCCGTCCAGGCTCTCAAGACAGGTGACGTCGACCTTGTCCTGACCGACAGCACCGGTGGACAGGGCTATGTTGCGACAAACCCGGACACATTCAAGCTGATCGGCGAGGCGATGGGCACGGAAGATTTCGGGTTCATTTTCCCGAAAGGGTCCGATCTCGTTGCGCCTTTCAACGCTGCGATTGCCAGCATGCGTGCCGACGGCACCCTGAACGCTTTGAACAAAAAGTGGTTCTTCGACTACAAGGCCGGCCAGTAACGAACCGGCTGTGCCGTAGTTCGGCTAGACATTGATGTTCATGGCCGGTATCCGCCAGTTGTTCCGGATGCCGGCCATTTGATTTTTGACCGGTCGTAATTCCACAAAGAACTCACCGTTCCCTACTTTCAATCCAAGACAGATCCATGTTCCGCAAAAAATCTTCGAGCGCCGCTTCTCAGCATGACTTTCCCTACTGGCTTGTGGCGGCTTGCGGAATTGCCATCTTTCTCCTGTTTCAGATCGCGACCGACGAGATCTATACCCAGGTCATGGCAACCGTTTCCCGCGGCATCGGCCTGACAATTTTCGTCACGCTGGTCGGTTTTTTCCTGGCATCTGTTCTGGGGCTCATTCTCGCCCTGGCCTCTCTGTCCGGATCGATCGTTCTTCGTCAGGTTGCCCGATTCTATGTCGAGATCGTGCGTGGACTGCCGATCATCGTGCTGTTGCTCTACATCGCCTTTGTCGCAACGCCGCTTCTGGTTGCCGGTGTCAACGCTGTGCTTGAGCCGCTTGGGCTTGAGGCCATGCGCACCAGGGACTTCCCGCTCTTGTGGCGCGCCATCGTCGCCCTGATGATCGGCTATTCCGCGTTTATCGCGGAAGTTTTCCGTGCCGGCATCCAGGCCGTCGACAAGGGCCAGATCGAAGCGGCGGAAGCGCTCGGCATGAACCGCTGGCTGCGTTTCCGGCTGATCATTTTCCCTCAGGCCCTCAAGACCATCCTGCCGCCACTCGGGAACGACTTCGTTGCCATGATCAAGGACAGTTCGCTCGTGTCGGTCCTCGGCGTTGCCGATATCACCCAGCTCGGCAAGGTTTATGCGGCAGGCTCGTTCCGCTATTTCGAAACCTACAATGTGGTCGCCCTGATCTATCTGATGATGACCATTACCCTGTCCTTAGCGCTACGCAGGTTCGAACGCTCAAAGGACGTCGGCGCCCGATAGAAAAGAGGTTTCGGACGAGTTCGTCCGTCGACAGTTCAAATTTTGTTGGATTGGCTGTGAGAGCGATGCCTCGGCAGGCAATTGGGTTTGATTGCCGGCCCTTCACCCGTTTGCCGAAACGAATTGAAGAGGCCAGGCAGGTTCGCCATATTGAGGAACGTTGTTCTATTTAAAGGTGCAATCAGTTCATGAACGGGCCGAAGCTGAAAACAGTCGCCTCAACAGACAATCTGGCAACAGACCTGCTGACCCTTGCGCCTCGTTACCCCTTTAGAGGATCAAGAATCAACATTCCGGCCATCATCAACGAAACCCCTCAAGACATGCTTGAACTCGAGCGGTTCTTGCACAACCGCCTCATGATCGCCGACGCGACGCTCAAACGTAAGCGGTCTTTTCTGGGACGCCTCTACAACCTGCTGGCCGCAGAGGACCCGGCCTATATTCAGATGTCCGGTGCGCGGTTGAAGGAAGTGCTGCCTGCCGCTGGCTATCCGGTCCCTGACGAAATTCGGCCCGGCACCGAATATGCCTTGCGCCGCGACATCGTTGAAGCCGCCCACTCCTCACTGCAAGGCGAGCTCGAAAGATCCCCACCCGCCGACGGCTGACAATGACCCGGCGACTGAAAATGCATGGAAGATGACAGCTGATGCGCTCTTTTGAAGAAATCGAAGCCCTGGCAACTGAAAAGAAAGGGGGTGCAGCCGAACTGGCGGCCCTGCTGGGTGAACACAATCCGCCCAAATCGCAAGCCGAGCTGGAACAGATCAGCGATGACCGCTGGCTTGCGATGTTCACCAAATGTATTTTCCAGGCAGGCTTCAGCTGGAAGGTGATCGATCAGAAATGGTCCGGGTTCGAGGAGGCCTTCGAGGGGTTCGATGTTGCCCGCCTTGCCTTTCTGCCCGACGAAGCCTTCGAAGCTCTGCTCAAGGATACCCGGATCGTGCGCAACGGTGCCAAGATCAGGACCGTGCAGCATAACGCCATATTCCTGAAGGAGTTGGCGGCCGAACACGGCAGCGCATCGAAGTTCTTTGCACACTATCCGGTGGACGATCAGATCGGATTGATGGAGTTCCTGAAAAAACGCGGCAGCCGGCTTGGCGGTAACACCGGTCAACTTGCTCTGCGTTTCATGGGAAAAGAAAGTTTCATCCTGTCAGGCGACGTGGTTAACGCGCTCATCCGCGAAAACGTCATGGAAAATGATCGCCTGTCGAAAAAAAATCTGAAGGCGATACAGGTTGCCTTTAACGATTGGAAAGCAACTTCCGGTCGTACACTCAATGAAATCAGCAGAATTCTGGCCTTTTCGGTTGGCACAGGTCGTTAACCTCTCATTTAACTTTTACGATTGTAAACAAAGCATTGATTTAAAGAGAATTTTTGTTTTGCGAGCTTAACGGCTGATTTACCAAAACCGGTAACCATGACACTCGAAATTGCGTGAGGTATTGCGTCGCAATGAGTGTACTGCGTACCGGGGTGTCCTTTGCGGCACCCCTTCAAAAAAAGAAATCGGAAGCACCCGCTTCCTGGCTGAATACGATCCTGAAGGGCGACTGCGTGGCCGCCCTTGAGAAACTGCCGTCCCGGTCGGTCGACCTGGTCTTTGCAGATCCGCCCTACAATCTCCAGCTGGGCGGCGACCTGCACCGGCCGGATCAGTCGAAGGTGGATGCCTGTGACGATCACTGGGACCAGTTCGAGAGCTTCGAGGCCTATGATGCCTTTACCCGGGCCTGGCTTCTGGCTGCCCGCCGGGTGCTGAAGCCCGACGGCTCTCTTTATGTGATCGGCTCCTATCACAATATCTTCCGGGTTGGCGCGATCCTGCAGGATCTCGGCTTCTGGATCATGAACGATATTGTCTGGCTGAAGTCCAATCCGATGCCGAACTTCCGCGGCAAACGGTTCACCAATGCCCATGAGACGATGATCTGGGCGGTGAAATCCAAGGATGCCAAGCCGACCTTCAACTATGATGCTCTGAAGACATTCAACGAAGATCTGCAGATGCGCTCCGACTGGCACCTGCCGCTGTGCACGGGCACGGAGCGCCTCAAGGACAAGAACGGTCAGAAGGTGCATCCGACCCAGAAACCGGAGTCCCTGCTCTACCGGGTTCTCACGGCGTCATCCAAGCCGGGTGACGTGGTCCTCGATCCATTCTTCGGAACCGGAACCACCGGGGCTGTGGCAAAGAAACTCGGACGGCACTTCGTCGGTGTCGAACGCGAGCAGGATTACATTGACGCTGCGACTGCACGCATCGATGCAATCACGCCCGGAGATGCCGAAGCCCTGGAGATGCAAAAGGGCAAACGTGCCCAGAAGCGCATCCCTTTCGGCACGCTGCTGGAAAGCGGTCTTCTGGAACCTGGAACGGAACTGACCTGCTCCAAAGGCAAGCACCAGGCTGTGGTTCGTGCGGATGGGTCGCTGAAGTCGGGCGATCATACCGGCTCGATCCATAAGGTCGGCGCTCTGGTCCAGGGACAGGAAGCCTGTAACGGCTGGACGTTCTGGCACACGATAGACGGCGCCAAGAAGTCTCCGATCGATGAGCTTCGCAAGGAAATCAGGTCCCGCCTGCAGGCATAAGCAGGCATTAAGCAAGAAGCGACCTTCGCGGCCCCGCGATCGACTTCAACCCCGCTTCCGATCAGGAGGCGGGGTTTCTTTATTGCCCGGTCGCCGGGGAACCGCTTCCGGCTATCCGAAATTCTCATTGGGACCGGCAAGAGACGACAGAAAGTCCCGTCGCAGCTCCTTGTCGGTTGCAAATTCACCTAGCATGCGGCGGGTCATCATCGAGACACCTGGCTTTTTGACGCCACGCGTCGTCATGCACATATGCGCCGCTTCCATGACCACCGCGACACCTCTGGGCCTGAGCACCGTGTCGACGGTTTCGGCTATCTGTGCGGTCAGGGTTTCCTGTATCTGCAGCCGCTTGGCAAACACTTCCACAAGACGTGCCAGCTTGCTGATACCGACCACGCGGCCTGCGGGCAGATAAGCAATGTGAACCTTGCCGACAATCGGAACCAAGTGATGTTCGCAATGTGATTCGAAGCGCAGGTTCCTCAACACAATCATGTCGTCGTAATCATTGGTTTCTTCAAAGGTGCGCTGCAGCAGCTCAACCGGATCTGTCCGGTAGCCTTCAAAGAACTCTTCATACGCCTTGACCACGCGCGTCGGCGTATCAAGCAGCCCTTCCCTGTTCGGGTCATCTCCGGCCCATTCGATCAACAGTCGAACCGCGGCCTCCGCATCCGCCCGTTGCGGCCTTGCCCCTGCAACGGGGCGCTCCTGTTCTTTTGTCTCCAAAGCTTCCGCCACCGACATTCATTTCTCCGACTTTGGTATTTTCTCTGCCAGTTTTGTTATGTTATTTCATTACAATTTTAAAGCCTAACAACGCAGAAATCGTGAGGAGAAGACTATTTGCCGGCGCGATCATTGGACGAGGAGAGTTAGAAAGCAAAGTGCCTGGCGGATTCCCATCACTTGAATTTTCCAGTCAATCCATTCATTTTGAATTCGCTCGATGATATTGTTGAGCTAGATACTCAACTTTATAAGAACAGCAAACCGGACGATCGAGGAGGAGAATTCAGATCGCCCCGATACAGGATCATGTTGAGACCGTTCTCAAGACGGTGCGGTCCGGGTCAGCGCCAGCACTGTCCCGGATTGCCGCTTCCTGGCACCGGTCGCTTTATACGCATGGTCTTGACCCCGCCGACTGTCACAACCGTGAAAGGATCTGCGAGTCCAGATTGCGGCAATGCCGTGAAGCATCCGAATTCCTCTTGAGGATTGCCGCTCCCAAGCTCGACCAGCTCTTCGGACTTGTCGGTCAGTCGGGCTGCACCGTGCTTTTGACCGACGCGAAAGGCATTCTGTTGGACCAGCGCTGCTCGGCCGGAGACGCACCAGCCTTTGAGGAATGGGGGCTCTGGCAAGGGGCGGATTGGAGCGAAGAAGCCGAAGGCACAAATGGCGTCGGCACCTGTATTGCCGAACAGCGACAGGTCATCATTCACCGGAACGAGCACTTCCTGGCACGTAATGCAGGCATGAGCTGCATGGATGCGCCGATATTCGGACCGGATGGAAACCTTGCCGGGGCGCTGGACATTTCCTCTGCACGCTCCGACCAGACCGAAGCCTTCAACCGGCTGATTGCGGCTACCGCCGCACAAACGGCACGGCAGATTGAAGCGGAAGCGTTCCGCGCTTCCTTTCCCAAGGCCCGTATTGTCTGTGCGGACCATGACACCAGCGAGACTGCAATGCTGCTTGCTGTCGATTCCGATGACATCGTGGTCGGAGCGACACGTGGCGCGCGCAAAGCCTTTGGCCTCCGCGCCTCAGGGCCCATTGCTCCCCTCCCCGCGTCGGACCTGCTGGGCCGCGAGGATGGTCCGTCCGGTTTCGAGAAGGCTGAACGCGCAGCCGTCGTTCGAGCCCTTACGCGAGCAGCCGGCAACGTCTCAGAGGCAGCACGAGCGCTGGGTATCGGGCGCGCCACCCTCTATCGCCGCATGAAGAGGCTGGGCATCGGTGAAATTTCCGGCTGACCTGTCTCAGTTCTGAAACAGTTTGACGGACAACCCGTCGCCGGCCGGCTGACAGGTCTCGTCAATGTTGGGCAGATTCCCTTCGATCTCTGGTGGAGGACCAGGGACATGTGGAGGAAACAACATGAACGAGATGCCGATCTTCGCGAAAGATACGGAGTCGCCTTTCAAGGCCCGTTACGACAACTACATTGGTGGAAAGTATGTAGCGCCGGTCAATGGCCGCTACTTCACCAACATCACCCCGATCACAGGTGCCCCGATCTGCGATGTTGCCCGCTCGTACGCTGCAGATGTCGAGCTGGCCCTGGATGCGGCGCATGCTGCGAAGGATGGCTGGGGCAAGACCCCGGCGGCAGAACGGGCCAACACGCTATTGAAAATCGCGGACGTGATCGAGGCCAATCTGGATTTGTTGGCCAAGGCAGAAACCTGGGACAACGGTAAACCGATCCGGGAAACAACCGCGGCCGACATTCCGCTTTCCGTAGACCATTTCCGCTACTTCGCTGGCGTCCTGCGCGGTCAGGAAGGTTCCATGTCGGAAATCGATGCCGACACGATCGCCTATCACTTCCACGAACCGCTTGGAGTGGTCGGCCAGATCATTCCCTGGAACTTTTCGATCCTGATGGCGGCATGGAAGCTCGCTCCGGCGCTGGCGGCGGGCAACTGCGTCATCCTGAAGCCCGCGGAACAGACACCTGCGGCCATCATGGTTCTGGCGGAACTGATTGGCGACCTGCTGCCTCCGGGCGTTTTGAACATCGTCAACGGTTACGGCGCCGAGGTCGGGGCTCCGCTTGCCAAGTCCTCACGCATTGCCAAGATCGCCTTTACCGGCTCGACCCAGACCGGCCGGATGATCATGCAATACGCAACCGAGAACCTGATCCCGGTAACGCTTGAGCTTGGCGGCAAGTCTCCCAACATCTTCTTCTCCGATGTGATGCGGGAAGACGACGCCTTTCTCGACAAGGCCATCGAAGGCTTCGTTCTGTTTGCCTTCAACCAGGGAGAAGTCTGCACCTGCCCGAGCCGTGCGCTCATTCAGGAAGATATCTACGAAGCCTTTATCGAACGCGCCATTGCACGGGTGAAAGCCATCAAGCAAGGCGACCCGCGTGCACTGGAAACCATGGTTGGCGCTCAGGCCAGCCGTGAGCAGCAGGACAAGATCCTGTCCTATCTGACGATTGGAGCTGAAGAAGGTGCGGAAGTCCTGTGCGGTGGTGCGGAAGCGAAGTTCGATGGCGATCTGTCGGGCGGTTTCTACATTCAGCCGACCATCCTGAAAGGCCACAACAAGATGCGCGTCTTCCAGGAAGAGATATTCGGCCCGGTGGTGTCTGTCACCACCTTCAAGGACGAAGCAGAAGCACTCACGATCGCCAATGACACCATGTACGGCCTCGGCGCCGGCGTGTGGTCGCGCGATGCCAACACCTGCTACCGGTTCGGCCGGGCGATCGAAGCCGGACGGGTCTGGGTGAACAACTATCACGCCTACCCGGCACATGCTGCCTTCGGCGGATACAAGCAGTCCGGCATCGGCCGTGAGACCCACAAGATGATGCTGGACCACTACCAGCAAACCAAGAACATGCTGGTCAGCTACAATCCGAACAAGCTGGGTTTCTTCTAAGATAATCTATTGCGCCTATTGGAAACTGAAGGGGCGGCTTTACTTCGAGCCGCCCCTTTTGCCTTGGCAATTATTTTGATTTCGTATTTTCGGACAGTCGATGCGTGCGCCAGAGCTGAAGAACTGAAACCTAACTGTTTGCGTGGTTCTTTAGGCAGGAAGCTCTCTGTCTTTCCGCCAGATCACCGCTGCGCTGCGACGGGGATGATAACGGAAACACGGTGATCTGCGCCGATAACTCCTGTTGACGCCTGCCTGCTTGTATCCTTCACCCGGCCAACTGTTCCAGAAGATCCGCGACCGCCTGTGGCTCCGTCACCATCGCGTCGTGCCCGGTCGCGATCTGGGAAATCGGCCAGCCGAACTCCTGCGCCCGCTGTTTTGCAATGGCAGCCGGTCGGTAGGGTGGATCCGTGCATTCGATGTAACTCGCCGGCAGGCCGTTTCCGATCGGATTCTTCAGCGTCAGGCTGGTTGTGAAAGTCTTGAAGGGATGCGGCGTCAGTCGTGGCTCCAGAAAGGCAACATCAACCGGGCGTGTGACACCGAAGCTTTCCGGTGGTGTCGGCGGGAGGCTCAGACCACCGCTGGTTTTGTCCGCAAGCGCCTTCCGGTCATTGGCCATATCTTCCGGCAAAAGGTCGAACCATGTTTCACCGGAATTCAGCATGATCGCATCGAGATAGATCAGCTTGCCGATCCGCTCCGGCGCAACATCGGCGACACCGGTGATCGGAATACCGCCGAAGCTGTGTCCGACAAGAACAACGTCGTTCAGATCTTCAAATTGCAGGTGCTGAACAATGTCTGTCACGAATGTTTCTATTGTGATGTCGTATGACAATAGATGAGAGCGTTCCCCAAGCCCGGTTTGCGTCGGAGCAGAAACCCTGTGCCCCCTGGAACTCAGGATCCCGGCAACGCGCGACCAGCACCAACCGCCATGCCAAACTCCGTGAATCAAAACAAATGTCTTTGAATTCATCGAATTTCCTTCGCAATAAAGTCCGAACTCTATTCAGCTGCCTCAACCTCCGGTTCGTATCCCCGCAGGCGTTTCAATTTGTACCCTACCTGAACAATTGCCTCCAACGCAGGGATTAATTCCTCACCCAGTTCCGTCAATTCGTATTCGACAGAAGGTGGGGATGTCGGGCGCACGTGGCGCAGGAGAACACCTCTTTCCTCTAGTTCAGATAGCCGCGCCGACAGCACCTTGGAAGAAACCGGCGGAATATCACCCTTCAATTCGTTGAAACGCCTAGGCCCCGCACGCAGGCTCCAGATGACGTTGGGCGCCCAGGCCCCGGCAATCACCTGCATGCATTCGGTCAGCATGCAGGGCTCAGGGGGCTTCGGACTGCGGTTCTTGCGCATCTTGAGAACCATTTTGCGTGTAACTCCGCTGAAATCAGGTTTCTCCGAGGTAACTCGATAATGAGAGTTACCAATAGAAACTTACTTGTCAATAGTGACCTAAATCAACACCTTCCTGCCATCGACATCAACGATGGAGCCAAACGATGAAGCTGTTTTACAAACCCGGTGCCTGTTCCATGGCGGCGCATATTCTTCTGAATGAAGCAGGCGCTTCCTATCAGCTGGAAAAGGTCGATACGGATGCCGGCACTACCGAAACGGGCGCTGCCTATGAGAGCACCAACCCGCGTGGCTATGTGCCGGCATTGCAATTCGAAGACGGTCAGGTTTTGACCGAAAATGTTGCGGTCCTGCATTGGATCAGCGAGCAGTTCCCTGAGCTTTCCCCGAGGGCTGTCGACAATCCCTTGCAACGCTTCCGGCAGCTGGAGCTGTTGAGCTTTCTTTCTTCCGAACTTCACAAGGCCTTCAGCCCGTATTTTTCCGGCAAGCAGTTTTCACAAAGCGAGCAGGCAGCAAATCTGGCAAAGCTGAACGCCAAGATTTCCCAGTTCGACAAGCTGCTTGATGCGGATGGCCCCTTTCTTCTTGGAAACACCTTTTCCGTTGTCGACGCCTATGCGTTCGTCATTCTGAACTGGAGCAATTTCATCGGTGTTTCTCTCGCCGACTGGCCAAGGATTGAAAGTTACGTCGCCGGAATTGGGCAACGCCCGGCGACCCAAAAAGCCATGGAAGAAGAAGGACTGGCCGCATGAGCGAAGCATTCCAGGACCTGCAGCGCGTCATACACGACTATTTTGACGCGCTATATCACTGTGACACGGATCTTTTACAGAGAGTGTTTCACCCGAAGGCGGTCTATGCGACCGCAGATGAAACGCCTCTGCTTCATCGGACGATGGACGAATATGTGCCTGTGGTCGCGGCCCGGCAGTCGCCGGCCTCACGCGGTGATGCAAGACGCGATGTGATCGACGAGATTCAGGTTGCCGGAGAGAACACGGCTTTCGCCAGGGTCCGCTGCAGCATCGGCAGCAATGATTTTGTAGACTTCCTGACCTTTGTTCGAGACGAAGGCAGCTGGCAGATCATGTCGAAGATTTTCCAGATCAAACCACGTGCAGACGGAGCTGAGTGATCATGCCCTATGTCAACATTCAGGTAACCCGTGAGGGCGTCACCGCAAACCAGAAAGCTGAACTGATCAAGGGTGCCACAGACCTGCTGGTGGATGTCCTTGGCAAAAGCCCTTCAACCACCTTCGTCGTTATCGAGGAAGTTGAAATGGAGAGCTGGGGCATCGGCGGTCTGCCCGTGGAGGAGTTTCGGGCGAAACAGGCACCGGAACAGTAGCGCGAAGGTGGAGCCGGTTTTACGACCGGCTCCATCACTTCAAATGAGGTTTACTCAAACCCGACCAATGCCTTGCGTCGCTTGCCGACTGAAACAGACAAACGGTCATCCGCCATCAGGTCACCGGTAGCAATTCGGCGGCGGGGATCTTCCACGATCCGGTTGTTGAGACGGACACCTCCTCCTTCAACGAGGCGGCGCGCTTCACCGTTGGATGCGGCGAAACCGACGGCAACAACCAGTTCCAGAAGGCCGAGACCGTCAGCCAGTGTCGAAAGTGGAAGCTTGTGGGTCGGCTGCAGAATTTCCCCTTCGCCCGCGAACAGGGCATCGCCTTGCTGCAACGCAGAGAGCGCCTCTTCAGGACCATGAACGATTGTGGTGACCTGCGTCGCCAAAATTTTCTTGGCCTCGTTCAGCTCTGCCCCCTGCAGCTCGGACAAGCGCTCCACTTCCCTGATCGGAAGTTCTGTGAACAGGCGCAGGAATTTGCCGACATCGGCATCAGCCGTATTGCGCCAGAACTGCCAGAAGCCGAAAGGCGACAGGTGTTCGGGATGCAGCCAGACGGCCCCGGCAGCTGTCTTGCCCATCTTGGATCCGCTTGCGGTGGTCAGGAGCGGTACGGTCAATCCATGCAGTTTGCGGCCGTCACGGCGGCCAAGTTCAACACCGTTGACGATATTGCCCCATTGATCGGACCCTCCGACCTGGAGTGTACAATCGTGCCGCTTGGCAAGTTCCAGGAAATCAACGGCCTGCAGCATCATGTAGCAGAATTCGAGCACAGTCAGCGGCATCTGCGCCTCCAGGCGTGATTTTACGCTGTCGAAAGTCATCATGCGGTTGACGGTGAACTGGGAGCCATAATCGCGGAGAAATTCCAGGAAGCGGAATTCATTAAGCCACTCCGCATTGTCAACCAGAAGCGCACCATCCGGACCGTCCATATCGACCAGACGTTCCACCGACCGGCGGATCGTCGCAATATTTGCCGCAATCTGCCGCTCTTCCAGCATCGGCCGCGCGTCATTGCGGAAGCTCGGGTCGCCAATCTGGCTGGTGCCACCGCCAAGAACGACGATCGGGCGATGTCCGAGCTTCTGCAGCCAGCGCATGGTCATCAACGGCATCAGATGGCCGACATGCAGGCTGGCCGCGGTGGCATCAAATCCGGCGTAGGCGGTGATGGGGCCTTCGGACAGGGTTTTGTCGAGCGCCTCGAGGTCTGTGCATTGATGCACGAGCCCCCGCTCCAGAAGCACGGCAAGTGCTTCCGATTTGAGTTTTGTTGCCGGCTTCCCGGCTTCAATCATGTGTCTGGTCATTTTCGGCTTCCTGGTTTCCCCGCCAGGAGCCTTTCTTGGAAACCAAAAAGCCGCCTGACGCGGCGGCTTTTTTAGGTTTCTATGAGATGAGCAAGATCCTACGCAGCCGCCGGTATGTCGGTGACGTAATAAAAATACACGAAGGATGCGGTCATCTTGGTCATGCCAATTTAAATGCTCGAAGCTCTACAGAGAGTCAAGCCCCAGTTTCAAATTGCCCGTTCGGCATCCGGTTCCATGCCTGGACAACACACCGGACCGTCGAGATGGACCTGATCATAATCTATTTATTTTCAATATCTTGTCGATACCCGGCCTGTTCGCCAGGTAAGAACTTTCCAAGCAGCCTGAATATTTCTGCTGCTTCGTCTTCGCTCAGGTGACAGCCGAACTCCGACTGAATGGCGCTCTTGTAGACCGGCCACATATCTTCAAGCAGCGAGGATCCCTTCGCCGTCAATGCGACCACAACACCGCGTCCGTCCTCTGGTGATTTCCGCTTTTCCACAAACCCTGCCGAAGCAAGCCGGTCGATGAGTCGAGAAACGTTATATTGCGCCAGCAACGTTCGCTTTTCGACCTCTACCGGCCGCAACCGCCCCCCTTCTGCGCGTCTCAACTCCAAGAGAACGTCGTACCAGGCAAGGGGTGGAAATCCGGCCGCCTTCAGTTTTATCTCAACCTGCTCCAGAACCGTGGCGCTGGATCGGAGCAGCCGGGCCCAGGCCTCTATCTTGGCCGGGCTCGCTTCTTCAATCGTTTCGTCAATCATTTCCGAACTATGCAATTTCAATGCAAGTGCATCAATCTTGAATTTTCATGCAAGTGCATTTACTTTAATGCAACTGCATGAAAACAGGAGTTCTCAATGACAGCCCCTCTCACGCTGATCAGCCATTCGCTCTGTCCTTATGTTCAACGCGCTGCAATCGTACTGGCGGAAAAGAAAGTTCCCTTTGAGCGTATCAACATCGATCTGGCTCACAAGCCGGATTGGTTTCGTGCAGCCTCACCTCTTGGCAAGGTACCCTTGCTCAAAATCGGCAACGATCGGTATCTTTTCGAATCCGCTCCAATCGTGGAGTTTCTCGATGAAACGGAACCGAGCCGACTTCACCCGGAAGATCCGGCGGAACGCGCGTGGCATAGAGCCTATGTCGAGTTTGCGTCTCAATGCCTCAATGGTATCGGTGCTCTCTATGCCGCTGGGAACGAACCGGATTTTCAACAAGCACTGATCACGCTGCGACAAAAATTTGAGCATCTGGATAACCAGATTTCGCGCAAAGGACCGTTCTTTTCCGGTGAACGGTTTTCCCTTGTCGATGCAGCTTTCGGGCCTGTCTTCCGCTACTTCGATGTCTTCGAGACCTTCACCCGGCTCGAGACCTTCCGCGATCTTGAGCATGTCTCAAGCTGGAGACGCCAGCTTGCTGATCGTGCTTCGGTTCGAAATGCCGTTTCTGAAAACTACGGGGAATTGCTTCTGGAGTTTCTGGGAAATCGCGGAAGCTGGATCTCCGGCCTTTTGCGGGATTGGAGACAGCAGATGTCTTAGAAGATGGCCACTCGACTGACATCTGAATAAGGATCGACGATATCCGGACCTCGTCCTTAAAAGCTGCGAGCCTGCGCCCTCGTCCGTCAGCTGCACACAATGGCAGGCATCAAGGCCGAAAACGGGAAAGGAAAACCCCGGCGTTTGCCGGGGTTCTCGATTGGTCGAAAAGATCTGGTAATGCTAAGGCGCGATCAGACGGACCGGCCCCTGCTCCACGACGATTTCGCAGCTGACTGAATTGGCGATGAAACAAACGTCATGTGCCTTCTCATGCATGTCGGTCAGCCAGCTTGGGTCGGGTTGCTCATTGGCGATCAACGTGACCTCGGGTCTCAAAGTCACCTTGGTGATTGCCATCTTGCCACGGGACACGCGGCTCATCACACCTTCTGCATGGTCCTTGTAGCTGGCAACGTTGAAATTCGCTCTGCGCGCCAGGTCCAGGAACCACAGCATGTGGCAGGAGGAAATCGCCGCGACAAATGCTTCTTCCGGATCGATTGCCGCTTCGATGGAATGCGGCAGGGGCACTACCGTCGGAGAGGCGCTCGCCGGAACTTCGAGACCGCCGTCAAAGCGCCAGATGTGGCCACGGGAATACTTGTTCGCAGCGTAGTCGCCATCACAGGCCCATTCCACCTGTGCCTTGTAATAGTGCCCTGCCATGGATCAGAGTGTCTCCACGTATGCCTTGTAGGCGGCTTCGTCCAGTAATTCGCTCAATTGATCTGCATTTGCAACTTTCATTTTGACGAACCAAGCTGCCCCTTCTGGGTCTTCGTTTACCTTGCCGGGTTCATCAGCCAGAACTTCGTTCGCTTCAACGACTTCCCCATCTATCGGTGCATAGATCTCACTGGCGGCCTTCACGGATTCCACCACTGCAGCTTCATCGCCCTGCGCGAACTCCGCACCGGCTTCCGGCAAATCGACGAATACAACATCGCCAAGCTGTTCCTGTGCATAGTTGGTGATGCCGACCGTCGCGACGTCCCCTTCCACGGCGATCCACTCGTGGTCCTTGGAATAGTAAGTTGTCATTTTCTCGTCCAATCTCTGAAAGGTTAGGATTTCGGTTTTCGATAGTAGCGGTTCGGAACAAACGGCATTTCGACAATTCTTGCCGGAAGACGCCGATTGCGAACAATCAATTCCACGTCTGAGCCAATTTCTGCACTGTTGACCGGAACGTATCCCATGGCGACCGGCGCACCGACGGTCGGCGCGAAGCCGCCAGACGTCACGGTTCCGATGACGGGCCCGCCCGGCAGGGCAATCTCGGCACCTTCGCGTGCCGGAGCCCTTCCCTCAAGACGGAGGCCAACGCGCACCCTGCCAGGCCCGTTGCGAAGTTCTTCCTGAATGCGGCCGGCGCCCGGATACCCGCATTCCTCACGCCGGCGCCTTTGCATGCAGAAGGTAATACCCCCCTCCACGGGAGACGTAGTTTCGTCGATATCGTGACCGTACAGGCAAAGACCGGCCTCAAGACGAAGACTGTCCCTCGCTCCGAGACCGATGGGTTCAATCCGGTCATCGGCAAGCAGCGCCCGCGCGATCGGTTCTGCCGCACCTGCGGGAACAGACATTTCAACACCGTCTTCTCCGGTGTATCCGGCGCGGGCGATATGACAGTCAATGCCGTCAAATTCCATGCGAGCGGCGGACATGAACGCAAGCTCCGCTGCGTCTGGCGCGTGTGCGGCAACGGCAGCGACGGCTTCCGGTCCCTGCACGGCAAGGAGCGCGCGATCCTCGATCAGCTCCAACCTGACATTGCCCGGCAGCTTTTCTCGCAGGTGAGAATAGTCGACTTCCTTGCGGGAGGCGTTGACCACCAACATAAGCTTGCCGTCGTCTTCAGACGAAGCGGGGCGCGTTACCATCAGATCATCAATGACACCACCTTCTTCGTTCAGAAGAACGGTATAGCGCTGACGTCCAGGTCCGAGTTCCAGAAAACCGGAAGGGGTCAACCGTTCCAGCGCTGCGGCGGTCGTTGCGTGATCAGGTCCGACCAGAACGGCTTGCCCCATATGGGAAACGTCGAACAATCCGGCGCTGCTGCGGGTCTGCAGGTGCTCCGCCATGATACCGGTCCGGTATTGCAGCGGCATCGAGTAACCGGCGAAGGAGACCATGCGCGCACCGAGTTCCACATGCAGATCATGCAGGGGTGTCTGTTTCAGATCGATATCTGCAACGATGTCCGCCATGAACGGTCCTCGCGAGTCGGGTTGCGCAGTCCCAGGCCGCCCTGTCCGGGTTCGGTCTGTCTGCACCCCCTCTGTCCGAGAACCTGAGAGATTTCCCGGTAAAGCCCATCGGGCCCGGCCGGTTACTCCTTCGGTGAGCATTCCGCGGAACGATCCGCGGAGCACTGCTTTCCAGAGCGTGTTTCCCAAGCGGTCCTTTTGCCTGAGAGTTTCCGGGGCGGTTGCTCCTTCGGCGCCGGGAAAAAGACCCGATCTCTCCCGCATGGGCGGCGACACAAGTGTGCCAGTCAGGGGACGACCCTGATTTCGGCCGGGATTGTGCGAGCGGGTATTTGCCTTGTCAATACGCGAACATACGCGAAACCCACAAACAAATACGGGACCTTAACAAGCCGCGACGCGAACGCCGCGTCACGCTGCTGCTGATAGGGCGTCTGCGAGCGCATATCCACTGCGCAGCTGGTTAGAGCGAACGCCGCGAGGTGGAACAGAGCACTTCGATCCTTACGCGAATCGCTGCCCTGCCGAACGTTGGGTCGTTAACGGCGACGGCCTTCGTCGAACCCGAACACCACTTTCACACTTTCGTTCGGCGGAACGGAGAACTTGTTCTCGACCAGAGTCCATTTCTCTGTTGGAGAGTCGGAGCCGACCGTGACCGGAATCTTCAGGATCTCGGAAGAAAGCGGCTTGGCATCGCTTCCCCCCGGCACGACCGCGACACGCAGCGGCAGCACGATTTCGCCGCCTTTCCAGGCCGGTCCCGGTGTCACGTCACCGGAGAAGCCCAGTTTCATCTGGCGCCCTCCGCCAGCAGCCTGGGTGCAGGTGTTCGCCCAGTCTTCGACGGTGGCCTGATAAAGAAGCCCTTCCTGCTGGTCTTCCTTGCCACGGACAAATTTTCTGATCAGGTAGGTGTTGGACTGCAATTCCATCGGCGGACAAGGAACAGGCGGCGCAAAAGTCGCTGCCGAGACCTCAATCGGCTCCTGGCCGCCGGAAATGATCTTGCCGGCCACGCCATCAGCACCGCCGCCGCAGCCGGCAAGGGTCGCCGCGCACAAGCCGACGCTCAGCATGGTCTTCAGGTTCGTTCCGGTTACCGATTGAAACACACCGATCATCATTTACCCATTCAAATGCAATGCAAGTTGGCGGGGCTTAATAGCAGTTACTCATTTGCTTGGCGAGGTCTGTTTACTCATCAAACAAATATGAGACCGTTGAAACAACACATTATGGCCGAAATCGTGCGCTGTTCATGGCAGCCGACTTGACAGAGCGAACATGCCGCCCCTTATTGCGGCCAGACAGGTTCGTCGAAAGTGCACCATGACAGAGACCAAACAAGAAAAACCGTCACTCTCTCTTCGGCTTTGTGCGCCGCGCGGCTTTTGCGCCGGGGTTGATCGCGCCATCCAGATCGTTGAGCTGGCTTTGCAGAAATACGGCCGCCCCGTATATGTGCGCCATGAGATCGTTCACAACAAGTTCGTCGTCGACGGTCTGAAGTCAAAAGGCGCGGTTTTTGTAGAAGAGCTGGAAGAAATCCCTGCGCAGGATGCGGACCGGCCGGTGATCTTTTCCGCGCATGGCGTGCCCAAATCCGTGCCGGAAGACGCAAAAATGCGCAACATGTTCTATCTGGACGCGACCTGCCCGCTCGTTTCCAAGGTTCACAAGGAAGCAGAGATCCATTTCCGGCGTGATCGTGAAGTCCTGCTGATCGGCCATGCAGGTCATCCGGAAGTCATCGGCACGATGGGCCAGTTGCCCGAAGGCACGGTAACTCTGATCGAAAACGAAGACGACGCGCGCGACTTTTCACCCAAGTCTGACCGGCCGCTGGCTTATATCACCCAGACGACCCTTTCGGTCGACGACACGGCGGGCATTGTTGCCGTTCTTCAGGAGCGGTTCCCCGAAATCGTCGCGCCGCACAAGGAAGACATCTGCTACGCCACGACAAATCGTCAGGAAGCCGTGAAACATGTCGCGCCGAGCGTTGATGCCATGGTCGTGGTCGGAGCACCGAATTCGTCAAACTCTCAGCGCCTGCGCGAAGTTGCCGAGCGCGCCGGTTGCAAGGTTTCGGTGTTGATACAACGTGCAAGCGACATCAACTGGCAGGATTTCGAAGAGGTCCGCTCGTTGGGCCTGACTGCCGGTGCCTCGGCTCCCGAAACTCTGGTAGAGGAAATCATCAGCGCGTTTTCAGAGCGGTTCGAGGTAACCGTAGAGACGGTGCGAACCGCGGAGGAAACGATTTCCTTCAACCTGCCACGAGAATTGCGGGACACGACCCCGCCAGCCCACGCAGCCACCGGATAAGATAATGGCCGTTTATACCGAAGTAACCGATGAGGAATTGCAAGACTTCATCGGAACCTATGATGTCGGGCGTCTGCTCTCATTCAAGGGCATTGCCGAAGGCGTCGAAAACAGCAACTTCCTGCTCCATACCGACAAGGCCTCGTTCATCCTGACACTCTACGAGAAACGGGTGAACCCGGACGACCTTCCCTACTTTCTCAACCTGCTGCAACATCTGGCTGGCAAGGGTCTTTCCTGCCCGACACCCGTCGCGTCAAAGGAAGGAAAGCTCCTGGGCACGCTTGCCGGTCGCCCTGCGGCGCTGGTTACGTTTCTTGAAGGCATGTGGGTCAAGCGTCCCCGCGTGAACCATTGTGCTGAGCTCGGCAAGGCAATGGCCGAACTGCATCTGGATGGCCAGGACTATGAAGGCTTCCGCACAAATGCGCTCAACGTGAAAGGCTGGCGTCCGTTATTCGAACAATGCGATGGCCGCAGCGACACCGTGCACGCGGGTCTTGGCGATGAGATTCTTCAGGAACTAAGCCACCTTGAAACCGTTTGGCCGTCCGACCTGCCAGGCGGCGTTATTCATGCCGACTTGTTCCCGGACAACGTGTTTTTCCTGGGAGACGAGCTGTCCGGCCTGATCGATTTCTATTTCGCCTGCAACGATGCCTTTGCCTATGACATCGCAATCTGCCTCAATGCCTGGTGTTTCGAGCAAGACCTTTCTTTCAATGTGACGAAGGCGCGGGCGCTGTTGAAAGGCTATGTTGCCGTGCGGCCACTGGGCGATGACGAATACAAAGCCTTGCCGACGCTCTGCCGCGGCGCCGCGCTGCGTTTCCTCCTTACGCGGCTTTATGACTGGCTGAGTGTCCCCGAAGGCGCTCTGGTAACGCCAAAAGACCCGATGGAATATGTGAAGAAGCTGCGCTTCCATCAGAGCGTTGAAACCGCAGAAGCATACGGGCTGGAACGATGAGTGCCGAAAACCGCGTAACGATCTATACTGACGGTGCCTGTTCCGGAAACCCTGGTCCCGGAGGCTGGGGAGCTATCTTGCGTTTTGGCGAGCACGAGAGAGAGCTCAACGGCGGAGAATCGGAAACCACCAACAACCGCATGGAGCTGACCGCCGCAATTGAAGCGCTCAATGCGCTCAAGCGCCCTTGTGCGGTCGACCTTTATACCGACAGCACTTATGTACGCAGCGGTATCAGCGAATGGATGCATGGCTGGAAGCGCAAGAACTGGCGCACGGCAGCCAACAAGCCGGTGAAGAACGCCGACCTTTGGCAGGCCCTGGATGCAGCCAGAGATCGTCATGTCGTGACCTGGCACTGGGTGAAGGGGCATGCGGGACATCCTGACAACGAACGCGCCGACGAACTGGCGCGGGGCGGCATGGCCCCTTATAAAGTGAGCGAATAACCGGCGAATCCTGTCTGACCTGCAGAGGATTTCAAGTGAGATTACTGAAGTGGCCAAACCCGGGTGTGAGACGCACCATCGTTCCGGATGCTCCCGGAACAGTGCTGATTCTGGCCAACCCGACCTCCGGCGGCTACAATCCTGATCTTCTTCAGAAAGTCCGCGTTCACCTTGAAGACCTTGGGTGCCGCACCGAAATCCGTCTCACCAGCCATGCAGGCGAAATCGGCGAAGTTTGCGCTGACCCTACCTTGCCGGCACGAACCATTGTGATCGCCGGCGGAGACGGTTCCGTCAACGAAGCGCTGACCGGCTTCCAGCATCACCCGGAACCGCCACAGCTAGCGGTTATTCCGTTCGGCACCGCGAACGTTCTCGCCCTTGAATTGGGTTTACCGCGCAGCGCCCGTGCGATAGCGGATATGATCAGGAGCGAGAAAAGCAAACCCCTTCACTTCGGCCTGGCCAACGGACGCCCGTTTGTGCTCATGGCCTCCACCGGATTTGATGCGGAAGTCGTGCATGCCGTACCACTGGCGCTGAAACGCCGGCTGGGGAAACTTGCTTACGTCATCACTGCCCTGCGTATCGGTCTCAAACGCAAGGGGACCGCACTGGCTGTCACCCTGGACGGTATTCGAATTGCCGGGAAATTCGCCGTTGCCAGCAACGCCCGACACTACGGCGGCCCATTCGTCATCTGTCCTGGCGGGGCAACTGATCCGGGATTGCACATGCTCGTACTGGAAAATGACGACCCCTGGTCGTCTTTTCGCTATGGAATTGCCTTGATGTTGGGCCGGATCCACAAGGTTCGCGGAGCTGTGGTCAAACCGTTCACCACAGCGACCATCACGGCCGCTGACAACGTTGCTGCCCAGGTCGACGGAGATCCATTCGGCGCAACACCGCTCGAGATCAGTCAAACGGAAAAAACTGTCCCGATCCTGGTACCCTGAAGTTGATGGCGCGGTATTTCTTCCAACTTGCCGGCCCGGCGGTTTAAGCCGGTTCTGGCTCAGCGGGCATCTTGCGAAGCATCTTTGTCGCCTCGGCCGACGACATGGCTTCACCGAAATAGTAGCCCTGCGCGTATTCACAACCCAGTTGATAGAGTTCCAGCGCGTCGGCTTCGCTCTCGGCTCCTTCCGCGACGACGGACATGCCAAGGTCGTGGCCCATGGCAACGATCGTCCTGAGCAGAACAGGTCTTGCGGCCGAGCCATTCGGTTTGACGAAGGACTGGTCGATCTTGATCGTGTCGAACGGGAAGCGCTGCAGGTAGGACAGAGAGGAATGTCCGGTTCCAAAGTCGTCCAGCGACAGACCGGCACCGAGACCGCGCAACCGTTCGAGCACTTTCGCCGAGTATTCCGGATTGGACATCACGAGAGACTCCGTCAGCTCGAGCTTCAATGTTCCCGGTTCAAGCGATGTTCTGGACAGCACCGCCTTCACATCGTTGATGAGGTCCTGCTTCAGAAGCTGGCGCGACGACAGATTGACCGAAGTGAACAACGGTTGCTGCATCGGGAACTCGCGCTGCCAGAACGCCAGCTGCTGCGCCCCCTTGTCGAGCGTGTACATGCCGAGCTCGTTGATGAGACCGGACTGTTCCGCCACCGGGATAAACTCCGACGGTGAGATCTTGCCGCGCTTTGGATGGTTCCAGCGGGCGAGAACCTCAAAGCCTGCCACAGACTGATCTTCCAGACGGATGATCGGCTGGAAGAAGACGCCGAGCGTTTCCTTCTTGATGGCATCACGCAGGTCGGCTTCCAGATCGACAACGTTCTTGCCCAGCGGACGCAGGATGGGCCGGAAAACTTCCTGCCGGTCGCCACCAAGCCGCTTAGCATGGTTGAGGGCGATCTCCGCATTGGTAAGCATGTCTTCAACGCCCTGCTTCCCTCCTTCGAAGAAAGCGATGCCGACGGAGCAGGTCAGGAAGATTTCCCGGTCACCGAATGTGATGGGGGCACGGACGGCTTTCCGGAGAGAATCTGCCAGAGCCACGATGCGGTCCGGCTCCTGTTCGGACAGGAGCACCAGACCGTACTGATCACCGGACAGACGGCCAAGTGTGTCCTGCTGACCGATCAGGCGTCCGAGACGACGGGCAACCGTCAGAAGAATGCTGTCACCGGCCGACAGACCAATGCTGTCATTGACCTGCTTGAAACGATCGAGATTGAGCACCAGAACCGTCGGCTTGGTGGTTTCTTCGGCCTTGGATCGGACGACGCTGGTGCGCAGCCGGTCGACAAAGAGCTCGCGGTTTGGCAAGCCAGTCAGGTTGTCGTGTACGGCATCGTGCAGCAACCGCTCTTCGGCAGTGCGTTCCTCGGTGACATCAAGCAGTGTGCCGACGCACCGGATCACCTCACCATCGGATCCGATGATCGGGCGGGCCCGCAGCCGGAACCAGCGGAAATGACCATCTTCCGACCGCAGACGGAACGTCTGCACGACTTTGCCCCGGCGTTGGTCGATCACCGCATCAAGCGTTGCGCGGAAGCGATCCCGGTCCTGCGGGTGAAGAACCTCGAGCCAATCGCGCGCCGGTCCTTCCAGTGTTCCATGTTTCAGGTTGAGAAGGTCCTCGACTTCGTTGCCGGTGTAGATGCGGTCACGGTCGATGTCCCAGTCCCAGATGATGTCACCGGCACCGGTGAGCGCGAGCGCCTTGCGCTCGACATCCGAGATCAGCCCTTGCGCAATGGCTCCGCCCGCAAAGGCGTGCTGCATGACCGTGAAGCCGATGAGAAGGACGATCAGGACGAGCCCTCCGCCAAGAGCCGGCTGGACGATGTCGTTCGACAGATATCCCGTTACCGTCATGGCCGCGCCGATCAGCCAGGCGATCAGGAGACACCAGGTCGGGATAAGCAAGATAGCGCGGTCATAATGCTGGAACGCAAGAACGGCGATGGTGACGAAACCAAGGATACCGATAACGCCGAGTGCAAGACGTGCAATGCCGGCCGCGACCGACGGATCCCAGACGGCGACGCCCAGAAGACCCAGGATCAGAATCAGCGTTGTCAGTGCCAGGTGGGAATAGTGAATGTTCCAGCGATTGAGGTTGAGATAGGCGTATAGAAAGATGAGCAAGCTGGCGGCCAGCATCACTTCAGCACAGGCACGCGCCAGCTGACTGCCACCGCCCTCAACGTTGAACACCATGCCCCAGAAGCCGAAGTCTATGCACAGATAGACCAGAACGGACCAGGCAAGCGCCGCGGTCGCCGGGAACATGACGGTTCCCTTGACCACGAAGAGAATTGTCAGGAACAGCGCCAGCAGTCCGGAAATACCGAGAATGATACCCCGGTAAAGCGTATAGGCGTTGACCGTCTCCTTGTAGACATCCGGTTCCCAGAGTCTGATTTCCGGCAGATTCGGCGTTGTCAGCTCCGCAACGAATGTGACAATCGACCCCGGATCAAGCGTTACCAGAAAAACATCTGCTTCAAGACTTTTCTGCCGCTGAGGTGCAATTCCCTGACTGGGTGTGATGGTCGTGATGCGCGACGACCCAAGGTCCGGCCAGAACATGTCGGACCCGACCAGCTTGTAGTTCGGCGCTACGATCAAGCGGTCAATCTGCTCGTCACTGGTATTGGCAAGCGCAAAAACCGCCCAGTTGGTGTTGCTGCCGTCACGGGACGGCACTTCGAACCTGCGGACGATGCCATCGGCACCTGGCGCGGTCGAGACCTGCAGGCGCGTTCCTGCGTCCCTGTGAAGGTCTATCGAGTTGGTGATATCAAGCGCTTCGATATCAATCGGTACGGGAATTGGCTCCAGAGCCTGCGCCAATGGGGCGGCAAGCATCGAGACAATTACGCAAAGAGCAATGACAAAGCTTCTCAACACGTTGCTGATTGAATCCGGTAACGAAGTCGACATGAGGCGAAGAACTACCGGGTTGTGGCTCATGTCACAAGAATTCTTTCAAGATACCTTCGACGCTGGGTGACATTTTTCCGGCCCGGGACGCATGGTCTTCCGCCAAACAGGCAAACAGCAGGTGGTCCTGCCAGGTGCCGTTAATTAACAGATAGTTGCGCGCGTAGCCTTCCCGACGAAACCCAGCATTCTCCAAAAGACGGATAGACGGCGTGTTGGTTGGAATGCACGCCGCTTCAATTCGATGAAGGTTCAACACGTCGAAACAAAACGGCAAGATCATGGCGACAGCCGAAGACATATGTCCTTTTCCAGCGTGCTGTTCACCCATCCAGTAACCAAGGGTCGTCGTCTGACTGACACCCCGGCGGATATTGCTGAGAGTGAGGCCTCCAAGAATTTCGTCGGTTCTAGACCGGAACAAAAGAAAGGAGAGACTGCGCCCTTCCTTGCGATCCTTGGCATAACGCCGAAGGCGGCGCCGGAACCCGGATTTGGTCAGGTCATCGGACGGCCAGAGCGGTTCCCATGGCTTCAGAAAACGGCGGCTATCCGCGCGCAGTTCGGCCCAGGGTTTGAAGTCGGTCATGATCGGCGGACGCAGGTAATACCCGCCCGCCTCGATCAGCAGTTCGGCGTCAGGTGATGATCCCGGCCGTAGCAGTGCCATGCCCCGCACTCCGCAAACTCACAATGATGCGGCCCGTAACACCGGGCTCTGCTGCAACCTTCCTGCCAGTTCACTTGCCGTCATGATGCCATCGACCGGGCCGATCGCCGTCAATGTCGGCGTGGTCCCGACAAAGGTCTCATGTGCGACCCTGCGCAAGTCGGCTGCGGTAACCGCTTCGATCTTACCGGAAATCTCGTCCGGTGTGAGCACCCTTCCATGGACCAGTATCTGGCGTGCAATCTGCCCTGCCCGTGCAGCCGGGCTTTCAAGCGCCATCATGAGACCGGCACGAATTTGCGCACGGGAGCGCGCCACTTCCTCGTCGGTAATCGTTTGAGTGGCAGAAACAAGCTCGTCGGCGATCATCGGCATCAGGGCGCCGAGATCTTCGTGGCTGGTCGCCGCATGCAGGCCAAACAGACCTGTGTCGGAAAATGCCCAGTGGAAACTGTAAATGGCATAGCAGAGGCCATGACGTTCACGGATTTCCTGGAAGAGGCGGGATGACATTCCGCCGCCCAGAACGGAGGCCAGAATCTGGATGGCGTAATAGTCCTTGGACTTGTAAGGCCTGCCCTCAAAGCCCATGAGAACCTGGGCTTCCATCAGATCCTTGCTGAGAAGGGTTTCACCACCGCCGTAACGAGCCTCTGTTTCCGAGGCGGCGGCGTCGCTGCTGAGGCCACCCAGCTTTTCGCGTGCCAGTGCGACGAGTTCATCGTGATCGACGGCACCGGCCGCAGCCAGCACCATATCGGGCGCACGATAGCGGTCGGCAAGATAGGAATTGAGAGCATCCCGATTGAACCCCTGAACGGTTTCGGGAGTCCCGAGGATCGGTCGTCCGATCGCCTGATCCGGCCACGCGGTGCCCTGGAACAGATCGAACGCCTGGTCTTCCGGCGAATCGTTCGCGGCACCGATTTCCTGAAGGATCACGTGCTGTTCGCGCGCGAGCTCTTGAGCATCGAAGGTTGAATTCTGCAGGATGTCGGCCAGGATATCGACCGCCAGCGGCATGTCTTCCGCCAGAATGCGGGCATAATAGTTGGTGTGTTCAATGCTCGTCGATGCGTTCAATTCACCGCCGACCGCTTCGATCTCCTCAGCAATTCCACGCGCCGTTCGCGTGTGAGTACCCTTGAAGGCCATGTGCTCAAGAAGATGGGTGATCCCGTTCTGATGGACCGCCTCAACTCTGGATCCGGTCCGGACCCAGATCCCGAGCGCCGCCGTTTTCAGATAGGGCATCTGGTCGGTAACGACAGTCAACCCGTTTTCTAGAACCGTAGTTTCTACTTTCATATAGTTACACCCCGGCGCTGACGGCCCGGGCGTGATCTTCGATATATCGCTCCACCACGTCCTGCTCCGCCGCCAAAACCTGCTGGCGCTCCTCCGCAGTCATCATTTCTTTTAGATTATCCGGCAGATCCGGGCGGACGCCAGAGGCTTTTTCGACAGCATCCGGGAATTTGGCCGGATGCGCCGTTCCCAGAACCACCATGGGGGCAACGCCATCATCATGGTCTTTTGCCACGTGCACACCAATTGCAGTATGCGGGTCCAGAAGATAGCCAGTGGCTTTCCAGACCTCGTCAATCGTCGCTGCCGTTTCCTCCTCATTGCAACGGCCGGCTCCAAAATGTGCCCGCATCTCGTTCAGCGGACCTTCCTCGATGGTAAAGCTACCCGATTGGGAAAGCTGGTTCATCATGCGACGAACCGCTTCGCCGTCCCGGCCGCACACTTCAGCCAACAGCCTTTCGAAGTTCGATGAAACCTGGATGTCCATCGACGGTGAGATTGTCGGCGTCACACCACGCTTTTCGTACCGGCCGGTCTCGAGCGTCCGGGCCAGAATGTCGTTCACGTTCGTTGCAACGACCAGCTTTTCGACAGGCAGTCCCATTTTCATGGCCGCGTATCCGGCAAAAATGTCGCCGAAGTTGCCGGTGGGAACCGTGAAGGAAATCTTCCGGTGAGGTGCCCCCAACGCAACACCGCAAGTGAAGTAGTAGACGATCTGCGCAAGAATGCGTGCCCAGTTGATCGAGTTGACACCCGACAAGGCAACACGGTCGCGGAACGCGAAATGATTGAACATGCCTTTGACGATCGCCTGGCAGTCGTCAAAGTTTCCGGTCAGTGCCAGAGCGTGAACATTGCTGTCCGCCGGTGTCGTCATCTGGCGGCGCTGGACATTGGAAACCCTCCCGTCAGGGAAGAGAATGAAAATATCCGTGCGCTCACGCCCACGAAACGCCTCAATGGCAGCTCCGCCCGTATCGCCAGAGGTTGCTCCCACGATGGTTGCTCTCAAACCACGCTTGGTGAGCACATAGTCCATCATCCGGCCGAGCAGCTGCATGGCAACATCCTTGAAGGCCAGGGTCGGTCCGTGGAACAGTTCCAGGATGAACGTATTGGCACCGGTCTGCACCAGAGGCGTGACCGCCGGATGCCGGAAGCCGGCATAGGCCTCGTCGATCATTGCCTTCAGATCATCTTCCGGAATTGCTTCACCGATGAACGGACGGATGATTTCAAAGGCAATGTCCTGATAGGACTTTCCGGCAAATGAAGCGATCGTGTCAGCGTCGAACTGAGGCCAAGTTTCGGGAAGATAGAGACCGCCGTCGCGCGCGAGCCCCTGTAACAGGACATCGGAAAATTCCAAGACTGGTGCTTCACCACGCGTACTGCTGTATTTCACCGCGTCACTTCCCTTTGTATTTGCCTTGTCGCAGGTCGTCCCAATCCCTGCCCGGGCGCCTGAACATACCAGCCTACTTTAGTCCCGGGAGATTTGAAACAAACCATGCCATTGAAGCGACTTACGCGCCATAACATTTCAGCGCAAGTCGCTTTTGGTTAAATTGATGACCTTGGGTGGACAAGAACGGCGCGTTTCAAAATCCGATGACCGCTATCACGCATGACCTGCGTCGGAAAAAAGCATGGCGGGATCAATACCCAGAGACCCGAGTGCCCGGTGCCATTTGGACTCAAAATCCGGATCGAAAAGAATTTGCGGGTCGGCCGGTGCGGTCAGCCAGCCATTGGACTGGATCTCGTTTTCCAGCTGCCCGGGAGCCCAGCCGGCATAGCCAAGCGCGAGCATTGCCTGCGATGGCCCGGCCCCTTGGGCCAAAGCCCGCAGGATCTCGAGTGTCGCAGTGAGGCAGATACCGTTGTCGATCGTCAGCGTCGACTGGTTCAGCATGAAATCGTCGCTGTGCAGCACAAAGCCCCGTTCAACTTCCACGGGCCCACCCTTGTGCACATTCATGTCACGCACCTGTTCCGGCAACCGGATGCTGCTGTCATCGTTGACGATGTCCAGCTGGATGAGAAGCTCTTCCAAAGACAAGTGACGGGCAACCTGATTGACAATCAGTCCCATGGCACCCTGTTCGGAATGAGAGCACAGGTAGATAACCGAATGCTCGAACCGGCTGTCCGCCATGCTCGGCATTGCAATCAGAAACTGACCTTCAAGGGTGTCTGTTGCTTCGGTTTCGGCCATGCGTACCTCGTTACCTGTTGACGCTCTCTGCCTGACAATAGAAGCATAGCCTCTTTGACAGGTTTTGTTAATGACTGTTTCCCGGTTAAGTCGATGAGCGGTCTCACATTGCCGTCACGAGGATATGACCCGGATTGCTTCTTCTGCCCCATGACGCTTGAGCGAAACTCGTGTAGCACAAGAACCATGAAACGGATCGTCTACACTTTTATCGTCTTATTCATCGCCACCCTCACCTCTCTTCGAGCTGAAACAACGGATTGGATCGAGGTTCACGGAGGCGCCGTCAGGCTGATATCTGCCGGTCCGATTGAAGATGGCCAATACCTTGCTGGCCTGGAATTCATGCTGGAGCCGGGTTGGCATACCTATTGGCGCTATCCGGGTGAGGCCGGCATACCACCGCAGATCACCTTGACGGACACAGAAAATTTAAAGGATGTCGAAATCCTTTATCCCGTGCCTGAACGTTACAGCGACGGGTTTTCGGAATCGATCGTCTACCACGATGGAATCGTGCTGCCGATCAGGATTACGCCTGACGATGGCGAACAGAATGTGCGCCTCAATATCGACCTGTTTTTCGGCATCTGCAAGGACATCTGTGTTCCAGGCGATGCATCGCTCACGCTCGACCTCAACCCGGCAACGGAGAAAGACTCGCTTGCGGCAAAGCTGATTCAACGTGATCTTGCAAACGTTCCCCAAGTCGCGGCGACCGACAGCCTCAAAGTCGAGTCGGTAAGCCTGACCGACGAAGACAGGCTTGTTATCGAAACGCTCGTGGAAGCGGGGGCAACGCCCGAATTGTTTGTTGCCGGTCCGGAAGGATCCTATATCGGTCTAGCCAAACTTGCTTCGCAATCCGGCGACAAGGTCACGTGGCACCTGTCCACCAAGGGGCTCAAGTCCGGGGAAGGAGATGATCACCTCAGGCTTGTGCTCGCCATCGAAGGTTCGGCCATAGAACATCTGGAGCCCATTCAACCTTCCTGGGTGAACTAATTCCACCTGTCTCCCTTCAATGTCATTTTTTGCAGTATCTTCACTCGACGTGCTGCAGCTTGCGCCCTATCTGAGCAGCGGGCTGTGATGAACGTGCGGCCAGGTAGCAAAGGGAATTTCGATATGACAATCAAGGTAGGGGACCGCCTTCCCGAGGCCAGTTTCAAGATCATGACAGCCGACGGGCCCGGAGAGATCTCGACCAGAGACCTGACGAGCGGAAAGACCGTGGTGCTGTTTGGAGTGCCCGGCGCATTTACACCGACATGCCACATGAATCATCTTCCGGGGTTTGTCGAACACGCGGAAACACTGAAGAGCAAGGGTGTCGATACGATTGCCGTTCTTTCGGTCAACGACGTGTTTGTCATGGACGCATGGGAAAAGGCATCCAACACAGGCGGTCAGATCCAGTTTCTCTCAGACACCGCAGCTGAATTCGTTGAGGCAGCAGGCCTCGGACTCGGTCCTGCGCCGATTTTCGGCCATGTGCGTTCGCAGCGTTTTGCCCTGATCGCAAAAGACGGTGAGGTCACATTCCTCGCCATTGAGGAAACGCCGGGCGAGGCCACCAAAACCGGCGCTGCGGCGATCCTGGAGGCCCTGGGCTAAGTCACTGCCTATCTCGACTTGCGTGGCCACAGAACGGTGGCCGCGTAGGTCAGGAACACACCGACAAGTGTGGCGGCCAGACCGAACCAGGTAAGGGCATATCCGAGATGGTCGTTCTTGAAGCGGACAACCGTTTCTCCAGCCTGTGGCAGCCCCGCAGGCGGTGTAAATGCTGCATCGAGATCAATACTGTAAGGCGCCAGATCCGGGCCTCCCACTCCGAGAACATCTCCCATCGCTTCCGTATCGCGAGCAAACCAGATCCTGTCTTCCTTGTCCGGCGCGGGTGTCGTCCAGTTTGGTTTTTCGCTGAGCCGTAACAGACCTGAAATCTCAGTCCCTCCGGCAAGCGGCACAAGTGCTGCCTTTTCCTGTACTTTCGAAAGCCCGTGTGGGAGAAATCCGCGGTTCACCAATACAGTCCAGCCTTCTTCCGTACGGAACGGCGCGTAAGCCATGACGCCTGGTCCCTTCAGGGGACCAGCCGGGTTCGAAAGTGACGTGTAGTAGAACACCGATCCGTCCTGAAACTCACCTTTCACACTGACATGCCTGTAGTCGTCCTGTTCGGCAATATCGTTCCATGCGGAAGGCGGAGGGGCGGTCACGGCAGGTTTCGAAACACCCTCTTCAACCTGGCGGATGAGGTTTTCCTTCCAGGTCAGCCTGTCCAGCTGCCAGAAGCCGAGGTTCAGCAAGATGAACAGAGCGATAGCTGCCGCAATCGCCGGAATGATGAGTTTACGCACTGGCCCCATGGCCGGGTTTCTCTTTCTTGGCTAGAGAGACTTGTCCTGGTCAAGACGGCCTTCTTCCGCCTTGTGCCGGAACTGCAATGCAATCATCAACCCCTTCAGCGGACGCAAGGAGGCACCTGCAAGCAGGACAGTCAAAGGCAGCCACAGGATCAGGTGAAGCCAGATCGGCGGCTGATAGGACAGCTCCACAAGCAAGACCAGCGCGACCACAATGAAGCCGACGAGCATGATGACAAAGACCGCAGGGCCGTCTCCACTGTCGGCGAAGGAATAGTCCAGACCGCAGGCTGAACATGACTTCTTGATGCCGAGGAAGCCGTCGAACAGCTTTCCCTGACCGCATCTCGGGCACTTTCCGGAGAGACCGGCTGTCACCGGATTGACCGGAGGAAAATGCGCCTTGTCTTCCATGTCCTGCCTCACTGCCGTTCAGGAAACAAAAACGCCCGATCCGTCGGCCGGACCGGGCGTTTTCAAATTGCTGTCTATCCCGCCTTAGTGGGCGGCCGGTGCACCTGCGCCCCAGATGTAAATGGCGACGAACAGGAACAACCAGACGACATCAACGAAGTGCCAGTACCAGGCAGCCGCCTCAAAGCCGAAATGCTGCTTCGCTGTAAAGTGGCCGGCAAGCGCGCGAAGAAGGCAGACAAACAGGAAGATCGTTCCGACAATCACGTGGAAACCGTGGAATCCGGTCGCCATGAAGAAGGTCGCACCGTAGATGTTGCCGTCGAACGTGAACGCGGCGTGCATGTATTCGTAGACCTGGCAGATGGTGAAGATCACGCCAAGCAGCACCGTCAGTGTCAGACCCCACTTCAGGCCTTCGCGATCATCGTGCAGCATCGCGTGGTGTGCCCATGTAACCGTTGTTCCCGAGCAGAGCAGGATCAAGGTATTCAGCAACGGCAGGTGCCACGGATCGAAAGTCGCGATGCCATCGGGCGGCCAATGACCACCGGTCGCTTCGACTCGGCTGAACTGGATTGCTTCACCGGCAAACAGGGCGACATCGAAGTAAGCCCAGAACCAGGCGACGAAGAACATCACTTCAGAAGCGATGAACAGCAGCATGCCATAGCGCAGGTGCAGGGAAACGACACGGGTATGGTGCCCCTCATGGGCTTCCTTGATGGTATCGCTCCACCAGCCGTACATCACGTAAAGCACGATCAGCAGACCGACGGCAAACAGGCCCCAGCTGGCGGAGGCAAGTTCCATTCCGAAGAGCGCAAAAGACTCTCCGGCAGCAGACCGCATCCACGCGATGGCGCCGATTGCGAGGATGAACGCGCCGATCGACGCAATAAACGGCCACGGACTTGGTTCCACAAGGTGGTAGTCGTGGTTTTTGGTATGTGCCTCAGCCATCGGCAAGCTCCCCAAACACAGTCATCTCAAGCGCATAAAGCGCCATAACTTACAGTTTCGTTTCAGTGACAGGCGCTTCAGCCCGCACATCAACAGGACGTTCCGGTTGTTCTACCGGGAAGAAGGTGTAGGACAAAGTGATTTCCTTCACGTGTTTCAGCTCAGGATCCTTGTCCATTTCCGGGTCGACGAAAAAGACGACCGGCATTTCGACAGTTTCACCGGACTTGAGCGCCTGCTCGGTGAAGCAGAAGCAATCCAGCTTGTTGAAGTAGGCACCCGCAGTTGGCGGGGAAACGTTGAAAGTCGACGTTCCGTAAGTCGTCTCTTCACCGTTGTTGGTTGCCAGATATTCAAGTTGCGCGGTCTCTCCCATCTTGAGAGTGACCGAACGCTGCGCGGGTTTGAACTTCCAGGGCAACTCGCGATTGACATTGCCATCAAAGCGCACCGTGATCATCCGATTGATGACCACATCGCTCTCGCTTTCCGCGACCTGTGTCGTGCCACCAAATCCGGTAACACGGCAGAACAGGTCATAAAGCGGAACGGCTGCATATGCCGCGCCGACCATCAAAGCGAACAGCCCGGCACAGGCCACCGCGACTTTGCGGTTGCTGTTGGCAAGGTTCTGACTGTTCTGCCCGTTGCTCACACGAAGTTCCTTAAAGTGCTCTGTCAATCACGCCAGGCCCAAGCTTGACAATCGTGACCACGTAGAAAAGGGCAACCAGTGCTGCGAGGACAATGGCAATTGCAATCGACCGTGAGCGGCGTTTCTTGGCCTGCTCCGGTGTCAGCTTGACGCCCTGCTCTTCCTTGACCATTGCCTTATGCCCCTACAATCAGGCTTTCACCCAGCAGCAGGGCAAACAGCAGGAAGAGATAGAAGATCGAGAACTTGAAGAGACGTACGCAGGCCTGGCGCGCCACGTCCCCTTCCCGCTTGCGCCAGACGTCAAACGCCAGAGCAACAAAGGCGAGGCCGAGCACCGTCGAGGCAATGCCGTAAACGAGCGTAGCAAAGCCAAGGAAATACGGAGCTACACCGATCGGAGCCAGCAGCAGCGAATAGACCAGAATGTGATGCCGTGTACTGGTTTCACCAGCGACAACCGGAAGCATCGGAACACCAGCCGCGCGATAGTCGCCGCTCTTGAAAAGAGCCAGTGCCCAGAAATGCGGCGGCGTCCACATGAAGATGATCAGGAAGAGCACGAAGCTCTCCAGGCTCACACCACCAGTAACGGATGCCCAGCCGACCATTGGCGGAAACGCGCCCGCAGCACCGCCAATTACGATGTTCTGCGGCGTCGAGCGCTTCAGCCACATCGTGTATACGATCACGTAGAAGAAAATCGTGAAAGCAAGGAAAGCACCAGCGAACCAGTTGACCAGAAGACCCAGGGTGACAACCGAGCCGATCGACAGAGTAATGCCGAAAGCAAACGCTTCGTCACGGGTGATCTTGCCGGCCGGGATCGGACGCTTTTTGGTGCGCGACATGATTTCATCGATGTCGGCGTCGTACCACATGTTCAGGGCCCCGGAGGCACCGGCGCCAATTGCAATACACAGGATTGCAACTGCGCCCAGAACCGGATGCACGGAACCTGGAGCCAGCATCAGTCCGACAAAAGCCGTGAAAATCACCAGAGACATCACACGCGGCTTCAGGAGCGCCACATAGTCGCTCACTGATCCCATTCCACCGTCCCAGACGGCAGTGTTCTGGCCAATCGTATCCTGGCGCTCTACGAGCGACATGGGCGCGTCCTTTGAATTCTTTCTCACTGCCTTTGCCCCGACTTTTGTGTCGTGCGGTTTGAACATTTTACGTTCGGCAGCGATTTTTTAAAGTTTGCACCGCGCCAGTGTCCGGCGCGGTGCCGATTTCCGATCGGAGGGATCCCCCTCCGGCCACGCATTACTTGATGCGCGGCAACGTCTCGAACTGGTGGAACGGAGGCGGAGAAGACAGGGTCCACTCCAGCGTTGTTGCACCTTCACCCCACGGGTTGTTGCCGACGGCACGCTTCTTGGAGAAAGCCTCGAAGATACCGAACAGGAACACCAGAACCGCGAAAGCAGAGATGTAGGAGCCGATTGAGGACACAAAGTTCCAGCCCGACAGCGCGTCCGGATAATCGGCATAGCGACGCGGCATGCCGTTCAGACCAAGGAAGTGCTGCGGGAAGAAGACCAGATTCACGCCTATGAAGGTGATCCAGAAATGGGCCTTGCCGATCGTCTCGTTGTACATGTAGCCGAACATTTTCGGGAACCAGTAGTACCAGGCCGCAAAGATTGCGAACACGGCGCCCAGAGACAGAACGTAGTGGAAGTGAGCAACGACGTAGTAAGTGTCGTGGAAGGCACGGTCGAGACCGGCGTTCGCCAGCTGCACACCCGTCACACCACCGACGGTGAACAGGAAGATGAAGCCGATTGCCCATACCATGGGTGTCTTGAACTCGATGGATCCGCCCCACATGGTGGCGATCCAGGAGAAGATTTTCACGCCGGTCGGAACCGCGATCACCATCGTTGCAGCAACGAAATACGCCTGCGTTTCGGAGGACATGCCGACAGTGTACATGTGGTGCGCCCACACGATGAAGCCGACGACGCCGATGGCGACCATGGCGTAGGCCATGCCGAGGTAACCGAAGATCGGCTTGCGGGCAAAGGTGGAAATGATGTGGCTGATGATGCCGAAGCCCGGTAGAATCAGAATGTACACTTCCGGGTGACCGAAGAACCAGAACAGATGCTGGAACAGAACCGGGTCACCGCCACCGGAGGGGGTGAAGAACGTGGTGCCGAAGTTGCGGTCCGTCAGCAGCATGGTGATGGCGCCAGCCAGAACCGGCAAGGACAACAGCAGCAGGAACGCGGTGATCAGAACGGACCAGGCAAACAGCGGCATCTTGTGCAGGGTCATGCCCGGCGCACGCATGTTGAAGATCGTCGTGATGAAGTTGATCGCGCCCAGGATCGAGGAGGCACCTGCGATGTGCAGGGACAGGATCGCGAGATCCACTGCCGGACCCGGCTGGTAGGTGGTCGAAAGCGGCGGGTAGATGGTCCAGCCACCGCCAACGCCGTTACCACCCGGAGGGCCCTCGACGAAGAGAGACAGAAGAAGAAGCAGGAAGGCCGGCGGAAGCAGCCAGAAAGAAATGTTGTTCATCCGCGGGAACGCCATGTCCGGCGCACCGATCATGATCGGCACGAAGTAGTTGGCATAACCGCCGATCACCGCTGGCATAACCATGAAGAAAATCATGATCAGGCCATGAGCCGTGGTGAACACGTTGAACATGTGTGGATTGTTGAAGTACTGCATTCCCGGTTCTTGCAGTTCCATCCGGATGCCGACGCTGAGCGCGCCGCCGACGATCCCTGCAAAGATCGCGAAAAACAGATACATCAGTCCAATGTCTTTGTGGTTGGTCGAATAGACCCACCGCCGCCATCCTGTCGGATGGTCATGTGCCGCATGTGCTTCGGTCGCAGCCATTTGGGGCTCCCTCTTTAATCTTTCTCAGCGGCGCTGCGTGTCATCGCGCGCATCGCCAAACGTAAAGGCTTGTCGTCGCGTTATTTCGCGGCGACTGCAATCTCTTCCAGCGTACCTGTCGCTGCGACCTTCTTGGCGGCAGCAATAGAAGCCATCAGTTGTAGGTTGGCGTTGTCCAGATCTTCCTGAGCAGCTACCGCCCAAGCCTTGTACTGATCAGCGGAAACAACCCGAACCGCGATCGGCATGAAAGCATGGTTGACGCCGCACAGCTCAGAACACTGACCGTAGTAGACACCTTCGTTACGGGCGTGGAACCACGTTTCGTTCAAACGGCCCGGGATCGCATCGATCTTTACGCCCATGGACGGCATTGCGAAGGCGTGGATAACATCCTCAGCAGTAACCTGTAGACGGACAGTTGTGTCGACCGGGATCACCAATTCGTTGTCAACAGCCAGAAGGCGCGGAACTTCGTTGAGCGTCAGGCCCCGTTTCTGAGCATACGCTTCCCGATCTGCCTTGTCTTTCGCGGCATCCAGCGCATCACCGACCATGTAGGAATCGAAGTAAAGGTCGCCCATGCCTTCGTCGGTGTATTCGTAACCCCAATACCACTGATAGCCGATCGCCTTGACCGTCATCTGGTACTCGGGAATGTCCAGCTGCTTGTAGAGCAGGCGGAAAGACGGGATCGCGATCACGACCAGAATGAGGATTGGAACGATGGTCCAAACCACTTCGATCACGGTGTTGTGCGATGTGCGGGACGGTACAGGGTTCGACTTGGCGCTGAACCGGGTCATGCACACGATCAGCAACGCCAGAACGAACAGCGTAATGACAGTGATGATCGTAAGCGTGAAGGCATTGAACCAGGTGATGTCGTCCATCACGTCGGTGATCGAGTTCTGAAAACCGAGCTGCCACTCGCTCATACCGGATTCAGCTGCCAGAGCCGCAGTGGACGCTCCCGCAAATGTTGCCGCCAATCCGGCCATAGTCATGAGACGCTTGAAGATACCCTTCACGTCCGCGCTCCCTTCCCTCAACCGCTAGCAAGCGGCACATGCAAAAATACCGGACCCAAAATCCGGCTCAATCCGGTGCGGCAGTAACGGGCTTATCTCAGCTTCGCAAGCCCATTGTGCCGACCCAATGTCTCGAACAGGTTCGTCAGATTGCCGGACTATAACCATAAACCCCGGCGAAGGGCGATGGTTACAATCGGCTGGAGCGGCGATGTGCCGCATCCCCTTGCTGACGCCTTAATGCCGCACAAAAACCATAAGACACGCCAAGCTGCAACGGTATTTCCAACTTTTCACAGGCCCTGAACGGCATATTGAGCTTGATAGAAGTCAAAGACAGGCGGATTTTCGACAAAAAACCGGGCTAATCGACGGCGTTCACGTCTCGGCAGACTGGAATCACGCGCCGTCATGCGGCAATGTCTGGCCGGGACAACACCATGATTCGCACAGTGAGCCATAGTTTTTATACTGGACAGGCTGCTGCTGTGGGATCCGACAACGATTGACCGGAGGTTTTCTTGTCAACCCAATTGCCGAATGCCTCAACCGCCCGCCGGATGGGACGCTTCAAATTCTCCCTTGCCAGAATCGCCGCTCTTGCCGGCATCGCCTTTGGCACCCTTGTACAGGGCAACCTTCCGGCTCTGGCTCAAGGTGAAGTGCGCTCTACTCACGGTGACTGGCAGATGCGCTGTGACACGCCTCCGGGCGCCTCCGGCGAGCAATGCGCCCTGATCCAGAATGTTACGGCTTCGGACCGGGAAAATGTCGGCCTGTCGGTTATCATCCTGAAGACAGCCGACAAACAGGCTCGCATTCTCAGAGTCCTGGCCCCGCTCGGCGTTCTTCTTCCCTCCGGCCTCGGTCTTCGTGTCGACAATGCCGATATCGGCCGCGCGGGCTTCGTCCGCTGCCTGCCGAACGGATGCATTGCTGAAGTGATCCTGGAAGAAGACCTTCTGAGCAAATTGAAGGCAGGTGCACAGGCCACATTCATCATCTTCCAGACGCCTGAAGAAGGAATTGGCATTCCGATTTCGCTCAACGGCTTTTCCTCGGGCTTTGACTCACTGCCTTAAGAAAGCTGAAATGACAAAGAAAAAAGGCGCCGGAAACGGCGTCTTTCTTGTTGGTTGCCTTATTCGACCTGCGCATCCTTCTGATGACCTTCAGACTGTTTCTTGCGCTGAGCGACGTGCCGAACACGTTCCGTACCAGAAGCGGCACCTCCTGCCTCAAGCTGCGAGGCCAATCGCTCCTCATCACGATAACGGACATCCTCCTCGATCTGATCAATCCGATCGAGCGGCGTACCGAGTGCCTCAAGGGCCGCGCGTCCGAACACGACACTGGATTCAAAAGTTTCTCGGATCTGAAAATCGACCCCCCTCCTGGTCAGGTCGAGCACGTGAGCGCGATCAGTAGCCCGGCAGAAAATCAAGGTGTCCGGGAAACCGTCGCGGATGAGATCGATCGCCTTGGCCATAACCTTGTCGTTCTCGATGCACATGGCGACCAGCGCGGCCTTTCCCGCACCTGCAGCTGCCAGAACATCAGCTCGTGTCGCATCTCCGTAATAGACCTTGTAGCCTTGCTTTCGCGCATAGGCGATCCTGTCCGGACGGTTGTCGATAGCTGTGATTTCATGCCCTTCGGAGGTCAGAATCTGTGCCACGACCATCCCAAACCGGCCAAAACCAATGACCAGAACCGTCGGGTTCGCTTCCTCGAATGTCTCGATCGAGGGATTTTCAACGCCACGCTCTTTCATTCTGGTGGCAATTCTGTCCAACCCGAGACAGGCGAGCGGCGTGAGCAGCATCGTCAGGATGACAATCGCGTTGAGCAGGTTGGCCGTCTGGTAGTCGAGCAAGCTGTTGCTGACAGCTGCGGTGAACAGGACGAAGGCAAACTCCCCACCCTGAGGAAGGGTCACGGCAATGCGCAGTGCGTCTGAGTTCGAAGAGCCGGTGCCGCGCGAAAGCCCCCAAAGAAAGACACCTTTCACCCCCATCACCGTTGCGACGCCAATTGCCACGATCAACCAGTTGCCCATGACAAGGGACACGTCGAGCGACATGCCGACAGCTACAAAGAACAGGCCCATCAGGAGCGATCGGAACGGCTCGATATCGGCTTCCAGCGTGTGCCGGAAACTGGATTCTGCCAGCAGTACGCCTGCCAGGAACGCGCCGAGAGCCATGGAGAGACCGACTGAATGCATGATCCCTGCACTACCGAGTGCAACAAGCAGCGCCGCAGTCAGCATGACTTCGCGTGCCCGGCTTGCCGCCAGGAACAGGAATATCGGCGAGATCAAATATCGCCCGGTGAGAATAACGGCAGCAACAGCAGCCGAGACCAGCAGGATTTCGTTTGCGATTTCCCCAGCTGTTGACGGCCCCTCGCCGGGAGCAAGAATGGCCACCATCGCCAGAAGCGGGACGATCGCAATGTCCTGAAGAAGCAGGATGCCGAAGGCTCTTTGACCATAGGCGGAAGACAATTGTCCGCGTTCCTGCAGGATCTGCAGCGCGAATGCGGTCGACGACAAGGCAAGGCCAAATCCGGCGACCAGTGCCGTGGAGTTCCCAAGTCCAGCGAAACGGCCAATCGAGTAGAGACTGACCCCCGTGAATATGACCTGAGCGGTTCCGAGACCGAAGATGTCCCGTTTCATTCGCCAGAGCTTTTGCGGATCGAGTTCAAGTCCGATCACGAACAGCAGAAGAACAACCCCGAGTTCCGCAACATGCAGAACATCTTCTCCTGACCCCAGAAGCTGCAGGCCATGTGGTCCGATTGCCGCACCGGCAGCGAGATACCCGACCACCGAGCCGAGCCCCAGCCGTTTTGCGATCGGAACAGCCACAACGGTGGCTGCTAGAAACACAATCGATTCAGCAAAAAACGGAGGTGCGCCCTCTGCGGCCATTCTCTCTCCTCTGTTGCACAGCCATTCAACCGGCCCCACGCCCGGCAGGCTCATCATGAACTGATTCTATTTTACCAAACCTTACGAAGCTGGCGTGCGACACTTCCACCGCTACTGCAACTATTTAGGCCGATTTGCTGCAATTTTGCGCGATTGGGTCAAAGGACCACCGTACTATTGACGATAGCCTGGGATGTCTGGCGTCTTTGGCTGAAATTCCGGTCGGTCCGGTCACAAAAATCAACCAGGTCCAGAATGCGGGAAATCAAAGCAGGTCGTGTTTCTTCAAGTAGGATCTGAAGGTCTCGGTGTCGGTAAAAACGTGCCCGGAAAGCCCGGCTTCTTCGGCTCCTGCGACATTTTCCGCACGGTCGTCGATGAAGGCACTCGCCGAGGTCGGGTAACCGTACTTTTCGCAGATCAGCCGATAGATATCCGGGTCCGGCTTGCGCACCTTGAACTCAGCCGACACGTGCGCTTTCTCTCCGAAAATCTCGATCATTTCAGGAGCGCAAACAGGCAATGATGCCTTCAGCATCATGCCGTTGTTCGTCAGCATCGCGACATCCGCTTTCTGCTTGAGACGCCGGACAAGATCGAGAACGTCTGGCCTTGCCCGCATCATGCGGCGCCGGATATCGGCCCAGGTATCGAAATCAATAGGATAGCCAAGCAACCTTCCATATTGGGCGAGATATCCTTCCGCCGTATCGGGATTGCCTGCTTCAGCCTCGTTTTCATGAGGCCCGCCCCACACCGCTTCGTCAATTTCCGCAGCTGGTCGACCTGTCAGGTCTTGCAGCAGTTGAAGCCGGACCTGATGCTCATAATCATAGAGCACCTGATCCATGTCGAAGATAACGAACTTGATGTCCGGCATCGCCATCCCCCAGGGTAATCTGCCTAGACGGCAGTCCCTCCGACCGTCATTTCGTTGATGCGCATGGATGGCTGGCCGACGCCGACAGGAACGCCCTGCCCCTGCTTCCCACAGGTGCCCATGCCCGGGTCGAGCTTCATGTCATTACCGATCATGGTCACCCGGGTCAGCGCATCCGGGCCATTACCAATCAGCATGGCACCTTTTACCGGTGCACCGACCTTGCCGTTTTCGATCCGGTAAGCCTCGGTGCAGGAGAACACGAATTTGCCCGAGGTGATATCGACCTGTCCGCCACCGAAGGAAACGGCGTAGATACCGTCTTTCACTGAAGAGAGGATCTCTTCAGGATCTTTGTCACCGGCCATCATGACCGTGTTGGTCATACGCGGCATCGGAATATGCGCATAAGACTGGCGGCGACCGTTCCCGGTCGGCTCCATGCCCATGAGGCGCGCATTCTGCCGGTCCTGCATATAGCCGGTCAAAATCCCGTCCTCGATGAGGACTGTCCGGCTTGCCGGAGTGCCCTCGTCATCAACCGTCAGCGACCCGCGACGATCGGGAATGGTGCCATCGTCGACAATCGTGACACCCGGTGAAGCCACACGTTCGCCCATCAGCCCGGCAAATGCCGACGTCTTCTTGCGGTTGAAATCACCTTCCAGGCCATGACCTACTGCTTCATGGAGCAGAATGCCGGGCCAACCGGATCCGAGGACCACATCAAAAGCCCCGGCCGGTGCAGGTACTGCATCCAGATTGACAAGAGCCTGACGAAGGGCCTCGTCGACCCCGCCCTGCCAGTTTTCCGTGGTGATGAACCGTTCAAACCCTTCCCTGCCACCGCATCCGAACATGCCGCTTTCCTGGCGGTCGTCATTGCCTGCAACAACGGAAATGCTCAAGCGGACCATCGGACGGACGTCGCGGACAAGGTGACCGTCGGCACGCAGGATTTCGACAACCTGCCAGGATCCTGCAAGAGAGGCGGAAACCTGACGAACGCGCGGGTCCTTGGCCCTGGCATATGCGTCGATTTCCTGAAGAAGCTTCACCTTTTCCTCAAAGCTCGGACCACCCAGCGGATTGGCATCGGTATAAAGCGAAAGGTTGGTGCGGGACGGTGCGGCGGCATAGCTGCCCGAATAGCCTTTCTTGACTGCACTCACAGCCTCCGCGGCCCGTTTCAATGCGCCTTCGGAAATGTCGCCGGCATGCGCATATCCGGCTGCCTCACCCGCTACAGCCCGAAGTCCGAAACCCTGGGCCGTATCGTAGTTGGCGCCTTTCAAACGGCCATTGTCGAAGACAAGTCCTTCCGACTGGCGGTATTCGACAAACAGCTCTCCGTCGTCAGCCCCTGACAAAGCCTCTTGGGTGATCCGCTTGGCGGCCTCCAATCCGAGACCGGAGGATTCAATGAGATCGGTTGTGGAAAGGGTCATCTACTTGTCCTGCATGTGCCCCGATGGATAGAGGCTCGATTTTGCTGCCGGTGTCGGCGGCGATTTCGCTCAATATATCCTCAACATAGGCTTTTTGCCGGGTTTTTCACCTTAAAAGCTGGAAATTCCACTTGTGAAAAATTTAACCTGAATATATTACTCAACTTTAAGATATTCCTGTCTGTTGTCAGCAGGGCCTGACCAAGGGCCTGGCCAGCTTCTCTTCCCGAAATGATCGAACAATGCCGCGTTCAGCCGCGGCAAAGAAGGATTTGTGCGCATGTGCCAGTCACAGGATCCGGCTGCCGGTACCACCTTGTCATCCTTTCACGCAATGGCAGCCAGGCGCGGAGACGGTCTCCATCCTCTATTTCTGCAAGCCTTTGCAAAGTCGGGATCTGTGTCGGGTCCTCCGGCGCCCTCGGAACAGACCGACGACAATGTGGTCGTGGTGGATTTTCAAAATCCTGCTGAAAGCACCGGCCGAAAACGTGAACAATCAAGATGAAATCTGTCCTTGTTGCAATGCATCTGGTGGCCTGTCAGCCGGATCTGCTGATTTGTGAAGACGTGTCGGCATCCGCGAAACGTTGGGCGGATATCGAAACCTGCCGCCAGGATCGGGAAACCGAAATATATCGTGTAAAACAGGGACTTCCGGATTGGGCGGTCGTCATGTCGCGCTGTCGTTATCTCATAGGAAGGGACAGGCGCTCATCGCCGATGTTCTGAAAACTTCTCCGGCACCATCACGCAATGACTTGCCCGGCAGGCGCAATCTGCCGTAAAAGACAGTTTCGGAACAACAACGACAACTCATCAAATCCGGTGACCATGAACCGCTACGAAAATCCGCGAATTCCCAGCGAAGCCCGTGTCCGCTATCTGGACGGCGATTATCAGGTGGAAACGCCGGGTACTTTCGTGCGTTGTGCCGTTACCGGCACGGCGATACCTCTTGATGAGCTGAAATACTGGTCGGTCGAACGCCAGGAAGCCTATGTCGATGCCAAGGCTTCAATGAAACGCTATCTGGAAACCCGCTGAGATTCTCCGGAACCGCTTGGAACTTTCGGTTTCAGGTGGTGGATCTCAGCTTGCGTATCTTCTCCCTGATCAAGGCGACAAGGCGATCCTCATCGTCAATATCCATGCGCACGTCCAGGGTTGCCGTGCTGGACGTGATCCAGCGAAAAAGCTCGCCATCGGATGTGGACAGGCGAGCCATGTCCTTGGAAGTCGTTACCAGCTGTAGATCGGCGTTCTCAGCTTCAGTCAGCAGAGCCTGAACATCTTTTTCAGAGTACTGGTGGTGATCGGCAAATTCGCGCGTTTTCGCGATCTCGTATCCGAATTCCTTGAGAGAACTAAAGAATTTCTGTGGGCGACCTATTCCGGCAAATGCATACAGCTTACGTTCCTCCAGCTCTTCATTCGGCTGCGGACGCAAATGCGCATGCAGGACCGGGAGACCGCGCCGGCCCGCGAGATGAACAGCGTCTTCCGCCTCGTTGCCGTCGCCAACGAGCACGAGGCAATCCGTCTTGAGGATCTGTTGTTTGGCAGGTGCTCTCAACGGTCCTGCCGGAAAACACATTCCGTTGCCAAAACCGACAGCACAGTCAACCAGAACTATGCTCAGGTCCTTCTCAAGGGCAGGATTCTGAAAGCCGTCATCCATCAGAAGAACATCGATGTCATGCAGTTCCGCGAATTTCGCTCCAGCCGGCCGGTCAGCCGAAACAATCGTAGGTCCGTGGCGTGCCAGCAGCAGTGCTTCGTCGCCAACCTGGCGCGCTGTATGCATGTTGGAGACAACCAGCAACGGTCCCTTGCTTCGACCGCCATACCCCCTCAACAAGAAGCCGGGCTTGCGCCCCTCTTCCCGCAGGCGATGTGCCAGCTCGATGGCAAAGGGTGTCTTTCCCGTTCCGCCGACAACAAAATTGCCAATGCAGATTATCGGAAGCTTGCTGCTGCCTTTCGCGGCGGACAACATTCTGCGCCCGGAAATCTGGCCGTAAAGCCACCCGGCCGGTGACAACGCCATGGCCGTACCGGACAATCCTTTCTTCCACCAGAAGTCAGGAGCCTTGCTCATTGGGCGCCTCCGGCATCCGATCCCTGTCTTCGACTGTCAGATAAGGTTGTAACAACTGCAGAGTTTTTTCCAGTGCGCCTCGGTTTCCTTCCACCAGAGCCCTGGCTTTGGCCGATTGATCCGTTACGCGTTCAGGGTCTTCAAGCAGTCTGGCTATGGCCTTCGCAAGATCGTCAGGATCTTCAAGTCTGGTGGCGGCCCCACTGCTGAAGAAGTCCTTGTAAACCGCCCGGGCATTGGCGACTTTCGGCCCTGTAACCAATGCCGAACCCGACAAGGCTGCCTCAACGGGATTGTGGCCGCCAACATCGCTGAACGAGCCGGCCAGGAAGGTTACCGGCGCCAATCGGTAGTAAATCCCCATCTCGCCCAGCGTGTCGCCCAGATATACGTCGGTCCCGGCCTGAATGTCGTCACCGGCTGCGCGGGAGGCCACATGCAATCCCCGCTGTTCGACAAGCTCCCTGATTTCCCCGGCGCGCGCCGGATGCCTTGGAACCAGAACCAGAAGCAGCCCCGGGAATTCTCTTCTCAGGATTTCATGGGCCCTGAGCGCTATTTCTTCTTCCCCAGGATGAGTAAGTGCTGCCAACCAGACCGGGTGGCTGCCAATCTGGCTCTTCACGGCAGACAAGGCGATCTCGTCGGCAACCGGCTTCTCCGCGTCGAACTTCAGATTGCCGGGCGTTTCCACATTCCGGCATCCAAGTTGTCGGAAACGGGCCGCATCTGCTTCACTTTGCGCAAGAACCAGGTCCAGGCAGTTGAAAAGATAACGGGACACATTTGCCAGCCGGGACCAATTCCGGTGAGACCCATCCGACAATCGTCCGTTCAGAAGCACGAACGGAATCTTGCGGCTGCGAATATCATCGAACAGGCAGGGCCAGATTTCCGATTCCACGACCATTGCCAGATCCGGTTTCCAGTGGTCGAGGAACCGGCCAAGAGGTCCTGGAGCGTCATAGGGAACGAACTGGTGGGTCGCTCCTTCCGGCAGACGACTGGCGGCAAGTTCAGCTGAAGTCACCGTTACCGTTGTCAAAAGGATTTTGTTACCGTCGCGGGCCAACGCATCGACGACGGGAAGGATCGACATGGTTTCGCCGACGCTTGCTGCGTGGATCCAGACCAGATGTCCTGAGGGACGCGCCAATGCCGAATGACCGAAGCGTTCGCCCCTTCGCGAGGCGATTTCCTTGCCTTTCCGGCTTCGTGACCAGAACAGTATGTTGAAAACCGGCGTGAGGGCCCGGGCAAGCCCCCTGTAAATACTGATCAGAAATGGCCGCCGGTCAGCCATCCGCCCTGCCGACCAATTCATAGGCCCGCTTCGTTGCGGTGTTCAGACCATCTTCAACCTGCTGCCGGTAAGCCTCCAGAGCTTCTTCTTCCGTTTCTTCCGGTACCCAGATCAGGTCACCGACAGCAATGCTGCCACGGCCGAAGGGCAGGTTCACGCTGGCCTTGTCCCAGCTGTTGAGCTCGATGCTGCGACTGGTGGCAACGGCTACCGGGAGAATCGGACGGCCCGAGTGTTTGGCCAGCTGGACGATGCCGACGCCTGACTTTCGTGCCGGTCCCTTGGGAACATCCGCCGTCATCGCGACGCTCTCACCGTCTCTCAATGTCTTGAGTGCCTCGATGAAGCCCCGCATTCCCCCACGTTTCTTGATCTGGCGCGCATTTCTGCCACCGGACGCACGAATGAGTCCCAGGCCGAGTTTACGTGCCGCGATCGCATTGACCTCACCATCTGCCGATCGGGAAATCATGACTTTGGCAGGCCAGTGCTTCGGCTTGGCAAATGGAACCATGAAATGCTGGCCGTGCCACATGGCCACGATGACCGGCAAATCCCTTTCCCTCTCATCATGAACACCCGAAGGTTCCACCACGAAACGGTTGGTGAAATACACCAGTTTCAAATAGCCGGCGAGCACAGTGCCCACTGCGGATAAAACCCAGGGCTGGCGGCCAAGGCGTTTGATCATTTTTCTTGTAGCCTGAAAAGTTTCGTTGCCTAGGCGGCCGTTTCCGGGTCAAGCAGCCGATGCATGTGCACAATGAAATAACGCATATGCGCGTTGTCGACCGTTGCTTGCGCCTTGGCCTTCCAAGCCTTGTAGGCTTCCGCGTAGTTCGGATAAATGCCGACAATATCGAGTGCATCCAGATCCCGGAACGTCAATCCTTCCGGAGACTCCAGTTCGCCACCAAAAACAAGGTGGAGAAGCTGTTTCTGGGCGTCGGTTTCACTCATGAGTATCCTCACTCTCTATCGATACAAAGCCGGCCATTTACCTGATCAGGTCGTCAAGCACGGCGCGCGCAGGCCCGATCAATTGCACAGAGGCGGCGACCAGGGCCGGATGTCCAGTGCGGGCTCGATTGTAGATCAGGTTCCGGCCGGACAGATCAGTCAATTCGCCGCCCGCTTCCTGCACCAAAAGATCCGCGGCTGCAAGATCCCAATCGCTGGGCCCGCCCCGTGCCGTTCCCACGTCGATGCGCCCGGCCGCGACCATGGTCAGCCGATACGCCAGCGAACGAAGGATTTCCGTTCCCTCGAACCCGGCGGCGATGACATCCTTGTTTGCCACAATTGAATGCGGTCCCGTTAGAGTTGCCCCAACGACCCTCGCGTGAGACGAGACGGCAATTCGTTTCCCGTTGAGCCAGGCGCCACCACCGGACAAGGCAACAAACATTTCCTCCCGGCGGGGACAAAAAACCGCACCTGCAACGGGCCGGCCCTTTTCCACAACGGCGACCGAGACTGTCCACTCATCGCCCCCTGCCAGGAATGCGCGGGTCCCATCGATAGGATCAACGATAAAGACACGCCGGCACTTCAGGCGCGCACGGTCATCAGCTGTTTCTTCCGAAAGCCAGCCATAGCCCGGTCGAGCCGTTCGCAACTTGTCGGCAAGGAACCGGTCGACCGCCAGATCCGCTTCCGAGACAGGAGATCCCCTGCCCTTGAACCAGGTTTCCGGATCCCGGCCAAAATATTCAAGCGCAAGTGCTCCGGCTTCCCGCGCCGAGGCTTCCAGCAATTGCAGGTCCTGCTTCAGATCCTCACCTGGAGCGTCCTTCTCAACTTCCCGCAAGCGCCATTCCTTCGATCAGGACAGAGGGAGTTGCGGAAGAGTAGCGGTTGTCGAGATCACTTCCCGGTACAAGCCTCTTGAACATGTCGTTCAGGTTTCCGGCAATGGTGATTTCACTGACCGGTTCAACAATTTTTCCGTTTTCAAACCAGAAGCCCGCTGCACCCCGGGAGTAGTCGCCGGTGATGCCATTCACGCCATGACCGATCAGATCGGTCACAAGCAATCCGTTGCCTGCTTCCGCCATCATCTCTTCAAGGGACTTTTCGCCCGGCATCAGGGTAATGTTGGTTGCACCCGGTGTTGTGCCGCTGCCACTGCGATGCGCGCGCCCATTAGGAGTCAATCCCAACTCACGCGCGGAAGCACCATCCAGGAACCAGTGTTGCAGGACCCCGTCTTCAATCATGTTGAGAACATCAGCCTTTGTGCCTTCTCCGTCGAATGGACGGGTGGCCGCTCCGCGTCTCTTGAATGGGTCGTCAACGACCTGAATGCCGGGAGAGAATATCGCCTCGCCCATTCTGTCTTTCAGAAAACTGGTCTTGCGGGCGATCGATGCACCGTTGATGGCACCGGTCAGATGGCCAAGTATGCTGCGTGCCGCGCGAGATTCATAAATGACATTGGCGGTCCGGGTAGACAATTTCTGCGGATTGAGCCGGCGCACCGCGCGCTCGCCGGCCCGGCGGCCGATTGCCGACGGATCTTCGAGGTCTTCAAAATAGGTACGGCTGTCGAAGTCGTAATCCCGTTCCATCTGTGTGCCCTCGCCGGCAACCGCGGTCATGGACGTGCCATAACGCGAGGACAGGTAAGATCCCTGGAAGCCGTGGCTCGTTGCAAGAACAATTCCGGCAAGGCGCCAGGAGGCACCTGCACCGCCGGACTTGCTAACACCATCCACTGCCAGACCGGCCTCTTCAACCGCCAATGCCATGTCGGTCAGGCTTTCGGCAGTCATCTCTTTTGTGTCAAGAAGTTCCAATTCAGGCAATTTCTTGACGAGTAGCGCCTCGTCCGCCAGGCCCGCAAAGGGATCTTCCGGCGCGACCTTCGCCATGGCAACTGCGCGTTCGGCCAGGCCATCGGCATCATCAAGCTGGTTGGCGGATACCGCAGCCGTTCGCTTGCCGACAAAGACCCGAAGCGTCACGTCGTCTCCTTCGGCGCGCTCGGTCTCCTCGACCTTGCCTTCCCTGACATCCACGCCAAGAGAAACGCCAGTGACTGCAATGGCATCGCAGGCATCGGCACCGGCTTTTCGCGCTGCTTCAACGAGCCGGGCCGCGCGCGACTGCAATTCGCTTTGATCAATCAGTTCAGACATGTGTACCGCCTTGAAAGGTCTGTTGAGCAGTTGTTTACGCCCAGCGCCGGTCAGCTGCAACCGCCTGACTGGATTTGGTGACAGACAGTTTTAATGCAAGACCAGCGAAACCGGACGACAAGTGTCGTATCCCTCTTTTCGCCACACTCCTGAACAGTGCGTTACCCGCTTGCTTACACTCCAGTAACCCTCTTTAAAATCACAGTTTTTTAACTGTATCTCTTAAGTGGTTCACGACTTTTCTCCGCTACCTTGAAAGGCATCAAGAGACCAAAAGGTCCGACGGAGAGTCAATTGAGACGTCAAACAGAAATACAGGAGCAGATGGCAACCGGGACGGGCACCCATTCGATGCCTCACCCCGGTTGCCTGCCGGTCAATTTCGAGCAACGACTCGAGTCCAGACCCGGCACCCCTTCTCTTCCTGCAGATATTTTTCTCGACCGCGACAAGGCAGTGATCAAACGCCGGGTGGCAGGCGTGCCCGTCACCGTTGTCGTTCCGGCAAGTGGCTTTGACGGGGTCATGGTCAGGATCGTTCCGGGAGACGCTCCGGGTGAAATTGTTGCCGCACTTATCCTGAAACATCCGGACAGTGCGCTTTCGATCACGCTGGCGGAAACCGAAAAATCCGACGATCTTGCCGTGCTTTGGAGCCGGTGGGCGCAAACTCTCAACCTGCCCATGCTCGTGTGCGACCTTGGCGGCAAAGTCAAACCGATCGAAGCATTCAGCGCTGTTCCTGCGTCAAAGCCTGCGCCTCGCCGGAAACTGCGGCTTCTGACAGGCCGCCGCCCCAGGTTTTTGAACAAGCGCGTTTCGGGAATTCGTACTTGCGACCTGATTTGTCACGCAAACGAGCGCGAGATCATCGCCCGAACCTGATTTCTGCAGGATAATCAGGCGGGTTTACCCTCTAAACAGACTTTTAACCTAAATTTTCTTTCCTGAGCTCAAGTGTCCAGGCGGTCGAACTCCGCCCTTCTGCCGGGAAGGAACTCCAATACATGATCACCGTGGCTGCCTTGGCATGTGTCGGCGCCGTTGTGCTTCTGCTGGTCTGGCTGGCCATGTTCAGGCATTTCGAGACCAGCGCGACAGCGATGATGTCCTGGGTCCTGTGCTTTGGGCTTTGCGGAATCGGCATCCTGCTCATCGCCTTTCGCGGTATTGTTCCGCTCCCATTGAGCATTGCCGGAGGCAATGTGAGCCTTTTTCTGGGATTGGGCCTCTACGGATTTGCGCTCTCGCAAACGTTGTCGGGCCAGGCACGGCTGTTCCCTGTCTTCCTCGCCCCGGCCATCTGGCTTGCGTTGTGCTTTGTTCCGGTCGTTTACGGGCACTACAGCACCCGTGCGGCGTCAGCCAATCTGGTGGTTGCCGCCATCATCTTCCAGATCGCCTACGCAAGCGTGTACAGCAATCGGGATCGACTGTTCATTCCCTATTTCATCACGGCCATAGCGACACTTTACGGCGTCACTCATGTCGTCTTTTCGGTCATGATCTACAACGCCAACATCGACACGATCCAGGAGGCTCTGTCCCACAACGTCTTTGCCACCTTTTACTTTGTCAGTACGTTGATGTTCTGTATCGTCTTGATGCTTTCCTTCGGACTGATTTTCGAAGTTGAACTGCACCATTTCCGGCAAAGAGCCCTGACCGACGATCTGACGGGACTGCTGAGCCGCAAGGCCTTTTTCAAACAGGCAGCAGCCTCCCCGACCGACCAGAACGCCCTGGTGATGATCGATATCGATCACTTCAAGTCAATCAACGACACTCATGGGCACATCTTCGGTGACACGGTCCTTGCCGTTTTCGGCGACACGTGCCGGAAGGTCCTGCCAACACATGCGGTCGTCTCCCGATTGGGTGGTGAGGAGTTTGCGATCTACCTGGCCGACGCTCCGCCCAAACAGGCGGATGTGCTCCTGGACAGGATCCGCGACCGGTTCATCAGAGAAACCTCCAGCATGACGAAATCCGGCAATCCCGTCACGTTCAGCGCCGGTGTGTTCTCATATCGGGGTAATGAGATTCCAGTGGAGAGAGCTCTTCTTGCAGCAGATAAACTGCTCTACGCAGCCAAGCAGGATGGCCGTGACCGGATCCGGTCCTGCCACACCGGCACTATCGGTTCCGCCGGTCAGGCAGATGCGGGATCCGAATTTGCTCCTGCCTGATCTCGGAAGCCGGGCATACGTTGCAGCCCGCTAACCGGACACCAAAGCATCCAGAACAAATCCTGCAAAAAGGATCCAGCCGTAGGCAGTGTTGGACCGGAACAGCTTGAGACATTGGTCGCCGTCATCAATGTCCAGGACAATTACCTGCCAGCCCAGGTGAATGATGCCCAGAAAGATCCCCGCAAAGGCGGCCGGGCCGGCATCTGCCAACGTGGCCGAGATCGTGAACAGGATCGTGGCCGCGCTGTAGAGCAGGATGAGCGCCGGTTTCGTGCGATCGCCAAACAGGCGCGCGGTCGATTTGACCCCGACCAGCGCATCGTCTTCCTTGTCCTGATGCGCGTAGATCGTGTCGTAGCCGATGGTCCAGCAGATCCCGCCGACATAAAGAAGGATCGGCGACCAGGACAGCGAACCGAATTCGGCTGCCCACCCCATGAGAGCGCCCCAGGAAAAGGCAAATCCCAGAAACAGCTGCGGCCAGTTGGTGAAGCGCTTCATGAATGGGTAGATGGCAACCGGTACAAGTGAGACGATGCCCAGAACAATGGTAAAGGTGTTGAACTGCAGCAGAACCGCCAGGCCGACCAATGCCTGCAGCACCAGAAAGACTTTCGCCTGGAATTTCGTCACCTGACCAGCAGGAATGGGCCTGGAACGTGTCCGCTCAACCTTGGAGTCGATATCGACATCCACAAGATCGTTGTAAGTACATCCCGCCCCGCGCATTGCCACCGCGCCAATGAAGAACAGAACAAGGTGCCAGGGATTCGGCCAACTGTTACCTGCAGCGATGGCCGCCAAGGCTGCGGACCACCAACATGGCCATAACAAGAGCCACCAGCCGATGGGCCTTTCCCAGCGGGCCAATCGGGCATAGGGGCGCAAACTGGCCGGCAGCCGAGTGTCGACCCAATGCCGCTTGACCGCATCAGCAACCGGTCCTGTATCCTTGGTGGAAAAAAACATCTAACTGCCTGCCCGAACCTTGTCCAGGCGCTCCTGCGTCGCCTCTTTCGTGGTTGTTCTACCGACAATTAAGATGAATTTCATCCTGCAAATGGCCATAGTGCCGATGCCTCGGGCCAGGACAGGAGCAAATAGTGAGTTTCTCCCCAAAACACGTAACTGCAGTTCTTCTCGCAATTGCCATGGGATTTTCAGCCGCACCGGCAGCTTCCTTCGCCCAAAAACCGCCGCCTTCGCCAGACGGTAAAGCCCCGCCGCCGCCGCCCGGCGGCAAAGGCCCGGACCTGAATGAAAGCAAGATCGACTCAAAGGGCGCACACGCCGTTCTCGGTGAAGTCTGGGTCGACAACTGGTTCAAGCTTTACATCAACGGAAAGCCGTTGATTGAAGATAGCATCTCAATCAGAACGGAGCGTTCCTTCAATGCCGAACGATTTGAATTCAAAACAGACTACCCAATGACCATAGCCTTCGAGTTTCGTGATTTCATGCAGGATGAAACGGGACTCGAGTACATTGGAACACGGCGTCAACAGATGGGAGATGGCGGTGCGATCGCTCAGTTCAGGGACCTCACAAGCGGTGATCTTCTGACGGCCTCCGGCTCAGATTGGCGATGCATTACAGTGCAGACCGCCCCAGCAGACAATTCTTGCGAACGCGAACGAAATCCTGACGTTTCAATGGCCAATTGCTCGCAAACCAGGACAGAGGTTCCGGACGACTGGATGGCGCCATCCTTCGATGACAGCTCCTGGCCAAAGGCAAGCGTTCACAGCGCACGCGACGTCCGCCCCAAAGACGGATTTGACCGGATATCCTGGGACAAGTCCGCCAAACTGATCTGGGGACCGGATCTTCAGAAGGACAATATCGTTTATTGCCGCGCGGTGGTCAGCGGATAGCAAAGCCGCAAAAAAACTGGCAACGGACCTGAAATCTCTCATTTCGTCCGCTTTTCCAGCCGCAATACAGGCTCTGGCAGGCTTCCTTCGATTGCGACCAGGAGATCGCCGTGATAGACCGCGCGGCATCATGGCTTGCTTGCGGACATGGCCGGAAGCCGGCTGCATTGCGTCAACTTTCTTCAAGAGACTGGCAATTCATGAATCTCCTCCTAATCGGATCCGGTGGCCGCGAACACGCACTCGCCTGGGCTTTGGCGAAATCTCCGAATTTGAGCAAGCTCTATGCCGCACCCGGCAACGCGGGAATCGCAAAAGTTGCCGAACTCTGCGACCTGGATGTTGCGAATCATGAGGCCGTGATCGCGTTCTGCCGCTCCAACAACATTGATCTGGTGGTGGTCGGCCCGGAAGCTCCACTGGTTGCCGGTCTGGTTGATGACCTGAATGCGGCCGGAATCAAGGCTTTCGGCCCGACAAGAGCGGCCGCACAGCTGGAAGGCTCAAAGGCCTTTACCAAAGGTGTTTGCGATGAAGCCAACATTCCAACGGCAGGCTATGGCCGGTTCGACAACAAGGACGACGCACTCGGCTATGTTCGGGAGAAAGGCGCCCCGATCGTCGTCAAGGCCGACGGCTTGGCCGCAGGCAAGGGCGTTGTCGTTGCGTTGACGCAAGCAGAAGCCGAAGACGCCGTCACCGCCTGTTTCGAAGGATCTTTCGGTGAAGCGGGTGCCGAAGTCGTCATCGAAGAGTTTCTTGAAGGCGAAGAGGCCAGCTTCTTCGTGCTCTCCGATGGAAAGAATGCGCTTCCACTCGCGACCGCCCAGGATCACAAACGGGCATTCGACGGTGACGAAGGCCCCAATACCGGAGGCATGGGCGCCTACTCGCCTGCACCGGTCATGACCGACGCTCTGGTTGCCGACGTCATGAAGAGGATCATCGAACCGACGATCGAAACGCTCGCAAGGCGGGGCACTCCGTTCCAGGGTGTTCTTTATGCCGGTCTGATGATCACCAAAGACGGACCGAAACTGATTGAATACAACACACGCTTTGGCGACCCGGAGTGCCAGGTCCTCGTAATGCGTCTGGAGAGCGATCTTCTGGACCTTCTGCAGGCAAGCGTGAAAGGCACCCTGGATCAAGTGTCCGCTTCGTGGCGGCCGGAAGCAGCCCTTACTGTGGTCATGGCCGCAGATGGTTATCCTGGAAGCTATGAAAAGGGAAGCGAAATCAAAGGACTGGACCCACTTAGCTCTGAAGGACTGGAAGTTTTTCACGCCGGAACGAAGGGCGACAATGAACGGGTTCTGGCGAATGGTGGACGTGTTCTCAATGTCACCGCGCTTGGTGACAATGTCGGTGAAGCAAGAGCGGCCGCGTATGAGGCTGTTGCAAAAATCGATTGGCCGGAAGGTTTTTGCCGAAGCGACATCGGCTGGAGGGCAATCGCACGAGAGAGTGAAAGCTGATCCCTTCTTTCGGCCAATTGGGAACGCCCCTCCAATTTGCTAACCAGCTGTTCTGGGAACCTGAACTGTTCGGGAGGCGAGAATGAAAGAGGCTAAGCCGGATCTTTACCCGGGGTTTGACAGCTTGACGGTGGACACCGGGGACGTCCAGCTGTTCTGCCGAACAGGCGGAACCGGTCCCGCGCTTCTGTTGTTGCACGGCTATCCGCAATCCAACGAGATCTGGCATAAGATTGCTCCGAGGCTTGCAAATCATTTCACGCTGATAATTCCGGACCTGCCAGGATATGGCAGGTCTTCTGTTCCACCATTGAGTTCAGACCACCTGGCTTACTCAAAGAGAGCCATGGCGCGAAACATGGTCGAACTGATGCGGCAGCTGGGACACAACAGATTTTATGTTGCAGGTCATGATCGTGGTGGACGGGTCGGATATCGCATGGCATTCGACCATCCCGAAACAGTAAAACGGCTCGCGGTTCTGGATATCTTGCCGACCTCCGACTATTGGGACAGGTTGGACCGGACATTCGGCCTGAAGATTTATCACTGGTTGTTTCTTGCCCAGCCGGCCCCTTACCCCGAAATGCTCATCTCTGCTTCGCCGATCGATTTTCTGGAGCACACGCTGTCAAGCTGGACGGGCAACAAGAATCTGAACTGCTTTTCGGAGGGAGCCCTGGCCCATAACCGCGACTGGTTCTGCGACCGAGACCGGATTGCGGCAACGTGCGAGGACTATCGTGCCGGTGCGACCGTCGACTATGAGCATGACAAAGCCGATCGTGACGCCGGAAACAGGATCAAGGCTCCCGTGCTCGCCCTATGGGGCGACAAAGGCATTGCAAGCAGCGTGGACGACCCGCTGGCGATCTGGCGCAACTGGTGCTCTGACGTGAGCGGCAAGTCTCTGGAGTGTGGCCATTTTCTGCCTGAAGAAGCTCCAGATGACACGTGCAATGCGTTGCTGGATTTCTTTGCGTCCTGAAAAATCTACTTTTGAAGTATTCTTAATTTCAACCGATGCACCCGGTCCGAATTCTTGGAAATCATCAAGATCAGCTGTTCTTCCCCAGTCTGATCGGCCCTTAATCTTAATGCTCTTTAAGAAACCGATTCAACACAATTTAAGAAATTCAAGTTATTGAGAAAATTGGCAAAGAGCGGTTAGCAGTCGATTTCCACTTTCGAGTGTCAAAACATGGACAATCAACCCTTCTTGCCGGTCAGAAAGCAGCGTCGGCTGTCGGGGCATGGGTGCAAAGTGTGGGCAAGAAAAATCTAGGAGATAAAGGCGGTCTGAGGAGAGGCAAATTGCGCCTCACCAGTCTTGACGCTTTCCTGGACCGCGCCCTCAACCGCTGGCGTGCCGACGACACTCAGTTCGAAAAACCGCTTCGTATGGTTTTTCTGTCATTCCTGTGTCTGACAGTGTTTGTTCTTACCGTCCAGAACATTGTCTCCGAATACCGAAACCTGAACGAGCCGCAAAACCTGATTGCCGCTACTGCCGAGCGTTTGCTGATGCAGCAGAGTGCTCTCGGCTCCGAAACGCTCGACCAGGTCGCTGACAACATAAGCGAAAATGCAACGTTGCAGAGCGCCATACGACGGGGAGATCTTTCAAAAATCAGAAAGGTTGCCGACGGTGTATTTGCCAAGAAGTCCGGAGCCCTCGATATTTCCGAGTTCGCGATCTATTCCGCGAACCAGAACCTGCTCTACAGGGCGAAGGGCGCGACCGTCTCCAGCCTGTCCGATCCGGCCCATCAGGAAGATTTGCCTGCCAGTCTTTTCAGCAAGTCCAATGGCATTGAACTCGACGAGAATAACAAGGTCGTTCTCAGCGTCTTGCGGCCCTGGTTTGCGGAAGGGCAACTTCTCGGATATCTGAAACTTTCGATCGATATCGAGCGATCTCTTGCGCTGGCAAGTTCCGCGGTAAACGCCCAGATCGTCAAGATTTGCGAAATCACCGACACCGGCGCTCTGAATTCCGGAGCCAGCAGGTACAAGGTGATCGGCGAACTGGGACCCGCCGGCTTCAAGTTCGATGCGCTTAATGCAAAAACCGCGGGCATAGAGGAACTAAACCGGTTCTACCTGCAGAACGGCAAAGTCTTCATGATCCGGGACCTGCCGATCCTGGCCGGCAAGAGAGACCAGCAAATCAAGCTGGTTCTGGTCAAAGACATATCCGAAAATGTCTGGGCCTTTTTGCAAGGTACGTTGTTTTCGCTGATTGCCGGTTTTGGATTGGCGTCCCTGTCCTGGCTTGTCATCCGGCGCCTTCTGGCCAGACTTCAGTCCTCCGTCCAGCTGCAACGTGAGCGGTTGGAAGCGGAAGTAGTCGAATATACAAACAAGCTGGAGCACAACGCAGTTCAGCTGCTTGAAGCACAGCGCATTGCAAGCGTCGGCAGCTGGGAACGCGACATAGAGACGAACGAGGTGCACTGTACTGAAGAGTACTTCCGCATCATGAACATTTCGCCTGATCTTACTTCGGCGGAAATCATTGAGAAAGTTTACGAGCGGATACCTGCGCACGAACTTCAGGCGACCAAGATGATGGTTCGCAATGCCGTTGAGAGCTGCGGAGAGTTTGATTTCGAGCATTCCCTCATGCTGGACAAGGAGACGCTTAGGTTCTTGCACGTGCGCGGCTACGTGCTGCCCGGACCGGAAGGCAAAGCCCGGAAAGTCATCGGCACGATCCATGACATTACCGATCGCGTCAAGGCGGAGCAACAGAGCAAGCTGTTGGCCAATATCCTGGAATCGTCCCTAAACGAGATCTACATCCTGAACGCCGAAACCTTTCAGATCGAGTACGCAAACAAATGCGCACTCAAGAACCTCGGCTACGATATCGACGAGCTCAAGTCACAGCGCATCTGGGACATCAATCCTGTTTATGACCAGGACAAGGTACAGCGGAACGTCAAGCCGTTGCTGAGCGGCAAGAGGGACAGCCTCACGGTTGAAAGCCTTCATCGGCGCAAGGATGGCAGCGAATATCCAGTCGATCTGCAGGTCCAGCTGTTGAAAGATCACGATCGCAATCTCTTTGTCGCCATCGCCAATGATGTGTCGGAACGTGTGCAACGGGAGACGGAAACCCGCGAAGCCAAGGTACGAGCCGAACGTCTTGCCTATTTCGATCCGCTCACCAAGCTTTCCAATCGCGCTGGTTGTCAGCGGGATGCCAAGGAGCGCTTTGCACGTGCGGAAAAACCGGCATTCCTCGTTCATGTCGACATGGACAATTTCAAGCGGGTCAACGACACGCTCGGACACCTTGCGGGTGACCATTGCCTTGAAGAAACAGGCCGTAGGCTCCGGGAAGTGTCTCGTGGCCTCGGCACCCCTTATCGCTGGGGCGGCGATGAGTTTGTCATCATCGCGGACAGCAATCACTCCGACCCGAACGAGTTATGCGAGCGAGCGCGGCGGCTCATGCGCATGCCGATGGAGTTCAGCGGAAATCGCTTCTGGCCAACTGTGAGCATGGGTATTGCACTGTGCCCGGAGGACGCCGAAGACTTTGATACCTTGCTGGTGAATGCCGATCTGGCACTCTACCAATCCAAGGAAAACGGCAAGGACCGTCTGACGTTCTACAAGCCGGACATGAAGGCCGACAGCGAGACGGAAGCCCAGGTCGAGCGCGAGCTTAACCAGGCGATCAAGAACGATCAGTTCTTCCTTGTCTTCCAACCGCAGGTGAACCTTCGCTCACAGACGGTCACCGGCATCGAAGCGCTCATTCGATGGGATCACCCGGAAAAAGGCATCATCGCTCCCGGTGACTTCCTGCCGATCGTTGAAAAATCCAATCTCGCACCGCTCATCGGCGAACTCGTCATCGACAAATCGCTGGCTGCCGCCCGGAGTTGGCTGGATGCCGGCCTTGAATTCGGCCGCGTCTCGGTGAACATTTCACCTTCGCATCTTGCCTCCGGAATGCTGGTCGAGCATTTCAAGGCGGGTATGCAAAAATACGAAATAGACCCGGACAGAATTACTGCGGAAGTTCTGGAATCGGTGTTTCTGAACGACACTCCTGCCGGTCATCTGACCACACTCAGAGAGCTCTTCGAGCTTGGCGTTCATATCGAGCTGGACGACTTCGGCACCGGATATGCCTCCTTGACCCACGTTGCGGACCTTCCGATCAACGGGCTGAAAATCGACCGTTCCTTTACCAGGCAAATGCTCGACGATCCCAAGAAGGAAGCCGTGGTCAATCAACTCATTCATCTGGCTCGCTCGCTCAACATCGGCGTTGTGTGCGAAGGCGTCGAGACCGAAGCGCAATATGACCGCTTACGCATGATGGGTGACTTCTCCATTCAGGGGTATCTGATTTCGAAGCCGATGACATTTGAGCAGGCAACGGAATGGATGTCCGAGTCCGCCGATGATCTCTATTTTGTCATTTAGGCAGACCGGCTGAACTTCTTCCGACGGTAGAATGCCCCCTTCCGCGTCACCCTGACGCTTGGCAAAAGGCTATTCGCCCCCCATCTGCCAGAATGTGTATGTCAATCGGGATGCAACTCAGATGACTTCTGGTCCTACTTCATCGCCACGTATCGGATTGGCTCTCGGTGGTGGCGGCGCGCGGGGACTTGCGCATATTCCGGTTCTCGAAGCACTGGATGATCTCGGCTTGAGACCGACGAAAATCGCCGGAACTTCCATCGGCGCGATATTGGGAGCTGCCTACGCCAGTGGCCGCAGCGGCCAGGACATCCGTGAGATTGTTCTGGAAATCTTTGCCGACAACAACAGCGTTCTTTCAAGACTGTGGCAGCTCCGGCCGAAGCGATTTGCCGACATGTTCCGCTCAGGCCCTGTTCAATTCGATCCGCTGCGCGTTCTGGAAGTTTTCATTTCGGAATACCTGCCGGACAGGTTCGAGGATCTGGAAATCCCCTTGCGATTGCTGGCAACCGATTTTTATGGCTGCCAGGAGGTGGATTTCGAGTCCGGCCCGTTGCTTCCGGCCATTGCTGCTTCCATTGCCATCCCGGCACTTTTCCGTCCGGTCCGCCACGGCGATCGGTTCCTGATCGATGGTGGTGTCGTCAATCCACTTCCCTTTGACGGCCTTCGCGATTGTTGTGACATCGTCATCGCCGTCGATGTTGTCGGCGTTCCCGTACCGCGCAAGGAGCGGGAAGACATCAACATGCTGGATTCCCTGTTTGGTTCATCCCAGATCCTCATGCAGACGATTACAACCCAGAAGCTCAAAATCGATCAGCCGGACATTCTGGTCCGTCCTCCTCACGATACGATCCGGGTCCTTGATTTCATGAAGGCAGAACGGATCCTGGACCAGGCCGAGCCTTTGAGGGCATCGACCAAAGAACAGCTGGCTGCAGTTCTCGAGAAAACCAAGGAACTTACTTAATTTCAGCATGGGCACTTTTGACTATGCCGCCCTTGTTTATTTCACACTTTCTCGAACTTAATAATGCATTAATAAAATCGCTAAATACTTTTCCTTGATTTTAAGGAGAAGACCGATGGGGCTATCGGATCCAACAGACTCAGAAACCTGTCCTGTTTCGGATAATCATCTTGAACGGCTGTTGAGCGCCACCTGCAATGCCGTGTCAGACGTGAGCGGTCAGTTGAGCGAGAACCAGCGCGCGGCGCTGGCGGTTTATTGCTACAAGCGTTCCCACTTGCGCCGGCTCGGACTTTCCCTTGCCGCGCTTTGCACGCCACAAAGCCTGTCGATGGAAGCCGGTTATGCCGGTGAGCTGATACATGCCCAGGCCATGCGGGCCGGCAATTCGACCGACGGCACCTCGGACAATCTGACCAAAGGAGGCAAGGCCCCCGTCAGCCTTCACCTGGTTTAGACAATTCATCCCGGGGCTGGTTCTTCCTCCCACCCGCCCCCACCTCTGGCAACCGCCTTCGCAGATCCACTGCGCGAGCCGGTTGCCGTTTTCTTTGCTGAAACGATCCAGCGCTGCATTCACTTGCAGGAAACGCAGAAGCCGCTTGCCGTGGATGCTCATCCCCCTACACTTAACATCATGCGACGAGAACAGGGATCGGGCGCCATGGATCGAGATGTTTTGGCAATGCGACGTTTCTTCAAACCGATCCTTCGGATCGGACCTCTAGCGATTGCAGTCATTTGGGTCGCGATCCTGTCCGTTTTCGCTCCTCCGGCATTCGCCATCTGTCAGCTTGTCGCCGATGCTCCTCATAAGACGGCACCAGGTGCAGCGCGTGTCTGGCAAGCGTCCCTCGCAGCAGGTGAAGTCCAGATCCGTTATATCGGGCACTCGACGTTTGAACTCGAAACACCCAAGGGCGTGCGCATCGCAACTGATTACAACGACAGCGTCCGTCCGTTCCTGCCTCCGACGGTCGCAACCATGAACGGTGCACATAGCACGCACTTTTCAATGAACCCCGACCCGGAAATCGAGCATCTGCTGTATGGCTGGAACCCGCAAGGCGGCCCTATCGATCACGAACTGACAGTTGAAGACGTCCACATCCGAAACATTCAGACCAACATCCGTGGTTGGGATGGCGAGACCCGCAGATTGGGCAACTCCATTTTCATCTTCGAAGTGGGTGACCTGTGCATTGCCCATCTGGGGCACCTTCACCATCGGCTTACCCAGGAAGACCTGACCCGACTTGGCCAGATTGATGTCGTATTCGCAGCGATCGACAATTCAACGACCCTGCGCCTGGACAGTCTCATGGATGTCCTCGACAGCATCGGTCCGGCACTGGTTATTCCAATGCACTTTCACTTCTCCGGCGCCTTACAGGCTTTTCTGGGACGCGCGAGCGAAGCCGGATACGAGATCGTGCAGGCGGAAACACCGAAACTGGTGGTCAGCCGGTCCAGCCTGCCGCTCAAGAAGACTGCTTACATCATGATGCCTGGCGGCGCGTAGCTGCCGCCGGATTAACCGGCAGATCCGTATCTGAAGAAAACCACCTGACTATCGCCAGCATGACGCCGGTCGAGTTCCTCAAACCCGTCAGGCACTTCGATTTCAGAAGAGGCGCGTTCTTCCAGAATGCAGATTGCTCCGGGTTTCAGCCACTCGCCCGATGCAGCGGACGACAGCGCCTTTTCACCTAACCCCTTGCCATAGGGAGGATCGGCAAACACCAGATCGAATGCCTCAATCGTTCCTGACGCTCCAAGGCGGGTTGCATCCCTGCGAAAGATTTTCGCCGCGCCGTTCAAGCCGAGCGTTTCCATGTTACGCCTGATGACGCCACGAGCTTCCGCACCTTCTTCGATAAAAGTGCAGTGACGCGCCCCGCGACTGATCGCTTCAAAGCCCAGCGCACCTGTACCGGCGAACAGATCCAGCACCCGAAGGCCGTCCAGATCGACATCCAGACCATGCGCGAGAATGTTGAAAATCGTCTCGCGCAGCCGATCGCTTGTCGGCCGTGTTCCCTGCGACTTCGGAGTGGCCAAAGCCGCCCCCTTGAAGCGTCCGGCAACAATTCTCACGAACGATCACCGCCGCGAGGACCACGACCGCCCTTTGGCGGACCGTCACGACCTTTTCGGTCGCGCCCATTACGGTTTTCCTGCTGCTTGTCGTCCATCAGGCCGTCTTCGCCCCAGATCCGGCGTTTCCGCGGTGCAGGGGCTTCCTCGCTGTAGTCCTTGCGCAACCTGGGTTCGGAAGTCATCCGGAACTGGGAACGCGGCGAGACCTTTTCCCGTCTGGGACCTGCGTTCTTGCGCTTGCTCTTCTTCTCATCCGTGCGGTCGGACTTGGCCGCCTTGCGCCGGTCGGTTTCCGACTTTCCTTCCCGAGCCGTCAGCCACTTGCCCTGGCCGCCTTCCCGGTTGCCCGGCTTGCTACCGCGTTTCGAGGTGGAAGTTTTCTTTTCTTCCTCCTGCTTGGGCTGGTGGAAGATCGGGGCATCAAAATCCGCACCGGCCTCTTCCGCAAGGGCTTCGCCAAGCTGATCGCGCAGAACCCGGCCGCGGATTTCGCGAACGTCATTTTCCGGCAGATCCATGAGCTGGAACGGGCCATAGGAAACTCGGATCAGTCGGTTCACCGCCAGGCCCAGGTGCTCCAGGACACGCTTGACTTCACGGTTCTTGCCTTCACGCAGGCCAACCGTCATCCAAACGTTGCCACCCTGCTCCTTGTCGAGCGTTGCTTCGATCGCACCGTAAAGAACGCCTTCGATGGCGACACCTTCCTTCAGCCCGTCGAGATCTGCCTGGGTTACTTTACCAAAGGCACGTACCCGGTAACGGCGCAACCAGCCGGTGGAAGGCAGCTCAAGCACACGTGCCAGTCCGCCGTCATTGGTGAGCAGCAACAGGCCTTCGGTGTTGATGTCCAGCCGTCCGACCGTGAGAACGCGGGGCAATTCGTCCGGTAATCTATCGAAAACCGTCGGCCTTCCTTCCGGGTCCTTGTTGGTGGTCACCAGACCGCGCGGCTTGTGATAGAGCCACAGCCGCGTGCGTTCACGGGTCGGCAAAGGCTTGCCATCGACCAGAACCTTGTCGTTCGGCGTCACGGTGATCGCAGGCGTCGTCAACACCTTGCCGTTCAGTTCCACCCGACCGTTCTCCACCCATGTTTCGGCTTCCCGGCGGGAACACAGTCCGGCGCGCGCCATCACCTTGGCGATCCGCTCACCGCGATCGGCCGTATCGTCGGAAGCACGCGCAGCAGAAACTGAAGCAGCCTTCTGGACAGATTTCTCTGCAGTCTTCGGATCTGCCCTGCGGGCGCCCTTGGGTGCCGCGCGTCGTTTGTCCGTTGCGCGATTGTCGCCTCTCCGGTCTCTTGAGGGACCGGGGCGCTTGGAGGGTGTTTTTCGTGTCGTCATGAGCGCGTCATAGCAGAGCCTGACCGTTTCGGGAATCGCTTGTTGCCACCATTTTCTGCAAAGGCGCCCATTTGTGAATGCATAGCTGTCGATTAGCGTCTATTTTGCCCGCCGAAGAATGGACTGCATCGTTTGCGGTGACAACACGGATCAAACTTATCAACGTACTGAAATCAATGACCTTGCCACCTATGGATAAGACCCGGACATCGTTCATGGACCTCGCCCTCGAGGAAGCCGAAAAGGCTGCCGAGCGTGGCGAGGTTCCTGTGGGTGCTGTTCTGGTGAAAGAAGGCGAAGTGCTGGCGCGCGACGGCAACAGAACTCTGGAATTGAATGATCCAACCGCCCATGCGGAAATCCTGGTGGTGCGAACAGCTTGCGAAAAACTCGGTTCTCAACGTCTTCCGGACTGCGATCTTTACGTGACCCTGGAACCTTGCCCGATGTGCACCGCGGCCATTTCCTTCGCTCGCATCCGGCGGCTTTATTATGGGGCAGGCGATGAAAAAGGCGGTGCGGTGGACCACGGTGTCCGGTTCTTCGGTCAATCGACCTGTCATCACGCACCCGAAGTCTACTCCGGTTTCGGCGAGAGCCGCGCCGCGCAGATGCTGAAATCCTTTTTCCAGGCGAAGCGATAGACCTGTTCAGCCCGGAGAGAACAAGCTGTCCGAACAGGCCGCAGCATCCGGAAAAATACTGCGTGGCACAAACGCAACATAGGGCGCGAATTGCACCGCGCGAGCAATTTTAGATTGTTTTGGATATCCAAATTGGCGGCGAACACCTGCATATTGATCAAGGGGGTAATTGCGCATTTTCGGAGTATCAAATGACTCGTTTTGCTGTTCTCGGGGCACTTGCCGGTCTCGTCGTCGCCGCCAACCCGGCTCAGGCCGCTGACTTGCCGGTAGCGCCTGAGCCCGTCGATTACGTTCGCATCTGCGACGCCTATGGCGCGCGTTTCTATTACATTCCAGGCACAGAGACCTGCCTGCGCGTAGGTGGCCGGGTACGGACCGAATTCCGCGTTCGCAATTTCGGCGATGCGCCGAACGCCTGGGGCGACCGTGACACCGACGGCTACCAGTGGCGGGCCCGCGGATATCTTTACCTAGATGCACGCACAGCGACCGAATTCGGCACACTGCGCAGCTTCATCGAGATGTATGGCACTGCGACAAATGACGACAACACGTCATTCACCATGGACAAGGCCTACATCCAGTGGGGTGGATTGCTGGCAGGCCGTAACAGCTCGAACTTCGATTTCTTCACCGGCTACTCCTACAACGCCCAAATCGAGAGCTACAGCGACGCGACCCTCGAGCAGGCAGCGTACACATTTGCATTCGGCAACGGTTTCAATGCAACGATTGCCGTTGAAGACCGCTCGGGCCGTGAAACAAGCCTCGGTCTCAACAACGGGACACAGCCATATGGCGGCACCCGCATGCCGGACTTTGTCGCAGCGCTCGGTGTGAACCAGGGTTGGGGTGAAGCCCAGGTCATGGGCGCCATCCACCAGGTCTATCCGAATGCAACCTATAACGGCATCACCGGCGGTTCCGAGGACGAACTTGGCTGGGCAATCGGCGGCGGTGTCGAATTCCTTTTCGGCGGGCTTGCCAATGGTGGCAGTGTTGCCTTGCAGGCAGTCTACACGGACGGTGCAAGCGCCTACGGTTCCACCGGCTGGGACAGCCGCATCACCGATGCCGTGTGGAACGGAAGCAGCACCAAGACAACCAAGACCTGGAACGTCTTCGGTGGCATCAATCTCGGTCTTACCAGCACGATCGAAGCCAATATCGAAGGTGGCTATCACAATGTTGATGGCGGCACGAGCGCATACGACTTCACTCAGTGGGATGCGACCGGCAACATCGTTTGGGAACCTGTCTCCGGCTTCATCATGGGACCGGAACTGCAGTACCGGAGCGTCGATTTCAACAGCACCTCCGGTTTGAGCGACACGTCCGAGATCTACGGCACTTTCCGCCTCCAGCGCACATTCTGATTGAGGCGCACCTCAAAAACGAAAAGTCCCGGGTTATCCACTCCGGGGCTTTTTTGCTTCTGAAACGCCGTTGGCTCTATAGCGGAGGTCAGGACGCCGGACTATCCGCGCCTGTTTCATTCCATTTCTTCAGCACCGCCTGCCAAAGACCGTTCGTCCAGAGGTCACTGTGTCCTACCCCTTCAACGATCAGAAGTTCCTTGGGGTCTGGCGCGCGCTCGAACAGCCGGCGTCCATGTTCGACGGGGATGACCCGGTCGGCCGTGCCGTGAATGATCAAAACCGGTGCGTTCACATCACCAATGCGCTCACGGGTCGGCATCTGGTCTTTCATGAGCAAGTTGACCGGTAACCAGGGATACTGCTCAAAGGCCATATCGACCAGAGCAGTATATGGCGCTTCAAGCACCAGCAGATTCGCGTCGGGGCGCTGCGCTGCAACCGCGGTGGCAATACCGGTTCCCAGGCTTTCTCCGTGAACAATGACCGGCCCACCCACAGCCGTGACCTTGTCGAAATGCTCCAGTGCATCGGAAATTATCGCAGCTTCGGACGGGCTGCCTTCGCTGCCGGCATAGCCGCGGTGGCTTGGTGCATAGAGGCCGAAACCGCTGTCGAGGATCTGCTTGAATCTCTTCCAACGCGTTGAGACATTGCCCGAATTACCGTGAAAATAGAGCACTGTCGGTGCACCGGCTTGTGCCGGCTGTGCCGTCCAGACGGTTATGCTGGTGCCATCCGCCATCTTGACGGTTTCGACCGCGACGTTTTCCAGTCCTTTTTCCTCAGGCGCCGCCAACTCGCCGCTCGGGACGAAAACGAAGCCGCGCTGGTTGAGATACATGTAGGACGCGGCCAGGACATAGAAGACGGCGACCACCGCAACGAGACTGAAGAGGAACTTCCTTGTCCGGGGCCAGAACCCCTTGGAACCGTTTGCCGTGGTGCCCCTGTTTCCTGTTTCGGTCTCGGCCATTCCGCGCTCCCTACGTTCTTATCTGGCTCTTGTTACGAACAACATACCGCCGCCGATCAACCAATGGATCACTTGCGGCCAAACAGCTTTTCAATGTCCGACAGTTTCAGTTCCACCCAGGTGGGCCTGCCGTGATTGCACTGGCCTGAAAGCGGCGTTGCTTCCATGTCGCGGAGCAGCGCATCCATTTCTTCAGGTCGCATGCGCCGGCCAGCACGAACGGAGCCATGACATGCCATCGTGGCGGCAACATGATCGAGCTTTTCCTTGAGGCCGTCCGCCGTGTCCCATTCGGCCAGCTCATCCGCCAGGTTTCGAACCATGCCCTGAATGTCCATGTCCCCCAGGATTGCAGGCGTCTCCCTGACAGCAATTGCACCGGGACCAAAGGCCTCAAGGCTCAATCCAACCTTTTCAAGATCCTCTGCTCTGTCGGCCAGACGAGATGCGTCTTCCTCCGGCAGTTCCACGATTTCAGGGATCAGGAGAATTTGCCGGGAAACGTCCTTTTTGGCCAAAGCCTCCTTCAAACGCTCATAGACCAGGCGCTCGTGTGCAGCGTGTTGATCGACGATGACAACGCCATCGTCGGTCTGGGAAATGATGTAGGTCTCATGCACCTGAGCGCGGGCAGCTCCCAGCGGCAACTGCGTCTTTTCAGCTTCGACCGGTACGTCATTTGCCCTTGCATCCGCGGACGGCACCGCAAGGTTCGCAAGACCGGATTGGCCCTGAAATGCCGGTTGTGGCTGCTCGGAGAACCCCGCTGCGTGGGTGGGCGCAGGATCCAGCGGCCGAAACGCGTCCGCCTTCCACTGCGGTCCCGGATCCGGGTGCCGGTAGGCCGGTGCGCTCCCGGCCCCGTTCCCCGGACCGGCATAGCCACCTGATGAGGCACCTTGGAAACCGGTGCCCTGAGCCCGAATGGCATCCAGCGCTACCGCTGCATTGGACGTTGACGACCTGTGCCCTGCCTGTACCAGAGCATGCTTTATCGCCCCGACAAGAAGCCCGCGCACCAGTTGAGCATCCCTGAAACGAACATCGGCCTTGGCCGGGTGCACGTTCACATCTACCTGAGCAGGGTCGAGATCGATAAACAACACCACGACCGGATGCCGATCCCGGGCAAGTACATCAGCATAGGCGCCCCGCAGTCCGGAGAGAAGCAGCTTGTCCTTGACCGGACGACCATTCACAAAGAAGAACTGATGCTGCGCATTGCCGCGATGATGCGTCGGCAGCCCTGCAAACCCGGTCAATCCGACACCTTCTCGCTCCGCATCGATTTCCATTGCGTTGTCGACGAAATCCTGTCCCAGGATCTGCGCGATCCGCGCAAGATGCGGCTCACTGCCGCGCGCGGCCGGCCAGCTTTGCGCCTGACGGTCTGCGCCGGACAACGAAAGTCCGATTTGCGGATAGGCGAGCGCGATCCGTTTGACGATCTCGGTGATCGCTGACGCTTCCGCCCGATCTGATTTCAGAAACTTCAGGCGCGCGGGCGTGGCGAAGAACAGGTCCCTCACCTCCACCTGGGTTCCCCTGGTTCTGGCCGCCGGAACAATCGGCTGTTCCCTGCCGCCTTCGACAGCGATTGCCCAGGCGTGATCCTCTTCGGCGTGCCGCGTCTGGATCGCCAGCCGTGCAACGGATCCGATCGATGGCAGTGCCTCGCCGCGAAACCCAAGCGTACGAATGTCGAACAGATCGTCGTCGGAGATCTTCGACGTACAGTGACGGCGGATCGCAAGACGCAAGTCGTCCTGGCGCATACCCGCACCGTCGTCTGCAACACGCATCAAAGTCTTGCCGCCTGCGGCGGTGACGATTTCGATATTCGTCGCACCGGCATCGACGGCATTTTCGACCAGTTCCTTGATCACGCTGGCCGGTCTTTCGATAACCTCGCCGGCCGCGATCTGATTGATCACCTGTTCGCCAAGTTGCCTGACTTGCATGAAACTTCCTCTACTCGGTTTCCCACCGCGACCTCTTCCTATATGGTCCGCGCCGAGTTTGTCTCGATTCTTTCCAGAGCTTACCAGACCCTTTGTTATCCGAGTGACCCGACATGACCGTTTCTGCACCGCTTCTTGTTGATGGGCTGCACGCCCTGGCCCCCTCATACAAGGGCATTTTGTGTGATGTCTGGGGAGTGCTGCACAATGGCGTTGCCGCATTTGAAGATGCCCACAAGGCATTGAGAGCCTATCGTGAGGAATCAGGGGGCAAGGTTGTCCTGATCACCAATGCACCGCGTCCGGCGAAGCAGGTTGGTGAAATGCTCTCCGATATGGGCGTGCCGACGGAAGCTTACGACTACATCGTCACGTCCGGTGATGTGACACGCGAAGTTCTGGTCGCACAGGGCAGCAAGACAATCCTGCATATCGGCCCCAATCGGGACCAGCCGCTCTACTGGGATCTGGAAGCCACTTTCACGACAGACGACGAGATTTCCGAAGCGATCAGCTGTACCGGTCTGGTGGATGACGAGACCGAAACGCCTGACGACTACAGAGACCGTCTGCAGAAGCTTGCCGACCGCAAACTGCCGATGATCTGCGCCAATCCCGATATTGTTGTGGAGCGGGGAGACCGCCTCGTCTGGTGCGCAGGTGCTCTGGCCCGTCTCTACGAGGATCTCGGTGGCGAAGTGACAATCCTCGGCAAACCTCATTCACCGATTTACAAGGTCGCGATGAAACGGCTGGAAGGACTTGTTGGCGAGGAGATCACCAAGGAAGACGTTCTGGCGATCGGCGACGGTCTGCCCACCGATGTCCGCGGCGCCGTTGCTCAGGATATCGATGTCCTGTTCATCACCGCCGGAATTCATGCTTCCGACTTCGGTCCGAGCGATGCGCCAGAAGAACACCTCATTCGCCGTCGCCTGACAGAAGAAGGCCTGCGCGCCCGCGCCGCCCTGCCAAGGCTCTGGTGGTAACCCGGACAACAAAAAAGGCTGCCATCCGGCAGCCTTTTTTCTGACTTCCGTCAGGAATTTCAATCAAACAGCTTGTCGATATCCGCTTGAGCATCGCCAAGCAGAGCGTCGATATCGTCCTGAGAGACACCTTCACCCGTGTGTTGCGGTCCGTGCAGGATGAGTTCGCGCTTGCGCCGCTCTTCTTCGTTCTCTTCAAGCGCCGCATCGAGTTCCTCGGGAATACGCAGGTGCTCGATAAAGGATGAAACGCGCTCGTCGATGTAACGCAGCGTCGAAACGACTTTTGAAATGCGCTGCCCCGTGATGTCCTGAAACGTACAGGCTTCGAAGATTCCGATCATCTTGTTGCTGACCAGTTCCTGGTAGGCTTCAGTATCACTGGTGTCAGCCCCCATGATCTCTTCGGCCGCTTCCATGATCGTATTCGTGGCTTCTTCCGTTGCCTCGACAATCGCATCCAGCTCACGCCCGGCATCCGGGATCTTGTTGCCGGTCATGTCATTGGCGCGCAACTGGGAGATTTCCTCCTTCATGCGCGTGATTTCCTTGGCGATCGAAGTCAATTCTTCGGTCACCGCCGGCTGAACGGTTGACAGGAAATCATACATCGATCCGGACATGACCTCCGCCAGATGCATCACATCCGTCAGAGAAACTTCACCGTCGCGGTTTTTGTTTTCTTCCAGGAAATCGATAACGCGAGCAACGTTTTCCTGTTTCATATTGGCCATCAGGTCTAGCCTCTCCATACTGAAAGCACCTCCGATGTGCGGAACTGTTGAACAGACACCGCAATTACTTTCCGGATACACCCAGACTGACCCGGCCAGCCTGCATGGCAAAACCGTGCCGATCAAGAAAGTCCGCCTCGCGCCGGCGGAGAAGCGCTGGTCGCGTTCTCCGCCGAGTGCAAGAATTTAGTCGGAGAAGACTGCCTCAATCTTGCCTTTCAACGTCTGAGCGTTGAACGGCTTCACGATGTAGTTGTTCACGCCTGCTTTTTTGGCAGCGATGACGTTTTCGGTCTTGGATTCCGCCGTCACCATGATGAAAGGCGTTTTGCTGAGACCGGAATCGGCGCGAACCTGCTTGAGAAGTTCGTAACCGGTCATCGGCTCCATATTCCAGTCGGAAATTACCAGGCCGTAGCGGCGCTGTTTCATTTTTTCCAATGCTTCGGTGCCGTCCGCGGCGTCGTCGATGTCTTCGAAGCCAAGCTGTTTCAGCAAGTTCCGAATGATGCGAATCATCGTCTTGTAGTCATCGACCACGAGGACCGGCATCTGAAGATCAAGGGCCATAGTCTACTCCATACTGTCAATTTGCGTGGCCCCTGGCCGTGGGCCGGTGGATACGCGATATGACCTTGAAGGAGAGCGACACATTACGTGTCCTCACCTCCCCACACTCAAAGCAATTTACCCGCGCCCCCTGAAAAGACCGTTAATAGCAAGCACTTTTTTGTTCGCCCAAAGCACAATTGCCAGAAAACCTTGCGAGGCCTAGCGTCTCACAGAGTCTAAAAAAGATGACCCTAGGCGGAATTCGCAATGCTCGAACTGCAAAAACTGTGTTTTGAAGATCTGAAAACCGGAATGAGCGAAGAACTCGTGAAGCATGTCAGCTCTTCTGATGTGGTCGGGTTTGCGGAAGTTTCCGGTGACCGGAATCCGATTCATCTATCCGAACACTTTGCCGCCCGTACACCGTTCAAGACCCGGATTGCACACGGACTGTATACCGCCAGCCTGATCTCTGCCGTTCTGGGAACCCGTCTTCCCGGACCGGGGGCGATCTATCTTTCCCAGACGCTCAACTTCAAGGCGCCTGTGAAAATCGGCGATGATGTCAAGGTGATCGTCACCGTTGAAGAGCTCATGGAGCGCGGCAATCGAGCGAGACTTTCCTGTATCTGCAGTGTTGAAGACACGGTGGTGCTCGAGGGCGAAGCTCTGGTCAAGGTGCCGAGCCGGGACGAAGACAGATCCGGGCTCTAGCGGCGCCGGAACCGAACTTGGAATTATCCTTGAAAACCCGAACTTGACCTTTGTGGTTCTTGACGGCAGGTTCCACGCCAGCGGGCGAATTCTCCTTGACGCGAATTCGCCCTCTTGACGTCTTTCCCGAGCCGCACCGGCCGCCAGTTTCGCGAAGGTTTGTTATATGGGTCCGTCTCAACCCACCAAGTTTTCGGTCATCGAGAACCTGAGTTCTTTTCCGGAAGAGCTGAAGGGCGGCATTGTCGCAATCGGGAATTTCGACGGCGTGCATCGCGGCCACAGAGCCGTGCTGGATGCCGCACTGGGACTGGGGCACGGCACCCATCATCCAGTCTATGCGATGAGCTTCGAACCGCACCCGCGCACAGTATTTAATCCTTCCCGGCCGGTTTACCGGCTGACGCCTCCTGCACTGAAGGTCGAGATGCTGGAGGTTTGCGGACTGGACGGTGCGCTGATCCTTCCCTTCACCAAGGAATTTGCCGGCATAGAAGCCAATGCCTTTGTTCAGGACATTCTGATCGACACGCTCGGTATTTCACACGCGGTGACCGGATACGACTTTCATTTCGGCAGGGCTCGCCAGGGCACGCCGGATTATCTGCGCGCAGCGGGTGCCAACCACGGTTTTGGCGTGACCATCGTCCAGCGGGAAGAGGATGAGGGAGCCGAAGTCATTTCCTCAACCCGAATTCGCGACGGCCTTGCCAGTGGCGATATTCCGCACGCCAATTCCTTGCTTGGATATCGCTGGTTCTTCGATGCGGAAGTTCAGCACGGCGACAAACGCGGCCGCGATCTGGGCTATCCGACGGCGAACCTCAGTCTTGACGAAAACTGCCCGCTTCGTCACGGCATCTACGCCGTGAAGGTGAAAACCGGGGATGGCTGGCATGACGGTGTCGCCAGTTATGGCCGCCGCCCGACTTTCGACAACGGAGCAGCACAGTTCGAGGTTCATCTTTTCGATTTTTCCGGTGACCTTTACGGACAGACGCTCAGAGTACATCTGATCGCCTATCTTCGCGGTGAAGAAAAATTCAACTCCGTTGACGAGCTGGTTGCACAGATGGACAAGGACAGCGCGGAAGCAAAAGCAGCTCTCGCCTCCTTGCAGCCCCTGTCGGAAATCGATTTGAAACTCCTGGATCTAGCCGCGTGACCCGGACGACCGCATCAGCCTCCATCGAACAGAACCCGCTTCTGGCCATTCTGCTGATGACCCTGGCGATGCTGATCGTCCCGGTGATGGACATCATTGCAAAGTATCTTTCGGCGGAGCTGCCTGCGTTGGAGATAACTTTCGGCCGGTTTTTCTTCCAGTTTCTCATCTGCCTTGTCCTGGCATTGGCCAGCGGCAGGCTCACTCGGCTGAGGGGAAAGCAACCGCTCATCAACTACCTTCGCGGCATCCTTCTTGCACTGGCATCGCTCAGCTTCTTCACAGCCGTGAAGTACATGTCGGTGGCAACCGCAATCTCAATCTTCTTTGTCGAACCGATGATCCTGACCATTCTCGCCGCGCTTCTGCTGAAGGAGCAAGTTGGTATCCGGCGGGTCGGCGCGATTGTCGTCGGGCTCCTGGGTGCCATCATCATCTTGCGGCCCAACATTGCCGAAATCGGATGGGTCAGCCTGCTGCCGGTTTGCACCGCAGTGCTGTTTTCCTTTTACCTCGTCATCAACCGGCTTTACCCGGTTACAGACGATCTGCTGACAATACAGTTCAGCGCCGGTCTGTCCGCCTCGTTGCTGCTTGGCGGAGCACTGTTATTCGGTGCGTTTTTCCAAGTCCAAGATATGGAATTTGTCCGGCCAACCAGTTCCCAGACAGGCCTGCTCTTCATGATCGGCCTGATTTCGTTCGCTGCGCACGGATTGGTCGTTGCCGCGTTTCAGCGAGGAACGGCGAGCCTCCTGGCGCCACTGCAATATGTCGAAATCGTCAGCGCAACACTGTTCGGATATCTCGTCTTTTCGGATTTCCCGGACGGGCCGACCTGGATCGGTATTGCACTCATTATCGGCAGCGGACTCTACATTGCCCATCGGGAACGGAAGAAGAAATTCGACGATCAGATCGACACGGTTCCCGAAATCTGATCAACGCCGCTTGACGAGCGCTCCCTGCCGACATCACGCACAAGGCGACGCAGTCCGAGCCAAAGGACGGCCAACGGTAACAGCGGAGCGATGGGAATTCCCAACCAGATGGCAATCGGGCTGGTTGACGCCGACAAGATAATCACGGCCGCGAGCGCGATTTTCTCATAGGGCAGAAAGCCGTCTTTCAAGCCTTCCGGACCAGAAACGCAAACGGCACGACCAGAAACGTCAGGTCGTAAGACAACGCAAAAGGCGTGACCAGAAGAGTTGCACCGGCCAGTACGTGCGCTCGGACAGCCATGCCATCGGTCCGGCGCCAGGCAATCCAGACACAGACAAGCGCAACAAGACAGACGACAAGTCGAACACGGAGTGCCGGCGTATGACCAAGGCCCATCTGACGGAAGCTCGCGTAAATGGAGACCGTCTTGGCCCATTCGACACCGCCAAGCTCCATCACCATTGTGGCGACCGGCGCCTGCGGCCAGAACACCTGCCAAACGCCGACGCCGAGCATGCCCGCGCTCAAACCTGCAAAAGCCAGCGTGGTGACGGAAGCGCTCAGGAATGTCTTCCAATTGAGACTTGCGATCAGGGCAATCGGCACCAGAACACCCAATTGCGGTTTGATCGTCAGAATCCCAAGCGCGATCCCCGCCCAGATCAACCGATTTCGTTCCACACCAACCAGAAACAACGCATAAAGCGCAGCTGTCAGGGCAGCGTTCCGACCGTGAAAAGCGTTGTTGGCACAAGAACAAGACACGCAGCCGCAGCCAGCTCCCCGTGATCAAGCGACAGAACACACACAGCAATCCGGTGGTCAGGCCGACAAATGCCGCGCAAGCCATCTTGTAAGGCAGCAGGGCAAAGATGCCTTGAATGAGCTGAAAAGTGGGCGGGAAAAAGAAGCCGAAAACCGCATCTGAGCCTGACAACTTGTGCTGAATGGCCGAGAATTCACTTGGAATACAGGCAAGCTCCGGACTGCACGGCGCGCGACCAAAGTCCTTGGTTCGAGCTCATGTCGACTTCGTCTTGAAGCCGGTCTTGCTGAGTTTCTATCATCCGGAGTTGCGATCCTGCACCGTTTTGCCGCCTTTAGCGCAGAATGCCTCAAGATTATCCATGTTCGGTTACCTTGAACCTATCCTGATCCGACCGAGGTCTTCAGCCGACACTTTAGATTACGCGGCAGGAAGCGCAGCTGGATGAGGCCGGGTATCTTCCTGACGGCTCAGCACGAGCCCGACCCAGAAGAAGATTGCAGGAGCAATCCATCCAATCGGAATGGACGTCACCTCGCCAAAGTATCGCGAGCAAATCGAAACCAGAAGCGCCACCGCAGTGAGCGTCCACATCCAGGAAGCTGTTTGCCTGCCACCCGTCAGGCGAATGGCGAAGGAAAGCGCGACAGCGAGAGCTGCAAGATCGTAGGAGAGAACGAAGGGCGTCACCAGATAACCTCCGGCAACAAGCACGATCGCCTTGGCTTCCACCGGTGCCTTGCCGTGCCAGACCCTGCACACGACGATCAACACCCCAAGACCAACCAGCCCCTGAACAAGGTATGCTGCAGCAATTGGCAGACCAACGAGGCGTGCTGCTGAGAAGACCGACACCATTTTGTAAAACTCTACCTGCCCCTTGCTCATCACCTCGCGGGCAAACGTTGTCTGATCAAGAAATGCACTCCAGGTATCGGTTCCGAACGCAATCCAGCTTATGAGCGCAAAGAGCACCGTGGTCGCGGCGGCAGAGAGAAAGGTTCGATAGTACCCGCCTGCAAGCAGCGCAAAGGGAATGAGAACACCCATTTGAGGTTTGATGGTCAGGAGACCGATAAAGACACCTGCAAGTATCATTCGCTGTTGAGCAATGGCCGCTAGACCGCCACCGAGCAATGCGGCGCACAAGAGTGCGCTCTGACCATGAAACAGAGAATTGAAAGTGGCAGGTAGCGCCGCAATCACCAGAAATCCGTGCCAGTTGCCCGTGATGCGTGAGCAGGCAAACCCTGACATCGAGAGGCTAACCACTTGGAACACCACGAAGGCCAACATCGCGCTCATGGCGCCGAGGGGCAGGATCAGGAAAAGAAAAGTTGGCGGATAGAAAAACGCGAAGAACTGCCCTTCGCCCAGATAGGCTTCCTGAATATTTGAAAACCGGTCTATGAGGTAAGGAATTTCGGGTACACCTGACAAGGCCTCGCGTGCAGCCACCCAGAAACTCAGGAAATCACTTCGGATGATGTTGTCTGCGGTCGTAACCTGGCCGGATACGCCATAGAGATAGACCAGAATGATGAGATAGGTTGCGATTGCCATCCAGGCTGCCGGCAGAAGTCGGTCCCGGTTCGCCCAGCGCCCGTCTCGCAATACCTCAATCATGACTGGCTCCATGTCCTGTTCAGACAGGATATCTAACCGTGAGGCTTTAAAATTCTCCTACAGCCAGTATCTGAGGGTGTGGGGCTCAATATGCCCCTTTATTCGTTTCCCAAGTACTGCTATGTCCCTTGCCATGCAAAATCAGGTACTCATATTCATCGGCGCGGTGATGATCGCAATTTCGCGAATTACTAGCCCGGCCTTCGGCTGACGCGAACGACGCGGCGCCAGGGACCGGGATCTTCCTGTTTGAAATTGCCACCTGGCGACAGGCTGGCAGACACCCTGAAATATGAAAGCGGGCACGCCGCCCGAACGACCGGATCGACTTTACGATGACCGAGACATCTAAACGCGACTATTCCGAAACGCTCAACCTGCCGCAGACCGAGTTTCCCATGCGCGCCGGGCTCCCGAAGAAGGAGCCGGAAATCCTGGCCCGATGGGAGAAACTCGGGATCTACGAGAAACTGCGCGAACAGGGGAAGGATCGCAGAAAATTCGTGCTGCATGACGGCCCTCCCTACGCCAACGGCAACATCCATATCGGCCACGCCCTGAACAAAACGCTCAAGGACATCGTCACCCGCTCCATGCAGATGATGGGCTTTGAAAGCAACTATGTGCCGGGTTGGGACTGTCACGGCCTGCCGATCGAGTGGAAGATCGAGGAGCAGTATCGCGCCAAGGGCAAGAACAAGGACGAGGTTCCGATCAATGAGTTCCGCAAGGAATGCCGTGACTTTGCCGAGCACTGGATCGACGTTCAACGCAAGGAATTCAAGCGTCTCGGCATCGAAGGCGACTGGGACAATCCATACCTGACCATGCGCTTCGAAAGCGAAGCGGTCATCGCCCAGGAATTGATGAAATTCGCCATGTCCGGCCAGCTTTATCGCGGTTCCAAGCCGGTCATGTGGTCGGTTGTCGAAAAGACTGCCCTGGCAGAGGCTGAGATCGAATATCAGGACCACAAGTCCGACATGATCTGGGTAAAGTTCCCGGTCGTGACTGCTGGCGGCAGCGATCATGAGGCCGTTGAGCAATTGCTCGATGCATCCGTTGTTATCTGGACGACCACCCCTTGGACAATCCCCGGAAACCGCGCTGTTTGCTTCTCGTCCCGGATCGAATACAGCCTCTATGAGGTCACCCAGGAAGGCCTGCCGGACGACAACTGGGTGCAGCAGGGCGACATGCTCATCCTTGCAGATGCTCTTTCAGGCGACGTTTTCAAGAATGCCCGTATCACCGAGTTCAAGCGTGTGCGTGCCGTCTCTTCCGACGAGCTGGCAACGCTGACCCTTGCACACCCGCTCGCGGATCTCGACCTCGGCGGCTACGAATTCGATGTGCCGCTGCTTGATGGCGACCATGTGACCGATGACGCCGGTACCGGTTTCGTCCACACCGCACCCGGTCACGGTGCTGACGACTTTGAGATCTGGACGGAAAGACGCGCCGAGCTGGAAGAGCGTGGCATCAACACCGCGATTCCATTCACCGTCGCCGATGATGGCTTCTACACCAAAGACGCGCCCGGCTTTGAAGGCAGTGAAGTCATCACGCACAAGGGTGAAAAGGGCAAGGCCAACAAAGCTGTCATCGAGAAGTTGAAGGAAAGCGGCAATCTGATCGGGCTCGGTCGCCTGACCCATTCCTATCCGCATTCCTGGCGCTCGAAGAAACCGGTGATCTTCCGCAACACGCCGCAATGGTTCGTCTACATGGACAAAACCCTGGACGGCGAAGGCGACACGCTGCGCACCCGCGCGCTCAATGCCATCGACGAAACCCGTTTCGTGCCGGGCAGTGGTCAGAACCGGTTGCGTTCGATGATCGAAAACCGTCCGGACTGGGTTCTGTCCCGTCAGCGTGCCTGGGGCGTTCCGATCACTGTGTTCATCAACAAGGAGACTGCGGAAATCCTCAAGGATGAAGCCGTCAACCAGCGGATCTACGACGCGTTCGTCGCCGAAGGCGCCGATGCCTGGTATGCGGAAGGTGCGAAGGAACGTTTCCTCGGCGACGACCATTCATCCGAAGACTGGGACATGGTCACGGACATTCTGGATGTCTGGTTCGATTCCGGATCGACCCATGCTTTCGTCATGGAAAAGCGGGACGACCTGAATCCGAAACGCAACGGCAACGGCGGCGACGACTACGTGCTCTATCTTGAAGGTTCGGACCAGCACCGCGGCTGGTTCCACTCTTCCCTTCTTGAAAGCTGCGGTACGCGTGGCCGGGCCCCCTATGACGCGGTTCTGACCCATGGCTTCACCATGGCCGAAGACGGACGGAAAATGTCCAAATCGCTTGGCAACCAAGTGTTCCCTCAGGACATCATCAAGCAGTACGGCGCCGACATCCTGCGTCTGTGGGTCGCGTCCACCGACTATTGGGAAGACCAGCGTCTTGGTCAGGAAATCATCAAGACCAATGTGGACAGCTATCGCAAGCTGCGCAATACGCTGCGCTGGATGCTTGGTTCGCTTGCCCATGCATCCGGTGAAGAAGTTGCAGTGGCCGACATGCCGGAGCTGGAGCGCCTGATGCTGCATCGTTTGGCCGAGCTCGATGTCATGGTTCGTGAAGCCTATTGGGAATTCGACTACAAGAAGATCTTCCATCAGCTCTTCACCTTCATGACCGTGGAGCTGTCCGCGTTCTATTTCGACATTCGCAAGGATGCTCTTTACTGCGACGCGGCTTCGTCAAACCGACGCAAGGCGTCTCTGTTTGTCATCGACAAGCTGTTCAACTGCCTTGTCAGCTGGATGGCACCGATGCTGCCCTTCACCATGGATGAGACTTGGGTAGCCCGTTACGGCGAAGAAACCTCGGTTCACCTGCAGCAGTTCCCGGATGTGCCGGCAGACTGGAAGGACGATGCGCTTGCGGCCAAATGGGCCAAGATCAAGACCGTCCGCCGCGTCATCACCGGAGCTCTTGAAATCGAACGCCGGGAAAAACGGATCGGGTCTTCGCTGGAAGCTCACCCGGTCGTGCATGTCACCGATCCTGAGCTGATGTCGGCACTGGACGGACAGGACATGGCCGATATCGCGATCACCAGCCAGCTGACACTTTCGGCAGAAGCTGCCCCTGAAGGTGCCTTCACGCTGGACGACACCAAAGGTGTCGCCGTGGTTCCGGCTCTTGCTGAAGGACAGAAATGTGCCCGCTCCTGGAAGATCCTGCCTGAGGTCGGCACGGATGCAGAATATCCGGACGTGACCCTTCGCGATGCCGCGGCTCTGCGCGAGTGGGATGCTACCCACATTGCTGCGTAGTCTCGAAATCGGTTCACGATCATGAGCAATCAGAGCAGTTCCGCTGAACCGCAATCAAAACGGCCCCTCCTCTGGGGCCGTTTCAGTCCTCTCGTTCTTTTGATCGTCCTTATCGGCGTTGCCCTCGACCAGGGGACCAAGATCTGGCTCGTTCATAGCTTCGACCTTGCCAATAACGGTCCGGTTTCCGTTCTTCCGGTCCTGGATCTGGTTCTGGTCTGGAATAGGGGCATTTCCTACGGACTGTTTCAGCAGAACAGCGACGTTGGACGCTGGTTGCTGGCAGGTCTGACGATTGCCGTCACCATCGGCGTCTGGATCTGGTCCGCAAGGTGCCAGTCCAGACTTGTGGCGCTGTCTCTCGCCCTTGTCATCGGCGGAGCAGTCGGCAATGGCATCGACCGCGTGTTTCTCGGAGCGGTCGTGGACTTCGTCTATTTTCACGCCGGAAACTTCTCTTGGTACGTCTTCAACCTTGCAGATGTGTGGATCGTTGCGGGAGTCGCCGGTCTCCTGTATGACAGTTTCCGAAATGGTCCTAATTCAGCCGCAAAATAGCGGTTTAAGGCTGGGCTGACGGATTGCGGGTGGCGATTCGCCTGCATTTTCAGATAAGAAATTGAGGAGTCTGCTGTGGTGCGGACGATTGTTGGCTGGGTAAAGAATTCTGCGGTACTGGCTCTCGTTGCCGGTCTCGCTGCCTGTCAGGCCGCTGACGGAACAAGCCAGGCACCGGATGTTGCTCTGGTTGATTCTGTGATGAAGGGCCTTGGCGCGGTTGATCCCAACGAAAAGCCGATCGACTACAAGCCTCGTGCACCTCTGGCCATGCCATCGGAGCCCGAGAAACTTCCCGAGCCTGAAACAAATCTTGCTGGCGCCAATTCCGAGAACTGGCCGCAACAGCAGGAAAATCCACAATACAGAGAGTTGAAGGCGCTCTATGCCGGGTCCGGCCGCATGCAAAGCGAGCCGCTGACACCCGAACAGATGCGCGGATTCAAGATTACCGGCGTGACCGATGCTCGCGACCCGCTTGCAGAGCGCAGGGACAACGAGATCACCGAAGGGGCTACACTGACCCGAGCCGAACAGCAGGCTGAATGGGAGCGGCTGCAAAAACTGAAAGCACAGCAAGCCGGGCTTGACGAGAACGGCCTTGCAAGCCGCCGTTATCTGACCGAACCGCCCTCTGGCTACAGCACACCTTCGCCGGATGCACCGATGCCGGATACGATTTCGAAGGCGAAGCGTACGCCGACCAACCACGACGTTTATGATTCTAAGCCACTCGACCCAAGGTGTCTCGAAGGTCAGTCAGCGTATTGTAACTAGTGAACCGGCGGCTTGGCCGTCCATGACAAAAAAGTAATGAGACCTTCGGGCCCGGCTTCCTATATGGAAGATTAGGTCCGGAGGTCTTTTGCGTTTCAAGACCAGAAGCGGGAGTTGCACGTGAACCCACCCAAGAAACTGTGTCATCCATTTGCCCCATTCAAATTCAGGCGTGCCGCCGGTTTATGGCTTCTGCCTGTTCTTCTTCTCAGTACAACCTCCCTGCTGCCTCCAGACCGGGCAAGTGCGGAGGCCGTTGCCGCAAGCGACATGGTGATCGCGCCCAATCTTGAGAGTTTTACGCTCGGAAACGGACTACAGGTCGTTGTTATTCCGGACCGTCGGGCACCGGTGGTCACTCACATGATCTGGTACAAGGTCGGCTCGGCAGACGAACCGGAAGGCCAGTCCGGCGTTGCCCACTTTCTTGAGCACCTGATGTTCAAGGGCACAAGCACCTACCCGGACGGCGCTTTTTCCAAAATGGTCGCTGAGCGCGGCGGACAGGAAAACGCTTTCACAAGCGCCGACTACACGGCGTATTTTCAGCGTGTCGCCAAGGAACATCTTCCATTGATGATGAAACTTGAGGCCGACCGAATGGAAAACCTGGTCCTCACCGACGAGATCGTGGCCCCGGAACGGGACGTTGTGCTCGAGGAAAGGCGCATGCGCGTTGATAGTGAGCCCGGCTCCAGGCTGCGTGAGGCTCTGAATGCCATCACCTTTGTCAATCACCCCTACGGTTCGCCGGTCATAGGCTGGCAGAGCGAGATCGAGGCGCTCAACAAGGATTCGGCAATTGCGTTCTACGACCGCTTCTATACTCCCAACAATGCGGTCGTTGTCATTGCCGGTGACGTCGATGTAGAGGCCGTGCGCAAACTTGCTGCCGAAACCTATGGCAAGATCGCAAGACGGGCGGAGCCCGGTGAACGCATCAGACCGGCCGAACCACCGCTGGCAGGGGAGCGCCGCATCGCCGTTTCCGACCCGCGTGTGCGCCAGGAAACGGTTTCAAAGACCTGGATTGTCCCAAGCCAATCGACAGGCGCGGGCCGCACACCTGAAGCTCTGGACGTGCTGGCCTATATTCTTGGCGAAGGGCCATCGAGCCGTCTGCACAAGTCTCTCGTTCTGGATCGCGAAGCAGCAATCAGCGCAGGTGCATATTATCAGGGAGGCGCGCTGGATAATGGCAGGTTCGGGCTCTATGCCGCCCCCCGCCCCGGTTACACGCTGGAGGACATGGAGCGGTTGATCACCATTGAACTCAGGAAGTTGCTTGATGCCGGCGTCAGCCAGGAGGAAGTGGACCGCGCCCAGAACAGCATGATTGCAAGCGCGATCTATGCTCAGGACAGTCAATCCGGTCTGGCCCGCCTTTTTGGCGGAGCGCTGACGACTGGGCAGTCGATAGAAAATGTTCAGAGCTGGCCTGCGCAAGTTAATGCCGTGACGCCTGAAGACGTGCTCGAAGTTGCCCGCTCCTATCTGACCGGGTTTCCCGTGACGGGTGAACTGCGGATCGAAGTACCATCCGATCCGGCCGCAACCCTGACAGAAACCTCCGAGCTCAAGGACAAGTCCTGACCCATGGCGCAAAAAACCATTTTCAGGGAGTTTCTTCCCGTTATCCTCCTCGCGTTTGTCGCTTTTCTCGGCTTCGCCCGTCTGGCTCAGGCAGTGGAGATTCAAAAGGTTGTCAGCCCCGGCGGCATCGAGGCATGGCTCGTGGAAGACCATACGGTGCCGATCATTGCCATGAATTTTTCCTTTGAAGGCGGATCCGCACAGGACCCGGCAGGAAAAGAAGGCGTGACCCGTCTGCTGGCGGCAACTCTTGATGAAGGAGCAGGAGACCTGAAATCAGAGGATTTTCAGGCACGACTGGAGGAGCTTGCAGTGGGCATCGGCTTCAGCACGGGAAAGGACCGGTTCTACGGCAGCATGCGCACCCTCACCTCGACACTGCCACAGGCAGGTGACCTTCTGGCAATTGCCGTAAACGAACCACGCTTTGACGAGACGCCGGTCGAGCGCATGAAAACGCAACTGTCGACGCAGGCAAGGCGCAATCAAAGCAGTCCTGATGCCATTGCCGGGAGATCCCTGGCAAACGCGATGTTCGGTTCTCATCCCTATGCCCGCCCCACGATCGGGACAGAGCAAACCTTGAACGGGCTGGGTGCCAGCGATCTTCGCTCGCAATATGAGAAGATTGTCACCAGGTCGGATCTGACCATTGGTGTCGTTGGCGCAATCGATGCCGAGACACTCAAACCGCTGCTGGACAAGGTGTTCGCGACACTTCCGGAAGAAGGCGCCCTTGTTGCGGTTTCCGACCTTGCTCCGGAGTTCGGCGAGGATATTCACCAGGAACTTGCGGTGCCGCAGACGACCATTCTCCTTGGCCTTCCCGGCATCACGCGGGATGATCCAGATTACCAGGCTGCCTACGTGATGAACCACATTTTGGGCGGAGGCAGCTTCACATCATGGATGTACGAGGAAGTACGTGAAAAGCGTGGTCTTTCCTATGGCGCCAGTACTTCGCTTTCTCCGTACCAGCACACCGGTCTGCTGATCGGTTCTGCCTCTACAAAGGCCGACAGGGCTGGCGAAACCATCAAGGTCATGCTGGACCAGTTTGAACGCATGGCAACGGAAGGTCCGTCTGCAGACGAGCTCAAGTCAGCCAAGCAGTTCATCACAGGTTCCTATCCACTGCGCTTCGACAGTTCCGGCAAGATCGCCCGTCAGCTGGTTGCCTTGCAGAACGCCGATCTCGGCATCGATTATTTCGATCGCCGGAACAGTGAAATAGAAGCTGTTACCCTTGAAGATGTGCAGCGTGTCGCCAAGAGACTGCTGGCAGAGAAAGTGCCGACAATTGTCACGGTCGGCCCGAAGCAAGGCTGAGCAGCAAACACACCAAATGATTGAAGAAGGCGATGGGAGAGATCCATCGCCTTTTTTGTTCCAGGCTGCTATCTGCCGCAGACAAGACACAAAGGCCTTCTTCGACCGTCAGCTCCGAGAGGTATTTCAGGTCTGCCCTCAGAAAAGACCTGACCAATTGAACTGAAGGTAGGTGTTTGAGTTCAGGGGAGACGCCCCACTGGAAACGGCGTCAGCCAGCCGCTGTTCTTCGGGGGCCCGGTGCCGGAGCTCCTTGCAGGACCTCCGCCCTTACAGGCCGTGGCGGTGAGAACAGGTTGCCCTGCGCCAGCTTGACGTCATAGTCGAGCAGTTCCAGAACCTGGGACTCGGTCTCGACATGATCGGTAATCAGCTCCATGCCATAGCGATGCAGAAGATCACCAAAATCAGACGGATGAATATGGCCATGATTGGCCTCTCTGCGTCCGATCAGGTAGTCCGCGTGTAGCTTGCCATACTTGAACCCGCGTCCGGCCAGGGAATTGAAGTCCATCTTCATGTCGGAGATTCGGTCGATCGAGAAGCGGAAGCCAACGTCATAAAGGGCGCTCAGACTTTCCAGTTCCATCGCCCCCATCTCGGCGACATCACTCTGCGAGAACTCAAAGACAAGAACATCCGCGAAATTCTGGTTTGCTTTCACGAACTCGAGGAAGCCCGGGAAGAAAGTTTCATCCACCAGTGACAGCGAAGAAATGTTGCAGAACAGAACAGCATTGCGATTGCGCGACGTCAGGCGCCGGATGACCTGGATCGAACGGAACAGAAGCAGGTTGTCGATCCTGGCAATCTGGCCGGACTGGACCGCTTCAGCAAGGAAAGCTGCGGCCTCTACGGCATTGCCGTTTGCGTCCCGCAGCCGGGTAAAGGCTTCGTAGTACTTCACCTGTCGCTGGGGCAGCGTCACGATCGGCTGAAGGTGAAGTTCAACCCGGTTGGCGTTAAGCGCGGACGTGATCAATTCCCGCATCGCCATGTTCGGCTGCGGTCTTTCCGGTTGCAGGACCGGTCTTTCGTCATGCGGAAAACCTGCCGCCATCGGACGCTCAGGCCTGACTTCCGGCGCAGAAGGCTGACGGACTTCAGGTGCGAAAGAAGCCTCGCCCGGATGCTGGTGTGTGTTCACACCGTATCGATTGTCCCAGGCGTCACCTTGTTGACCCGCTCCGGCTGCACCGGGATGCGCAGCCGCAGGAGGTGCGGCGGCATTTTGATATCCATGGGCCTGGTGACCCGGTGCCTGTGCCGCCGGAGACTGGGAGGCTCCGAAATTCTGCGTTGCAGGACGGGGCGGTTGGCTGTCCGCAGCATAGCCGGGCAACTGAGGTTGCGCCTGAGGTTGTGGTGGCAAACCTTGCATTTGCGGCGGCGGTGCAAGCGCCTGCTGATCCTCGACGCGCGTCTCCAAATCGGACATCGCTTCGGCCATCTGTTTCACCAGGGTTCCCAGAACCTCGACTTCAGCGAACAGGGGATCGATTTCTGCCCGGGTCCGGCGAGGCATGGTGTGTTCCATCCCGGTCAGCCGAACTTCCAGATTGCCGACATCCTCATCGAGATCGGCCATCCGATCTTCCAACCGGTCGACGGCTTCACTGACAGCCCCGCGATCGCGAGCTCGGCCAATCAGCAGATGGATGAGAATCATGGTGCACATCAGTGCGAGGGACAGGGAAACAGCCTCACCGAAAGGGCGGCCGAACTGAAAGATGAGCACGGTCGCGGACGACAGCGCTATCACGGCCATGCATATTGCTACAAAAACGGTCCCTGTACGGCCCATGGTCTCTGAATGTTCCGACCCGAATCAAAAGTTATCGGTTAATCATGCCTTAAGAAACAGCAGCCTCCGAATCCACAACCGGCCTTCAGGCGATGAATCCGCCACTTGTCCCCGGTTATGCGTCCTTCGTCGCATTATTTCTCTCGTCTGGACCCGTTCGGATCTCACATCGGGGAACGAAAGACAATTTCGCAATTCGATACTCCACAGCCTTGCCGTCCCGTTCCTTTTTCGGCTTTGCATACATCCATGACTTCGCTAAACTTCCCATAGGGAAATTTGTCGTGGCGCATTTGTTCAGGTTACCTCTGAGAGGGGACTGGTATGTATGTTGCCGAACGCTCATCCCGAAGACCTTTGCCTCACAGCGCAAAGACTCAAAAGCCGGATACTCAAGCCACTTCCTGGAATTCACAGCATGATGTCGACGAACCGGAAACGAATTCCCGTTCGCAGTTGAACCAGGCACTTGATCTTCCTGTTTCTCCGGATCTGATCAAGTCTGCTTTGAAGAACGCACTGGCCAGCTCCGAGTTTCAATCGGCCCCTCAGTTGCGTTCTTTTCTTGGCTTCGTTGTCCATGCGACGTTGAGCAATAGCCAGGAGAAGATAAAAGGCTACACGATTGCGGTGGAGGCACTTGGCCGCTCGGAAGATTTCAATCCGGTTACAGATCCGATCGTGAGAGTTGAGGCCGCTCGGTTAAGACGGCGCCTCGACACATACTACGCCGGGTCAGGTGCAGGTGATCCGGTGCGTATTGCAATCCCCAAAGGGAGCTATGCACCACAGTTCAGTCGGCAGAACACTGCTCTTGCACGTGGGACATCAGCTCCTGATAACAGGAACGCGAAGTTCGAACTCGATCCGGAAAATTTGCTGCAGGAAAATGTCCCTTCGCTACCCTTGCCCATGTTTGCACCGGGAAGAGACGAAGTGCCGTTTTTGAGCGGCCTTTCGTCTGATCTCCCGGAGTTTGACCAATTCAAGACCTCCTCCCCCAACGCTTTTGCCGCATCCGCGAAAGCGGACCGGGCTGGCACACTTTTCAGCCGAGTGACTGACATGCAACGCCTGCCTCAACTTCACTTGCCCTTGCCTTTCGTAATCATTTTAGCCTTGGGTTGTTTTGTGGTTGGATATCTTGCCGGGATACTATGAAAATGCTGCCCTCTCCTCGAACCAACTCTTTCAAAACTGCAATTTGCGTCATCTGACAACGGTTTGTTTACCCTGTTCGGGAATTATCAATTCGAAGAATCTTTCGATTTTCGAATGATCCGGCTCGAGCGATGGGAGTTACCCAGCAATGGGGAGTAACGAGGGCAACGCATTGCCTGTAATTGTACGTGTTCTGGACGCATCTGCTTCCGAGGCTGCCCGTACATCCGCTGTCTGCGCCAAATTGTCGGCATCTTGTTCAGACCCGATCCTGTACACGGATTCCAGTTCCTGCCTGCAGGACCTGGCAGACAAATCCACTGACATTCTCATCATCGATCTGGAAACAATTGGCGGCGACGAGGCCCTGGAAGCCTACGCCGTTCGGTGTCCAAAATCCGTTATTATTGCTGTTTCGGCAAAAGGATCGGTATCGCGTGCGGTCAGCGCTATGCGCTCGGGCGCACATGATTTCCTCACGAAACCGTTCTCCCTTGATGCACTGGCCTCCAAGATCTCTTTCCAGCTGCAGCAACGCCGTCCGGTATCCGCGCCAGCAGCTTCTACGGTAAGCGAAACGCCAAAAAGCGAGCCAATTGCGGAAAAGACGCTCTTGCAAGCCGCGGCAACATCGCCTTCAAGAGAAGCGGCCGGCTTGAGCCGTCTCGTCGGCATCTCTTCGCAGATGCGCGAGATTCACGATCAGATCACCCGCATGGCGCCATCACAGGCCCCGGTGTTCATTACAGGCGAGTCAGGCACCGGCAAGGAACTGTGCGCGAATGCTGTTCACGATCTCTCCGAACGGCAACCGAACAAGTTCATCACGCTCAATTGCGCCGCCATACCGCGCGATCTCATTGAAAGTGAGATTTTCGGATACGTCAGAGGCGCATTCACCGGGGCCGCCGACAACAGGGCAGGAGCGGCCGAGCAAGCCGATGGTGGAACCCTGTTTCTGGACGAGATAGGCGAAATGGACCTGATGCTGCAAAGCAAACTTCTCAGGTTCCTGCAGACCGGTACCTTTCAGCGCCTGGGCGACACACAGACACGCAAAGTGGATGCCCGCATCATCTGTGCCACCAACAGAAATCCGCTGAACGAAATTTCCGCGGGCCGTTTCCGGGAAGACCTTTACTATCGCCTTCACGTCCTGCCGATACATCTTCATCCCTTGCGGGAACGGCGTGACGACATTCTGCCGCTCGCACAGACGTTTCTCGATCGCTACACACGCGAAGAGCGCCGTGGTTTCAAGGGCTTTGACGCAGATGCGGAAGCCCGGATCGTTTCCTATTCCTGGCCCGGCAACGTCCGCCAACTGGAAAACACGATCCGCCAGATTGTTGTCATGAATGACGGGGCTGCCGTTACCTACGACATGCTCCCCATGGTCATCCGGGATCAAAGCGCTCGCCCAAATGCCGTGATCGACCTGTCGCGTGAACGTTCCCGCATGGCGCCTCCAAGCCGGCCGTTCGGCGCAATCGAACCCTTGTGGGCTCAGGAACGGCGCATCATTGAAGATGCCCTGGACGCATTTGACGGAAACATCGCCATGGCGGCCGCGGCGCTGGAAATCAGCCCGTCGACAATCTACCGGAAACGCCAATCCTGGACGGCACGCAGCCTTTAACCGGCTACCGTTTACCGCATTGCACACATTTTCTTGTCTATTGCGAAAAGTCGGTCTATATCGGCGAAATCGCTAAAAAACGACAAGATTAAAGGGCGTGCGGGGAAAAATGACATTGCTGACCGAAAGACATGCACCTCGGCGGATAGCATCCGCCGTTCTCATAATCATGGGGACGTTTGCGGGGACGCTTTCATCGCATGCCCAATCCGCGACAAATTCGGCTCCTTCCGAAGCTTTTGCGCAGGCGCAGGCCGCCTTTAACGAGGCATGGGAGGCTTCCGGCCTGGCATTTTCGATAGCGACTTTCACCGAAAACGGCGGCGCTGCCTACGGACAATATACGCCCCGCACCAGTTCTGTCTTCTCAAATGGCGAAGCACTTTCGATCTATGCCGAGCCTGTGGGTTACGGTTATCGCGAGAATAATGCCGATTACGCCTTCGAACTCACGGCAAGTTACAGACTGCTCAACAAGTCCGGTCAAGTACTGGCCGAGCAAGACAACTTTGCTGTCTTTGCCGGCAATGGCCGCTCCAAGCAACGAGAGCTCGCAGCGGCGCTGACCTTTCAGTTCAGCGGATTGCCGGCAGGTGAATATCAGCTTGAAACCAGCTTCACCGACGAAGTGAAGGAAACCAAAGCCGACTTTACCCTGCCCTTCGAGATTTCCGAAGCAAATTAGAAACTGCCTTCAGGACCAAGGCAGGACGCTGCCCCCTTTGACGGAAATGCAGTTACTGAACACGAAGTTCAAGCCCGCTTGTGCGGGCTTTTTGCGTTTTCAGGCCTCCACACGCCTTCAGGCGGTGGCGGTTTCTTCAGCGGTTTCCAGAAGTTCCAGGTGCCCATCCGTCCTGGACAGCACCCTGCGAAGCATCGGCTCGAAGAACTCCAGCGGCTTTGTAGGATAATCGGGATCAAAAGCCTTCTGGTCGTATTCGTGACAGAAGTACCTGCAGTCTTCCCAGTAGGGACTGTCCCGGTATTTCTCCCGAGCATGACGGTCGCCGCCAAGAAAGTGATTGTAATAATACCCCTGGAAAACACAGTGGTGTGTCAGGATCCAGTGGCACTTCTCACTGACATACGGTTTCATCATCGCAGCAGCCAGTTCGCCGTGATTGTAGGGGGACAGGATATCTCCGACATCGTGCACAAGAGCCGCCACGACGATCTCTTCCTCGGCGCCATCTTCATAGGCACGGGTCGCTGCCTGAAGGCTGTGTTGGTAGCGGTTTACCGGATAAGGCGTCCAGTCTTCATCCAGCGATCGGATTGCTTCCAGAATGCGATCGGGTAGCGCCGCATTGTAAGCGTCTTCGTAATCCATGACCGCGAGGAAATCTTCCTTGCTCGCGTTTTCGAAGCTGGTCCAAGTCGGTTGATGCTTGTTGTCCATTGCGTCCTCCCTGTGAAAGGCGGGAACATACTTGTCACCAACTGGAATGAAAAATGAATTGATTGCATCGGTGTGATGTGAAAAACCTTTCGGCATGCAAATTGAAGCAATTGAAGCCTTTCTTGCCGTCCTTGAGACCGGCGGCTTTCACGCGGCGGCCCGCAGGCTTGGTGTCACCCAGACAACAGTCAGCGCCCGGGTTCGCTCGCTGGAAGATGCCGTCGGCAAGCGAGTGTTCGAACGCGGCGGCGGCGGGACGGTTCTTTCGGAGTTCGGCCAGGAGTTCCGTCCATTCGCCGAGGAAATGATTTCACTCTGGCAAATCGCCTCTACGGAACTTGCCAACCGGGTGTCAAACCGGATCTCGCTGAGGATCGGCGCGCAACTCAGCATCTGGGATCCGCTTCTTGTCGACCTTACGATCCATCTGGAGAAAACATACGGCAAGCTGGTTTTCGCGCTGAATTTCGATCACATCACGGATGTGAGCGAAGCGGTCGCAAGCCACATGCTGGACGTTGCCCTCACCCATGAGAAGCCTACAGAGCCGAAGGTTTCCTTTCTGGAACTTCCTCCAGAGAAGCTGGTCTGCGTCGAGGTGCAGGCTACCGAGGCATTCCCGGGCGATCCGCTCTTCATCAATCTGGATCTCGGGAGACAATATCAGCATCATGTCGAAGCCGTTACCGACCCGTCTTTCAAGCAAAATCTTTTCCTGGGCAATTGCCTTATGGGCCTTCGCTACTTGTTGAAACGCGGCGGACGCGGTCTCTTCCCGTATTTCCTTCTGGAAGAATACCTGGCCAGCGGTCAATTGCGACTGATCGGGAAAGACATCTATCCGCTTCCATGCTATCTGGTCCACCGGTCGGATTCCCCATCCGCGGATCAGCTGTCTGAGGTAGAATCCTGCCTTGCTGCCCTGAGAGCGAAAACGGGTTAATTTCGCCCTAACATCGCCGTATTTACCAAGCTAGAGACGACAAGCGTTCGCAGACATTAAATTCTCCTCATAAAGCATTGACAACCAGAGCACGGCTACATAAATCGATGGCGCTGTTAGCACTCGCCTTGAGGGAGTGCTAAGAAGCTGCGGGAGGGATCTCTCCCGTGCAAGTCAACCCATTTATCATGTCTCGCGCGCTGCCAATTGCGTGGGGCGCGCTCATGAGAGGAAACAGTCTTATGGCATTTCGTCCACTGCACGACCGTGTCGTAGTTCGCCGCGTCGACTCTGAAGAGAAGACCGCCGGTGGCATCATCATTCCGGACACCGCTAAGGAAAAGCCGCAGGAAGGCGAGATCATCGCTGTCGGCACCGGCGCTCGCAAAGACAACGGCGAGATCGTAGCTCTCGACGTCAAAGCAGGCGACCGCGTCCTGTTCGGCAAGTGGTCCGGCACCGAAGTCAAAATCGACGGTGAAGACCTCCTGATCATGAAGGAATCCGACATCATGGGCGTGATCGCTTAAATCAGCGAACCGCTTCTGATCTCAACATCATTCCAATTTAAGTGAGACGACTACATGTCTGCTAAAGAAGTAAAATTCTCCTCCGACGCCCGTGAGCGCATGCTCAAAGGCGTGGACACCCTCGCAAACGCTGTCAAGGTAACCCTCGGCCCGAAAGGCCGTAACGTTGTTCTCGACAAGGCCTTCGGCGCACCGCGCATCACCAAGGACGGTGTTTCCGTTGCCAAGGAAATCGAACTGGAAGACAAGTTCGAAAACATGGGCGCCCAGATGGTGCGCGAAGTGGCTTCCAAGACCAACGACATCGCTGGCGACGGCACCACCACTGCTACCGTTCTGGCTCAGGCTATCGTCAAGGAAGGCGCAAAAGCTGTTGCTGCCGGCATGAACCCGATGGACCTGAAGCGCGGCGTTGATCTTGCTGCTGCTGAAGCTGTGAAGTCTCTGGAAGCTGCTTCCAAGACCATCACCACTTCTGAAGAAGTTGCTCAGGTCGGCACCATTTCCGCTAACGGCGACGAGCAGGTCGGCAAAGACATTGCCGAAGCCATGCAGAAAGTCGGCAACGAAGGCGTGATCACCGTCGAAGAAGCCAAGTCTCTGGAAACCGAGCTGGAAGTCGTTGAAGGCATGCAGTTCGACCGCGGCTACCTGTCTCCGTACTTCGTCACCAACGCTGACAAGATGCTTGCTGACCTGGAAAAGCCGTTCATCCTGCTGCACGAGAAGAAACTCTCCAACCTGCAGGCTATGCTGCCGATCCTGGAATCTGTCGTTCAGTCTTCCCGTCCGCTGCTCATCATCGCTGAAGATGTTGAAGGCGAAGCACTGGCAACTCTCGTTGTCAACAAGCTGCGCGGCGGCCTGAAAATCGCTGCTGTCAAGGCTCCGGGCTTCGGCGATCGCCGTAAGGCAATGCTCGAAGACATCGCTATCCTGACCGGCGGCACTGTGATCTCTGAAGATCTCGGCATCAAGCTGGAAAACGTGACCCTCGACATGCTCGGCACCGCTGAGAAGGTGTCCATCACCAAGGAAACCACCACCATTGTTGACGGTGCCGGTTCCAAGGAAGACATCGACGGCCGCGTTGGTCAGATCAAGGCTCAGATCGAAGAAACCACTTCCGATTACGACCGCGAGAAGCTCCAGGAGCGCCTGGCCAAGCTCGCTGGCGGTGTTGCAGTTATCCGCGTTGGCGGTGCGACCGAAATCGAAGTGAAAGAGAAAAAAGACCGCGTTGACGATGCTCTGAACGCAACCCGTGCTGCCGTTGAAGAAGGCATCGTACCGGGTGGCGGCACCGCTCTGCTGCGTGCGAAGAAAGCTGTCTCCGCTCTGTCTTCCGACAACTCCGACATCGAAGCCGGCATCAAGATCGTTCTGCGCGCTCTGGAAGCTCCGATCCGTCAGATCGTCGAAAACGCTGGCGTCGAAGGCTCCATCGTTGTTGGCAAGATCCAGGAAAACGACGACGACACCTTCGGCTTCAACGCTCAGACCGAAGACTTCGTCAACATGATCGAAGCCGGCATCATCGACCCGACCAAAGTTGTTCGTACTGCTCTGCAGGACGCAGCTTCCGTCGCTGGTCTGCTGATCACCACCGAAGCCATGGTTGCTGAGCTGCCGAAGAAAGAAGCAGCACCGGCAATGCCGGGTGGCGACATGGGCGGTATGGGCGGCATGGGCTTCTAAGAAGTCCAAAGCTCAAAGCTTTACGGAAAGGGCGGTCTTCGGACCGCCCTTTTTGCGTTTGCAGCCACCCGTCACTTCAGTCTGTGCCGAATTGCGGCACCAGGGGTGGCATGGGCTTTCAATGAGGATTGATCGAATGCACCTGCGTTCGCCCGAGAAACCTTCATCGGATGCACTGGTGTAAGGCCATCACAATCTTTATCCAGCTAACCGTAATCCTGTTGTGCTCAGACGCATTTCCAGATAATCACGGCCTTACCTCGGGGTGCGTGAGGAATTCGCGCTGAGATGCCGTTCTGGCAAACCCGTTGAACCTGAACCGGCTAGAACCGGCGGAGGGAAAGGTAGCGGTTTCATCCATCCTTGCCCTCTCGCCGCAATGGAGGATGACATGAAACATCTGCTCTTTGCTGCGGGACTATTGTGCGCAACATCGGCGATTGCCGCCGACAAACCCCAGCTGACCGTCTACACTTATGACAGCTTCGTTTCCGACTGGGGCCCCGGCCCGCAGGTGAAGGAAGCTTTCGAAGCCGTCTGCAATTGCGAGCTGAACCTCGTCGGCATCGAAGATGGCGCAGCTCTTCTGTCGCGCATCCGGCTGGAGGGGGAGAATTCCGACGCGGATATCGTGCTTGGTCTGGACACCAACCTGATTGCCGCTGCAAAGGAAACCGGCCTCTTCGCGCCCCATTCCGTACGCACCGAATATGCGCTGCCGATTGAGTGGAACGACGAAACCTTCGTGCCTTACGACTGGGGTTACTTCGCTTTCGTGCACAACAAGGACGCCGAGGCACCCGGCAACTTCCGCGAACTGGCAGAGAGCGATACCAAGATCCTCATTCAGGATCCACGCTCGTCGACACCGGGACTGGGCCTTCTGCTGTGGGTCAAGGCAGTTTATGGCGACGAAGCTTCGGCAATCTGGGAAGGTCTTTCGGACAATATCGTCACTGTCACCAAGGGCTGGTCGGAAGCATATGGACTGTTTCTCGAAGGGGAAGCGGACATGGTGCTCAGCTACACCACCTCACCGGCCTATCACCTGATTGCCGAAGACGACGCCAGCAAGGCTGCTGCCGCCTTTGACGAAGGTCACTACATGCAGGTCGAAGTTGCTGCGAAAATGGCGGGCACGGATCAGCCGGAACTGGCCGATCAGTTTCTGGAGTTCATGACTTCCGACGTGTTCCAATCCATCATTCCGACCACGAACTGGATGTATCCTGCAATTACTCCGGAGGGCGGACTGCCAAAAGGCTTCGAAACCCTGCACACTCCGGAAAAATCCCTACTCTTGGGCGCTGATGAAGCCGCCAAAGTGCGGGAAGAAGCGTTGGCGGAATGGCTGGGCGCACTCAGCCAGTAAATCCGTTCCCGGGGATCGCGTCGGCGGCTGTCGTCGCCGCGCTGATTCTGGGCACGCTGGCCGCAATTGCGCTGCGCGCTGAAGCCGGGCAAGGATTTGGTCCGGCTGACTGGGCAGCGCTGCGCTTTACGCTTACGCAGGCGGTGCTTTCCGCCCTGATCAGCGCCGGATTGGCAATCCCGGTTGCCCGTGCGCTGGCAAGGCGGCGGTTTCCGGGCCGAAGCGTGTTGATCGCCCTTCTCGGGGCTCCCTTCATCCTTCCCGTCATCGTGGCCATAATCGGCCTCCTCCAGGTCTTCGGACGCGCGGGGTGGATTTCCGACGCGTTTGGCCTCTTCGGCCTGCCACCTATCCGCATTTACGGATTGCATGGCGTTGTCCTTGCGCATGTCTTTTTTAATCTGCCTTTGGCCACTCGCCTGATTCTGCAAGGCTGGCAGGAGGTTCCTTCGGAACGATTTCGTCTCGCGGCCCAGTTGGGTTGTGACGAGCGTTCAATGTTCCGGCTGATCGAGTTGCCGATGCTGGCGCGGATCCTTCCCGGCGTTCTGGCTGTGATTTTTGCCATTTGCCTGACGAGCTTTGCAGTTGCGCTAACCCTGGGCGGCGGCCCCCGTGCCACGACGATCGAACTGGCGATCTATCAGGCCTTCACGTATGACTTCGACCTCAGCCGGGCAGCGATGCTGTCGGCGCTGCAGCTGGTCCTGACAACGGCAGCAGCATACGCCGCACTCAAACTCTCGCGGGGGGACGGCTTTGGTGCCGGACTTGACCGGGCCATTCGCCGCTGGGATGGCGGGAAGCCGATTGTCGACACGATTTGGATCGCGATTGCCTCAGTCTTTCTTCTTCTGCCGCTGATGTCGGTGGTGATCTCTGGCCTTGTCGGCCTTGCCTCGTTACCGGTGGTCGTGGTTCAGGCAGCAATGACCTCGCTGGCGGTAGCAGCCCTGAGCACTTTTGTCCTGTTGTTGATGGCACTTCCCATGGCGGCGACCATCGCTACCGGGCGATACGGCTTCGTGGACGTCAGCGGTATCCTCGGGCTTGCCGCCTCGCCGTTGGTCATCGGCACTGGTTTGTTCATTGTGCTTCGGCCTCTGGTCGATCCGACCTCACTTGCTCTGCCCGTCACTGCGCTGGTGAATGCGGTGATGGCGCTGCCTTTCGCCCTTCGTATCCTTGTCCCGGCTGCCCGCGATGTCGTCCAGCGGCATGGCCGGTTGGCTCTTTCTCTCAACATGGAAGGCAGAGTGTTCTTTTCCCGAATACTGATCCCCCGCATGCGCCCCCAGATCGGTTTTGCCGCCGGGTTGGCTGCTGCTCTTTCAATGGGCGATCTCGGCGTCATAACCTTTTTTGCAAATGCCGAGACTGCAACTTTGCCGCTGCAGATTTACCGACTGATGGGGGCTTACCAGATGCAGGCGGCTGCCGGCGGTGCATTGCTGCTTCTCGTGTTATCAATGACGGTTTTCTGGCTCCTGGATCGCGGAGGACGTTGGCATGCTGAAGCTTGACGAATGCAGTATTGCCAATGGCGGTTTCACCCTGAATGCCGACTTTGTGATTGAGGCCGGGAGCCGTGTCGCGATCATTGGCCCTTCGGGAGCAGGCAAATCGACACTGCTGGAAACGATTGCCGGTTTCCGTGACCTCACTCGCGGCCAAGTCCTTTGGAAACAGATAGATCTCACATCCCTTTCCCCGGGCAAGCGTCCGATTGCCATGCTCTTTCAGGATGGGAATCTTTTCCCTCATCTGACAGCAGAACAGAATGTCGCGCTTGGACTACGGCCCAACGGAAAACTGTCCAAGGACGAGCGGAACCAGGTGCAGGCCGCCCTGGCACGCGTCGGTCTGCACGGCATGGCGACACGCAAACCTTCGGAGCTTTCCGGCGGGCAGCAAAGCCGTGCGGCTCTTGCCCGCGTTCTGGTGCAGAAGCGGGAACTGTTATTGCTGGACGAGCCCTTTGCCGCCCTGGGTCCTGCCCTGAAGACTGAAATGCTGGATCTGGTTTCAGACCTTGCACTCGAAACCGGCACGACGCTCTTGATGGTTAGTCATGCTCCCGAAGATGCGCGCCGGATTGCGGATCAGACGGTGCTGGTCGCCGAGGGCATCGCGCACGCGCCTGTGCCGACTTCCGAGCTGTTCGAAAGTCCACCTCCGGCCTTGCGCGAATACCTGGGTTGAAATTCGTTTTACGGTCAGAACGTGATGACGCGAATTTGCGAACCGTCTCACAGAAACAAGTCGGCTCCCTCAGGAAAACACCAGGAACATGAAACCTGCCCCCAAAACCAGGCACAGTGGCGCGTAATATCGCCTGTCCAGCGTTCTGAAAGGCTCTTCGGCCTGCATGTGGGCGAAATATGGCGTATAGCTCAAAATTCCTCTTCCCAAAAAGATCAACCCAATACCGGCTAGCGACAAACTCAACATTGTCGGAAGCAGTCCGGACGGCAAAACTGTCGCGACCGGATAGGTCAGAATACCTGCAGACAGAAGCGGCAAGATTGCAGCAATCGCAATAAGTCCAGCGACCACAACGGTTAAAGTCCTGCCGGGCATTTGCCTCATGCCCTTTGCCCCGACCACCATACGCACAAGGGTTGCTTCGTCCCGCGCCGGCCAAAGTCCTCCAAAGCCCCAATAGAGATGCAAAGCCGAAATCCCGGCCAAAACAAGAAAGAGAACACTTGCAACTGACGTGACCACTTGAACCTCCGATCAAAACCATACGGCACCGTATGTTGACTTGCTTGCGCCTGTCAATACGCCACCGTATGGTCGCAAAATCATGCAGGAACAAAAGACACGCTTGACGTCACAAGACTGGATCCAGGCAGCATTCAGAGCCCTATGCGCGGGCGGCCCTCAAGCGATCAAAGCCGAGGCGATTGCCCGTGAGCTGAAAGTCAGCAAGGGGTCGTTCTACTGGCATTTCAAGGATGTACCCGCCCTGAAACTTCAGATGCTTGAGCACTGGCAGCGCAAGGCAACCGAAGCGATCATTCAACTGGTCGACAATTCCGGCGAAAACTCAGCCGGAAGACTTTACCTTCTGGTGGAAGTGGCAACGAATACCGACACGTATGCCTATGGCGGTGTGAACGTAGAGGCTGCAATCCGGGACTGGGGCCGATACGATGAGCACGCCTTTGAAGCCGTCAAGACGGTCGACGAAAAGAGATTGAACTATGTGACGGAGCTCTTTTCAAACTGCGGCATTCCCGAACCGCAATGCCGAAGCTTTTCAAGGCTGCTTTACGGCAGCCTGATCGGCCTGGAAGCGCTGAGTGGGCGCACAAAAGCAGACCGCCAACACGATCTCCTCCAACTCTTGGACTTGCTGCTTGGCGGCAATAAAGTGGCCAGATAGCACTGTGCTTTCTTTAATTGCCGTGAGAAAAGCGACGATCCGCCGCCTTTCCCTCAAAAACCCTTGCGCTAGACCCGCGCCGGAATGTTGATTGCTTTCTCGCTGGCCGGCCGGTTCACGCAGGTGTCCACCCAGCGAACGACATTCCTGAAATTCTGGTATCCGACAACTTCGGCCGCCTCGTAGAAGCCGTTGATGTTTCGCGCCCAGGGCCAGCAGGTGATGTCGGCGATCGAGTATTCGTTGCCAACGATAAACCCCTGCCCTTCCAGCTGCCTGTCCAGAACACCAAGCAGACGGATGACTTCGTCGCGGTAACGCTCGAACGGGCGGCGATCCTCATACTCCTTGCCGGCAAATTTATGGAAGAAACCCAGCTGGCCCGTCATCGGCCCCAAACCACCCATCTGCCACATGACCCATTGGATAGCCTCGTACTTGGCGGCCGGATTTTCCGGCAGCAACTTGCCGGACTTTTCGGCAAGGTAAAGCAGAATGGCGCCGGACTCCCACAGGGTCAGAGGTTTCCCATCAGGCCCGTTCGGGTCGATAATCGCCGGAATCTTGTTGTTCGGGTTGAGTGAAAGAAACTCGGGAGAATGCTGATCACTACTGCCGAAATCCACGAGGTGGGGCTCATAGGGAAGACCGGTTTCCTCCAGCATGGCCGACACCTTGATGCCGTTCGGTGTCGGCAGGGAATAAAGCTGGATCCGGTCCGGATATTGGGCCGGCCATTTGCGGGTAATCTGGAAATCGGACAAGGCGGTCATGAATTTCTCTCGTTGAAGTGATTTTCCCCGGATACGAATATCGGGTTTCCGGGTTTCATATAAGGCATTTGCCACTGATTTGAACCATCGGCAAGATACGATGAATGGATTTGTTCTTTTGTGATAATCCGCCTATACGTGCGCTTCACCGTTCCGGGTGTGAACCGCATTATCAAACTACAAGAGGGAAGCCGGAAATGGCCAATGAACATGAGGCCCGGATTGAAAAGCTCGAAATCGACCTGGCTCATGCAGCCCATACGATCGATGAACTCAGCGGTGTCGTCGTTGAACAGGGAAAACAGATTGACCGGCTGACGCGAGCACTCAATAACATGACGGATCAGGTGGAAGAACTGATGGAAAACGTTCTGCCGGGTCACCAGATCGAAAAACCGCCGCACTACTGACGCGCTATTTTCGGTCTGCAATTGAGGAGCAGCCAGCGGCGGTTCCGCCGAAACGGCAGCGGCCTGAAGGGAACCGCCCTGCCAGCTGTCTGCCGACAAAGGAATTTCCATCATGAACAGATCTGTCGCATACAGACAGACTTGCCAAGGTCGGAAGGACATGGCATAAGCCAGCCATCATCAAGAGAAGGGCTGGCGCCCTCGCCAACCTGCCAGACCGGGCAAGGTGGTTTCCGCAACAGGGATGCGGTCGGTTTGATCCTCGTTAGAGGCTAATCGGCAACGAAGCGGTTGATTTTCATGCGCCAGTCCTCCTCGGGCAACCGATGGAGGATTTTTTGTCTAAACAGCCATTTGCCGGAATTGCGGCCGATCTGATCGAAGACCATCTGGCGGCGGAAGTCGAAATTGCCGGATCGGAGATCTGGCAGCAAGCTGCCGAGGATTGTGTCCTGGCGCGGATCAAATGTCTGCGCCTCATCGGCGGTCTGCCGCGTCACAAGTCCCCCCTTCACCCGGATGAACGCATCGAGCGCCTGAAAGCGCTGCTTCACCTGTGGGCCAAGGGCTGCACCTGTGCCGTGGACGAAGACCTCTTTGCGGATATCCTCAACCGGCACAGGCCTCAACCGGCATTTTCCAGCTGAACGGTCAGTCCTTCTTGGGGACCTGACGTGGTTTGCCGTCGTCGTCGACCGCGACCATGGTGAAAATCGCCTCGGTCACTTTTTCGCGTTCGCCATACCGATGGCGCAACGCCCAGGCTTCAAGCTTGATTTCCATGGAAGAATTGCCGACACGAACAACGTCGCTGTAGACGCAGAGCACGTCACCCACCTGAACGGGCCGGATGAACTTCATCTTGTCGACCGCAATAGTCACGACGCGTCCTTCGGCTCGCTGTCCTGCCTTGATGCCGCCCGCCAGGTCCATCTGGGACAGAACCCATCCCCCGAAGATATCGCCATTGGCATTGGTGTCGGCAGGCATTGCCATCGTGCGCAATGTCAGTTCACCGCTCGGTTCGTCGTCGCTCACGCCTCAACTCCCTCAATTTCAGTTGAGACCAGAGTAACGTGAGTGGACAAGAGCACAAGGGTAGCTGTTCAGACGATGAGCATCAGGATCAGCATGATCCACAGGGGGAGCGGTGCGGCAATCCAGATCAGCAGAATCGGCAACCCGCGCGGCAACAATTTCGACATCGACATTTTCCATTCCTAACTGAATGACGGCAATTCGGCGACCGTCAGGACCACCAGAGCGAGCATGCCGGTGACGAAGGCAAGTTTCGCACTGCCGATAAGCGTGCGCCCGGCAACATCAAGCTTCGGCAACGGCATTTTGCGCGAGTCCAGATACATGGACATCAACATGATCGAAAACACGGTGAACCAGACAGCCACGAGTGCCTCTGCTACAAGCACTACTCCGACTAACATGATCCGCTCCAGTGCGTTTCGCGGGAGGACAGTTCCGGGGGCGGCTCCGCACCGGCAATTCCGAATGTCGCAAGCCAGAGGCTTTGCGCGATGCGTTCGGCAACCGCAATGATCTCGTCGGCAAGTTCGGGAACGAACAGCTCGCGGACAACCGGACGAAAGACGCTCAACCATTCGGCATAATCGGAGCTTACCAGCTCCTTCTGCTTCAGATGGGCCGGCACCGGCTTGCCCTTGTAGGCGCCGTTTTTCAGCAACACGGCCTGCCAGAAGGTTTCCATTTTCGGCAGATGTTCCTGCCACTTGCCTTCAAGACGGCGTTCGAAAATTTCTCCAAGCCGCGGATGCTGACGGACACAGCCGTAGAACGTGTGCACCAGCACGTGGATCGATTGTTCGTCGACGTTTTCATACCGCTGCAGACGATCACCGGCTTCGGGCACGACACGCCTTTGCAGTTTGTATCGGTTCGAAGCGGAATTACGGGCTTCCATCGCCGCCTCCAAAACATTCATTTAAGATGCATCTTTTAAATGACACAGACACGCGCTAAAATCAACATCTAATATGAATGTTTTATAGGACCCTGCTATGCGCCTCAGTCAGGCCAGCGATTTTGCGTTGAGAATTCTGATGGCCACGGCTCAATCGGACGCACCGCAAACCGTCGACAAATTGAGCGAGCAACTCGGGCTGGCCAAGTCCCATGTGATGAAGATCGTCGCACATTTGGCCAGAGGCGGTTATCTGGAAACGACGCGCGGACGCGGCGGCGGCATACGTCTGGCCAGATCACCGGACAGCATCCGCCTGGGTGAAGTCGTCAAACTGATAGAACCCGATCTCGGCGTGGTTGCCTGCCTGAAACCCCAGCCGGCAATATGCGCGTTTCTGCCCCGTTGCGCCCTGAAAGGCGCGATGGCCCGGGCCGCAGAAGCCTTTCTCGACAGCCTAAACTCGGAAACGCTGGCGTCGATCCTAGCAGGAACCCAGGTGGCTTCCCTGCTCGAAGAAGCGGACTAAAGCGTCGATGCCTGTTCCAGGAAGTCGATCTGTTCAAGACAATAGTAGCCGGAAATCCGGCTGATCGTGCCGGAGCGCTTCCAGTCATTGAGCACTCGGCTGACGTTTTCGCGGGCGGCACCTGCCATGTTGGCAATATCAGCCTGGCTGAGTTTGTAATGAATCAGAACACGACCATCATCAAGCGGCTTGCCGAAGGTCTCGGAAAGCTGGAGCAGAGTTTGCGCCACACGGCCAGGGAGCGGCAGGAAAGAACGCGCGGCAAGGACGTCGTTTGCATGCCGCAACCGCTTTCCGACGATAGACAGCATATGACGATAGACAGCAGGATGTTCGTCGGCAAAACGTTCAAATGCAGCCTTGTCGATAAAAGCAAGGTGGGCTTCTTTCAACGCGCTGACCGTGGCAGATCGTGGCCGCCCATCGAGCAAGGCGAGTTCTCCGACCAGATCGCCAGGTCCCAGCACCGCCAGTAGCTGTTCATCACCTTCCACCGACAGAAGCGACACTTTCAAAGACCCTTCCAGAACCGCATAACAGCCGTTTCCGGGATCGCCATTTTCAAAGAGGATTGTACCGGCAGCAATTTTCATAGACCTGGCAAGGCGGGACAAACCCACCGCCAATTCCGATTCAAGCCCTTCAAGAGAAAAGCTGTTCTTCAAAAAGTCTCTAATTTCCGTCACGCCTGACCCCTGCCTGTACTTATGCCGACACCAATTTTTTTTGCCCAAGCGCAATCCTGTGATTTCCATCACGTGCAATCAAGCAAAATATCCCTATATCAAAGGACATGGAAGCGGGGTCGCCCCTCCCCCCTTCTTGACCTCCACGAAAAACGGCTCTGTTCCCCGCAGGGCCGTTTTTTCGTTGTACCGGCATTCAATGCACAAAACCGCAGGCTGCCGGTCATCAAATCTAGTTCAAAAAAACATCCTTTTTGTCCAACGTCCGGAAAAACCGGTCGCTCGACAGAACTTCATACTGGCATTCGCGAATGGCAATTTTCTTGCGCGGCTCATTCCGCCGCAGCCGGTCGTCAGCCTGGCCCGGGATCGCTGCTACGAAGCTCCGGTCGCTCATGCCGTCAAAGTGATTGTGCAACAGCCGGTGCAGTTCTTCAGCGTCGCTTATCTCCGGCAGAGGCTCTGCCTTGGGGAGCATTTGCAGTTGATACGACTTCGCCAGTCTTGCAAGTCGTAGCGTCTTGAGACCGGAGCGGATCGGCGACACGACCAGTGGCGGATTGTCGAAATCCGAGCTTTGCACCGCCTTGAAGACGAGACGGGCCAGCGAGGAGCGTTCAAGCAAACCTTCCCGCACAGCAATGAAATCCGGCTGGCGCTTCATCAGCACGCTGTATCTCGCCAATTGAGCCTGCGCTTCCTCGAACAACAGTTCGTCGGGCAACAGCCGAAAGAAGGCCCGTCTTTGGAGCTTTTCCCTCGTCATCATGCGATCGCCGTAGACTTCCTGCATACGGGCGCTGACGGGAGATACGCGGTCGCCACTGAAAGCCAGCGTCACGCCGAAGAGCACCTGATCGCCGACCTTTTCTGACAATTCCTGAAGCGGTCGGAACTCTCTTGGCCACAATTCCGTTGCCACCAGCGCTCCCAGCGCGCTCAAACGGCCACGTTCGGCCAGGTCCCGCAAAGCGCGATCGACCCCGAAAGCGAGACCATAATCAAGAGCTCCAAGTGTAATGCGCTTCATGAATTTCCGCGGGCGGACCAGATGCTGAAAGTACTTTCTCTTCCCTGCGGCATTCGCAGAGACTTTGCAAGTATGTTGTTCGCGTTTGCTGAAGGATCCTGCCAGTTCACCTGACTTCCATCGGCTCGAATACCGGCCCGATTGGACCTTCGATCCGATAGACGACGAGATCCTCCAGCCGAACACCGTCCACCTTGCGCTCCAGCTCTCCAAGCTCTTTAACGCTCGAGAAGGATTTCTTGAGATCGCCTTCCTTGTTGCGGCGCTTTTCCGTGACGTAGAGACCCGGCTTGCCGAACAGGTTCATGTCCGGTTCCGGCGCCATGATATAGCGAATTCGTTCGGTAAGCTGGACGACCGGCACCGTATCTTTCAGGAGGTAATCGATCTGGCCATTCAACCCGTAACTGGTCGTCGCAACATAAGCTGCGCCTTCTTTCGTCACGAACGCCCGAACCGCCTCACCAATCTCTGGCCAGCCCCGCAGCTGGAAAGTCGGGTCCTTGCGGGCAAACTGACCAGTTACCGGCGACACGGCATGGATTTGCACCACCACCGCGATCAGGACGCCGAGACCAACGCCTCCGGCAGCGAGTCGTTTCCAGAAGGCCTGATCAGCACGTAGTCCGGCCACAAAGACTGCAGCGGCGATCGCGAATGCCGGAAACAGCGGGGCGGGCCAATTGGCCTGAACCCGCGAATGCAGGGAATGATAAAGAAGGTAAAGTATGAAAGGCAACGCAGTCAGGATCAGCAAGGATGCAGCGTTTTCCCTCTTGCGGAAGGCTCCGAACAACGTCACAGCACCAAGACCTGCGAGGATTGCAATCAGCGGGTTGAGAAGGCCGATCAGGGCCCCAAGGAACTCGAAGATGTACTTTGCCGTGTAACCACCGCTTCCGGCCCTGCCGAACTGCTTGTAAAAGCTCACCCACTCGTGAGCATGGTTCCAGTAAAGGACCGGCAAAAAGCAGATGACCGCAATCGCTCCTCCGGCCCAGAGCTGCCAGGTTGTCCACCATCGGCGTGAACCGGGCACCCAGAGGAGCCAGAGTACAATCCCCGCCCCCAGGAAGAGCACCGAGTATTTCGCGAGCAGGCCGCACCCCGCCATCAGGCCGACCATCAGCCACCAGTTGGCGTTCCGTGAACGGGAGAGTTCGGCAAGCGCCCACAGGCTGAGCCCCCAGAAAAATACGGAAGGGGCGTCAGGTGTTGCCAGTATGCCGCCGATCCCGACCAGCAGACTGGAGTTGAAAAAAAGCACCGCCCAACCGGCGACCCGTTCGTCAAACAATATGGAAGCGGTTCGCCAGAGGGCGAGCGTACCGATCAGACCGGTCAATATCACCAGAAAGCGGACCGCAAAAACGGTATCGCCAAAAATCGCCTGCCCCGCCGCGATCCACCAGCCGATCATCGGCGGATGGTCATAATAGCTCAACGCCGGAAACAGGCCCCATATCCGGTAGTAGGCTTCATCCTCGACAAAATGCGCGTTGGCGGCGGCATATATCTTCAGGATCGTCAGCAATCCGACGATCACCATCAGCCCTGCCGGACGCAAGAAGAACGGCAAGGCTGGTGCCTGTGTTCCGGGGTTCACGGTTCAGCCTTTATGACTTCCGCCAGGTCAATGCGGAGCTTGCGGCATAGTTCCACACTGCACCCATGATCGCACCGGCGGTACCTGCGAACCACCAATAGGCCGGATCCGCATACATCAGGTTTGCTACGCCGACATTTGCCAGAACCCCGACGGAACACACCGCATAGAATGTCAGAAGTCCGACAAGCGCCTGGGTACCGCGCAACCTCCGATCCCTGTAGGTCAGCTGGTTGTTGAGGAAGAAGTTCGACGTCATGGCGACGAACGAGGCCCCGGTCTGCGCAATGTTGAACTCAATGTCGCCCAACAGGAAAATTCGCAAGGCCGCCAGATGCACCACAAGGCCGCTGGCCCCGACGAGACCGAACATCAGGAAACGGACGGACACGACGTCGCCGAAATACTTGGCCAGAAGCAGGCCGAAGTAATCGAGCGTTACGAGCGTATCCAGCTTGCTTTCGCCGTGCTGGCGCTCGCGAAACGTGAAGGGAAGTTCCTTGATCTTCAAAGAACCGTTGGCACTTGAAACCAGGTCAAGAAGGATCTTGAAGCCCTGGGGCGAGAGCTTCGGAGCCAACGCTTCCGCTTTTTCCCGCCGGACCATGAAAAACCCGCTCATCGGGTCCTTCAAGGTCACATTCAGAAGTTTTTGCGCAAGACCATTCGCGATATTGGATCCCCAGGCACGAATGGAAGACAGCCCTTCGCCAACAGTGCCACCATCTACCTTGCGGCTTGCGACCACGAGATCGGTGTCGTCGGACTTCAGCTCGGCCAGCATTTTCGGCAACAGTGTTTCGTCATGCTGAAGGTCGGCATCCATCACTGCAACGTAAGGTGCGGATGATGCCAGGATGCCTTCGATGCAGGCACCTGACAGACCACGGCGCCCGATGCGGCGAATAACCCGGATGCGCGGGTCGCGCTGAGCGATCTCGCGCGCAACTTCCGTGGTGCCATCAGGAGAATTGTCGTCGACGACGATCGCTTCCCAGTCGATGCCCCGCAATGCTTCGTCCAGCAGGCCGACCAGGATCGGGATGTTGGATGCTTCGTTGAAGCTCGGCAGGATCACGCTAAGTTCAGCAGATTTCCTTGCCGCAACCTGCGGCGCGGACATGACTTCCGCTCCGGCATTGCTGTCCGCCACACCCACTGCACTACTCATCTTCAACCTTCATTCGCCTGGCTTTACCCGGCATTTCTCTGCAAGGCAGGCCCCAATCCCTTTAGAAACCGCGCGGAACATAGCTTGCCAGAGGTTAAATACAAGAAAAGACCCACGAGATTTTCGCCAATCAATCGCAGGTTTCGCATTTATGGCTGCGCCGTTCGCACCGCCAAGTCTCCGCCTGTCCGCAGCTCCTTTTAACGTCAACTGTGATGCAAACAAGGCATTCGTCCGGCTTTCTTCTGATTGTCCGGCCATAACGGTGCCAAACAGGACCTTCTCACCCGCTTGTGAACCTTGCCCTCAAGACCTGTTTCGTCTAGGACAACCGCAACAATCTAAGCGCCGGTTGCCGGTCTGTCGCGACTGCAACTGGTGGAGAACTCGCCAGGATCCAAGGACCTCATGGCCAAAAAACCGAACAAACTGAAGGCCCGGCTGCCGCGGGGCTTTGTCGACCGTTCTGCCGAAGACATCCGTGCAACAGACGAGATGATCGGCAAGATCCGTGCGGTCTATGAACAATACGGCTTCGATCCGATCGAAACGCCCGCGTTCGAATACACCGATTGCCTGGGCAAGTTCCTGCCCGACACGGATCGGCCGAATGCCGGTGTCTTTTCCGTGCAGGACGATGACGAACAGTGGATGAGCCTGCGCTACGACCTGACGGCACCGCTCGCACGTCATGTTTCGGAGAACATCAACGAGATCCAGCTCCCCTACCGCACCTATCGCGCGGGCTGGGTTTTCCGGAACGAAAAGCCGGGGCCCGGCCGGTTCCGCCAGTTCATGCAATTTGACGCCGACACAGTCGGGGCGCCGGGCGTTCAGGCCGATGCTGAAATGTGCATGATGATGGCCGACACCATGGAAGCCCTTGGCATTCCGCGCGGCCAATATGTCATTCGCGTCAACAACCGCAAGGTTCTGGACGGTGTTCTGGAATCCGTCGGACTGGGCGGCGAAGAACATGGTGAGCGTCGCCTGACAGTTCTGCGCGCAATGGACAAGCTCGACAAGTTCGGCATTGAAGGCGTGCGCCTCCTGCTCGGCGAAGGCCGGAAGGACGAAAGCGGCGACTTCACAAAAGGTGCAGAGCTGGACGAGACCGCGATCGACAGCATTATCGCTTTTGTCTCTGGCACAGGCTCCCTGGAAAATGACGGCATCACCGAATTGAACACGATGGCGGCCATTTTTGAATCCTGCGGTTACGGCGATGACCGGATCAAGATTGATCCGTCCGTCGTTCGCGGCCTGGAATACTACACGGGCCCTGTCTACGAAGCAGAACTCCTGTTCGACGTCACCAATGAAAAGGGTGAAGTGGTCCAGTTCGGCTCCGTTGGCGGCGGCGGCCGTTACGACGGCCTGGTCAAACGCTTCACCGGGCGCGACGTTCCGGCAACCGGTTTTTCCATCGGCGTTTCGCGTCTGATGACTGCGCTGAAGAACCTTGGCAAGCTGAGCACTTCCGACGTGGTTGCACCGGTTCTCGTTACGGTGATGGATGGCGATGTTGCCGCGCTCGGCCGCTACCAGAAAATGGTCCAGGACCTGCGCTCGGCCGGGATCCGCGCCGAGATGTACCAGGGCAACTGGAAGAAGTTCGGCAATCAGCTGAAATATGCCGACCGGCGCGGATGCCCGGTGGCCATTATTCAGGGTTCCGATGAGCGCGAAGCCGGAGAGCTGCAGATCAAGGACCTGATCGAAGGCAAGCGTCTTTCGGAAGAGATCACCGACAATATTACCTGGCGCGAAAGCCGCCCGGCGCAGGTCACGGTAAAAGAAGCTGACCTGATCGAAACCGTACGTGGCATTCTTGACGGTCAAGCCGACGACCGCAGGCGCCAGAACGAGGGCTGAAACATGATATCGGCGGTAGAAACACCCGGACTGGACCCGGCAAAGATCGATGCGGTACTGGACCTGTTCAAGTCGGCGGGCCATAGCCACGTCAATCCGCCGATCCTGCAACCGGCCGACGTGTTTCTTGATCTGACCGGAGAAGATATTCGCCGCCGCCTGTTCCTGACCAGCGGCACCGATGGCGTGGATCTTTGCCTTCGCCCGGACTTCACCATCCCCGTCTGCCGTCATCACCTGGCGTTCCAGAAGGCAACTCTGCCGGCGGCCTATTGTTACAACGGGCCGGTGTTCCGGCAGCGTCCGGACGGTCTTGGCGAAATTCCGCAACTCGGTGCCGAAAGCCTTGGGCGCAGTGACATCGCCGAAGCGGATGCGGACGTTCTTGCCCTTTCCGTCAATGCGCTCGAAACGTTCGGCGTTTCCTCCAACACCATCCGCATTGGTGACGAGACCCTGTTTGCGGCGGTGTTGACCGGGCTTGATCTGCCCAGTGTCTGGCGTCGGCGCCTGCGTGACCTCTTCGGAGAGACCGACAAGCTTTCAGCTGCGATCGGTAGAATGGCCGGGGGCTCGTCTTCTGACGATGAAAGCCGGGACGTCCGCCTGGGTTTCCTCTCTGCGCTCGAAGGTGCCGACCCGACTGCGGCACATGCAGTTGTCGAAGATCTTCTTTCCATTGCGGGCATTGCCGCGGTTGGCGGGCGGACACCAAGCGAAATCGCCGACCGGTTTTTGGAACAGGCTGCGCTCGCAAGCGGTGCACACGGGCACGACAAGGCTGCCGAAACACTGACCGCCTATCTCTCGCTGAAAGCAGACGGTGCGAATGCGACGGACGCGTTGAACAGCTTTGCCCGGAAATACCGGCTCGATCTTGAAGCGCCCATCGCAGCTTTCGAACAGCGGCTGGCAGCCATCGAGAACAAGGGTATCGACCGGACCAGATTGACGTTCGCAGCAGAGTTCGGACGCCGTCTGGATTACTATTCCGGGTTCGTCTTTGAAATTCATGCAGCTTCGGACGCGGTCGAAGGACCGCTGGTCGGGGGTGGCCGCTACGACAAGCTGCTCACCCTTCTGGGTGCGGCGCAGAAAGTGCCGTCCATCGGATTTTCCATGTGGCTGGACAGGATTGCCGCGAGTATCGAGGCCAACTCATGAGCAAACTCATTATCGCCATTCCTTCCAAGGGCCGCCTTCAGGAAAACACCCATGCCTTTTTCGGGCGGGCTGGTCTGAAGGTTCTCCAACCCGGTGGCGCCCGCAACTATCGCGGTGCGATCAAGGGATTGCACAATGCGGAGATCGCGTTCCTTTCGGCATCGGAGATTGCGCGCGCTCTTTCCGAGGGCTCCGTTCACTTCGGAATCACCGGACTCGACCTGGTGCACGAAAACATCACCGATCCGGAGAATGTGGTCCACATCGTCACTCCGCTTGGATTTGGACCGGCAGATGTAATTGTTGCCGTCCCCAAAGCATGGATCGACGTCGAAACCATGGCCGACCTGAGCGATGTCGCTTCGGATTTCCGCAACCGCCATGGCCGCAGGCTCCGCGTCGCGACCAAATACGTCAATCTGACCCGTGCCTTTTTCGCCAGGCACGGGATTGCCGACTACCGGATCGTGGAGAGTGCCGGAGCAACCGAGGGTGCGCCCGCCGCAGGGTCCGCGGAGCTCATTGTCGACATCACCACAACGGGTTCCACGTTGCATGCCAACAACCTGAAGATCCTGTCCGATGGTGTGATGCTGAAAAGCCAGGCCAATCTTGTCGCTTCACTCAATGCCGACTGGTCCGACACCAGCCTGGCCGCAGCCCGGGATATCCTTGACCGGGTCGCAGCAGAAGAAGCGGCCCGGGATGTCAAGCTGATCAAGGCAGTGGTCGATGACCGGACTCAGGCTTTGAGAGCGGTCAGCAGGGTTGGTGCGATGCAGCGCTTCTCGGAAGCCAACGACGATCATCGCGTCAATGTTCTGTGCCCGAAAGATGCGGTTGCCGATTGCGCCAAGCTGCTCATCGAAGAAGGCGCGGATACGGTAACGGTTGAGACGCTGGATTACGTCTTTTCCAGGGAAAATCCGCTGTTCGCACCGCTCAAGGAAAAGGTCGGCGGTTAGAAGGTCCCCGCTCTAAAGCAATCTTGAGATCAGGGCCGCGCATGCCATTCCCGCAAGCATGGCCCAGATCACGCTTCTCGTTACCAGCATCGCGGCAATCGCAGCGGCGACGGCCAGGGCAGTTCTCAGATCCGATTGCGCAAGCAAAGACGCAACAAGCGCAGCGATGACCGACGCCGACAGCCCCTCCAGAAACAGGTCGGTGCTGCGTGTGGTTCTGACGCGGGACATGAGGACTGCGCCCGCGATCCGCGTGGCAAAGGCCGCAGCTGCCATGATCAGAACCGCAATCAGAAACGTGCCGTTACTCAGCATGCAGCCACGCTGAAACAGCGCCTCCGGCGAGTGCGGCCAGAATGATGTTCCACCCCGTCGGCAGGACCGGCAACGTGAGAACCGCAATCCCCATGGCGACAAGGACCGGGACAAGCAATCTTGTCCTGGACTGCACCTGACCGGCGACCGTTGCTGCAAAAAAACAGATCATGACGACGCTGAACCCATATGCGTCCGTATCGCCAAGAATGTTGCCACCAAATGCTCCAACAGCCGTGCTGGCAACCCAGGTAACCCACAACATGACCCCACCGCCGAACAGCCTGCCAAGATCATCCTGTCCACCTTGGAGATCCGGCAATGCGTCGGCAAAGTTTGCGTCGCTCAACGTGGCCAGTACGAGGAAACGCTTGGATTTCGGCAGTCGATTGACCCATGTTGAGAGGGCTGCGCTCATGACGATGTGCCGGCTGCTCAAAGCCAGGACGACCAGGGCCAGGGAAACGAAAGCGACAGGTTCAGTCAAGAAATCCAGTGCCGCAAATTGAGCTGTTGCGGTAAAGACGAATGCGCTTGCAAGCGTGGCTTGTACCGGGTCCAGCCCCGCCTCAATCGCCGCGATCCCGAACGCGGTGCCAAAAGGAATGACAAACAGACTCACCGGGATCAACCGGCGCATGCCCAGCAATATTCCATGCAACGTCAGACGCATTCACCCGGAACTCCAAATACCTAACCCTTATTCAGGTTAGATATTCTTTAACTTGATTGTCAACCGCTACAACGGTTAGAAATTCACATGGCTTACGCAAATGGACATCCGGTCAGGTTGATCGGCGGACGACTGGCCCTTGATTTCGTCAACACGGCAGACTGGTCAAAAGACGGCAAGGTCATCCATGAAAAGATCGAGACGCCTGAGGACCTCAATATCTGGCTGGACACCCTGGAACTCGGCCCCGCGATGCTGCCGGAAGATGTGAATCATCTGCACCGTTTTCGAGCGGACATCCGGTCACTGTTGCAGGGCGGGCAAAACACGGCTGCGCTCGCGCCTGCCAGGCAAATTAACCCGGCAGGATTGGATCGGGGCCAGGCAGTCGTAACCGGGCAGCCGCTGGAAGCCCTGATCGCGATCTCCGCCATGTCGATCCTGATGGACAAGAGAGAACTGGAGCGCCTGAAAATGTGTCCGGCGCAAGACTGTGGTTGGCTGTTCATCGATGAAACCAGGAACAGCCGCCGCCGATGGTGCAGCATGGAGACTTGCGGCAACCGCGCCAAGGCAAACCGGCACTATGCCCGCCAGAAAACGACACAGAACGTAAAAAGTGGATAGCTGGCTGTGGCCTGCCTCAAAGAGGAACAGGCCGCGTGAATTCTGTCCGGGCCTGTTCGACAGGCTCGCGGCAGCAACAGCCCTCCAGATGATCGTTCACCATACCCATGGATTGCATGAAGGCATAGACCGTGGTCGGGCCGACAAAGCTCCATCCCCTTTTCTTCAGGTCCTTTGACAAAGCCGTGCTTTCCGCAGTCTTGCCAAGCGATCTGGCTGTTTCAAAGTCGAGTTTCTCAGGACGGTTATCAGGCAATGGTTCAAAGGACCAGAAGTAAGCCGCGAGCGATCCGTATTCGGCCTTCAACTCAAGCGCCCTCTTGGCATTGTTGATGGTCGACTCGATCTTCTTGCGGTGGCGCACGATTCCGCTGTCATTGAGACACCGCTCGACGTCCGCTTCGGTGAACCTGGCAACCTTCTGGAACTCAAAATTGGCAAAAGCAGCCCGGAAGCTCTCCCGTTTGCGAAGGATCGTCAGCCAGGAAAGACCCGACTGGAAACCTTCAAGACAGATTTTCTCAAACAGCCGCCTGTCCTCGTCAACCGGCCAGCCCCATTCGGTGTCGTGATATTTTTCATAATCTTCCAGACCACCGTGCCACCAGCAACGCTGCTTGCCGTCATCCCCTTCAAGCAACCCGGTTACCGGATCCCGTTCCCGCTTCACGCCTTGTTCCGATTGCTGTTCAGCCATACCCACACCAGATATTCACTATTTGTTCTCATGTTTATCGAGGAAGTATCAAAGGCACAAGTGCAATTTGCTGAAAGAACAAGAGCAACCGATTGAAACGCTTCCCGGCAAGACTTGGCAGGTATCGGAACGGGTCTCCATTCGGAATGTTGCAAAGACGGAAGGAGTGGGCTGCTTTCCCGAGCTCTACTGTGCCGTAACGCTGATGATCGGGTATCTCCTAGTGCAGGGTTGATGCTCCCCGCGTCACCCACATACAAAAAACCCGGCCTGTGGCCGGGTTCCTTTCGACTGAACACAAAGTGGTTCAGGCAAACAGGGCGTCGATGTCATCCTGTGTGGCAACATCAATGTCGCTTTCCAGCGCCGGGCCATTGAGGAGGGCCGCGTCGCCTTCCTTGTATTCGCGTTCTTCGACTTCGATTTCCTTGAAGGTTTCGATCCCGCCCCAGATGTCCATCATCTGGATGATGCGGTCTTCAACGAAACGCAGCGTCGAAACGACTTTAGTGATGCGCTGACCCGTCAGATCCTGGAAGTTACAGGCTTCGAAGATCTGAACGACCTTGTCCTGAATGTCGCCGGCCAATTCAGCATCCTGGTCCTTGAGCCGCGCGGACAGGGTGTTTGCCGTCTCGTCGATAAATTCGGCGGCCGACAGGATCGATTCGGTCGCCCCTTCCGTTCCATCAACAACCGCGTCGAGCTCGTTGGTGACGCGAGTCATCTCCTCGCCTTCGGCACCGGTCGTGTGATGAAGGGTCGCGATTTCCTTTTTGGTCTGGGCGATCGCCTCGTAGATCGCATCCAACTCGACCTTGAGCTTGGCAGCCTCTGACAGCTCCTTGCGAAACTCGGCCATGAATTTCTCGCTCATGGCTTCCGGGTCGATCGCGTTTTGCTGCTGATCCGAACCGTTGTTGATCAGCGACCTTAAACTTGAAATTTCTGCCAGGACTTCCTGGTGGCGGCGTTCTTCTGCAAAGGCGGGGTCGTCGTTTGCCCCATTACTCATACGTATCAAGCTTTCCGCTCGAAAAGATCGTTTCACCGCGGCCATGCTTACTCCCGTCCCTTGCCCCTGCAGGCGCATTTGAATCGCAATATGACCCTCTTATATCTTGGGAAGTTTAAAGAATTGTTTTTCTGCTGCCGGTTGGAAGTGACAAGAATTTTACTCTCGTGGTAACGGTTTGTTGGCTTCCTCCGGGAAATAGCTTGACTACGTTTCGCAAACAGGTTCGAGGGAACAAGGCGCAATGATCATTAAACCGATGTGGTTGCCAACGGTGTTTTGACCTATATGAATGCCATGCGTTTCATTCTGACTTTTGTTCTTTTTTCTCTTTTCGTGGTTGCGTCGCCAGCGCGTGCGGCAAGTCAGACTTTCTCGACCGAAGAGCTTCTGCAAGGTTTTGAAAGGACCGTGTTTGGTCTGGAATACCGAAGCTGGAGCTGGCGGCCTTACATGGTCAAGAAATTCACGCAACCGGTGGTCTTTTACGTTCACAATCTGTCCGCGCGTAACCGGAAGTCGATCGTTCACCGTTTCGTTCGCGAGATCGACAGGCGGGTCGGCGGATTGAAGGCCACTGTCACCAACGATCCTTCCGCGGCCAACTTCGAAGTCTATGTCGTCGACCGGGCGCAATATGTGCCGGTTGTGAAAAAGGACATCTACAAGAACAACCGGGCAAAGGTTCCAGGGCGTTGTCTTGTGCGCGTGGTTTCAGGACGGAAGGGAATCAAGCGCTCCTCAGCAGTGATCGTCTCCGACGAGGGCGAATTCCTGTTCAAACGCTGCCTCGTGGAGGAGATTCTTCAGGGTCTCGGTCCGATGAATGACGACGAGAGACTGACCCATTCCGTTTTTAACGATTCCTCCCGTCACAGCCGTTTTACGGTATTCGATCAGATCATTTTGAACATGCTCTACGATCCTCGGATCAAGCCCGGCATGTCGAAAAAGCAGATCGAACCTATTCTGCCGCTTGTCGCGCGTGATGCCCGCAGACGCGTTCGTTAACCAAGGAATCGCAGAAAGTTCAAGGATTCCAATTCAGGAAATTCAGGGAACCCGGCGCCTCTTCCCTTGCACAAGATTCCATTAAACCTGTTTTTCAAGAAAGAGCTAACCATAGGAAAGAATTACTAAAATTCTACGCTCTTGATTCACTTTTGGCAGAGCCTGCACACTTATCCTTCTTGGCAATCCGTTAAGCGGCAGTCCAGAACAGACTGCTGAACGTGGTCGATGACAAGTTAAGAGTGCTGCCATGTTCTTTAAAAGTAATATCCGACAGAATTTGTTGCTCCTCGCCGGTGCGATGATCATCGGGATCGCCATTCCGGGATCGCCGGCAACTGCAGGACAGGTTGCTCCGCCACCGCTGGTGCTCAGCCCGAACCTGACAGAGCCCTGGGTGTTGCAGTTGCAGCCAAGGGTCAACCGCAGAACCGCTGCGCCCGTACAGCGCCGTCAGGTACAACAGCCTCAGGCTCGGCGGGTTAACTGGTGGTCTCCGCGTCAGCAACCGGTGCGGCAACAGGCAAAGCCGCAGCGGCCGAGCCGGCAGGTTGCTCCGCAATTCCTGCCGACCGTTGTCGACTACAATGGCTCTCACAAGCCGGGCACCATCGTGATCGACACCAATGCCAGATATCTTTACCTGGTTCAAAAAGACGGTACAGCCCGCCGCTACGGTGTCGGCGTCGGCAAACCGGGCTTTGAATGGGCCGGATCACACAAGGTAACACGCAAGGCAGAATGGCCGGATTGGCGTCCACCCGCAGCAATGCGCAAACGCCGCCCCGACCTTCCCGCCTTCATGGCGGGTGGACCTGAAAATCCGCTCGGCGCACGCGCTCTTTACCTCGGCTCGACCCTTTACCGGATCCACGGCTCCAACCAGCCATGGACCATCGGACACGCGGTATCGTCCGGCTGCATCCGCATGCGCAACGAGGATGTGATGGACCTTTATGAGCGCGTCAAGGTCGGCACGACGGTCCATGTGATCTGATTTGCGACCAGGCACAGTGACATCGCAGTAGGACACCCGTAACGCGCGGCACAGCCGCGCGTTGTCTTTTGTCCGGCAACTCGCCCTTGCGCCGTTGACGGTTTCTCTGCAGTTTAGTTCCCGGATTGATCGAATCCCTCTGTTTTCGCTCTTGTTTCCAGGCCGGATTAACATGTCAGGACACTCCGACATCATCTCTCCAAAATCGGATGCAGCCTATTTTCTGAAGGCCGCGCTGGTGGGCGTTCTTGTCGGCAGCCTTGCCACCGGGTTTCATGCAGGCCTTGAATTCCTGTTCGCTCAATATGCGGCCCTCAGGAGCGCTGTCGGCACAGGTGTCCTGCCCTATTTGATTTCGATCGCGATTTCGTCGGTCTGCGTCGCTGCCGCGTTTCTCCTGGTTCAACGCGTGGCACCGGAAGCGGCCGGTAGCGGCATTCAGGAAATCGAAGGCGCGATGGAAGACAAGCGTCCGGTGCATTGGGCAAGCGTTCTGGTGGCGAAATTCTTCGGTGGCCTGCTTGCCCTCGGGTCCGGTCTCGTGCTCGGACGCGAAGGTCCAACCATCCACATGGGTGCAATGACCGCGGAAGCGCTTGCCAAATCGCACAAGGTTACCTCCGCAGATCACAAGGGCCTCCTTGCCGCAGGTGCAGCTGCCGGTCTGGCGGCGGCCTTCAACGCGCCGCTGGCCGCCATCCTGTTCATTGTTGAAGAAACACGGCGGCAGTTTCCATTCGGCTACCGCACCTATATGGCCGTCATCATCGCGTCGATACTGAGCGCTGCGATAACGGAACAACTCACCCACACGGGACCTCTGCTCGTCGTGGACGTCTCCTACATTCCGGTCTGGAGTTATCTTCTGCTTGGTTTCCTGGGCATAGTGCTCGGCGGTCTCGGTGTCTTCTTCAATTGGGCACTGATTGCCGTGATGGACCAGTTCCAGAAGATTCCCAAGGGCTTACGCTGGCTGCCGGCACTTGCAATCGGCGGCGCGACCGGTGTCCTGCTAAACGCATTTCCGGATGCTACCGGCGGCGGCGAAGATCTGGTGCATCACCTCATCGTCAGTGACTACGGTATTATTGCCCTGGTCATTCTGACGTTCCTGCGTTTCAGCGGTGTGCTGTTCTCCTATGCCTCCGGCGTGCCTGGCGGCATTTTCGCCCCGATGCTCTCCATTGCGACCTGTGCCGGACTGGCATTCGGCGTTGCCGCTGTCGAAACGCTGCCCGTTGAAACAGACTTCAGGGCAGCCTGTGCCGTCGCCGCCATGGGTGGTTTTTTCGCAGCTTCCGTGCGCGCGCCGCTTGTCGGTGTCGTGCTGGTGATGGAATTGACCGGTGCCTATGCTCTGATCATGCCCGTTCTGGTGACATGCACCACGGCCTCGCTGACGGCTCACCATCTGGGCGGACGGCCGATCTACGAAGAGCTCCTGGAACGCACCCTACGTCTGGCCGGTCAACCTCCCGACCGCGAACCCGACAAGACCCCGGTTCAACTTGGGACAAGGGAAACCTGACAAAGACATTGGAGCGACCGAAACCGGCGCTCCGATCGCCCCCCTGACTGATGACAGCTACTCGGCAGCTTCGATCGCCCCACTTTCATGCGACAGCGCTTCCGGCTGCGGACCGCCGTAGATCCAGTCCAGCAATTCGGCGGTGTGAACGATCGGGATACCGGTTCCAAGACCGATCTGCGTCATGCAGCCGATATTGCCAGTGGCAATAACATCGGGTTGTGTCTTTTCGATATTGGCGACCTTGCGGTCCCGCAGACGGCGGGCAATCTCCGGCTGGAGAATGTTGTAGGTGCCTGCAGACCCGCAGCAAAGGTGTCCCTCCGGCACATCCTTGACGTTGAACCCGGCAACCGTCAGGAGGTCCTTGGGCTGCCGCGTGATCTTCTGGCCATGTTGCATGGAGCACGCAGAGTGGTAGGCGACCGTCAGTTGTGGATCGCGAACAGGCTGTCCCAGTTCTATTTCCGTCAGGAACTCCGTGATGTCCTTTGCCAGAGCAGATACCCGCGCCGCCTTTTCTGCGTAAGCCGGATCGTCCTTCAACATGAAGCCGTAGTCCTTGATGGTGGTTCCGCAGCCGGACGCGGTGATGAGAACTGCATCGAGCCCCTCGCCGTCTGCTTCGCGCAGCCAGACATCGACATTGCGCCGCGCATTCTCAAGCGAGGCGTCTTCCTTGCCCATGTGATGGACCAGCGCACCGCAGCACACTTCTCCTTCGGGCAGCACGATCTCGTATCCCGCTCTTTGCAGAAGGCGAATTGTGGCGTCGTTGATGCCGGGATTGAGCACAGGCTGAGCGCATCCGCTCAAAAGGGCAACACGCCCTTTTCGTTTCGGCGCCTCTGCAGAAAACACACCCGGGCCTTCCAGTTGCCCTCTGGGCGCGGCTTTTGCCGGTGCGAGTTCCAGCATCGCACCGACTTTTGCAAGCGGGCCACCTATTGCCTTGAACGCCCCGGCGAACGGACGGCCGAAAAACGCCCCGATCAACGCCAAGCGAAACCTCTTGGGATAAGGAAGGACATGCGCGAGCAAAGACCTCATGAGCCGATCGCTCAACGGCCTCTTGTAGGTCTTTTCGATATGAATGCGGGCGTGATCGACCAGGTGCATGTAATGCACGCCCGACGGGCAGGTGGTCATGCAGGCAAGGCAGGACAGGCAACGATCGATATGCTTGACGATCTTCTCGTCCGCAGGACGGTCATTCTCCAGCATGTCCTTGATCAGGTAGATCCGTCCGCGCGGGCTGTCGAGTTCATCACCCAGGAGCGTGAATGTCGGACAGGTCGCCGTGCAGAAGCCGCAATGCACACATTTGCGCAAGATCTTTTCTGATTCGGCGACATGGCTGTCCTTCAGCTGCTCCGCAGTGAAATTGGTCTGCATTGTGCCTGGCGTCTCCTCACCTATCCGTCACCACGGATATCTCCCCAGATGGAAGCGGATCGTACGGGTTGGGGAAACCTCACACAAGGTGCGTTTCAGGCATAGGGGTTTTGCCAAAATGGACAATTTGGACAAATCGGCAGGTGTTTTCTCTCCCGTACCAGGCACGCTCACCCCACACAAACAAAAGAAAAACTCTTTGATCGGAAGCAGGGTGCGCGGGTTTCCGCTGCACAATGGTGGCAAGGCGTAAGCCGCAAGCGGAAGCTCAAGAGCACCACGATCCGGAAACTCAGAATGCCACGGGTCCACTCGCATCGTCACGCGAGTGCCCCCATGACGGCTTGAAGATCGAGCTTTTCAGAACGTCCAGGTCTGAGGATCGGGAATAGCTTCGTTTCGCGCAGCAAGCTGCAGTCCCTTGATGCAGCGAATGATTGCCCAGATTGCGGTCGCCAACAGTACGAAAATGCCGACGAAGACAAACATCAAAACCACGCCGATTACACTGAACAGAATGCCTATCCAGAAGGTCCGGATCTGGAAGGTGTAATGTGTGTCGACCCAGCTCACGCTTCTGCCCCTGTTCAGATAAGCGAAGATCACGCCGATCAGCGATGTGAAGCCGATTAGAAGACTGACGAGATAAAGAATGTAAACGAGGGTGGCGTTCTTGCCACCCGGTTCCAAATAACCTGCAACATCGGATTGCTGTTCCATTACCGCGCTCCCTGCGAAGAATGCGTATTGAACGTAATCCGGAAAGACTACACGCCGGAGATCATTCGTCCAGGGTTGAGCACGCCATGAGGGTCGAACTGTTCCTTCAATCGGCGTGACAAGGTTGCAAGCGGGGCCGGCTGCGGCTGGAAAACCTCCACATTGGACCGGACCGAGGCATCCGCCCGCACAAGGGTCGCATGACCGCCCCCGACATCGGTCAGAGCCGCTCTGATCTCGACATCGTGGATCCGGCCATCATCGCAGGAAAGCCAGACGAGGCCGCCGCTCCAATCGAAGAATGCTTTGAGATCAATCCGGTCCCTGAGCAATTTCACAAACCGAGGCCCTGCCGTTGGTGTGAGCGACACCCGCCAGACCGGAGTTTCCCCATTTGCAAAGGGTGACACATCCCGGATGGAACGCCACAGGGCCTGCGACTCGGCTTCCGCCAACCTTGCCGGTGAGGCGAATTCCTTCAAGAGGTTTTGCAGTGTCCTGAAACGGTAGTCTACGGATGTTTCGAACCCTTCCAGCCGCAAGATGGTCTTGCTGTCCTCGCCATTGATCCCGGAGGGCAGATGGGCGGCGGCCGATACTTCCGCCGAAGATCCCATGGCCGCGCACAAAGCCTTGACGCCGTCTTCCTCGCTCAAACCGGAAAGCTGGAACGTGGCTGAGGTTTCCGGTTTCGGATTGACCTTGAGCGTTACCGTCGCTGCGACTGCAAGCGTGCCGAACGACCCGCAGAGTGCCCGAGGCAGATCGTAACCGGTAACGTTCTTGACGACCTTGCCACCTGAATTGAAGATCTCTCCCCGGCCGGAAACGGCTTCCATTCCAAGCACATGGTCCCGTGCGGCACCTGCCTTTATTCGGCGCGGCCCGGACAGGTTCGACGCCAGCACACCGCCAACTGTTCCCTTCCCCGGTTCGCTTCCAAACAGAGGACCATAATCCATCGGTTCGAAGGAAAGCTCCTGGCCATTATCGTCAACAAGCTCTTCAACCTCGGCAACCGGAGTTCCGGCCTTGACCGTCAACACGAGCTCCGCCGGTTCATAAGTTTCAACACCGGTCAGGTTGGAGAGATCCAGAATATGTGCGGCCTGAACCGGTCGGCCGAGCCCCTGTTTCGACCCATGGCCACAGATTTCCAGCGGCTGATTCTCTGCAGCTGCCCATCTCACGGCCTCTTCCACCTCCCGCGTGTCCCGCGGTTTCAATGTCGTTTCCATGCAAAGAAGTCCTTAGAAGCGGGGGATATCGGGAAAGGGCAACTGGCCTTTATGCACATGCATCTTGCCCAACTCCGCACAGCGATGAAGAACGGGAAACACCTTGCCCGGATTGAGCAGGTGTTTTTCATCAAACGCACATTTGACACGCTGCTGTTGTTTCAGATCCTCTTCGGAGAACATGTCGGTCATCAGATCGCGCTTTTCGATCCCGACGCCATGTTCACCTGTCAGTACGCCGCCGACCTCAACACAAAGCCTCAGGATATCCGCCCCGAATGCCTCCGCTGCGTCCAGCTCTCCCGGCTTGTTGGCGTCATAAAGGATCAGCGGATGCAGGTTGCCGTCGCCGGCATGGAAGACATTGGCAACACCAAGACCATGCTTCTCGCCCAGCTCGCGCATACGGGCGAGAACCTTCGGCAATTCGCGGCGCGGGATGGTTCCGTCCATACAAAGGTAATCTGGAGATATCCGGCCGACAGCCGGAAAGGCGGCCTTGCGCCCTGCCCAGAATGTCATCCGCTCTTCTTCGCTCTGGGAAATGCGAACGTGGCTGGCCTGGTTGGCCTTTGCAATCTCTTCCACGCGGCCGATGAGAAAATCGACTTCGCCTTCAGGCCCGTCCAGTTCAACGATCAGCAGGGCTTCGACATCACGCGGATATCCGGCGTGAACAAAGTCTTCGGCCGCATGAATGGCAGGTTTGTCCATCATTTCCATGCCGCCGGGAATGATGCCCGCGGCAATGATGTCCGCGACACAGCGACCGCCATCTTCACTCGTCGGAAAACCGATCAGCAATGCGCGCGCCGTTTCTGGCTTTTGCAGGATTCGCACCGTCACTTCCGTGACCACGCCAAGCAATCCTTCCGAACCGGTCATCAGCGCCAGAAGGTCGTAACCTTCGCTGTCCAGATGTTTGCCACCAAGGCGAATGACCTCGCCGGTTATCAGTACCATCTGAAGTCCGAGGACGTTATTGGTCGTCAAGCCGTATTTCAGGCAATGTACTCCGCCTGAATTCTCCGCAATATTGCCGCCGATGGAGCATGCAATCTGAGATGAGGGATCGGGAGCATAGTAAAAGCCCTCGTGCTCGACCGCACGTGTGATGCCGAGATTTGTCACCCCCGGCTGGACAACAACGGCCCGGTTCGGAAAGTCGATATCCAGCACACGATTGAACTTCATCATCGACAGCAGGACACCATCCTCGAGCGGAAGCGCTCCGCCCGAAAGCGATGTTCCAGCGCCGCGCGGGACCACCTTCACGTCATTGTCATAACAATATTTCAATACCTTCGAGACCTGCTCGACTGTTTCCGGCAGGACCACGATCAGCGGCAATTGCCGATAGGCTGTCAGGGCGTCGGTCTCGTAGGCGCGCATCTCGCGCTCATCGTGAATGACCCCTTCTCCCGGCACGATTGCCTGAAGGGCGCTGACGATTTCCTTGCGTCTGGCAAGGACATCCTGGTCCGGGGCTGGCATCGCGATCGCGGTCAAAAGGGACCTCCTTCCTCTCTAGGTATGATCCATCTGACTTGCTCTGTCGTAGCAAGAGCTGGTAGATCATCGCTTTCCTGAATACTGGCAAGTATCGCGCCCCAGGAAAACGTTCGGAAAATAATAATTGTCTTTCTGAGAGATTGAAAATGAGCAATCTGACGGACATGGAAATCTTCGCCCGGGTGGTCAGCGCGGGCAGCATGTCAGCGGCCGGACGTGAAATGAACCTGTCTCCTGCCGTGGTCTCGAAGCGGATCAGGCGACTTGAGGAAAAACTGGGAACGCGGCTTTTGCAAAGAACGACCCGTCAGATCGCCATGACGGAAGCCGGACAGGGCTTCTACGAACGGGTGATCGCGATCCTGGCCTCTGTGGAAGAGGCGGAATCGTTCGTCTCGCGCGGGTCTGCCAAGGCACGTGGCAATCTCAGGGTTGCCGTTCCCACATCCTTCGGCCGTCTGCATATCGCTCCGCATCTCGGAAAGTTTCTGACCGAGAACCCGGATCTTTCAGTCAACCTCGATCTCTCCGACGACTTTGTCGATATTGTCGGCGACGGTTATGACCTGGCCATCCGGATCGCTGAACTCTCCGATTCCAGTCTTGTTGCCCGCCGGCTTGCGCCTGTACACCGGATCCTGTGCGCCAGCCCCGACTATCTGGAAAAACATGGTGTTCCGGAGAATATCGACGACCTGACCCACAATCACGTCACCATTGCCGCAACAAATCAGGATCCCTGGCGCCTCGCCGGTCCCGACGGCATCGAAACGGTGCGCACGCAGGCGCCGGTCAAAACCAACTCCAACGAAGTGGTTCGCGAGTGTCTTTTGGCAGGGGTCGGTATCGCACTTCGCTCTACCTGGGATGTCGGACCTGAATTGCGCGAGGGAAAACTTCAGATCCTGCTGCCGCAATACCGGGCATCCAAGGATGTCGGTCTTTACGCGGTTTATCCGAGCCGCCAGTTTCTTCCAGCGAAAGTACGTGTCTTCATTGACTTCCTTGCCGGTCTTTACGGCTCATCTCCCTATTGGGACACCGGACTGGAAGACTGGCTTCGACTGCCGAGCAACGCACGAGCAGGTTGAGAAGCCCAAGACCTCGCCCTTTGAGGGTGACGTTCGACTTTGCAACTCACACAGATGCGACCGCGCGTCACTTGCATCCGGAACGGACATCCTGTTCTCTAACGGCGGGTTTCAACGCACCCGAAATGAGGGAGACACATATGCAGCGATTGCTGACGATCGCCGGAACCGCGCTTCTGGCAATGACCCTGCAGGCGAGCGCCGAGGGCGACCCTGCCAAGGGCGAAAAAGTATTCAAGAAGTGTGCCGCCTGCCACGCTGTTGGTGAAAACGCCAAGAACAAGGTTGGCCCGCAGTTGAACGGTGTTGTCGACCGTCCCTGGGGTCAGGTGGAAGGCTACAAGTATTCCAAAGCCCTGATCGAACAAGGCGACGGACAGGTCTGGGATTTCGAAAACCTCGACGTTTACCTGACCAAGCCGAAGGATCTGATCAAGAAGGGTAAAATGGCATTTGCCGGACTGCGCAAGGAAGACGACCGCGTCAACGTGATCGCTTATCTGGCACAGTTCAACGAAGACGGCACGACCAAGTAAGCCGCACAGGCATCAAGAACACAAAGGCCGGGTTTCCCCCGGCCTTTTTTGTTCAATGTTCACCATGATTGTGGCGGATGCGCCGGACCGTCCACCAGATCAGAAGCACGACAAACGGCACGGCAATACCGGTCATGATGTTTGCGTCAGGCAGTGGCAGCCCCGTTTCCTTGGTGGCCTTTGCCAGATAGGAAATCAGTCCGACGACATAGTAGCTGACCGCGGCTACCGACAATCCTTCGACCGTCTGTTGCAACCTCAACTGCAGGCGAGCCCGCCGGTTCATGGACTGAAGCAGGCTGCGATTCTGCTGTTCCAGCTCCACGTCCACCCTGGTACGCAGCAAGGTGGTGGCGCGCGCCAGTTTGCGGGACAGCATTGCCTGCCTGTCCTCGATCGCCTGGCAGGTGCGCATGGCCGGCGACAGCCGGCGGGCCAGAAACGAGGCAATCGAAAGTTCACCGGGTGCGGCTTCTTCCCGCAGCGTTTCAAACCGGGCCTTGACGATCTGATGGTAGGCCCTGCTCGCACCAAAGCGGAACGTGCTGGCGGTCGCTCCGGCCTCCAACGCCGCAGCGAGCGCCGACAGCTTGTCCAGAAGCTCCTGATTGGCGCCAAGCGCCGAGGTATCCCTCATTTGCCCGGTCAATTCAGCCAGCTGAATCTCAAACCGTCTGATCTCCGGTTGCAACCTGGTTGCCTCGAACAGGCCGAGCATTGCGAGGGTTCGGTACGTCTCCACTTCCAGAAGCCGCTGCACCACCGCTCCGGATTGAACGTCGCTGAGGCGGTGATTGAACACGAGGAAACGCGTCAGGCCATCGCCATCCTGGCGAAAGTCGGTCGCCACCATGGCAGCCCCATCTTCCAGGCTGGAAACGGTCAGGCTGCTTGCGTCAAAGTGGCTCCGCCAGTCCTCGCCCAGCTCCGGCACCCGCAACTCCAGTCTGGCAGCCACCAGCAGGTCCCCCGGAGCGCGAAAAGCAGCGCCAAAAGGATGGGCAGCGGGAACCTTTCCGAAGATCTCCCTTGGATTGGCTGCGCCATCCCAGGTGTAGGTGGTGAACTCCGCATGCTGCTCCCAGCTCAAGGTTCCCCCGCCAAAAGAGAGCGTGTGATGCCTCGTTCCGGGCGCTGGCCCCTGCGTACCGCGTGAAATGCAGAACTCCGCAAGCCATTCCTGATCCTTTGCCGCTTCCTCCGAGTTGGTCAGAAACGCGTAATGAAGGATTGTTCGCGGACTGAGGATCGGCCGAAAGGGACGAGCATGAACCTCGCCCAAGACCCGTTCGCGCAATGGCGACGTTCGGAATGAGGGAAAAGACGATCCGTTTTCAGACCCCTGCGCCACGTTCTAAGTCCCGTCCTGATGAAATGCCCCAAGCCGACACCTTGCCCTTAAGGAAACCATTAGACAAAGGTCGAATTCACGATTGCGACGAAAGTTCGCAGGCGCGACAGTCACGCAACATTAAATTGGACAAAAAAATTGACCAATTTTGAATTTGGGACTATTTTGCCGCGCAAAGAGAGGAAACAAACAACGTGTTTCAACCCGTCGATCACCAGAAAACGGCCGATGCCGCGGTCGAGCAGATTGAAAACCTGATCCTGAAAGGCGTGCTGCAATCGGGAGACCGGTTGCCGTCGGAACGGGACCTGGCCGACCAGATGAAAGTGTCCCGGCCGGTTTTGAGGGACGCGCTCAAAACACTGGAGGAACGCGACCTGATCGAGGCGCGTCGCGGTGGCGGCACTTTTGTCTGCGACCTCATCGGTCCCATCTTTTCCGAAGCCGTGGTGCAGCTGATTGCCCGCCACCCTTCGGCGATCAGTGACTATTTCGAGTTCCGCCGTGGCATCGAGGGACAGGCTGCCTCGCAAGCGGCCGTAAGAGCGGCGCCTTCCGACATTGCCCGCCTGCTGGAGATTGTCGAACAGATGCAGGCCGCCCATGAGGTCGGTGATCTTCATACGGAAAGCCGGCTCGATGTGGCATTTCACCATGCGGTCGGGGAAGCGGCCCACAATGTGGTGATGCTGCACACGCTGCGATCCTGTTACAGGCTGCTGGAGAACGGTGTTTTTTACAATCGTGGCCGTCTTTACGACCATCCAACGGCGCGCACCGAGCTGCTGCAGCAGCACAGGGCGATTGCCGAAGCCATCCGCGAGGGCGACCCCGTCAGCGCGAAACGTTATTCCGAAGAGCACATCGATTACGTGCGCGCCACGCTGGCCGAAGCAGAGCAACTGGACCAACGCGAACAACTCGCCGGAATGCGACGCTCGAAACTCACCAAACACGCCCCTCGCTCGTGACGTCCCAGGAGGACCATTCAATGACTGTTGTGACCGATGTTGCCGACTTGCAGACCCTGGCAAAACGCCGGGTCCCGAAAATGTTCTATGATTACGCCGATACGGGGTCGTGGACACAGAGCACCTATCGGGAGAACGAAGCGGCTCTCCAACGCCAGAAGCTTCGTCAGCGGGTCGCCCGCAACATCGACAATCGTTCGCTCAAGACCACCATGGTCGGCCAGGACGTCACAATGCCTGTTGCGCTTGCTCCGGTCGGCCTGACAGGCATGCAGCACGCAGACGGCGAGATTCTGGCGGCACAGGCGGCGGAAGAGTTTGGCGTCCCGTTCACGCTTTCAACGATGAGCGTTTGCTCGATCGAGGATGTTGCCGAAAACACAAAGAACCCCTACTGGTTTCAGCTTTACGTCATGCGGGACCGTGGATTTTCGGAAAACCTGATGCAGCGTGCGCACACTGCAGGCTGCTCGGCTCTGGTGCTGACGCTCGACCTGCAAGTGCTCGGGCAGCGCCATCAGGACATCAAGAACGGCCTCAGCACGCCACCAAAACCCAAGCCGCACGTTCTGGTCGACCTTGCCTTCAAACCGCGCTGGTGCTGGAACATGCTGCAAACGAAACGCCGCGAATTCGGCAACATTCATGGCCACGTCTCCGGTGTCGAAGACATGTCTTCGCTTGCCGAATGGACCGCGAGCCAGTTCGACCCGACCCTGGACTGGTCCTCCGTCGAATGGGTCAAGAAACACTGGGACCGCAAGCTGATCCTCAAGGGGATCAACGATGTCGAGGACGCGAAGATCGCCGCGGAACTCGGAGCAGACGCGATTGTCGTGTCCAACCATGGCGGCCGGCAGCTTGACGGCGCCCTTGCTTCTTACGAAGTGCTGGGTGACATCGTCGATGCAGTCGGCGACAAGATCGAAGTTCACTTTGACGGGGGCATCCGCTCAGGTCAGGACGTCTTCAAAGCCGTCGCGATGGGAGCTCACAGCACCTATATCGGCCGTGCCTTCATCTACGGACTGGGCGCGATGGGCAAGCCCGGCGTTGCCAAGGTTCTGGACATCATGCGCAAGGAACTGGACGTGACAATGGGGCTGTGCGGCGAAACCGACATCACCAAGGTCGGTCGGCACAATCTGGTTCTTTAACTGACCGGTTTCAGCAAAGTCTATGACGGGCGATCCTTGCAGGACTGACACCAATTCTGGCCTTCATGATCACCGTCATATGACTTTGCGAAGAAAACCCCGAGCAGCAGGCAATCTCGGCAAGCGGCAGGTCCGTTTCTGCGATCAGCCGCCGCGCCTTTTTGATACGTCTGCTGAGCACGTAGTCGTAAGGTGTCTGTCCGCAAAATGCGGTGAAAGCCCGGCTGAGGAAACTTGCCGACAGACCGATTTCCTTTGCCAACCCGGCGACGGTCAGGTTGCCATCGAGGTTTTCATCGATTGCCTCTGTAACGCGACTGAAACGCGCCTGCGTCATCCATCTGGCAGCCTTTTCCCGACGTGGAGGCACCTGAAGAGCGGCTGAGCACAATCTGGATATCTCCATTTCAACGATCAACGCGTCCGGCATCGTCCCGCCAAGCATCCAACCGCGCAATTGGCGGGCTGCAGAAATCGCCCGCGGATTTTGCAGGTTGGTGACGTAGCTGTCGGTCGAAATGCTGACGGAAGGTCCGCTTACAAGAAGGTATTCACCACCCTTGGCGGAACTTGAGCGAACATCACAGCCGCAGGGCGTCAACGCCAGACTGTTCGGCAACCTGAAAAAAGCTTCGCCTCGGTCAGAGCCGATCGCATGGCTTCCGGTTTGCGCATCAAAAGCAAACCCGACGGTATCCTGAGTTGCTGTAAACCAGGCGTCATAAGCTGCGGCGGGCAGCAAGGTAACATCATGGCCGGCGACGGCGGTCGTCAGGCTCGCGGAAGCAGATTTCGAATGGCGGGCTTCAGGATTCATGACGATCAAGATGATCCAAGGCGCATCGCTGCTCAAGTTCAATTTGGTTCAGGATTTTGAAAGACAGTGCACATGTTTTCGTGGCAGCCTGACGTATCCTGATTGCACCGGATGCGGCCTGACTGGACCTCGACCCGAAGTGCACTCCACTTGATTTGAAGGACGCATGATGAAGTCGCTGTTCACGCTTGAAGAATTGGATGCCGTTTTACCGATTGTCAGGCAGATCGTTCCTGAAACCCCCAGCTATACCTGGCCGCTGCTTCAAGAACGCTTCGGATTAGAGGTCGTGGTGAAGCACGAGAACCACACACCGATTGGAGCCTTCAAGGCCCGGAGTTCAATCGTCTACATCCAAGAACACATTGAAGCGCACGGAAAACCGGAGGGCGTCGTTTCGGCAACGCGCGGCAATCACGGGCAATCCATGGCTCTGGCTGCACGCCTGCTCGGACTTCCAGCGAAAATCGTGGTGCCCGAGGGCAATGCGGAGGGCAAGAATCGGGCAATGCAGGCTTTCGGTGCCGATCTTGTCATCGATGGCCGGGACTTTGACGTGAGCAAGTTGACAGCTCAGAAAATCGCCGAAGAGAGCGGATTTCTGATGGTGCCGTCGTTTCACAAGAACATTGTCCTCGGGGTCGCCACTTATGCTCTGGAGTTTTTCCGTGCCCATCCGGACCTGGATGTGGTTTACGTTCCCGTCGGCATGGGATCGGGCGCCTGCGGACTGATCACCGTGCGAGATCTTCTCGGCCTCAAGACCGAGATCGTGCCGGTCGTGACTGAAAAGGCTCCAGCCTATCGGCTATCATTCGATGCCGGGAAGATCATCACGACGGAAACTGCCGGAACCTTCGCCGACGGCATGGCCTGCCGGGAACCCGTTCAAGAGGCCCTGGACATTCTGACAAGTGGAGCAAATCGGATTGCGACGGTTTCAGAATGTGAAGTCGCCGACGCGATACGGGTTCTCTATGCGGACACCCATAACCTGGCCGAAGGCGCCGGGGCGGCGGCACTGGCCGCCATGACGCAGGATGCAGCCAACCTCAAAGACAAGAAAGCCGGCGTCATCCTCACCGGCGGAAATCTAGACGAAAAGGCAATGCAAACTGTGCTTTCAGGAGAAACTCCGGTCCTCTGACCCAGCGCTTCCGACCCATCCAGCCGCGACACGGCTGCCGTCTTCAAAGCAGCGCGAGCCAGGCCCTGGCGAGCGCTGCCCCGATTTTATCCGCCCTTGATGCGTGACGGCTTGCTTCCGCCTCAAGACGCTGGTGCCAATCGGGAGTATGCGTTTGAATTTCATCCGCGAACAATTGCGACCAGTCGCCGACTTCGTTCCGGCCGGCTTCAAAGTGGAATTGTACGGCATAGGTCGCGCGGCCGAGACGGAAAGCCTGAACGGGTGTCATGTCGCTTTCAGCAAGATGGACCGCACCTTCCGGCAATGTGACCGTATCTGTGTGCCAATGGAACTGAGGGCCACCAGAGCCAATCGCTTTCAGGACGGCATCCGACATTCCGGCCTCAGTTGGCGTGACGTCCTTCCAGCCGAACTCGATCGGCCGATCCAGAATGTTGCTGCCGCCGAATGCCCTGGCGATGAGCTGGGACCCCAGGCAGATTCCCATGACTGGCCGGTCCGCTTCGTGAAATGCGCGGATCAGACTACAGACGGCAGGCAAATGCGGAAAGTTTTCATCGGCAACGGCACTTTGAGCCCCGCCCAGGACAATGATCCCCTTGAAAGGTTCGCAGGATTGCGGCACCTGCTCGCCCAGATGAGCTTTGACGGTGACCCATTCGTGCCCCTCCTCCCTCGCCGTCGTGGCGATGATACCGAGATCGGTGTTCGGGTAGTTTTCGACCACTAGAAAGGTCATCGTGTCTCCAGGAAATCAAAGAACAGATTCAGTCCCATGCCGGGCAAGGCGACCATAGGCATCTCTTTTCTTGATGAGAAGATCAAAAACAATCATTTGCGCTGAAGGATGGTCAACCGCACATTGAGACGAGCCTGATTGGCCGGACCTTTTCCTGATATGGACTTCTCATGAGCGTCGCCTCGCCTTCCCTCAGCCGTGAAACCAGCGGCTTCACTCCGACGGACTACGGTCTCTATGCAGTGACCGTCCTTGCCTGGGGAATCAGCTGGATTGCCATGAAGGGACAGGTTGCCAATGTAGCTCCCGAAGTTTCCGTTTTCTGGCGCTTTGTTCTGGCCGCATCGATCATGATGGTCTGGGCGAAATTCCGGGGGCACTCGCTTGCCTTCCCTATCCGTGATCACTTGCGGTTTGCCGGCCTTGGTGCGCTGCTGTTTTCGATAAATTTCACGCTGTTCTACTACGGCGCGGCCCATCTGCCATCCGGACTGCTGGCAGTGATCTTCTCAACCGCGTCCATATTCAACTTGTTCCTGAGCATGATCCTATTCGGTCAACGCCCCAACATGCTGGCACTCGCGGCCGGAATCCTCGGATTTGCAGGGATCGGATTGATGTTCTGGCCGAAACTTGCCGGGGCCGACCTGAGTTCGCAGGCGGCTTTCGGGCTCCTCATGTGCATCGGCGGAACACTGTCCTTCTGCTTCGGCAACATGCTGTCCGCAGACACGCAGCGGCGCGGGATCGGCGTCACCCCGGCAACCGCCTGGGGCATGGTTTACGGCATGGTGTTTCTGGGCCTGTTCTCTGCGCTCCGTGGCCAGAGTTTTGCCATTGAATGGTCGGTCTCTTATCTGGTCAGCCTGCTCTATCTGGCAGTCATAGCATCGGTGATCGCTTTTGTGTCCTACCTGACACTTCTGGGCCGAATAGGTTCGGCACGTGCAGGTTACGCGACTGTGCTTTTCCCAGTTGTCGCGCTGACTCTCTCGACGATCTTCGAAGGTTATCAATGGACACCGGTCGCAGCCGCGGGTCTTGCATGCGTCCTGGGCGGCAACCTGCTCATGTTGCGGGCGCGCTGAAACCAGTGTTCCTGCGCCTGCAATTCGCTTCAATTCATGCCGGCTTATTCTGCTGCAACCTGGCCGCTGCCATTACCCACATTGCCGATTGCTGCGATGAGGTGATTGCACAGGGTGTCGTGCATGGCTTCACGGGCCGTATCGGACCGTAGAAGCGCGATGTCGCAGAACGGCAGGGACGGAAAGCCGTCCTTTTCGTCCAGGATGCGCATGCCGTCGCGAATGGCACTTTCCGGGAAGACCGTGACTGCGAGACCGGCCTGTACCGCACCGACCAGCGCCGCCGCACTTGAGCTCGTATAAGACACCCGATAACGGCGCCCTGCCCTGTCCAGCGCATCCATCGACAGCCGACGCCAGCAACAGGTTGCCGGCCCCAGGGCCAGGCGGACAATGTCCTGCGTATGCGCGGAGTGCTGCGTGGAGGTAACCCAGTAAAGCGGCTCCCTGCGAATGATTTCACCGCGCAGGTCCAACGTGTCTCCGGAGGTGGTTATGGCAACGTCCAGGGCGCCTTCACGAATGGCTTCGGTCAGTTTGCGGCTGCCGGAGCATTCCACCTGTACTTCGATGGAAGGATTCAGGCGATTGAACGCGGCCAGTACCTGTGGCAGCAGACGGTCGGCGTAATCATCCGGCACACCGAGCTTCACATGTCCGACTTCCTTCTGACCGTTAAACGCAGACAAGGTTTCATCGTTCAAAAGGATCATCCGGCGGGCGAATTCGACCAGCCGCAGGCCATCCTCGGTCAATCGCGATTGACGGCCGTCCTTGATGAATATCTGCTGTCCGACGCGTTCTTCCAGCCGACGCATCTGCATCGACACCGCAGACTGCGTCTTGTGCACGGCCTCGCCGGCCTTGGTGAAACTTCCCAGCTCAGCGATCGCAAGGAAAGTTCTGAGTTGATCGATATCGAGTGCGTGATTCATGCGAGACCCTGTTCATGAGCCGCGTATCCGCTGGGCGATTTGAGATTCGAATTAATTCAAACAAAATACATCACAATCTCTTACATTTCAATGGGAAAGTTTCCTTTGAAACTTTATCGATCCGAAGGTAACCCGTTGAACAAAATCGAGAAAAGTGACGCCTACAATTTACTCGGCCGCCTGAGGCACCGACAGATTGTCGAGAGAGGACACGATGTGCTCGATCAGGGCATCGGTGACCCTGGAAGTGTTGTGCCAGGATCGCATGATGCCGATTTCGCATTCGGGAAGGCGTGGAAAGCCATCTGCCTCTGTAAGAACACGCATGCCCGATCGCAGTGCTGATTCCGGCATCACCGAGATTGCCAGCCCGGCAAGGACTGCTGCGCCGACGGCCGTTGAATTCCAGCTTGAATAGAGCAGCCTGTGCTCTCGCATCTGGTCGCTCAGCGCGTTGAGCGCAGCCTTTCGCCAGTCGCAGGTTGCCCGGCCCAGTGCAAGAGGAAGCGGCGATTCATTTTCCACGGCGTGACGGGCCGAGACAACCCAGAGAAGCGGCTCGCGCCGGACCACGTCAACGTTTTTCCGGCCCTTCTTCTGAACGTGCGTGATGATGGCCACGTCCAGCTCGCCTTCGGCTATCATCTCCGCAAGGTTCGGTGTCGGAGCACACACGACGCTCACTTCCGCCTTGGGATTCGACCTGGAAAAACGAGCCAGAATTTCCGGAAGAAACCGATCGGCGTAGTCGTCCGGCGTCCCGAGCCTGACAAGCCCGGCAAGTTCCGTGTCATCGAAGGCCGCCAGGGTCTCATCGTTCAACTGAACCAGACGGCGCGCGTAGTGCAGCAGTCGCTCGCCATGCTCCGTCAACCTTGACTGACGCCCCACACGGACGAAGAGCGGCTTGCCGATGCGTTCTTCCAATCGTCGCATCTGCATGGACACGGCAGACTGCGTCTTGTGCACGTTTTCGGCCGCCTTGGTGAAACTGCCGCTTTCGGCAATGGCAACAAAAGTTCGGAGCTGGTCCAGGTCGAGCATTCCCGCCTCACATATAAGCTTTGCTCATGGATACCATGGCATCCATTCAAACGCGAAATAATTCGTTTCGGACTGGCTCAACGTCACGAAAACGCGAGGCCGAAATCCGTTTCATCACAAGATACGATCATTCCTATCACAAACATTCGTTGGATTAATGTTTGAAGAAGGTCCATCTAGAGGATGTTCCACAACAAGGACTGCCAATACCGGCGCGGAACGAGCTGTCGAAAATTCCTTCGACCGCTAACAGGAGAATTTTGCCATGACCCACACTGCAACCACCCCTTTCTTCGCTCCCTTCGGGCAGATGGCTGCCCGTGCATGGCGTGTATTCAATAACCGCCGCCAGTACGCAGAGCTCAAATATTGGACCGACGAGCAATTGAAGGACATTGGCCTGACACGAGGCGATGTTCGACGAGCCTTGGCACAACCATTCTATGTTGACCCATCGTCTATTTTGAACGATGCGCCGGCTCTTCGTCAGACTTTGAATTACAGCGGAGCGAATGCGCCTTTGACACCCCCGAGCCTCAAGCTCGTTTCAACGGATCAGAAACAGAGCGGCCAACTGGCCGCCTGATGCCGCTGAACCTCCCTTAAGCAGCCCCTGTCGGCAAGCCTTGCTGACATTACCTGACCCGCCTCACGGCGGGTCTTTTTTTGCAGAGCTCCGAGCCTTATTGCGACCAGAGCTTTTCAAGCATCGGACAGTTCGTCGACCCCTCCTCACAATTGGAAACCAATTCCTCAAGAGCCGTTCGAAGGTTTTCCAGCTCGGCAATTTTTGAGCGTGTCTCCATCAATTGCGCTTGTCCGAAATCCTGCACTTCGCCGCAACTGACCTGCTCTCCCATCGAGATCACTAAAAGCCTGCTTGCGACATGCAGTGGGAAGCCGAGGTCCCTGCATCGTTTGACAAAGCGAAGATTTGCAATCTCGCTCGGGGAATAGACACGACGACCATTTCCACTGCGCCCCGGTTTCGGAACAATTCCTTTGCGCTCGTAGTAGCGAATGGTTTCGATGCCAACTCCGCTGCGCAGCGAAGCTTCTCCGATAGTGGCCATTGAGCACCCTCTTGATCCTGTAGCGACTACAGGAAGCATAGTGTCATACGCGCATTCGCCAAGACCTGGTCCGGCAGAATGGAGCCATTGACTTCTTGCGCCGTGTGATCAGGCGAAGAACATGAAAGGGAAGCGTCTTGAAAGGTTTGATTGGCGCCAGTTGGGCGGGCTCGATCACCGCAGTTGGTGTCGCAAGCTGCTGCATTCTTCCGGTCACCATGATGCTGCTGGGACTGGGCGGCAGCTGGCTTGCAATATTCGGAATAATAGCTGCGGCAAGTTACTATGTACTAGCAGTATCCGTGCTTCTCTTGCTCATTGCCTGGGTTTCGGCAGCGCGTCTTGGCTCTTTGGGGAAATTCAAATGGTGGCTTGGCTCGTCAACGATGTTGACCCTTGCCGCCTGGGCCATTGTTTCAAACGAAGCTCGCCTGAACGAGTTTCTGATCGGATTGATGTGAACATGACAGCGCAAAAACCAATTCTTGTCAGCGAACTGACATGCCCGAAGTGCGGGCATGTTTCGATTGAAACGATGCCGACAGATGCCTGCCAGTGGTTCCACGAATGTGCTTCCTGCAAAACGCTGTTGAAACCGCTACCTGGCGATTGCTGTGTTTTCTGCTCCTACGGCACCGTTCCCTGCCCACCGGTCCAACTCAATGAAAAGTGCTGCGGCTGACGCTGTTTGCTACCACAGCATTTCTTCACTCGATGAGGTTACTGATCCCGCAGGTCCTTGGACGCCTTTTCGAAGAAACTGTCGAATGCCTTGAACTGGCTGGATTGGAAATCCCTGCCTGCCGCCATCCAGCCCGAAACCATTTCATCAAGCTCGGACACATTGTCGGCCTCAGTGGTTGATTCGGCTGGAACGTTTTCTTCCTCAGGTTCGGGTTCCGGCTCTGGTTCTTCTTCGGTTGGCACGATGCTCGCAGGTTGCAGAAAGGCGTCCCAGAAGGATTGCATGGCATCTGTGTAGCCTTGCAGATAGTCGACCGGGGTTGGCTGCGGTTTCGGACGTCCTCGTGCGAACCCACGCATGTAGGCATCCAGAAGATTTCTGGCTTCCCCATGAACGAAAGGTCGCGCGATCTGCCCCATCGCAAGGGTCGCCGCAACCGGCATCATTTCCTGAATGGCGTCGCTCTGCAGTCCGGTCAGCGCTGAAATCTGAGAAGCCAATGCCTGTTGAACCACTTCGGGACCGAAAAACGGTGTCAGCGCAGCTTCCGTCGGGTTTTGCATCAACCCCGCATAGCCAGCAAAGGGGTTTTGCACGGCATCCGTAAAAGGTGAAGGCTGACCCAGAAACTCCGTAAAACCGGGAACGGCTCCGCCAAAGTACCGGAACCCGTTCAAGGCCGCCGGCATCAGCTGCTCCATCACCTTGCTGAGGTCTTCATTCGACCAGCCAAAGCGGTCACGGACATCTTCAGCCAGGGAAAAGACATCAAACGGGGGAGCGGTCTTGTCGCCACCAATCATCGCAATGCTCCGGTCGATCTGGCACAAGGTCCTGAGAAACAAGACCTGCCCAAGCCATGAACGTGTCAACCAGAGTGAACTGTTGCGGGCGTCAGGTCAATTCGTACGATCTCTAACCGACAGACCCCGCCCACAACAAGTTTTCAACCCTTCCAGGGAATGCGCGTTAGTAGGCGTATTCCCGGAACACCTGGGTGATGTCACCGTTCCAGGAGCCGTTGTAGCGCTGGAGAAGAATGTCTGCCGGACACATGCCGGACGCGAGCCCTTCTTCGATCGGCGCAAGGTGCACACGCTCATCAAGATCACCGTCGCTCAGCCGGTTGCGGCGCTTGAGACCTTCCTGTGCCAATGCGAGCACTTCCTTGGCTACATCGAGAACGGTTCCTGACCTGAACGTGGTCTGAAGCGCGGTTTTCGGCACGTCCCGGCGCAGTGCGGCACGTTCTTCCTCGGACCAGTCCTTGACCAGCTCCCAGGCCTGATCCAGAACGCCGCTGTCATAAAGCAGACCTACCCACAGGGCGGGCAAGGCACAAATGCGCCGCCACGGGCCGCCATCGGCACCGCGCATTTCAATATATTTCTTCAGACGGACATCCGGGAACAGCGTCGACAGATGATTGTTCCAGTCGCCAAGGCTCGGCGTTGCGTCCGGCACTCTGCCTTCCAGAGCCCCGTTCATGAACTGGCGGAAGGTTGTGTCCGTAACGTCGTAGTAGGTCGCACCACGCTTGACGAAATACATCGGCACATCGAGCGCCCAGTCGACATATCTCTCAAAACCGAACCCGTCTTCGAAGGCAAACGGCATGTCTCCTGTCCGGTCCGCATCGGTGTCGGTCCAGATCTGAGCGCGGAAGGATTTGAAGCCGTTGGGCTTGCCGTCGGTGAAGGGCGAGTTGGCGAAAATCGCTGTTGCAATCGGCTGAAGCGCAAGACCGACCCGCATTTTCCGGATCATGTCTGCCTCCGAGGCAAAATCCAGATTCACCTGAATGGTGGATGTGCGGTACATCATGTCGAGGCCGAGAGAACCGACCTTCGGCATGTAGTTGGTCATGATGTCATAGCGGGACTTGGGCATGCGCGGCATTTCCGCGCGCGTCCAGGTCGGCGCCATGCCGATGCCCAGAAAGCCGATGCCTAGCGGTTCGGCAACCTGACGAACGTGGGCCAGGTGCTGATTGGCTTCCCGGCAGGTCTGGTGAAGATTATCAAGCGGTGCACCGGAAAGCTCGAACTGGCCGCCCGGCTCGATTGAAATCGCGCCACCGCCATGATCGTCCGCCAATCCGATTATCTTGCCGGCATCTTCGATGCGCTCCCATCCGAGGAGCATTTCCATGCCGGTCAGGACCGCTTCGACCCCACCCTTTCCCTCATACGGGACAGGGGTGAACTCGTTCAGGCAAAAACCGAACTTTTCATGTTCGGTGCCAATCCGGAACTGGTCTTCCGGCTTACAGCCTGCTTCAAGCGTTGCGGCCAGATCCGCAACAGTTTCAATGGGTGTGGTATCGACCGTATCGCGGGCCATGAAACCGTCCTAAATTGCTGCGCGGCCCGTCAGTCGAAACGTCGAAACGTCCCACAAACCGCAGTGATCCGGCGCGTTTTACAAAACGCTTTTGAGTTTGCGTGATTTAGGAGTCTTGAAAGCAGAATGCAAGCAAGGAAAACGCTGAACGCACTGTTCACGCAATTCTGAAGACTGTTAACGCCTCTTCCCGCCCGCGCAGATGAACCGGACCGAGACTTGTGGCACTGAAACCCTTGGGTAATCGCGACATGGTCTCACCACTTGCAAGTGCAATCACCTTGGCCTCAGGATCTACCTGCTTGCCGTATTCCTGCAGACGAGCAGCGACGTTAACGGCGTCGCCGATCACCGTGTAGTTCATCCTGGCCGCCGAACCGATATCGCCAACCACAACCTTGCCGGTATGAACTCCGATCCTGACCCGCATATCGGCAATCGGTGAATTTTCGATCCGTCCGGCAAGCGTCCTGACCGCCTCGATTGCCATGGCGGCGTGGTCCGGCTGGTCGGACGGCGCGCCCCAGAAGGCCATGACACCGTCTCCCAGAAACTTGTCGATGGTGCCGTGGCATTCCACAATCGCCTGCGAGACGGTTTCGAAGTAGTCGTTCAGATATGAGGCCGTTTCCTCGGCTGACAAATGCGAGGCAAGATTGGTGAACCCGGCAAGATCGGCAAAGATGATCGTCATTTCGCGCAATTCGATGTTGCGAGAACGTGTCATGCCCTCTTCGATCAGGCGCGATACCAGCTGTCTGGGAACATATTTCGCAAAAGCATTAAGCGCACCTATGGAGCCGTTGAAGGCCTGATTGACATCATCAAGCTCCACCAGCCGCGACCGCGGCAACCGTTCCGCCGCTTCGAAATCAAGCTGCCGTAAGTCCGCTGCAGTGTGCGCCAGACGGGCAAGCGGCCTGCCAAGCATGCGACCGACGGTAAAGGAAAGGATGGCCCCCACTGCCAATGCAACGATTGCTGCGTAGAGAACGATCCGGGTCTGATCGAGCGCAGCACCAAACTGTTCGGCTCTATAAAGAGTGCCGACAATCCACCCCTTTGCCGGACCTGTCTCCACAGTCGTGAAAATGGCCGTATACATGCCGTCATTGCCGGGGAAAACCCGCCCGTCGATCTCACCCGCCATATCGTGTGCACGCTGCTGGTTCTGCCACAACAGGTGCAACGGGGATGCTGTCAGACCGGCCAGATCCGGCAAGGGCTTTTCAGGGCTGGCGTGGAAATCGCTTTCAGGAAGACCATCGATCACGATCGCCTGTTCCCGGCCGGAAAGAAGGAAGACCTGCTGACGTCCTTCCCATGTCATTGCTTCGGCAATCGAAACGAAGACGGATTGAGGGTAATAGCCGATCAGCGTCTGGCCATTGCCCAGATCCAGCTCGGCAGCCTTGACGGCGGTCGCGACCCCTTCTTCAAAACGAAACTCCGACCAGGAAACAGTCGGCAGTTCGTCAGCTGGCTCCTCGCTCATCACCATTCGGCCAAGCTCGAGTTCCACGCCTTCCGGAAGGAGCCTGTAGTACGGCTGCAGGTCGGCATCTGCGAATTGCTCATCCGCTTCCCTGGCATGAACGGCGATCGCCCGATAGAGCTGCTCCTGCTCGCTGAAGAACATGTTCAAGGCGGCCTCGTTGCCGTTCAGGACCGCCAAGGCCTGCTCATCCAGAAGCCGTCCCGCGATCCGGCGGTCCGCTGAAGCCATGTAGATGATGATGATGCCGCAAATAACGACGAGCAAAAGCGAAAAAACCAGTCCGAGGGCCACTCCCACCGGAACCCGAACCTTGCGCTTTTTCGAAACGTGTTCTGCCGCCGCCTTCTCACCAGTCACTTCCGGTTTTGCGCCTGCTGACCGGCTGTCTGGTGGAAGGATGTCCTGCGCCATAGTCTATTTCCAGTCGCCCACCGTTGCCTGAATAACGGTCAGTGCCGCAACAGCGGCGGTGTCGGCCCGAAGGATGCGGGGACCGAGCGGTATGATCGTAACAAAATCCAGACTGTGCAACTCGGCGCGCTCTTCTTCGGAAAAACCGCCTTCCGGCCCGATCAGAACCGCCAGAGGCTGTGGCCCGACATCCTTCATCTGCGCCAGCGTCAGCAGCGGATTGTGCGTGCCTTCCGATTCATCACAGAACAGCAAGCGGCGGCCGGATTGTGTCTCGGGCCACACCGCCAAAACATCCTTGAGAGATTGCGGCGACAGAACCTCCGGAACGGACAGCACGCCGCATTGCTCCGCAGCCTCTATGACATTGGCTTCCATGCGCTCCAGATTGACCCGGCTTGCCTGCGTGTGCTGTGTCATGACCGGCTTCAAACTGCCCACGCCCATCTCGACCGCCTTTTGAACCATGTAGTCGAGGCGGGCATGTTTGAGCGGAGCAAACATGTACATCAGATCGTTGCGTTCGGTCTGCTCGCGCGTGCGTTCCATCACAAGCAGAACGCATTCGCGGCGGCTGCTGCTGGAAATCTTGGCAAGCCATTCGCCATCGCTGCCGTTGAAAACCAGAACGTAGTCGCCGTCCTTCAGCCGCAACACATTCATCAGGTAATTGGCCTGGCTGCGATCAGCGTCGATTCGTGCCCCTTCGGCAAGGACATGCCTTAAAAACAGTCGCTGCATTTTGAACTCGTATTTTCCCATGCATCGAACGTAGGCGTTCGATTGTGAGGGTTTCAAGGCGGATCGGCGAAAGCGGCAAATGCTTCACATGTTTCGATATTCCAACTCCCTGGCCGCGCATGTTGTCTTTTGCCCCTCGATTGCTCACGATAGGCATCAACGCTTTCAGGTTGCATTCACTTTGAACGATTTACTCGGCAGAAATCTCATTCGCCGCCACCATCACCGCAACAGGGAAAAGAGTGACCGGATTGAAACTGAGCAACTGGTGCCTCGCCGGAATCCTGCCCGTCTCCAGCGGCAGGATCGTACCTGAAGTCCTGGCCGGACTGACACTTGCCGCAATCGCAATCCCGGAAGTGATGGGCTACACAAAGATTGCCGGAACACCGGTTATCACCGGGCTTTATACCTTGCTGCTGCCGATGGCGCTCTTTTCCCTGTTCGGATCGTCGCGGCATCTGGTGGTTGGGGCCGATTCAGCGACGGCGGCAATCCTCGCGACCAGCATTGCTGGAATGGCCGCCACCGGGTCGGCACATTATCTCGCCCTGGCGGGATTTCTCGCGCTAATGGTCGGCGTATTGCTGATTGCGGCAAGTGTTGCGCGGATCGGTTTCATGGCGGATTTTCTGTCCCGAACCGTGCTGACCGGGTTTCTGACAGGGGTCGGCATTCAGGTGGCGTTGCATTCGCTGTCAGGCATGACTGGGATTACACTGCCCCATGCCGACGGGCTGGAGAGCATTGCGCAACTGTTGCCGTTGCTTTCCTCCGCAAACCTCACCGCGACGATCATTGCCCTTGGGGTTCTGGTCATCATTTTCGGATTGAAATTCATTTCGAAGACGATCCCGGGAGCAATTGTCGCCCTGGCGCTGGCAACGATTGCGAGCAGATATCTGGATCTGAAATCCGGGCTCTCCGTTGTCGGAAGCGTACCTCACGGCCTACCCGATCTCTCGCTACCGAAGGTCGACTGGTCGCTCAGTCTCATCTGGCAGCTTGGTCCGACCGCGCTTGCCATGCTGATGGTCATCCTGGCGCAAAGCGCTGCAACAGCGCGTGCCTATGCAGCGAAATATGAAGAAAATCTCGATGAAAGCACCGATCTGCGTGCGCTCGGCCTGGCAAATCTCGGCGCCGGTCTGACCGGAACCTTTGTCGTCAACGGCAGCCCCACCAAGAGCCAGATGGTTGAGAGCGCCGGCGGCCGGTCGCAGCTTTCCATGCTTGTCACCTCGGCGGTTGTCCTGCTGGTTCTCCTGTTCTTTACCGGTTTGCTGGCCGACCTGCCGGAAGCTGCTCTGTCCGCACTGGTCTTCACCATCGGAGTTGACCTGATCGATCTGAAGGGCCTCAGACAGATCTACCGCACGAGGCGTCCGGAATTCTGGGTTTCCATGGCGACCATCATCGTGGTGGTTGCTGCTGGTGTCGGCCCGGGCATCGTGCTTGCGATCATGATGTCGCTCATCGTGCACACCAGGCACGGATATCGACCGGTCAATCTACTCCTGACCAGTGATGCGGCAGGTATCTGGCATGCCAGACCGCTGAAATCCCTGGCGTTTGCCGCATCCGGCGTCATGATTTACCGCTTCACCCACTCAATGTATTACGCCAATGCTGATCGGATGGCCGTGGAAATCAGGAAGTTGACGACGCAGCGAAACGAAGGTCTTCGATACTTCTGTGTCGACATATCCTGTGTTGATGACGTCGACTTCACCGCCCTTCAGACACTCAAGACCCTTCGGGAGGAACTTGCGGAAAAGAATGTCGAACTTCTGTTCGCGCATATGTTGGACGACCCGGGCGCACACAGCCGGCTGCAACTGGTGGAGGCTTTCGGAGAGAAAAAGGTTCTGGCAACTATCGAGGAAGTGCTCACTTACACACAAAGCTCTGTAGGCAAATCCGGTCAAGGCTCCGCCTCCTCTTGACGCCGAATCCCATTATGGCCAGTTTTCCCTAAGACAAAGGGAATCATCAGTGTCCGAATCCAGCTCCAACGTCGCCGAATTTTCCGTTTCCGAAATCTCGTTTTCCATCAAGCGCACCATGGAAGACGCCTTCGGATATGTCCGTGTGCGCGGAGAGCTGGGCCGGATTTCGAGACCAGGGTCCGGACACATCTATCTGGACCTGAAAGACGACCGTGCGGTGCTTTCCGGCGTTATCTGGCGCGGCGTGGCTTCCAAGCTGAAAATTCAGCCGGAGCAGGGTCTGGAAGTGATCGCCACAGGCAAGATCACCACCTTCCCCGGCCAGTCGAAGTACCAGATGGTCATCGACGCACTCGAACCTGCCGGCGCAGGCGCGCTGATGGCGCTCTTGGAAGAGCGCAAGAAGAAGCTCGCCGCCGAAGGTCTGTTTGCCGAAGAGCGCAAGAAACGCCTGCCCCCCATGCCCAAGGTGATCGGCGTGGTCACCTCGCCGACGGGTGCGGTCATCCGGGACATCCTGCACCGCATATCCGACCGGTTCCCGATCCATGTGCTGGTGTGGCCGGTTCGCGTCCAGGGGGAAACATCGGGTGCGGAAGTTGCCAACGGCATACGCGGCTTCAACGCCTTGCCGACGGATGGTTCTATCCCAAGACCGGATCTGCTGATCGTTGCCCGGGGCGGTGGAAGCATCGAAGATCTGTGGGGTTTCAACGAGGAAGCCGTTGTCCGCGCTGCCGCTGACAGCCAGATCCCGCTGATCTCGGCCGTCGGCCACGAGACTGACTGGACACTGATCGACCTTGCCGCCGATCTCAGGGCCCCTACCCCGACAGGCGCCGCCGAAATCGCCGTCCCGGTGAAGGCCGAGCTGATGGCGATGGTCGATGACCGGTCGCGGCGGCTGAACTCCGGCCTCGTGCGCTTTGTCACCGGGCGGCGGACGGAACTCCGGGCTGCCAGCGCCGCTTTGCCCGCTCCACGCGATCTTCTCGCCTTGCCGCGACAGCGGTTTGATACAGCCGCAAGCAGCCTGGAACGCGGACTGATCGTCAATACCAAACATCACCGCACATCCTTCCAGAACGCGTCCAGCCGTCTGTCTCCAATTCTGCTTTCGCGGCTCAGCTCGAAAGCCCGGCAGGATCTGATCGTTGTCAGCGATCGCCAGCAACGAGCGCTGCAGGTCGCTGTCAACCAGAAACGGCAGGCTTATGCTGCTCTTGCAGCACGCCTTACCCCTGCCCGGCTCAGCCAGCAGGCCGTGCTCGGCAAGGAACGGCTTACAGGACTGGCTGACCGGCTCGACCGGGCTTACCTGTCGCGCCTCACGCATGAAACGGCACGCCTGGATGGCTTGCAGAAACTTCTGAAATCACTTTCCTACAAGGATGTTCTGGCACGTGGATATGCGGTCGTGCGCGATGACAGCGGTCAACCGGTCCGCTCGGCAGCGTCCGTCGCCTCAGGCGCTGCACTTTCCATTGAGCTGGCAGACGGGACGGTGGATGCTGTTGCCATGAGCGACAGCGCGTCCTCCAAGCCGAAAAAATCGAAACCGAAGAAAAGCAGTGGCCCTGTCCCCTCCGCACCGGAAGATCAGGGCAATCTCTTTTAAAATTTGAATGGTTTTGTACGCCGTTTTTTGACCTACTTGCTTTCCGCAATCTTAAGACACCTGCCCTAGCGTCAAATTCAGTTTTGACGTTTGTGCGGGGCACTTGGACTATGCAGCAAAAGCAATTTGGCAAACGCGGTCTGGCGCAACGGACCGTGCCGCAGGTAAGGCAGCGGCAATCGGATTATGCACCGGGACCGGCAATGCCCGCTTATGCCGCCGCTGGTGGCGGTTCCGTCTCCTTCGGGCAAGAAGACGATTTCTCGATCGCCAAAGCGTTGGGTTTTGCCTTTGGTCTGTTTTTCAGCTTCAAGGGCCGGATTGGCCGTGCGCAGTACTGGACGATCGGTATTTTCCGCTTTGTCCTGACAATCGCCGTCCTCTTTTCGTTTGCAAACCAGCTTCCGAACGGGGCGATGGAACTCTCCGAAGCAGAACTCGGTATGGCGCTGTTCACGACCCAAAGCGGGCTGATCCATCTGGCTATTTTTGCTGTCCTAACGCTTTCATACTGGTCGCTTGAAGTCAGGCGGAGCCACGACCGGGGCAAGTCCGGGTTTTATCTCCTGATCATGTTCATCCCGATTGTCGGGTCTATCTACGCACTTTACATCTTCATCATGAACGGTTTCATCCCTGGTACGAACGGGCCGAACCAGTTCGATTCCGTGCAAAGTCAGGCGCATATTTTCGATTGATCTTACGGGGGAGCGTCCGCGCGATCAGCTTGAGGCAGAAAAAACGCCACTGGGGAAATCTTCCAGTGGCGTTTTTCTTGAGCGCTTGTCTGCTCGCGTTATCCCATCAGCGACGGCAGGATCGTGATGATCGACGGAAAGGCCAGAAGGCCGGCAATCGTCAGAACATCGGCGACAAAGAACGGGATACATCCTCGGAAGACTTCCTGAACCGGAATGTCGGGACGCACACCGGAGACCACGAAACAGTTCAAGCCTATGGGTGGTGTTATCAGACAGAGCTCCGCCATCTTGACCACCAGGATACCGAACCAGATCGCACAGGCTTCTCCGGACATGCCGAAGGCGCTGTCCGCAGCAGAAACGCTTTCACCGCCATTAAGTGCAATCACCGCCGGATTAACGACCGGCAAGGTCAGGATCAGCATGCCGATGGCATCCATGAACATGCCAAGCACCGCATAGGCCAGCAGGATGCAGATCATCACCACCCATGGCGAGAACTCCAGGCCCACGATGAAGTCCTTGAACGCATCGGGAAGCCCGGCGAAGCCCAGGAAGCGCACATAGACGAGAACGCCCCAGATCAACGTGAAGATCATGACGGTGAGCTTGGCGGTTTCATGCAGCGCCTGACCAAGCTGTTTGGTCTTCATACCCTTGGCAAATGCTACGACAAGAACCACGAAGGCTCCGAGAGAGCCCGCCTCGGTCGGGGTCGCCAATCCGAAGAAGAAAGAGCAGAAGATGATTGCCACGACGGCAATGATCGGCAACGTGCCTGGTACGCTCTCGATCCTTTCCATCCAGGAGTAGCCCTTGACCGGTGGCGCATCGCCCCGCCAGGCGGAAACGGCGACGATGATGCCGACATAGATCAGCGCGGAAAACACACCGGGCAGGAACCCTGCAATCAGCAACTTGCCAACGGATTGCTCCACCAGAATGGCGTAGATAACCAGAATGGCGGATGGCGGGATCAGCGAGGCCAGCGTGCCACCGGCAGCCACCACGGCGGATGAAAGACGCTTGGAGTATCCCGCGTTGAGCATTTCCGGAATTGCCACGCGGGCGAATACGGCAGCGGTCGCGACGGACGCCCCCGAAACAGCGGCAAATCCGGCGGTAGAGAAAACGGTTCCCACGGCCATTCCGCCCGGCAGCCAGCCGAGCCAACGCTTTGCCGCTTCGAAAAGCTGTTTGGTGAACCCCGCATAAAAGGCGAGAAAGCCGATCAGAATGAATGTCGGCAGAACCGACAAGGCATAGGTCACCGATTTCGAGTGCGGGATTGTTCCCGCCATCTTCAACGCGACGAAGAAACCGCGTTCAAAGCCCATTTTCATGGAAAAATGGATGATCAGGCCAACAAGGCCGGTAAAGGCTGCCGCGAAGGCGACCCGGACACCGAGAACAACAAGGACCAGCAAAACACCGGTCATGAGGAGGCCAACTTCGAACGGGGTCATTTGGTCTCTCCTTCTGCAACTTCTTCACCGAAAGCTTCTTCGATTTCGTGCTGGGCGACTTCCTCGACGTTTTCGATCACCGGCACCGCCACAGGTGCACGCGACGGATCGGCAACGAGGCGCGCGTAGCCATAGATTTGCATCAGAAGACGCAGGAAAAGCAGGCTGAAGGCCACCGGAACCATCAACTTGGATGGCCAGGTCGGCAGGCGGATATCCATGGTGCTGTCACCGATGTTCCAAGACCGGTCGAAGTGGAACCAGGACCCCCAGATCAGCAATGCGATTGTGAAGGCAATCAGAATGACCCCGATCATCTCGCAGATGTAAAGCGCCCGGCCATGGAGTTTTCCGAGAACGATCTCCATACGGATATGTCCACCGACGCGCTGGCAGTAAGCAATACCGGCGAAAGCGAAAATCGCCATGGCCTGTTCGGTGATGTCGATAAAACCTGGAATTGGGGTGTTGAAGAAGAGACGCCCGAAAACCTGGGCAACCGCCAGCAACATCAAGGCCAGAATGGAGAACGCAGCGAACATGTTGAAGGCGTTTTCGACATGGCCAAGCCAGCCGTCAAAGCGAATATAGGTGGCCGGACGTTCCGCGCCGGAACGTCCGCCAGTATCAGTTGTCATCATGAGTGTCAGCCCCGAGCAGGGCCTTCTGGCACAACGCATACGCTTCACGCGCCAGAAGGCATTGAGGTCAAGCCAGCTTTAAGGGCTTATTGCGCGATGGTCTTCTTGACCATGTCGAGCAGTTCCTGAGCCGGAAGGCCGTTGGCGGTCTGCTCTTCAATCCATGCATCGTGGATCGGGCCAGCTTTGTCGGCGAATGCAGACAGTTCCTCGTCGGTGAACTCAACCTGCTGGACGCCGCGGCTTTCCAGTTCAGGCCACCACTTGTCGTATACCTTCGCGTAGGTATCAAGATAATGGGCGAGTGCCGGATCGACGGACTCGTCAAGCGCTGCTTTGAAATCGTCCGGAAGTGCTGCGTAAGCGTCTGTGTTGACGACGATCGGGCAGTGAACCGTGCCCGGGTTCAGGTTCTTGGTCCACCAGTCGGCAACTTCCACTACCTTGAAGGCCAGATGCGCATGCGGAGCAAATCCGGCGGCCTGGACGGTTCCGGAATCAATTGCCTGATAGGTTTCAGACGCAGTAACGGATGTTGGCACGGCGCCAACAGCACTCATCAGTTTGCCGAGACCGCCCAGCGCACGCACACGCATACCGTCGAAGTCGGAAATCGACGCAGGAGCATCGCCCTTGCCGGCAAAATTGTACTGCGGCATCGGTGACGGCATCAGCAGTTTGGCGTTCCAGCGTCCCAAGTCCTTCTGAACGGCAGGGTGCTCATAAAGAGCCTTGGAGACCTTGACCTCGGTTTCCAGGTCATTGACGCCCAGGAACGGCAGCTCAAGAACAGTCAGAGTCGGGTTCTTGTCGGCATGATAGGAAGCGCAGAACTGCGCCATTTCGAACGCGCCGAAAGAAATACCGTCGAGGTTTTCGCGGGATTTGGAAAGCGCGCCACCATAATGCAGTTTGATTTCGAACTTGCCGTCGGTCTTCGCGGCCACTTCTTCGGCCAGCTTCTCGACATGTTCGGTGAACGCCCGGCGCTTACCCCAAAGCGAAACGTTCCAGGTTACGTCAGCAGCAAAAGTTTCGGTAGCAAATACAAGCGACAGCGCGGCCGCAGAAACCGCGGTTGCGGACTTGAGTGAAAAGAGCATGCAATCCTCCCAGATCATTTTAGCCCCATTCCCTGGCCACTCAGTCTGAACGCGTATCGCGGAACAGACCCGAGCCAAGTCGCGGGACCACAAGCATGACCCGTGCCAGATTGCGTTGACAACAGCTGAATGAGAGAAATTTGCGTTTCTCAATGCCGCATCCTGATGATGCTGCAGCGCATCTCGGCAAGATCTTGCCGATCCGGAAGTCGCATCGGCGGATTCTCGCCGACGGTCAGTCTTCCGACGGCTCCGGCGTTCCTGCCATCTCCCGGCTCAGTCCATGCCTGGTCATCTTTTCGTTCAAGGTACGCCGGGGAAGATTGAGTTCTCTCATCACTTCCGCGATATGCCCGCCATGCCGGCGCAACGCCCCTTCGATGAGACTGCGCTCGTAGGCGTCCATCAATTCCTTCAGGCCGCCGTCGACCGGCTTCGCACCGGCATTTCCGCGTCCGGTCACCAGCACTTCCAGAGGTTGTGGACTTACCCCTGCATTGAGAACGAAACGCTCGGCTGCATTGCGAAGTTCGCGCACGTTTCCAGGCCAGGAATAGGTCTGCAGGAAAGCTTCGTCCCGAGCAGTGGTTGCCGGACTGTCCATTCCGTACTGAACCGCAAACCGGTTCAGGAAAGTGTCGAACAGGAGCAGGCTGTCGCGCCCCCGTTCACGAAGTGGCGGCACCGTGAGTTCGATCGTGTTCAACCGAAACAACAGGTCCTCACGCAATCGTCCCGACCTGACGGCGTCCTTCGGGTCCATGTTTGCAGCACTGATCAGGCGGATATCGACATCGACAGGACGGGTTCCGCCGATCCGGTCGACTTTCCTTTCCTGCAACACCCGCAGAAGCTTTGGTTGCAGGCCGAGGGGCATGGACACGATTTCATCGAGAAACAGGACACCGCTATTTGCCGCCTCGATCCGGCCGACACGCTGCCGGTCCGCCCCGGTAAAGGCGCCTGCCTCGTGGCCGAATAGTTCTGCCTCGACCATCGTCTCAGGCAGCGCCGCCGCATTGATCGCGGCGAAAGGCCCATCCTTCCGGTGGCTGAAATCATGCAGGGCCTGTGCGATCACTTCTTTGCCGGTTCCCGTCTCACCGGTGATCAACACAGCTGCATCCGTTCCGGCAAAATGCAGGATCTGCTGCCGGAGCGTCTGCATGGCGGGGCTGTTACCGATCAGACGGCTCTCCAGTCCGGCGCCGTCCGAAATCTGTGATTTCAAGGCCCGGTTTTCCATAACCAGGGTTCGCTTGTCGCATGCACGACGGACAACTTCGGCAATGTGATCCGGGTCGAATGGTTTTTCAACGAAATCATAGGCCCCGGCGCGCATTGCCTCGACCGCCATCGGAACGTCGCCATGACCGGTGATCAAAATGACCGGCAGGTCGCGGTCCAACTCGCCAATGCGGCGCAACAGCGAAACGCCGTCCTCACCTTCCAGCATCACGTCAGACACGACACAACCGTCGAAGCCGGCAGAGAGTTTCGCCATGGCCTCGTCCGATGTCGCAACCTCTCGCGTGGCGAAACCGGCAAGTCGTATCCACTGCCGAAGAGCTGCCCGCATGGACGGATCGTCATCAACGATCAATACGGGGGTCTTGTCCAAAGGTTCGGTCATTCGGCAGCTTCGGGTTCCTGTCCGCGGTTCCGGTTGTGCTCGGAGGTTTCGCTGGCCAAGGCCGGCAGGAAAAGCTCGAACAAGGCTCCTTTAGGCGTGTTCGCCCTGACTGACAAGCTGCCGCCCAGGTCCTCGGCAAGGCGCATGGAGATTGCGAGCCCCAGTCCCATACCGCCGGAACTGGTCTTGGTGGAAAAGAAGGGATCGAAAATACGCTCGCGCAGATCATCAGGGATCCCGGGGCCGTTGTCTGATATTTCAAGCAGCGCCTGGTTCCCCGCGAGACCGGCCACCAGCAGCACTTCGCCTTCTTCTTCAGCGGCGGCTGCATCTGCGCCATTTCTAAGCAGATTAACCAGGATCTGCTCCACCCGAAGAGGCGCCGTTTCCACCTCGAGCGGCTGATCGGGAAGCAGCAGCTTCAGGCAAACACCGGTTTCCTCGAAACTTGGCCGAACGATTTTTTCCGCCGTGCGAATGCTCTCACGAAGATCGATGTTCTCAATCCGGCTTTCGCCAGGCCGCGCGAAACGCTTAAGTTCCTGGGTCAGGCTGGCCATGCGCATTTGAAGGGAATCTATCTCGTTGAGATTTTCCGACGCAGTCCGGGTGTCGCCTTTTTCCAGAAACTTGCGCGTTCCGGCAACGAACATCCTGAGCGCCGAGAGCGGTTGACTGAGCTCGTGCACGACAGCAGCCGACATTTCGCCGACTGCTGCCAACCTGTTGGACCGCGCCAGGCCCCTCTGGGCCTCCAGAAGCTCACTCTCCACCCGGCGGCGTTCCTGAATTTCTCCAACAAGACGCGTGTTCAGCTCCTTGAGGTCAGCCGATTCCTGACGCAGCTGGACCGAGGTCTTGCGCAATCTGCGGCCGCGCAGAACCAATACGATGACCAGGTAGATCAGGCAGAGCGTGATTGTCGCCGCCCAGATCGGCAGCACACTCTTGCGGGTCTCTTCGACAGGAACCAGAAAATGCAATGTCCAGCCGAGCAACCCGACATCAGCCGAGTTGTGACGGAACGATTTGCCGCCAATCGTGACCAGGTCCTTTGTGTGCAAGGACTGTTCGCCGACCGGTTGCAGAGTTTGTCCGCCATATTGCCGTGTGGCGCTGATTGTCTGCCGGATTTCCTCCGGCAGTTTCGCAAGCGTGCTGTAGCGCCACTCCGGATGGCTTGAAAGAAAAATCACGCCGTTCGCGTCAGACGCAAAGACGGTCTCCCCGCCTTCCGCCCAGGCCTCTTCCAGAGGCCGCATGTCGACCTTGACCACAGCCACGCCCAGAGGCTGCCCGGAGACCGGGGTTGGCCGGGCCAAAAACAGTCCGGGCTCCCCAAGCGTTGCTCCAATTGCAAAGAACTGGCCTTCCTGGCCATTGATGGCGGATTTGAAATAGGGGCGAAAGCCATAATTGCGGCCGACCAGAGACAAGGGGTCCTGCCAGTTGCTGGCCGCCAGTGTGGTACCTTCCGCGTTCATCACATAGAGAAGATCGGCTCCGGAATTTTCCGCCATTTCTTCAAGAAAACGGTTGGCGCTTTCCACCGGCTGACCGAGCCCGAGCGCCGAGGTGGCTCTCGGGTCCCTGGCGATCATGTAAGGCAGATACCGGTATTTTTGGTATTCGCCCAAAATGGTCTGTCGATAGAGCGTCAGGCGTTCGGCGGCCTTGCGGTCAGCACTGTCCTCGTCCAGATCCATGAACAGCTCGACCAGCACGAACGCCGCAACCACCATGAGCAGGGGCGGCAATGCAAGATAGAACCAGCGATTGGAGCGTTTTTCGGTCATCTCGATCCGTTTGGCGAGGCTCTGTTCACTTCGACCTCTTCTTCGTCGCGTCATGGACGTTCCCTGTTATTGCGTATTTTCCCGGCCATCGCCAGCAGTCGACTTTTGCGGGGATTTGAATTGATACGCGTCAAGGACGCCAGCAATGCGTGTTATGTAGAATTTTGACAAGGGCGGACTCTCGACATCCGGAGCCGATCCGGTTTTGAATGCTGAGACAAATTTGCCTGCGTTTGTAAAACGATAGAGCGGGATTCTCCGATCTGGCTGTTCAAGGTTGCGACTCAGATCGATTGGATGCTGCTCTAGACTGGTTCGATGCAATGTTGCCGCCCTTAGGAGGGATACATGCCTATTAAAGATATTCTGACCGTCCTTGATCTTGCCGGGGATCAGCCCGCAGCGAAATACGCACTGGAATTCGGCCGCAACTACGATGCGCATGTCACCGGACTGGCGGTATCTTTCGAACCTGTCGTCCCCGCCTTTGCGGCCGCGCCCATGCCGGTCGATTATCTTCAGGCTGCGCACGATCAGGCTGTTGCGGCTGCCAATGAAGCCAAGAAGGAGTTCGACGAGCTCGCCCGTCTTGCAGCCGTCAACAGCGAGAGCCGGCTTGCCGAGATCCTCACCGGTGGCCCGCTTGAAAATGTTCTTGTTCATTGCCGTCCGACCGACCTGGTCGTAATCGGCCAGTCCAATCCGGACCAGCCGGAGCCGATGCGCGAACTGCTGATCGAAACGATCCTGTTCGAAAGCGGCGCTCCGGTTCTGCTGGTACCTTATATCGGCAGCACCGCATTCCAGCCGCAGAACGTTCTTGTCGGCTGGGACGGCAGTTCCACCGCAACCCGCGCAATCCATGCAGCCCTTCCGGTTCTTGAAAGAGCCACCAACATCACCGTTCTGGTGGTAGAGAAGAAGTCGTCTCGCGAAAACGGCCAGCCGGGAGCCGAAGTCGCGAACTATCTCGCCCGCCACAACATGAACGTGACCATCGAAGTCATAACCAATCCGCAGACAGGTATCGGCGACACGGTGCTGAACTATGTCTCGGATAACGGCAACGATCTCGTGGTCATGGGTGGCTACGGCCATAGCCGCATGCGCGAGTTCCTGTTTGGCGGTGCAACCAAGGAAATTCTGGAAGCCATGACCGTTCCGGTCCTGATGGCACACTGAGGAATTCCGGCGTGAACACCACCCGCGGGCCGGACATCTGGTCCGCGGGTATTTTTGTCTTATGTGTCTGAGTGTCCCGGTGCTGTTTCCGGCTCCATGGAAAGGACCACCAAAGTGACCATTCGCAATCTCGAAGGTTTCTTTTCTCCCAAAACCATTGGCGTCATCGGACCGTGCCGTCACGCCGGCGTCCTGACCGGCAAGCTGATCGAGTGCCTTCAGGACATCGAAACCGGACACAGGGTGACCTTGATCGGGATTGCCGAAGACGTACCTTTCAAAGGCCAGAAGGTGTCCGGGCTGGACGAGCTGGACCAGATGCCGGACCTTGCGATCTATCTCGCCAAGGCGGAAGCGCTGCCTGAGACAATCGAAAAACTTGGAGCAGGCGGAACCCGCGCCGTCCTCATCCCCTCGCCTGGATATGAAGTCTGGCCCGAACCGCTTATGCAGACCTGCCGAGAGGCAGCCAGAAAAACCAATCTTCGCATGATCGGCCCCGGAAGCCTTGGACTTGCCGTTCCCTCCAGCAAGCTCAATGCGCTTTTGAGCGCTGAACCGCCCACCAAGGGCGACATTGCGTTCTTTTCCCGGTCGGGTGCAGTTCTCAACTCAACCCTTTCCTGGGCCAAGACGCACAATACCGGATTTTCCGCCGTCGTGTCTCTTGGCGCTCGGATCGATGTCGATCTCGGCGACCTGATCGATTATTTCGCGCAGGACTACCGAACCCGTTCGATCGTCCTGCACCTGGAAGGCATCGCCTTTCCCCGAAAGTTCATTTCAGCCGCAAGAGCGGCGGCGCGCAGCAAGCCCGTGATCGTGATCCGTTCAGGCAAGAGCCTGGATACCGGCGGAACCGGAAGAACCCATGCGGGACGTCTTGCAAAGACCGACCTTGTCTACGAGACGGTGTTTCGCCGAACCGGACTTTTGCGCGTCTACGATCTCGATGAAATGTTCGAAGCCCTGGAAACCCTGTCGCATATCCGGGTTCCACGCTGTAACCGGCTGGCGGTGATTGCCAATGGACGAAGCCTAGCCAGCCTGGCGGTGGATCGGCTGACGGACCTCCGCGGAGAGTTCGCTGACCTCAGTCCGCAGACACGCGCCGATCTTTCCGACCTCAGCCGTGATTTTCCCGACCTGGACGAAACACCCGCAGCAAACGGGTCTGTCATTTTGCGCGAGAGCGTCACTCCGGAAGAAATCACGACGGCCATAACCACCGTTTTGAAGGATACACAGGTCGATGGTGCACTTGTGCTGCAGGCTCCGAGCGCCTTCCAGCCGCAAAAGGTGATTGCCGATGCAGTCGTCAAGGCTGCCACGACCGACCGTAGGCGCACAGGACGCCGGAAGGCTCTGGTTGCCGGACTGATTGGCGGAGACGGTGTGATCAGGGGAGAATTGTCGGCGGCAAAGATCCCCAATTACGCCAGCCCGGCGGAAGCAGCCCGCAGCCTCATGCATCTGGCGCATGATGCCCAGGCGCGAGAGTTTCTGATGGCAGCTCCTCCCAGCCTGCCGACAACTTTTTCGCCGGATGTCAGCAGGGCCCGCTCCATCGTTGAAAAAGCCCTCGAAGAGGGGCGAAGCTGGTTGAGCCCGCATGACGTGTGCCAGGTTCTGGAAGCTTATGACCTTCCCATCATGGCCACCGAAATGGCGACGACCGCCGAGGAAGCAGCCAGCCTGGCGCGGCCATTCTTCGAAACAGCAAAGCACTGCGTTGCAAAGCTGGTTTCCCCCGACCTGCCCTTCAAGTCCCAGATCGACGGTGTCCGCCTGGGCCTTGAAAGTCCTGATGCGGTCAAGGCGGCCTCAGAAGAGCTGATCAGAAACACTCGACGAAATTACCCGGATGCCCGTATTGCCGGGATTTCCATTCATCCGATGCTTGAGGACCGTCACGGTCTTGAGCTTTACATGGGACTGGCGGAAACGACTGACTTCGGCCCGGTGCTGGTCTTCGGACACGGCGGAACATCCATTGAAGAAAGTGAAGACATTGCGCTGGAACTGCCGCCGCTCGACCTCAATCTCGCCGAAGCCCAGATAGACCGGACGCGGATCTCCCGCCTGCTGGAAGGTGGTCCCTCACGTCCCGCGCTCGACAAGGCCGCGATTGCCGAGGCTCTTGTGAAGCTGTCGCAGATCACCATCGACATTCCCGAGATCCAGGAACTGGACATCAATCCGATTGTCGCCTTGCCCTCCGGATTGATTGCTCTTGATGCCCGCATGACGCTTTGTCATCCGGAAAAGCGTCCTGGGCGAACCGGCGGCTCCCGACTTGCGATCACGCCTTACCCGCAAGAATGGGAACAGGAACTGACGTTGAAAAACGGGCGAAAGGTTTTCGTTCGCCCGGTCAGGCCTGAAGACGAAGATCTGTTCAAGGCGTTTTTCGAAGCGGTCACGCCGGAAGATCTACGCCTGCGCTTTTTCGCCCCGGTCCGTGACTTCAGTCACCGATTTCTCGCGCGCCTGACGCAGCTCGACTATGCAAGAGCCATTGCTTTTACCGCCGTGGACCCGGACGACGGCCGAATGGTCGGCGTTGTGCGATTGCATGCAGACCCGGATCACCAGACAGGTGAATATGCGGTCATGGTCCGCTCGGACCTGAAGGGGACCGGCCTCGGCTGGGCTTTGATGAAACTCATCATCCAATATGCCAAGGCTGATGGGATCGAAGTTATCAAGGGCGAGGTTTTGAAGGAAAACACGTCGATGATTTCGATGTGTCAGGCACTGGGTTTCTCGATTGGCACGTCCCCGGATGACCCCGGAATCGCACTGGTAACCCTTCCGGTTACCGGTCTTTCCGAAGATGAACTGGCGTAAGCCTCTCATTTGTAAACGATTTACCCGGTTGTATTTACCGTCTTTCCTACCGTAGGGTAACTCCGACGGCATCGGGAGGGGCGTATGGATGGCAAGGCGAAACGTGTTCTGGCGGCGGTTTCAGTGCCGGCGTTTGTCATTGGAACAGACTTTACCGGTGCCATGCTCCTGGTCACACCAATCGAGCGGGAATATTCCGTCGACATCACGACCACCCAATGGGTTCTGAATGCCTATGCCCTTGCCTTTTCCATGTGCCTTGTTTCCGGAGGGCGGCTTGGCGACATGTTCGGTCATCGCCAATACGTTCTTCTGGGTCTTGGCATATTCGGCGCCGCCTCCTTGGGGTGCGTCCTTTCTCCAAACGTAACCTTTCTGATTTTTGCCAGAGCCCTACAAGGTATCGGGTCGGCCTTCATATGGCCCTGTCTCCTGGCCCTGGCCGCAACCTGCGTGGACGAAGACGAACGCGGAGCCGCCGTCGGCATACTCCTGGGAGCCGTGGCGAGTGGAAATGCCATGGCGCCCTTCATAGCGGGAACGCTTGCCGAAATCGGCGATTGGCGCGCCTTCTTTGTGTTCAATGCGGTTTTCGCGTTCCTTTCGGCCGCGCTCATGTACCGACTTGTCGCGCGCGAAACCGAACATGCCACGGATGAAAAGGTGGATTTTGCCGGCATGGTAACGTTGGGAATCGCGGTGTTTTGCCTTTTGTTCGCAATGGATCTCGGCGCGGACTACGGATGGACCGGACTGGTCACAATCGCCCTGTTCAGCGTTGCGCTTGCCTGCTTTGCGCTGTTTCCATTTGTGGAAAGCAAGGTCAAGGACCCAATGGTTCCATTGCCGATGATGCGTAATCATCAGTTCGTCAGAACGCTCGCGCTCAATGGCCTGCCTGCCATCGTCCTGTTTCTGTGCATGCTTTATCTGCCGCAATACATGCAGAAAGTATTCGGCTGGTCCATCTTCTGGGGTTCCCTCGGCATGTTATCGCTCGGCGTACCGATATCCATCATGAACGTTGCAGTCGGCAACTACTACAATTCTGTCGGTCCCAGGAAACTCCTGGCGATTGGTCACGTCTTTCTGATTATCTGCTGCATCCTGATGCTGCTCATGAAGGAAAGCTGGGGCTACTGGGGGCTTGTTCCGGTGATGGTGACAGTGGCGGTCGGTGGCGGACTCGCCTTCGGACCTGCCGGAACTGCTGCCGTCAATGCTGTTGGACCGAAACGTGCAGGCCTCGCCGGTGGCCTTTCCTTCATGTTTCACCTGGGGCTCGGGGCCATTGGCATTGCCTGTGCAACCGCATTGATGTTTTCAGCGGCAATACGGCAGGTCGCCAGCACGCTTGCGTCCGCAAATCTCACGCTGTCTCAAAACGACATGCGGCTGCTTGCTGCAGGGACGCTGGAAGATCCGGCAATCAAATCCATTCTCGCCCGCTTCAGCGGGAAGGAAGCAGACGTCATTGCAGAAGCGGTTCGCCAGTCCTTTTCTTCCGGACTGCACTCCGCCTTCTGGTTCGGGCTGGCAATTGCAGTCTTCGGCCTCGTCCTTTCGCTCAGCATTGATGAAAGCAAACTGAGAAGCGATCAGGATGCAGGGTGACCGCTTCTTCTTGGTGCCCATCGAAACTATTTGTGCTTTTAACGCTGCGCTTCGGCCGCCGCGCGGATCTGGCTGAGGCTTGCTGCCGGGGTGATGGCTTCCGGGTCCAGTTTCAGGTGCAGAATTGCCGGCATTCCTGACGCACGCGCACGTTCGAATGCCGGGCCGAATTCCTCGGTCGTCTCAACGGTTTCACCATATGCGCCATAGCTTCGGGCGAGAGCCGCAAAATCCGGATTGACGAGTTTGGTTGCAGACGGTCGTCCTGGATAGGTACGCTCCTGGTGCATGCGGATCGTGCCGTACATCCCGTTGTCGATTGCAAGCACAATGATATTGGCACCGTCCTGACAGGCCGTGCCGAATTCCTGCATGGTCATCTGAAGGCAACCGTCACCGGCAAAACACACCACTTCGCGGTCCGGGAAGGTCAATTTCGCAGCAACAGCGGCGGGCAACCCATATCCCATCGAACCCGAGGTCGGAGCCGCCTGAGTTCCATAACGGCGGAAACGGTGGAAGCGGTGCAGCCAGGTCGCATAGTTGCCCGCGCCATTTGTACAGACAGCGTCTTCCGGCAGGTTGGCTTCCAGCCACTCCATGACACCGGCCATCTGCAAGGCGCCGGGAATTTCCGGACGGGCGCCAGACCAGTCCAGATACTCGCGATGCGCCTTTTCCGCTTCGCCAGCCCCCTTGATTTCATTCGACGGCTGCAGACCTTCCGCAGCCCGGCAAAATGCCGTCGGGCTGGAATGAATGGCCAGCGTCGGACGATAGACCCGGCCGAGTTCCTCGGCATCGGCATGCACATGAACGAGCTTTTGCGCCGGCGTTGGAATGTCCAGCAACGAATAGGACTGGCTCGGCATTTCGGACAACCGGCCGCCGACCAGAAGGATCAGGTCCGAAGACTTGATCCTGGCAAGCAGCTTGGGGTTCGCACCAATACCGACATCGCCAGCGTAGTTGGCATGCAGATTGTCGAACAGCATCTGGCGCCGGAACGAACAGGCGACCGGCAGGTCGAACCGCTCCGCAAAGCGGGTAAAAGCCGCGACAGCTTCTTCAGACCAGCGGCTACCGCCAAGGATTGCAATTGGCCGCTCGGCCGCCCATAGGCGTTTTTGCAGATCGGCCATTTGCGCGAGCCCCGGATGGGTTTCCACCTGTTGCCAGGACGGCGGCTGTAAAACAGCGGCCGTTTCCACCAGCATGTCTTCCGGCAGCGCCAGGACAACCGGGCCCGGTCGTCCGGACGTTGCCACGTGGTAAGCGCGGGAAATGAACTCCGGGACACGGTCTGCCTGATCGATTTCAGCGACCCATTTGGCGATGCCGCCAAACATCTGCCGGTAATCGACCTCCTGGAAAGCCTCCCTCTCGCGCATGCCACGCTCGATCTGGCCGATGAAGAGGATCATGGGCGTGGAGTCCTGGGCGGCAACATGGACGCCCGCTGAAGCGTTTGTCGCCCCCGGTCCGCGGGTCACCATGCAAATACCAGGTTTACCCGTCAGCTTGCCATGGGCATCTGCCATCATGGCCGCCCCGCCTTCCTGGCGGCAGACGGTCACCGGGATGGAAGCATCGTGCAAAGCGTCGAGGACCGCGAGATAACTTTCTCCAGGCACACAGAACACGCGTTCCGCGCCGTGACGCTCCAGCGCCTCCACCAACAATTCGCCGCCGGTTTTCTGGTCCATGTCCCGTTTCCTGATCTGAAATTCGCTCTGTTCATTCTATACCGTATGAAAGACCGGCTTGTCAGAACTCAAAACCAGATTAATTCGCAATGACTTCATTCCATTTTGGAAGAAACTTGCAATCTTACAAGCGTCGTACCTGTTTCACGCCATTGCGGAAGGTACATTCCGCAACAGATGAGCAGGGACGTAAAAGCAAAAGCGCGGAAAACCCGCGCTTTGTTGTCAGTGATGCAATTGGCAAACGATGTCAGATCGACTGAACAGTCACCACCTGGAAGGTATGCATTTCGCCGTCCTCATCCTTGATGGATACATATTCACCCGGATTGAAAGCATGAGCACCGAAGCGATAACCGGCTTCATCATCATCATCGCCGTCAATGTCGTAGTGAAAGGCCCAGGAGCCTCCCGGGCGGTGGATCAGGTGACCGACCTCGTCACCCTCGTTGCCCCAGAACCGGCGCACACGGCAGGTATCGCGGGTCTTCTTCCAGAGCTCCGCATCAATATGGCCCGTTTCATCCAAAGGCGCGGTGAACTCATATCCATGTTGCGCAGAACCTTGCGGGAATTCCTTGGTCCGGGCCAGGTTCAACCTGATCTTTTTCAATGCCGGATATTCGCTCATTGAGCCCTCCTTTGCTGACAAATCAGCTAATCTGTGCCACATCGCTGACACCTCTCATTGAGAAGGATCAAATCGGCACGTTCGCGGTTGCTGCAAACTCGAAATGACGTCAGTTACAGGACGACACATGACATACGCCCCAACACAAAGTGACGTTTTCGATTTCCTGAAGCAATTGCCTTCAGACGACCCGACCCGTCCCGCAGCGGACCGGATCAATACTCACGCCAACGTCATCTTTCTGATCGGAACAAAGGCCTTCAAAGTCAAACGGGCGGTCAGATATCCATTCCTGGATTATTCTACTTTGGCGCTTCGCAAGGAAGCTTGCAACGCCGAGATTACCTACAACAAGCCCAATGCGCCGCAGGTCTATCGACGGGCATTGCCGATCACGCTCGAAAGAGACGGACAGTTGGCACTTGCCGGAAACGGAGAGCCGATTGAGTGGGTCGTTGAAATGAACCGCTTCGAACATCGCAACGAGCTTGACGCCCTGGCGAGGAAGGGACCGTTTGAGGACAGTCTGTCCGAACAGCTTGCGGAGATGATGATTGCGGCCCATGACGAGGCTCCCATTCGAAGCGGTCAGGGGTTCTATGACGAGCTCGCAACCTATGTAGAACAGAATGACGCGGCATTTCGCGAACATCCGCAACTATTTCCCGCCGACAGCATCCGTCACTTGACGGAATCGTCCCGCTGCGTGCTGGCATCGCTTCAGCATCTCCTTGTGATGCGGGGAGATGACGGCCTAGTGCGGCGCTGTCACGGGGATGCCCATCTTGGCAACATCGTGATGATCGACGACAAACCGGTCCTGTTCGATGCCGTCGAGTTTTCGGACGCGATCGCCACCGGTGACGTGCTCTACGACCTGGCTTTTCTGTTGATGGATCTTTGGGAGCGCGGCCAGAAACGATCCGCCAATCGAGTTTTCAACCGCTATCTCGACCTGAGTCGCCTGGGCAGTCATGCCGAAGCTCTCGCCGCCCTTCCGTTTTTTCTGATGATGCGCGCAGCCATCCGTTCGAAGATCGCGGCAAGCGCCGCGCTTGCGCAAACCGATGAGACACAGCGACAGGCGTTACAAAAGCAGGCGCAAACCTATTTCGGTTTTGCGACGTCATTTTTGGAGCCGTCCAGGCCGCGCCTTTTTGCTATTGGCGGTCTTTCGGGAACCGGTAAAACAACCCTCGCCTATTCCCTGGCTCCTGACATCGGCCGAGCTCCGGGCGCCAGGGTTCTGCGCACCGATGTCATGCGCAAGCGGCTCCTGAGCATTCCGGAAACGAAAAAAGCACCGCCCGAGGCCTACACGCTCGAAGCGTCGACGAAGGTCTACCAGGAGATTGACAGTACCATTCAATGCGTTCTGGCCGCCGGGCATTCAGCGGTGTTTGATGCCGTGTTTGCCGCCGAAGGCGAGCGAACAAAAATTGCCGAGATCGCAAAGAGGGTAGAAGCGGATTTTTCCGGCCTGTGGCTGACAGCCCCCACCAACACCCTTAAGGCGCGCGTTGCAGAGCGTTCGGGCGATGCCTCGGATGCAACGGGCGGCGTTGTCGACCAGCAACTCGGCTATGATCTTGGCAAGTTGACATGGACGGAGATCGATGCCGGAGGCAGCAAGGAAGATACTGTTCACAGTGCCCGTGCTGTTCTGAGCTCCGGCTAGAGACCGGTCGCCCTGAGGCCTGCGGCAACGGCCGCCGCGCAAAAGACGGCGATGTATTCCTTTTTCAAGCGGATCTGAGCAGCCGCTGCCACGATCAGGCAAAGGCCGACAGCGAGCCCACCCTGAAGGATAATCGGCAGGATGGTGGAAACGATGATCGCACCGGGCAGAGCCTCCAGTCCACGGCGAACCCTTGGCGTGATCGGCACCTTGCCCATGACCCAGTATCCGCCTGCCCGTAGCGCATAGGTGACCGCGGTCATGCCGAGTACGACCAGAATGAACATCGTATCGGCGGAAAACGCCCCCTCAGTCATCAAGATAGGCCCCCGCCAGCGCTCCGGCGACCGCCCCGGTGAATATGCTCCAATAGCCACCGACGATGGCCCAGGTTACGGCGGCAACACCGCCCGCAACGAGCCAGCTGACTGTTTGACGCTTGCCTTTCCAAAGCGGCACCAGCAAAGCGGCGAAAAACGCCGGCAGAACCACATCAAGCCCGAAAGTTTTTGGATCGGATATCAGGCTGCCGGCAAAATACCCCGGAACGACCGAAAGCGACCAGATGGACCAGACGAATACTCCGCTGCCCAGATAGACGCCCCAGTCCCTGGTTCCCTTGTCGTATTCGGACAAGGTCAGAAGCCAGTTGAGATCGGTCAGAAAGAAAAGCGCCGGGTATGTCTGGTAGGATGGCACCTGACCCAGCCAGGGCCGCAGGCTTGCGCCGATCAGCAGCATGCGCATGTTGACCGCGCCGGTAACCCCGACCATGGCGATGAGTGTCCCCCAGCTAAGTGGGGCGCTGTAGATTTCCATGGCAACGAACTGGCTGGCACCGGCAAAGACCAGCGAGTTCATCAGCACCGTTTCCAGAAAAGTCAGCCCCTTTTGAGCGGCCACAGTGCCGAAAACCGCACCAAGCGCTATGATGCCCGGCAGCACAGGAACGCACATAAGGGCACCATGGGTGCAGCCCTTCAGGCTGAGGGTCACATTTTTTTCAAGCATTTCTGACCAAGAGTGTCGAGGCGCAAGGATCTGCGACCTGAAAGAGCGTCACTATCCCCGAAAACTGGTCCGAGAACCAATGAAACCTTTTGATTCACCTATCAAGAGCGCTGTTACCAGTACTGGATCGCCACGTCATAAATCATGCGAAGGCCGGTGAACCCGAGAAACAGCGCGAAGATGAGCTTGAGTTTCGAAGGATCGATGGAATGCGCGATCTTGGCCCCGAGCGGGGCGGAAAATGTGGAGGCGGGAATGATCAGGACAAAGCCGATCAGGTTGACGTAGCCGAGTGAAACCGGCGGACGGCCATCGACGTCAAAACCGAAATAGAGCGACAGCAATGTTCCCGGAACGGCAATGATCAGCCCGATCGCCGCTGCGGTGCCGACCGCCTTGCGGATCGGGTAGTTGAACAGGGTCAGCGTTGGCACGCCGAGTGTCCCGCCACCAATGCCCATCATCACCGAAATGCCGCCGATCAGAAAGCCGAGCAGCTCTTTGACCGGGCTGCCGGGCAATTTGTCTGCCAGATGCGATCCATCCTTGCGGAACATCATGTTTGCGGAAACCGCCAGGGCAACGACCCCGAAGACAAGCGTCAGCGCGCCCCCTGAGATGTTACCGGCCAGGGTAGCACCAGCGACAACGCCAAGCGCGATTGCCCACCACCAGCGCTTCAGTAGATCCATGTCGACACTGCCGCGCTTGTAATGCGCAAGCGTGGAGGAGGTGCCCGTTGCCAGGATTGTCGCCAGCGATGTGCCGACCGCAACATGCATCAGGACGTTCTGGTCGATCTTGAGTGCGGTGAACATGTAGTAGAGCACCGGCACGATCACGATACCTCCGCCCACTCCCAGAAGACCTGCGATAATCCCGGCCACGACACCAGTTGCCAGAAGGGAGAGAGCCAACAGGCCGAGGGAGAAAAGGCTGAGATCTTCCACGCTGAATTCCTTGTATTAAGAGTAGAACTCGAAGGCAGGCAGGAGATCCTAGGAGCGGCAACCCTTCGGATTTCCTCGCGCAGGCGGGCCAGATTCGGCTGCGGGAGCAAACAATCTGAAGAAGTCCGTACCTCAGCCCTGACAGTTTTTCCAGCCGGTTTCGCGTTCAAACTGTTTTAACGCTGCTGCAAACCCTTGAAGTCGCCCCAAATTGCGGACAGTGTGTCGGGACGCATCACCCGTCATGGGAGGAGAAATGTCCGGTCACTGGCTTGCGCTCTATACATTCGCCCAGTTCCGCACCCGAGCGGACGACCCGGCGAATGACGACTTCTTCTTCAACGAATCTGCCATTTGGGCGGCTATGGAACGCGCAGACGGATTTATCGCCCGTTCCGGCTATGACGGTGACCAGGGACCGGAAAGCTGGGGTGATCAGGTCTATCCCAAGTACTGGATGGACAATGGCGATGGCTGGGCGCCTTCCACGATTTCTCTTTGGCAGAACCTGGAATCCGCGCTTGCCGCGGTCTATCTCGGACCGCACGCAGAACTCCTGCGTCTGGGGCACCTGTTTGTGAAGGATGCGGAAGATTATCCGCCCTATGTGTTGTGGTGGGTACCGGCAGACCATCAACCGGACTGGTCCGAAGCTATCGAGCGGCATGAACTACTGGGTGACAATGGCCCGAGTTCTGATGCCTTCACCTTCAAGACCGCTTTTGACCCCGACGGGCGAACCACAACCGTTGATGCAAGGCAGTCGAGAGAGATTGCGGGACGTAACCGGCTGCGCTCGGATCTGCCGAAGCAGGTCCAGTAACCCCAGCTAACGGCGCATCAACTCCCGGAAGCGGGTTCGCGATCCTGCCGTCGGCAGCCCCGCAAGGCATAAAGACTATCCGTGACCATGGCTCCGGCCTCTTCAAAAGCGGTTGAGGTCACAGCGGGGCCAGCTGAACGTATGCTCTCCGCCACCTGTCTAAGATCGACCAGATTCCGGTTCAGTTCGGTCAGCTGTTGTTTCAACGCTCCGTCCTGTTGCAATTCAGGATTTGCAAGCCGCTCGGAAAGCACTTCGATCCGCTGGTCCAAAGCCACCAGACGTGTTTTGAACTCGGCCGGAGAAATCTGCATCTTCGAGAAGGTTGCTTCGGTGATCGAAGCCGCGATGCGGGCGCCTGCCGTATCGGCACGGTTGAGCACGACAACCACCAGGACACAAGCTGCGATGACAAGAATGGAGGTTGCGTTTATCAGTGCCACCAGGAACTGGCCCGGTAGCCGTTTCAATCTGGTGCCGATACCTGGAGAGTTGCTTGTCATTGGCATTTCCCTTCTTGATGGGCTGCATTCGATCTTGAAACCCAATCTATCGGAAGTGCAGTAACAAAGGGTTGCCGGTGCGCGGCAAACGCACGCAAGGCGATAAAGCGGGAACCTGGCCACTCGGTGGTTTTGAAACAATGATTTGTGAAGTGGTACAGACGGGTGGATTCGAACCACCGACCTTCGGAGCCACAATCCGACGCTCTAACCAACTGAGCTACGTCTGCTTAAGGTCTTCAAAGTGGCGCGGACCTTACTCGCCCCGACCGCCATTTGCAAGGGCGTCTTCTAACCCTGTTTTTTCCAACCGGCAAGCGTGAATTTCATGAAAAATTCTGGCCTGTTGAAAAGCAAATGCCCGAGGCGTTGCCCCGGGCATTATATCTGATTTTGCGCTTCAAAAACGCGTGTCAGCCGAATTAGTTGACTTTCAGGTCCTTGAAGGACTTTTCCACGGCTTCCTTGACCGGAGCGGAAACGTCGGTACCGAGTTTGGTAGCAAGTTCCTGCATTTCTTTGGTCTGGGCGCTCAGGGCGTCAAACTGCTGACGCGCGAAGCTGGACTGCAGCTCGATAGCTTCTGCAAGTGTCTTCACGGACATGATGTCCTTGATGAAGGAGAACGTTGCGTCGGCATTGGTTTTGGCAGCATCCACAGCCTTGTGGTTGAATTCCACAACGCCCTGACGGGAAGTTTCGAAAGTGTCTTCCATCAGATCGGTTGCGTCTTCAGCGGCGGTTTTCACCTTTGCGTATGCTTCGCGAGCATTTTCAATGCCTTTTTCCGTCGCTTCACGGAATGCAGCCGGGACTTCCATTTTCGGCAGTGCGAAAGCTTCGAAGTCCGGGAAGGTTACACCAGCCGGAGCAGCTTTTGCTTTGGTGGCGCGTGCTTTGGAAGCCGGTTTTGCGGCAGTCGTATTGCTGTCTGTCATGATCTCATCTCCTAGAGTTCGGATGCGATCATCGGTTCAAATTCATTCCGCCGGGACATTTGCCGGCGGACCCTGTCGTCATCCGCTGACCCTTACATAGTGCACTCTTTGTTGCATTGCAACATTTTTTTGCACTGCACAATAGAGCTGCCGTTGGGGATCGCTGACATTTCCGGTTCCATGCGGTCGTCGTCGTCTGCAGCAAACCGAAACAGAGACCGGCAAATTGCTGACCAATCCCGCTTTTCAGGGATATCTGCGACTGACTGGAACTTGTTCAGCGAGAAAAGACTACAATCTCATTGCGACCAAAAGATGAATAATGAAGGGACGCAATCACTAACAATGCCTGCAAAACATCAGCGCAGGGCGTTGCCGCCCTGCACGCTCTTGTAGGCTGGTTTACTTCTTCTGCGCTGCCTTGGCTGCGTCCTGGACGGCCTTGGTCGCCGAGTTCGAAAACTCGCGCGCCTGCTCACCCAGAGCTTCCATCTGACCACGCAGATAGTTCTGCTGAAGCTTCATCATATCTTCTACATTGTCGGCCTTGACGAGTTCCTGCGCGAACTTGAAGGCTGCGTTGACATGCTCTTCCGCATAGGTCAGCGCTTTCTTGTTGGCATCGGCAGCCCCGGCCTGAACCGCGTTCGCACTGTCCTCGACATTGGTGACTGCCTTGTGGGTCGCTCCCATGAAGTCGTCAAATGCCTTGCGCGCCTGGTCGACGCTCTTCTCGGCAAAATCGCGCATTTGCTCAGGGACTTCGAAACCGGTGTTGTCTTTGCTCATCTCAGCGCTCCTCAGGTCGCAGGCAGATTGCAGGTTGCATCGCCTCGGATGCTCCATGCCAAAAGTTCGTAACATGGAGATGGCTATCCGGCAAACTAATCGCTCCGGATCCCTGCCCTATCAATTTTCGACTTCCTGCATCAATCCAGCAAAGGAGAGTAAGGACAAACCCGCAGAGACAGGGCGTACACCAGCCAAGGTTTTTGCACTTCTTTGCACAGGTGATTAAATCTCTGAAAGCATAATTTTAGGAGTTCACCTGCCAAGATTAACCACGCCTTCACGTAAGTCCTTTAGCAACCTTGCTTTACGTGGACGACGTTGAAGTTTGCTAGTATTAACAAGAAGTTTACTACTGCAGACAAAACCGGCAGCCGCAGCCCGTCAACCGGTGTTGCAGACCAGTTTGGAGCACAGCCATGGACAATCAGACCCAATCATTCCTGGAACTGAGTGCCAAGAATGATCTGGTTCAGCTTGTTGCCGATACGAGAGCAGCCTGGCTCTGGTCGGCCGATGGCGCGCGCATACTGTGGGCCAACGCCGCCGGTGCGTCGTTTTTTTCCGCTCAATCGATCTCCGACCTTGCAGCTCTCGCTTCGCTTGAGCGCTCGCCTGCGCGACCTCACATTGCCCGAATTGCGACGTCCGGCGCGACCGACAAGTTCAGCATTGACCGCCTTCGCTTCTATCGCGGCCTCCGGGTGATGCTTCTCACCTGCCAGTGCAAAAAGATTGAACTGGACAATGGTCAGTCCGCAGCACTGATCGTTTGCAGCGACAAGGGGCTTGCGCTGACCAAGGATCCGCTCCAGGCCTTTGCACAGCTTTCAAGGAGCTCCAACACCTCGGTTTTCCTGATGTCGGACGGAACCGTGGAATACAAAACCGGCACACTTGACGGCACACCGGAAGACCTGGATCTGCCGGACAGCCAGAGAGCCCTGTTCGGTCCGTTGGATCTGGATGGCAGTTTCCACGAAGGCGTCATCCTGCAGATCCCGGCGGGTCCAAAACTTGTCGTGCTTGACGATGAAGCAATCGACGAGGATGCCATTGCCGAGACACCGCCTGTAGACACTTCAAATGGTCCGGACGGGAGCACAGACCTCGTCTCGGAAACGGCCGCCGTCAGGTCTTCCGATGCACATTTCCACAACGACGAGCTGCCCGAAGAGGTGAAGCCTGCTGCTGACGAAGGTCAGGATGACCTCCAGCCACAGGAAGACTACGCCACCACAGCGGAAGTGGCGCCTTTTAATGATCCTGAGGACAACTCAGAGCCTCTCCATTCAAAAGATGAAGATCTTGCCGAAAGGTCCGATATTGAATCGGATGCGGCAGAGATGGAATCTCATGAGGCAGAGCCGCTTGCTCCTGAATTGGAATCCGACGCAAAATCTTCCGACCCTGTGCCTGAGAACGTCGCGGAAGAAGAGTTGACCCCATCGCCTCACGAAGCGATCTCGGCGGGTGCGCAAACGTCAGAAACAGACATTGTGGTCGAAGACGAGGCCTCGGCGACAGCCTCGACCGATCTTCAGGACGCGCAGCCGGAAAGCGACGACGATAAACACGCCGAAGTTCAGCAAGCAGTGGCGGCCGAAGAGGCCGAGCCGGAAGCCTTTGTTTTTCAGCCGCGCCGTAGACCGATACGCTTTGCCTGGAAAATGGATGTCGACCGTCGGTTCACGTTTCTATCCGATGAGTTTTCCGAGGTTCTCGGTCCTGATGCGACAAATATTGTCGGTCTGACCTGGGAAGAGGTTTCGAAGATCTTCGACCTGGATCCGCGAGGCAGCATTTCACGGGCCCTGGACCGGCGTGACACCTGGAGCGGAAAAACCATCAACTGGCCGGTCAGCGGTGCGGCTTTGCGTGTGCCGGTTGACATGGCCGCCCTGCCCGCATTTGACCGCAACCGGAAATTCGAAGGATATCGCGGCTTTGGCGTCTGCCGGACGGCGGACGCCCTCCAGGACCCGGACAATCCGATCCTCGCATTTCTGGTAACTGCCGATGAGGATGGCGCGGACGATATCGGGGACGATACGACTGAGCAGCGCGAAACCGGTTATCTGATCCGGGAGGACATTGCTTCCCCCAAGACGGCGCCCCCTGTCGAAGACGCGGATCCGGCTGGCGCAGACGAGAACGAAGCCGCCGACGCCTCAGCTCAGAAACCTGCCGAAGACATCGCACCGGCTGCCTCTGCTTCCAATTCCGGCAGCGCGAAACTGGAAGATCTGAAACCCGCGCAACCGGATTCGTTTGCCGGCAAAACCTTCCTCGGGGCGAGTGCGGCGGCGTTGGTCGGTTCCCTGGCCAAATTCACCGGAAAGTCCGTCTCCCAAACCTCCCGGCAACCTTCCAAGGACGCATCGGGCGATGCTGATCTGACTGAAGACTTGAAGAGCGCGGCAGCCGCACTCGATGAAGGCCTGGAAGAGAAGGACGTTGAACCGGCTGGTTCTGAACAATCCAACGCCGATGCGGTTGAGCCTCTTCAGATAACTGAAGACGAAACCGACGGTCTTGAAGAAGCCGTTGCCGATGCACCACAGGAGGAAACTCCGCATACGGACACGCTCACCGAAGATGCCGCTCCTTCCGGTGAGGATGACGTGCCTGAGGAACAGGTCGCCGTCTCTCAGGAGGAAGAAACTTCTGAAGAGCCGACAGGCATATCCGGAACCGCAGAACTGAAACCCGCAGAAATCGAAGATGCGGTCAAGTCGCTGCAAAAATCCTATAATGCCTCTGCAAAACTGAATTCTCTCGACCTCTTCGATGGCGAAGAAACGGAAACACCGGCATCACAGGGAGAAACTCTTTCGCAAGAACAGCCGGAAACCGAAACTCCGACCTCGGCTGATAACCTGACCGAAGCAAATGAGGACGAAAGCGCTGTGGAAGCGTCTACGCCGACTTCCGGGCCCTCCTCCCTCGTCGACGAGGACGAGGAAACCGCCGTGTCCGGTACCGGGGACGTATCCGAAGCGGGAGAAGAGCCCGCTGAAGAGGATTTTGACGCGGACGAACGGGAGTTCTTCGAAGAGACCGCCGCCTTCGAACGCGAAGACCAGGAAGCTGAAACAAGCGACGATGCTGACAACGATCCCGAACCGATGAAAACCGGTGAGGTCATTCCACTCGCAACTGCCCGGCCGCGCGTCGTACCCGTTGACACTTCCGGACTTTCCCGGCCCGAGCGCCAGGCATTTCGCAAGATCGCAGAAGCCCTTGGTGCCCGCCTCGAAGGTGACCTGGAAGATTTCGAATCTCCGGACCCGGAAGAGGAGATTGCGGACCTTCCACCGGAAGTGCCTGAAGCCGGACCGATCGATCCGACACTGCTCGACAGGTTGCCGATCGGCATCGCGATCGTCCACGACCGGGAAGTGCTCTACGCCAACAAGGCGCTTTTGCGCATGCTTGGCTACAAGTCCATCGCGGCCCTGTCTCAGGCAGGAGGGCTTGAGGCGCTGTTCATCGACGATACCGAAGAATTGCCGGATGCCGTCGGCATGGATGACGAAGTCGATGAAACGATGAAGATGCGTCTGGCGGATGGCGGTGTTCTTTGCGTCGATGCCCACATGCATTCCGTTCCATGGAATGGAAGCCGCGGGTTGATGATCTCCATTACAGAGCGCCCGGCCAAGCCGTCTTCTGCTACGCCCGTGCAACCGGTTTCCTTTGACGTTCCTGCAGATGTTCCTGCGGTTTCCAATCTGGAACTGGAAAACGCGCGCAGCCAGATCGCCGAGATGGACACCATCCTGGAAACCGCAACGGACGGGGTCCTGGTTCTGGATCAGTACGGCTCGATCGTGAAGGTGAACGGCTCGGCCGAGGCGCTCTTCAGCGCAAGCCGCACGGACATGATCGGCGCACCCTTTACCGATTTTCTCGCACCCGAAAGCCACCGCGCGGCCGCCGATTATCTTGATGGCCTGTCGCGCAACGGTGTCGCAAGCATTTTGAATGACGGTCGTGAAGTGCTCGGCAAAGTCCCGACCGGCGGCCTCATCCCGTTGTTCATGACCATGGGCCGGATCACGAATGGCAAGGACGACGCGAAGTTCTGCGCGGTTCTGCGCGACATCACGCAATGGAAAACGGCGGAAGAAGAGCTGACGCAGGCCAAACGTCAGGCTGAAAACGCAAGTTCGCAGAAGTCCGATTTCCTGGCCAAGATCAGTCATGAGATCAGAACGCCGCTCAACGCGATCATCGGTTTTTCCGAAGTCATGATGGAAGAACGGTTCGGGCCGATCGGCAACGACCGCTACAAGGATTATCTGAAGGACATCCGCACCTCCGGCTCGCATATCATGAGCCTGATCAACGATCTGCTGGACCTGTCCAAGATCGAGGCAGGCAAGCTGGATTTGAACTTCTCGGCGGTCTCGACCAACGACGTCATCAACGAATGTGTCGCGCTGATGCAGCCGCAGGCCAATCGCGAACGGGTGATCATCCGCGCCAGCCTGCCGGAATCCGTTCCCGATGTGGTTGCCGACCCGCGTTCGCTTCGCCAGATCGTGCTCAACCTTCTGTCGAATGCGATCAAATACAACAGGTCCGGCGGACAGGTAATCCTGTCGACGGCCCTGGAAAGCAACGGCGAAGTCGCTCTGCGCGTGCGCGACACGGGAACCGGCATGACGGCCAAGCAACTCGCTGCGGCGCTCGAGCCGTTCCGCCAGTTGCATACGACCAGCCGTGGCGGCGGAACAGGTCTCGGACTGCCTCTCACCAAGGCTCTCGTCGAAGCCAACCGGGCAAGCTTCCACATCGATTCCACGCCCGATCAAGGCACGTTGGTGGAGATCATCTTCCCTACCCAGCGGGTTCTTTCCGAGTAACACCCGGCTCGCAATATCGATCCGTCTCCAGGGCGAATGCCCGACTGTGCAGTGAGTGAAGCAGGATGACAGGACAAGCGTGACCGAAAGGCTCAACACAGCCTTTCGCGCTCTGTCCGTGCACTGTTCCTTCACTGTAACGTTTCGTCGCACCTGTTAATAACGCTTTCGTGATCCTCACCGGGCGCGCTTGCGCTTCGTTCTTCGGCATAAAAGTCGAGGATTAAACTCCTGTTTTTTCTTCCCTTTTAACTCTAATAGTGGAGTTTAAGGCTCCAGTTAGTTTTGAATCATTCTAAACTATTGATTTTACTTACTTTATTGACTTCCGAGCTGCATAACGACATATTCCCGGCCAAGCGCTTCAGCCTCAACTGGAGCGAAAAACAAACAGATCTCTTGGAGAGTTCAATGCGTTCAACCCTTCGCGCCCTGACAGGTGCACTCGCAATGACCACCGCTGCGTTTGCCGCAGCACCGGCACTCGCCGACGGTGAAGTGAATATCTATTCCTACCGCCAGCCGTTCCTGATCCAGCCGCTGCTTGACGCGTTCACGGCAGAGACCGGCATCAAACCGAATGTGGTGTTTGCCTCCAAGGGTCTTGGCGAGCGTATTGCCGCTGAAGGCGAAAACTCTCCTGCAGACGTTCTGCTGACCGTTGACATCGGCCGTTTGGACGGTGCCAAGCAGCTCGGCATCACTCAGCCCGTAACATCCGACGTGGTGAACAAGAACATTCCGGAACAGTACCGCGATCCGGAAGGTCACTGGGTTGGCCTGACCAACCGCGCGCGCGTTATCTATGCTTCCAAGGATCGTGTCGATCAGGACAGCATCACCTACGAAGAGCTTGCCGATCCGAAATGGAAAGGCCGCATCTGCACACGCTCCGGTCAGCACGTTTACACCATCGGCCTGATCGCTTCCATGGTTGCTCATCACGGTGCGGAGCAAACCGAAGAATGGCTCGCAGGCGTACGTGACAACCTTGCCCGCAAGCCGTCCGGAAACGACCGCGCACAGGTCAAGGCGATTTTTGCCGGCGAATGCGACATTTCCATCGGCAACACCTATTACATGGGCAAGATGGAAACCAACGACAAAGAGCCGGAGCAGAAAGAATGGGCCAAGTCCGTCCGCATTCTGTTCCCGAATGCCGAAGACCGCGGCACCCATGTCAACCTGGCCGGTATCGTTCTGGCAAAGAACGCTCCGAACAAGGACAACGCCGTCAAGTTGATCGAGTTCCTGTCCTCTCCGAAGGCTCAGCAGATCTACGCTGAATCCAACTTCGAATATCCGGTTACTCCGGGTGTTGAAGCTTCCGAGCGTGTTCAGGCCTGGGGTGAACTGAAGCCTGACACACTTTCGCTGGACGACATTGCCAAGAACCGCAAGACCGCTAGCGAGCTCGCCGACAAGGTTGGCTTCGACGATGGTCCGGCTTCCTAAAAAGGCTTGGATTTGAGATAGAAAAGCGCCGTGTTTCACGGCGCTTTTTTTGCATTCTCAGGCATTTGCCTATAGAGCTTCCTGCGAACCATTACGAACAATAAAGATCAGCCTTGCTGCGCACTCCTACCCTCACTTTTGTTGATCGCTTCTGGCAGATTGCCGCGCTGGCTATCGCCGCGCTGGTGCTGCTTCCCGTCGCAGCAATCGTCTATATCTCTTTCACGCCGTCGGCTGACATCTGGGGACAACTGCTGAGCACTGTTCTGCCGCGGTCCCTGCAAACAACCCTGCTGTTGATGTTGGGCGTCGGCACGATCACGACGGTCGCCGGAGTGGGTACCGCCTGGCTGGTCACCATGTGTAATTTCCCCGGCCGGAAAATCATGGACTGGGCCTTGCTGATCCCTCTTGCAGTGCCGACCTATATCGTTGCGTTCGCATATATAGAGGTCCTTGACTACACCGGACCCGTCCAGAGCTTCATCCGGTCCATGTTCGGATTCACCACTTCCAGGGACTATTGGTTCCCGGAAATCCGCTCGCTCGGCGGCGCCGTCTTCGTCATGGGTATCGTACTTTACCCATATGTCTACCTGACCACCCGAGCCAGTTTTCTGATCCAGTCGTCCTCGGTACTTGACGTTTCACGTACCTTGGGCGCCTCGCCCTACGGCCTGTTCTTTCGCATCGCACTGCCGCTCGCCCGCCCGGCGATTGCCATCGGTGTTTCTCTGGCGCTCATGGAATGCCTCAATGACATCGGTGCGGTCACGTTTTTCGGCGTCAGAACCCTGACCTTTTCCGTCTATGACGTCTGGCTGAACCGTTCCAGCCTGGGCGGTGCGGCACAGCTTGCCCTTGCGATGCTGGCAATGGTCCTGTTGTTGCTCTGGCTTGAACGGCTGGGCCGCAGGAAGCAGCGTTTTGACGGCAGCAGCAGTTCAAAACACAGGGCACCGACACGTTTTGACCTCAAGGGCCCACAGTCCGTGTTGGCGTTGGCCCTTTGCCTGATCCCGGTTCTGCTGGGCTTCGTTCTCCCCGGCCTCATGCTTGTGGACCGGGCAAGCCGGCGGCTCGAAGGATTGTTGTCACCGGATTTCCTGTCAACGGTATGGAACAGTTTCAGTCTTGCTGCTGCGGCTTCCCTGATCACGGTTCTAATCTCTGTTGCCCTGGCCTATGCGCTACGTCTCAACTCGAAGGGTCCCTTGAAAGCTGCCGTCCGCCTGGCATCGATCGGATATGCCATTCCGGGCACCGTCCTGGCTATCGGCATCCTGATCCCGCTTGCCAATTTCGACAATTTCCTGGATGCGCAAATGCAATCCTGGTTCGGCATCAAGACAGGGCTTTTGTTCCTGGGCAGCGGAACAGCCCTGGTTTACGCCTATGTCGTGCGTTTTCTGGCGGTTTCCTACGGTCAGGTCGAGGGTGGGTTCGGCAAGATTTCACCGCATTTCGACATGGCAGCGCGCACCCTTGGTCGCGATACAGGCCAGACGTTGACGCAGGTCCACCTGCCGCTTCTTAAACCGGTTCTGCTGTCCGCGGCCCTCCTTTCGTTCGTCGATTGCATGAAGGAACTTCCGGCAACCATTTTGCTGCGGCCGTTCAATTTCGAAACCCTGGCAACCACCGTTTTTGAAGCTGCTTCCCGGGAGGCCTTCGAAGAAGCCGCTCTGCCTTCGCTCGCGATTGTCCTCGTCGGATTGATCCCGGTCATTTATCTTGCAAGGTCCAGTGCCTCTTCATTCCGCACCAAACAGTCGAAACGTAATTCGGTGTCTGCCGCATAGGCTCATCAACGCCTTGACAGTGCGACGTTAAATCGTCCCAATGACGGCATTGCCAAATCCATTGCCGGGACGATTTTTCCATGGACAAGAAACACCAGATAAATCTTTGGTACGCCTTCATCGCGATGATGCTGGTGCTCATGTTCCAGAGCTGGTGGGCGACATACAAGAATGTCGAACCAATCCCCTACAGCCAGTTCGAGCAGTACCTCAAGGACAAGAAAATCGAGTCCATCGAGGTCAAGGAAAACACCATCCAGGGCAAGTTCAAGGACCCCTTGAAGGATGGCAGGCAGTACTTCGTCACCACCCGTGTCGACATTCCGCTCGCCGAAGAGCTCAACAAGTATGATGTAAAATTCGAGGGTATCGTCCAAAGCACCTTCATCAAGGACATTCTGTCCTGGGTGCTGCCGGTGCTCCTGTTCTTTGGTCTTTGGATGTTCATCATCCGGCGCTTTGCGGAAAAGCAGGGTATCGGTGGAATGATGACAGTCGGCAAATCCAAGGCGAAGGTCTATGTCGAAACCGATGTCGACGTCCGCTTCAAGGACGTTGCCGGGGTCGATGAGGCGAAACGCGAACTGAAGGAAGTGGTCGACTTTCTCAAGGACCCGAAATCGTACGGCCGCCTCGGCGCACATGTTCCGAAAGGTATCCTTCTGGTCGGTCCTCCCGGAACAGGCAAGACACTTCTGGCACGGGCTGTAGCAGGCGAAGCCGAGGTTCCGTTCTTTTCCATTTCAGGTTCGGAATTCGTCGAAATGTTCGTCGGTGTCGGCGCAGCGCGCGTTCGCGATCTCTTCGAACAAGCCAGGAAATCAGCGCCCGCGATCATCTTCATCGACGAACTAGACGCGCTCGGCCGCGCCCGTTCCAGCGGTCCCATGGGGACCAATGACGAGAAGGAGCAGACACTCAACCAGCTTCTGACCGAGCTGGATGGCTTTGACCCTTCAAGCGGCATTATTCTTCTGGGTGCCACCAACCGACCGGAGATCCTGGACCCTGCCCTGCTGCGCGCAGGCCGTTTCGACCGTCAGGTGCTGGTCGACAAGCCGGACAAGCCCGGCCGGCTTGCGATCCTCGAAGTGCATGTCAAGAAGATCAAGCTCGACCCGTCAACCGATCTGGAGCAGGTCGCCCAGCTGACGGCTGGGTTCTCGGGCGCTGATCTGGCGACGCTGGTCAACGAAGCGGCACTGCTCGCGACCCGTCGAAATGCGGATGCAGTCACGCTGAAGGACTTCAACGAAGCGATCGAGCGCGTCATTGCAGGACTTGAGAAACGCAGCAGAATCCTGTCGGAAAAAGAACGCCGCACGGTGGCCTTTCACGAAATGGGCCATGCGCTCGTGGCGGCCAATCTGGAAGGATGCGACCCGGTTCACAAGATCTCGATCATTCCACGCGGTATCGGTGCGCTTGGCTATACCATGCAAAGGCCGACCGAAGACCGCTTCCTACTTTCCACCCAGGATCTTGAAAACAGGATGGCTGTTCTGATGGGTGGCCGTGCTGCCGAGGAAATCGTCTTTGAGGAGATTTCGACCGGAGCATCGGACGACCTGCAAAAGGTCACTGAAGTGGCCCGGGACATGGTGATGCGTTACGGCATGGATACTGAACTCGGCAACCGTGCCTATGCTACCCAGCGGCAAAACTTTCTTGGTCAACCGGCCGGGGACGTTGCCGAAGTTTCGCCGCAGACCCAAAGGGAAATCGACGAGTCGATCAAGACCCGTGTCGAAACCGCTCTTACGCGTGCCAAGGAGGTCCTGAACGCGCACCGGAGTGAACTCAACGAAGGCGCTGAGCTGCTGCTTTCGAAGGAAACGCTCACGGATCAGGACTTTCCGGCAATCAAACCCATTGCCGAACGCCGGGAAAGCACGGCAGCCGAGTAAAGGCAGCGCTGATAGCGTGCACTGGCTGTTTCAGGCGGCGGCGGTCGATTTGCGATTGTCGCCGTTTTCCTTGATACCCGGGTTTCCATCCGGACGCTGCAGAAAAGCCTTTGCCCAGGTATCGAAATGATCCGCCGGCATAGGCCTGGCGAACAGGAACCCTTGAGCAATCGTGCAGCCATGTTCTGCCAGAAATGCCTGTTGCTGCTCCGTCTCGACACCTTCTGCAACCACTTCGTAATTCAGGCTTTTGGCCATCGCCAGAATCGTCTGCACGATGGAGCGGCTGTGCTGGTCGGTCTCCAGACCACTGACGAAGCTTCTGTCGATCTTGAACGTGTTGAACGGCAACTGCTGCAGATGCGCCAGGCTGGAATAGCCGGTACCGAAATCGTCAATCGCGAATGTAATGCCCGCCTCAAGGAGCGGTTTGGCGGCTTCCGAGACCCGTTCCGGGTCCGCCATCGCCACCGTTTCTGTGACTTCCAGCTGAAGCAGATCCGCCGGAAAACCGGTCAGGTCGAGAACATCCAGAACACGGGATGTGAAGCCGGGTTTTTCCAATTGCCGGATCGATACGTTTACCGCCAGAGGAACCCGCTGACCATTGTCCAGCCAGGCTCGTCCCTGACGGCAGGCAAGCTCCAGAACCCGGTCCCCCAATTTGGTGATCAGGTCGCTTTCTTCCGCTACTTCAATGAAACATCCCGGTGTCAGCAGGCCGCGTTCGGGGTGCGCCCATCTGGCCAGAACCTCTGCTCCGACAACCTTCATCGACCTGCAGTCGATTTTCGGCTGGAAGTAGATTTCGATTTCGTTTCTCAGCAGCGCTTTCTTGAGCTCCGCTTCGAGGCGAATTCGTTCTCGCGAAAAGGAGTCGCGCTCGGTCTCGCTGTAGAAGCAGGCCCGGTTGCCACCGGTTCGCTTGGCTGCGTACATGGCAATGTCGGCGTTCTTCAGAATGGCCGTGTAGTCTTCGCCGTCGTCAGGATAGACAGAGACGCCGATACTGGCCCCGACCGTCATCGTCAGGCCGTTTATCTCCAGCGGCTGCTCAACGCATTGCACCAGCTTTTCGGCGAGCGTGTAAACGTTGGTCATCGGCTTTTCTGCCGGAACGACAATCGCAAACTCGTCACCACCGAGCCTTGCCACCCGTGCGGTGGTCTCAAACTGTCCAGAACCGGATTGCTGCTCCGGATCCGCTGCAATATTTCCAGCCGGGCGTTCCGTGCATTCTGCGTCATTCAGCAGCCGGTGCAGCCGTGCAGCGACCTCCTTCAGCAGAGCGTCGCCATGGTCATGACCATAGCTGTCATTGACCCGTTTGAAGCGGTCAAGGTCAACAAACAGGACGGCCATCCGATTGGGGTCACCGTCGGGAGTAAACATGTTTCCGGTGAAATGCTGGCGAAAGCACTCCCGGTTCGGCAACCGGGTGATGGGGTCCACAAAGGCAAGTTCATGGATTTTTGCCATGTTACCCCGGATTGTTCCAACCATATCCCTGTAGGCTCTCGCAAGGACACCAATTTCATCGCGTCTTGCGACCGGAAACGGTGCATCGAAGTTGCCCGCACTGACGGTATGGGCCGTCTGCGTCAATGCCTTGATCGGGCTGATGAAACTGTCAGCAATGTGGAAGGTCACGGGAACACAGAAAACCAGAAGCACCAGCGTGATGACGATGTTCCGCCCCCAGATGGACAGCAGCAATCCGCTGACCGGAGCATGTTCGACAGACACGAACGCAACGCCGAGAAGGCTGTTATCGGCCATGTCCCTAACCGGAACGGCAATCTCCACACGTTCGCGCGATTGCCTCAGCTGTTCTTCGCCGCTTTCCAGCACCGTTACGACCAGCGGATGCGTTTCCTGCTCATCGAAGTAGCTCGTGGTCGGGTCGCTGTCGATGGTTACCGATCTCTCCGGATCAAGAACCAGGGCAAGCTCGATGATGCCACTGGCGGCGATGCTCTCCAGCTCCTGTTCGAGAATGAGGTAGTGGTGATTGGCAAGGTGTGGCACCGACAGGCGGCTGACGGTTGCTCCGATTGCCTTGGCATCCGATACGATCCGCTGCTCTTCATCGCGCAGGTCGAGGTAACTCGCGACCATGATCATGACCACGGAAAGAGCCAGAAACAAACCTGCGACAAGCAGCATGAAGCGTGCGCGCAGGCTTGGAAGCCAGGACGACAGCACCTTGATAAGCTTTGAAACTGCCTTTGGCGTTTCAGCCACGATACCCCTCCACAGAATACTGCTGGACGGTACCTGATAAGTCTTGAAGGCCGGTTGATTGCTCTGGAACCCAAGCACAGGATGCCGTAAACGCTATCAACTTGCTTAGCTAGTAAAGTTATCGGCGCGGAGTTTTGACCCGCATCAGTTTGATTTCTGCATTTTAGCGGGCTTTTTGTCAGCTCGATTTGTTAACTTCCAGCTGCTTCCCCTCGTCAATTTTATCAAAGAGTTTCAATTCGGGACAATTCTGCCGTTAGGAAACTCGGTTCATTGACAGTTGGTGGCCCGCATTTGCTTCCGATCGCCCCCACGCAAAAGGGCACCTGCAGATACTGCGGGTGCCCTTGAGGTATTACTCTAATGTCGTCGTTGAAAGCCTAAGCCTTCGTGACCTCAGACGATGGTCGCGCCGGTCTTTTCCTTCACTTCGTCCAAGGTGACGTCCGGAGCAAGTTCAACGACTTTCAATCCACCTTCGACCACGTCGAAAACGCCGAAGTTTGTGATGATGCGGTCAACGCACTTCACACCGGTCAGCGGCAAAGAGCATTCCTTCAGAAGTTTCGGATCGCCTGCCTTGGAGGTGTGGTCCATGATCACAACGACCCGTTTCACACCGGCAACCAGGTCCATGGCGCCGCCCATGCCCTTGACCATCTTGCCCGGGATCATCCAGTTGGCAAGATCACCGGTTTCGGCGACTTCCATCGCTCCGAGGATCGACAGATCGATGTGACCGCCGCGGATCATGCCGAAGCTGTCTGCAGAGGAGAAATAGCTCGTCTGCGGCAATTCGGTGATGGTCTGCTTGCCGGCGTTGATCAGGTCGGCGTCAACTTCTTCATCGGTCGGAAACGGGCCCATTCCGAGCATGCCGTTTTCGGACTGAAGGGTTACGTGCACACCTTCCGGGATGTAGTTCGACACCAGCGTGGGGATGCCGATGCCCAGGTTCACGTAGAAACCGTCTTCAAGCTCTTGCGCAGCGCGCTGAGCCATATCATCACGTGTCCAAGCCATGATGTGTTCTCCTTAGGCTGCGCGCGTGGTGCGCTTTTCAATACGTTTTTCGTGGTCGCCAACGATGATGCGGTCGACGAAAATACCGGCTGTGTGGATGTTGTCGGCATCAAGCTCACCGACTTCGACCAGCTCTTCCACTTCCACCACGCAGATTTTGCCGGCAGTTGCCATCATCGGATTGAAGTTCCGGGCGGTCTTGCGGTAGATCAGATTGCCTTCCTTGTCCGCCTTCCAGGCTTTGACAAGCGAAACGTCGGCAACAAGGCCGGTTTCCATGATGTAGGTTTCGCCGTCGAAATCCTTGTGCTCCTTGCCTTCGGCAATCAGCGTGCCGACACCTGTCTTGGTGTAGAAGCCCGGGATACCGGCGCCACCGGCACGGATGCGCTCGGCGAGCGTGCCCTGCGGGTTGAACTCCAGCTCCAGCTCACCGTTCAGGTACTGCTTCTCAAACGTCGCGTTTTCACCAACGTAGGACGAGACCATTTTCTTGATCTGGCGTGTCTGCAACAGAAGACCCAGGCCAAAGTCATCTACACCGGCATTGTTCGAAATCGCGGTGATGTCTTTGGCGCCGGAATCCCGGAGCGCCACGATCAGGTTCTCCGGAATGCCGCACAGACCGAACCCGCCGGCCATGACAGTCATGCCGTCAAAGGTGAGCCCTTCCAGGGCGGCCTTTGCGTCCGGATATATTTTGTTCATGTTTCACTCCCAGTTAAGACCGCAAGATGCGTGTCGCGCACATTCGCCGCTTGTCCTGCCGCGGTCAAGACATCTTTGCCGCATTGCAGCGAAAAACATGAGCGGCTCGTCACTTAATCGATTTGGGTTGATTTTCCGACAGGGCTGAAACTTGCAAGTTGCCCCGTTTTCAGCCGGTTTTTGCAAGGTTGTTTATGGTTTGTAAATTCTTAAAGCAAAGAATTAAGGCTCCGTTGCAGGGCGTTGTGTGAATAGTCCCGGACGGCTTGTTTTCGAATGCCAGACCTGAAAGAACCAGAGCGCCGTGTTCCCGTACCTGTCGACACTCTTCAAGATCGCAGCGATATCCCTGCTCGTCGGGGCGGGCCTCTCATTCGTCAACGTGACCGCTGAAGATCTTCTGGCTTCCGTCGGCCTGAGCCCGCTCGAGCTGTGGATCTACATGCTGGAATTTCGCGACTGGGCAATCCCGAACATGGTGCTGGGGTCGTTCATCGTCGTGCCGGTCTGGCTGGTAATCTATCTGTTTCGTCCGCCTCGCGCGGGTTGAAGGCGCACTTACCCTTCCGCCCCGAACGCCGCCCTTTCCTCGCGTTCCCTTTGAACCTGCTGTCGCTTGGTCACAATTGAAGCTGCAATCACGGCAACGGTGACCACGGCCACAAGAATGGTGCAGACGGCGTTGATCTCGGGCGTCACGCCAAGGCGCACCTGGGAGTAGATTTTCATAGGCAACGTGGTCGCCCCCGGCCCTGTCGTGAAGCTGGCGATCACGAGATCGTCCAGAGACAGGGTGAAGGCCAGCATCCAGCCTGCAATGACACCGGGCAGAATGATCGGCAACGTGATCAGGAAAAACGTTTTAACCGGCGGGCAACCGAGGTCTTCCGCGGCCTCCTCCATGGACTTGTCGAAGCCGACCAGTCGCGACTGAACGACAACGGCGACGTAGCACATGGCAAAAGTCGTGTGCGCCAGCATCACTGTCCAAAAGCCGCGCGCCTGATCCATGGCCACAAAAAGCAGCAGCAGTGACAGGCCGAGGATGACCTCGGGCATAACCAGCGGCGCGAAGATCATTCCGGAGAACAGGGACCGGCCCATGAACCTTCCCGATCGCACCAGAACCAGAGCAGCCAGCGTGCCCAGAACCGTTGCGATGGTCGCGGAAGTGAAAGCGACCCTGACGGTCACCCAGGCCGCGTCAAGCAATTGCTGATTCTGCAAGAGCGAGGCGTACCACTTCGTCGAAAACCCACCCCAGACCGTCACCAGGCGGCTGGCGTTGAAGGAGTAGATCACCAGGAGGACGATGGGCAGGTACAGGAACGAAAAACCCAGGACCAGAGAGGTGATGTTGAACCAGGTCGGACCGCGCGTCATCCGTCTTTCTCCGACATTTTCTGCTGCTGGTTCTGGAAGAGCACAATCGGGATCACAAGGATCAACAGCAGGATGACCGCCACCGCCGACGAAACGGGCCAGTCGCGGTTGTTGAAGAATTCCACCCAGAGGGTCTTTCCGATCATCAACGTGTCAGACCCGCCGAGCAAATCAGGAATGACGAATTCACCGACAGCCGGAATGAAGACGAGGAAGCACCCGGCGATCACGCCCGGAAGCGACAAAGGCACGGTTATCTGCCAGAAGGCCTTCCAGGGTGGGCTGCCGAGGTCTTCAGCTGCTTCCAGCAAACTCCCGTCCAAGCGCTCCAGGCTTGCGTAGAGCGGCAGAACCAGGAACGGCAAGTAGGAATAAACAATGCCGATATAGACCGCGATATTGGTGTTGAGGATCACGAGCGGCTGATCGATGAGCCCCAGTGTCATCAGGAACTGATTCAACAACCCTTCATTTTTCAAAATGCCGATCCAGGCATAAACGCGGATCAGGAAACTGGTCCAGAACGGCAATATGACGAGCATCAGCAATGTCGGGCGCCAGGATTTGGGGCTGCGGGCCATGCCATAGGCAATCGGATACCCGATCAGCAATGTCAGCACCGTCGAGATGGCCGCGATCATGACGGATGAAACGTAGGACTTCCAGTAAAGCGCGTCTTCCGTCAGCCAGACGTAGTTCTCAAACGAGAGCTCCGAAAGATTTTCACGAAACGACTGCCACCCTTCGGCGAAATCGAAGGTCGGAATATAGGGCGGGATTGCAATCGCCACCTGCGACAGCGAAATCTTGAAGACGATCAGGAAGGGGGCGAGAAAGAAGATCAGCAGCCACAGATAAGGAGCCGCGATCAGCAACTTGCCCCCGAGGCTTCTTTTGGCTGGTGCAGCAGTCTGTTCGGCCATCGCATCTACCCCCTCAAGATGACGCCGGCGTCCCTGTCGAAGGACAGCACAACTTCATCATCCCAGGTGATGGGGTCTTCGACCATGCGCGAGACATTGGCGAAAGTCGCCCGGATCGTATCGTGGTCGTCTTCGCCGACTTTTGAGTGGATGATGGAGACATCGCCAAGATAGGCAATGTCCCAGACCAGCCCGTTGATCCGGTTGGCGGTGCCGTTCTCTCCCCGCCCTTGCGCGATGCGAACCTTCTCAGGCCGGATCGCGTACCAGACTGTGTCTCCAACACTGGCTTCCGTCGTCTGTTCGCTTTCGATCAGGAAGCCGTCGGTCACGGAAATCATTCGCGTGCCGTTATCGGACTTGTCGGCAATCTTCGCCTCTATAAGATTCACATCGCCGATGAAGTCCGCCACGAATTTCGAATTGGGTGTTTCGTAAATTTCCGCAGGCGTTGCGACCTGGACCAGCTGACCCTTGTCCATGACAGCAATGCGGTCGGCAACCGTCATCGCTTCTTCCTGGTCGTGGGTCACGATCAGGAAGGTCATCTTGAGCTCTTCCTGCAGGTTCATCAGCTCAAATTGCGTTTCCTCGCGCAGCTTGCGGTCGAGCGCGCCGAGCGGTTCGTCCAGCAGCAAAACTTTCGGGCGCTTGGCGAGCGAACGGGCCAAGGCCACGCGCTGACGCTGACCGCCTGAAAGCTGGTGCGGCTTGCGCTTGGCGAACTGCTCCAGTTTGGTCAGCCGAAGCATCTCCGCAACCCTGTCCTCGATTTCAGAGGCGGGCGTCTTGTCCTGCTTCAGGCCGAAAGCGATATTTTTCTCCACGCTCATGTGCGGAAACAGGGCGTAGGACTGGAACATCATGTTGGACGGGCGCCGGTAGGGCGGAATTCCCGCAAGGTCCTGACCGTCGAGAAAGATCTGGCCATAGGTTGGCGTTTCGAACCCGGCGAGCATGCGCATCAACGTGGTCTTGCCGCAGCCCGAGCCTCCGAGCAAGGCGAAGAATTCACGTTCGTAGATCTTCAGCGACAGGTCGTTGACCGCTACAAACTCACCAAACTTCTTGGTGACATTGCGGAATTCGATGAAGGGCGGATGATCCGGATTTTCCCAGGGAACAAATTCCCGGCGAACTGGTCCAATCGACTTTTTTGCCAAAACAATCTCCCACCCCTTAGAGACCTGTCATATGAAAACCGCCGGACCTGAAGAGCAGGACCGGCGGTTTCCGTCAGCTTATTGACCGCTTTTCACCGCTGTCCAGGCGCGGGTGACGACCCGGTTCACCTTCGGCGGGTAAGGAGTGGTGGTGTAGAGGTTCTTGACCGTGTCCTCGGTCGGGTAAATTGCCGGGTCACCAATGACGTCTTCGTTCAGCATTTCCTGAGACGCCTTGTTGCCGTTTGCGTAGTAGACGTAGTTGGAAGCTTTCGCCATCACGTCCGGACGCATGATGTAGTTCAGGAACTCGTGCGCTTCATCCTTGTGCTGCGCATCTGCCGGGATCGCCATCTGGTCGAACCACATCAACGCCCCTTCCTTCGGGATGCTGTATTCGACATTGACACCGTTGTCGGCTTCAGCTGCCCGGTCACGGGCCTGCAGGACGTCACCCGACCAGCCGACAGCAACACAGATATCTCCATTGGCGAGTGCATTGATGTATTCGGAGGAGTGGAACTTCTGAACATTCGGGCGGACCGACTTCAGCAGCTCTCCTGCCTTTTTCAGTTCTTCCGGATCCTTGCTGTCCGGATCCATGCCGAGATAGTTCAGAGCCGCCGGGAACATTTCGGTCGGTGCATCCAGCACGAAGACGCCGCATTCCTTCAGCTTTTCAAGGTTTTCAGGCTTGAACAACAGATCCCAGCTGTCGACCGGCGCATCGTCGCCGAGAGCCGCCTTGACCTTGTCGACATTGTAACCGATGCCGGTCGTCCCCCACATGTAGTTGATCGAATACTTGTTGCCCGGATCGTACTTTTCGACCCGCTCTTCGATGTCCTTCCACATGTTGGAAATGTTGGTCAGTTTGGACTTGTCGAGTTCGGAGAAAACACCGGCCTGAATCTGGCGCGCCAGAAAGCTGCCGGTTGGAACGACAACGTCGTAGCCCGTGCCGCCTGCAAGCAGCTTGGTTTCCAGTACCTCGTTGCTGTCAAAGACGTCGTAGACGACCTTGATCCCGGTTTCCTTGGTAAAGTCCTCAAGGATGGACTCATCGATATAATCGGACCAGTTGTAGACATTCACGGTCCGGTCCTGGGCGAATGCCGCACCGCTGATCAGGCCGAGAGCAGCCACTCCGGTCAACAATGTTTTCACAGTCATTCTCAACTTCCCCTTTATAGGTTTGACGGCGGCCAGTTGTCGGCCTTGTCCCTGATTGCAAACGGACATTTCCGTTTCATCAAACCTTGTGTGGTTCGAACTTTGGCGGTGGAGCCGGTTTTTGTCCAGCGCCGATTTTGAGCAGATGCCGCGTCACAAATATGTCTGTCGCTCAAGTGACGAGATCTCCCGCCCGAATTCGTTCAATTCCTCCCGTTTGATTTCTGTGAGCACTTTGTGCATTTCCGTTCCCACGGCCTGTTTCATCAGGCCGGAAGCCTCAAAGGCGTCGATCGCTTCATCCATCCATGGGGTGAGGCGCTTGTGTTTCTTTTCATAGGCGTTGCCGGTGACGGGCGCCGGAGGATCCTTTTTCTGAACCAGCCCCTCCATCATTCCGGCCAGGATCCCGGCCAGCACCAGATAGGGATTGGCATCGGCTCCGGCGATACGATGTTCCACGCGCGCCGCCTCAGGGCTGGAGGCCGGAACGCGCAGCGCGACGGAACGGTTGTCATATCCCCAACAGATGGAAGCCGGAGCGTAGGATCCGGGCTGCATTCGTCGGAAGCCGTTGAAGGTCGAGATAAACAACAGCAGCGCTTCGGGCATGGTTGACATCAGGCCGTTGATGGCGTGGCCGAGACGTTCGGGCCCCTTGTCCGGATCGGCAAAAAGATTGCCGTTTTCATCCTCCATGGAGACGTGCACATGCATGCCGTTGCCCGGCCATTCCACAAACGGCTTGGCCATGAATGACGCCTTCAACTCGTGCTTTCGCGCGACACCGGCAACCAGACGCCTCAGGAGCACCACGTCGTCGGCCGCCAGCAGCGGGTTACGGCGGTGATGCAGGTTCAGCTCGAACTGACCCGGCGCGGCTTCCGAGACCGCAGCGTCCGCCGGGATGCCCTGTGCCTCGCAGGCCTTGCGCAAGTCATCGACCACGGGGAGTAGCGCTTCCAGATCCGACAGGGCGTACATGTTCTGTCGCGCCGGCCCCAGATGGGTGGAAAACAGCGGCTTGGGCTGTTCCGTCCAGTCACCTTCGCTCTCTTCGAAAAGATAGAACTCCAGCTCGAAGGCACATGTCGCGGTAACACCGAACTCGTTCTTGAGACGCGCCACCATGTTTTCAAGAACATGACGCGGGTCAGCCAGGAACGGCTGCCCGTCGCGGTCATACATCGATAGCAGAACCTGCGCCGTCTTGCGATCCGTCCAGGGCACCAGCTTCAGCGTTTCGGGGATCGGCCAGCAAACGCCGTCCTTGTCACCGGTTTCAAGATGCATGCCGGTGGCCTCGACCTCCCTGCCCCAGACATCGAGGCCGAACAGGGAATAGGGAAAGGCGACACCTTGCTCAAACACCTTCGAAAGCGCTTTGCCCGGCAGCCACTTGCCGCGCAGGACACCGTTGGTATCCGGCAGCACGACTTCCAGGGTATCAAGATCGGGATGGGCGGCTAAAAAGGCATCAAAGTCGGACTTCCACCCGGGTTCCGCCGGATGTTCCAGGATCTGATGGGGAAGCTCGTTCATTTAACCCCTGCTTTCAGGCCGAGTGTCCGCGGTTCGCCTCTGCGACCGCGTCTCAGCTTTTGTTTGCTTCATTTCCAAAAATGTGATCACTTTCCTGAATGCCTGTCAAGACGGATCACGAAATTCGAGATCAGACACTGCGAGGAAACCTCTGTTGGCCGTACGGCGTTCCGCATTGAAATCCGGCCCTTCCAAGGCCACAACGCCTGCCCCTTCCACGTCACGCGGAGCAACCCGTGGACAGGTGGATACGGCGGTTCGATCCGGTCTCCTGACCGGGCGCTTCATTCCGGGAAAGGCCGTGACAATACGGGGACTTGCCGCTGAGCTGGGCGTCAGCCCGATGCCGGTGCGGGAGGTCCTGCAACGGCTTGCCGCGGAGAACGCCCTGGAGGTCAAACCGAACGGCCGCATTCAAATCCCCGACATGACCCGAGGACGGTTTGACGAGGTCCTGAAAGCAAGGCTTTTGCTTGAACCGGAGCTGGCCGAATTGGCGCTTTCCAGCCTAGATTCAAGTGATGTCAAAGCCCTGACGGCGATTGATGACGACATCGATCAACGTCTCGTCAACGGGGATGCGGAGGCCTATATGCGCCTCAATCACGCCTTTCACTTCTATATCTACCGGGCATCCGGATCCAAAGTGCTCTTGCCGCTGATCGACAGTCTGTGGCTGCAATTCGCGCCGTTCATGCGCACTGTTTACGGCCGGGTCGGCACTGCCAACCTGGTTGACCAGCACAAGGAGGCCATTCGCGCTGTCGAGCAGCAGGACGGCCCGGCGCTGCGGGCGGCAATCACGGCCGATATCACCGACGGCATGGGACTGCTGGGGAAGGAAATTCTGCTCAAGGCATGATCCGGTTGATCCTTTCGTCTTGCCATGTCATTTTGTGATCACAAATTTTGCATTTAGATCCGTTGCTTGCCCGATTACAATCCGAACCAGGCACGGCTACCGTTCAGCGATGGACGGCCGACTACGGAACCCGGCATCTCATCGGTGCCAAACACTTGGAGCTTCTCGTGACTTCTGCAACGTCAGCCGGCGACAAACAAACTCCGCTAGACAGCCTGCGCGGTGTTCCCGACGGCGACGCCGCGAAAGAATGGCTGAGCGCACGCAACATTCAGGATATCGAGTGCATTGTTCCGGACCTTGCCGGGGTTGCCCGAGGCAAAATGATGCCGACCGAGAAGTTCTTTTCCGGGCCAGTCATGACAATGCCCGCATCGATCTTCGCCCAGACGATTTCCGGAGACTATCCGGAAGACGACGAGCGTTTTCAGCACAATCCCACAGACGGCGATCTCTATTTCAGGGCCGACTACAGCACGCTCACCAGCGTTCCCTGGGAGAGCGATCCAACTGCCCAACTCATTCACGATGCCTATACAAGGCAGGGTGCACCGGTGGAAACCGCTCCGCGCAACGTTCTCAGACGTATCCTGAAGCTCTATGACGACAAGGGCTGGGAACCCGTTGTTGCTCCTGAAATCGAGTTTTACCTGGTCAAGCCCAATACCGACCCGGATTATCCACTCGAGCCGCCTACCGGACGGTCGGGCCGCCCCGAGGTCGGCCGTCAGTCTTATTCGATTTCAGCCCTCAACGAATTCGATGATCTGATCGACGACATTTACGAGCTGTCCGAAAATCAGGGGCTTGAGATCGACACCCTCATCCATGAGGAAGGCGCCGCGCAGATGGAGATCAATCTGCGTCACGGTCACCCTCTTGAGCTCGCCGACCAGGTGTTCCTGTTCAAGCGCACCATCCGCGAAGCGGCGCTGCGACATGGCATGTACGCGACATTCATGTCGAAGCCGATGTCGAACCAGCCGGGCTCCGCCATGCATATCCACCAGTCGGTGATCGACAAGGAAACAGGCAAGAACATCTTCTCCGGCGAAAACGGAGAGGAGACACCTGCGTTCCTGTCCTTCATTGCAGGACATCAGCAGTACTTGCCGAAGGTCACCTGCATTATGGCGCCGTTTGTAAATTCCTACAGGCGTTTTTCCAAAACCTCGACCTCGCCGGTCAATGTCTATTGGGGTTATGACAACCGCACTGTCGGACTTCGTGTTCCCTATTCCAGCCCGGAAGCCCGCCGTCTGGAAAACCGGATACCGGGCTCGGACGCGAACCCCTATCTTTCCATCGCCGCAAGTCTGGCCTGCGGTTACCTGGGCATCGTCAATGGCTTGAAGCCGGATGCACCCAAGGCGGATGACTGCACCGAGCTCGCCAAATCCCTGCCTCGCGGCCTGCCCGAGGCTGTCGCAAAATTCGAGAATTCCGACGAGATGGTTGAAGTCTTCGGCGAGAAATTCGTCGCCACGTACCGTGCCATCAAATACGAAGAATTCGAAACGTTCATGTCGGTGATCAGCCCCTGGGAGCGGGAATATCTCCTGCTCAATGTCTGATCCAACTTATTTCCTGGAGCGCATGCCATGACGGCCCATTCCAATATTTATCCAACAAAAGCCCTGCAGGAACTCGATGCCGCGCACCACTGGCATCCGTTTTCGGACATGAAGTCGCTGAAAGAGGAAGGCAGCCGGGTGATCACCAGCGCGGACGGTGTCTGGCTGAAGGATTCTGAAGGCAAACGGATCCTGGACGGAATGGCCGGCCTCTGGTGCGTCCAGGTGGGACATGGCCGCAGGGAGATTTCCGACGCCGTCTACAAGCAGATGAACGAGCTGGCCTATTACAACACGTTCTTCAAGACGACCCACCCGCCTGCAGTCGCACTTTCTGAAAAACTGGCCAAGCTTGCGCCCGACCATATCAACACTGTCTTCTATTGTTCCTCCGGTTCGGAAGCGAACGACACCGTCTTCCGTATGGTGCGCACCTACTGGGACAAGATGGGCAAACCGGACAAGAAGGTGATCATCGGTCGTTGGAACGGCTATCACGGCTCGACGCTTGCCGGAACCAGCCTCGGCGGCATGAAAGCCATGCATGCCCAGGGCGACCTGCCGGTGCAAGGGGTTCATCATATCGATCAGCCTTACTGGTTCGGTGAGGGCCATGACATGAGCCCGGAGGATTTCGGGATTGTTGCCGCCCGGAAACTGGAGCAGGCAATCGACGAGATCGGTGAAGACAAGGTTGCCGCCTTCATCGCCGAACCGATCCAGGGGGCCGGCGGCGTGATCATCCCACCGGACACTTATTGGCCGGAGGTTCGCCGCATTCTGGAAGAACGTGACATCCTGTTTGTTTCCGACGAAGTGATTTGCGGTTTCGGTCGGCTCGGCGAATGGTTCGGATCAACCTATTTCGGCATGAAGCCGGATCTGATGCCGATTGCCAAGGGCCTGACCTCTGGCTACCTGCCGATGGGCGGCGTTCTTGTTTCCGATCGGGTTGCCGAAGGTCTGATGAATGCCGGAGACGATTTCAATCATGGCTACACCTATTCCGGTCACCCCGTCTGCGCCGCTGCGGCGCTCGCCAACCTGGAGATCATTGAACGCGAAGGCCTGGTGGATCGGGTCAAAAACGACATCGGCCCTTATCTGAAGGATCGCTGGCTGAAACTGGGTGATCACCCGCTTGTCGGCGAAGCCCGCATGACCGGACTTGTGGGAGCGCTGGAACTCGTTCCAGACAAGACAGACCCGCACAAGCCTTTCCGTGATGTCGGGACCGTCGGCACGATCTGCCGTGACACATCCTTCGAAAATGGCATGGTCATGCGCGCCGTTCGCGACAGCATGATCATCTCTCCACCGCTGGTCCTCAGCCACGAGGAAGCCGATATTCTGGTGGAGACAGCGGAAAAGACACTGAACGAGACGTTCCAGATACTGAAGAAAGACGGCTGGCTGGGGTAACGCGGCTTATTCCAATCAGACCTGAAAAGCGTCGTTGTCATCCCGGCCGGAGCATCGAGGAAAGCCGGGATGACAAATAAGAAGCCATTCATTGATTTCATCATTTCGGTCAGGGCTAGACCGGACAGCGGTGAATCGCGGCCTGCACTGGCCGAGGACCTTTGATCCCGGGTTACCTTCCTATCGGGGGGCGACCCAATCCGTTTTCTTTGCGCCCCCTGTCGGTTAAGCTGCTTTCAAAACGTTCCTTGGTCACCATGCGATAGGAACCGGAGGATCTGAAGATGCTGTTTTCTGTTTTGATTTACGCCAGCGAGGATTTCATTGATGCACTCACGCCCGAAGAGCATCAGGAAATGATGAAAAAACATGGCGCCTTTCATGAAGATACCAAGACCAACAAGAACTTTGCTGCGGCAACAAAACTGATGTCGACCGGAACCGCCGTCACGATCAACAGGGACAGCGACGACTTCGTAGTCACCGACGGCCCCTTTGCCGAGACAAAGGAGCAGTTCATGGGCTTTTACCTGATTGATTGCCCCAATCTGGAAGAAGCAATAGAGAAAGTGAAAATCCTGCCGCTCGACCATGGACGCATCGAAATCCGGCCGGTTGAATATTTCGAAGGGGCAGATTTCAACAATGCAGAGCGCCTGGTTATCAACGCATCTTAGAGCGGCCCGTCCACGGGTTCTGGCAGCGCTCAATCGTGCCTTCGGTGATATCGACCTGGCTGAGGATGCGTTTCAGGAAGCCTCGCTCAAGGCATTGAAATCCTGGCAACGGGACGCGTTTCCAAAGGACCCGGCTGCCTGGCTGATTGTTGCCGGGCGCAATGCCGGTATCGATGCTCTTCGCAAGAAGAGCCGGGAAACGCTCTCAGCACCTGAGGACCTGGAACCGGCGTTTGATGGCACTCATCCGGAAGACGAACTGACCCGATCTCTTGATCAGTCCGTCTATCGCGACGACATCCTGCGGCTTTTGTTCACGTGCTGTCATCCGGTCCTGCGGCGCGAACAGCAGATTGCGCTCTCTTTGAAGATTGTTGCCGGCCTGTCGGTCGATGAAATTGCGCGTGCCTTTCTCGTGCAACCCAAAACCATGGAACAGCGCATTACCCGAGCCAAGAAAAGGTTGCAGGCGGCCAAACTTCCCTATGAGGAACCTGACGCGAAGGCCAGAGCAGAACGCTTTTCAGCTGTGGCCAATGCGATCTATCTGGTTTTCAACGAGGGATACTCCGCGTCGCAAGGCCCGGAACTCATCCGGGCAACTCTTTGCGAGGAAGCCATCCGGCTTGCCCGCCTTCTGGTGCGCCTTTATCCGGAAGAACCGGAGCTGCGCGGACTTCTGGCATTGTGCCTGATCCAGCATTCCAGACGGCACGCCAGACTGAACTCCGACGGCGAAGCGGTCACCCTGGAAGATCAGGACAGATCCACCTGGGACCGGAAGCTGATCGCGGAAGGCAATATTCTTCTGGAAGCCGCGCTACGGCGGGCCAATCCCGGTCCCTTTCAGATCGAAGCTGCCATCGCAGCAACGCACACGAGATCGACGCATTACGAAGAAACCGATTGGGTGGAGATCGACCGGCTCTATCGGGCGCTTGAAGTTATCCGGCCAACCCCGGTTGTTGCGCTCAATCGGATCGTGGTCCTGGCAAAACTGAGCGGGCCGCGTGAAGCACTTACCCGCCTCGAGCGGCTTGCTGCGCCGCTCGAACGTTATGCGAGTTACTACGCGGTAAAGGGCTCTTTCCTTGCTGAACTGGGAGAAACAGAAGAGGCGCGGCAAACCTTTGAGAAAGCACTCGACTATTCCGGAACCGACGCCGAACGCCGGCACATTCTGAAAATTCTGTCGAATCTGGACAAAGCAAATCTCCTGCCTCACCCAAAAAAGCGAGCATGATCCACTCATGTTCCGAATTTTGACGCTTTCGGTATCTGCCTAAATATGCTTCGCTCTGGTGCGGTATCGAACGCATGCAGCTTTTGCATGCAGCGACGACAGCTGGTTGAGTGGATATTGCTATGAATTTTCGAAGCACGATCGTTTCCGTCATCATGCTGGCAGCACTTCTGGGACTGGCCGTATTGATGTTCAATGTGCCGGTTGGTGTCGAACCCAAAACTTTCGGAGCCTGGGCGTTCGGCGCCATCCTGGTGTTCGGCGTCGTGAATTTGTTTCTTGTTCTTCTGGACAGCCGGCGAGATCAAAACGACAAAAAGTAACTTTTCCGGCTTTGGCGGTGGCCAAACGCAATCTTGAGCCTGCACGCCTAGGTCTGCCGGCACCGCCGCTTTCCAGCATATTCAAAAAATTTTCCTTCCCCTGTCGGATTTGCCGATCCCGTCACGTCCTCTGATCACCTGGGCCTTCCAGGCGATATTTCAGACATGAGGATGAAAGAGATGAGCAATCCGATGCAAACCCACGGTGCCTTCAGCTGGATGGAACTGCACAGCGGTGACGGGTCCAAGGCCGAGGAGTTTTACACCAGCCTGCTCGGCTGGAACACGGAAGAGATGGAAATGCCGGGCATGAGCTACACGGTGATTGCCAATGGCGAAGAAAAGATCGGCGGCTTTCCGCCAATGGCGGCAGAAACGCCGCGCTGGCTGCCCTACGTCACGGTCGATGATGTGGATGCCCGCATTGAAAAGGCAAAAGCGCTTGGAGCAACCATCGCCAGTGAACCTATGAGCATTCCGGGTGTTGGCCGCATGGCAACGCTCATTGATCCCGTTGGTGGCGTGATTGCGTTGATCACCTACGAGGCGCCTGAGGCTGAATAACTCTTTCCGGCAGGCCGGCTTTCGACCGGCCTCCGTCCCTTTCCCGGAGAAATTGATATGGAATATGTCTCCTCACTACCCGTAACTCTCGTTTTCATAGCGCTGTTTGCGCTGCTCCAGATCCCGATGACCATAGTTGTCGGTTTTCGCCGCGTTCAAACCGATACGCACTTCCTGGACGGCGGCGATCAGACCTTGTTGAAGCGCATGCGTGCGCATGGAAACTTCACCGAGACCGTGCCCATTTCCCTGCTCGCCATGGCGGCGGCAGAGATCGCAGGTGCACCTCACCTGCTGCTTTGGGCCGGAGGCTGCGCGCTGTTGCTTGGACGCCTGATGCACTACGGAACGCTTGTGAACTCCGGTTTTGGACATGGTCGATCAATCGGCATGATCTTCACAATGACACCGATGCTGATTTTTCCCGGATACATCCTTTTGACCCTTGCTGGCCTGAGATTGTGAACCGACGACACAACTTGATCCGGATGCATCGTTTCATCCGTTGATAGGTTTCTCACCTTCCCTACGCTGCTTCATGGCGCCAGCGTGGGGCTTTGCAAGACCTGAAGCCATTGCTTTCGCTGTTTCCCGTCCGTATCGCGACCCTGGGCGCAATCTTCGCGCATTCCCGGTTTCACCGACAGCTTGCAGCGTGCAAGACTTTCCGAACATGTGACCTCCGACCTGCCCCGTCATGTCCCGCGAGCGTTTTGGCGCGCTTTGCGAGTGCGATTACCTTGTTCTGCATTACCTATGAGCGAAACGGAAAGGCGGTCGCTTCCCAAGGACTTGGCACCAGGTAAGCCTGACATGTGCCGGGGCGCCGCTATCTATTGAATTGAGTAGCAAACGCCAGCAACAGGAACGCAAGCATGAAACTCAAGGTGGACGGTCAAATCCGGGAAGTGGATGTAGAACCGGACATGCCGCTTCTATGGGTTCTGAGGGATGAACTCGACATCAAGGGCGTTAAGTACGGCTGCGGTGTCGCGGCCTGCGGTGCCTGCACGGTGCACCTGGACGGCGTTGCCGTTCGTTCCTGTCAAACCCTTGCTGAGGATGTTGGTGAGGCCGAGGTGACAACCATTCACGGCCTTGGCACACCCGAAACGCTTCACACGGTGCAAAAGGCATGGATCGAACACCAGGTGGCCCAGTGCGGATACTGCCAGTCCGGACAGATCATGCAGGCGGCCAGCCTGCTTGCAGAAAACCCGAACCCGTCGGACGAGGAAATCGCCGAGGCCATGTCAGGCAACCTTTGCCGCTGCGGGACTTTCCCGCGTATCCGGGAAGCGATCAAATCCGCATCCCGGGCGATGAAGGGAGCATAGGTCATGGGCAAGGTGATGAAATATACGCGACGCGCCTTTCTGGTCGGTGCAGCCGCCGTCGCCGGTGGGGTCGCTTTCGGTTACTACCAGGTGCAGAAGCCCCATGCCAACCCGCTGCTTGACGACAAGGGCGATGGCGAAGCGGTGTTCAATCCCTGGGTCAAGATCGACACGGACGGCGTGACCCTGATCACGCCGCATTCCGATGTGGGTCAGGGCGCAACGTCCATGCAGGCCGCCCTGATCGCGGAGGAACTGGATGTCGACTTTGGTCAGTTCACGACCGACTTCGGCGCACCGAGCCCAGCCTACTACAATACCGCCCTTGCCGCCGAAGGTGCGCCGTTCATGTCGACGGACGAAAGTTTCACGGCGGAAACCATGAGAACCGTGATGGGCGGCGTCATCAAGCTGATGGGAATGCAGGTGACCGGTGGATCGAGTTCCGTTCCCGATTCAATCGACAAGCTTCGCAGGGCTGGTGCTGTCGCCCGGGAAACCCTGAAGCTGGCAGCCTCAAGGCAAACCGGGTTTCCCGTCGCCAGGCTGACAACAAAAAGCGCCGCAGTTGTTCTGCCGGACGGAACCGTATTGCCCTACACGAGCCTCGCGGCTGATGCAGCCAATCTGGAACCGGTCAACGACGTCGAGCTGCGCAGCCCATCGGAATGGCGTCTGATCGGCAAGGACATGAAGCGGCTGGACGTCGTCGCCAAATCCACCGGCACACAGGTCTACGGCATTGATCTGGAACTTCCGGATATGGTTCATGCAACGGTGATGCTGAACCCGCGTCAGGGTGGTGAGTTGAACGATTATGACGCAAGCAGTGCCGAACAGATGCGTGGCGTAAAGTCGATCCTTCCCGTTACCGGCGGTGTTGCGGTCGTCGCCGACAACACCTGGCGCGCAATTCAGGCTGCCCGTGCCATAGAATTCGACTGGGGACCTGCCCCCTACCCGCCCGAAATGGGCGGCCACTGGAAAATCCTTGGCGACAGCTTCACCGAGGAACGCCTTGACAGTGAATGGCGCAATGACGGCGAAGTGGAAGCCAATCTCGGCGCTGCACCGACGACGGCTGAGTATCGCGCCCCTTACGTGGCGCACGCGCCGCTCGAGCCGCTCAGTGCAATCGTCAGGGTTACCGATGACGATGCCGATGTCTGGGTCGCGACCCAGATGCCGCGCTTTGTGCAGAACAATGTTGCCCTGATCACCGGATTGGAGCCTGATCGGGTCAAGATCCACAACCAGTTCGCCGGCGGCAGTTTCGGTCACAGGCTCGAGGACGAACATGTCAAACGAGCCACCGAAATTGCGAAGACAATGAAAGGCGTGCCGGTCAAGTTGACCTATTCGCGCGAAGAAGACTTTGCCCACGACTTCCCGCGCCAGATTGCGATGGCCAGAATGAAAGGGGCTGTCGGGAACGGTAAAGTCGAGACCTACGACCTTGAAATCGCTTCTCCGTCGGCAGCTGAATCCCAGTTGTCACGTCAGCCGATCGATATGCCGCCTTCTGCCGACAAGCAGCTTGCGGCCGGTGCCTGGAACCTCCCCTATGCGATCCCCAATTTCCGCATGCGCGCCTATCGTGCTCAAGGCCTCGCGCCAACCAGTTCCTGGCGCTCGGTGGGAGCCTCCACCAACGGTTTCTTTGCCGATGGTTTCCTGGACGAGCTCATTCACGAGGCCGGAGCGGACCCGCTGGCAGAACGTATCCGCCTGGCAAACGACGATGTTGCCCGCAAGGTGCTTGAAGCTGTTGGAGAAATGTCGGGTTGGGGCAGCGAACTCGGGCCGGACCGGGGCCGCGGCGTCGCCTTTGTCTCGTCATTTGGCGTGCCCGTTGCCGAAGTCGTCGAAGTCACCAACACGGATAGCGGCATAAGGATCGACCGGGTTTTCGTCGCCGCCGATGTCGGACGCGTTGTCGATCCGGTCATGTTCGACAACATGGTCAAAGGTGGTGTTATCTGGGGTCTCGGCCATGCAATGAATTGCGAGATCACTTATTCCGACGGCATGGCAGAACAGGAGAACTTCTGGGACCACGAAGGCATGCGCTTCAACCAGTGTCCCGAAATCATCGTCAAAGGCCTGGAGAATTCAACCAAGATCCGCGGCATCGGCGAACCACCGGTGCCACCCGCTGCTCCAGCACTTGCCAATGCGATTTTCGCGGCAACCGGCACGCGCCTGCGCGAAATGCCGTTCAACAAGTTCATCGATTTTGCCTGAACGCAAGACCCGGCCACAGTCTCCTGTGGCCGGGTCTTGAAGAACAACGCCGGCGAGAGCCGCGGGGACGCTCTGCGCTTGTCTCGCCAACTGTTCAGCAGTGCCGCTTCCCTTTTGATGAAGCAGCGTGGCAAATCACTCGGCAGCGACCGCGATGTCGCGATGCGACCGGCGAGCCCAGGGACGGGTTCCGACCGGGATTTCATCCACGGTGCCGACCGGTTGCAGGTACTTTGTGACCTCCGGCCATTCGCCTGCCTTCAGTGCTTTCAGGACTTCCGGCTTGGAAATCTCAAAAGAAGAAACGCCGCAACGGCGGGCCAGTGGGACCTGGTCGAGAATGTATTTCCCGGCCGCACGGATGTCGCCTTCATAACCGATCTGCTCGCGCAGAACACGGGCAGCGGAAAAACCGCGACCGTCGGCAAAGCTCGGGAAGTCCACAGCAACGTAAGCCAGGCGGCTCAGGTAGGGCAGAAGCAGTTCGACGTTGTCTCCAGCTTCGACGAGAATTGCCGTCTGGCCATCCCGAGCCAGATATTCATCGGCGTTTTCCAGGAACAGGGTCTGCGGAACCAGGGCGTTGCCTTCCACTGCAACACCTGTTTCGGCATCAACGCGGGCCCAGTTTTCTTCGACGAACTCGCCGTCCTTGTAGATCGTTGTCATTCTTGCGTCCTCAATATCCGGTTCAGGCAGCGGTCAAATGCCGCTGCCGTCGATTTCCTTGCCATGGGTCGGCCAGTGAATGCCGCACTCGGTTTTTTCCTGTCCGCGCCAGCGGCCTGAACGCGGATCTTCACCCGGTGCCACCTTGTCCGTACACGGCATGCAGCCAATGGACGGGTAGCCTTGGGCGACGAGCGGGTGCGGCGGCAGATCGTGGGTCTTGGCATAGTCCAGGATCTCGGCAGCCGTCCAGTCCGCCAGCGGATTGACCTTTACCCGGCCCGCATCAAGTTCGAAATGTTCAAGGCTCGACCGTGATGCACTCTGGAAACGCTTGCGTCCGGAAATCCAGGCTTCAAAGCCTGAAAGCGCCCGCTCCAGCGGCACAACCTTGCGGATGTGGCAGCAGGCGTCGGTGTCGCTCATCCAGAGCATGCCGGCCGGATCCTGCTCGTCCAGATCTTCTTTCGTCGGCTTGAAGGTGCGTACATCGGTCAGACCGAGCTTTTCCACCAGCTCATCGCGGTAAAGCAGCGTCGCGGGGAACAGCTTTACCGTGTCGACGAATAATACCGGCGTCGACGGATCGATCTGAGCAACCATGTGCAACAGAACGGCCGAATCCGCACCAAAGCTCGAGACCATGGCTATGTCCCCGGCAAACTGATGCCGGATTGCGCCCATCAGAATTTCCTGCGCGGACTGATCCTCAAACTGTGCATTCAGGGCGGCAACTTCCGCCTGAAGACCTAGTTCCGGATCAACGCCCAGACTGAATGTCTCATGCAGCGCCATAAAGGGCCTCCTTGAAGGGCGCCTCCCCAACCCGGCGATATGCCTCCAGGAAGGTTTCCTCTTTGCCTGACCGCAGGCCAAGATAGGTATCGACCAGCGTTTCGATGGCATCGATCACCTGTTCGGAGGAGAAGCCTCGTCCGACGATCTCGCCAATGGATGCGTTTTCGTTGGCCGAGCCACCAAGCGTCACCTGATAGAATTCCTCGCCCTTTTTCTCCAGGCCGAGAATGCCGATGTGGCCGACATGGTGGTGGCCACAGGCGTTGATGCAGCCGGAGATCTTGATCTTCAGCTCACCGATTTCCGCCTGGCGTTCCGCAGTTCCGAAGCGTTCGGAAATGCGCTGAGCGACCGGAATGGAGCGGGCCGTTGCCAGCGCGCAATAGTCCATGCCCGGGCAGGCGATGATGTCGGTGATGAGACCGGCATTGCCTTCGGCAATTTCCGCCTCGACCAGCTTGTCGAAGAGAGCCGGCAGATCATCGAGCTTCACATGCGGCAGGATGACATTCTGCTCGTGGCTGATACGCAGCTCATCGTGGCCGTATTGCTCGGCGAGATCAGCAATCACATCCATCTGGTCGTCGGACGCGTCACCCGGAATGCCACCGATCGGCTTCATGGAAAGCGTCACGGAAGTGTATCCCGGTACCCGGTGCGGGTTGAGGTTATGCGCCAGGAACTGGGCAAAGGCAGCATCCTTGCCCCGGCGTGCCTCAACGGCTTCAGACGTTGCGGACCCGACTTCAAGTGGTGGTGGGGCGAAGTAGGCCTCGATGCGGCGAACCTCTTCGTCCGGCAGACGCAGAACACCGTAGCGGATCTTTTCGAATTCCGCCTCGATGTCCGCCTTCAGTTCTTCGAGGCCGGTTTCGTGCACAAGTATCTTGATGCGTGCCTTGTATTTGTTATCGCGGCGACCGTAGCGATTGTAGACGCGCAGGATTGCTTCGGAATAGGCCAGGAGGTCCTCTTCCGGCAGGAAGTCACGCACCTTGCGGCCGATCATCGGTGTGCGGCCAAGACCACCGCCGACAAAGACCTCAAAACCGATCTCACCGTTGTCACCACGGGTCAGCTGCAGTCCGATATCGTGGACCTGAACGGCGGCACGGTCGTTCGGAGCGCCGGTGATGGCGATCTTGAACTTGCGCGGCAGGAACGAGAATTCCGGATGCAACGAAGACCATTGACGCAGGATTTCCGCATAGGGGCGCGGATCTGCAATCTCGTCGGCAGCAGCGCCGGCGAAGTGGTCAGCCGTCACGTTTCTGATGCAGTTGCCGGAAGTCTGGATGGCGTGCATTTCAACTTCAGCCAGCTCTTCCAGGATCTTCGGCGTGTCTTCCAGCTTCGGCCAGTTGAACTGGATGTTCTGGCGCGTGGTGAAGTGGCCATAGCCCTTGTCATACGTGCGGGCGATATGAGCCAATTTGCGCATCTGACGGCCGTTCAACGTGCCATAAGGAATCGCGACACGCAGCATGTAAGCGTGAAGCTGCAGATAGAGACCGTTCATCAAACGCAGCGGCTTGAACTCGTCTTCACTGAGTTCACCGGCCAGACGGCGGCGGACCTGGTCCTTGAACTGCTCGGTGCGCTGATTGACAAAACTCGCGTCAAATTCGTCGTAACGGTACATTCTTCTCTCCTCGTAAGGCGCTGCCGTCGGTATCTTTTCAAGACCCGGGCGCTGCCCTTCGTTCCTGTCTCGCTTAGGCGGAAACCGCCTGGGCCTGCTTGCCGAAATTCGGATGAGTGGTCGGTCCGGCGGCGCGAATGCGCTCACGCAGGCGAACCGGGATGATGACGCCGTCCTCGACGGTCACGTCCATTTCGTAGACGCCAACGACTTCCTGGTTCCGTTCGGCATTCGCACCGATTTCCAGTCCCTCGGCAACGGCTTCCTTGCCTTCGAAGGTCCTGGCAAGCGTGACACGCTCGACCCAGGCATCGTTTTCTCCAAGCCAGACAACATCGCCGTTCAGCAGGCGGTTGGCGGTTATGACTTTCATCGCGTCTACTCTCTATCTACGTCAGGCGACTGCAGCCCGGGCCGCTTCAACCGGCGCCAGGGGCTCAGCATTGTTCAGGGCGGCATGGCCGACGGCCTCGCCGATCACGATCAGAACCGGACCATCGATCTCGGTGCGGTCCGACAGAACCGCGAGTTCGGAAATGGTTCCGGCGAATTGGCGTTCATCCGGGTGGGCAGCGTTCTCGATCACTGCAACCGGGGTTTCAGGCTTCAAACCGGCGCCGATCATGCGCGTGGCAACCGAGGCGGCAACGGAACGGCCCATGTAGACAGCGACAGTTGCGCCTTTCAGCGCCAGTCCTGCCCAATCCGGCAGGGTTTCGGACTTTGCGTTGTGTCCGGTCGCAAAAACCAGGTTGGAAGCAACTCCGCGAAGGGTGAGCGGGATCTGAGCCGAAGCTGCCGCGGCAAAGGCTGCTGTAACGCCGGGGACAATTTCAAAACCGATTCCACCTTCGCGGAGCGCTTCCATTTCCTCTGCGGCCCGGCCAAAAATCATCGGATCTCCGGCTTTCAGGCGCACAACCTTGAGGCCCTTACGGCCAAGATCCACCAGAAGCTTGCAAATTTCGGACTGCGGCACGGAATGCGCGCCCTTGCGCTTACCGACATGAATGCGTTCCGCATCCCTGCGACCCATGGCAACGACATCTGCCGGAACCAGGGCGTCATGCACGATGACGTCAGCTTCCTGCAACAGGCGCTGCGCACGAAGCGTCAAGAGATCTTCTGCACCAGGACCGGCACCAACCAGCCAGACGAACCCGGGCTCGTCGGCCATGCTGTTCAACAGGCGCTGTGCTTCCGAGCGTGCCTTGCCTGACTTGCCGGCATAAAGATTGGCGGCAACGGCTCCGGAAAAGAAACGAGCCCAGAAGTTCCGGCGAAGTGCACCATCAGTGATCATTCTGGTGGCAGCATCACGGAAATTCTCCGCAAGGCGGGCAAGTTCACCCGTCGCCCGCGGCAACATCGCTTCGATGCGGGCACGGATATGTCGGGAAAGAACCGGACCGACGCCGGTGGAAGTAATCGCGACAGCGATAGGCGCACGATTGACGAGCGCTCCCGTGTAAAAGTCACAGAGCTCCGGCTTGTCGACCGCATTTACCGGCACGCCGGCAGCTCGCGCCGCATCGACGACTTCCTTGTCGAGGTCCCAGTCTTCACGCGCTGAAAAGACAAGCGCGGCGTCCGTGAGGTGCTCGGAGCGGAAATTTTCGGAAACAAGCTCGGCTTCAAAAAGCTCAATAGCCGCCTGAAGATCCGGCTCGATTTCCCGGGAGACAACAATGATCCGCGCGTTGGTTTCACCAAGCAGCCGGACCTTAGCAGCAGCTTCCGCACCATGGCCGACAACCAGAACCCTCCGGCCGGCGACTTTCATGAATGCAGGAAACACGTCGAGCCGGGATTCCGGCTTTTTCAGTGTTTTTGCAATGTCGCCACGGCTTCCAGCCATCTGCAGGGTCTCCAATCCCAGTTTGATGGCCTTAATGTAATGGGCAGCCAGCCGCAGCGCCGGGCACCGGATTTCAAAGCTTGGCTCAGAAGCGGAATAGTTTTTTCCGTTATGCTGGTTTGACCAACTGGCGTTCCCGCGGACCGGGCTTCACATCGTGGTAGGAACTCCATATTCCTTAAACAATTCCGCCCTACCCTTGATTGTGCGTGACGAATGATGCTCAGCCCGATATCTGTGACACCGGACGCTCGACTCACAAAAAGAAATCAGAAGACATGCCCTCTTTGAAAAAAATTCTCGTTCTTGCAACCTTGATCAGTCTGCCGGTCGCCTCGCCTTCCGCAATCGCACAAGAAGCCAATCAAGCCGAGCTTTGGCAGACGCGCTGTGCCGGACAATCCAGATCAGCCGAAACACTGATCTGTGAAACGAGCCAGAGTGTTCGCGTGAAGGAAAGCGGACAGCTGCTTTTCAAGGTGGATATCATCTATCCTGCCAACAATGGCGCACCCGTCTTCCAGATGCAGGCACCGCTCGGTTTCTATCTACCGGGCAAAGTGAAGCTTGCCGTGGACGGTACGCCCATGAGCGAACTGGAAGTCGGCACCTGTGATCAGCGCGGCTGCTTTCTGACGGCTGAGGCGACGACCGGCATGATCGACGCCATGAAAGCCGGGGCGCAATTGCAGATCGACTTTGCACCGGCTGCGGGCCGACGCCAATCCATCAATGTTCCGCTGACAGGCTTCAGCCGCGCAATGGCCGCGATTCAATAAGCCAGTTCGACAGGCACAGATCTGCCAACGGCATGCCCCTCCTTGATGCCGCTACGTAATTCGCTTAGCCTTTCTAATCGAATGGCGAAGATGTGTGATTGCGTCCGCCATGGCATCAGGGGGGAGTGATGCGACTTCTTCATTATCTGACTGCGGCCCTGCTGTTCGCCGCAAGCTGTGCCGGACAGGCGAGCGCTACAGTTGTGGAAACCTTCCGGTTGGGCGGCTGGAGCGGCAGTGCGTTCACCGACGACCAGAGCGGCCTGTTCACCACCTGTGTTGCTTCTGCGAGCTATCGCAGCGGTATAACGCTTTATGTGCAGGTGGACACCCAATACAGCTGGGCTCTTGGCTTCTCATCGCCGGACTGGAACATGGAAGTGGGGGCAGACATTCCACTTCAATACCGGATTGATCGGGACGAATGGCAAAAGGGTGTTGCCAAGGCGACTTCCAAGGAACTCGCTCGAATGCAGATGCCTCAAGGTGGCTACATCATCACCCGCTTCCGCCGTGGCCAGGTCCTTTATGTTTTCGACGGCACCAACAATTACGAGTTTCGCCTGACAGGCACCTCCCGGCTGATGAAGCGCCTGGCCGACTGCGTTGACAAAAATGCCGCCCGCTATGGCGCAGCTCCCGGAATGGCCGACGCCGCTCAGGGTGAAACCACCAGCGGCCTTGGACAAACCAAACCAGCAGAAAACGAGCCGGCGACCGCTTCACCCGACGAAGCGCAGCTTGCCATCGAAGCGACCCAGGCTCTGTTCAACCTGATGGGTGGCGCGGGTATTTCAGGACTTAAGCTCACACCCGACGGTCAGCGGGAGGGAGACCTCAACGGGCTGCATGCGGTTGCCGCAAACAAGTCCCGCACTCTTGTTGCCCATATCTTTGCACCCGGCACCTACACCAGCGAAGGTGACCTGATGTCGATCATCATCGGCGATTCCCAGAAAGCCTGCGAAGAAGGTAGTTTCTCGTCCGGAACCAAGCGCATCGCAGAAGCCGGCAAGGAGCTTTACACCAGCTACGCCAATTGCGAGGCGGGCGATTATCAGCTGAAGGAGCGTGTGGCCTTCATCAAACGTAAGGCAGGCGGCATTTTCGTCTATGGCGTTGCCGATACGTATGTCGGCGAAGGCGGAGGCAACCCGGTTTCGCCACCGGATCTGACGGATGACGCGTTTTATTCAGCGGCAGCGGTGGCTGCTGATTGAGATTTGATCGTCGACGGACTGCCCTCCCCTCCATTCCGATGATCGAAATGAGACAGCTGTATCAACATCTTGTCATCCCTGCGAAGGCAGGGATCCAGTAATCGTTGAACTGCCGCCCTGTCAATTCACCGACCAAACGGTGTACTGGTTCCCGGCTCGCGCTGCGCTTGGCCGGGATGACAACCGGCGGCTGCCATCACAATGAACTGACGGCGGCTCATCCCCGAACCGATGCAGAATTACTCCGCCAGCTTGCCTCGCATTGTCATCCCTGCGAAAGCAGGGATCCAGTAACCTACTGAGTCAGCAATCATAAAATCTCTCGTTACACGGAGTACTGGATCGCGGTTTTGCCGCTGACGCATCAAACCGGGATGACAAAAAGTGACACACAAAAAAACCGGCGAAAACCGCCGGTCTTTCCTGTTCAGACAAGATAGGTTCAACTTACTTCATCGCCTGCATCACCGAGACGAAGTTGGCGACTGCCGCGCCGCCCATGTTGAAGATGCCGCCGATTTCGGCGTTCTTCACCTGGATGTCGCCCGCCGTGCCGGTGAGTTGCATCGCGGTCAGCACATGCATGGAAACGCCGGTGGCGCCGATCGGGTGCCCCTTGGCCTTCAGGCCACCGGACGGGTTGACCGGCAGCTTGCCATCCATCTCGGTCCAGCCTTCCAGCACGGCCCGGGCACCCTCGCCCTCCGGCGCAAGACCCATGGCCTCGTATTCAATCAGCTCTGCAATGGTGAAACAGTCGTGGGTTTCAACGAAGGACAGATCTTCCAGCGCCAGATTCGCGTCGCCCAATGCTTCCCCCCAGGCTCGTGAACAGCCTTCGAATTTCAGAATGTCGCGTCTGGACATCGGCAGGAAGTCCTGGACATGTGCCATGCCGCGGAAGGCCACGGCCTTCTTCATACCGAGCGCCGTTGCCGGATCGGTCAGTACGAGCGCAGCCGCGCCGTCGGAAACAAGCGAGCAGTCGGTGCGTTTCAGCGGACCGGCGACGAACGGGTTCTTTTCGCTTTCCGCGCGGCAGAATTCAAAGCCCAGATCCTTGCGCATCTGCGCATACGGGTTGTTGACACCGTTCTTGTGGTTCTTCGCCGCAATCTTGGCGAGCGCATCGGACTGATCGCCGAATTTCTGAAAGTAGGCGTCGGCAATCTTGCCGAAGACACCCGCGAAACCCGCCGGAATATCGCCTTCTTCCTTCAGATAGGAGGCTTTCAGGAGGTTCTTGCCGATTTCGGGACCAGGCGTGGTGGTCATCTGCTCAACCCCGACGACGAGGACGAAACGAGCATCACCGGAGGAAATCGCGCGCACGCCCTGATGGACGGCCGCCGAACCGGTCGCGCAGGCGTTTTCGACACGCGTTGCAGGTTTGAAACGCAGCGCGGGATCGGCCTGCAGCACGAGAGAGGCCGTGAAGTCCTGGGTCGAAAAACCTGCGTTGAAATGGCCGAGCAGGATCTCGTCGACATCTTCCGGAGCAATTCCGGCGTCGTGGATGGCGTCAACCGCCACCTTGACGATCATGCTCTCAACAGTTTCTTCCGCATGCTTGCCGAAGGGCATATGCGCCCATCCCACCATGGCTGCCGTCATGACACTTCCTCCAGGTTCTTTCTGTTAAGGTGGCGGTTGGAAGCTATGGATCCAAGCCTGCGCCAGAAATTGCAGGGTCCACCTTAGGGAAACTCAGCTGGGCCAGACAGTCCCAAGATCCATGCTGCTTTGCAAGAAGAAATTGACCTATACGTCATTATTTTTTATTTAGCTTTTATATTTCAGATGATTAATTGATTTTTTAAAAGTCAGATCAAGCATGGACTTTTGCATCGCACACAAAATTAGAACCTTCCGCCCACATAAAATCGCCCGTCAGGGATTCATTCACATCTCTGTCACTCGAGCAGGCTATTAAGGCCTCGTTCCGGACAAAATCCTTTTTTGGCAATTTTCATTTGCTCCACCGGCCCTGCTCTGCGGGGCCGGTTTTTGCTTTTGCTACCTGACCTTAACACGATATCGAAGCTGTTCCCGAAAAGGCTTCACACGACTTTTTACCCAAGGTCTCTTGACCAGGCGATCCGCGGCATATAGCCATTCAAAGCGCTTTGAATTACAAAATACCGCCTGAGAAGCGGAACGGAGACCGGCAATGTTCGAAGAAGCCGAAACGGGCCAGGAGGCCGACATGCCAGCAAACATCATCAAAGATCCGGACTGGTGGCGCGGTGCGGTGATCTACCAGATCTATCCGCGTTCGTTTAACGACACCAACGGTGACGGGATCGGCGACCTGAACGGCGTAACGGAACGCATGGACTACATCGCCTCGCTGGGCGTCGACGCAATCTGGCTGTCTCCGTTCTTCACCTCTCCCATGGATGATTTCGGCTATGACGTCTCGGACTACGAAGATGTCGATCCGATGTTCGGTACGCTTGCGGATTTTGACCGGATGACCTCGGCTGCGCACGCGCGCGGCCTGAAGGTAATGATCGACCTGGTGATTTCCCACACCTCCGATCAGCATCCCTGGTTCAAGGAGAGCCGGTCCTCGAAGGGCAATGCCAAGGCTGACTGGTATGTCTGGGCCGACGCCAAGCCGGACGGCACACCACCGACCAACTGGCTCTCCATATTCGGCGGACCGGCCTGGGAATGGGACAGCCGCCGCTGCCAGTATTACATGCACAACTTCCTGACCAGCCAGCCGGATCTGAACTTCCACAATGCTGAAGTGCAGAGCGCCGTTCTGTCCGCTGCCAGGTTCTGGCTGGATCGAGGTGTTGACGGTTTCCGGCTGGACACGGTGAATTTCTATTTCCACGACGCCGAACTCAGGGACAACCCGCCGCTCAGCGCCGACGAAATGCCATCAACGGTAGACCCGACAAATCCGTATGGCTTTCAGGACCACATCTATGACAAGACCCGGCCTGAAAACCTGGAGTTCCTGGAAAAATTCCGTGCGCTGCTCGACAAGTACCCGGGAGCAACCTCGGTGGGTGAGATCGGAGCGGACGGCCAGGCCGTTGAGCTGACGGCTTCCTACACGGAAGAGAACAAACGCATCCACATGGCCTACAGCTTCGACCTTCTGACACCCCAGCATTCGGCGCCCTATATCCGCCGGATCGTGGAGGAGATGAACGAAGGCATCGGTTCCGGCTGGGCCAGCTGGGCCCTGTCGAACCACGACGTCAACCGGGTGGGCAGCCGCTGGGGTGACGGCCTGGACCTTCAGAAATTTGCACCGCTTGAAACGGCTCTTTGCGCCTCATTGCGCGGAACGCCCTGCCTCTATCAGGGTGAGGAACTTGGCCTGACGCAGGCCGAAGTTCCCTTTGAGAAGCTGCAGGATCCTTATGGCATTCGCTTCTGGCCGGAATACAAGGGGCGCGATGGCTGCCGCACGCCGATGCCCTGGGTCAAGGACAATGCACACGCCGGTTTTTCGGAAGCCGATCCCTGGCTGCCGGTCGCGCCGGAGCATCGCGAACAAGCGGCCTTTGAACAGGACAAGAACCCGAACTCCATCTTGAACCGCAACAGGGCGTTTTACGCCTGGCGTCAAGATCATACCCCGATGAAAAAGGGTGACATGACGTTCCTCGAAAGTCCTGGCGAAACGCTTGTCTTCACCCGCAGCCACAAGGGCGAGACAGTGCTGTGCGCCTTCAACCTGGCGAACAACGAGGAGACGATCACTCTGTCCGGCCTTCAACTGGAAAACCTACATGCGCCGGGTTTCGCCGGGTCTGTTGACGGATCCACGATCACGCTTGGCGGCCTCGACGCAGTCTTCGCGCGGGTCGTATCCTGAACTCTTTGCTTCAAAACCTCTCCCGGCGCGGCTAAAAAGACGCGCCGGGTTCTTCCGGTCACATTGCAACGAGCCGGAATTTTCATGACAACGCGCCTGCCTCTTTCAGTCTTCATCATTGCGAAGGACGAAGCCGACCGGATTTCCCGTCCGATCAAAAGCGTAAGTGCATGGGTCGATGAGGTCATTGTCATCGACAGCGGCTCGAGCGACGACACGGTTGCCGTAGCCGAAAGTCTTGGCGCCAAGGTCGTTCACAACGACTGGCCCGGCTATGGCCCCCAAAAGCGGTTCGGTGAAGATCAGTGCCGCAACGACTGGCTGCTCAATCTGGATGCGGATGAAGAAGTCAGCCCTGAACTGGCGGCTGAAATCCAGGCGAAATTTGCTGACCGAAGCTACAGGCAAGCCGATGGCTGGCGCATCATGATCCGCGACATGTATGCCCACGAAAGTGCACCCGCTCCCTGGGCTTACGGCTATCACCAGATCCGCCTCTACGACCGTCGCAAGGGCCGTTTTTCTGACTCCATTGTTCATGACACGGTACGCCCGCAGGAAGGCGCTAGAATCGCCAACCTTTCCGGCATCATGGCGCATCGTTCGATCCGCTCGCTTGATTTCCAGGTCGGCAAGTACAACCGCTATTCCGGCATGCAGGTGGAAGAAATGCGTTCCCGCGGCCGGAAGCTGCCTCGCCTCCGCCTCCTGACGGAGTTTCCGGTGAGCTTCTTCAAGGCTTACTTTGTGCGCAAATATCGCAAGTACGGCTGGTGGGGTTTGATCCTGTCCATGAACTACGCCCATGCCCGGTTCTTGCGGGTGGCCAAGGCCTATGAGGCGGAGCTGCTGGACAAGAAAGAGAAGCCTTAAGCTTCCTCCTTCGCTTCGATCAAATCGTCCTCCATAACGGCATGCCGTTCCACCCGGATCGGCTGCCGCACACCTGTTGTATGGTTGAAATGCTCGAGACGCCGGATTGTGGTCAAAGTGAGTGTATGCCCGCGAGACAGGACAAGTTCGTGACTGTTTTCGGTCAGCACATCATCAATCAGATTGTCGCCGGGCTGCAACGAGCGAATATAACATTCATAGACCGACCCCTTCTTGTCTTCCGGAATGTCGTCCAGGAGAATGACCCGAGCCATAGCCAGAAGTCTTGGGTCGTATTTGCGCCTGTTGATTGCGAGCGCCTCGAACGCCGCAGCATCGGGCCCGCTTTCCGGGCTCGCATACCAGAGATCGGTCAGGAGTTTCAGAATGCGGGAGATCATCGGGATCTCTTCGCCGACCGGACCGTCCTTGGGAAATCCCGAGCCATCAAAGCCGCGAGCCGACAGATAGAGGTGCTCCGATACCTTTTCCAGTTGAGGAATATTCTGCAAGAGCTCCCGCGTCTGCGCCGGTGCCCTGTCGAGAACATCACGCTCCTGCTCCGTCAGGCTGCGGGCCGCGCGATAGCGGGCCAGGATCTGTTTGGGCAACAGCGCTTCGCCAAGCGGTGACAGCATGACCGCCATTTCCAGTTCCCAGGTCTTTTTCATCTCCAGCTGTCTTGCCAGCCGCAGCGCCTGCTTGCGAACCGTTCCGGTGCGCCGGAAAGCTTCCGGATGAAAGAGGCCCAGCATATCGATCAAGAGCTTGACCGAGCCGGCAAGCGTGCGCTCCAGCATTGCCCTGTCTTTTGCCAACTGCCGGTGATGAGCAAGCGCAGCTTCCAGCGCGGCGATCAATTGCTCCGGGTTGCAGGGTTTTTCCAGATACAGGAAGGCATGGCCTTCATTCAGCGTTTTCTTGATTGCCTCTGCCGACGTTTCCCTTGTCAGCATTACGCGTGCCGCTTGCGGCACGATCATTTCCGCAGTGCGCAGGAACGCCGTACCACCACGGCCGGGCAGATTGAAGCAGGAAAAGATGACGGCAACACCATGGTTCTGCTTCAGGAATTGAAGTGCTTCTTCCGAAGCGGAAAAACAGCCGATTTCGTATTGCTCGCCAAACAAGCGTTGAAAGCCGGTTTGAATGTTCTCATCAGGATCGACGACTACAATCAGGTCCGTGGTCTTGTCCATGCACGGCATCCTTTTCTTGCGCGGTCCAGCGGCAACAAGTGTCCATGAGCTGAACTTCGCAAAGATCCTCTCATGAGACGGATAACAAATACTTGCGGTCTTCAGACCGTTTTGCCTGGTTCGGCAAGAGCTGCAGATGCCTGAAATCAATAGTGGTCATCCGTTGCGTTGCTGCTCTATAAGGCGCCATGCTTGATGTCCTGATACTTGGTGCCGGTCCGGCCGGGTTGTTTGCAGCGGATCGACTGGCTGCACGCGGTTACTCTGTTGCGGTGGTCGATCAGATGCCGTCGCCGGCGCGCAAGTTTCTCATGGCCGGTCGAGGGGGCCTCAACCTCACCCATAGCGAAGACCTTTCAGCTTTTCTCTCCCGATACCGGGAGGCGGAAGACTTTCTGGCTCCCTTGGTCCGGGAATTTCCACCACAGGCCTTGAGAGACTGGTGTCACGACCTCGGTCAGGAAACTTTTGTCGGCTCCAGCGGCAGGATCTTCCCGACCGTCATGAAAGCGTCTCCGCTGCTCCGATCCCTGTTGCGCCGGCTGGAAAAGAACGGCGTGGAACTGCGCGCCCGCCAACGGTTCACCGGTTTTTCAAAGGATGGTCTGCCTGCTATCGAGCCGGAGAACGGCAGGCATTATACTCTTCCAGCAAAGACGATAATGCTTGCGATGGGCGGTGCCAGCTGGCCCAAGCTCGGTTCAGATGCCGGCTGGGTGCCTGCCCTTGAAGAGCACGGCATCGAGGTCAACAGGTTTCAGCCTTCCAATTGTGGTTTTCAGGTTGCCTGGAGTCCGTTCTTGCGGGATCGCTTTGCCGGGTCGCCGCTCAAACGCATCGCTCTGAAACTGGGTGAAAATATCGTACAGGGCGAGGCCCTGATTTCTGAAAAAGGCCTTGAAGGTGGCGCGGTCTACGCCCTGTCCGCCGAAATCCGCGAAACCATCAACACAACCGGAATTGCAGAGCTGCGCATCGATCTTCGCCCGTCGACCAGCGTCGAGGAGCTGACGCGTAAACTCTCCCGTCCACGCGGAAAACAGTCCTTTGCAACGTTTCTGAAAAAGACGCTCAAGCTTCATCCTGTGGAACAGGCTCTCGTGAGAGAAGCCGGACCGTTTCCCGAAGATCAGAGCACTCTTGCCAGGCTGATCAAATCTGTTCCGGTCACATGCACCGCTCCTTATCCGATCGACAGGGCGATATCGTCTGCAGGCGGAATTGCGCTTGATGAACTGAACGACGGTCTCATGCTCAAAAAACTGCCGGGGGTGTTTGCTGCTGGCGAGATGCTGGATTGGGAGGCTCCGACGGGTGGGTACCTTTTGCAGGCATGCTTTGCCATGGGGTACCGGGCAGCGAACGGCATCGTCGAATATCTGAAATCAACAAAAGAAGGTCAGGCGGAATGACCGTGCTTTACGTGGACGCGGACGCCTGTCCGGTCAAAAACGAAGCGGTTCGTGTCGGAGAACGCCACAACGTACCGATCAAATTTGTCTCCAACAGCTGGATGCGCCTGCCCGATGGTGACCTGATTGAGCGCGTCGTTGTGCCGGAAGGCCCTGACGAGGCAGACAATTGGATCGCCGAAAGAGCGCAGACGGGCGATGTAGTCATTACAGCAGACGTTCCCCTTGCAGCCCGATGCGTCAAGGCGGGTGCGCTGGTCATCGGCCCGACGGGCAAGCCCTTTCGCGAAGACGGTATCGGCATGCGCCTTGCCATGCGCGACCTGAACACACATCTGCGCGAAATCGGTGAAATCCGGGAAGGTGGACCAGCGTTTTCCAAGAACGATCGCTCGCGTTTTCTCAATCAGCTGGAAACAACCATGCGTGCGGCCAAGAGAATGGCGGGTGGAACCTGAGGCAATTCCATTTCGCCAAGAGGTCTCAAGGCAGGCTGAACTTCCGAAGAGCGATCCAACTGCTTTCGAGCATTCTCATTGCGAGGTTCAAACGAAGACGCCCTGCAAGGCGCGGGAGGCGGCGCCTTGCAGGGAGTAGCCGGAAACCCCTCTGGGGGGTGATTACGCCCCGGCGTTATTGACAGAAATGGTACTGACCGGAATAGGCCAGGAAATAACCCGTGTTCGGATTGAAAGAGCGATATCTGCTGCTGCAATACTGATACCAGGCCGGGGTCCATGGGGCCGGACGGTAGGTAACAACAGGAGCCGGGGCCGGCTGATAATAGACCGGAGGCGGCGGAGCAACGTAGCGCGGTTGCGACAGGGCGGACCCGAGAATTGCACCGGCAGCGAGACCACTTACAACGCCGACGCCAACCTGCCAGCCTTCTGCGGCGTTTGCCGATTGAGTCTGCGTTGTCAAAGCTGCACCTGCGACGAGAGCCAGCGCGACGGATGTATTTGCGAACTTCTTGTACATGACAGCGTTCCTTCGGTTTTGTGAGGCGCTTGGCTCGCCCCCAGCTCATGAAAGGACATTAGCGCTGCCGTTTCTTGAGCTCTGTGACCAGGGTCACAAGGGGGCGTATTTGCCGTTTATGCCTGTCCTCAGGTTTCAATCGGGCGTTCGAAAAGCAAGGCCGCGTGCCTCAGATCACCTCGGGTTTCCTCCCGAAACGCCGTATCTGAGGGTGAGTTTTCAAAACCTGGTTGGCCAAAGATTGAAGGGAAAACGGCCATTGTAAGATAATTCCATGTAACAAATTCGGAGGGGTTGCAGAAAAATGGAGATTGTTTGGCAATTCAGCTTCTGAATGATCTTTCACTTGCCGAGCGGGCCGGTGGAACCTACATTAACCGCCATCGGCACGCGTTGTGCCGTACGGGACATGACGTAGACCCGGTTAGACTGACTTCGGCGGCTGCTCCATTAAGCGCCGCTCTGAATACCCAAGCTTTCCGTTTCTTATTGAGCTCTCGTTTATTCGCGCCTGCCCCCTAATCGGGCAAGCGCAACCAACTAACGGAAAGGTTTCTCCATGCGCGAGAACGGCACCATCAAATTCTTCAATCACGATCGCGGCTTCGGTTTCATCACGCCGGAAAATGGCGGCAAGGACGTTTTTGTTCATGTCACCGCTTTCGAGCAGGCAGGCATCGGAACGCCGGTTGAAGGCGCAAAGATCTCTTTCGTTGCTGAAGACGACCGTCGTGGCCGTGGCAAGCAGGCCGCGCAGCTCGAGCTGCTCTAATCAAAGACGTATTTCCCGCACCAAAGCTGCTGAGGCTCGGTGCGACTAATGAAATTGAAACGGGGCCAATCGGCCCCGTTTTTTTGTTTCTGGAAAATTTCCTGCGGAAATATGCTTTCGGCTAGAGCATGCAATCCAGAAGTTCGTTCTCGCCAATCACCCCGACAATCGCACCGTCCTTTTGAACGACGACCGGGTCGGAACTGGTCTTTTTCAGTTTGGCGACATCGCGGATCGGCGTATTGATCTCGCAGGTCAATCCGCTTGCGAGAGAACCGGGAAGACTGCCGGGAGGAACCATGACGTCACGGGCGCGCAGGACATTCAGCGGGTTCATGTGACTGACGAAGTCCGCCACATAGTCGTCGGCCGGATTCTTGACGATTTCCTGCGGCGTGCCGAGCTGGATCACGCGTCCGCCTTCCATGATGGCGATGCGCGAACCGATCTTGGCCGCTTCATCAAGGTCATGGCTGACGAAGATGATAGTCCGGTTCAATTCCTTTTGCAGGTCGAGCAACTCGTCCTGCAGCTTGTCGCGGATCAGAGGATCGAGTGCGGAGAACGGTTCGTCCATCAACAGGATCGGTGCGTCCGTTGCAAACGCGCGCGCCAGACCGACACGCTGCTGCATACCGCCTGAAAGCTCGTGAACGAACTTTTCGCCCCAACCGCTAAGCCCGACCAGTTTCAATTGCTCCTCGACCTTCGAAGCCCTGTCCTTCGGAGACATGCCGGCAAGCTCAAGTCCGAACCCGACATTTTCGGCAACCGTGCGCCAGGGCAGCAGGCCGAATTGCTGAAACACCATGGCAATGCGATGGCGCCGCAACTCCCTGAGATCGTTTTCCGAACAGGTCTCCGGGTTTACATACTGGTTGCCGTCGTGAACCTGCACTTCCCCGCGGATGACCGGGTTCAGACCGTTCACCGCCCGCAGCAGCGTCGATTTGCCGGAGCCAGAAAGGCCCATAAGCACCAGAACCTCGCCTTCATGAATGTCGAAGGTCGCGCCTGCGACACCGAGGATCTGCCCGGTTGCCGCCTGGATCTCCTGCCGGGTCTTTCCGGCATCCATCATTGGCAACGCGGATTGCGGATCATTGCCGAAGACAATATCGACTTCCTTGAAGGAAACGACGGGTTGCTTGTCTGCGTCGCTCATCGCTTTCCTCCCTCTTCAGAACGGAAAAACCGATCAAGGACGATGGCTATGAGGACGATGCAGACGCCAACTTCGAAGCCCTGCGCGATATTCACTGTGTTCAAGGCTCGTAGAGTCGGAACTCCCAGCCCGTCGGCACCGACAAGGGCTGCAATCACGACCATCGACAGGGACAGCATGATCGTCTGTGTCAGTCCGGCCATGATCTGCGGCAATGCATAGGGAAGCTCGATTTTCCAAAGGAGCTGAGACTTGGTTGCCCCGAATGCCTTTCCGGCCTCCAGCAGAGCGACAGGTGTCGAGGACACTCCGAGCTGGGTAAGCCTGATCGGGGCCGGAATTGCAAAAATCACCGTTGCGATCAGGCCCGGAACCATACCAAGGCCGAACAGGATCAGCGCCGGGATCAGGTAGACGAATGTCGGGATCGTCTGCATGAGATCGAGAATCGGACGAAGACCGGCATAGAACCTGGGATGATGTGCTGCAAGAACGCCGACCGGGATGCCGACGGCCATGCAGACCACCGACGCGGCAATCACGAGAGCCAACGTCTCGGTGGTTTCTTCCCAATAGCCCTGATTTATGATCAGAAGCAACGCGAATGCTACAAAAGCGGCGAAGGCAACGGTTCTGTGAACCGCATAACCAATTGCCACAGCGATTGCGACTATGATCAGCGGATGCGGCGTCTGTAGAAGCCAGAGAATTCCGTCGATCATTGTTTCGAGGAATATCGAGATACCGTCAAACACCCAATAGGCGTTTTCGGTCAACCAATCGACAAAGCTACGCGCCCAAGGGCCGATCGGCAGTTTGTGTTCTGTCAGCCAGTCCAACCCGCTGCTCCGGTTTTCTTATTCTTGTAAAAAAGTTGACGCCGGGCGGGAGGTCCGCACCGGCGTCATGTCTTTCAGCATTAGAGGCCGAGAGCGCCTTTCACGGCAGAAAAGCTGTCGCCGCCGTCGAAGGTCTTAACCCCAACCAGCCAGTTTTCGAACGTGGCCGGATGCTCCTTCAACCAGGCAGCAGCTGCCTTATTCGGATCTTCGCCATCGATCAGGATTGCCCCCATGATCTCGTTTTCCATCGCGAGCGAGAACTCGAGGTTCTCAAGGAGCTTGCCGACATTCGGGCACTCGGTGGTGTAACCTGCACGAACGTTGGTATAGACCGTGGCACCGCCGTAATTCGGGCCGAAGATTTCGTCGCCGCCTTCAAGATAAGCCATCTTGAAGTTTGCATTCATCGGATGCGGTTCCCAGCCGAGGAACACGATGTCGTTTTCCCGCTTGTTGGCGCGAGCGACCTGAGCCAGCATGCCCTGTTCGGAAGATTCCACCACTTCAAAGCCTTCCAGACCATAAAGGTTCTGGTCGATCATGCCGATGATGAGGCGGTTGCCGTCATTGCCCGGCTCGATGCCGTAGATCTTGCCGTCGAGATCGTCGCGGAACTTGGTAATGTCCTGGAAGGACTTGAGGCCCTTGTCGTAAGTGTATTGCGGCACAGCAAGGGTATATTTCGCGCCTTCAAGGTTCGCGCGGACGGTCTCGACCGAACCGTCTTCCCGGTAAGCCTTGATGTCACCTTCCATGGTCGGCATCCAGTTGCCGAGGAAGATGTCGATATCCTTGTTCTTCAGCGAAGCATAGGTCACCGGAACGGAAAGGATCTTGACTTCCGGCTTGTACCCCAGCGCTTCCAGAACCACGGAAGTCGCAGCAGTTGTCGCCGTGATGTCCGTCCAGCCGACGTCAGAAAAACGAACGGTCTGGCAGCTTTCCGCTTCACTTGCGAGCGCCGTACCGGACAACATAAGGCCAAGCGCCAGACCTCCAGCGATTTTCGCTGCAATTTTCATAATTATACCTCCTATGGAAAGTCTATCTTATTGTTTGATGCAGGGAGCGATTGAATTCAGCCCAAGCAATACCGCTCTCTGTTCCCTCCGCCAACAGCCTGCCTAAAACCGATCCAAACATCCACGGTAAAAATTTGCAAGTTTTCATTGATTGATTGATCAATTAAAAATAATACGGAAGCAGTTCAGGAGATCGCCATGCCCAAAGTCGGAATGGAAGCGGAACGGCGGCGCAGCCTCATTCACGCGACAGTTGATGCAATTCACGAACGCGGATACAGCGACATTACGATGGCGCAGATCGCGAAGCGCGCCGGTGTGTCCGGCGGACTCGTGCATCACTATTTCGGCTCGAAAGATCAATTGCTTGCAGCAACCATGCGTCACCTCTTGACGGAGCTGGGCCGGGCCATCAGCGAAGGTTTGGCCAAGGCGGAGACGCCGCGCGAGCGCATTTCGGCAATCATTGCCGGCAACTTCTCCGTCGACCAGTTTCAGCCGGCAGTCATTGCGGCCTGGCTTGCGTTTTACGTTCAATCGCGGACCACGAACAGCAACGGTCGTCTGCTGAAAATTTATGCAGCAAGGCTTGCATCGAACCTGACATTCAACCTGCGCGCATTCATGCCGCGGGATGATGCACTCCGAATCGCGGAAGGCACGGCCTCCATGATCGACGGCGTTTGGATCCGGCAGGCCTTGAGCGACACGCATACGGACCGGCAGGCTGCCATCGCGATGGTCGAGGACTATGTCGAAACCCAAATTGCCGCCCACGCAGCAAAAACGAACAACAAATAATCCGCCTGGAGTGCATTCATGACCGACCAGTTCGACTTCATTATCGTGGGCGCAGGATCCGCTGGTTGCGCTCTGGCCTACAGGCTTTCCGAAGACCCGAAAAACCGGGTTCTGGTTCTGGAGTTCGGTGGCACCGATGTCGGGCCGCTGATCCAGATGCCTGCAGCCCTCTCCTATCCGATGAACATGCCCCTTTACGACTGGGGGTTCGAGAGTGAGCCGGAGCCCTATCTCGGTGGTCGGAAACTGGCCACGCCCCGTGGCAAGGTGATCGGCGGTTCGTCTTCCATCAACGGCATGGTCTACGTGCGCGGTCACGCCTGCGACTTCGATACCTGGGAAGAAATGGGAGCCAGCGGCTGGGGCTACCGGCATGTCCTGCCCTATTACAAGCGCCAGGAACACAGCCATGGTGGCCAAAACGGCTGGCGCGGCACAGATGGCCCTCTGCATGTACAGCGCGGCACCAAATGGAACCCGCTTTTCAACGCCTTCAAACACGCCGGTGAACAGGCGGGTTACGGCATAACCGCCGATTATAACGGTGAGCGCCAGGAAGGCTTTGGCGACATGGAGATGACGGTCCATAGAGGCCGCCGCTGGTCCGCCGCCAATGCCTATCTGAAGCCGGCGTTGAAGCGCGGCAACATCGAACTGATCAAGGGGGCCCTCGTCCGCAAGGTGCTGATCGAAAACAGTCGTGCGGTTGGTGTTGAGTTCGAGACCGGCGGCGAGATCCGGGAAGCCAGGGCAGCGCGGGAAGTCATCCTGTCTGCATCTTCAATCAACTCGCCGAAGATCCTGATGCAGTCCGGCATTGGCGCGGCGGATCACCTGAACGAGTTCGGCATCGAGGTCATTGCCGATCGTCCCGGTGTCGGCGCCAATCTGCAGGATCACCTGGAACTCTACCTGCAGCAGGCCTGCACCCAGCCAATCACCTTGTTCAAGCACTGGAACCTGGTTTCCAAGGCCGTCATTGGCGCCCAGTGGCTGTTCTTCAAGCAGGGCCTCGGAGCATCGAACCAGTTCGAAAGCTGTGCCTTTATCCGCTCCAGGGCCGGGGTCAAGTACCCGGACATCCAGTATCACTTCCTGCCGTTCGCCGTGCGCTATGATGGCAAGGCGGCGGCTGAAGGGCATGGTTTCCAGGCGCATGTCGGGCCGATGCGCTCCAAGTCCCGCGGCCATGTCAAACTGACTTCGAACGACCCGCATGCAAAGCCGTCGATCCTCTTCAACTACATGTCGCATGAAGAAGATTGGGAGGATTTCCGCACCTGTATCCGTTTGACCAGGGAGATCTTCGGACAGGAGGCGTTTTCCCCGTATCGAGGCAAGGAGATTCAACCGGGTGGTCACGTGCAAAGCGACGAAGACCTCAACGGCTTCATTCGTGAACATGTGGAGAGCGCCTACCATCCATGCGGCACCTGCCGGATGGGTGCCAAGGACGACCCGATGGCAGTGGTCGATCCGGAATGCCGGGTGATCGGCGTGGACGGCCTTCGTGTCGCCGACAGCTCGATCTTTCCGCAGATCACCAATGGCAATTTGAATGCTCCGTCGATTATGGTGGGTGAGAAAGCCTCCGACCATATCCTCGGAAGAGACCCGTTGCCGGCCTCCAATCAGGAACCATGGATCAATCCTGACTGGGAAAGCAGCCAGCGTTAAAAGAACACCGGACCAACCGGCCCAAGAGACTCGCAGGAGCCCTTCATATGCGCGCGCAACCGACAGCTTCGCACTTCATCGGCGGATCTTACCAGGAAAGCCAGAGCGGCACGCCGTTCGACTCCCTTTACCCGGCCACGGGTGAGGTCATCGCCCAGATTCACGCCGCCGACGATGCGACCATCGACGCTGCGGTCCAATCGGCCAAGGAAGGCCAGAAAATCTGGGCAGCCACTGCGCCGGTCGAACGCGGACGCGTATTGCGCAGAACGGCCGAGATCCTTCGCGAGAAGAACCACGAGCTGTCCGTTCTGGAAACACTGGACACGGGCAAACCGCTTCAGGAAACCCTGATTGCCGATGCGGCCTCCGGTGCGGACTGCCTTGAATATTTCGGCGGGCTGGCCGCCACGCTCACCGGCGAACATATCGAACTGGGCGGTTCCTTTGCCTATACCAAGCGTGAACCGCTCGGCATCTGCTTCGGTATCGGCGCCTGGAACTATCCGATCCAGATCGCTTGCTGGAAAGCCGCTCCGGCGCTCGTGTGCGGAAACGCAATGATCTTCAAGCCCTCAGAGGTAACTCCGTTGAGCGCGCTGAAACTTGCCGAGGCCCTGAAAGAAGCCGGACTTCCGGACGGCGTCTTCAATGTCATCCAGGGATTTGGCGACGTCGGCGCGAAGATGGTTGCCCATCCGGACATTGCCAAAATTTCCCTGACCGGTTCGGTACCGACAGGTGCCAAGGTCGCCGCACTTGCCGGTGAACACCTGAAAAAGACGACGCTTGAACTTGGCGGCAAGTCTCCGCTGATCGTCTTCGAAGACGCCGATATCGAGAATGCGGTTTCAGCAGCCATCAACGCCAACTTCTATTCCACCGGCCAGATCTGCTCGAACGGAACCCGAGTGTTCGTTCACAAGGACATCAAGGAACAGTTTGTCGCCCGTCTGGCGGAACGCACTTCAAATGCCGTGCTCGGCGACCCGCTTGACGAGGCGACCAACATAGGTCCGCTGGTTTCCAAGCAACAGCTGGACAAGGTTCTCTACTATATGCAGGTAGGCCAGGACGAAGGCGCACGCCTGGTGTGCGGCGGCGGCTCGGCAACGGTCGACAGCTTCCCCGATGGTTTCTTCGTCCAGCCGACTGTGTTCGCCGATGTTACCGACGACATGCGCATTGCGCGCGAGGAAATTTTCGGTCCGGTGCTGAGCGTTCTCGACTTCGATGATGAAGCCGACGTTGTTGCCCGCGCCAATGACACCGAATTCGGTCTTGCTGCCGGTGTCTTCACCAAGGACATTCAGCGCGCGCACCGCGTGATCGACCAGCTGCAGGCGGGCACGTGCTGGATCAACACATATAATCTGACACCGATCGAGATGCCCTTCGGCGGCTACAAGAAATCCGGTATCGGCCGTGAAAACGGACATGCGGCGATTGAGTATTACAGTCAGATCAAGAGCGTCTACGTGGAAATGGGTGGCGTCGAAGCCGCATTCTGATTTTCTTCACGCTTCATAACGGCAGGTTCCGGCCTTCTGGCCGGAGCCTGCCTTTTTCTTTGGTCATTCCAATCCAACGGATTGAACTTCAGCGTCTTTCGACCAGATTAGGGTTAGGGCCCACTTTTCATTTGGAGACCGCATGAACCGGCACGTGCTTGATCCTGCACCGCGCAGTTATGTCAACAACATCTACCTGCTTGCCAGGTCCAATCGGGGACCGGAATGTGCACCGGCGGAACAGAGCCTGGAAGACGTGCATGACTGGCTGCTGCATGACGCTACGCGTATCGACAATGTCATGCTGATGTTCGAGGAGTTCATGTGGCGCTGCAAGGCCGCAGACCTTGGCATCGATCGCTGCACGCTGCATGTCGGAACGCTGCACCCTCGGGTTGTCGGTTTTTCCTGGGTCTGGAACAGTCAGGACCAACTGTGCGACGAAATCGCGGCAGATGCCAACGCCCTCAACCAGGCCTCTTTCACCCGCAACCCGCTGTACAAGGTGATGAAGGAAGGCGAAACCATCAAAGCCGACCTGGAAAGCGAAGAGGGCAGGAATTCCGCACCGCTGATGGCAGAGCTCGCCGAGCAGGGGTACACGGCCTATGCCGCAATGCCGCTGAGCGCTTCCGGCGAGATGCGCAATGCCATGACCTTTGCCACGAAACGTCCGGGCGGTTTTCCAACCATGGACAAAAACCGGATCCGCTCCCTGATCGATCTGCTTGCATTGCATGTCGAACGTCACATCGTCCAGCGAATCGCACGAACCGTTGCCGATACCTATCTCGGTCCAATCGCCGGTCAGCGCGTTCTGGACGGCGAAATCAGACGCGGCGACGGCGAAGCCATCAAGGCGGTGGTGTTCATGTCGGACATGCGCGGTTTCACCCAGCTTGCTGACCGTTTGAGCGGTCCGGAAGTTACCGCCATCCTGAACGCCTATTTCGACCGCGTTTCCTCCGCCGTGTTGGAACATGGCGGAGATATCCTGAAATTCATGGGCGACGGTGTTCTTGCCGTCTTCGATCAACAGGCCCTTGGAGAAGCCGCCGCAGCCAATGCTGCCTTGAAGGCCTCCAGGGCCGCTCTTGCGGCGATCGACGACCTCAATGACGCACCACCTGATGGCTTGCCGGATCCAGCGTTCTGGCAACCGCTCAAGATCGGCATCGGCCTGCATCGCGGCGAGGTGTTTTTCGGAAATGTGGGCGGCGAGGAACGTCTGGACTTCACAGTTATCGGCCGGGCCGTGAACGAGACAAGCCGGGTGGAATCGCTCTGCAAGCCTCTTGGGCGTGAACTGCTTTTGACGGCACCTGTGCGAGAAGCCCTTTCGGGCGACTTGCAGACCAATCTCAATGCGATGGGCGATCACGCTTTACGCGGTGTCGGCAAACCCGTTGCCATCTTCGCGGCCTGAGCGCTGCTATCTTGGGAGTGTCTTCAAAGGGCGGGTTGGTCACCTGCCCTTTTTGCATTCAAGATCATACTCAAAAACGTCGATGCAATTTATTTTGTCAGAATCAGTTTGCCCTGTTTTGTGATCGACAGGCGGTAGGCCTCGTCATTGTGGATGATCTGAATCTGCCGCAGGCCTGAAAACAGTTCGCGAGAATCAAATTCGGTTTTCTGTTCCTTCGGCTTGCTGGCAAACGCCTGACGAACACGTCCAGCAGGTGCGAGGGAAAGGCGGCGCTTTTGGCTGTTGGCGGTGAGTGTCATACGCGCAATCGGTCCTTGGCCTTCAGTTTTGCGCTCCCGGGGAAAGGGCAAATGGGAGCGTCCAGTTAAGAACAATTAAAAGGTGAGTTTCTTACTCAACTTTATACTTGACACTCATACTCAAGTTTTTCTATCAAGGCAATGCCTGATCGAAACGGAACTGGAAATCGCGTCCTCTGGTTTTGGATTAGACAGGGCCTCCGGGAAACCGGAGGTAACAAATGCCAGGCAAGCCAACCGCCCTCTCCTCTCCCTCAGCGGCAAGCCAGCCCGGCCTTTAAGAAGACAAGTGCGCCCAACCGGATTTCAGAATCCAGGCAAAGAAAAAGGCGCCGACCAAATGGTGACGCCTTTCAAATTCTATCTAAAGTCCGGACTTTAAGCGTTCGCTGCGATCGGTGTCTCGGCTGCATCGATCTTCAACAGATCACGCATGCCGAACCGGTCCTCGGACAGGTCTGCAATCGACTTGGTGTCGAGCACGTCCATGAACGCTTCCAGAGCTTCATGCAAAATGCCGTTGAAGCCGCAGGACATGATCAGCGGACAATCCTTACGGCCGGAATCGAAACATTCGGCCAGAAGGAAACTTTCTTCAGCAGCCCGCACCACCTGACCGACAGAAATATCTTCCGCAGGCCGCGCGAGCATGACGCCACCGTTACGGCCACGAATGGTCTTGATCAGATCAGCGTCGACCAGAACCTTCATGATCTTGAACAGGTGCGTTTCGGACATTTCGAAGCTGGCAGCGATTTCCGCAACCTTGCTTGGTTTGTCCGGGTTCACCGCGCAATACATCAGCGCGCGAACCGCATAGTTTGTCTGTTGTGTCAAGCGCATGCCATAGATATGCGGTGCGCTGTCCCAAAGGTCAATCTAAAATTTGAATGTAGGACGCGACTTTTCGGCCCACCTGTCGATTTTCGACCCGTTCGGTACAAAACTTGATCTTGCCTCAAGTCAGCCATCGACTCGAAGCTGCTCCGGAGAAAGGCGGAACAATTCAATTGTTATTCAGCTCCGTCCGCATCGGTGGAAGGATCCGGCAGATTGTCCTTCAGAAAGACATCTATGCCAATTCGTTCCTGACCTTCTATTATCGGAACACCGTCGCAAAGAGCCTTGAGAACACGGATGGCACTGCGGACCTCATGACCCGGGTCCTGAGCGATCACCGCGTCCAGGACGTTCGCCTTGAGTGCCTCCCGTGTATAGGGCGTAAGTTCATGGCCGACAAAGACGATGTCGCCGGCCCGTTTGGAGCCGGTCAGCGCTGCAATCGTGCCCCTGTTTCCGGCGCCTATGTTGTAGAGCCCGGCCAGATCGGAATGGTCGTTCAGAAGTTTTTTCACCAGATCCGAATTGCGGGCGTTGTCATCCCTGCCTTCACGGACCTTCAGCAGCTCCAGATGCGGAAAATCCCGCTCGATCACCTCCCGGCAGCCGGCAAAGCGATCCGCGTGATCACGCAGTCCCAGCGAACCTGCGATGAGCCCGATCTTTGCCTCCTGCCTGGGCAGAAACCGGCCAAGCAAGCGACCAGCCGTACGACCTGCCGCGACATTGTCGATGCCGACGAAATGCTGACGTGTGGAAGATGGATGGTCGGAAACCAGCGTCACAACCGGAACGCCACGATCCTGCAACCGGTCTATCGCTGCCCGTACCTCCGGAAACGCAGGTGCGACGACCGCCACGCCGTCGCAAACCGAGCGATCCAGGATCGCCAGCGTTCCCGCCACCCTATGACCGTCGAACGCATCAATCGGCTCCACATGAACATGCATGCGATCGCCGCTCATGGTCTCGGCATGTGACATCGCCTCGCGGGTCAGGTCCTCCATGAAGGCATTCGGCCCGTTGGGAATGAGGAAGTGCAGTCTATAGACGCGTTTCTTGGCGAGACCGGCAGCAAACACATCCGGCTTGTAATTCAGGGTTTCGGCGGCCTTTTTCACCTTTTCGATGGTGACCTTGCGCACGCCCGGTCGTCCATTCATCACTCTATCGACTGTCGCCAGACTGACACCGGCTGCTTCAGCCACGTCATGGATCGTCACACGCCGCATGCGCTCCCCCGTCAAGGCCGGCTCTTGTCGCGGCCAGATCGGGAGCAGTATAGCGGTGAATGAGGTGCGGTCATCAAAAAATGTTGCAGCGCATAAAAATAACCCACCTAAGCGACGAACTGACTAGACGACCTGTCCTGCGGCATGCCCGGAAGACCAGGCCCACTGGAAGTTGAAACCGCCGAGATGGCCGGTCACATCCACAGCTTCACCGATGAAATAAAGACCCGGAACCTTGCTAGTCTCCAAGGTCTTGGATGACAGTTCCCTGGTGTCGACACCGCCAAGCGTCACTTCCGCTGTCCGGTAACCTTCCGTGCCGACCGGTGTCAATTGCCAGCGGTTGAGCTGTTCGGCTGCCCGGCGCAGCACCTTGTCCGATTGATCGGCCAGCCGCCCTTTCAGCTTGAAGGCTTGGGACAACGCTTCCACGAGCCGATTTGGCAGCAATTGACCAAGCGCCGTCTTCAGGTCCTGTTTCGGCGTTTCCTGCCGGGCTGAGCGCAGCGTTTCGAAGACATCAGCTTCAGGTACCAGATTGACCGAAATCGGCTTGCCTTCCTGCCAGTATGAGGAAATTTGCAGGATCGACGGCCCGGACAGACCGCGGTGGGTGAACAGCAATCCCTCCCGAAAGGTCGTTTTCTGAAAGGACACCTTGGCATCGACCGAAATACCGGAAAGCGAGCTGCATAATTCCTTGTTGGCATCCGAGAATGTCAGCGGCACAAGAGCGGCGCGCGGTGTGACAAGGCTCAGATCGAATTGCTTTGCCAGCTCATAGGCAAATCCGGTCGCCCCCATTTTCGGGATTGACGGTCCACCGGTTGCCACAACCAGTGATTTTGCCCGCAACGGTCCTTTCGACGTTGCCACTGAAAACCGATCGTCCGGTTTGCTGACGGCCATAACTTCCGTTTCGAGCTGCAATGTTCCACCCGCAGCTTCAAGTTCGGCAAGCAACATCTGAATGATGTCTTTGGCGCTTTCGTCACAAAAGAGCTGGCCGAGTGTTTTCTCATGCCAGGAAATGCGATGAGATTCCACGAGCTTCAGAAAGTCCTGCTGCGTGTAGCGCTTCAGCGCCGAAACGCAAAAGCGCGGGTTCTGCGACAGGAAGTTCGCCGGCGAGCAATGCAGATTGGTGAAATTGCAGCGCCCGCCGCCGGAAATGCGGATCTTGTCCGCAGGCCGTTTGGCATGGTCGATGACCAGCACCTTGCGGCCACGCTTTCCCGCTTCAATCGCACACATCAAACCGGCAGCCCCGCCGCCGAGTATCAGAACATCCAGATCACGCATGGGCGGGTTTATACAGGGATTCAGATTGCGAAACAGAGAAATTGTCCGCTGCGGACAATCTTTGCTACCAAATCACGACTGCCAACTTCCGGTAATTCTTTCACGGTATTCAAGTGTCAGAAGATAGAGCGTTTCCAGTCAGAGGTTCCAATGTCAGTTTCCGACGCCATTCCAAGTGATGTCTTTTCTGCAAAGTTGTCAATTGGCGCGTCTCTGGTCCTGGCTACGCACAATGCCAACAAGATAACGGCACTCAGGGAAGCACTACGAAATGTGCCTGTCGAAATCCTGACTGCGAAGGAGTTCGACTTGGAGAGCCCTGCAGAGACCGGATCAACAGTTCTTGAAAACGCCTTGATCAAGGCAAGAGTGGTCGCGCAGCAAAGCGGCCATCCGGCAATAAGCGATGATAGCGGTTTCTGCATTTCGGCTCTTGACGATCTACCTGGCGCTGCCGCTATCGATTGGGCGGGACCGAACGAAAACTACAATATTGCGATCGAGCGCATCGGCGAAATGCTCGCGGAAAGAAACATTGTGTCGAGCCCTGCCCGCTTTGTGACCTGCATCGCCCTCGCTCTTCCAGACGGCACCGCTATTGCAGAACAAGGCGCCACCGCCGGAAATCTCGTCTGGCCGCCACGTGGCGCCACAGAGGGATACCTTTCGGTTTTTGCTCTGTCAGGAGAAGCCGAGACGCTGGCAGTGAAAATGGCCGGGCAGAGCGCTGGTGAAACGCATCGAATTGCTGCCTACCGGCATAGACAACCCGCTACTCTTCGATTGATAGACCGAGTTCGATTCGAAGGTTAGGCTGGCTTCACCATCGAGATTTTGGTTGAGTTCTCGCCACGCTTTCCATCATTCCGGACAAGGGCAGCCATGCTGCGCGCCGATCCGGAATCCAGACATCGGCGTGGGCACAGCGAACTCTCTCTTTCATAGGAAGGCCGCCGCGCTTTCAGCGCGAACTACATCTGGATACCCGTTCGGACCGGGCACAGGTTCCGGATCGGCGTTCGGCTTACGCCTCACTGGTCCGGAACGACGAGGACGAGCGCCCAAAAAAACCGGCGGCTCTTTCGAACCGCCGGTTTCTTTGGAAATTTCTTCTTGAGAAGAAGAAACTTACTTCATTTCGGTGATGACTTCGAAGCCGTCGGAGCCGACTTCGAACAGGGCGTAGGTGCCCGGAACGTCGCCCTTGGCGTCGAAGTTATGCTCGCCTGCCGCACCCTTGTAGTCGATGGCGGTGCCAGCTGCGATCAGCTCTTTCGCCTTCTTCCACTCGCCCGGACGGATCGGCTCACCGTCACCGTTGGAGACTTCCATCATGGCAGCCGCAACGTCTTCTTTCTTGCCACCAGCCTTTTCAACTGCCAGAGCCAGCAGGAAGGCAGCGTCGTAGGAAGTGTTGGCGAAGATCGCATCCGGGTCACCGCCAACGCCCTTGAAGGCATCGTTGAACAGGGTGAGGGATTCGGATTTCGCACCAACCGGAGACGAAGCAACGAAGCCGCTGAGGTTTTCAGCGCCGAGTTCGTTGATCACTGCGTCGGACTTCATGCCGTCGCCGCCAACAAACTTCTCGAAGAAGCCGTTCTCCAGAGCCTGACGCAGGATGGTGAGGCCGGTGCCGTCGCCATAGTCGAAGATGACCAGCGTGTCGGCGCCGCCCTTGGCCAGCTCAGCCAGGTTCGAACGATAGGAAGCCTTGCCTTCTTCATGCGCTGCGAACTGGGTGATTTCACCACCGAGTTCGTCGACATACTCAGCCTTGAACGCATTCGCCAGACCGGTGCCGTAATCGTTGTTGAGGTAAGCGACCGCAACCTTGCCGTAGCCCTGGTCCTTCATGGTACGAGCCAGCGCGCGGCCCTGGTAGTCATCAGAGGGAACGGTGCGGAACACGGTACCCTTGTCTTCCAGGTTGGAGATTTCCGGGGACGTGCCGGACGGCGTGATCAGCGTGATGCCTGCCGGAATGGTCACAGAACCGGCAGCGGCCAGAACAGCGCCGGAGCAATGCGGGCCAACAACGCCGACAACACCTTCGATGTTCACAGCCTTGGTTGCCGCATCGGTACCGCCTTGCGGGTTACAGGCACTGTCGCCCACAACGCCGACCAGGTTCTCACCCGCGCCGATACCGCCTTGCTCGTTGACCTGCTGAACAGCCAGCTGAGCAGCGTCGATCATGGCAGGTGCCATTGCTGCGATCGGGCCGGAGACACCACCGAGCAGACCGATTTTGACGTCGGCATTGGCCGGAACGGATGCCAGTGCAGTCGCAGTCATCAAACCGGCAGCAAGCGCAAACAATTTGGTTTTCATCAAAGTACCTCCTCAATTATCCGGTCTTTGCCGGGTCTTTTGGATTTTCGGCTCCCACACTCATAGGTTAAGTGAGGGCCCCGGGGAACGGGCCTTTTAGTGGTCCGCACCGGATTTTGTCTGCCGCTGGTCTCCCCGAAGAGGTTCAGGGAGCAGTCCCTCGGGCCTGAACCGCAGAACAAGCTGCAACATCAGGCCGATAAGGAACAAGCGGATGTATTTTGCCTGAACCGCATATTCATGCGGAAGCCGGTCAGTTGCAATCTCTGAAACAGACCAAATGATCCAAACGACAGCAGCACCCAGTATCGCGCCACGGTTGTTACCCGATCCTCCCAGGATGAGCATGATCCAGACAAGGAACGTTGCCACCATCGGGTCGATAGCCTCAGGCGTGATCGAGCGATTGAAGTGGGCGAACAGCGCGCCGCTCAGGCCCATCAGGGCAGAGCCGAAGATGAACGCTTCAAGGCGACGGAACTCGACGTCCTTGCCCATCGCGTTTGCAGCGTTCTCGTTGTCGCGGATGGCCCGCATCATCCGGCCCCAGGGCGCATTGAACTGCCGCTCGACCAGAACGTAAGCGGCAATCAGTACCGCCAGCACGATGATCAGGTAGGCGATCTGCGATTCCATGTAGCCGAGTTCACCAGCCGGACGCGGAATACGAGAGATGCCGCGGGCCGCGTTGGTGAGTGCCGGTTCGGACTTGATCACCAGACGGATAATCTCGGCAATGCCGATGGATGCGATCGCCAGGTAGTCGGATCGGAACCGAAGACAGATCTTGCCGATGGGCCAGGCGACGAGAGCCGCCGCCAGCATTGCACCGATCCAGCCGATGACGAAATGAAGCTCGAAGCCGCCGATACGTCCTTCCACGGCCGGCGATGACAGGATCGCGGAGGTGTAGGCACCTACCGCGAAAAAGCCTGCAATACCTGCGTTGAAGAGACCGGCAAAGCCCCATTGAATGTTGAGCCCCAGCGCCAGCAGCGCATAAATGCCGATGAAGATCGCCATGAAGAGGGCGTAGTTGACGAGACCAAGGAATTCCATCTTGCTCTCCCCTTAAAGAACCTTGCCCTTGAGCAACCCTGTCGGTCGCACAAGCAGCATGAACAGCAGAATGGCAAAAGCCATGGCGGCCTTGTATTCGCTTGGGAGCACAAGGACCGAAAGTTCTTCGGCAACACCAACGATCAGACCACCGAGCACGGCACCTTCGACGCGACCGACACCGCCCAGGATCGCCGCGGCGAACATCGGCAACAGCATGTGCCAGCCCATCATGGACTTCAGCTCGGTATTGTAACCCAGGAAGAACCCGGAGGCCGCGCAAAGTCCGCCGGCAATAATCCAGGTCAGCATCACAACCTTCTTGTTGTCGATGCCGGACAGCAGAGCCAGATTCGGATTGTCGGACATGGCGCGCATGGCCTTGCCCCACTTGGACCTGGTGAGGAACAATTGCAGCCCGCCGACCAGAACGATCATGGCAAAGATCGTATAGAGTTCACGGTCACGGATCCGGATGCCGAAATAGTCTTCGGGCCGGACGATGCCGCGCGAATAGGTCTGCGTGTCCACGCCCCAGACCACCTGAACCACGGCACGAACCATCAGCGCGATACCAAGCGACGCCATGACGGTGACGATCTTGGGCCGCTCCCGCAAGTGGTTGTAGAAGACCTTGTCGATGCCGACCGCCACCGCCGCCGTTGCAAGGATTGCGATCGGCAGGGCTATCAGCGGTGAAAAGCCAAGACTGGTGACTACGGCCAGCGCGATAAAGGCTCCAAGCGTTGCCAGATCGCCATGGGCCAGATGAGCATAGCGCAGGATCGCAAAGATCAAGGTGATGCCGACGGCACCGAAAGCGTAGATGGAGCCGAGCACGATGCCCGGCACGACGTAGAAATTTATCAGATCGAGGAAGTCCATACCGATCAGCCCCCCAGAAACATTTCGGCGACTTCACGGTCGGCCAGCAATTCGGCCCCGGTGCCTTCATGACGATTTTTGCCGGCAGCAAGCACGTATCCCCTGTCGGCGAAGGCGAGCGCCTGCTTGGCATGCTGCTCCACCAGCAGGATGGCGACACCGGTATCGCGCACATCCCGGCAGATCTGGAAGATCTGTTCCATGTATTTCGGCGACAGGCCCGCTGTCGGCTCGTCCAGCAACAGCAGCTTGGGATCAAGCATCAGCGCACGCCCCATGGCAACCATCTGGCGCTGACCGCCCGAGAGGCTGCCCGCCATTGTCTTGCGCCGCTCCTTCAGATCGGGGAACAGGGTATAGATCCGGTCATAAGCGGCAGAAAGGTCACCTTTTTTCAGGAAACCGCCCATCTCCAGATTTTCGTGGATCGACATTTCACGGAAGATATTGTCGACCTGCGGCACGTAGCAGATGCCGCGTTGAACGATGCGGTTCGGGGCCCAGCCGGTAATGTCGTCACCATCGAACAGCATCTTGCCGCCGCGGATGGTCAAGAGACCGAAGACGGATTTCATGGCAGTGGACTTGCCGGCGCCGTTCGGGCCGACAATCACGACAATCTCGTCCTGATCCACATGCATGGAGACATCCTGAAGAATGTCCGCCTCGCCGTAACCGCCGGTGAGATTGTCCATGGACAGGAGTGCACTCATGCCGCATCTCCCGTGGTTTCACCGAGATAGGCTTCCAGCACTTGCGGATTGGAGCGGACCGTCTGGAAATCGCCTTCGATCAAAACTTTGCCTTCCGCCATGCAAACGACCGGATCGCAAAGCTTTTCAATCATTTCCATGTCGTGTTCGATCAGAATGAACGTATAGCCACGCTCCTTGTTCAGGATCTCGATCTTGGTTTCCAGCTTGCGCAACAACGTCCGGTTGACGCCCGCGGCCGGTTCATCAAGCAATACGAGCTTGGCATCGGTCATCATCGTCCGGCCAAGCTCCAGAAGCTTCTTCTGTCCACCGGAGAGGTTCCCGGCCCGTTCATGGGCCACGTGTGTCAGTTCCAAAAACTCGAGCGTCTCGTAAGCTTTTTTCTCAACGTCGCTTTCAGCGGACTTGACCTTGCCCCAGGCGAACCAGTTGGCAAGCAAGCTTTCACCGGGTTGAGACGGCGGTACCATCATCAGGTTTTCCAACGCCGTCAGCTTGTGAAATTCATGAGGGATCTGAAAAGTACGCACCAGGCCTTTGTGAAACAGCTGGTGACTGGCAAGACTGGTGACGTCTTCGCCCATAAATCGGATCTTGCCGCTGGTTGGATGTAAAGCCCCGGCAATCAGATTAAAAAGTGTGGTTTTTCCAGCCCCGTTGGGCCCAATCAGCCCGGTGATACTGTTTTCTTCGACGCGGAACGAGCAGCCATTTACTGCCCTGAACCCGCTAAAATCCATAACGAGCTGATCAAGCTCCAGCATTCAAGCTCCTTGCCGCTCCCCACAGCGGTCTTTCTTTTTTCCTTTGGCCGCAGCTTACCCGTTTGCCGAGATTGTCAGAGCGGACGCAAAATGGCCCGAACCGGCGCAGCATCTAGCCCTTCTAACTTCATTGGCAGCGCAATCAACTCATAATCACCCGGTTCCACCGCAGAAAGGGCAAGATTTTCCAGAATCCGGAGATCCCGGGAACGGGCGATCCCATGACTAGGTAGTTTTTCGGAGTTTTCACGATCCACAGACGGTACATCTACCCCCACCAATTTGACACCGCGATCCGCCAGAAGCGACATTGCCTCGGGTGACACTGCCCGGAAACCTTCAGGCCAGACAACGGGATCAATCTCCTCTTCAAGCCGAAGCAACACTCTCGGCGGACAGTTCTCCAGAAACCGCTCCAACTCCCTTGGTGAACATGCATCTTCCTGGCCGCGGGCATCAATCACCCGGGCCGGACCGACAAAGTCCGCGAGATCAAGCTGATCAATGGACGCCCCGTGTCTGTCATAATGCAGGGGAGCGTCGGCATGCGCGCCACAATGGCAGGACATCGAGAACTCACCGACATTGACAGGACAATCATCGGAAATCTCGCAAGTACTTGCTGCCTTGTAGGGTGCATCTCCCGGGTAAACGGCGATACCGGCACGCACCGGAGGTGTGATGTCGATAATCTTTGTCATGCCGCTTGCCCCCAAGAACACCGGAACGGAGAGGATTAGCAAATCACGGCACGGCTGCAAAAGCAAAGCAGAACAGCTCCCCGCCAGCCACACGGCACCTTATAAGTATTTTTTACAATAAACATTCGAACACTCCCCAATTTTCCGACCAATCAGGAAATAAATCAGTTCACCTTCAAGCTTCCTTTAATAGCTGTGTTGAAAATACCAAGTTCATGGATACAATTACAGCTATTGATCCGGCAAAACATCTGCGTAATCACGCCACCACACAACTAATTTCATTCATACCTCAATCACAAGACGATTTTGGAGAAGCAACTGTCAGATAATCCAAATATTTCAATGGCATTTGAAAGAGATGAAATTCCGCGTTCCATAAGCAATGCCAAAGGCGCAATCGATCTGAACCTTGTCATCTCCGTCTATGATCGACTGGATACGGCCGTCTGGATTTTCGACTTCGATCACAAGCGATTTCTATGGGCTAACAGGAAAACACTCGAAATTACCGACGCCTCTTCTCTGCAAGAGCTACAATCGCGTGACCTGTCCGCCGACATGTCGCCTTCAGTTGAAAAGCGGCTGCGCCAGTATCAGCAGGACTTTTGCAAACAAGACGTGAGTTTTTCGGAGATCTGGACGCTTTATCCGAAGGGCAAGCCGAAAGTGCTGCAGATCGTGATGAGCGGCATCCGCCTCACAGATGGCCGCATGGCGCTGTTATGCGAGGCGCGCGATCATCACGAACAGGAGCCCGAAACGCTTCGCAGCGCGGAGGCTCTCCTGCACACAGCGGTGATGATTTCCCTGTTTTCCAAGGACGGCAAACCGCTCTACCGGAACACGGCAGCACGCGCAGCCTGCGGTTCGCAGGAACTTCACTTTGCGAAACAGTTTTCCGACCCGAACGTAGGTCAAAAACTGCTCGATCGGGTGGAGCGTGAACGGACTTCAAGAACCGTTGCGCAGATGACAACAAATTCCGGTGCACGTTGGCATGAATTGACGATCAGCACCTGCCACGATGCGGTCACCGGGCAACCGGCCTATCTCGTCAGCGAAATCGACGTTACCGAGCTCCATGAAACAAAAGAGCGCGCGCAGTATCTGGCAAGCCACGACACCCTAACCGGGTTGTCGAACCGAACCTATCTCAAGGAGCGCCTTACCCAGATCATGAACACTGCCCTCGACCGAGGGCAATCGGCGACGCTCTATCTCGTAGATCTGGACGATTTCAAACTGGTCAACGACACCCTCGGGCATGCCGCTGGCGACATGCTGCTTCAGCTCGTTGCCGGCAAGCTCAAGGACCTGTCAAGTTCCGGCGACGTGGTTGCACGGTTGGGCGGTGATGAATTTCTGATCTGTCATCTCGAAAAGGAAGGCGCCGCCAGCCCGGATTGGTTCGGCCAGTCGCTCCTGCAGGCATTCACGAGCCCTCAGATCATCGATGGCAAATCGAAGTATGTCGGTCTCAGCATCGGTTATGCTCACTATCCGGATGACGGGGTCAGGATTGACCAGCTGATGCGGCACGCGGACCTGGCACTGTACCGGGCCAAGTCGAATACCAAGACCAAATGCGTTCGTTACCATGACCGGATGAAACAGCTGCGTGAGGAACACCTTGCCATCAGGAAAGACCTCGAGCAGGCCATCCGGGAATACGAATTCGTTCTCTATTACCAGCCTATCGCCTTTACCGGAAACGACAGGGTCGTGTCTGCCGAGGCACTCCTCAGATGGCAACACCCCGAACGAGGCCTCGTGCGCCCGGATCAGTTCGTCCCGATTGCCGAGGAAACGGGGCTGATAAACGACATCGGCTCCTGGGTCAGTCTGCAGGTCGCGCATATGCAAGCCCGCCTGCAACGGCAGAAGCTTGATGTCTCATTGTCGCTCAACGTTTCGCCGAGACAACTTTCCGACCCGCAGTTTGTGCCTCTCATGCAGTCACTGCCACAGGAAACCGGGTGTGACCCAAGCAGGATTTCCCTCGAGATCACGGAAACCGTCCTGCTGGGAGACATACCTAATGCCAAGGAAATCTTGTCGCTGTTGAAGGAAACCGGGTACCGGATCGTCATCGACGATTTCGGGACCGGCTATTCCAACCTTGCCTATCTGCACAACTATCCAATCGACGGCATCAAGATCGACCGGATGTTCATGGAAGATGTCACATCGGGTGGTGAAATCGTCCAACTGATCCTGTCTCTGGCCACAGCACTCGGCGCCGACGTGATTGCTGAAGGCGTTGAAACCATCGAGCAACGTTCGTGGCTCTCCCGGCACGGCTGTACCCAGTACCAGGGGTATCTCTATTCCAGACCGGTTTCCGAGGAGCGGTTCCTCTCGATGCTGAAAACGCAGGTGGAAATCGCCGCTATGTGACCTTTGCGCGGGTCTTGAACTCCGGACGGTTCCAACTTTCCGTATCAAGAATATCGGCAAGTATCGCAACCGCATCCACAATGTCCTGATGTGACAGGTAAAGCGGCGTAAAGCCGAAACGCATCACGTCGGGAGCGCGGAAATCGCCGATCACGCCACGTGCGATCAATGCCTGCATCGCCGCGTATCCTTGCTCAAACCGGAACGACACCTGGCTGCCACGCTGGTTCGGATCGCGGGGGCTTGCCAGTGTCAATTGCGGACATCTGGCTTCGACTTCCGAAATGAACAGCTCGCTCAGGGAAATCGACTTCCGGCGAATGTCGGCCATGTCGACGTCCTCAAAGACATCGAGCGCCGCGTGCAGGCTGGACAGGGCAAGGATTGCAGGAGTGCCGACCGTCATTCTGTTGACACCGTGAACCGGTCGGTAATCGAGGTCGAAGGCAAAAGGTGCTTCGTGTCCCATCCATCCGGTGAGCGGAGAAGTCACCTTGTCCTGATGTGCTTCGGCGACATAAAGAAAAGCTGGCGCACCCGGTCCACCATTCAGGTACTTGTAGCCGCAACCAACGGCAAAATCGGCATTTGCTCCGGCAAGATCCACCTCGATGGCACCGGCGGAATGAGCAAGATCCCAGATGGCAAGCGCGCCAGCCTCGTGCGCCTTGCGGGTCAACTCTTCCATGTTGTGAACGCGTCCGGTCCGGTAATCGACCTGGGTCAGCATCATTACCGCAACCTGGTCATCAATCGCATCTTCGACGTCTTCCGGAGCAACGATCTTCAACTCGTGCCCCCGTCCCAACAGCTCCTTGAGACCCGAGGCGACATAGAGATCAGTCGGGAAGTTACCGTTATCGGACAAAATGACCTTGCGCTCCGGACGCAGGGAAAGCGCTGCAGAGAGGACCTTGAAGACGTTGACAGAAGTGCTGTCGCAAGCGACGACCGTTCCACTAGGTGCACCGATCAACCGGCCAATCCGGTCTCCGGTCCGCCCCGGCAGGTCGATCCAGCTGTGCGTGTTCCATGCCCGGATAAGGCTGATCCCCCACTCCTGCGTGACAACTTCGGCGATGCGATCCGGCACATGCGCAGGCAAAACGCCAAGCGAGTTGCCATCCAGATAAATGATGCCCTCGGGTAATTGAAACGCGGCCTTCTTTTCGGCAAGGACATCATTCAGGTCGGACGGATGTTGCACGGTCATTGGAAACTCTTATGCCGGATAGGGAATTCTGAAAGGAGGCCGCACGCTATCAAAGGGCCCTGCGTCAAACAACCTCTTCCAGGTTGCCCTCTGCCTTTCCCGCGGAAGTTTTGAAAAGGTCCGCATCGATCCCTGCATGTCGCAAATGACACAAAATTGCTCGTTTGAGCACCGGAATGCGATACGCAAACCGGTAGCTTGATCAGCACGCGGCAATAGCGCCGGTACAGTTGAGACAAGCGGTCCAGATCAGATGTTCATCAGCGTCTTCGATATCTTCAAAATCGGCATCGGCCCTTCCAGCTCCCATACCGTCGGCCCCATGGTGGCCGTCCACAGGTATCTGGACCGGCTGCGCGGTCTTGCCGGAGCGGAAAAACAGGCAACGCGCCTGACGGTCACGCTGCATGGCTCGCTTGCCTTTACCGGCAAGGGCCATGCAACCGACAAGGCAGTCTGTCTGGGTCTGCTCGGCGCGAAACCGGATACACTCGACCCGGATCGTGTCGAGGCGATGCTCGACGGATTGCGGCAATCCGGAACACTCAAGATACCCGGCCTGCCCGAACTTCAGTTCGACCCGGAGATGGATGTCATTTTCGACTACGGGCCAGCTCTGCCGCTTCACGCCAATGGTATGACCTTCCATCTTCTGGACTCGGCAGGCGCTATCATCGACACATTCGTCTACTATTCGATCGGTGGCGGTTTCGTGGTCAGCGAAGCCGAGCTGCGCAAAACGACAAACGAGCCCGTCAACGAACTTGCGATCCAGCAGGTCCCCTACCCGTTCGCATCGGCAAAACAGATGCTGGAGATGGGTGAGGAGGCAGAGCTTTCCATCGCCGAAATGAAGCTTTGCAACGAATGTTGCGCCAAGCCTCAGGAAGAGGTTGAAGCAGGCATCGACACGCTTTGGTCCGCCATGGACTCCTGCATTAACCGCGGCATCTCGCAGACGGGCATTCTTCCAGGCGGCTTGAAGGTGAAACGGCGGGCGGCCGAAATCTACCAGAAACTGATCCGCGAAGGACGCAGCAATCCGCTATTCGAGCACACGGTTGTCGACTGGCTTGGCGTCTATGCCATGGCTGTGAATGAGGAAAATGCTGCCGGTGGGCGTGTTGTCACGGCTCCCACCAATGGGGCGGCAGGCGTCATCCCGGCCGTTACCCGATACTATCTTGACCACTGTCCCGGCGCGGATCAGACCGGCATCAGAACGTTTCTGCTCACTGCCGCAGCTGTCGGTGGCATCATCAAGGCCAATGCCTCCATCTCTGGCGCGGAAGTCGGCTGTCAGGGTGAAGTCGGCTCCGCTTCGGCGATGGCTGCCGCAGGTCTTTGCGCCGCGCTCGGCGGCACCAATGAACAGATCGAAAATGCCGCGGAAATCGCTCTGGAACATCACCTCGGCATGACCTGTGACCCGATCGCGGGACTGGTTCAGGTCCCTTGCATCGAGCGCAATGCGCTCGGTGCGGTCAAGGCGGTGACCGCTGCTTCTCTCGCCCTTCGTGGCGACGGCTCACATTTCGTGCCTCTGGACGGCTGCATTGAAACCATGCGGCAGACCGGCATGGACATGATGGAGCAATACAAGGAGACTTCGAAGGGCGGCCTCGCGGTGAACATTGTCGAATGCTAAAGGCCTGAGAAACCGTCTCTTTCGCCGTCAGAACTTGCCGCAACGTTAAATTAACGCAATAGTTGTCCCCGACCATTGACTGAACTGTCTCTTGCACGAAGTCTGGGAGGGCACGCATGGAATTTCTTCAATGGCTGGCGTCGCAATCGGCGCTGGTATTTCTCTTTGTTGCTGTTGCTTTAGGTTATTTTGCGGGCAAACTTAAAATCGGAAACTTTGTGCTCGGCGGCATCGCGGGAACGCTGATTGTCGGCGTCATTCTCGGTCAGGTAGGTGTCACCATCGACACCGCCGTCAAGGATGTCTTCTTCGCCCTGTTCATTTACGCGGTCGGTTATCAGGGCGGACCGCAATTCTTTCATGCGCTTTCCCTCAAATCCCTGAACCAGCTGCTGTCGGCAGGCGTCATGTGTGTTCTCGGACTGCTGACGGTTCTGGCATTTGCATGGGGTTTTGACCTCGACCGCGGCACGGCGGCCGGTCTGGCTGCCGGCGGTCTTACACAATCCGCAATCATCGGAACCGCTGGTGAAACCATCCAGAAGCTGAATGTTTCGAGCGATCTGAAGTCGGTGATGGAAACCAATATCGCCGTTGGTTACGCGGTCTGTTACATCTTCGGTTCCATCGGCCCTATCATCATGGTCACCTGGTTTTTCCCGACTGTGATGCGATGGGATATTCGCAAGGAAGCCATCAAGCTCGCTGAAAAGATGTCCGGAGGCACCGCCACTCTGGAGCCGGGCCAATTCAATGCGGCACAACGGATCGACACCCGTTTCTTCGAGTTGAAGGCGGACAGTGAGTGGATCGGTCAGGCAATCTCGAAACTGGACGCGGCCTTTGACAACCTTGCCGTTGAGGCCGTTCTGCGATCCGGTCAGGAAGTCGACGTCAACGGCAGTGACGCTCTCAAGGCCGGAGATGTTGTCGCGCTCACAGGACTGGTCAGTGCACTGGACGTCCAACCAACCTGTTGGGGCACCGAAACTCAGGCGCCGACAGGTTACCGGCTTGTCCTTGAAAACAGGGACATCGTTCTTACAAACCCCGATTATGCAGGCAACAAGCTGCAGGGCATTCACGATCACACGAAGTCGAATGCCTTGCGCGACGTCTTCGTCACGGGCGTCCGCCGTATGGGGCGTGACCTGCCGCTGTTACCGGATCTTGAAGTTCACAAGGGTGACGAATTGCAACTGACTGGTAGCTCGCGTGATCTGAACCAGGTTCAAAAGGCCATCGGTTATCCGATCAGCGCCGCAGCCGTGACGGACTTTATCTTCTTCGGCATCGGCATGACGCTCGGCCTGCTGCTGGGCCTTATCGAGTTCAAGATCGGCGGTGTTCCGGTTACGGTCGGAAGTGGCGGAGGCTGCCTGCTTTCCGGTCTGCTCTTCGGCTGGCTGCGCAGCACGCACCCCAGATATGCCGCGTTGCCGACGGGTGCGGTCAACTTCCTTCGCGATTTCGGCCTTGCCGTCTTTGTTGGTGTCGTCGGTATCAGCGCCGGCCCTCAGGTGCTCACCACCCTTCAGGAACAAGGTCTCAGCCTGTTCCTGTTCGGCATCGGCGTGACGCTCATTCCGCAGGTGATCGGGTTCTTCTTTTCCTTTTACGTCCTGCGCATCCGGAACCCGATCGAGGCCCTTGCCTGCGTGGCTGGCGGCAGGAGTGCAAATCCAGCTTTCGCCGCACTTCTGGGCAAGGCTGGCAACGCCACACCGGTCGTCACCTTCACGGTGACTTACGCGGTGGCAAACGTATTGCTTACTTTGTGGGGCCCGCTGATCGTCGGTCTCGTTTCAACCAATCCGGCACAATGATTTTTTAGGAGATCTCAAATGAGCAAGACTGATTATTCGGATTTTGAAGATCTGAGCCCGTTTGAATTGAAAGACAAACTCATTGAAATCGCGGCTTCCTCGGCTGATCGATTGATGCTCAATGCCGGGCGCGGCAACCCCAACTTCCTTGCGACCCAGCCCCGACGTGCGTTTCTGAGGCTCGGGGACTTTGCCGTTGAAGAGGCAGAGCGGTCCTATTCCTATCTCGACAGCGGTTTTGGCGGTTTGCCGGAAAAGGATGGCATGCTGCTCCGTTTCGAGGACTTTCTGCACCGTCACGAAGACCGGGAAGGCACGACATTTTTGAAAGCGACCCTTTCCTATGCCAAGAACCATCTGGGTGTTCACCGGCATGATCTCATTCACGAGATGGTTCAAGGGTTCCTGGGCTGCAACTATCCTGTCCCGCCCCGCATGCTGGTGAACTCGGAAAAGATCGTCTGGGCATATCTGCGTAAGGAAATGTTCGGCAACGAGCCGCCGAACGGACCTTTTTCCATCTTCGCCACAGAAGGTGGCACGGCAGCCATGACCTATATTTTCCAGACGCTGAAGTTCAACGGTCTGGTGAAGGAGGGTGACAAGGTTGCGCTCGGCACGCCAATCTTTTCCCCTTATCTGGAGATCCCACCACTGCCGGAGTACGACATGCCCGTTGTCGACATCCGCATGGAGGAAGGCGCCGACTGGCAATTCAGCGATGCGGAACTGGCCAAACTGGAAGACCCGACGATCAAGGTTTTCTGCATCGTCAATCCGAGCAACCCGCCCTCGGCAAAGCTATCCCCGGACGACCTGGAGCGGGTCGCGAAATTCATCAACGAAAAACGCCCGGATCTGTTTGTCGTCACCGACGATGTCTACGGAACATTTGCGGACGATTTCGTATCGCTGTTTGCCAAGTGTCCGCGTAACACGCTGTGTGTCTATTCCTTCTCCAAGTATTTCGGTGCGACAGGTTGGCGGCTTGGTGTCATTGCGCTGCATGAGGACAATGTCTTTGACGAAGCTCTGGCTGCCCTGCCTGAAAGTGCCAAGCTGGGTCTGGACAAACGCTATTCCTCGCTGACCACCACACCCCGCGATATCCGGTTTATCGACCGGCTGGTGGCAGACAGCCGTGCCGTCGCCCTCAACCATACAGCTGGCGCGTCAACACCGCAGCAGATCCAGATGATGCTGTTTGCGATGTCGGGCCTCCTCGACCATGACGACCGTTACAAGGATGCTGCCAAGGGACTGATCCGCAGACGGTTCAACACGCTTGAACTGAATATGGGCGTCAAACCGCACCGGGAGCCGAACGACGTCAACTACTATACGCTGATCAATCTTCAGCATCTGAGTGGTCGCCTCTACGGCGACGAATTTGCGGACTGGTTTGTCGCCAACAAGAAGGGCTACGACTTCCTGTTCCGGTTGGCGGAGGAGACCAGTGTCGTGCTCCTGCCTGGAAAAGGCTTCGAGGTGGTCGATGCGTCGGCGCGCGTATCCCTCGCCAATCTCACCGAAGCCGAATATGCAGAGATCGGCGCATTCGCCCGTCAGGTTATCTCCGAGTATCACGACGAGTATTCCGGGAAGCAGAAATGACGCCCTCCACAGAAGGGCAATGTCTGACCATGGCCAAATGAAAGAAAACACGCTGAACCGGTGACGTCGGTTTGGCGTATCCTGTGGCACTGGGCTTCAATCGTATCTGGCAGGGATCCAGGCAGAATACCGTGAGCGGACCACTCGTGGGCCCTAAGCCCAAAGTCGGCGCCGGGTGTGTCGGTTCGCGTACATGTGACGCACAGCTACCGGGACGGCAGACACGAGCGCTCTGCGATGTTTGCGCTAAGACGAAACGGGTATTCTTGTTCAACAATTCGGCCGCAAATGCCCTTTGAACTGACCGGAGGCGAGCGGCCACAACCCGAGACCAAAGTGGAGAGTCTCTCATGGGCGTCTTCGTCACCCCGCTGTTCGCAAGCCTGCTTGCACTTCTTTACATGGTCCTGACCGTGCGCGTCATCAAAGCACGGGGGACGGAACATATCGGCCTGGGCGACCAGGGCAATGAACGGCTGCTCCGCCGTATGCGCGCCCACAGCAACTGTGCCGAGTATGTGCCCTTCGCTCTGCTTCTGATTCTGATGCTGGAATTGATGGGCGCCGCCGGATGGCTGCTTTACGGCCTCGGCTTCACGCTTCTGATTGGCCGGGTTGGCCACGCCTACGGCTTCAGCCGCGAACCCGAAATCGGCAATCTGCGCGTTGCGGGAATGATCCTGACTTTCGGCGTGATTGGTGTGGCGGCGCTCGCCAATCTGCTCCTGGCCATGGACGGAGCAGTTGCCGGAACACCCGTCAACTGATCAGATCTGCTGCAGCCGGGTCTTGTGAGCGTGAGCAATGTGCAGGCGCGCCGAAGCCTCAGCCCTTTCGCAGTCTCCATCTGCAATTGCCTGAACAATCGCCGCGTGTTCCTCCACTGCTGTCTCCCGTCGTTCAGGCGTATCCAGTGTCGTGCCGGCCATCAGGATAAGCGACAGGCGCAAGTGATCGATCTGGTCGACGAGATAACGGTTGTGGGAGGCCAGGCAAAGCCGCCGGTGGAATTCACGGTTGGACCGGACCAGACTGTCCTTGTCTTCAATGCGCTTTCGGTCGGCTTCCACCAGATCCTGCAGGATCTCGACTTCCGGCTTCGAGGCATGTTTGGCGGCAAGACCCGCAGCGGTTCCTTCCAGCACTTCACGCATGAAGTAGACTTCGTTGATCTGGCCGTGATCGAGCGTCGGAACGACCATGCCGCGATTGGGCTCATGGACCGCCAGGCCTTGCGCTTCCAACCGCTTCAGGCCCTCGCGGATCGGCGTTCTTGAAACTCCGAATTCCTCCGCCAGGTCGGCCTCGCGCAGGCGGTCGCCGGGTTTCAACACCCGTTCTTCGATCAGGCCAATCAGCCGGTGGTAGATTTCAGATCCATTCATAGGATCTGGTTAGCGGGTAGAAAGGGTTCGTGCAAGGTCAACGACTTCCAGGCACTCACGCAAAAAAGAAATGCGGAGGACGGTAGCCCGTCCTCCGCCGTCGGTTAGCCGACAAGCTTCACATCGCTGAATGCAAGACCGTCAGCTCCCGGTCCGGCCTCAATGACGCGATTCACCGTCCAGGACGAGGTATCGATTTCGACAACAAGCCCACTGTTCTGGGCTCCGGCGAACAGGTAGTTGCCGTCAGGCGAAAACAGCAGAGATGCCGGTCCCTTGGCGCCGTGGGACGCCAGGTCGATCTCCTGGTGAGGTTCTCGGGTCTCACGATCATAGATAACGATACGGTCCCCTCTCAGGTCCGCGACGGCCACATATCTGGCATCCGGATGGAACTGCACCCGAATGGGCAGGAACCCGGCATCTATCTCGTCAACGCGTGTCATTGTTTGCGGATCGTAAACGATGATGTTCTGCGACTGGTTGTTGGCTACCCAGAGCTCTTTGCCGTCGGGGCTGATATCAACGCCCTCCGGACCTCGGTCGGTGTCGACATTGTGGGTGATTTGCATCGTCTGGACATCCACGACCGAAACCTTGTCCGAGCCGCGGCTGGTTACATAGGCAGTCTGTGCGTCCGGTGAGAGCGCCAGCAAATGAGACCCGATCAGGTTGGTGGCAACGTTACCGGCAACCTCACCTTTTTCGATATCGACCTTGATCACGTCCCGGGTTTCTTCCGTCGTGACGATCACTTCATTGCTGTCGCCCAGCCAGGCGATGCCATGCGGCGCCATGTAAGGAGAGATATCAATCGTCTGCATATGTTTGGCACTTGCGACATCGAACAGGTTGAGCTCCTGACCGATATAGCCTTCCTCCAGATATGACACGACAACCACCTGCGAACCGTCAGGTGACAGGACCATTTCGTGCGGTGAGCCACCGGTTTCGACCCGGTCTATTTCCTTGCCTGTGTCGAGATCGACGAAACTGACTGTCCCGGCAAACTTGTTGCCGACAATCAGTGTTGCCGCGTGGGCGGAAATCGCGGTTCCCGCAACAAGGCAAAGAGCAGATGTAGTGGAAACGAGGTACCTTTTGACGGACATGACTGTACTCCTCCAAGTCTTTTCAAAAAAGAAGCGAGTTCAACCTTGCCAAATCCACAAATAAAACCCTCTTCTTGCAAAGATAGATATCAATATTTACTCGTTTTATACACTTAACTCTTTTTAATATTTACTTTGAAATTTTATTTCATGGAAAATTTTGTTTGTTAAATAAAAATACTTCCCATTAATGCTTTGGTTTTGGAAATTTCAAATATTGTCAAAAATGCAGGCGAAAGAAAAAGCGGGCATTGCAGCCCGCTTTCCATGTCATCGTCGTAGCCTGTCAGCCGCCGTGATCAAATTCCTGGCTGATAAACCCTGCCACCTATCGTCGGCGCGCTCACCCCGGTTGTTTCCGGAAACGTCGTCGGCAATCCAGCCTTGAGGCGAGCTCCCAGAAAGGCCATGGCCTGGGCTTCCAAGGCATCACCGTCAATCTTGAAGTCGTCAGCCGATTGCACAGTTCCGGTCAGCCGATCTGCCAGGGCTTGCATCAGAACCGGGTTGAGCCGGCCACCACCGCAGACCAGCCACAGCTTCGGCATCCTCGGCAACAAGGCTTCCGCCTTCCCTATTGCCTCCGCCGTGAATGCCAGCAAGGTCGCCGCGCCGTCTTCCAGATTGAGACCTTCGGCAAAATCGCCGGAGAAACTGTAGCGGTCGAGGGATTTCGGGCCGACCTCCGACAGAAAGGGATGTTTCAGGGCTTCGGCCAATCGATCTTCATGCACCTTGCCCGCGGCTGAAATCGATCCGCCCTTGTCATAATCCCCCGCCCCGTGCCGGCGGATCCAATCGTCCAGCAGCGCATTGCCCGGCCCGATATCGAAGGCCAGAAGGTCGTCGCCCTCAATGTAGGTCAGGTTGGAAACGCCACCTATGTTCAAAAAGCAAAGTGGTTCCCGGCCCTCGCCCAAAAGCGTCTTCGCAAGCGCCTGGTGATAGACAGGCACAAGCGGTGCACCTTCTCCGCCCGCAGCCATATCCGCAAGTCGAACATCACCAACAACAGGCAGGTTCAGTTCATTCGCCAGAGCTTGCGGATCGCCTAGCTGGACAGTCTCACCGGATTTGGGGTCGTGCCAGACCGTCTGACCATGAAAGACCACCGCATCCGGCTGCAGATCATGTTTCTTTAGAAACGCACTGATCGCCGCCGCATGATCCGCCGTGACGTCGTTTGCAATCCCTGGCCACGTCTCGCGATGCTCGCCCTTTTTTCCTGCCGCCTCCAGAACACGCTGTTTTGTCAGCGGGCTGTACTGTGCTGTCTCTGCCGGACCGAACCGGGTAACGGTGCGGCCATCGGTGACGACCTCCGCCAGGTCGATACCATCAGCGGAGGTTCCGCTGATGGTGCCGACGATGGACCAGTCGGTCACAGACCGTCCGCCACCGCCTTGAGGCTGGCTTCGGCGATGTCGAACATCTCGTTGATCTGAGCTTCACTGATGATCAGCGGCGGGCAGAAGGCCAGAGCATCCAGCATGTTGCGTGAGATGAGACCGTTTTCCAGGAAAGCGGCATTGGTTTTCGCACCCAGCGCCCCCGGCTTTTCCGAAAATGCCTCATGCGCCAATTCCGCCGCTCCGATCAGGCCGATGCCCCGGGTCTCGATGACCAGGGGATTTTCCGCTAGTCCGGAAAGGCGCCGCTGGAAAGTTGGCGCAATTTCTTTCACGTGTCCGATCAGGTCGCGTTCCTCGATGATCTTCAGGTTCTCCAATGCGACGGCAGAGGCAACCGGGTGACCGCTTCCCGTGTAGCCGTGTCCCAGCACACCGATCCGATGGCTTTCATCGGCAATCGGCTGGTAGACATCGTCGTTGATCAACAACGCGGAGATCGGCTGGTAGGAGGAAGAAAGCGCCTTTGACAGCGTCATGATATCAGGCTGGAGATTGTAGGTCTCGGTACCGAACATGTTGCCTGTCCGGCCAAATCCGCAGATGACCTCATCCGCCACGAACAGGATGCCGTATTTCTTCAGGACCGGCTGGACCGCCTCCCAGTAACCTTCGGGCGGAACCACGACGCCACCTGCACCCATGACAGGCTCGGCAAAGAAAGCGGCAATGGTTTCCGGCCCTTCAGCCAGGATCATGTCCTCCAGGTCCTGAGCGCAACGTTTGGCAAAATCGGCCTCGCTCTCGCCGTCCTTCTTCATGGTGCGATAATGCGGACACGTTGTGTGAAGGATTTGCGGAAGCGGCAGGTCGAAGGACCGGTGATTGTTCGGCAAGCCGGTAAGACTTGCAGAGGCCAGGGTCACACCATGATATCCACGCACGCGCGAGATGATCTTCTTGCGTTCCGGCTGCCCCAAAGAGTTGGACCGATACCAGATCAACTTGATGGCCGTATCGTTGGCTTCTGAGCCGGAGTTGGTGAAATAGACCTTCGACATGGGCACGGGCGCCATCTCGATCAGCTTCTCCGCAAGCTCGATAGAGGGGCCGTGACTCTTGTAGGTGAAGGTATGATAGTAGGGCAGCTTTTCCAGCTGGCGGGTTGCTGCATCAACAAGCCGCTTCTCACCAAAGCCTACCGCAACGCTCCAAAGGCCGGCCATGCCCTCGATATAGCGTTTGCCGTTCACGTCCTCGACATAGATACCTTCGCCCTTGTCGATCACCAGGGCGCCGGTTTCTTCCTGTACACGCGCATCGGCATAGGAGTGAAGTTGAAAAGCGGTATCGCGGGCTTCAAGAGAATTCGGCAACTGCGCCATGAAACGCCTCATCAGAGATAAACACGTGAAAGGATGACGCCGGAGTGCGACTCATGAGCGTCCAACCGGCATCTCTCAAGCTAGACCCGGAACCGCGGAAGTACAATCGAGATTTGCGAAATTGAGCATTGACCGGAGCTCGATGAGTGTCGGCCATCGTCAACAAGGCGCACTGTTTTTCAGCGACTGAAGCGTGCATCCGGGTGAAGCCCTGCTCGAGCGGCACGTTGCGGGTCCGGTAGCAGTTGGCAAGGTATCGCTCTTCAAAGAGCCTTGCCTCCGGGATCCCGGTCAAGAACACCGGGGCAGAGCGGATATCGGTCGGCTCCTTCAGCTCAAACGGTCTTCGGGCCTTGCCGAAGTTTTGAGCTTGCGGCAAATCTCCATTTTCGAATTGGCACGCTGCGTTTCTGCCCCAAGAGCGTATGATCTGAGATTTTTCTGCCGTTTGCCTGACGCACTAGAGCAGTTCTGACAACTGCTTTCTGCCCTGTTGTGCCCATACAAGATCGGACGTGGTGAGATCCTCGAGGGACAAGCCATGCCGCCAGGCACCATTAAGCGCGTTGATCGTTGTAATGACATCAAACTGCCGGACTGAAGTCAGGACCGCCGCCGGCACAAATTCCGGTGACGCATACCGGCTGAACCGCAGCGCGGCGACCTCATCGGCAAGCAGGATGGTGAAGGTCTCTTCCTTGTCCAGCACCTTGTTCACGGCCGGTTGCATTTCTTCCGCCAGGGTCATGATCCAGGCCTTGGACCAGACATGGTAGGGCTGCCCGACTTCGGCATCATAAACGCGGGCCGTGACAAGACCTTCCGCCCGCGCTGCCAGCTCCGCCTCGTAAACGATCTTTGCCTCGGGAACCCTGGCGAACAGCATCGCCCATAACAGGGGATTGCCACAGGCCCAGACTGCCGAAGGCCCCAAAAGAAGAAAACAAACCATAAGGAGACTGCGCATTTCATATCTCCGGGTGTCCATCGAATTACAGCTTACGGCCGCTCCCCAGACCTCCTTGAAACAGCAATCAGATCATTGTCCGGTGCTGTCGTGGGTCACCCTGCCGCCCATCATCGTATAGAGCACGCCAACCTCGGAAATCTCGTTTGGCTCGATGTCGTAAAGGTTCTTTTCCAGAACCACGAGATCAGCCTTCTTGCCGACTTCCAGACTGCCGATTTCAGTGTCCATTCCCATGCCGTAGGCAGCGTCGATGGTGTGGGATCTGAGGGCCTGGTCCAAAGACATTCCAGCTTCCTTGCCCCCCAATGGCGGTACATCTTCACGTCCGCTCAGCTGCCGCGTCATGCCGGCTTCGATCGCAGCCAGCGGGCGATACTCGGAAACGTATCCGGAAACCGGCCAGTCCGACCCAAAGGAAAAGACACCTCCTCCGGCGATGACATCATTAACCGGATACATGCCCTGCACCCGTTCCGCCCCAAGTCGTTCGGTGGAAACTGTCTGCAGCAGCGGATCAAGGCTCATCCATGTTCCAGTGCTGTCGTAGATCACTCCGAGTTCGCCGAAACGCGCATAATCGTCGGGATGAATCAGAGTGCCATGCGTGATCTTGTGCCTGCGGTCACGCGGCGGATTGGCTGCAATCGCAGCCTCCACCGCATCGAGCAGCTTGCGGACCGCCAGATCACCGAAACAGTGACAGGTCACGTCGATCCCGGCTGCATCTGCCCTGATAACAGCGTCCTCTACGACATCGTAGGGAATGATCGGTTCCGCGACGATCTCAGGCTTGTCTGTGTACGGGTCGACGTAGAGCGCATTCCACTTGTCATCGCCGCCATCCATGTTGATCTTGAGATAGCGCCCCTTGACGAGCTCCGAATTGAATTTCTCGCGCAGTTCCCTTGTGCCCGGCAATGGATCCAGGTTGCCGTCGTTCCAGTAGTAGGAACCGATAAAGCGAATGGGCATGTCGCCTGTCGCTTCCAAATCGGCCATCATCTGAAAACCTTCGTCCTGTCCCATGCCTTGAATACCATGATCGTGGACCGTGGTGATGCCCGCCTTTGCAAACGTATCAAGCCATTCGCGCACGCCACCGGCCATGAACTCGGGCGTAATATCGATCAACGCCGACAGCACCTGAAGCTGTGCCGGCACCTCGACGATCCAGCCAGTCGGATTTCCATCTGCGTCCCGTTCGAAAAAGGAAAAACCGGGTGCCGTATCCGGCGTATCCTTGTCGATGCCCGCCAGTTCGAGGGCCTTGGAATTCACCCATGCCGCGTGACCGTCAATAGCCCAGAAATAAACCGGACGGTCACTTTCGATTTCGTCGAGCATTGCGGCTGTAGGGTTGCCGTCCGTCCAAGGATTGAAGCGGACACCGTATCCAAGAATGACGTCGTTCCTGTTGGCTTCGACCTCGTTCCTGATCCGTGCGAACAGCTCTTCCTTGTCATCGGTCTGGAGATCAACTCCCAGCATGATCAATCCACCGGCGGCTGCATGGATGTGCCCGTCGACAAAACCGGGCAGGACCATTCTTCCTTCAAGGTCGATTACCTCGGTTTGCGGGCCGATGACCGCCTTCACCTCTTCGGCGTCCCCGACAAAGACGATCTCGTCACCCGATACGCCAATCGCCTGGGCAATCGTCGCGTCGGCATCCATGGTGTGAATGGTGCCGTTGATCAGTGCGCGATCTGCCACGGGTTTCGAGTTGTCAGTCTGAGCCTGGGAAAACTGCGAAACGCTGACGGCGATTGCCGCAGCAAGTGCAATAGACTTGAAATGAAGCATTCCGGAAGCCTCCCGACCGTTTAATCGGTTGTCGCGCATCAAAAACTCACGCAGCGACCTCAATATCTTGCATCAAGAATGGCAGCCTTACATACCACTTAGGGCTTGTCAGCCTGGAAAACATTGAAAATGGCAGCGCATCTTTGCCGCGCTGCATGAAAGCGAAGTTTGTCCGGGATTGCTCCGAGCGGGAGAAACAAAGTGCTCCGCCGCATCAAGCCGGCTTCATCCATGCTGAAGCCGATCCATGCCGGCCAGTTCGTTATCGGCGCAATGCATGTGACCGGAGGTGGCTACGCATCGCGATTACTCGTCTGCCACACCGTTCGGCTGGTCGCTGCGATCCATTTCAATGTCCGGATGCGCGCCGATCCCCACCAGCATATCCATCACTTCATCCTGCCAACCGTCCTTGATCTTTCTGGCAAGACTGGAAAGGGGCCGGTAAAGGGGACTGAAAATTCCGTATCGATAGCGAAAGCCCTGTTTGATCGGCTTGAAGACGACTTCGCCACCGGTGACGTTCATTTCCTGCTCCGTCACGACAGTAAGAGGGTCAACGACCGACAGGCATCTTCCCGCCTTGATGAACTGCATCATCGGAAGGAAATACTGGCTGTCCAGAACCATGTTGGGTTCTGCCCCCACCTGCCGAAGTGCCTCAACGGTTGCCTTGTGCATGAAATGGGAACTTTGCAACGACCCGAGCGGCACATTGTCCAGGTCCCGGAAGCTGACTTCCGCGCTTTCGGCCAGCGGATGGCCGCTCGGCATGGCACAAAAGCAATCCGCACTGATCACGTCCTGCCGGAACGTCGGCACGCGCTCATCGACGACCAACAGATCGGCGAAACCAAAGTCGATCCCCTGGGTTGCCGCCAGTTCCCGAATTTGAGGAGACGTGCGCGATGACAGCGAGACGAGAATGTCCGGATTGTCGCCAAGCACCCGGCTGATGAAGCGCGGAAACAGAAAGGCGGAAGGCCCCGGCATCGCTGCGATGTTCAAATGCCCCCTCTGCCCCGCGGCCAGGCCTTTCATGGTACCGGTCACCGCCGAAAGCCGGTCGAGAATTTCCGAGGCTTCTTCAAGAAGATAGTAGGCCTCCGGCACTGGAACCAACTGACGGCCGCGGCGCTCGAAAAGCTTTAGCCCGAGATTTTCCTCCAGTGACCTGATCGCGGAACTCACCGCCGGCTGCGTCCGGCCGAGTTTCTGCGCTGCCTCCAGCAAAGAGGAGGAATTCATGACGGCGCGAAATGCTCTGATCTGCGACAAGTTCATTTCAATATATAAATCCAATTTTAGTTTTTAAAGCAATTTCAAATTTGCATTTATCAAAATACCGCTCATCCTAAGGAAAGAACAACAGGGCGAAACGCCCGGCTTCATTCCAAGAGGAGAACACGATGAGTTTCATGACCAAGATGAGTGCTGCGCTGGTGGCAGCAACGCTGACCGCGGGGACGGCCTACGCACAGGACCCGACCTTCTTCCGCATCGGAACAGGCGGCGCGGGCGGGACCTATTTCCCGATCGGCGGCACCATCGCCAACGGCATATCGGCCCCTCCCGGGTCGCGTCCATGCGAGGAAGGCGGCCAATGCGGCGTTCCGGGCCTGATTGCCATTGCACAATCAACGACCGCTTCCGTCTTCAACAATTCGGCCGTTCAGAACGGCGAACTCGAAGCAGGTCTGGCAGCGGCCGACGTCACCCGGTCCATGTATCTCGGTGAAGGAAAATTCGAGGGCAAACCGCACCCGAACCTTCGTATCGTCGCCAATCTCTATCCGGAAGACCTGCATCTCGTGATGCCCAAGGGAGCTTCCATCAACGACCTCGGCGATCTCGCCGACAAGCGCGTTGGTATCGCACAGGCAGGTTCGGGCACACAGGTCGCCGTCCTGCAGATGCTCAACGAATGGGGCGTAACGCGCGACAACATGGACGAGGCGGAGCTGAACAACAGCCAGTCGGCAGAGCGTCTCGCCGATGGTCAGATCGACGCCTATTTCTATGCCGCCGGCTGGCCGGTTTCCGCAATGGTTCAGCTTGCTTCGACCAAAGGCATGGAGCTGCACAGCTTCTCCGAAGAAGACCTGGCGAAGATCAATGAAGTCATCCCCGCCTATATTCCGTCGACCATTCCGGCCGGAGTTTATGACGGCGTTGACTACGAAGTCCGGACACCTGCGGTTTCGGCGTTGCTGATCGTCTCTTCGGAGTTGAGCGACGAGCTTGTCTACGGCATCACCAAGGCTCTTTGGAACGACAACACCCGCAAACTGCTCGACAACGGTCATGCCAAGGGCAAGCAGATCACAGCCGAAACCGCGCTGGACGGTGTCACCAATCTCGGTGTTCCGCTGCATCCCGGCGCCGAGCGTTTCTACAAGGAAGCCGGGCTTTTGAACTAACAGCCTTTCCCTCTACTGCGGGGCGGTTCCCATACCCGCCCCGCGCTTTTTTCAACGCATAATATCTCTGGGAGGGAGGTAATATGTCCGGTGACACGGCTGCTGCTGCGCGTGAACTGACCGCAGAAGAACTCGCGGAAATCGAAAAGAAATATGACGAAGGCGCAGCCACGCGGCAAGTTACGCCACGCGTTGGAAAGTTTCTCAGATACGTGGCCCTGGCGTTTGCCATGTATCATTACATCACCGCCGGTTTCGGCCTGCCACCCGACTACTGGCACATGGGCTGGCACCTTTCGGGCCTGTTCATCTTGATTTACGCACTCTTCCCGAGCTTCAAGACGAAGACCTCCTTTGACCTGAAGACCGGGGCGCTGCGCCTGGGCGGCGTGCCTTATTTCGACGTCCTGCTCATGATTTTAGGTGTTGCTGCTTCGCTCTATCTCGGCCTGGCGTGGCATGGAATTCCGTTCCTGGGCATTGAAGAACAGACCTTCCGGATGGGCAATCCGAACACCTATGACATGGTCTTTGGCTGTATCCTGATCGTGCTTGTTCTGGACATTGCCCGGCGGACGCTCGGCTGGGTGCTGCCGATGATCATCTGCGTCTTCATGGCCTATGCGCTGTTCGGACCGATGTTCCCGGGCATTCTTCAGCATCCGGGCGTGAAGTTCCGCACCTTCGTCTCATCCATGTACTTTCCACAGGAAGGCATTTTCGGCGTGACGCTGTGGGTGGTTTCCACCATCGTCTTCCATTTCGTCCTGTTCGGCGTCATTGCCCAGCGCACAGGCCTCGGGAAACTGTTCATCGACAACGCGACCATCCTGGCCGGGCAGTATACCGGCGGCCCCGCAAAGGTTTCGGTGGTGTCCTCGGCTTTCTTCGGTACGATTTCCGGCTCATCGGTCGCAAATACGGTTTCAACCGGCGCATTGACGATCCCCAACATGAAACGGCTCGGCTATCCGGGACATTTCGCCGGTGGCGTCGAAGCAGCAGCGTCCGCAGGCGGGCAGATCACCCCGCCGATCATGGGCGCGGCGGCATTCATCATGGCCGAGTTCCTGGAGGTGTCTTACACCACGATCGTCATTGCGGCGATTTTCCCTGCACTCCTGCATTATGTCGGTGTCTTTACCGTTGTGCACCTGATGGCGCGCAAACTCGACCTCAAGGGCCTGAGCAAAGACAAGCTTCCGCACCTGAAGACCGTCTGGCGCGAGGGGTGGGCGAATATCGTGCCCCTAGTCGGCCTGCTGGTGGTGCTCTTTTCAGGCTACACACCCTTCATGTCCGCTTTCTGCGGCATCTCGCTTGCCATCATCACCGGGATGTCGCGAGGCAAGGAGCCGATCACGCTGATCTATGCCGCGCTCTTTATCGCCTTCGTGGTCTGGAAATACATGGGTGGCGGATTTGATCTGACGATTTCCCTGATCCTGATTGTGAGCAGCGTCGTGGCGACCTTCAATCCGCAACAACGGGTCAGCCTTCAGGAGATGGGCGACACGTTCGAAACCGGTGTGAAATACGCGCTCGCCGTTGGGGCAGCCGCAGCGGCTGTCGGCATCGTTGTCGGGGTCATCAACACCACAGGCATCGGCTTCCGCATCGGCTTCATGGTGACCCAGGGCGCCAGCGCCCTCGGATCCGACCTTCACAGCCTGTTTGCGCTGGGCAACTGGGAACTGTTCTCTGTTGAAGATCTGACCCTTTTCATCAGTCTGGTCTTTATTGCCATCGCGTGCATTCTGATGGGTGCCGGCGTGCCGACAACGGCGCTCTACATCATGCTGGTCTCGGTGGCCCAGCCTGCCCTCGCCCAGCTCGGCATTCCTCCGATCGCGAGCCACATGTTCGTCCTTTACTATGGGGTGGTCGCCGAAATCACACCGCCGGTTTGTACGTCGGCCTATGCAGCTGCGGCGATTGCCAATTCCAATCCGTTCAGGACCGGAATTTCCGCTTTCACGCTCGGATTGGGCAAGGTGCTGGCGCCGATGGCCTTCGTCTATGCGCCGGTGCTTCTGTTCGTGTCATCGACCGGGTTCGACCTGCTTGAATTCAGCTATACCGCGGTGAGCTGTATTGCAGGCGTCATTGCTCTGTCGGCTGCTGTGGTCGGATACTGGCTTGCCCCTCTGGCCTGGTATTACCGCGTTCTCCTGGCAATCGCCGGGCTGGTGCTGATCGCGCCATCATTTCAAGCGGACATTGCTGCCCTGGTCATCGCGGCCCCCGCCCTTGTCAGCCAGATCTTTACCCGCCGCGAACAAGTACTTTCGGCCTGATATCATGGAAAACAGGATCACGATCTTGGGTGCAGGTGCCGTCGGCATCTGCACCGCCCTCTCCCTCGCCGAAAGAGGCGCCCGGGTGCGTCTGATCGACCGGGCGGATCCCGGCCAGGAAACGACATTCGGCAATGCCGGTGTCATCTCGCCATGGTCCTTCATCCCGCAGGCCCTGCCCGGCACCTGGAAGAAGATACCGGGTCTCCTGCTCGGCAAGTACCGTCCCTTGAGCGTGCGGCACAGCTACTGGCCGAAGATGGTGCCCTGGGGCCTTTCCTTCCTGCGAAACGGGGCCGATGGCAGGGTTCAGGAAATTGCCGATGCGATGGAACCGCTCTGCGCGCCCTCGATCGAACTCTACCGGCGGCACCTGGCGGGAACCGGAGCGGAAGACCTGATCCGGGACAGCCTCTATGTCCACGCCTTCCGCAATGTCGGCGAAGATGTCCTCAACGCGATCGACTATCGGATCCGCCGTGAAAAAGGTGCCCATTTGGAACTCGTCGGCGAACAGGAACTCAGGCGGCTGGAGCCGGCCCTCTCCAAAGAGTTCAAGGCAGCCGTGCTCATTCATGGTCAGGCACGCGCCCTTGCCCCCGGCCGGGTCGCCGAAGCGCTTGCTCAAAAGGCTGCCAGACTGGGTGTCGAGATTGTTCATGACCGCATCACGTCACTGAAGCGGGAAAACGGCTCATGGCAGATCCGGTGCGAGACGGCCAGCTACGGCGCCAGCAATGTCGTCGTCACCATGGGCGCATGGTCTGCCGAACTCCTGAAGCCGCTCGGAATCAGCGTTCCTCTGGCCGCCGAGCGGGGGTATCACATCGAAGTTCCTGATCCCGGCATTGCCCTCAACCACTCTATCATGGATGTGGACGCAAAATTCGTTGCCAGCAGCATGACCGACGGATTGCGCGTTGCCGGATATGCAGAATTCGCTGCTGTCGACGCTCCGGCCGACCCACGCAAAAAGGACCGAATTCTCGCACAGGCAAAAGCGGCCTTTCCGGACATGAACGAAAAGGATGCCAGCTTCTGGATGGGACGGCGGCCGTCTTTCCCCGACAGCCTGCCGATGATCGGAGAGTTTTCCGGACATGAAGGGCTCTATGCCGGTTTCGGTCACTCTCACTACGGTCTGATGATGGCGCCCAAGACCGGCGAACTGCTGGCAGACTTTTTGACGGGCCGGAAACCCAATCTCGACTGTTCACCTTATCGCACCGGCCGCTTTTCCGGCGGTCAGGTTTGAAAAAAGGAGCGCCGGAACATGGCCTCAACGAAGCGTCCCATCGGCCTGCTTTGTCTTGATACCCACTTCGCGAAACCTCCCGGGCATATCCGCAACGAGGAAAGTCTGCCTTTCTCCGTCCGCAAGGAGGTCGTCAAAGGCACCACGATTGCCGAACTTCTGGAGCGACCGAGTCTTGAATTCTTTGAACCGTTTCTGAAAGCTGCCCGAAACCTGGAACGGGAGGGATGCTGCGCGATCACCGGCAGCTGCGGTTTCATGGCGCTGTTTCAACGCGAATTGAGCAATGAGGTTTCGATCCCGGTTTTCGCATCCAGCCTGATCCAGATACCGCTCATGCACCAGCTCTCCGGACTGCGCGGAAAGGTCGGTGTCATCACCGCCCGAAAAGAGGCTTTGACGGAAGCACATTTTGCAGCCGTCGGGGCCGCAGCCACTCCGGTTGCTGTCGCAGGCATGGAGACACAGCCTGAATTCTCAGAGGTCATACTCCAGAGCAAGCGGGTCGAAATCGATGCCGATAAACTTGGTTCGGAACTCGTGGCGGTCGGCCGGACACTTTTGGAAGAACTTCCCGACGTGACTTCAATCGTCCTGGAATGTACCGATCTTCCCCCTTACGCCCATCTTCTTCAGTCCGCCCTCGGCTTGCCTGTTGCCGATCTGACCACGCTTGCGACCATGGTTCATTCCATCGTCGCCCGCGAACCGTATCAGGGAAACATCTGCTACACCTGAGTGCTCTGTCTCATTCAGGTCAGGATCATTTCGGTTTTGTGTTCTTGGGCAGAACGCAGGGACGCGCCTTTTCGTCAACTTCACCGGAACCCCTGAAAATGTGCCCGATAAGATTGAGTGGCAGGGAGACCACTTCGCCGACGGCCCGTCCCGGCCCGGCGTCCTTCACGATCAGGTCCGGCTTGGCGATCGTTCCCTTCAGCTCGAACGGTGAGACGATCTCGACAAGCTGCTTGCGTTTGGCATGCGGCATGAACGAAAGGTTCAGTGCGCCACTCTTGAAGTTGATGCTGCCTGCGCCGACGATTTGCACGTTGTTCGTTTCAACGATCAGGGATCGCGTGCTTGCTGCACCATTCTTGAAATGCAGAGGCAGAACCGCACAAACAAGCTTGGTGCCCTTTTCCTGATTGCCGGTGACAAGCCAGGTGAAGGCATTCATGCCGGTCAGATCGAGCAATCTGTTGGGCAGGGTTCCGCCCCAAAGAGACGTTGTCACGCTGCCCGACAATGACTTCAGAAAACTGGTCTCGGATTCGGCACTGCCGCTGACGTCAAAACTTGCATAGACGGTGCTGGAAATCGGAGCCTGAAGTCCCAGTTCGTTCATCAGACTCTTGAGACGAAACTTCTCCATCCGCCCATGCGCCGTTGCCCTTTTCGCAGCCGACGCATAATCGATCGAGAAATCTCCTTTGATTGTTCCGCCGATATAATCGAATTTCAGTTTCGACAGCTGCAGCTTGTCATCGTCATATCTGATGGTGCCTGACAGATTGCCGGCCGCCTTCTTGCCGGAAACGAATTTCTTGACATTGAGACCGACTTCCACCCGCAAGGCCGACTTGAATTCTTCAGTCAGTTCAATGTCGTCATCGTGTTCACCCACCCCAAGTTTGGCGAACTCCACAAGACCCTGGAGATCGCTCAGATCCATTTGCGCAGAGGAAATCGATCCGCCGAGCAACCACACCCCCGAAGCCTCTTCCGGCGCCAGCTTGATCGCAGCCTCTATTTGCGTGGCGCCTGTCGTCAGATTGCCGTCGAGCATGGCCCCTTCTGCGGAAAAACCGCTGGAGCCGGAAAAACTCAGGGCAGGCAGCGTGTCATCCGTTTCAACGCCAAGCGCCTTCAAGAAGGCGGCAGGATCCGGCAGGTGCAGGTCGGTCGAGAACTGAAGCTCATCGACGACGCGGAACTCGGGGATGGCCAATTCAAACTTCAGGTCAAAGAGATCGGTGTCTGCAGCGGCGCCCTTCAATGCATCCAGGCCGAAGGAACCGGACAGTTCGTTCAAGCTCACGGTCCCTTCGATGAAACCAAGTTCGGGAATGGAATTGGCCTCCCGATTGAGCAGTAGCGCGGCCGGGAAACGGTAAGTGCCGGAAAGGTTGACCCCGGCCAGGGCCATCAGGTCGTCAATTTGTCCGGTCATGAGCAGATAGGGCGCCTCTTCCGGACCGTCCTGCACAATCATGTCCTTCAGGCCGACCCTGTTGTCCGGATGCTTGACCACGCGCCCGACAGAAATCGGGCCGATCTCGTCAAAGTCGAGGAGGACGGCATCCGTCACGATCTGCGCCCGTTGAACTTCCAGCGCGTCGACCGGGCCGCGGATGTCTCCGGAAACCTCCTTCACATTGACGGCAAACGGATTGTCGGACGTCGGTTCAAGAGGCACCAGCGTTGCCTTGAAGTGCAGGTCGACGACGGCCGCTTTCGTTGAGTCCTCTATCTTGCCCCTGACAAGCAATTGGTCACCGTTGGCATCATCGATGGCGACCTTCAGATCATGAATATCCAATTGATCAATCGGACCTTCAAAATCCCAATCGAGTGTCGCCTTTCCTTCCTGCTCACTTGCCAGTCCCAGTGAACCAAGGAGCTCCGTGATGGATCCGGATGTCGCAGAGAGTTTGCCGTCCACAACCGCGACCGGGTCCGTTGTATCAATGGTCCCGGTATAGCGGCTTGTTAGACCTGGAAATTCGATGGACAGGTCGAACGGACCTCCGCCCTTGCTTCGGGCTTCTTCCGAGCTCGGCATCTTTCCGGTGGCGTAGAGAGGAGTTCCGTTGACTGTCGCATCGAATGTGATTTCCGTTACGAGCGCATCTTCGGCAGACAGGAGCTGAAACGCATTGATTTCGAGCGTTTCGTTCCAGCCATCCTTCTCATTGATGAAACGCAGCGTGACATTGGAAAGTTCCAGATTGTCCAGAACAGGGCTGTTCACGATCGTCGAGGGCAATTCGAACACCGACGATCGCGACATGTTCCCGTCCGGATTGTCGGGCCGGTACACAATTTCGGCACCGCTCATCTGGAAATTCGAGATACTGCCAACTTCGCCGAGCAACAGATTGTAATCGGCCCGGAACCGGATCTTTTCAAAGGCGCGTGCCTTGCCCGCATTTCCGGCCGAGGTGCGCTCGACAAAGGCATCTTCAATCTGAACACCCAGTCGCCGGCCGAGTACCAGCACGACGTCTCCATGAACATCCACCTGACGCCCGAGCACGGATGTCAGAATGCGGTCGGCGAGCGCTTTTCTCGCCGGAAGAAACATGTCGAAAGAAGCGATGGCATAAACGGTGCCTGCGGAAACGAGGATCAATATCGCAAGCACCAGTCCACAAATGCGCAACAGCCGCAGTCCATGTCCTTGCTGTTTTTGTGATGCCTGTTTCATGATGTCGGCATTCTGCCTCGGATAAAAAGCCGTTCCCTGAAACACAGTTTACGCGCTTTTCCAGAACTTTGGTGTCAAAGAGCAAATCTCAAAGTTCCATCAATCCCGGAGATACTAACGAGAACTGCAGGCATCGTTTGCTTTGCGAGGAAACGACGTATCGACAACTGTAAAAAACACTTAAAGAAATTTAACTTTTCTAAACCATCGGAGGTGAATAAATCACCTGTACAATCGTCTTTTCATTTTTTCTGATCCCTCCAAAATAAAAAATTGCCTAACTTGGAATTTTACCTTGTTTCAGACAATTTCATTCTCTATGTAGCGCCAATCGATATTGTTTGATGAACTTTGTGACTGCGCGCCACCGTGCCCAAAACGATCTTCCCTATCAACGTCGACCTAATCGTCTGCAACATATGGTTTGTTTCAGGCAAACATTCATGACCGATTGAAAGGAAATCGTTATGACCATTGGAACCGTAAAATTCTTCAACGCCACCAAAGGCTATGGCTTCATCCAGCCGGAAGATGGCTCTACCGACGTGTTTGTTCACATCTCCGCAGTTGAGCGTGCTGGTCTGCCGCCGCTCGTTGAAGGCCAGAAAATCGGCTTTGAAGTTGTTCAGGATCGCCGCTCCGGCAAGTCCGCTGCAGACAACCTGCAAGCCGTATAAGATTTCGTCTTGATGTCCCTGACCACGGATGAACTGGCAGGGACTTGAGACAAGAGAGAAGGTCGGGTCCCAGCCCGGCCTTTTTGCTTACAAGATCTCGAAGCAAAGCCTGAACTCCGGTCTCCGCGATCCAAGGCACCTCGATCGACAAAATCAACGAAGACTGGAATTCATGTGACGCAAGTTGCCGCTGCAGACCGCGATTTTGACAGCACCAAAGCCTGGCCTCAGCTTCTCGCCAAATACCGCCAACCACGTCCGGGACGTAGCATTCTGGAAATTGCGGTCACGACCCTTCCCTTTGCGGCACTGTGGGCGATTACGGCAGTGTCTGTTTTGAACGGTAACTGGTGGGGCCTTCTGCTCACCATCCCTGCTGCCGGTTTTCTCGTGCGCCTGTTCATTCTGCAGCACGATTGTGGTCACGGAACCTTGTTTGCCCATCGTGGTTTGAACGACTGGTTAGGTCGCCTGATCGGTATCTTCACGCTCACACCGTATGATTACTGGCGCAGGACCCATGCCGTCCATCATGCCTCCGCAGGCAACCTGGACCGGCGCGGTATCGGCGACGTGGAAACACTGACAGTTGAAGAGTACCGGGCACTCTCGCGGTGGCGCAAATTGCGTTATCGCCTCTATCGCAATCCGCTGATCTTGTTTGGACTTGGTCCCGCCTGGCTCTTTGTCTGTCAGTACAGACTGCCTATAGGGCTGATGCGCGCAGGTGCACTGCCCTGGGTGTCGACACTCGCCACAAATCTCGGCATCGTGGTTCCGATCGCAGTCATGATCTGGCTGGTCGGCTTGTCTACGTTTCTCATCGTGCAGGTCCCGATCACGCTTATGGCAGCCACGATCGGCGTCTGGCTCTTTTACGTTCAGCACCAGTTCGAAGACACGCATTGGTCAGGTAACGGCGAATGGAATTTTCAGCATGCGGCGCTGCATGGCAGCTCACATTACGATTTGCCTCGACCCTTGCGTTGGCTGACGGGCAATATCGGCATTCACCATGTCCATCACCTGGCTGCGAAAATTCCCTTCTATCGCCTGCCTGAAGTTCTGGAGGACTTTCCCGAACTCAAGGATGTGAGCCGTGTCACGCTGCTTGAGAGCTTGAAATGCGTGAAGCTTGTTCTTTGGGATGAAAGCACCATGCGATTGATTTCGTTTCGGGAAGAACGGGCGGCGCGATAGTCGTTACCGACAGGTTTCCCCGCTCGTGCGGAGACTGCCCTAAAAAGCGTACCGGTCTGCTCACGCCTCCGCTTGAAGTCTCATGCGATCAATGACCGGCGACTCATCGTCGTGCAGCAGGAACTGGCCATAATCCGGCACGCAGTCGAGACTGACATCCGGGTTTCCCTCCAGGAAATCAACGACCAGGCGAGCGCTGTTCAAGGGATCAGCATCCCCGTGAATGAACTCCGCATGCATGTTGAGTTCATCCAGACGTGACCACACGTCCCGCTGGCTCATTCGCCAATCGACCGAGATGGAAGAGAGCGACGCTTGGTAACTGTCGACAAAAAACCTCCGCCCAAGGGGGTCGGCGCATATCGCTTCCAGTATGGTGCTGTCCGTCTCACACTGCGCATAGGCCTTCCTAAGCGTGTTCAGCATATCCCGTTCCTTTCTCAGGAGACGCGAATAGAAGACGATCAGCAGATGGGTTCCGTGCTCACTTTCCCTCGACAGCTTCCTGATGTTCCTCATGAATTTGTTTACAGGGCTTTCGCCCTTGCTCATGAAATAACTCGAAGCGGCGAAGATGACACGATTGACGCTGGATGGGTGTTTGATCGCAAAATCCAGCGCGTAGGCGGTTCCCGTGCTATAGCCAAGCAAAGTGACCGATTTCTGGTTCAGAAAGTGCAACAGCGTTTCCAGCTGCAGCGCATGACGCTCGATCTGCTGATCGGCTGGAATGTACTCGACCTGATTGGTCAGAAAGCCATCCCGGAACGGCATGATCAACCGGATGTTTCTTTCCGCCACAGCTTCAAAGAACGCAGGTTTCAGGGGAGGAAGAACGTTGCCGTGAAACAGAATGACAGGTTCTCCAGTGGCCGCCCCGGCCTCTGCGAAGCGAATGGTCTGCCGCTCGCCTGCTGAAATCTGGAAATACCTGACCTGGTCCTTGAAATGCGTGGACAAGAAATTTCGCGCAAAATCCGTTTCGGATGCCGACCCCTGTGCTGCCGCTGCGACCCGTTCCAGAACTTCGTTGAAAATCCACAATGTCGTCAGCCGCACCAACTCGTTTTGCGAGTTGATATCCAGCTTGGCGCCAAGCGACTTGAGCTGGCTTCTTTTTGTTTCGTATGAGTGCCCGCTCAGACTTGCACTCTGACGAACCGACAATCCGCTCAACAGGGAATGCAGCAGTCTGATTTCGCTTGGTGTGTAGCCTTTCGAGGAACTTTTTTCGATCAATATCTGCTCGGTATCGTCAACCGTTAACGGAACGATCCAGCAATCGTCTCCAGTGCCATGAAATCGCGTGGCGACAACCAGCTCTTCACCCACGAGATAGAAGCGTGGCGCCTGAAGGTGAACTTCGGCAAGGTCCAGTTTCTCCAGAAGCCGTTCCTTGTAACCGGCATCCAGATTTGTCTGTGAAATGTTGCCAGAGCGGTTCAAGAGGGCATACCGAAATGACGGGTTCGCCAGAACGTCTTCTCCGTCAGGCACCCGATTTTGCACGATCGGTGCATGGTGCAAATCTGAAATGATGCGCGCAATTCGCTGATAAACTTCCGACAAAGACATTTTCTGCACCAATCAAATAATCAAAGCTTCAATCGTTCTTTTTTACGCGAAATCGGAACAGGACAGACATCCTCCTGCAGATTCCAAAGGCGGCGTCCCTTGGGCGATTTGAGTGCCCACCGGGTTGCGTTGAAAACAAAGACGTTCTTCCAGTCCTCGTTTTGCAGCATCATTGTTTTCAATGCCTCCTGTTGAATGGCCACCGACTGATCGAAATCGACCAACGGCCTGCCGCAGGCCTGCGTTTCGGCAAGCCAGTCATGCACAAGTGCGACCGGCGTGTAGAACCAGGGAGAAAACTTCGCGAACAGCCGGGAAAGTCGAGGCGTCGAACCTCCATCAAAGAACATCCTGCCCGGCCGAATAGTCAATCCTGTCGATGTTGTATAGGCGAACGCATCCGTGTCACTGGGGAAATACTCGAACCAATCGGGTTCGCACCATGTGAGGTTTATGTTTTCGCAATTTTGAAAACGACCGACCGGCGTGTCGTGGAATTTTGCCATATCAACCTGAACGCTCAAAACAATTTCGATAAAGGTATCTCGATACCACCTTTAAAAAAACATCAGAATATTTTGCGTTTTCACCCAATTGGGTGAATTCAGCCGGAAGATTCTGGAGACACTGACAAAGCTAGGTGAAGACAGGACGATTCGCGCCACTTCACCGTTGCCACATTGCTTCAAGTCGAAAGTGAAGAACCGTCCGTATCGCCCTGAACGGAGAATCGGTTCTTTGGGAGAAAAACCGGAATGGACAGAGCTTTTATTTTAGGTGCTACTTTTTCTCTTTCGTTCGGAACAACCGCAAAACCTCAATCCAATGGCTCCGGCAGCATTCAGGCATTGAAGATTTTGGGGGCCGAGGCCTTTAACTGTGCCGAGGCCATTCGTGCTGAAACAGCCTTTTTTGACAATCTCTCTCTGGGTCATCAGGAAGCGGAAGGAGACCCGCACGTTCTGACCTTCCTGTCCGACGCTGTAGCGAGCCGGGACATTCCGGCACCAAGTCAATCAAAACGGTGATACCTGGCAATCTGTCGCTGAAGCCGGTTCTTTTGCGTGCGAGCCGAATCGCCAAGAACCAAAGAGTTGGTTCAAAATCCAAACCGCCAACTTGCATGGAACAATGAGCAATGCCCGATGGTGTCGGCATCGGCCATTTTCACGTTTGATGTACAGGCCCCTGTCACAGGCGCTTTAACACGCCCTCCGACCAGGCCGGAGGGCGGTTCAGTTTGAAGCTTTCAGAAATTATGCTGCGCCCTGGTCTTCCAACCACTTCAGGATCGCATGGGTCGTCTCCTCAGGCATTTCCTGCTGAATCCAGTGGCCGCAATCGAGGCTGACCACGTCAACCTTGGGAACGAAGTCTGTCAGTTTTTCAGACTTCGGAATCAAATCGCGATCGCCGTAAATCATGAGCGCAGGCTTTTGGATGATCGGGTCTACATCTGCCAGGATGTGCCAGTTTCGATCGAGGTTCCTGTACCAGTTAATGCTGCTCATAAACCCGGAATTCTCAAACGCGGAGACAAAAACGGCCAGCTCGTCGTCACTCATCAAGGGTTCGCCAAGCGGTGCTTCTGCTCTGGCGAGATTGATCATCATCATGCCGGGCTCTGGCGATGCTGAAGGAACGTTCTTACGGAACATGTTGCGCAGGAACCGGGAAGTATTTTCGTCAAACACGGCATCCGCAACGCCCGGCTGCCGATTGAAGTGAACGAAATAATGGTCGCTCCCAAAAACATCTTCGAGGAACTCGATCCAGGGCTTTTCAGTGCGTGCCTGGTAAGGCAAGGCCAGGTTTATGACTTTGTTCACCCGATCAGGATGCAAGAGCGTCAGCCCCCAAACGACGTTTGCACCCCAGTCATGGCCAACGAAAATGGCATCTTCGTATCCGTAGTGATCGAGAAGCGCGACGAGGTCGCCCGACAACTGTTCAATGTCATAGTCAGTTGTTTCTGCCGGACGGGATGAGTGACCATAGCCCCGTTGATTTGGTACGATGACATGATAGCCCGCTTCGGCAAGCGCTGGCATCTGATAACGCCAGGAAAAGGCATGTTCTGGCCAACCATGACAAAGCACAATCGGGTTTCCTGCATTTTGCTGCCCCGCTTCGAAGACCTCGAGCTCCACACCATTGACTGAAACACGTGTTGGCTGCGGAAAGTCCGTTGGATTAAACATTGAATGTCCTTTTTTTCTGTCGCGGGATGACCTGGCGGCGCCTTCACTTGTTGAACGCCGCTCTTTTCAGCCACAGGAATTTGAGAATGCGCGCTGCAAGTTCGAAGTCTCCTTGCTGACGCGGACAGCCATTGCCTAAGATCTAATGGTGCCAAAACTTGGCACTATTGAATGGTAGCCATACGAAATGAATGCTCGCATACGACAAGACGCCATCGTGCGCTGCCTTCGCCGCAGCGGCACCTCGACAGTCGCTGACCTGGCAGAGGAGGTCGGCGCCTCCCGGCGTACTGTGTTACGTGACATTGGGGCGCTGCGTGATCAGGGATTTGTCATTCATTCCGAAACCGGGCGCGGGGGCGGTCTGCAGCTTGATCCGCAATCTGTTCAGACCACGGCGCGCCTCTCGGTCGCCGAGGTCTTTGCGCTTCTCATCAGCGTCACATCGATGCGTGCGGCCGGCCGCTTGCCCTTTGCAGATCTCGCTGATGCCGGGCTTGCCAAAATCGAAAAGGCCTTGCCATCAGACAAGATTCGCGATTTGCGCCGGTTTCTGGATTGCCTGTATGTCGGAGAGCTCTCTCCGCAGGTGGACATTTCTGACATGGGAACGATGGACCCGGCGTTGCTCCCCGCATTCGAAACGGCTTTTCTCCAACGGCTACGCCTGCGGTTTCAGTACCGGGACGCAAAAGGGGTCGAAACGAGCCGAAATGTGGAACCGCAGGCCATGCTGATCCTGCCACCGCTATGGTATTTGGTGGCCTGGGATCCAGTGCGAGACGATTTCAGACATTTTCGAATGGACCGGATCAGCGAACCGGAATGCGTTGATGGTACGGCATTTCGGCGACGCCTTGCGCCATTCGCCAATGACGTCCGCCCTGTTCGCCAGTCGCCCCGCTGACCCTCGTGCTTGGAGAAAAACTTGGCATGATGTTTCACAGACTCAGATTGTGTCAGGGACTCGATAGCAATCGTGCCTGCATCCACTAACCTGACGTTTGCTGCGGCACAGAACGCTGCAGTTCCGGTTCTGTCCGGCCTCGAGACGTGTTCGCGCCGCAACCCAACTGAGCCCAGTCAAGGCATAAGGGCCGAAGCCTTTAGACATTTTGCTTTTTTGGGGAAATGGCGCACCGGGGAGGATTCGAACCCCCGACCCCCAGATTCGTAGTCTGGTGCTCTATCCAGCTGAGCTACCGGTGCTTCTAGTTGCGAAGATCTGTCTTCTGGTTCAGGAACCGTTGAGGACCTATCTCGCTGGCTGCGGGGCGATGTTGTGTGCCCCGGACAGGGCGCTTACCTACTGCGGTCCGTCGGGGATTGCAAGGGACTTTTTGAACTTTTTTTCATGGAACTGACACACAGATCAAAAACCCGCAGAAAACCTAAGACCTTGGCTGTTGGCGACACCCACCCTGTGCAAAACTTTCATCTCGTCAGGGGCGATCAGGCACTTCCAGATGGAAGCATGTCCCCGGTTTGCTCTCGTCCAGCTCGATCTTGCCGCCATGCGCCTTCAACAGCTCGGCAACAATCGCAAGCCCGAGACCGATACCACCATTCTTGGACCCACTGTGGAACGCCTTGAACATGGCCTGCTTGATGTTTTCAGGGATGCCAGGCCCCGTATCCGAAACGGTTACATGGACACAGTTTTCCTCGCGCCGCGCCTCCAAAGTAATCCGCCTGATGAGTGTCTCGTCCTTTTCCGCTTCCAGCGCCTGCAGCGCGTTGCGTACGAGGTTCAAAATCACCCGGAAAATCTGCTCGGGATCCGCGTCGATTTCAATTTCCTCGGAGACCCTGTTGTCGAACCTGACCGTTCCATGATCCGCCAGGCCAAGAACGTCCGCGACGTCTTCCCCTACCCTGTGAAGGCACAACAAACGCCGCTGCGGCGCCTTTTCCTGTGCCTTGCCGTAGGACATCACCGCCTGGGTGTAACCAACCGCCCGATCGAGGGTTGCCAGGATCTTGGGGGCGATGCGGCTGACCGTCGGATCCGGTACGTGTTCCAGACGTTCCAGAAACAGTTGTGCGGAGGCCAACAGGTTACGCAGATCATGGTTGATCTTGGAGACCGCAAGACCGAGATCGGCCAGTCTCTGCTTCTGGTGCAGCGCCCGGGAAAGCGCCTCCTCCATGGCCGCAAGCCGGATTTCCGCGTCACCCAGTTCATCGCGCCGACCGGAGATGCTCATGATCCTGGAAGCATCTTCCGGATTTTCCGCAAAGCGCTCCATGGATTTGGTCAGTCTGCGCAAGGGACGGATGAACACCGCGCGCAGGGTGATATAGACGAGGCTGGCCGTAATCACGGATATGACGAGCGACAGGCCCAGGATTCGCGCCGAAAAGGCCAGCATGTCCTGCTGCAACAGGCTGACGGGCAAGACCACGTCCACCCGTTCCGTGTGCCCCATCTGACCCAGACCGACAATCCGCAGAACCCCGTCACCGCGATAGGTAAGCACCTGAAAGCTGCTCACAATCGACGACCAGGGGGTCACGTCCGCCATATCGACGACGAAATCCACTTCTCCCGGCACATTGCTCATCGCGATCAGGCTGCGTCTTGACCCTTGATCCAGGGATATCGCAACTGCACCGGTTGTCTTGAGCAACTCTTCCTGCAACCTGGGGGCAATGGTGCTGGTTTCTGCCAGAACGGAAGCCGCCACACCTGCCGTCGTCAGGCGATCCATCAGCCAGGTGTTCCGGTAGTTTGCAATGGATGGCACATAAATGAGGATTTCGGCCAGCATCACGAACACGACGGTGAGCAGAAGCAGCTTGGCCGACAGGCCGCCGTATCTGTAACGGCCATAGCTGTCCCTGGCCACGGACTGGCCATCTTCATCTTTCGAAGGGACAACGGCCCCTTGCGGAGCGCCCTCATGCTTCATGTCGTTTCGTCCCAGTCACACAGGCCGATTCCTTCGGCCAAACGCGGCAATCGATTATCCAAATTTACGCAATAAACCGATTACGCGGCGCACCCAAACGTTTTTGGGTGCTTCCGCATAGTAAGAAATTGCGGCCCGGCGCACCAGCTCCCCCAAAGTGGGATAAGGCGCGATGAAACCGGCAAGGTCTTTCATCTTCATCTTTTTCGACAATGCCAGCGAAAGAATGTTCAGAATCTCACCGGCCTGAACGCCGACAATATCGGCGCCAAGCAAACGCCCGCCAGGACCGGCAATCAGTTTCAACCTGCCCGTCGTTTCTCCTTCGGCCTGAGCCCGGTCATTGGCCGAATAGTCAGCGGTCAGAACCTTGACCTTGCCGCCATAAGCACTTCTGGCTTCCGTTTCGGTCATCCCGATATGGCCGAGTTCCGGAGAGGTGTAGGTCACCCACGGGACATAATGCTCATTCATCGATACCGGCATCCGAAACAGAATCGAACGGATCACCAATCCGGCCTGATAGCCGGCCACATGGGTAAACTGCAGCCCGCCCGCCACATCTCCGATGGCATAGATCTTCCGGTTGGTCGTCCTGAGCCCCTTGTCGACCTTGATTCCCTTCCGGTCGAATTCCACACCAGCTTCCTCCAGCCCAAGGCCTTCGACATTTGGCGCCCGGCCCGTTGCCACGAGCAGATGACTGGCTTCAACGTCAACTTTCCGGCCGTCCCCGGTTCTGGCGGATACGATTACTCCACCGTCCGTTTCCCGGACACCTTCAACTCCTGTTTCCTCCAGAATTTCGATCCCTTCGGCCGTCAGCGCGTCCAAGACGACAGACGCAAGCTCCGGGTCGTCCTTGGCAAGTGCCTTCTGCGCTTCGAATACGGTGACTTTCGCCCCAAGCCGTCGGTGAGCCTGGGCCATCTCAAGTCCGATCGGCCCGGCCCCGATGATCACGAGGTGGTCTGGGACTTCCCTCTGATCGAACAGGCTCTCGTTGGTGAGATAGGGAACCTTGTCCAGACCGGGTATTGGCGGCACGAAGGCGGTTGAGCCGGTTGCGACCACGAAACGGCGTGCCCGAACTTCGGTATCGCCGACTACCAGCCTGTCCGGGCCGGTGAATTTTGCGGCTTCGCGAAGAACCGTAACTCCCAGACCTTCGAAACGCTCTTGCGAATCATGCGGCTCAATCGCCGCAATGACCTGCCGCACATGATCGTTTGCCTTCGAAAAATCGATGCTCTGGCCGCTCGTGAAAACTCCGAAGCCGGAGCCTTTCTCATCATTGGCGGCCGCCTTGCCCGCAGCAAGCAGTGCTTTTGACGGAACACAGCCATAATTGAGACAATCACCGCCCATCAACCCTTTCTCGATCAGGACAACATCCACCCCGAACGCGGCCGCTGCGGCTGCCACGGAAAGTCCTCCGGAACCGGCACCGATCACACATATATCCGGGGTCAGCAGCTTTGCCATGAAGGGCTCCTTCAAGTGAGTCTGTTTGATATTAGAGATTTTTTTGTTGCGACCGGATCAGCGTGCGCGAACTTTTTTCAGAACGACCGGTATCAGGCTGGCAATGCCAAGGGCAAAAAATGCGACCAGCAGCTGGGGTGTCACCAGGGCGGCGACATCAACCTGGCAGGTTCCGGCGGCAGCGCATCCCGGATTGGCGGCTTCCTGGGCCTCGATCACGCTGTCCAGCCCGGAGCCGATGAAGGCAAATGCAAAGGTGCCAGGCACGATGCCGACAAACGTTGCCAAGGCGTAGGACGACAGAGGCATCTGGAAGATCGCCGGAGCGATGTTGACCAGCCAAAACGGAAAGACCGGTGTCAGCCTGAGAAACAGGAGATAGCTGAAAGCCTCGTTTCTGAACCCTTTTGCGAGCCGTGACAGAAACGGTCCGGCTCTCTTGGTGAGCACTTCACCGAATGAGGATCGCGCGACCAGGAAAACGGCGCAGGCGCCCAGAGTAGCGCCGAACACGGTTGCGAATCCTCCCAGGACCCAACCAAACAGAAATCCGCCTGCAATTGTGAGCAAGGACGCACCCGGGAAGGAAAGTGCAACGGACACGGTATAGATGACGAGGTAAGTCAGAACCGCAACAACGATGTTCTGATCGACGAACCCTGCCAGCTCCTGGCGGCGCATGATGAGGTTCGACAAAGTCAGCTGCTTGTGGACGCCGTGCGAAAAGGCCAGGACCATGAGCACGATCAGAACGATGAGAGGAAGCCACTTCCTGATTCTGCCGGAACCAGAATCTCTTGCAGGTGATTCAATAGCCGGATCCGTTTCCTTTGGCGCAGTCATGGTGTCGGCCTCTTCCCCCCGTATTTCCGATCCCGTCATTCTCAAAAATTCCGGTTGCCCCGGTCTTGTCATACTGTTCTTTTAGCCAGATGTACCTTAATCCCGGTAAAAAGAACCGTGCTTCACTGATAAGTGACGCCCCGGTCTCGCCCGTTCACCTGTGCGTGATCCACGCACAGGCAGAGAATCTTGGCTCACAACGTTGACTTGAAGCGGCATGACGCTTATAAGCGCGCTCGACCGGGACATGCATTCGGACCCAAGGCTGATATGAGCCGCGCTCTTCCAGCGCTTCGAGTGCTTCCTCCAAAGAATTTATAAATGAACAAGGGCCGCGCATTAAATCGCGCGGGGAAGAACAATGAAGCGTACGTATCAACCGAGCCGTCTTGTCCGCAAGCGCCGCCACGGCTTCCGCGCACGTATGGCCACCAAAAATGGCCGTCAGGTGCTTGCTCGTCGCCGTGCGAAGGGCCGCAAGAGCCTCAGCGCCTAATCGGCGACCAGCCCGCAGTGCGCCGGGTTGGCGGCGTCTGCCAACACCAATCCGCCGCTATGGACACTCTTAAAAAGCGCTCCGAATTCCTGGCGGTCGCCAAAGGCGGCCGATTGGGTCGGCGCGCTTTTGTCGTTCAGGGATTGGCACGCGAGTCCGAAGATGCACCGCGTGTGGGCTATACCGTCACCAAAAAAACCGGAAATTCGGTCATGCGCAGCCGTATCAAGCGACGGCTACGGGCAGCTGTGGCCGAACTGAGCGCTACCGATGTTCCGCAAAAAGCTGATTTCGTGCTTGTTGCACGCGACAGCGCTCTCACTCTTCCCTTTCAAAAGCTTGTTGCAGACCTTAAGTCTGGCCTGACGCAAGTGTTGGATCCGGAGACGCCGCGTGGCCGTGGCAAGCCGCGCCGGGTTAGCCGGCAAACTCAGATGACATCGCGCAGGAAACAGGGGTAACTCCAGTTGATTTCTGAAAACCGAAACACGATTCTGGCAATCGTTCTGTCCCTGGTGGTTCTGCTTGGCTGGCAGTACTTCGTGGCGGGTCCGCAGCTGGAGCGCCAGCAGGCTGCTCTCGAGGCACAACAGGAAGCGAACGCGGCTCTTCAGGCCACGACCGGCGGTGCCAATCCGGACGCTCCTCAGCCGACGGCAACGCCCGGCACAGACGCGACCGCACCGGCCCAGACGGCCGGTGGCCAGGTTACTTTCGCCAACCGCGAACAAGCTCTTGCCGCTTCGGACCGTGTCATCATCGATACACCACGCCTTGAAGGTTCGATTAACCTGCAAGGCGCCCGCCTCGATGACCTGCGTTTGAAGGACTACCATGAGACGGTCGACAAGAGCAGCCCGACCATCGTGCTGTTCTCACCGAAGGGTAGTCCGAACCCCTACTACTCCGATTACGGCTGGGTTGCCGATCCGGGCGCGAATGTCGCTCTCCCGGGTCCCGACACGCTCTGGTCCGTGGAAGGTGATGCCAATCTTTCTCCGACCACGCCCCTGACCCTGACCTGGGACAATGGCGGTGGCCTGACGTTCAAGCGGACCTATTCGGTTGACGAGAACTACATGTTCACTGTCGCCCAGTCCGTCGAAAACGCTTCTTCCGATGCCGTGACGCTTTACCCCTACGGCCTGATTGCACGCCAGGGCACGCCCGAAACGACCGGCTTCTTCATCCTTCATGAAGGTCTGCTCGGTGTCTTCGGCGAAGAAGGCCTGAAAGAAGTCGACTATTCCGATCTGGAAGAAGAAGGCACGATCCGCCCCGCCAAGGTAGACCAGGGCTGGCTTGGTATCACCGACAAGTACTGGGCTTCGACACTGATCCCGGTTCCCGGTCAGGAATTCCAGCCGAGCTTCAGCCACTCCACCGCGACCGGCAATTTCCAGACAGACTTTCTCGGCAACGGCGTAACTGTTGCAGCCGGTCAGACCGGTGAGACCAGCTCTTACCTGTTTGCGGGAGCCAAAGAGACCAACCTGATCGACTCCTATGAGGAAACTCTGGGCATCAAGCAGTTCGAACTGATGATCGACTGGGGCTGGTTCTACTTCCTCACCAAGCCGATGTTCTTCGTGATCGACTGGTTCTTCCACCTGATCGGCAACTTCGGTGTCGCGATCCTGGCAGTGACGGTTCTGGTCAAGCTGATCTTCTTCCCGCTTGCCAACAAGTCCTATGTCTCCATGAGCAAGATGAAGCTTGTGCAGCCGCAGATGACGGAAATCCGCGAGAAATACGCCGATGACCGCCAGAAGCAGCAGCAGGCGCTGATGGAGCTTTACAAGAAAGAAAAGATCAATCCGCTGGCCGGCTGTCTGCCGATCCTGATCCAGATTCCGGTGTTCTTCTCTCTCTACAAGGTTCTGTTTGTCACCATCGAAATGCGCCATGCGCCTTTCTTCGGGTGGATCCAGGATCTGTCTGCTCCGGATCCGACTACCATCTTCAACCTCTTCGGCCTGATCCCGTGGGATCCGCCGCAGATGCTGATGCTGGGTGTCTGGCCGCTGATCATGGGTATCACCATGTTCATCCAGATGAAGATGAACCCGGCTCCGCCCGATCCGACACAGCAGATGATCTTCACCTGGATGCCTGTGGTCTTCACCTTCATGCTTGCATCCTTCCCGGCAGGTCTCGTGATCTACTGGGCCTGGAACAACACCCTGTCCGTGACACAGCAATATGTGATCATGCGCCGCCAGGGTGCCAAGGTGGAGCTCTGGGACAACCTGTCCGGCATGTTCAAACGAAAGAAGCCGGCAGCCAACGACAAGAGCTGACAAGTCTGAAAAGACCTGATACACACAAAGGCCTCGCCACTCGGCGGGGCCTTTTCTTTTTTGACCTTTCTCGTGTGCTCGCCGCCGAAAAAGCCAATCCGCGATCTAAAGGAGTGTTCGGACCTATGACCCACTAAGGCAAGACCTATCCCGCAAGGCGAAGTCGCTTACCGGCAGGTCGACCGCGTTAGAAAACGCGCTTTTCTTCCCTTGTTTCTTGCTTTTACCGGAGGTCCCATGCACGGTCCGTCTCCCGATACTCTTCATCCATTCAATGGCGAACCGCACACGGTTTTCCTGAAAAACGTCATCAGCCGTCCGACAATCGAAGTCGGCGATTTCACGTATTACAACGACGAGAACCATGCTGCCGAATTCGAAAACCGGAATGTCCGCTACCATTTCGACTTTGTCGGCGATCGGCTCAAGATAGGAAAGTTCTGTGCCCTGGCGACGGGAACCACATTCATCATGAATGGTGCGAACCACGCCATGACCGGCTTTTCCACCTATCCGTTCAACATCTTTGCGGAGGAATGGCGGGCAGATTTCGACCCGGCCACAATCTTCGACCACCTGCGCGGGGACACGATCGTTGAGCACGATGTCTGGTTTGGCACTAACTCGACGGTCATGCCCGGCGTAACGATCTGCTCGGGTGCAATTGTCGGCGCCAACACCGTTGTTGCCTCCGATGTGCCTCCCTATGCGATTGTGGTCGGCAACCCCGGACAGGTTGTCAGATTGAGGTTTGACGAAACAAGGATCGACCGTCTGCTCGAGATCGCCTGGTGGCACTGGCCGATTGAAACAATCACCCAAAACCTGAGGGCCATTCGTGGCGCGGATTTGGATGCGCTCGAACTGGCTGCTGCACATCCGGAGACGAGGCTCGACGGCACGGCAAAGGCAGGCTAGAAGGCACTTCATGAGCGAAGAAAAGACATACCAAGACGAAGACCTGGAAGCCGGGCGGCTGATGTTCGCCCGCCAATGGGACTTTCTCACCAGCGTCACCGACATGGCCAACCTGCCGGACGCGGCCGGAACCGAGATTGCCTTCGCAGGGCGTTCGAATGTGGGCAAATCCAGCCTGATCAACGCCCTGACGGGCCGCAAGGGACTGGCGCGAACATCGTCGACACCCGGTCGAACCCAGATGCTGAACTTCTTTGTTGCGCCCGAAACGCCGCTGTCCATTGTCGACATGCCGGGATATGGCTATGCGCAGGCGCCCAAAGAGCTGGTTGATGCATGGACCAAACTGGTCTTCTCCTATCTGCGTGGCCGCCCGAACCTGCGCCGGGTAATCCTGCTGATCGACAGCCGGCACGGCATCAAGAAAAACGACCTGGAAGCAATGGACCTTCTCGACAAGGCGGCCGTCGTTTATCAAATTGTTCTGACAAAGTCCGACAAGATCAAACCGCCTCAACTTGAGCGGCTCATCGAGGAAACGCAGGGGCTTCTTGCCAAGCGCGTGGCAGCGCACCCGATTATCATCGCAACCTCCTCGGAGAAGAACCGGGGGATCGATGACCTGCGAGCCGAGCTGTGTTTGCTTGCGCATCAGTAATCCGTGACCTGCGACAGATTGTGAAGCCCTGGCAAAAACGTTATAGCAGTGATCTTTCGCCAATTGTCCTTTTGAACTGTTGAGTAAAACGCCTCGATGACCACGCCCGACACTTCCAGCCGTGCCCACATAATCGCTCAAGCCCTGCCCTATATGCAGCGCTACGACGACAAGACCGTCGTGGTGAAATACGGCGGCCATGCCATGGGAGATCCGGAACTGGGGCAGGCATTCGCACGGGACATCACGCTTTTGCGCCAATCCGGTGTCAATCCGGTGGTCGTTCACGGCGGAGGACCGCAGATCGGCAAGATGCTGCAGCGGCTCAACATCGTCAGTGAATTCAAGGGTGGATTGCGCGTCACCGACAAGGCCACCGTCGAGGTGGTTGAAATGGTTCTGGCCGGCGCGATCAACAAAGAGATCGTCCAGATGATCAACGCCGAAGGCGGCCGCGCGGTCGGGCTGTGCGGCAAGGACGGTAATCTTGTCACCGCCCGCAAGCTGAAGCGCACCGTCGTCGATCCGGACAGCAATATCGAAAGCGTTGTCGACCTGGGCTTCGTGGGCGAGCCTGCAACGGTCGACCCGACCGTTTTGCGGCTGGTTCTGAAAGAGGCCATCATTCCGGTGGTTGCGCCTGTCGCCCATGGCGAGGACGGTGAGACCTACAACATCAATGCTGACACCGCAGCAGGCGCAATTGCAGGTTCCCTGAACGCAAAACGCCTTCTGTTCCTTACCGATGTTCCAGGCGTGCTCGACAAGGACGGAAACCTCATCAAACAGCTGACCGTTGCAAAAGCACGCGAGCTGATCGCGGACGGAACGATTTCCGGTGGCATGATCCCCAAGGTCGAGACCTGCATCGAAGCACTGAATCGCGGGGTTGAAGGCGTTGTCATTCTGAACGGCAAGGTTTCGCATGCCGTTCTCCTGGAGCTCTTCACCGATGGTGGCGCGGGGACATTGATCCGCCCGTGACCGGAAAACGCCCCCTGCCCCACGAGGGCCCGCACATACATCGCCAGGATCTGAGAGTTTTCAAGGGTGTCGAAGCATGGGTCTTCGATCTTGACAACACGCTCTATCCCCATGAAGCCGATCTCTTCTCGCAAATCGACGAGCAAATTGCGCTTTACGTGCAAAAGATCCTGGACCTGAACCGTGCCGATGCGATGGCGCATCAAAAGACGCTTTATCACGAATACGGCACGACCCTGCGCGGATTGATGACCACGCACAATATCGATCCGGACGACTATCTCGCCTTCGTGCATGACATCGACTATTCCGGCCTGTCGCCCAATCCGAAGCTCGGTGCAGCGATCGAAGCGTTGCCGGGCAGAAAGTTCATCTTCACCAATGGCGACCGGCCACACGCGGAACGCACGGCAGCCGCGTTGGGGATCTCGGAGCACTTTGAAGACATTTTCGATATTGTCTCGGCCGACCTGGTCCCCAAGCCCAACCGGGAGGCCTACGACAAGTTTCTGCACCGGACAGGCATATCTCCGGCCCGCTCCGCCATGTTCGAGGACCTGCCGAAAAACCTGAAGGTTCCGCATCACCTTGGCATGCGCACCACGCTCATCATTCCCAAGGGCTCGCGTGACGTCTTTCAGGAGAGCTGGGATCTTGAGGGAGACCCCTACCCGCATGTGGACTTCGTCACCGAAGATCTCACAGGTTTTCTCAAGGCGGTGCTCGGCGCTATCGGTTGAAACCGTTCACGAAACTGGCGCTGAAAAGACAACTCCTCTAAATTGAGCAAAACTCAATAACGGAATTGTCTTCAATGGCGTCTCTTCGCGCTCTTCATGCCTTTTCGCTGCTGGCCCGACACGGGCGGGCAGCGCTCGCCGCCGAAAAGCTCGGGGTTTCTCCATCTGCCCTTTCCCACCTGATGCGCAAGCTGGAAAGTGAGCTAGGTGCAACCTTGGTCAATCGTGACGGTCGCGGCCTGACGCTGACAGAGGAAGGTCAACGGCTTGCGCTCAGCCTTGGTGATGCATTCGACCGGATCGAGGAAGCCGTCGACAGCTTCAAACGGCGTGGCCGTACCGAATTGCGCATCAGCACGGTCTCGACCTTCGCAACACGTTGGCTGATCCCACGGTTACCGGAATTCCAGGCAAGCCAACCCGATGTAGAGCTGCTTCTGTCCGCCTCCACGCGCATGGTCGATCTGGATCGTGAAAACTACGACTGTGCGATCCGGCTCGGTACCGGCAATTGGCCAAGTGTCGAAAGTCATCTGCTTTGGCAAGAGCATCTTGCGGTCGCCCTGGCGCCGACTCTCTTGAGCGACAAGGATCCTTCTGACCCCTCGGTGCTGAGCGGACTACGTCTCATTCACAGTGCTTCCAGGCGCAATGACTGGACCTTGTGGCTGGACAAATCCGGACTGGACCATCCCGACACAAATTCCGGCATGGTTCTTCAAAGCCGCGATCTTGCCATCCAGGCCGCCATTGCCGGTATGGGAGCAATCGTGATCGACCGTCGGTTCATCGCCCAGGAACTTGAGGCGGGGCATCTGATCTCCCCTGACCTGACCGTGATGGAGCTCGAAACCGGATACTGGTTCGTTCGCTCCCCTGCCCGCACGCTGACCCGCCCGGTGGCGGCCTTTCGCGACTGGCTGCAAACGACGGCGAAGGGGACAACTTCCTAGGGCGAGTTTCCGGGCAACAGCTCTCGTGAAGCTCCTCACATTTCCGGTTCGCTTCTCCCGGCGGTCCGGCCGGAAAAACAAGACTGCGCAGACCAATGGCCTCTAGTCATTCCAGAAACTGTCGCTATACGCAGGCAGGGCTTCGACCATATGCATGTGCGATATCTTGCCATCGTCCACTTCGACCAGATAGGCGGCGAAGTTATGGAGTTTTCTGCTCTTTCGCTCAGCCTTTATTTCAATCATCAGCAGGACCTGATCGTCTCGCACCGACAGGATTTGAGTAATTTTGACAAGTGGCTGGACGGTCTTGATGTCCATCTGGCGAACACTTGCTATGAAGGCGTCGCCCCCATGCACGAGCTTGGAGCCGCCATCGGCAGTGGTGATATGAAACAGGGCGTTGTCGGCAAGACACTCCGCCATCTTGTCATAGTCGTATTCAGCAAAGGCTCTGATGAAGCGTTTGACCACCGCTTCCGGGCTCACTTCTTGATGATCCATCTGTCCAACTCAACTCAATTATTTCGCAATCAAAAGACGTCGCACCAGGCAACCCGGCACCTAGTGTAACAACCTAGATCAATCCATCGAATTGCAAACATCTTGCTGTTCCCGAACTTCAGCCGCTTCAGACTTATCCATGTCTATTGAAGAAGGACATGAAAATTATCTGGGCCAAATCAGGTTTGCCACCGAAAGGCTGAACAAGTCCCGGCATCCGGATTGAGATCCTGCCGGCGCCATGATTGCGCGTCCATGAAACGGGATCAAATTGCTGAATTGGTTTGATCGCCCCAAATCATGTCCGTAGATTGTTAGTCGATACTTCTGAACTTTCATGCGCTGAGGATTTCAAGATGGCTCCGGATCTGGAAACAGCCAGGAACATTGTACGGCAACATTGCGAAGCCTGGACGGCGCGCCGCCCGGAAGCCGTGGCAAACCGGTACTCCGAAGTCACCAGCTTCGGCATGAATGGTGGAGATCCGATGACCACTCGAGCTGAAATCGCCGAAATGGCTGCCGGCTTTATGGCTGACTTTCCGGACCTTGTTCTGACCTGCGACACCGTTCTCGCTGCCGATCACCACATGATCTATGCGTGGACATTCGAAGGCCACCACAAGGCAACCGGCAACCCGGTTCGGTTTTCCGGCTGGGAAGAGTGGGATCTGGATGACGACCTGAAGGTCGCCAAATCACTCGGCTGGTATGATGTGGCAGACTATGAACGTCAGATCGCCTGACAGGCATTGATTTGCCTCTCTTGAATAGGTAGCACACCTGCAATGTGGCAATTCTTCCAACGGAACTGCCTCAGCCCGCGGCAACGCTGCACCTGCCTCGCACCTCACCTGCCCACCCTGGATGTTTTCCTGAAATGACAAAAATCCACATCATCGATGCATTTACGAAGACAGCCGGCACAGGCAACCGAGCTGGTGTGGTGCTTGAGGCGGACGGCTTGAGCGCATCCGAGATGCAGGCAATCGCCGCGTTTGCCGGGTATTCTGAAACAGCCTTTGTTCTCTCGCCTTCGAGCGATGATCACGACATTCACGTTCGGTATTTCACACCAGGCGCGGAAGTGCCCATCTGCGGTCATGCGACGATAGCCACGCATTTTCTTCGAGCCACGATGTCGGGCACAGACGCCTATCCGATCCGTGCGAAAACTGGCGCAGGCATTCTTCCTGTTTCCATTACTGGCGAAGGGAATGAATTGCTTGTCTCGATGAGGCAGGGGGCGGTCGACTTTGGGCCGGTATTCAACGAGATCGAACGTTGCCAGCTCGCTTCCGCCTTGAACATCGATCCATCGGAGTTTGCTGATGACCTGCCGATACAGATTGTTTCGACCGGGCATTCGAAGGTCATTGTACCGCTAAGGTCGCGACAGGTACTGGACGCCCTGGACCCGGATCCGGACAAGCTGATTGCCCTGAGCAAAGCCGTTGGCTGCAACGGATTTTTTCCGTTCGTGCTCGAAGGGACAAAGGAGCATCCAGAGACCCATGGCCGGATGTTCGCTCCTGCCATCGGTATCCTTGAAGACCCGGTAACAGGGAATGCGAATGGGCCTGCCGGCGCTTACCTGGTTCACTACGGGTTGGTCAACTGGCCACAGGACAGCATCACATATGCGGGTCATCAGGGGCACACCATGGGAAAAGCCGGCACCGTGCACGTAACCGTTGCTGCTGATGATTCTGGACTGCGCACAAGCGTAGCCGGGTATGCCGTCGTAGCCGGGACGCGTGAGTACCGACCTTCATGCCAAGGTACCTGACAGAAGCCGGTCTTTCGTCAACGGTACTTGGCTGCAGTGATGAATTCGCCAAACGTCTCGCACCAGACGAGAACGGTCGTGTATTTTTCGATGTCAACGTTTTCCGGCACATCAAGCAGGAAGCCATCGAAGGATTTGACGTCTCCGATCAAGGCCGAGTTTTCCTTCAGGGGCAGAAATTCGTCTTCATGCTCGACAAACTCGCTGACGAGATAGACCTTGTAATCCGGTCCCGGCGACAGTTTGCCCTGATGGACGATCTCTGCAGGTGAAATGCTGACCTTGCCTTCACCCCAGTGCAAAAAATCACTGCCCCGAAGCTCCCGTTCAAATTCTGCTGAGTAAAGTGCCTTTTGTGCCTGCTGTTGCAGCATAGCTGTGTCCGGAGACTCCGGTGCGGTCAGGATAGGCAGGAAATAGATACCCAATGCGAAACCGATCGCGAGCACCGCTCCATGAGAAAAAAGCAACACGACAAAACGGATCATAAGCACTCTCTCAATTAGGCGATCAAAGTCGATAGGCGACAAGTGCCTGACGTTGACAGATTTTGTATCAACGCTGCCTTAACAGGGCAACAAACAGGCTGTTTTCTGCTGGAGTGGAACGCAGGTATGCAATGCAAGCTGGAACTCGACATGGAGTTCCAGGCTCTTTCACCTTCCGCCGGAAAACTAACGCAGCAGAATGATCCCGAGCACGGCAGCAACGATCAGCACACAACCGACGATCTCTGACTTTACGATCACCTCCTTGAACACCAGCCAGGAAGCCAGGAAAGTGAATACCAGCTCGACTTGAGCCAGTGCCCGCACATAGGCGACATTCTGCAGCGTCATGGCTGTGAACCATCCTATCGAACCGGCAACGCCCGACGCCCCCACCCAGATCGCGCTTCGCCACTCTCTGAGGCTTGCAATCAGTTCCTTCGGTTCGCGTACCGCCATCCATCCGGACATCACAACCGTCTGGAACAGCGTTGCATAGACGAGCGCGCAGGCAGCCTGCATCGGAATTTCGGTTCCTTCCAGGGAAAGGGAGGCAATTCGATAGGCAACCGCGGACGCTCCGAAAAAGGCTGCGGAAGCCAGACCGATCAAGGCGGGACGTCCAATCAAGGATGAGCGGACTGCCGAAAACGTCAAAGGCGTTCGAGCCAGGGTGATAACGATGACGCCGGCGATCCCGACGACGATGCAGACCGCAGCTGCGAGTGAGACATGTTCTCCCAGGACCACAGATCCGAACAAGGCTGCCTGAATGGGTTCTGTCTTGGAGTAAGCGGTCCCGACCGCAAAATTGCGAAAGGAAAACAGATAGACCAGCAGAAAAGTTCCGAAAATCTGCGCCAACCCGCCCAATGCTCCGGAGATCAGTAAAGTGGCATTGAGATCGGGCACCGGATGGTCGAAACCCAGATGCAGGACGATTGCATAGAGGATCGCGAAGGGAACTCCGTAGCCAAAGCGGATGAAGGTCGCCCCGGTCGTTCCGAGTTTCCCCTTCAGGTGTTTCTGCATTGCCGTTCGCAAGTTCTGGCAGAAAGCGGCGAATACGGTAATGGGGATCCACAATTCCACGGGACAACTCTCAGAGATTCATTTGATTTTTCATCATCATATCACTCAAAAAAACTTATAACACAGTGGTTTGTTCATTTGATATTTTACTTTTACTCAACTGAAAGTGTTTGTCTTCTACATTTTTCAGCCGCCGCCGAGCACGTACTGAGTCGGACCGATGACGCTATCAGGACGCCTTGAGGCCTTACGGCGCTTGACAGTGGTTGGCCCTACGGCTTAGGTCCGCCATGATTTGTTAACCCCCGGAGACCTTCAACCAGATGACCCAAGATCTCGCCTCCCTGTCCACGATCATCGATGCAGCCTTCGAAGATCGCGACTCCATCGGAACAACGACGACCGGCGAAATCCGTGACGCAGTTGAAACCACGCTGAACCTGCTGGACCGCGGCGAGCTGCGGGTCGCAGAAAAGAAAGACGGTGACTGGACTGTCAACCAGTGGGCCAAGAAAGCTGTTCTCCTGTCATTCCGGCTGAACCCGATGGAAGTCATCAAGGGCGGCCCCGGTCAGGCTACCTGGTGGGACAAGGTTCCGTCCAAGTTCGACGGCTGGGGAGGCATGGATTTCGAAAAGGCCGGTTTCCGTGCCGTGCCGAACTGCACTGTTCGCCGGTCCGCCTTTATCGGCAAAGGCGTTGTCCTGATGCCATCTTTCGTCAACCTCGGTGCGTATGTTGATGAAGGCACCATGGTCGACACGTGGGCCACTGTCGGCTCCTGCGCGCAGATCGGCAAGAACGTGCACCTTTCAGGCGGCGTCGGCATCGGCGGTGTTCTGGAGCCGCTGCAGGCAGGTCCGGTCATCATTGAAGACAACTGCTTCATCGGTGCACGTTCGGAAGTTGTCGAGGGCTGCATCGTTCGCGAAGGATCGGTTCTGGGCATGGGTGTTTACATCGGTCAGTCGACCCGCATCGTGAACCGCATGACCGGTGAAATCTCCTATGGTGAAATCCCGCCCTATTCCGTCGTTGTCGCCGGCTCCATGCCGACCGCAAGCCTGATGGGCAACGGTGAAGCCGCGCCGAACCTCTACTGCGCTGTGATCGTGAAGACCGTTGACGAAAGGACCCGCTCCAAGACGGGCATCAACGAGTTGCTGCGCGATTGATCCTCCGTACACGCTCAAAATCGGAAACCCCGCCCGTTGAGGCGGGGTTTTTCATGCACCCCACATCATACTGACCAGCTGCGAAATAACCAGCGTCAGAAGAAAGTCGAGAACTACGACCCCAATAGCCAGGCTGATTGTCGCCTGCAATGCGATCCGGGCTATCAGGAAGCGATACCAGAGCACAGCGACCAGACAGGAAAATGAAAGCAGGACCGCAATCCCCGGTGAGATGATACCCAGCAGAAAAAGCAGATAGGTTATCAGATAGGGGATAGACGCCAGCACGCTGGTCCAGTTTCGCACCACGATAAAAGGCACATAACGGTGCGAAATGCCAATCGGCACGGCAAGCAGGGCAAGGATGAGCGGTAGCGCGACCCAATCAATTCCCAATCCGAAAAGCTGAGATGTCCAAAAGGCGCTGTCAGGAAACCCCTCCGGATGATAGAGGTTCTCCGAAAAGTAAAACTGCTTCTCAGCAAGACCGCTGACCAGAGCCACCGGTAACAATAAAAAAACAACCCCGAACGACCGCCAGAAGCCCTGAATGGACTGATCGAAAAACGACATGCCTTCCGGGCGGTTGCGCAGCAGCAGCATGGAACCATCCAGTGCCGCGCGGATTTCACTCATAGTGATCAAGTTCACGCCGCTCCCGTCATTTCAGGTCAACGCTACACGTCTTTTGAGAAATAGCTCAACAAGAATCGTTTATAGATTGCAGCCAGTTGATCAAGATCAGAAATTGCAACGCACTCATCCACCTTGTGCATGGTCTGCCCAACCAACCCGAACTCCACGACCGGGCAGTAGTTTTTGATAAAGCGTGCGTCGGACGTGCCGCCACCGGTGGAGAGTTCCGGCAGGCGCTCAGTCTCGGCCTGTACGGCACTGCCGAGGGCGGCGATCAGCGTTTCATCCCTGGTCAGGAAAGATTCGCTGGCATCACGCTTGAACTGAATATCGAGCTTCAAATCACCAACGTCCACGGACTCAAGCGTTTGAAGGATTTTCGCTCTCAGGCTTTCCAGCGTCCATTCGTCGTTGTAGCGGATATTGAAGCGGAACTCGGCATGCGCGGGAATGACATTGAATGCAGTGTTGCCAACGTCCACGGTCACGATTTCAAGATTTGAAGGTTGGAACCGCTCGTTGCCTTGATCGAGCTCCAGCGCATCGAGCGCAGCCATCAGGCGGACAAGACCGGGAATGGGGTTGTCGGCAAGATGCGGATAGGCAGCATGACCTTGAACACCCGACACGGTCACGATGCCGGACAGCGATCCGCGCCGACCGACCTTGATAGCATCGCCGAGTTTTTCAGGGTTCGTGGGTTCGCCGACAATGCAGGCATCAAATTCATGTCCCTGCGCCTTTGCCCATTCCAGCAGTTTCACCGTTCCGTTGACGGCCGGCCCCTCTTCGTCGCCAGTGATCAGGAACGAAATGGTGCCACCGAAATCCGGGCCTGTTTCACTGACAAACTCGAGCGCGGCGGCAGCAAACGCGGCAATGCCGCCTTTCATGTCCACTGCACCACGGCCGTAAAGAACTCCGTCTGAAATCGTTCCTTCGAAGGGACCATGGGTCCAGTCGCTTTCCGCCCCAACCGGAACAACATCCGTATGGCCTGCAAAAACGAAATGCGGGCTTCCGGAGCCGATTGAGGCAAACAGGTTCTCAACGTCGAGAGTGTCTTCATCCTGAAAGGTCACGCGGGACACCGCGAAGCCGGCCTCGCCCAGGATTTTTTCCAACGTGGACAGCGCCCCGCCCTCAGCCGGTGTGACCGAAGGACAACGGATCAGGTCTTGGGCGATGGACACTGCGGAAGAAGACATATCGGATCAGCTTTCGTCTGTATTTCTGGTTCAAACAAGTGCAGCGCAACTTCAGCTTTTGCGCCAATAGCTGTTAGGCAGAGGGCCGTGACGGTTGGGCTCTTCCTGGCTCGGCGCAAAGCCGACAAAAAACACCATGATCAGGTTCACGAACGGTACGAAGATGAGCAGCGCCCAGAACCCGCTATGCCCGATATCCTGAAGGCGCTTTATGACGAGTGCCAGCTCAAACCACTGCAATACGAAGAACAGGATCGGAAACAGCGGGTTGGACTCCATGAACGCCCCGGCTGTGACATCCTCCGGTGTCGGCAACTCTGGCACGGAGATGAACCAAAGCCGGATCGAAATTCCGATGATGACCCAGACGAAGGCAAAGCTCAGCCAATAAGGTTGACGGCCGAGGCGACCGATCGGGCTCAGCAGGGCCCAAACTGGCCCGGGTGAAATATTCGCACTCTGCGGAGGCGTATTCATTCAATCCTGCTCACTATGATTGTTCTGGCAAGGAGGTAGACGCATAAGCTGCCCGGATCAAGGTCCGTCTTGCCTTCTAATTGCATTGGGGGCCGGTCAGGCGAGCCTCCGCGCCGGCAAAGCTTCCAACCGCACCAAATTGCCGCGAGGTTATTTTGTTGGATTTTACGCGCCGAGCGTGTCTATTAAGGGTTATACGATTCAACACCGCCGAGGGGGCTCGTCTATGACCGGTGTCTGGAGAAAATCCTTTATCTCCTGTGTATTCACACTAATTCTCAGTTTCCTGGCCTTGTTGGCCGCACCCGCAATTGCTCAGGACACCACTTCCAACCTTCCCACCGCCTTGCAGCCAGAAGCGATGGAGAAACTGGTTTCAGATCTCGACCCGGAACAAGTTGAAGCTCTGACGGACCTGATGACGCTGCTGCAGCAAAGCGCCGCAGCGAGACAGGACGTGCAGCCCGTCGCGCAGGGACCTGGTTTCATCGACCAGGTAAGAACGGCACTTTCCGATTTCGGTTCGGCGAGCGTCGGACATTTTCTGAACCTGCCCGGTCTGTTCACGGGCATCTTCGCCAGTATCGCCGCCCTCTTTTCCGGCACGATTGCAGGTCCGATCCATATTCTGGCCGGCTCCATTGCCCTGATCCTGGCAGCTGGTTTTGCTGCGGAGTTCCTCGTGAACCGGTTCGCAACTTCGCGGCGCGAGACGATCAAGAACCGCACTCCTGAAAGCCTTTTTGAGACAGTTAAACTCGTGTCGACACGCGCTGGACTCGATCTCGGCGGACTGATCGTGTTCGCAATCGTTGCCCTCGTTGTCGGCCGGGTGGCTGTTTTTAACCCAGCCGCTCAAGAGCTCGCGCTTCAGGCCGTTTTCTGGATTGTGTTCATGCCACGCCTGGTTGCCGCGCTTCTGCGTTTTGCACTGGCGCCGCATCGTCGTGAACTCAGGCTTGTGACGGCGGATGACGCGACCGCCAAATCGCTCTACCGCAGTTTCACAACGCTGTTCACCATCGTCGGAATCGCTTTCTTCCTGCGCAACGTCATGCATGCCTCAGGAAACGATGTGGGGGGAACCTTCCGCTTCTTCATCGGCTTCGGAGTGAACGCATGGATCATCGCAGTGATCTGGAAAGCCCGTCACGGCCTGACCAGCATCATCCTCGGTGACGATACAGAACCGACAAGCGGTCTGGAGCGCATGGCGCATTTCTGGCCCTACTTCTCCATGGTGTTCATTGCCTTCAACTGGCTGCTGGTGCAGATCGCCACCAGCATGGGCGTCGAGGCACTGACAGCTGGTCGGTCGTTCGCTGTGATCATCCTCGTGGTGTTCGCACCGTTTCTCGACACGATGGTTCGCGGCATCGTTTCGCATATCGTTCCGCCGATGCAGGGCGAAGGACCGGTGGCGGAAGCTGCTCACATGCAGACCCGGCACAGCTATGTCCGGATAGCTCGGGTCACTTTGCTGGCATTTCTGGTTTTCCTGGTCGGGCGCATCTACGGCCTGAACCTGCTCGCTCTTGGTGCCAATGACGGGTCGGAAGTTGCGCGAAGCACAGTGATTTTCCTGTTGATCCTGGCTGCAGGTTATCTCGCCTGGGAAGTCACCAACCTTTGGGTTGCCCACCAGCTTGCAAAGGACTCACCTCCCACCGTCGAGCAGGATGACGACGCGGAGATGGGCGGGGCCGGCAAGTCCCGCATGGCGACCATTCTGCCGCTGGTTCGCATCGTCCTGCAGATCACGATCCTGACGCTGACCGGTCTCCTGGCGTTGAGCCAGCTCGGCGTCAACATCACTCCGCTTCTCGCCGGTGCCGGTGTTGTCGGTCTGGCCGTCGGTTTCGGCGCACAGACGCTGGTGCGCGATGTGGTCTCGGGTATTTTCTTCCTGATGGATGACGCCTTCCGCCTTGGCGAATTTATCGACACCGGCGGAACACAGGGAACCATCGAGAAAATCTCCATCCGCTCGCTGCAATTGCGCGGCACGCGCGGTGCCATACATATCGTGCCCTATGGTGAAATCCCGAAGCTCACCAACCTTTCCCGCGACTGGGTGATCATGAAGCTGAAGTTCACGGTACCTTTCGACACGGATGTCGAGAAAGTCCGCAAACTCTTCAAGCGTATCGGCCAGGAAATCATGGAAATGGAAGAGTTCCAGGAAGATATCCTGGCCCCGTTCAAGGGTCAGGGAGTTGCGGATGTCGATGACGTCGGCATCGTTGTGCGCGGTAAATTCACCACAAAGCCCGGCAAGCAATTCGGCGTGCGCAAGGAAATATACAAACGGGTTCAAAAGGCATTTGAGGAAAACGGCATTCAGTTTGCCCGGAAGGAAGTCCGGGTCCAACTTCCTGAGAATGCCAAGCTTGACGAGAACCAGAAAGAGGCACTCACTGCCGCTGCGGCCGCAGCAGTGGCGGCTGACGAAGCCAAACCTGCCGGAAGTACCGGATAGAACTTCCGCGTCTCGGGAGGCCGGATCGATCCGGCCTCCTGGTCCGCATTCATTCCTGCATGGGAAATGACACGAAGGGTCAAAGAATGGCGCAGCGAGATGTGCCGACTATTTCTGACGAAGCGCATTGAACTGGCGAGCCGATCGCCTGCATTCCAGTGCAATCCGCGGACCGTGGTATAATCCGGTTTCACGAGATGTAAGTCCTTCTGCGCATTGAGTAACAGGCGCGGTATTGGTTAAGGTTGTTTTTCTGCAAAAAGCAGATCTTCAATTGGCTTTTGGGAGGAAGCTGACGGATGAGCGACAACAATTCGACCTCAACGGATACGGGAACCCCTACAAACGGTGGTTTGCGGCCGATGCCGCAGGTCAACAAGATCAGCGTTAACGACGTCATCGACGCTTTGGCGGCGGGACTTTCAGATTTCCGGAAAGCGCCGGTCTACGGTCTTTGCATCGGTGCTTTGTTTGCAATCGGCGGCCTGTTTGTCATCTTGAGCGCGGCTGCGCTGAACATGAGCTATCTGTCCTACCCGGCCGCTGCCGGCTTCGTGCTCATCGGTCCATTTGCTGCTGTCGGCCTCTACGAGGTCAGCCGCCGCCTGGAAACCGGTACCTCTCTCTCCTGGTCGGAGATTTTCAAGACCATGTGGGCGCAAAAGGGACGGGAACTTTCCTGGATGGCGTTTGTCGTTCTTTTCATCCAGATCATGTGGATGTACCAGGTTCGCCTGCTGTTGGCCCTGTTTCTCGGCTTCCGCTCCTTTGCTTCGTTTGAGGAATTCCTGAACACCATCGTAACGACGCCGGAGGGGTTGATGTTCCTCGCCGTCGGACACGTGGTTGGAGCGGTCCTGTCCCTGATCCTGTTTTCACTGACTGTGGTTTCGTTCCCACTGCTTCTGGAAGACGACAGGGATTTCATTACGGCAATGATCACCAGCGTACGTGCCGTTGTGACTTCACCTGTTCCGATGATCGGCTGGGCCCTGGTCGTGACGGCGGTGCTGCTCGTCTCCATCGTACCGGCCTTTATCGGCCTGATCATCACACTGCCAATCCTCGGGCACACGACCTGGCACCTCTACCGCAAGTGCGTGTCGCTGCCGAAGGAGAACATCGGCTAGGTCAATTGACCTCCCGCACATAGCATCTGGTTTCACGGGGTGGCGGCAACATGGAATTGCCGCCAGTCAATCTGAAGCTGATTGGACTGTGCAATCACGCTTAGTATTTGGAACAGTGGACGAATCAGCAATTGTGACTGTTCAGGGCTGATGGCATTTGCTGAACCAGCAAGCCCCCATTTGGGAGCGTCAACAGCCGGAAATAGCCGTCGTCTCAAGTCCCGTCGCTTTGTGCAAATGGACTAACCCAGTGCTTTCGTCCAAAAAATTGACAGGCACACGCATAAACAATATCACGTAGGTATGAATGAACGTGATATCAAGATCGTAGAAACCGCACTTCAGCTTTTTTCTCATTATGGCGTCAAGAAGACCACAATGAGCGAGATAGCAACCGCTGCAGGCGTCGCGCGGCAATCACTCTATAATGCGTATGACGGCAAGGAAGAACTGATCTATGGAGCGCTGAAACATCTTGCACAAACGTCAGCACGCGCTGTCGCCGAAGAATGCTCCGGCCTGAACGAGATCGGAAAGCGATTGGACATTGCGTTCAAGTACCTGGCCCTGGAGCCATGCCAGGTGATCCTGCAAGTGCCTCATCGAGAGGAAATAATGCAGGTGATCGAAAGCTTCGATCTGGAAAAGAAAAACAGCATTATCAAAATCTACAATGACGCAATCAGTGATGTCCTGAAGCCGTTCGAAAGCAAATTGCGGCTGGAATCGATCACATACACCGACCTGTGCAATTTCGTCATTTTTTCGTTCGACCACATGAAAAAGAGTGTCGTCGATCTCGATCAGGTACGCAAAACCTATGCGACCTTGAGACAGCTTATCGAGAACAGCGTCGAAGCCTAGTCACAAGACAAATCCTACCCTCTTGCTGCCACCATCGTTTGGCTTCAGAATCTGAAGGCGTCTCCCGAATGGGGACGGCCCGGCAGATTGGAGCCTGCCGGGCCGCTGACTGACTAGAGGTCAAGGAGGTCATATGACCGCTGTCAGTGGTTCGCTGACAATTAGAACGTTCTCTGCATACGAACGCCGAAGAGCAGTTCGTCGGTGTCGCCTTGTGTGTCGACATCAACGTTTGCGTAACCGACGTCAGCACCAAGAACGAAACCGGAGACCGGCTCCCACTGAACGGAACCATCGATTGCGTAACGGGTTACGTCGTTAAGACCCGCTGCAGCATCGATATCGGCATAGGAACCATCAAGTGCAAGTCCGATTGTGGACGTTGCCTGGATGTAGGCACCAGCGGACAGGGAGTAACCGGTTGAGGTGTCGTCGCCGTTGTAGTCTGCAACACCGTCATAGGTGGTGATGTAGGCGAGTGCACCGTCGGCGTAGAAGCCCTGGAAGAAGACGTTCGAACCGGAGTTGGCGAATGGCAGGTTGATGACAGCACCACCGCCGATCGCCCAACCGAGGTTGTCTTCGCCCGAAGTCGCGTTGTTGTTTGCGGTATCCGGGTAGACCTGGTGCAGAGCACCCGACAGCTGTGCGGAACCCCAACCCTGGGAAACACCAAGAGCAACGACTGCGTCCGGAGCACGGGTTCCGCCGTAGTCGCCGTATTCACGGGAAGAACGGTCTTCCAGAGCGACCGTTGCGGAGAAGCCGTTGCCGAAAGCAGCGGTGTAAGCGATCTGGTTGGTGGTTACGTCGGACCAGTCACGATCAACAACACCGATGAATGCCTGACCGGTGAAGATGTCGAAGTTGGATGTCAGACGACCAGCGGTCAGACCGCCCCACTGAATGTAGGCGTTGTCCAGCGTGAAGGAAGAATTGTCGCCGTTCGTGGAAGAACCGTACATCGCGATGTAGGAGCGCAGGGTACCGAATTCGGTCGCGGTGCGAGCGTCAAGGTACAGGTAACCACGAGCCAGCCAGGAGTAACCGTCGGAGTCACGGTCGCCCCATGCGCTGCTGTCGTTGTCCAGAACGTTGTTGACAACAACCTGGGTACGAACACGGCCACCTACGCGCAGGCAGGTTTCGGTACCCGGGATGTAGTAGAAGCGTGCGCCGTATGCGTCACATACACGAACGTAGTCGACCGGCTCCGGAGCAACCGGAAGGTCGGCTGCCTGGGCGGTGGTGGCTGTAGCAACTGCTGCAGCGCCGAGCATCAAGCTCTTGAGTTTCATTGTTTTCTCCAAGTTTTAATCTGCACCAGCAACCAAGTGAACGAAACTTAATTTAGCAACTTACCGTTCTTGCTTAGTTTTTCCTCGAATCAATCGAGTTCAACTTAATTTACTTGCCTGCCTCGCCAATAGAAAACAATTCCGCTCCACACTTTCAAGCCCGGAAAGGCTCCCTTGAGAACATTGATTTTTTGAGTCATATTTTTGCAACAGATTGATATTAAAGGAATATTTTCTTTCACTATTTCAAACGGCATCGCTCCGGCACCAGTTTGATAGCCAGAGTTCACACGCCATGAATACTTAAAAATTTTTCAGCAATACTTCAAATCACGTACAACGAGCCGACGCTTGAATGCACCTGTTTGAGTGGTAGGACTGAATGTTGCGGCAACAATTAGACTCAAACGATTCATTTGTCAAATTGTATAAACGTACATTTGTCCAAATGTACACATGCAGAACCGCGAGGCCGCCTGTGTCGTCATTCGTCAGACAATTGTTGAAGTTTTTCGGTGAGGTCGAGTGCGCCTGATATGGGGAGCCAGCGCTAAAGTTCCACCACCCTTTGCGAGTTTTTTCAGGGACGTGTGCCGATCTTGAAATGGCCGCTCTCGCTGCGTCGACGTCTTTTCAACTGCGGAATGTTCACAGCCGAGAATTACCGGGCGCAACATGTACTGAGATTAAAACCCGCAGATTTCCTCGAAAATATCACCTGCAGATCGGCGCTTTTAAGAGGCTTTGAAACCAGATGATGTCATCTACATCAAGATATCCGGAGGCCTAATCGCTCGTTTCGACAACAAGAATTTCGGTTATTATGTCGCACTGCACATAGTGGACTGGCTTCGGACGTCCCCCCAATTGCACCCAGCAAACCAGCAGGCCAGCATCAGTCAAAATTCATCGACCTTCAAGATTGAGTTATCGACGCAATGGGATGGAAAATTTGGACCGCGAACCACCGTAGAATAGCTCAATCAACAGTTGGCAACGGTGAGTTTGCGCCTGCTGAAGCCAGTGCCCGATGAAGTACTATTCGTCATCTTCATCGGCGGTCACCATTGCAGCCTTGCGCGCCTGCCAGTCCGCCAGCGATTCAATATCGACCTGTGCCGGGCGATAGTCGACACGCGTCAGATACAGCCCATCGGCTGGAGCAACCGGGCCACAGGCCTTGCGATCTCGAGCGGCAAGTGCCTTGGAAACATCCCCTGGTCCCCATTTGCCTTCCCCGATCAATCTCAAGGTTCCAACCATCGAGCGAACCTGATTGTGCAGGAAAGATCGCGAAGAACATTCGGCAATAACGAACTCGCCCTCGCGGAAGACCGAAAAGTCCTCAAGCGTCTTTTCCGGGCTTTTCGCCTGGCAACGCGAGTGCCGGAAGGTGGTGAAGTCGTGATGGCCAACGAACTCCTGCGCGGCCTCATGCATGATATCGGCATTAAGCTCGTGTTTCACATGCCACGCCAAGCCACGCTGATGAGTGAGCGGGGGGACCCGGTTGTGAATTCTGTAACGGTAGGAACGACGGATCGCCGAAAAGCGGGCGTCGAAGCCTTCATGCATTTCTTCGCAATCCAGAACAACCACCGGATCCGGCTGACAATGAAAATTCATCGCCCCCATGATGGTTTTGGCCGGCCAGGCCTTTGAAAGATCAGCGTGGCAAACCTGCCCCGTCGCGTGGACACCGGTGTCTGTGCGTCCCGCTCCACCGATCGTAACCTCTTCACCGGAGAATGCCTTGATGGCACGTTCGATCACAGCCTGCACAGACGGGCCGTTTGCCTGACGCTGCCAGCCGCAGAACGGTCTGCCGTCATATTCCACCGTCAATTTGTATCGCGGCATATTACTCGAATTCTTGGAATGGGGTGGCAAACGCCACTTCAATCGGGAGGTCGCGAGAACCCGGCTCCGTCAGCGCAAGGGCCATGAATGCGTCTCCCGCATAAGGTCCTTGTACCTTGCGGGCTAGAACCGGATCGAAACCAAACCTCGGATAGTAGGACGGCGGTCCGAGGACCAAAACCAAATCCTCGCCGAGCTCTTTCAGTTTTTGCAAAGACGATCTGATCAAAACTGATCCAATGCCGCTCCGCTGCTTGTCCGGCCAAACGGAAACGGGAGCAAGACAAACGACCTGAAGCGCATGCCCAGGTCCGACTGCAGCAGGTGTCACCCGACTATAGGCGACATGACCGACAACCGATCCATCTTCGTCGACGGCAATCTGTTCCAGAACCAGGGCACCGCAATGGCGTAGCGTATGAACCAGGCGCGCTTCCATGTCCGAAGGGAACGCGGCACTGACAAGATCGCGAACAGCGGCTTCATCGTCAGGTGTCACATCTCGGACGACAAGGTTCTGGTTGGCGGCAGTATCGGTCATTTGCTTCTCCTGCAGTCAGCTTAGTCCAGAACACTGCCATCAGAAAGTGCAGCACCACGAAGGAAATCCGCACCGCTCATTGGCTTCTTGCCAGCCCTTTGAACCTGATCAAGACGAATTGCGCCAGATGCGCAAGCAACCACCGGCGCCTCGTCCGATTTCAATACGGTGCCCGGAGCCCCCTCGCCTTCGACAACAGCGCTGCGCAAAATTTTCACACGCTCCGATTTGCCGCCGAGCGTCATTTCACACCAGGCGCCCGGGAACGGAGACAGGCCCCGAATATGATTGTGTATGTCTGCTGCCGGGTTTGACCAGTCAATGCGGGTCTCTTGTTTGGACAGTTTGGCTGCGTAGGTGACCCCCTCCTCTGCCTGCGCCTGCTCTCCAAGAGCCCCACGAGAGAGAGCTGCGAGCGCGCGTACCATCAGGTCGCCGCCCAGTCCGGAGAGCCGGTCATGCAATTCGCCGGCGGTCATGTTCTTGCCGATGGCAACGGTTTCGGACATGCAGACAGGACCCGTATCGAGCCCCTCTTCCATGCGCATGACCTGAACCGCGGTTTCCTTGTCGCCTGCCATGATTGCCCGGTTGATCGGCGCGGCACCACGCCAACGCGGCAACATCGACGCATGCAGGTTCAAACAACCGAACTGCGGCGCGGCCAGCACTTCAGATGGCAGCAACAATCCGTAGGCCACAACCACGGCCACATCAGCCTGCAAAGCGGCAAATTCAGCCTGTTCTGTCTCGCCTTTCAGGCTTTTGGGCGTGAATACGGGAATACCGAACGATTCCGCCGCTTCGTGCACCGGCGACTTTTTCAGATCCATGCCCCGACCGGCCGGACGCGGCGGCTGGGAGTAACAAGCCACGACGTCGTGGCCCTGACCTACGATTTCCATGAGTGTCGGCACCGAAAATTCCGGGGTGCCCATAAATACTACGCGAAGAGACATGGGTTTCCTTGAGGCTTCTTGAGCGCTCCTGAAGGGCGACGAATGTTTCGCCCCTTATGCACGGAAGACCGGGCCCTCACAAGATAGGAAGAAACAGTATCGCTCAGGCCAATCCCGGCAACAGGACCTTCAGACTGTCCGTCATCATTTCCATGGCAATTGCTGCAAGGATCATGCCCATCAGTCGGCTCATGACGCTGTTTGCGGTTTCGCCGATGAACCGTGATAGAAAGGGCGCGGAAAAGAAGGTCACGATCAATAATCCGATCGCCGCGGAAACGCCGGCTACGTAGGCAATCTCCTGCGCTGTGCCATGTACCTGGCCGCGGAAGATGATCATGGTCGAGATCGAGCCAGGCCCGAGCAGGATAGGCACAGTCAGAGGATAGATCGCGGGATTGTCCTGCGACTTCATGTTCTCCTTTTCCTTGGCTGTGCCGTGATGCGCCGAGGCCTTCTGGCCTCTGATCAGATCCAACGAGATCAACAGGATCAGGAAACCGCCGGCGAGGCGGAAAGCGTCCAGACTGATGCCAAAGACTTTCAGAATGATGTCGCCGGAAAATCCGACAATGACTGCTCCGGTTGTCAGGCTGACAAGAAGCGTCATCGCCACTTTTCGCTCAAAGGCGGGTCCACGGTCGGCCGTCAGGGCCAGGAAGACCGGCAAATTGGCGATCGGACTCATGATTGCAAAGAGCGCAGCAAAAATTTTCAGGAACAAAGCCTGATCCATAACGTCTGCCCCCACTTTGCAAGGCCTGCTACTTGCCGGCCAGTTTTGCCTGCTTCGCGAATTTCTTTACGACCCTGTCGCGCTTCAGCTTCGACAGGTAATCAATGAACAATTTCCCGTTGAGATGGTCAAGCTCATGCTGAATGCAAGTTGCCAGCAATCCGTCCGCCTTGATCTCCTGCTCATTTCCTTCACGGTTCAAAAACTGAACCGTTACTTCCGCAGGCCGTTCCACATCCTCGAAATATTCCGGGATCGACAGGCACCCTTCCTGGTAGACGGACAATTCGTCACTTGACCAGACGATCTTCGGATTGATGAAGACCATCGGTTCCTTCGGCGCATCTTCCTTGGCAACGTCCAGAACGAAAATACGTTTCAGGATGCCGATCTGGCTGGCGGCCAGGCCGATGCCAGGAGCGTCATACATGGTTTCCAGCATGTCATCTGCCAGCGCACGCGTGTCAGCGTCGATGCTTTCGATCGGTGCACAGACCTGGCGCAGGACCGGATCGGGAATGGTGATAATCGGGCGTATTGTCATGCGCCTGACATAGGCAATCGTACGGCGCCGGTCAACGCGGAAATCGCAGGGATGGCCAAGGTTTTCAACGGGCGAGAAACGCCATGCAGATGTGCTGGCGTGCCGAATCGTTCTATGTTTGTTTCATGAATGAGATTCTGTTTGAGTTGAGTGGCCGTCCGGTGACGGTTCTGGAAACCGCGATTGCAGGTGGGTTGCTGCTGCTGGCGTTGATCGTCTGGCTGGTGCTCAAGACCATGCGTGAAATCCGGCTGCGTGCCGAAGCCGACACGGCGGCAACAGAACGCATCCACGAGCTTGAAAGCCATCTCTCGCAACTGCTCAAATCGCAGGGCGAGATGACGGGGCGCATGCAGACCATGGCGGAAGTATTCGGCTCACGTCAGTCCGACCTGATGCGCGCTGTCAACGAACGGTTGGACGGCATGGGGCACAAGCTCGGGCTTTCCATGGCGGATACCAGCAAACGAACCCAGGACGGACTGCGTCACCTGCATGAGAGATTGGCTGTCATCGACAGGGCGCAGAGGACCATTACCGATCTTTCCGGTCAGGTCGGCCAGCTCCAGGCGATCCTTGCCAACAAACAGACGCGTGGTGCTTTCGGGCAGGGACGGATGGAAGCGATCATTCAGGACCAGTTGGCGCCGAGCATCTATTCCTTCCAGGCCACCCTTTCCAACAACAGCCGTCCGGATTGCCTGATCCATATGCCCAACGGCGCACCGCCGCTTGCCATTGACGCAAAATTTCCGCTGGAGGCCTTTAACCTCTTGCGCAATGCGGAAACGGAGGAGCAGCTCAAATACGCTCAGGCGCAGTTCCGCAGGGATTTTACGAAACACATCCAGGACATTGGCGAGAAATACCTGCTGCCCGGAGAAACCCAGGACACCGCCTTCCTGTTCGTTCCGTCAGAAAGCGTCTTTGCCGAGCTTAACGAAAGTTTCGAAGACCTGGTGCAGAAGGCGCACAGGGCGCGGGTCGTAATCGTGTCCCCTTCCCTGCTCATGCTGTCGATCCAGGTGATCCAGTCGGTACTGCGCGATGCCAAGATGCGGGAACAGGCACACCTGATTCAGGCGGAAGTCGGTCATCTGATTGCCGATGTCGGCCGCCTCAACGATCGTGTGGGCAAGCTTCAATCGCACTTCGCCCAGGCGAACAAGGACATCGACCAGATCCTGATTTCATCGGACAAGATCGGCAAGCGGAGCCGCAAGATCGAAGACCTGGAGCTTGGAGAAGTTCAGGGTTCAGCGGAAGAGGTCTCAACGCCGGAACCCAAGCTGGCGCTTACCCCCAAGGGCTAGTCAGAGGAGGCAGCCAGCCGCCGGGCCTTGGTTATCGCTCCCCATTCGGTCGCCGCGATCCGCTCGATCGCCTGATCAAGCTGCTCGTAGGCAACGGTCATTGTGTAACCGTTGGCGTGCAGCAGCCTGTTCTTGCCGGCAATGATGCCGACATGACCTTTCCAGAACAGAAGATCGCCGCGTTGAAGACTTGCCGGGCCGTCATGCGGAATTTCTTCGCCTGCCTCGGCTTCCTGCATGTCGCTGTCACGTGGCAGATCAATACCTGCCGTTTGTGCAGCCAGCTGCACGAGGGCAGAACAATCGAGCCCGAGGCTGGACCGCCCTCCCCAGAGATACGGCGTTCCAATCAGCTCTTCGGCAACTGAAACCCAGTCCTTTTCCTGAGCGTCAACCGGAACCAGGTGCTTGGCAACCACCGCCGACCCGTCGCTCAAAAGGGCGTACTTTAGACCACGCGTCTCGACCTCACCGGTCACCGTGACTTTGGAACCGAGCGACAACAGTCCCAGCGGCGGAAGCTTCAAGTCCGGTCCCGGATAGCGGTAGGTCCGCAAGGCCCGGACCCGATGCGTAGATGCCACAACCGGTCCCAGACAGTCTGAGGAGAACCAGCCGACATATCCGTCGGTGTCGAGCTGCCCCCAGGCCCAACCTTCCGGCGTCTGTTCGTAAACGGTTACCCACTCGCCTCGCAGCGCTTCCGTATCAATCGAACGATCCGGGCGCGGTTCCGGCCGGATCGCGATCCTGTCAGTCGTGATCTGAAACACTTCACCCTCAACGAACCGGGCAGCCTCTATCCGGCCCTCATAGTCGAGAGCAGCAAGCTCGGGGCGAACCGGATGGCGGCGGCGGTCAATGGAATCATTCATCGTCAGGTACTATCCCGATATCATCAAGGTTCAGCGCGGCAACTCGCCCGCCTTTTCAACCACAAGATCTCCAAGCTGCTCCAGATAGAGCGCCCCTTCAACCGTGCGGGTGATGATCACGTTGCGCTTGTCGGCCTCATCGCGTTTGCGCGACAGCAATCTCATGCTGCCTAGCGTATCGAGCGCGCGCGTGATTGCCGGCTTGGTTACGTTCAGTTTTGCCGCCAGCCCCCGAACCGTATGGGGCGGAGGTTCGAGGTAGACGGTGAGAAGAATCGTCAGCTGGCGCGCTGACAGATCCTGTTCACTGTCGCGCACCAGCGCCAAATTCACCTCGTGCATCAGTTTCAGCGCCTGCGAGGCGCGCATTTCGACAGCCATGGATCAGCTGGTCCCTACCAATTTCCACGACTATCAAAACACACAAACGTTTCGGAGCCGTTATTTATTCGCGAAACGATCCGAGATCAGGTCGAACAGGCAACGGATGCCCTGTGCCTCCCCTCCCGAAGGTTTCCCCGGTTTTTCCGCTGGCGTCCAACCAAAGATGTCGAAATGCACCCAGCTTTGCGCGTTTTCGACAAAACGGGACAGGAACAGCGCCGCGGTCACCGAACCGGCAAAACCCGCTCCGGTCGTGTTGATATGGTTGATGTCCGCGATCTTGCTGTCGAGATACTTCATGTATGGCTGCCAGAGCGGCATGCGCCAAAGCGGGTCGGTGGCAGCTTCCGCCATCACCGCAATATCCTCGGCCAATTCCTCGTCATCCGTATAGAAGGGCGGCAGATCCGGCCCGAGTGCAACACGCGCAGCCCCGGTCAATGTGGCCATGTCGACCAGCAGCTCTGGGCTTTCTTCATCCGCTAGCGCAAGAGCATCTCCGAGCACGAGGCGCCCTTCGGCGTCGGTGTTGCCGATTTCGACGCTCAGGCCTTTCCGGCTCTGCAAAATGTCACCGGGACGGAACGAATTGCCTGAAACGGCATTTTCGACGCACGGAACAATGACCCTTAGGCGAACGGGCAGCTTGGCGGCCATGATCATCGAGGCCAGGCCAAGCACGTTTGCAGCGCCGCCCATGTCTTTTTTCATCAGGGCCATCGAAGAACCCGGCTTCAGATTGAGCCCACCCGTATCGAAAATCACGCCCTTGCCGACAAGTGTGACCTTCGGGGCATCTTCCTCACCCCACGTGTAGTCAGCAAGACGCGGTGCCCTTGAACTCGCCCGGCCGACCGCGTGCACCATCGGAAAGTTCTCGGTCAGCAGATCTTTGCCGACAACAACCCGGCCAGTGCCGCCATTCGCTGCAAACAGCTCCTCGATTGCCCTGGCCAGGTCTTCAGGACCCATGTCATTTGCCGGCGTATTGATCAGGTCGCGTGCAAGCTGAACGCCATCGAGAATGACACCGATGCGCCCCAGATCAACGTCATCTGACACCGCGAGCCTGCGCGATTTGCCAGACGGGGTGACATAGCGCTCGAACCGGTAGGCCGAAAGTGCAAATCCCAGAGCAGCCTGTTCCTGATCCGGAAAGTCATCCGCAAGGGAATAGTCTCCTGCCGGGAGGCTTTTTGCGAGGCCGCCGAGAGCGAACGGATGTGACAATCCGCTTTCTTCGACACCGAAGAGAACGGCAGCCCCCTCGCCGTTCAAGCCCGGCACAAGTTGATGGGTGGATGCTTTGCCTGTGAAGTCATGAACCTCACACCAGCTGGCGGCCGCCTCTCCCAGTCCGGCGAGCACCTCCGGCAAACCGGCTTGTGTGACTGCGATAATGGGAGTGGAAGCTGAAACATCACTTTTGCGGACAAGGCTCTCACGCACGGGAGGTACTCCGTTGAACTTGATCGAATGCTCAACAGGTAAGCCGCACAGCTCGCCAGCGCAATATGCCGGCATGGTCTTTTGGATTTCTCGCAATTCGCAACGCCGCTTAACCAACCATTAGGGTTAATTATCTATTTCTCTAAGGGAAACATAATAGCTGCGGACAACAAGGATGTTGACAATGCACGCGCCCAGAACCGGTTCCGTTAAACGCCGTACCCGTCTTGCTTCGACGCTGACGGCCATGACTGCACTTGTTCTTGTCACAGGCTGTGCTTCCAACAAGGCCACGGGCACCCACTCGCCTGCCTCCGGCGTCAACTACAGCGCACCAGGTTCCCACGAAGCGCGCGCTGCGGTATCCAAGTGGAGCAAGGCTTACGAAAAGGACCGCAAAAACCGTGCGGCCATCCTTGGATACGCAAACGCACTGAGCCAGAACGGCCAAATGCCGCAAGCGATGGCGGTGCTGCGATCCGGAGTTATCGCGCACCCGAAGGACAGGGTGATAGCTTCTGCATACGGCAAGGTTCTCGCGATGAACGGACGTTTCGACGCCGCTCTCAATGTTCTACAGGGCGCACAGAGACCTGATACGCCGGATTGGAAACTGATGTCCGCGCAAGCGGCGATTTACGATCAGACCGGAAATCACGAAAAAGCCAGAAGCCTCTACAAGCAAGCGCTCAAGATTGCTCCGGACGACCCGAGTCTTTTGAACAACCTTGGTCTCTCCTATCTGCTGTCCAACGAACTGCCGGATGCAGAATACACCTTGCGCCGCGCTGCCGTGTTACCAGGTGCCGACAGCCGTGTCCGTCAAAATCTGGCGCTCGTTCTTGGTATCCAGGGTAAATACGACGAAGCAATCCAGGTCGCACAGGCTGAACTTGATCCTCGACAGGCAGAAGCCAATATCGCCTACCTGCGTTCCATGATGGAAAAACGCAACAGCTGAAAAAAACTCTATTACGTTACTAAAAGAAGAAAGGCCCGCTTGAAAAAATCAAGCGGGCCTTTCTTTACTTTTCATTCAAATCCGATGCGCGGACAATTTACCCGAGTTCAATCGCCTAGAAAACGTCCATATCCATAACCTGCATGACCGCCGGGCTCATGATCACAAAGAAAAGCACGGGCAGGAAGAACAGGATCATCGGTACGGTCAGCTTGGGAGGCAGCGAGGCAGCTTTTTGTTCTGCCATCTGCATACGCTGCTCGCGGGTATCATCTGACATGGTCCGAAGTGCCGTTCCAACCGGTGTCCCGTAGCGTTCAGCCTGTATCAGGGCCATCATTACGTTTTTCACGCCATCAACGCCGGTTCGTTTCGACAGGTTTTCGTACGCACTACGCCGCTCGCTCAAATAGGAAAGTTCTGCAGTCGTCAGAGTCAGCTCTTCGGCCAGGTCGACCGATTGGACACCAACTTCTTCAGCAACTCTCTGAAATGCACCTTCGATCGACATACCGGACTCCACGCAGATCAGCATGAGATCGAGCGCATCCGGCCAAGCCCTTTGAATATTGAGCCTTCTTTTGTCGATTCTGTTCTTCAGATAAATGTTAGGCAAAAAAGTTCCAAGACCGCCAATGGCGAGACAAATACAAATCTTGGTCAGCGTCGGAAGCGTATCCGGCAGGACCAGAAACGCATAAAACAAGGAAACCGCAAGCAGGACGCCCGGCACCGCAATTCGGGCAACCAGAAAGTAATAAAGTGGGGCAGTACCGCGATAACCAGCCATTCGGAGCTTGTCTTGCGTTGTTTCATCCGCCAGTGCCTGCTTCAGATTGAGCCGATCTACCAGGCTCTTCATCTGTGCTTTTGGTTGGTTGCGAAGAGCTGCCTTTGAGGCATTTTGATTGGCTTGCAGGCGTGCCCTTTCCTGCGCTCTGATCTTCGCTCTCTCGATCGCGACACTTTTCATGCGAGACTTAAGCGTATCTCGGGAAACCAGCGGCATCACCAGCGAAAAAATCGTCCCGGTCACGGCTATCATCGCCAAAACTGCGGCTACGAACTGCCTTGATGCGATTGTTTCAATATCCATGTTGCCGCCTCCTAGAAATCGAAATTGATCATGGCGCGCATGACCATCACACCGCAAAACATCCAGAACAGACAGCCACCAATGATGAGGTTACCAGTCGTAGTGGTGAACAACATCATGATGTAGTCGGGCGCTATCAGAAACATGATGCCGCCGACAGCAGGCGGCATGCATGCGATGATGCCTGCGGAAGACTTCGCTTCCGCACTGAGCGCTTTGATCTTACCTTTCATGGCCTTTCGGCCACGGAGCACTTTCGACAAGTTCGAAAGCGCCTCTGCCAAGCCACCCCCGGCCTTTTGCTGAATGGCCACGACGATGGCGAAAAAGTTTGCCTCCGCCACAGGCACGCGGTCTGGAAGCCTTGCAACCGCATCCGCAAGAGAGATCCCCATCACTTGTGTTTCGGTGATCTTTCGAAACTCGGTTGCCACAGGCTCGCGAGCCTCTTTTGCAACCACCTTGATACAGTCACTAAGCGGGAGGCCGGCTTTAACGCCACGAACAATGATGTCCACGCCATTCGGAAGCTCTTCAAGAAACGCATTGAACCTGCGTTTCCGCTTGCTCGATACGTACCAGCGGGGAAACCCGAGCGCGCCCGCAAAACCCAGTCCGCCGGCGACCAGGACATTTCCGCTTGCCACATATCCAACAATTAGAAAAATGACGCATGAAATCGCGCTGAAGATGACAAAGTGCTTCATCTCCCAAGCCAGGCCTGCTTGCTCCATACGCACCTTGAGGGAGACTTTGTGCTGTTTGTCGTGTTTCGCCTTTTGCCGTTCTTCAAAATCTTTCAATTGATCCTGAATCGACCTCTTGCGACGGTCATTGTCACGCAGTTCTTTTCGTTGACCATCGCTTTGAGGTCGCGCGGCAACAGCCTGCATTCGCTTATCGCGCTGCTTCGTTCCCGACAATGCTGGTTGAAAAAGACTGAAAATAATGCCACCGACGGCAAGCATGACCAGCACTGCCACTGCAATCCCGGTAATTTCGGGCGTGAGAAATTGTTCAAACGCAGACATCTAAGCTCTCACTCCACCATCTATTCCGGCATCTCGGCGGCATCCAGTGCCTGAGCAAGACGAGCCTCTTCACCAAAGTATCTTGCCCGCTCCCAAAATCTCGGACGACCAATACCTGTCGACCGGTGACGGCCGATGATCCGGCCATTCGGGTCTTCACCAACAATGTCGTAAAGGAAGACATCCTGCGTAGTTATGATGTCTCCTTCCATGCCCATCACCTCCGTCACATGGGTGATACGGCGTGAACCGTCACGCAAACGGGCAGCCTGAACGACGACATCGATCGAGGACACGATCATCTCGCGCAGAGTTCGCGACGGCAGGGAAAATCCACCCATGGTGATCATAGATTCAAGCCTCGAAAGAGCTTCTCTGGGCGAGTTGGCGTGCAATGTACCCATGGAACCATCGTGACCTGTGTTCATGGCCTGAAGCAGATCAAACGCTTCCGGGCCACGCACCTCACCAACGATAATTCGTTCAGGACGCATACGCAGACAGTTCTTCACGAGATCACGCATCGTGATCTCGCCCTCACCTTCAAGGTTCGGCGGACGAGTTTCCAGCCGAACCACATGTGGCTGCTGCAATTGAAGCTCGGCGGAGTCTTCACAAGTGATGATGCGCTCGGTGTTTTCAATATAGGCGGTCAGGCAGTTCAGAAGCGTCGTCTTACCGGAGCCCGTACCACCAGAAATCAGAACGTTACAGCGAGAGCGACCGATGATCTGCAGAATAGTCGCCCCCTCGGGCGTGATCGAACCGAACTTAACAAGTTGGTCCAAGGTCAGTTTGTCGCGTTTGAATTTACGAATGGTCAGAGCCGGGCCATCGATTGCCAGTGGCGGCGCAATTACGTTGACACGGGAACCATCGGGCAAGCGGGCGTCACAGATCGGGCTAGCATCATCAACGCGCCTACCGACCTGACTCACGATCCGCTGACAGATATTCATCAACTGGGCATTGTCGCGAAAGGCAATGGGCGTCTGTTCAACTTTACCCTCGGTTTCGATGTAAACGGTATGGGCACCGTTCACCATGATGTCAGCAATGTCATCGCGAGCCAGAAGTGGCTCCAAAGGTCCATACCCCAAAACATCGTTACAGATATCTTCAAGCAGATCTTCCTGCTCGGAGATTGACATAACGACATTTTTCAACGCGATGATGTCATTGACGACATCTCGGATCTCGTCTCTTGCGTCTTCGGCATCCAGGCGCGCAAGTTGAGACAAATCAATCGCCTCAACCAAGGCGTTGAAGATTTCAGCCTTGGTTTCGTAGTATTCGCTGTCTTTCTTTCGCGATTGCGAGGTCGGCGCTGGCGGCTCAGGCGGAGGTGGAGGTGGAGGTGGAGCGGCTTTTGCCTGCGGCTCGACCGGGGCGCTATGAGACGCTGTCACATCAGACGCATCCGCTGAAGATGGAGTATCCTCCAGCCCAGGCACGCCCCCGGGCCGCGTTGACTGAATACCAGACGATGAACTGCCGCGTCTTCCAAACATAACGAATCTTTTGCTCCGTTACTGGGCCTCTCAGCCAGCCTTACGTTTCAGTTTCGACAACAGCCCGGCGAGAGCGGACCGAGGCGCAGCGCTGGGCTGAACTTTGCCCGATACAGCTTGAGCCAATTCGCCAAACACGCGCGTAACTGCATGTTTGCCGTCCATTTCTCCGATCATTTGCCCATTGTTGGCAGCAGTTCCGAAGAGTTGTGGGTCAAAGGGGATGGCTGACTGAACGGACAAACCCAGAGCGCCGGCAAATTCATCCGGCTTGATTTCGGGACGCTTCGGAACATTGACCCTGTTCATGACCAACACAGGTGGAGAATCGTTGGGCCGCAGCTGTTTTAGCGTATCGACCACGTTTTTGGCGTTTCGCAAATTGGCAAGATCTGGCTCCGCCACCAAAACGATTTCATCAACGTTCAAGAGAGTATGTTTGATCCATGAATTCCAAACATGTGGAACGTCCAGAACCACATGCGGCATACTGGCCTTCATTGTCTCCAGCAGCAACTCAAAGGATTTCTCGCCATGATCGTATGTCCGCTCAAGAGTTGCTGGAGCAGCCAACAGGCTAAGATGCTCACTGCATTTGGATAGAATCCTGTCCAGATAAGTTTCATCCAGTCGATCGGGCGAAGAAACAGCTTCGTAAACGCCTTGAAGCGGATCCTGATTGAAATCCAATCCTGCAGTGCCGAATGGCAAGTCAAGATCGGTAACGACCACTTCACTCTGAAACCCGCGGGACAAAGACCATGCACTGTTGTGGGCAATCGTCGAAGATCCACACCCGCCCTTTGCTCCGAAGAATGCAATAGTACGACCCAACGGCTCTGCTTCCGGATCGCCGTACAGATTGCCAATCGCCCCGATCAGCTGAAAAACGGTAACCGGCGTTATCAGATATTCACTGACGCCGCGTGCAATGAGATCCCGGTAAAGAGTGACGTCGTTCACGTCACCGATAACGATCACCTTGGTTCCCGCGTCGCAATACTCGGCCAAGTGATCGAGGTTCTGCAGAAAGTCCTCCTGCGCTCCCGAAATCTCCACGATGATCAGATTTGGCGTGGGGGCTTGCTGGAAGGTATCGATCGCCGACGGAATCCCACCCATGTCGAGCTTCAGATGGGCTTTTGTCATACGACGGTCTTCCATTGCAGCTTCGGCAATGCGCATCGTTGTTTCTGTCAGGCAGAAACCATGGACTGTTATGCGCGGGATATTGCCGATACGCAACGCGTCGTTGGTACCTGTCTGATTTTCGACAAACTCTGTCGCAGGATCAAGATAGCCGGACAGTTCTTTCAAATCTGGATTTGCGCTCATTCTATCACCTATTCCTCAGCAATTTGTGCGCCAACACCTTCGATGTAATCAGATGCTGTGATTTCTCCTGTCCGATAGTTCTCAATAACCACCGCACGGCGCTGCTGGTCAGCCGGGGTTGAGGCTCTTGGCGTCAACAGGTCGGAGGGATTGTCCACCATTGCAGCCAAATTGGCCTGCGTTGCGCAACCGAAGTTCTCGTAGTCCACATTTTCGCCGACACCGCCACCAATGTTTCGCGGCCAGCTTCCACAGGTCCCGGCTGTTGCCTTCATTCGGGCGTAAGAAAGTCGAATTGGAGCATCGGCGCCGGCATTTTGAACAGAGTAGGTTCGTGTCGTTATGCGCGAGCGGCCCAAACCTCCACGTTGCAACGCTTGACGAATTTCAGGTGTCACTGCGTGAACTGCTGCTTCATTCGCACTGCCGGACGGAACAAGAATTTCCACTGCACCATCGCCTTTTCGCCGTGATTCCACGGCAAATGCCGTAATCGTTCCTTCAATGGGTCCGACCAGGCTTCTTGTGCTTCTCCCAATAGGTAGATCCAGCGTTTCAGGTTCTTCAGTGACAACGATTGGATGCCTCAACCGGTAGTCATGCGATGCAAGCAGCTGACTCGGTGTTTGAGATTGGTTCTGACAGCCAAGAACCATCAGGCAACCCAGCGTCACGAATGTGATCCTGCAAGTGTCTGCGAACCGGACTTTATTCTTCAACTTCATCTGTCCGTCCTCACTTATAGATGAAACCAACTTGGCCGTGGTACGTGCCCTGGGCCACGGTTCCAGCCGGGTTGTAGATCTTGTTCAATCTATTCAGGAAAATCGTCTCGGCATCCGAAGGCGGCATCAGGTTCTTGTCGGGCCGCACAAGCTTTTTCTGCGACACAGCCTGGACAACATAAGGCGTCACAAAAACTGTTAGTTCCGTTTGCTGTCTAAGAAAATCCCGGCTCTTGAACAACGAACCTAGTATTGGGATCTGCATCAACCCAGGTATGCCTTCAATCGTCTGCTTGTAGGTTTCCTTAAGCAGCCCAGCCATCACAAGTGTCCCGCCGGATGGCAGCTCCACCGTTGACTCGGCCCGTCTAACCTTGAGCGCCGAGATGGTGATGTTTGAGAATGTCACAGCCCCTTCGCTACTAAGCTCACTGACTTCGGTTTTCACACGAAGGCTTATTCTTCCACCTGAGAGCACGACTGGGGTGAAATCGAGCCCGACACCGAACTTCTTGAACTCGACAGAGACTTCGTTGTCATCTTGAGAGATCGGAATCGGGAACTCGCCACCAGCCAGGAAACTGGCGTTTTCGCCTGAAATTGCTGTGAGTGTCGGTTCCGCGAGTGTACGGATCACGCCTTCCCGTTGAAGCGCCTGCACCTCGGCAGCAAGGCTTGTGGCACCGCTGCTGAAGCTCAATCCACCTCTAGCCTGATTAACAATTGAGGAGTTTACCGAGAAGCTGGGAGTGTTTGAGAAAAACGGCGTAAAATTACCCGTGCCGACACTACCGGAAAATTGAACTCCAAGCTGCTTGATTATTGAACGTTCGACTTCGGCAACAGTCACCTTCAGGTGAACCTGATCTTTTCCTTCAACGGAAATCAGATTGACCACCTCGGTGGCTGCATCTGCCCCCTGGAATTTCGCCGCGATGTCCGCGGCCTGTTGCGCTTCAATTGTACTTCTGGCGGTTCCACTCAGGATAACACTGCCGTTTACCGACTCAGCGGAGATATTTGAACCCGGGATCAGTTTCCGAATGATCCGTGTGATGTCTGAGGTATCTCTTTCCACCCGAAGATCGAAACTGGCCAATTCTCTTCCGCTTCTGCTGAAAAGCACGAGACGTGACTGTCCTGCGGTATTGCCTATGACAAAAATCCTGCGTGGTGTCCTCAGAACAGCGTCGGCTATCTCGGGGTTGGACACCAGAACGTCAGCAGCGTCCTCTGCAAGATTGACCACGACAGATCTGCCAACACCAACATTCAAGATGCGATTGCTTGCTCTTTCTCCGGCGGCAATGTGAACCTGACTGGGAAAATTGCCCTCAGCGTGAACCGAGGAAACCGATGCACCGATTGCAGTAGTTGCAAAGATGGCGGCGGCGGCAAGCAATTTGAGATAGTTCTTCATAGCGCCCCTCATCTCGGACGTTCTCGTTTCTGTCTGTGTCATTTCGCAGTTCCCTGAAGCGACACGCCATATTTCACGTATGTCACTCCCCGTCGGCGAATGATGTCCTCACCATCGTCATCAGCCGAGTCGAGCGCACTGCGAAGGGCCAGCGACAACGTTCCTACTTGCTGAGATTGAGCAACAATTTCGGATTGCGGCAAAGTGAGTTCGAGCGTTGCGGTCCTCTTCGGTGAGAGGTTCTTCTGGTCCTGTTCGCCAGCGGTGGTACTGTCGATTGCGAGAACCCTGATATTCTCCAGAATTGTCTCACTTACCGCGATGTCTTTCGCTTTACGTGTCAGGATGAGATCCACCTTGTCGCCTGGCAAAATGAACCCACCTGCAGTCGTCTCCGCCTCAACGCTCACCGCGATCGCGCGCTTTCCCTTCGGCAAAATGGCTGCCATGAACCCTTTGTCTGTGTTGATCAGGCGTTCCGGACGAATTGGTTCGCCAGCGAAAATTGGCGTTCGGGCAATCCGGCCAACATACTGCTCCGAAGCGGTCGGATCGTTGCTCTTGGAAACCGCTCCTGCCGGGACTGAATTGTCAGGCCAGTTTACCCATGAGAAATCTTCTGATGTGAGTTTTCCACCGAGCGGAATGTCCTTGGCTGCAACCAAAACCTGCGTTTTCTGAGTTTCGATGGGCGCTTCAACCTGCTGCGGCTCCTGCTCGCCACCACCGGACATCATAACCATGCGGAAAGCGAGAAAACCCGCAGCCACTGCGATAGCGAGTACAAATATCCGAGCGAGTTTCATGACCTAAATCCAATATTTCCAGACGCGCGAACGCTGTTCACACCTAGAATGAGGGGTAATTGGTCAAAACATGGTTAACCAGACATGGATGTTTTTGGTTAATATTGGTTAACTTTACTAAACAACTTACTAATCTTTGGATTTTTGCGTAAACAGCACGTCAAACTACGGCCTTCGACGCAAAGTCAAATCGCAGTTACGGGAATTTTTTAGCTCGAGGAAATTCGAATTGACGCTGAACGCAGCGAGCAGCAATCAGCCAACCAGCTTGAACCAGAAAGTTTCCGGATAAATTTGCAGGCCGGCGACGGCAATCGCAATTCCGTATGGAATGCCGGTACTCTTATCTTGCAGACGTGCGAACCACGACTGTCTCATGAGAGCGGCAGGAACGAAGTCAGACTGTTTCAGGTGCAACAATCCGAGCGTGAGGAACATTCCGTAGATGGTAACCCAGATAGCAAAAGTCATCAGTTCTGGTGTGAACCCGATCCATAATGCAATCGCACTAATAAATTTGACATCACCGCCGCCCATCCAACCGGCTGCGAAAAAAGCAAAACAAGGGACAAAAACGACCAAAAGTGCAAGTCCGTGATTGCCCCAGCTTTGCATTGGCAGCCCGACGAGCAGGGACAGGACAACAAAGCCCAGGGCCAGGAGAATCGAAACACGATTTTGAATAGTCATTGTGAGCAGATCTGATACTCCGCCAAAGGCGACGAGCATCGGAAATATCACCAGAACACCAGCTTCGATCATCTTTTTTCTCGGTTGATTTCGCCGCTCACACAATAAACAGAATGTGTTAACGCTCTATCGACACCCACAAAACAAAAGACGGGCAGAAACCTACCCGTCTTTCGTGCATCTAAGACACCACTAGGTGGAAGTCCTGATTTGCAAATTTCGATTAGGTAGCAACGCCAGCGCTTTTCAACTGATTTCCGATCCGGGTAAATACGCCGGAAATTTCACCACCGGTAGCAGCAACAGCGCCAACAATAACGATGGAAAGAAGACCTGCGATCAGACCGTATTCAATTGCGGTTGCGCCAGATTCATCTTTAACGAAACGAGAGATAAGATTTTTCATGTGTTTGCTCCAAGTACCACTGAATTGACAGCTTCAAGTTCGCCGGATCTTCTCTGGTCCGTTCGAACATGAACTCACCCTAGGACAGAGAACTTTCCAATCAGTTAAATTGATCAGCAAATGTTAGAAACGGATCGACAAAATCAACTATAGTTAATACTCGGTATAGATAATAAGTGATTAATTTCAATATTCAAACTTTAAATAATATCCAAATTTACTTTGTTTTTCTGTTTGAATTTCAAAAAATTGCGAGAACACATCAATTTTTACATAAAATAAATACAAATCATCCGGAAAAATCCATCAAAATGAATCTCTTACTCTTGGTGATATTTCTTCTCATCTTACAGCCAACGCATAGGCTCTTACTGCTAATCGATAAGTTGCTCTCTCTAGTCTTCAATCTCGCGGTCGTTAGCAGATCGTTCACCACGTTTGCGGCATGCTATCGCAATAGACGACTTATATGGAGTACCCATAAGCATGTTTAGAAACCTGGCAATATGGACTGGCGTGCTTGTAATAGCAGCTCAAGCAAGCCTTGCGACAGCGCAGGAAGGCCCTGTTCTGGTGACTGTCGACCGCGCAAAGGTATTTCGAATTGACGACGACGCCAGCGCAGTAATTGTTGGAAATCCGTTCATTGCTGATGTCGCCATGTTTGACCAAAACACCGTTGTGATCACCGGCAAAAGCTACGGCACGACCAATCTCGTTATTCTGGATGCCAACAACAAACCGATCGTAGATGAAGTGATCACCGTGCGCGCCTCTGAAAGCGATGTGGTGTCCGTCTACAGAAATGCCGCACGGGCTACGTTGTCTTGCAATCCAATCTGCGAACCGACGCTTCGGCTGGGAGACTCCGAAGGAGCCTTCAATTCTGCCGCAGGCCAAGCGACATCAAGAAACGACCTGGCGATCAAGGCCGCTGGCGGTGGCAATAATTAGGCCGCCGAGGCAACTGGAGAAACAACAATGCACTGGAAAAAACTGCGTGTTTTGTCCATTGCCAGGCGCAAAGGCAAAACATTCGCAAAAGACCAAAGCGGAGTTACCGCCGTTGAATTTGCCATAGTCGCTCTCCCGTTCCTTGCCATTTGTTTCAGCATTATGGAAGTCGGTTTCGCTCACTTTGCCAGTCGAATGCTTGATAATGCCGTTATTAATGCCTCCAGATTGGTCCGAACAGGCCAGGCAAAAGATGGAACAATTTCAAAAGCTCAATTCAAACAGCAGATTTGCGATTTCATGCCTCCGTTCATGTGCGACCTCGACCGTATCACGATGGAGGTCAAACCATATCCAAGTTTTCAGGCGGCAAAGGACTTAGATTCTCTCTATGATGACGAGGGGAACCTGAAGGACGACGACGAAACTGCCTATGACCCCGGCGACTCGAGTAACATTGTTGTTGTCAACGTCATCTACAAATGGCCGCTGATGACGTCGTTCTGGGGCTTCACCGCCGCCGATCACGGAACTGTTCGCCACCTTTCTTCAACAATGGTGTTTAGAAATGAACCATGGGGCTAATACAGCTGTCTCATCTATGAGATCGAAGGCTGTCTGCTCAAAGCGCATCAGACAGTTCAAAACAGATAGCTCCGGAGTTGCCGCGACGGAGTTTGCGCTCCTTCTTCCTTTTATATTTATGATTTTTATCGGTGTAATTGTCGTCACCGACCTCTTGAACCAGGATCGAAAGGTAAGCCGCATTGCCAGCTCAGTTACGGATTTGGTCGCTCAGGCCCAGTCGGTTTCTACCAGCGACCTCGACGCTGTCATGAACGTCGGAAATGCCATCCTGGCTCCCTACACAACCGACGATTTGGAAATCATTGTATCCAGCGTAACCTTTAACAAGGATGGAGCTGCAAGTGTTATCTGGAGCCGGAGCAACAAAACCGGCGCGGAATGGGATGTCGGCAAAACACCCCCTGTGACGCTACCAGACGCCATAATGCGTCCGAACACGTCAATTGTCATCGGACAAACCAATCTCAACTACACATCGGTCTTTGCCGACCTGTATTCAAATCTGGTGTACATGGTCAACAAGAACAAAGATGACCAAATCGGTGCCATCGAACTCAGCGACACCTACTATCTTCGCCCACGATTGACCGACACCGTTGAGTGCCCCAGCTGCTGAATTCCACAGCAATCGTACATAGTTACTCTCCCGTATTTGTTCCGTCGTATAATACGGATACTGTCCGCGCCGCGCGCTGCGCTGCAGTATGCGTGCTTACTGTGTGGGAAATACGAGACCGATGGCAACAAACAAGACCTACGACCAGATAGCAATTGGTGATTCAGCCGAGATCGTTCGCGAGTGCTCCTCCAATGATCTGTTGGTGTTTGCGCATGCCTCCGGCAATCACAACCCTATTCATCTTCCCGATACTGACTGGTCCGGTGACGGGGTGATCGACAAACCGGTTGCGCCTGCCATGTGGGTCGGCGGCCTGGCTTCGGCTGTGCTTGGTAACATTCTTCCAGGTCCCGGAACGGTCTATAAATCGCAATCTTTCCGCTTTCTCGGTGGTGCTGCGGTTGGCGACAAACTGAATGTCAAAGTAACCGCAACGGAGAAGAAGCCGGACAACATCGTCGTCTTCGATCTGACAGTTACCCGTGGAGACGGTGTTCGGCTCGTGGAAGGAGTGGCTGAGGTCGCCGCTCCAACACAGTCGATCGAATTCGACTCAAGCAACCTGCCCGCGGTACTTGTTCAGCGCCACCGGCATTTTAACCGAATGATTGAACTGGCCAAAACGCTCCCGGCACTTCCAACCGCGGTGGCTGCTCCGGATGATCCGAACTCTCTCGAAGGGGCGATCATGGCAGCTCGGGAAGGCCTTATTCGCCCGATCCTTATCGGTGCCGTGGATCGTATCGAAGAGGCGGCAAAAGAACTTGGCGAGGACCTGGGTCCATACGAACTGATCGACATCGAAGATGAAACCGAAGCCGCCGGCCGGGCAGTTCAAATGGTGCACGAAGGCAGGGTCCAGGCGGTCATGAAGGGCCATCTGCATACTGACCATCTTCTGCACCATGTCGTCAAACGGGACGGTGGTCTGAGAACGCGCCGACGGATCAGCCATGTCTTCGTCATGGACATTCCCGGACGCAAGACACCGGTGCTGATCTCCGACGCGGCAATCAACATCACACCTGACCTCAACACAAAGGTCGACATCACACAGAATGCGATCGATGCCGCACGGGCGCTCGGTCTTGAAACACCCCGCGTCGGTATCCTTTCAGCTATCGAAACCGTGAATCCGGCTATTCCCTCCAGCCTGGATGCGGCGGTCCTGTCGAAGATGGCCGAGCGCGGTCAGATTACCGGAGCAGTTGTCGACGGCCCGTTGGCAATGGATAACGCGATCGACGTCCAAGCCGCCCGCACAAAAGGGATCACATCCCTCGTTGCCGGCCATGCTGAAGTGCTTATCGTTCCCAACCTTGAATCCGGAAACATGCTGGCCAAGGAACTTACTTTCATCGCTCACGCCGAGGCTGCCGGTCTCGTCATTGGCGCAAAGGTTCCCGTCATGCTGACCAGCCGTGCGGACGATGGCCGGGCCCGGCTCGCGTCCTGTGCGCTGGCGCTTCTATACACTCACTGGCAGGCCAAGGGCGCGCCGGCAGGTATTCTCGACCGTGAGGCACATTGATCATGGCGCAGGTTATCCTGGTCCTGAACTCCGGCTCCTCCTCAATCAAGTTCACTCTTTTCTCCGACAAGAATGTTCAACTCAGTGGACAGATATCAGGTCTTGGCGCCACCCCTCGCCTGTCGCTGAAATCGGAAACAAGCAAAATCCGAATTGATCGTGAGCTCGCTTCCCACGAGGGAACGCATGCAGGCGCCCTAAAGGCCCTTTTGCCGGTTCTGGAGCAGGAGCTGGCGGGACGATCTGTCGATGCTGTCGGCCACAGAGTTGTTCACGGCGGAGTGGAACACGCCGCACCAGTCCTCCTTTCAGACGATGTCTTTGTGGCTCTCAAATCCTTGGAGCCGCTGGCTCCACTGCATCAACCCCATAACCTCGCGGGGATCGCTGCGTCCCGTGAAGCCTTTCCGGAGGCGAAGCAAATCGCCTGTTTTGATACGGCGTTTCACCGCAGGCACCCATGGGTCAACGACACTTTCGCGCTTCCACGGTCGCTGTATGACGAAGGTGTCCGGCGTTATGGATTTCATGGTCTTTCTTACGAATACATCTGCAGATATCTTCGCCAGACTTCGCCGGAAACGTATGCCGGTAGGGTAATTGTTGCCCATCTGGGCAATGGCGCTTCCATGTGCGCGATCCGGGACGGCCAAAGCATCGGATCGACAATGGGCTTCACGGCGCTTGACGGCCTGCCGATGGGCACCCGTTGCGGTCAACTGGACCCGGGCGTCGTGCTTTACCTGCTAACGACGAAAGGCATGTCCGCGGACGCGGTTTCTGATCTTCTCTACAAGAATTCAGGATTGAAAGGTCTCTCAGGCATCAGCCAGGACATGCGCACCCTGACGGAAAGCACTGATCCGAAAGCGGCTGAGGCGATCGACTATTTTGTTTTCCGCATCCGGCGCGAACTTGGTGCCATGGCTTCCGTGCTAGGGGGACTGGACACCGTGGTGTTCACCGGTGGAATAGGCGAGAACTCGGCACTTATTCGCGAAAAGGTTTGCGACGATCAGGAGTGGATCGGCCTTTCCATCGACAGCATGAAAAACGGTGCCGGAGAAGAGGACATCTCCGGCGCAAGCTCCAGTATCAGAGTGCTTGTCATTCCGACCAACGAGGAAGAGACGATCCGGCGTCATGCTGCCGACCTTTTGCGCGAAGCGTTCGCGACCTGACCGGCCTGCGACTGCTAGGGCCGGCTCGCCGCGCCCAGCAGAGTTGCGTTGTTCTTTTCATAGGTACGCAGCAGCGGCCGGTAGTCCGCATGAACGACAGGCTCGAAACCGCCCGGCAAATCCGGCTCAATCGCAAGATAGGCAGCCGGTTCCTCCCTCCGCAAATCCATCAGTCCGGCTCGTAGACGCCGTTTGAGGCTGTCCGGAAGGTCCTTGCGAAGGCTATGTGCGGAATAAGGAATGGGCGGTGAACGCCACACGATTTCAAGATCTTCGAAGCCACGCTCACCGGAAACGTAATAATCGTTGAGAGTACCGGCCGTGTATCCGTTCTTGGCTTCTCCGGACAAGGTCGACCAGCCCAGGGCCGCCTGAACCCTGCCGTCCAGAAGCGCCCGCAATCCTTCGATCGGATTTTGAACTTCCACCAGAGTGGCGAAGTGCGAACGGGCGTCAATGCCATCCGCGGCAAGGTTGGCCAACGGAACCCGATATCCCGTGATCGCATGTTTGTTGCCGACCGCGAGCCGGACGCCCTTCAGATCCGCTATCGACTTCTTCGTTTCGCCGCGTTTGCTCACCAGGATGGCATAGAAGCGAGCCGGAAAATCATCCGGCCCCGCCGTAACCAAAGGCTCCACGCAGGAACAGAGTTGATGTGTTGCGGCGTAGGCTGACGGCGACAAACGGACATAGTCGACCCGGCCCGACGCCAGAGCTTCGACTGCATCTCCCATTGTATCCAACAGAAACAGATCAACCGGTAGATCCGCTATCTCTTCAAGGGCAAACCTGAAGGGTTCAATGCGGTCTCGGGCATCTTCGTCTGCGGCAACGACAACTCCGAGGCGGAGCCTTTTCGGCATGTCCTCGATATCCTGAGCCTGGGCATTCAGTGAAACGCCGACAAAGATGGAAACCATCAGCAACATTGCTGCAAACAATCTTGCAATCGTCACAATACCAACATAACCTTTTGATGATATTCGCAAAATCAATTCTCGCCTACTGGCACTCACCCGTCAAAACACCGGATAAGCATATGACTAGTCCTATCACGACCGTGGTCTTCGATATAGGTAATGTTTTAATCGAATGGAATCCCGAACACCTTTATCGCAAGCTTATTTATGATGAGGAAGAACGGGCAGACTTTCTGCAGACCGTTTGTTCTCCGGAATGGAACCTGCAGCAGGATCTTGGCAGAACGTGGAACGAAGCGGTCAAGACCCTTTCAAAGGAATATCCGGAAAAAGCTGATCTGATCGCAGCCTATTCCGAGCAGTGGCATGAAATGGTGCCTGGGGAGGTTCCCGGCACGGCGGAAATCCTGAGAGAACTGAAGGATACCGGTTGCCCACTCTATGCGATCACGAACTTCTCGAATGAAAAATTCGCCGAATCCAGAGAGAGGTTTCCGTTTCTCAATGACAGCTTCCGCGACATCGTGGTTTCAGCGGAAGAAAACCTGATCAAGCCGGATCCGGAAATCTACCACGTACTTCTCGATCGCAATGGACTGGAGGCCGGCAACTGCTTTTTCATTGACGACTCGGAAAAAAACATCGAAGCAGCACGCAGCGTTGGAATGAACGCGCATCACTTCAAGGATGCCGGGCTTCTCAGAGCGGAACTTGTTCAACACGGTTTGCTGGACGACTAGCCCTCATACCCTTCCAGAACGTTGATGCAGTTGGTTCCAAGTGCATCAACGGCATAGCCTCCTTCCAGCAGGAAAATCGTCGGAACACCGACTTTTGCGAGGCGTTGACCAAGCCTGATAAAGTCTTCGCTCTTGAATTTGAAACCGGAAATCGGATCGCGTTCGAAGCAATCAAGCCCCAAAGACACAATCATCGCTTCCGGTTTGTATACCAGAAGCCAGCGACAGGCTTCTTCCAATGCCGGTGAATAACTCTCCCAGTCCGTGCCCAGCGGCAATGGCCAGTTCCGGGTAAATCCCGTACCTGCATGCTTGCCTGTCTCGTCAGCATATCCAAGAAAATAGGGGTACTCCTGCGCGGGATCCGCATGGATCGACAGGAACAGGATATCGGGGCGGTCATAGAACAAAGCTTGTGTGCCATTACCGTGATGGTAGTCGACATCCAGAATGGCAATGCGATTGAGACCGTAATCGCGCAAATACTGCGCGGCTATGGCAGCATTGTTGAAGAAGCAGTAGCCGCCGAAGAAATCGTAACCGGCGTGATGCCCCGGGGGGCGGCACAATGCAAAAGCGGATTGATCTCCATCCAGTATCATCCTGGCCGCTGTCAACGCCGTGTCGGCGGACGCCCGGGCGGCCCGGAACGTGAATTCTCCGACCGGTGTACCTGCGTCCATTGAATAGCGGCCGAGCAAACCGTCTATATGTTCAACCTGGACATCCTTGCGAAGGCTTCTGATAGGCCAGACAAATGGAAAGGCTTCCCTGGTTCGCCCAGCGGCCGTCCACTTGCCCCAAAACCCTTCCAGAAAAGAAACATAGTCAGGGGAATGGACGCGATGGAGCGGCCTGATCGGAAATTCATCGGGAGCAACAATTTCTCCCACGTTCCGATCCTTGACGGTCTTCAGCACGATTTCGGCGCGGCTTGGAATTTCGACTGCCGGTTTCAATTCTCCATCGGAGATTTCCTGCACCGGTGCATGAGAGAGCTGGCTGTCTGAAAAAACCGTCTTCACCAATACCCCCTTGCCGTTTCACCACGTCACATCGGGCTAATGTAACCCATTTTATGAAAAACGGAATTCGGTAACGTGACTATAGGTTTGTGAAGGTTTCAACAGAACTTGCGGAAAGTCGGCGTGGTGACATCCATCCGGCCAGCGTTGCGCCTCGAGGCAAAGTCCAGCGTGCGAAGCATATCTTCGGCCATTCAACCCCGGGACCGGAACCTCCAGATTTGTGGCGTCGTAAAGCTGCAGACCGGGCTCTGTGGTCCAGACTTCCATCCGCCGTTCCCCGTCACCGCTTTCAAGAGCTGCCGCAAATTCCGCAGTGGGGCGAGGTTCATCTGCCAGACAGAAATTGTGATCGTAGACGACACCCTCTTCACCTGATCTGCGACGGAGTGTACGACCATCCTGAAAGTCGAAGGGGGTCCAGGAGACCTTTCGAATTTCCCCTGTGGGAATCAAAACGTCATTGACGGGCAGATAGCTGTCGGCAGCAATCTCCAGAGTGTGATCCAAAATCGTATCGCTGCCATCCAGATTGAAATAGCTGTGCTGGGTGAGATTTACCGGTGTTGTCTTGTCGGTCGTGGCAGAAATCTTGACGCGCAGAGCTCCCGCACCCGTCAAGGTATAGCGCACCAGCGTCTCAACCCGACCCGGATATCCCATATCACCGTCGTCAGAGACCAGTTTAAGCAGAACGCTGGCCTTGTCGCTCTGTTCAATCTGCCAGACGCGCCGGGAAAATCCGCCGACACCACCGTGAAGGTGGTTGCCGCTGCCTTCATTCCGGTCCAACAGGCATTCTTCTCCGTCGATGGTCAGATTGCCGCCCGCGATCCTGTTGGCGCAGCGTCCGACGATAGCACCGAAATAGGGTGAGTGGTCCAGATAACTTTGCAGATCTTCAAAGCCAAGCACAACGGACTGGCCGTCCACCTTCAGATCCCGGATGATCGCACCAAGGGTGAGCACAGATGCTTCAAGCATCCCCTTTTTCAAGGTAATTTCCTGCACCACCGTCCCGTCAGGCAGAACTCCAAACTCAGTGATCATGCAAGTCTCCGCTTCGGCGCCCGGTGAGAGATTTACGGTGCCAGACCCATAAAAGGCGGCGGAACACTACCGCCTCCTGCAATAACAGCTCAAACCTTAGAGGGTCTGGTTGTACTCACCGACTTCCGGGTTTTCGCGCAGCACGCCGTCCACCGCTTTGAACATTTCATGAAGACGCTCTTCGGAGACCGGGCTTTCAACCACAACCACAAGCTCCGGCTTGTTGGAAGAGGCCCGTACGAGCCCCCAGGTTCCGTCTTCACTGACGACCCGCACACCGTTGACGGTGACAAGATCCGTGATCGGTTGTCCGGCAACCTTCTCACCTTTCTCCTTCATGTCCTTGAACCTGGAAACCACCCTGTCGACCACATCATACTTGATCTCATCGGCGCATTTGGGGGCCATGGTCGGAGACCCCCATGTCTTGGGAAGGTCCCTGCGCAGGTCGGCCATCGTCTTGTCCGGGTTGCGGTCCAGCATATCCAGGATGGCAATCGCGGAAACGAGACCGTCGTCATAGCCCCGGCCAATCGGCTTGTTGAAGAAGTAGTGTCCGGATTTCTCAAACCCGACAATGGCATTGAGATCCGTCACGCGGCGCTTGATGTAGGAATGACCGGTCTTGAAATAGTCGGTCTTGGCACCATTGGCCTTCAGAACCGGATCGGTGTTGAACAGGCCGGTCGACTTTACATCGACGACAAACTGGCTGTTGGGGTGTAGCGCCGAGATATCGCGCGCAAGCATCACTCCAACCTTGTCGGCGAAAATCTCTTCGCCCTCATTGTCCACCACACCGCAGCGATCCCCGTCGCCGTCAAAGCCAAGTCCGACTTCCGCCCCAACCTCCAGAACCTTGTCCCGAAGGGCATGAAGCATCTTCATGTCTTCCGGATTGGGATTGTAGCGTGGGAAGGTATGATCGAGTTCAGCGTCGAGCGGGATGACTTCCGCCCCCAAAGCCTCAAGTATTCTGGGTGCAAACGCACCGGCCGTCCCGTTGCCGCATGCGGCCACCACCTTGATCGGCCGCTTCAACTTTGGCCGTTCGGTGAGGTCCTTGAAATAGATCTCAGGAAAGCCGTCGACGAACCGATAACTGCCACCGCCTTTGAGGTCGAATGCTGCCTCCAGCACGATATCCTTCAAACGACCCATTTCGTCGGGGCCAAAGGTCAAGGGACGGTCGATGCCCATTTTGACACCCGTCCAGCCATTGTCGTTATGGGACGCGGTGATCATGGCCACCGCGGGAACATCAAGCGCGAACTGGGCAAAATAGGCCATCGGAGAGAGAGCCAGGCCAATGTCATGGACGTTGATACCGGCAGCCAGCAAGCCATTGACGACAGCCATCTTGATCGATGACGAGTAACCGCGAAAGTCATGCCCTACAACGATATCGGGGCGTACACCGCGTTCATGCATGAGCGTTCCAATGCCCATACCCAACGCCTGCATTCCCATCAGATTGATTTCTTTTTCGAACAACCAGCGCGCGTCATATTCGCGGAAACCTGTCGGTTTCACCATCGGCTGTGTTTCATACTCAAACGTATTGGGCGCCAGACTCGGGACGGGTTTCGAAAACATCAATGCCTCTCAATGGCGAAGGATTGTGCCTGAAGACCTGAGACGGATTCCAGGCGGTAGCAACGGAATCACTGAACCAGTACTAGGGTGCCGCTGGAGATGTCAAACCGTTTCAACTGATTGAGGACTGACATGCCGAGCAACGGACCGCTAAGGCTGCTGTCCTTCAGAACCATGGCGTCAATGTTCCGCAGACGAATGTTACCGACCCGGAAGCCGTTTATCACGGCCTTTGCCGCATAAGTGGTTCCGTTGGCGGTCCCGACCGCATACTTGAAATCGGAAGGAGACAGGGAAATCCCGATATCGTCAGCAATCGATTCAGGCAAGGCGGTCAAGGTCGCACCGGTGTCAACCAGCATATCGACCGCACGACCGTTCAGATATGCATCGGCCACGTAGTGACCTTGACGGTTCAGGGAAATGCGATGCGTTCTCTCGCCGGTGTCGTTACTCTCAACATTCGCGGAATCCATCCGGCTCGAGGAGTCCAAGCGACTTTCGATCAGCCCCGGAAGAAACGGGGTGACACCAATGCAAACCAGCATGATTACAACGAAACGCCACATAACCGATCTTTTCTCAGGGCCTTCAAGTTGAGAAAACGACAGGGAGCAGCTCTATCACGGTTTCCTTAGCAGGCTGTAAAACCCGCTTAGACAATTTGATCTGCCATACCGGCGATGTCCTTCTTGAAGGGTACGCTTGATTGGGCCCCGGTGACGGTGCAGGCCAAGGCACCTGCAGCGATACCTTCCTTGACCGCGCGTTCGAAATCCACTCCGCCATCCAAAGCTGCGGCCATGGCTCCGCAAAACGCGTCTCCGGCTCCCGTCGTGTCGACAGCCTGGATTTCGGGCGACTTGAATTTCAGGCGCCGCCCGCCCTGCCCGGCAACAACACCCTCCGCGCCAAGGGTTACCACCACTGACCTGGACGGTGTCGTCAGCTGGTCCACGAACACATTCGGTTCACCTGAAAGACTGAGATGACGGGCGATCTCGACGGCTTCTGTTTCATTGACCACAAGTGTGTCGACCTCGTCCAGACAGGAAAACAGACTGGCTTCCGGAACGGGAGCCGGGTTCCAGAAGACCGAAACTCCGGCTTGTCGTGCAATCTCCAGAGCTCGACTGAAGCTCTCAAAAGGCAGGTCTCCTTGAAGCATCAGTGTGTCGCCCGTGGTCAAACCGGATAGCAGCCATTCGGGATCGATTCGGGCATTGGCTCCATTGGCCTCGAGAATCTGGTTCTCGCCGGACGGATCGATTCCGATAAAGGCAAGCCCGGTTGTTCCCTCCAATGAGCGGACACCGGAAAGGTCAACGCCGTCTTTGCGTAAATTCTCCAAGGCCGGCGCCGCAAAGGCATCCTGCCCGACCGCGCCGGTCATCGCGACCTTTGCTCCGGCCCGTCTGGCCGCCAGAGCCTGGTTTCCCCCCTTGCCACCTGGAAAGGTCTGATGGTCGGGGCCAGCCACAGTCTCTCCGGCAGTGGGCAGCCGGGGCACGGCAACGACAAGATCCAGATTGATGGAACCAAAGACGGTAATCATGACACCTCCCAGTTTGTGACGAGGTTAGAGCGCGTCCCGGCAAGAGCCAACAAAAAAGCGCGGAGAAAACTCCGCGCTCCAATTTCTTGAATGTCCGGCTGCCTACTTGGTGCCGTACATCCGGTCGCCGGCATCTCCAAGACCTGGAACGATATAGCCTTTTTCGTTCAGCTTTTCGTCAATTGCGGCCGTGTAGATCGGCACATCCGGATGCATTTCGTTGAACTTCGCAACACCCTCCGGAGCCGCCAGAAGACACAGAAAACGAATGTTGTTGGCACCGCGTTCCTTAAGCTTCTGAACAGCCGCGATCGCAGAGTTGGCCGTCGCCAGCATCGGGTCGACAACAATCACCAGGCGTTCATTGAGATCTTCAGGAGCCTTGAAGTAGTACTCCACCGGCTGCAGTGTTTCCGGGTCGCGGTAAAGACCGACATGTGCGACACGTGCGGATGGAACGAGTTCCAGCATGCCTTCCAGAAGGCCGTTGCCGGCGCGCAGGACGGAGGCGAACACGAGCTTCTTGCCGGCAAGCACAGGTGCCTGCATTTCAGCAAGCGGCGTTTCAATCGTCTGACGGACGATCGGCAGATCGCGCGTGACTTCGTAACACAGCAGTGTCGAAATTTCGCGCAGGAGGCGCCGGAACCCCTGGGTGGACGTTCCCTTGTCGCGCATGATTGTCAGCTTGTGCTGGACCAGCGGGTGGCTGATGACATTGGCTCCGGACATAACTGCCTCTCTTTTGTATGGGCCCGTGCAATTCCGGACCGATCTCTTAATTCTTCTATGTTCGAGACCTATGCCCCGAACGGCAACCAAAAAACAGACCCCGGATTGAGATATTGCCCGAGTTTTTTGCAGTTTTCCTTATCTAGCTGCAAAATCCGGAGACCCGCGCGACTCGTCCCTCCCTCCAGAATGCATGTCAGCGGCAATTGTTCTGCCGGAACCTCCAGTTCCTCGCGCAACTTGTCAGCCAGTTTTTCTGTCAGAGCGCTGCCGACGGCCCGAAGCTCGATCATCCGGTCCAGGGCTTCATCCGGAGTGAGTTCTCGACCAGCGTCACGGACTTTCAAAACGCCAGCATCGGAAAACAAGGCAACATGAACATCATCGGCAGGCGCGGTAAGCGCTGCCAGCGCATCGACTTCCATACCGGCCCAGGCAAAAGGCTCGACCATGGAGTACACCATTTCCTGAGCAGACATATGGAACGGAATGATCCCGTCATAGCCCTCTGCGGAAATCGTTGAAAGACGAAAGCTGTCACCAAAGGTGATTTCTTCGGACTGCGCTCCACCCTCCCAAGCGGGAGCCAGAGCTTCCAGAAGATTGTCCAGAAGTTGCCCGGCGCTGACCGCGCTTTCGCTTTCCTTTGCCAGACGCGTTGCGAGCAGGCCAGGACGGGTTACTTCGTCTTCGGAAAACAGGTCCGGGCGCAACGCCAGTGCCTCGCCAAGACGTTTCAGATGCCGCTGCATTGCCTTCAGCAAGTCGACATCATCTTGCATGTTCCATTGGAGCCCGGACGCAAGTTCTTCCATATCCAGACGGATCAATGTCTCGGCATCGACCCTATAAGGGTCGGACAACTCACTGGAGAACGAGCCGGCAGCAAACATATGAAATGCCGCAAGTGCCGATGCCTGCTTGCCGCGTGTTTCGGTTGCGGTCATCGGGTCCCTGAAGACCCAGTTTTCGGGTGTTCGCGTTTTCATGAAACACGCCAGAACGGCAAGGTCGGCTGATGCAGCCAGCATTTCCTCAGCTGTCTGGAACTCCCGAGCACTGGCAAGAGCTCCCCAACGATCAATGCCGCCAACCTCGAAGTCGCGCCAGATGCCGTAAGGCGGGATATGGAAATCCGGATAAGTTTCCTTTGTCGCCTCCAGAACGGTCACGAGAATCTTTTGGAGACCGGAAAGATCGACCTCGACATACGAGAGCGCTCCCGAGACTGCTTGCTCCAGAAGCCCGTGAGCCTTGCGGCGCACTTCCTCAGGCTTGAACAATTCCAGTGGTGAATTTGCAGCGTTCATGGACATAATCCGTCAGTTACCCCCCGCTCCCTGCAGAGCACTTTCCAGCCGCACCAGCAGGCGGGTTCTGGTTGCCTCATCGCAAAAAGCGGCTTCGATTGCCGTACGCGTCACGGCGATCTGGTCCTCAGGGGACCAGCTGAAGGTTTCGGCAATCGAGGAGTATTCCTTACCGAGCGTAGTTCCAAAAAAGGGTGGATCATCGGAATTCAGTGTGACCTTGACCCCTTCACGCCGAAGCATGTTGATCGGGTGAAAGCGCAAGTGCGTGTAGACACCGAGCGAAACATTCGAACCCGGGCAGACCTCCAGTACGATGTCCTCATCGGCGAGGCGCTTCACCAGATCCTTGTCCTCAACTGCCCGGACACCGTGCCCAAGACGTTTGACGCGCAAGAATTCCAGCGCGGCCGTCACACTGTCAGGGCCTCCGAACTCACCGGCATGCGCAGTTGTTCCAAGTCCTGCCTCCGATGCCATCCGGAAAGCCTTGGCGAAGTTGGCCGGATGTCCGGATCGCTCGTCGCCAGCAAGACCAAACCCTGTAACCATGGGATGCGGATTTCCGATGACTTCCTTGACCACCTTCTCCACGGATGCCGAACCGAAGTGGCGTACGCCAATCGCAATCATCCGACCTTCAATGGCCGTATCATTCTTGGCCCTCTCGATGCCGGTGGCAAGGCCTTCGACATAGGAGCGGTAGGAAAGTCCCGCGGCCTGCGCATGATCCGGGGAAATGAAAATCTCCCCGTAGATCGCTCCTTCCGCTGCAAGCATGCGGAAATACGTTTCAGCAAGCAGCGCATAATCCGAAGGCGTCTTAAACACGGCGCTCGCAGTATCATAAGCCTTCAGAAAGGTGGTGAAGTCCGTCCAGAGGTACTTGCCGTTACCGTCCATCACCGATGAGACGTCATGATCATAATGGCCGGCTAGCCGCTGCACCAAAGACGGTGGCGCGGCACCTTCGATGTGACAATGCAGTTCAGCCTTCGGAACCGTAACAGGGGCGCTCATATCCGGCTTTTCCTCATTCCCGAGAACCCGGCAAATCAGGCCACCGGCCCGACTGCCTGTTCTCATCCGTATCTGATCCCTCTCATGAAGAAGGAACTGGAACTCGCGTTGACAATGCCTGAATCACCAGGCCGCAAAAACGGTTACCATTCTACAAGAAGCTGGTGCCGTTTGCTCCCTGTGCAATGCCAAGATGTTCAGCAATACTCTCGCCGATATCGGCATAGGTCTTGCGACCGCCGACACTCCGACCCGCAATACCGGGACCGGTCGCAATCACCGGCACATGCTCTCTCGTATGATCGGTGCCTTCCCAGGTCGGATCGCAGCCATGATCGGCGGTGAGGATCAACAGATCTCCCTCGCGCAACCTGGCGATCATCTCCGGAAGGCGGCGATCGAAATGCTCAAGGGCTGCAGCGTATCCGGCAACATCGCGCCGGTGGCCATAAAGAGAGTCGAAATCGATGAAGTTCGAAAAGACCAGATCACCATCTTCCGCGAGGTCCATTGCTTCCAGCGTCTTGTCGAAAAGCTGGTCGTTACCCGCCCCTTTGAGCACTTTCGCAACACCCTGATGTGCAAAGATGTCCGATATCTTGCCAACGCCGATCACAGTCCGGCCATCGGCCGTCAGACGGTCCAGCAGGGTCGGTTCGGGAGGCAGAACAGAATAATCGCGGCGGTTGGCCGTACGTTCGAAGGTTTCAGATGTTTCGCCAACGAAGGGACGGGCGATAACCCGGCCAATGTTGTAGGGGTCGGCGAACACACGCGTGATTTCGCAAAGCTCATAGAGCTTGTCGAGACCATAATGCTCCTCATGAGCGGCAATCTGAATGACGGAGTCCGCCGAGGTATAGAATATCGGCTTTCCGGTTCTGATGTGTTCTTCGCCAAGTTCGGCAATTATCACCGTCCCGGAAGCATGCTTGTCGCCAAGTATGCCATTCAGACCAGCCTTTTCGCTGATTTTTTCAATCAGTTCGGCCGGAAAAGTCGGAACCGTCTCCGGGAAGTAACCCCAGTCGAAACGAACCGGAACACCGGCAATTTCCCAGTGTCCCGATGGCGTATCCTTGCCGTTGGAAACCTCTGCGGCATAGCCCCAGAGTCCTTCCGGCTCGCCTGAATAATCAAGCCCGGGGACATCCTTGCCGGTGGAAAGGCGCCCCGCTGCTCCCAGTCCCAACCGATCCATGTTTGGCAGGCTTAGAGGCCCGCTGCGCAGACCTTCCCGGTCACCTTCCCCGTTCGCGCACCGTTGCGCGATATGGCCCAAGGTATCGGACCCGGCATCGCCAAAGGCATCCGCATCCGCTGCGCCGCCAATGCCAAAACTGTCCAGCACGCACAGGATTGCACGAGGCATGGGCATCTCCTCAAATTATCAATTGCCGGCACTGGAAGCCGGAGCGGCGCCGGAAAACCATTCCCCCGGCGCGAAACGCTTTCACCGGTTAAGGTGCGATGCGATCTACTACGCTGGGATGATCGACGACGTCGATGGCAGCGCCGACGGCATAGGCATTGCGCACTGCAACTGCCGCCGCTTCCGCGTCCTCTTCGGACTTGGCATGGACGATCGCCAGCGGCGCATCAGCGTCCACCGTGTTGCCGACACCGGCAAGATCCGTCAGACCAACCGACGGATCAATGATATCCGCAGCGGCCCGGCGGCCTCCGCCCAGAGCGACAACAGCCACACCGACCGCGCGGGCATCCACACCGGTAACAACACCATCGTGCTCCGGGTAGATCGGCGCAACCACCGGTGCTTTTGCCAGATAGAGTTCGGTCTTTTCCATGAAATCGGCAGGACCGCCAAGGGCATGGACCATCTGCGCAAATTTCTCTGCCGCCTTGCCGCTGTCGAAGGCTTCGCGCATCATATCCGCACCGGCATCCGCGGTAGCCGCGATGCCACCGGATGCCAGCAACTCACCACCCTGGGCAACGGTCACATCCCACAAGCGGTTGTCGACAGCCGTTCCTTTGAGGAAGTCCACCGCGTTCTGCATTTCAACGGCGTTACCGGCCGCTGAGGCGAGCGGTTCGTTCATGTCCGTCAAAAGCGCGGTTGTCTTCAGCCCCGCGCCGTTGGCAACCAGAACAAGGCTTTCAGCCAGCGCCCGGGCTTCTTCAAGCGAAGCCATGAAGGCACCGGTTCCCCATTTGACGTCCAGCACCAGTCCTTGCAGGCCGGCGGCCAACTTTTTGGACAGGATAGACGCCGTGATCAGGTCGATGCTTTCCACCGTCGCGGTTACGTCGCGAATGGCATAAAAGCGCTTGTCGGCCGGAGCGAGATTGCCGGTCTGACCGATGACGGCACAGCCAACTTCCTTGACAACCTTCTTGAACAAGGCGTTGTCAGGCTGAGTCTGATAGCCGGGAATACTGTCGAACTTGTCGAGCGTTCCTCCGGTGTGACCAAGTCCCCGTCCGGAGATCATCGGAACAGCCGCACCGCAGGCAGCCAGTGCCGGAGCCAGCATCAGGGAAACGTTGTCGCCGACGCCTCCGGTGGAATGCTTGTCAAGCACAGGTGCCTCAACGTCGGACCAGTCCAGAACATCCCCGCTATCACGCATGGCCAATGTCAGGGAGACGCGCTCGTCCACGGTCAAGCCTTTGAAGAAGACCGCCATGGCCAGAGCCGAGACCTGCCCTTCCGTCACGGAGCCGTCTGCAAGACCTTTGACAAAGAATGCGATTTCCTCCGCGTCGAGGACATCCCCGTCGCGTTTCTTTCGGATAAGTTCCTGCGGCAGCATTGTTAGTATCCTTGGTTGGCCGTCGGTTCTTTGCCTTCAATCGTGGCGATCAACGCGTCCAGCAGCCCGCTTGCACCAAAGCGGAACGTGGTTGCGGACACCCAATTGTGGCCCATGATCTTGTCCGCCAGCGCCAGATAGGACGCGGCGTCTTCAGTGGTCTTGATGCCACCTGCAGGCTTGAAACCGATGACACGTTCAGCGTCGTCCCGGCGCGCTTCCTCAATTGCGGTCAACATGATTTCCGCCGCCTCGAGGGTCGCATTCACGGCAACCTTGCCGGTTGAAGTCTTGATGAAGTCCGCGCCTGCCGCAATCGCCACATTGGATGCGGCATGAATGAGCAACGGATCCTTGATTTCACCGGTTTCCAGAATGACCTTCAGGATCGCCGGCTCAGGGATGACCGCCTTGACTCGAATGATCTGCTCTTCGGCAAATCCCTTCCGGCCCTCGGCGAAGGCCCTGTAGGGCATGACAAGGTCGATCTCGTCGGCGCCGTCGGCAATCGCCTGCCTGGTTTCGGCAAGAACAGCTTCAGTGTCTTCACCGCCTGCAGGAAAGTTCACGACGGTCGCGACCTTCACGCCAGTGCCGGTCAGCTCCTTCACGGCTTGCGCAACAAAGCGCGGCCAGACACAAACGGCTGCTACCGAGCCGTGATCGGTTACCGTTCGGTTCGTCAACCTGGTGATGTCTTCGGCCGTGCAATCGTCGTTCAGATTGGTCAGGTCGACCAGTCCAAGCGCACGCTTGGCTGTTTCAATCATATCGCTCATTGACCGATTTCCTTCACAAATGACCGCACAAGCTGCTTCATACGCTCCATGCCCTGCAGAGCGACCGCCTTGGTTTCGTCATGCGACAGGGCGTGTGTCTGCATGCCGGCGCCGTAGTTGGTGATGATGGACATTGCGGCAACGCGCATTCCCAGGAAACGGGCCATGATCACTTCAGGTACGGTGGACATGCCGACGGCGTCCGCACCCAGCAACTTGGCCATACGAATTTCCGCCGGCGTTTCGAAAGACGGGCCCGAGAACCACATGTAAACGCCCTCGGCAATCGGATCGCCGGTTTCCTCGGCCACTTTCTTCATCGCCGCCCGCAGGTCCGGATCATAGGCTGCGCTCATGTCGAGGAAGCGTTTTTCGTCTTCCTCACCAATCAGCGGGTTCTTGCCAGACCAGTTGATGTGATCAGACAGCAACATCGGTGAGCCGGGCGCAACTTCCTCACGCAAAGACCCTGCCGCATTCGTAGCCAGAAGGATCTCGCAACCGAGTTCCTTCAATGTCTCGACCGGCGTACGCATGACCGTGGGGTCTCCCCCCTCGTAATAGTGCGCTCGCCCGGACAGAATGACGACCGGAACGCCTGCCAGGGTTCCGGCGACCAGTTCGCTGGAATGCGACGTGACGGTGGACACCGGAAATTCGGTCAGGTGCGAATAGGGTATGCGGACAGCGTCCTCGACCTCTTCGGCCAGAGCACCGAGGCCCGAACCAAGGATCATTCCGATTTTGTAGGAGCCCTCACGGGCAGCGCGGACGATATCCGCGCATTCACGGCCAAAACCACTCATTGAGGGTCAGTCCTTCTTGTCTTCTAGTTCAAAGGCGGCGGGCAGCAGCTCATCCAGTGTGAAGCTGCGCTTGATGCCGTTCAAATCCGCGACATGAACAACCAGGTTATCCGTGCCGAATTCCGCAAACCGCTGGCGGCAAATGCCGCAAGGGGTGCAAAGGGCCGCGTCGCCAATCACCACGGCCTCTTCAATTTCGCGTTGGCCAGCGGCAATCATCGCGCTGACGGCTCCCCCTTCAGCGCAAACGCTGACCGGATAAGATGCATTTTCAACATTGCATCCGGTGAACACCGTCCCGTCAGGCGTGCGGAACGCCGCCCCGACGAGAAAGTTCGAATAGGGAGCATATGCCTTTTCGCGAACTGCCTTGGCAGCTTCAAAAAGCGCGTTCAGATCACTCATGAGCGCTCCTTCAGGTATGGAATGCCAGCCGCTTTCGGCGGAATGGCCTTGCCGATGAAACCAGCCAGCAGGATCACCGTCAGGACATATGGCAGAGCCTGGAAGACCTGGAGCGGCAGCTCGCCGATAACCGGGAATTCAACTCCCTGCATACGCGTGCCGGTCGCATCGAGGAAACCGAACAGAAGGCAGGCAAACATTGCACTCACCGGCCTCCATTTTGCGAAAATGAGTGCGGCAAGTGCCATGAAGCCCTGACCCGCTGTCATGTTGACGCCAAAGCCCGACCCGGCCGCGATTGACAGATAGGATCCGGCAAAACCGCACAGGATGCCACAGGCAATCACGGCGCGATACCGAAGCCACGTAACCGAGATACCGGCAGTGTCCACGGCAGCCGGGTTTTCACCAACAGCCCGCAACCTCAGACCGAAACGGCTTCTGAAGAGCACCCACCAGGTCAACGGGACGGCCAGGAATGCTGCATATACAAGCATATTGTGGCCGGAAAGCAGTTCGGCGTAAATCGGTCCAATGATGGGAACATCACGCACCTGTTCGGCGATCGGCCAGACAACGTCCCTGAAACGGCCACCTTCGGGCAGCGAAGGTGTTCGTCCACCCTGGCGGAACCACGTCTGCCCCAGCAAAGCCGTCAAGCCGGCGGCCAGGAAGTTGATGGCAACGCCGGAAACGATCTGATTGCCCCGGTTGGTGATCGATGCAAATCCGTGAAGAAGAGCCAACCCAACCGACACACCAATGCCGGCGAGCAAGCCAAGCCAGGCATTTGCGGTGAGGTACGCAACTGCCCCCGCACCAAACGCGGCTCCGAGCATCTTTCCTTCAAGGCCAATGTCGACGACACCGGAACGTTCCGAGTAAAGACCCGCCAGACAGGCCAGCAGCAACGGAGTGGACACGCGTACGGTGGCATCCAGGATCAGGATAATGGTTTCAAACATGATCACGCCTCCTTCGCAGCAAGATCCCGGGAGGGTGTGAACAGTCTGACGATCGTCGGACGGAACAGGTGTTCAAGAGCACCGGCGAACAGGATGACCAGACCCTGAATGACAATAATCATGTCCCTGGTGATGTTGGGCATCTCGAAGGACAGTTCTGCACCGCCCTGGTAGAGCATGCCGAACAGGATTGCCGCCAACACAATTCCGACCGGATGGGCACGACCCATAAGCGCCACCGCGATGCCGACGAAGCCGTAACCGGTGACAAAATCGATCAGCAGACGATGCTGTGAGCCCATGATCTCGTTGATGGCCATCATACCGGCCAGACCGCCGGAGATCAGCATGGTGATGACAATAATGCGAACTGGCGAGATACCGGCGTAAACCGCAGCAGTTGCATTGGCGCCGAATGAACGGATCTCGAAACCGAGCTTTGTCCGCCAGATCAGCAGCCAGACGAGAGCACAGGCCGCGAGCGCAACGAACAAAGACAGGTTCACCGGCGCGTATCCAAACCCGAGGGACGGAAACAGATCGTTGAGGAACGGCAAACGACCGCCGTCTTCAAACGTGCGCGTTTCCGGCTGCATCGAACCCGGCTTCTTCAGCAGGTTGTTGAGCAGGTAGACCATCAGCGAAAACGAGATGTAGTTGAACATGATGGTCGTGATAACGACATGGCTGCCGCGCTTGGCCTGCAGCCAGGCGGGGATGAAAGCCCATGCCGCTCCCATGACGGCAGAGCCGAGAATGGCAAAGGGCAGCGTCACGTACCAGGGAACGTATTGGTCAAGCGCCAGGCAAGCGAACGCCACACCAAGGCCACCGACATAAGCCTGCCCCTCACCACCGATGTTAAACAGTCCGGCGTGAAAGGCGACTGCCACGGCAAGACCAGTAAATATGAAGTTCGTGGCATAGAACAGCGTGAAGCCGAAACCCTCGACATAGCCGAGAGACCCCCAGACCAGGATCTTGACCGCTTCGAGAGGGTTCTCGCCAATCAGGATCACAACAAGTCCGGATACCAGAAAGGCAGCGGCAAGGTTCAGGAACGGGATCAAACCCAGGTCGACCCACCGTGGAAGCTGACCGGCACTCATTGGACGCCTCCTTCGACAGCGCTATGGTTGTTATCAACACCTGCCATGAGCAGGCCGAGGTCGCCCTCTTCCGCGTCGGCACCGCGTTCACCGACAATCTTGCCGTCGAACATCACCAGCACGCGGTCGGACAGAGCTCTGATTTCTTCAAGTTCCACCGACACCAGCAAAATACCTTTACCTGCGTCACGCAGCTCGACAATCCGCCGGTGAATGAACTCGATCGCGCCGATGTCGACGCCGCGCGTCGGCTGGCCGACCAGAAGGACTTCCGGATCACGTTCGATTTCACGGGCCAGAACAATTTTCTGCTGGTTGCCGCCCGAGAAGTTGGCGGTCTTCAGCATCGGGTTTGGCGGCCGGATATCGTATTTCTCGATCTCAGCGACAGCGTTTTTCCTGATCGCTCCCAGATCCATCAGAAGACCGTTGGAGTAGGCCGGATCGCGGTGATAACCGAGAATGGAGTTTTCGTACTCGGTGAAGCTGTTGATCAGCCCCATTCGATGGCGGTCCTCAGGCACATGACCCATGTTCTTGGCGCGCATGTCGGCCGCATCCAGGGTGCTGTTGCCCAGATCAATGGTCTCGCCATTGATCTTCAGCGTGCCCGTCGTTGCGCGACGAATGCCCGAAAGCGTCTCCAGAAGCTCCGACTGACCGTTGCCGGACACGCCTGCAACTCCGACGATTTCACCTGCGCGAACCGAGAAAGACACATCCTTGACGACCTGTACCCCCCGACTGTCGGTCACAGTCAGGTTTTCGACTTCCATGACCGGCGCTTTCGGCTCGGCGGGTTTCTTGTCGACGCGCAGAAGAACCGACCGACCGACCATGAGTTCGGCAAGCTCTTCCATCGAGGTGTTCCTGGTCTCGCGTGTCGCCACCATCTCGCCGCGGCGCATAACCGACACCGTGTCGGTCGCAGCCATGATCTCGCGCAACTTGTGAGTGATCAGCAGGACCGTCTTGCCCTGGTTTTTGAGAACTTCCAGGATCTTGAACAAATGATCCGCCTCGGCGGGCGTCAGCACGCCCGTGGGCTCATCAAGAATGAGAACCTCCGCGCTCCGATAGAGCGCCTTGAGGATTTCCACGCGCTGCTGCAGTCCAACCGGCAGATCCTGGATAAGAGCGTCCGGATCGACGCGCAGCTCGTATTCTTCTTCCAGGCGTTTCAATTCTGTGCGTGCGCGGGCGAGACCGCCGGCCAGCATCGCACTGTCCTCGGCGCCCAGCACCACATTCTCAAGGACTGAAAAATTGTCGACCAGCATGAAGTGCTGGTGAACCATGCCGATTCCCATGGCGATCGCGGCCTTGGAATCCGAAATGGTGACCTTTTCGCCATTGACGAGAATGTCACCCGTGTCGGCGTGGTAGAACCCGTAGAGAATGGACATCAGGGTTGATTTACCCGCACCATTTTCCCCGATGATCCCGTGAATGGATCCCTTTTTTACAACAAGGTCGATATCCTTGTTGGCGTGAACCGCACCGAAGCTTTTGTTGATCTTCCGCAGTTCAATTGCCGGCGTATCGCTCATGCCTTCCCCCAGGCCTGACGGTTTATCGTTGTCATTGTGATCTGCCTCGCGTCCCTAACGCGCGCTGCCTCAAAAGGGGCAGGCGCCTTCGGTGACGACATCGTGAACCTTGATGGTTCCGTCCGAAATTCCGCTGACGGCCGCATCCGCAGCCGCTTTCATCTCGTCGGTGATGAGATCTTTGTTGTTGTCATCCAGAACCCAGTCCATTCCGCCTTCCGCTACACCCAGAACCTGGATGCCCGGCTGGAACTTTCCCTCCTGAGCGGACTGGAAACTGTCATATACGGCGTTGTCGACCCGCTTGCGGATCGATGTCAGAACCTTGCCCGGATGCAGGCCGTTCTGGTTGCTGTCGGTGCCTATTCCCAGAACATTCGCATCGGCAGCCGCTTGAAGCACACCAAGACCGGTCCCTCCAGCAGCCTGGATGACGACATCGGCACCGCGCCTGATCTGACCTCTTGCGAGCTCACCGCCTCGAACCGGATTGGCAAATGCGGCCGGCGTGTCCCCGGTCATGTTGAAGAAAACCTGGATTTCCGGATTGACTGCAAGCGCCCCTTGCTTGTAGCCGCACAGGAACCGGTGAATGATCGGAATGTCCATTCCGCCGACGAAGCCGATTGTTCCGCTCTCGGAAGCCATAGCAGCCAGCAGTCCGCCGATATAAGCGCCTTCATGTTCCTTGAAGACGTAAGACCGAACATTCGGCTGATCGACCACCATGTCGACGATCGCAAAATCCGTTTCCGGAAAATCCGGTGCGACCTGATTGAGCGCGTTGGCCTGATTAAAGCCGATCGCGACAACCGGCGTGTTGCCCCTGCTGGCAAAGTTTCGCAAGGCCTGCAGGCTCTGAGCGTCGCGTTCCAGCTCGAATTCTCGCACGACCTCACCGGTTTCATTCTGAAACCGCTTCACGCCCGAATAGGCGCTTTCGTTGAAGGATCCATCGAACTTGCCGCCGACGGAATAGACGATGGCCGGGTCGGCCCATGCGGCCGTGGCTGAGAGCACCGCAGCGAAAACTGCGGAAAAAACGGTTGAATTGAGACGGAACATCCGGTCCCCCGCATTGGTTAAGCGGTAGAAAACTCTTGAGAAAGAACCTCCGCGCGAATGCACGCGGAGGTCATCAGCAACTGCCTTAGTTCGGGCAGGACTGGTCGGCCATGTAATCGTGTACGACGATTTCACCGGAGATGATCTGCTGAGTCGCCTGCTCGACGGCTGCCTTCATCTCGTCATTGATGAGCTCGGCGTTGTTGTCGTCGAGCGCCCAATCAACACCACCCTCTTTCAGGCCAAGAACTTCGAAGCCGGAAGACCAGCTGTCATTCTCGGCGTCTTCAAATGCCTGGTAAACGGCGATGTCGACGCGCTTGAGCATGGAGGTCAGAACGGAACCCGGATGCAGAGCGTTCTGGTTGCTGTCCACGCCAATGCCGAGCTTGCCGGCGTCAGCTGCAGCCTGCAGCACACCAATGCCGGTGCCGCCTGCTGCGTGATAGACAACATCAGCGCCACGGTCGAACTGAGACTTGGCCAACTCACCGCCCTTGACCGGATCGTTCCATGCAGCACCGGTGGTGCCGGTCATGTTTTCGAAGATTTCAGCGTCCGGATTGGCTGCAACAACACCCTGCTTGTAGCCACAGGCGAATTTGCTGATCAGCGGAATGTCCATACCACCGACGAAGCCGACCTTGCCGGTTTCGGAGGCCATGGCCGCCAGCATGCCGACGATGTAGGAACCTTCATGCTCCTTGAAGAGGATGGAGCGGACGTTCGGCAGATCGACGACCATGTCAACGATGGCGAACTGGGTGTCCGGGAATTCCTTGGCGACCTTTTCGACAGCGTTTGCCTGGGAGAAGCCGATGGCGACGATCGGATTCATGCCGCGCTTTGCGAAATTGCGCAGAGCCTGCTCGCGCTGGCTGTCGTTCTGGATTTCGAAGTCGCGGTACTCGATGTTGTAGTCCTGCTTGAACTTTTCAGCACCGGAATAGGCTGCTTCGTTGAACGACTTGTCGAAGCGGCCGCCCAGATCGTAGAGCACAGCCGGCTTGATATCAGCCGCGGCGGCACCTGCAACGGTAACAGCCAGTCCGGCAAGCGCTGTGCCGATGGTTAGAAACTTTTTCACGTGTATGTCCTCCGACATGCGGGGGCCTGCCTAGTTGCCGACCCGTTTCCCCTCGTGACCCAGCCGCTTCATGCGGACTGTGCCAGCTGCAATCCGGCCCGTGAACTCAAAGCCCTCGCAAGGGTCTCATCCGCCACAAGGTCGGTAATGACACCGGTGCGCAGTGCGGCAAGCGTGGCATCCACCTTGCTTTCCCCACCCACCAGCGCAATCACACGGCTCCCGCGCACTTCATCGAAGTGCAGCCCAACGGCGCAATCGCCGAGGGGATCAGGTGCCAATTCGCCTTCAATCGTCAAAAAACGGCCCATCAAGTCGCTGACAGCGCCGCCCGACATCAAATCTTCCTGTTCCTGCTTGGAAATCATGCCACGTTGAACAAGGTGGCCTTCATTCTCGACCGAACCGATACCGACGAGAAAGGCATCCGACTGCCGTGCGCGCGCCATGAGATCCTGCACGCTCCGTTGTGTCAGAAACATCGCCTTTTCATCTTGATTTTCCGCAAAGTACGGAACCGGCAGATAATATCCGACCCCCCCGGTCCGCTCCTGCATCTTCTGAATAATGTCGTACGGGTTTGCAGCCAGCGTGCGTGTGAGCGATCCGCAGATCGACATGATTTCCAGGTCAGAGCGGGCAATCTTGGGCAAAGCCTCGACAGAAGCAGTGAGAGTGCGTCCCATCCCCACGCCAAGTCGCTTGACGTTGGCACCTGTCAGCAAACCGGTCAGAAATTGAGACGCGGACACCGCAACCGCCCGTAGGGCGCTTTCATCGTCGCCACCACCGAGATCCGGCGCAATGATGCAATTCTTCAGCTTGAAATTGTCGGCAAGTTCTTCTTCCAGCTCGAGGCATTCCTTCGGCCGTCCATCGACCTGAAACTTGACGTATCCAGCCTTCTGCGCATGAGCGATCAGGCGATGCACTTTTGCCGGCGATACGCCGAGCTGAGCAGCAATTTCGCCTTGTGTGCGGCCACCCACGAAGGACAGCCAGGCCGCCCTGATGGCCATATACGATGTCCAGTCGTCGTCGCGCGTTTGCATCCGCGTCCGAAGCCTTCCCCTGAAGCTGGCCTGGCAACAATCCGCCCCAGCCAACCTTGACCTGCCCCTGTCGGAGCTATTGTAATTAGCGACGCGGCTTGAATGACGCGCCGAAAAATTCTTCACCGAGTGAGAATTTCTTCAGATCATGACCAGCCGAAGAGCTCGCGTCAACTAAAAAAAGATCCAAAACCCGGGCAATTCGCTGCATTTCACGGCATATATTCACTGATTCTACCCGTTTTGCGCGTCGGAACTTTTTGCCTGGCAGTGCCGCAAATGTGACCTAGAGAGGAAAAAGTTGCCTAGTAATTCGGAAAATTATGCCTATTTGTGGAATATACGCACTCCGTGCGCATTTGATTTTGCCAGATAAACAAAATTCCGCTACGTTTGGCATGTAGCTTGCTAAGTAATTCGACAAGCTGAACCAAGGCATTCGCAGATGCCTCGGTAACTTTTACAAGGAACAGGAAGATCAAGAGATAAACAAAACAAAATAAAAAATTGGGGAGACGTGGCACGACGGCCGAAAGGCTGACTCAAGGAGAAAACCATGCGTCTCGACACAACAAAATTCTGTGCACTGACAGCATTCAAGGCGCTGTCACTCATGTTTGCGGCAATTCTGCTCGCTGCGCCGTCGGCGGCGCGGGACTACCGCCCGGCCCTGCTTGCATCCACACAATACACTTATGATCCGGCCAACGAGGTGGACGTTGAACTCGTTCTGGCCGTCGACATCTCCCAATCCATGGACACTGAGGAACAGGAAGTCCAGCGCGCCGGATACGTGGCGGCGCTGACCTCCCGTGAGTTTCTGGAAGCCATTCAGGTTGGCCCGATTGGCCGCGTAGCCGTCACCTATATGGAATGGGGCGGTGTCGACGAGCACTTTATCGTCGCCGACTGGACCGTGATCCGGGATGCCTCAACCGCGGCTCATTTTGCATCGAAAATCGCCGAAGCCCCGCTGCGTCAGGTGCAGCGCACCTCAATCGCCTCCGCGCTGGAAAAGTCGGTGCATCTTGTCCAGAACAACCAGTATATGGGTCTGCGGCAGGTGATCGACATTTCCGGAGACGGACCGAACAACCAGGGTGGGTCGGTGACTGAAATGCGCGACCGCATGATTGCTTCCGGCGTGACGATCAACGGCCTTCCCCTGATGATGAAATCGAACAAGAACACCTGGCAGGCCATGTTGAACCTCGACCATTATTACGAGGACTGCGTCATTGGTGGCCCGGGCTCCTTTGCCATTCCCGTGCGGTCGAAAGAGGGTTTTGCCGATGCCATCCGCATGAAGCTGGTGATGGAGATCGCCGGACTGCAGATACCGGACCCCGAGCCTTACTATCACACGGTTTCAGCGCGCGACCCGATCCGCTGCAACCTCTTCGACTGATCGGGCCACGTCTTCACATACCCTCCTCCTTGCCGCGTTCGGAATCAGAGCGCGGCTTTTTCTTTTTCTTTTGCGTCATGCGAATCGATTTAAATCCTTCTGCCGCCATATTGCGCTTAACCTTTGCGCTCTTCGATCTTTGCCGCTAAACACGTCTCCGCTGCGTGTTGCTTTGCAAAGAGGACCCTCAATGCCTGCCACTCCAACTCTTGCGCTTGTTGCGCATGACGCCAAAAAAGATGCCATGGTGGAATTCGCCAAACGTCATCGGGAAAAGCTGGCGGCGTTCAAACTGGTGGCAACCGGAACCACCGGAGGCCGTATCCAGGAAGCCTGTCCTGAACTGGAGATCACGCGGCTGAAAAGCGGTCCCCTGGGCGGTGACCAGCAAATCGGAGCCATGATCGCTGAGAGCCATCTTCAAGGCCTGCTCTTTTTCGTGGACCCGTTGTCCCCGATGCCACACGATGTTGACGTCAAGGCTCTGATGCGACTGGCGCTGGTCTATGACATGCCCATGGCGCTCAACCCTTCAACGGCCGATATCCTGTTGCGTTCCGCGCGCCTTCAAGGTCTCAAGACAACGTCCAACACTCCCGAGGTCGGCACAACTGCATCATGAGTTTTTCCGAAAATTCAAAAAACTTTGCGTATCCCGTTCTTGTCGCCGATATCGGCGGCACCAACGCCCGTTTTGCTCTGGTCGATCATGCCGACGCACCGACCCGCATGTGCGGCAAGACCGCCACTGCTGACCACTCAGACATTTCTTCCGCGGTTCGCGAAGTCGTGTTTCCGGAGACCGATACCAAACCGCGCACGGCGATCATCGCGGTCGCCGGCCCCGTCACCGGAGACATCATCCCGTTGACCAATGCCGCCTGGATCATCGAACCGCTCAAGATGATCGCGGACCTCGGACTTGAGGAAGTAATCGTTCTGAACGATTTCGAAGCTCAGGCCCTGGCGCTACCCGGCTATCGCGGGGAGGATATCGAACAGGTGGGAACCGGTGCCGTTCGTTCGGAAAGTGCCAAATTTGTCCTCGGTCCCGGAACCGGCCTCGGTGCTGCCGCAATGATTTATGCCGCGGACACCTGGATACCGGTGCCCGGCGAAGGTGGCCATGTCGAGCTCGGCCCTGTGGCCGACGAAGACTTCGAGATCTGGCCGCATATCGAACGGTTCGGTGGGCGTCTCGGCGCCGAGCAGCTCTTGAGCGGCACCGGCCTGCCGCGCCTTGCGCAGGCAGTCACCTTGTGGACCAACTCCGAACGGCAGTTCGAGACGCCCGCAAGCATCACTCAGGCAGCAGAAGACAACGATCCGGTGGCCGTCAAGACACTGGAAGTCTTTGCAAGATGCCTCGGAAGGGTGGCGGGCGATTTTGCCCTGACCGTCCTGGCGCGCGGTGGTGTCTACCTGACCGGCGGCGTTACTCCGCGGATCACGAGGTTCCTGACTTCCGGCGGCTTCCGGGCTGCATTTGAGGCCAAGGCGCCGCACGAAGCGCTGATGAGCAAGATCCCGACTTTCATCGTCCGTCACCCGGATCCGGCTCTCGAGGGACTGGCGTCCTTCGCCCGTGCACCGGGCGCGTTTGCGGTCGACATGAAAGGTCGTCAATGGACAGGCCCCGCGAAAGCCGGTGACAACTGACGCACATTCAGATGGCTCTTGAACCCGCCTTCCGATCACCGCTGCCAATAGACGACGTTCTGCCGATCCTCCTGCAAACGCTTGAGAGGCAAAGCAATGCGGTGCTTGTTGCTGAACCGGGTGCCGGTAAGACCACGCGAGTTCCACTCGCCCTGCTGCAAGCAGACTGGCGGCGAGACGGCAAGATCCTGGTGCTTGAACCCCGCCGCCTTGCGGCGAGAGCCGCTGCCAGACGCATGGCGAGTGAACTCGGCGAACGGCCGGGCGAGACGGTCGGCTACCGGGTTCGGATGGAAACCAAGGTCAGCGCGAAGACCCGTATCGAAGTTATTACCGAAGGCGTGTTCACACGGCTTATTCTGGATGATCCGGAGCTCTCCGGCGTTGCCGCCATTCTCTTTGACGAGTTTCACGAACGCTCGCTGGACGGGGATCTCGGACTGGCCCTTGCACTCGATGTGCAATCTGCTCTCAGGGAAGATCTGCGTCTCGTTCCAATGTCTGCGACGCTGGACGCGGCCGGAATTTCCAGTCTTCTGGGAAAGGCACCGGTTATCGAGAGCAAAGGTCGCAGTTTTCCGGTCGAAACCCGCTACCTGGGCCGAAATGCCAAGGACCGGATCGAGCCGCAAATAGTACGTGCAGTCAGACAGGCACTGACCGAAGAGACCGGGTCGCTTCTGGTTTTTCTGCCCGGACAGGGAGAAATCAAGCGTACCGCTGATCTGCTTTCCGGAAAGATCCCCTCTGATTGCCAAATCGCCCCGCTTTACGGCGGGCTGGATGCCAAGGCGCAGGACGCGGCAATCCGCCCAGCACCGGACGGCAACCGCAAGATCGTTCTGGCCAGCGCGATCGCGCAGACCTCGCTGACGATTGAAGGTGTCCGCGTGGTGATCGACAGCGGACTGGCACGCGTTCCAAAGTACGAACCGCAAACAGGACTTACCCGGCTTGAGACCGTGCGCGTTTCCAGAGCGACGGCAGATCAGCGACGGGGGCGTGCCGGCCGGACAGAACCCGGAGTGTGTTACCGGCTCTGGGACGAGGCACAGACCGTAGCCTTGCCCCGCGCCGAAGCTCCGGAAATTCTGGAGGCGGATCTTAGCGGTCTGGTCCTTGACCTTTCAGCATGGGGCACGCTGGACCCGGCGTCCCTGGCCTTTGCAGATGCGCCACCGAAAGCCGCCTGGTCGGAGGCGAAAACCCTGCTGCAGGACCTTCACGCGCTCGATCATTCGGGCCACCTCACCCGGGAGGGCAAGGCACTCGCGAAACTGCCCTTACATCCGCGACTTGCCCATATGCTGATTGAGGGAAACGAGAGAGGCTTGGGCCATACCGCTGCGCTCGTCGCGCTTTTGTTGTCGGAACCGGGACTTGGTGGCCGTGATCCTGACCTTCGGCATCGCCTGAAAAACCTCCGTCAGGACAAGGGACAGCGCGCCAAGGATGGCCGGGCCCTGGCCTTGCGATGGCTGAAACAGGCAGGTGGAAGTGGCGTTGACTTCGATGTCGAAAGCGCAGGAATGCTGCTGGCGCTGGCCTATCCGGACCGTGTTGCGCAGGCGCGCGGTCAGACCGGCCGGTTTCGCCTTGCAAACGGCAGAGGCGCGGAACTGGAGCGCGAACACGCTCTAGCCAGTGAACCTTTTCTGACCGTTGCCGATATCCAGGGCAAGGCTGCCAGCGGCCGCATTCAACTTTGCGCTCCTATCTCGCGGGAGGAGATCGAAGATCTGTTTTCAGCGGATATCGTGGAGGAAGACGAGGTTCAGCTGACGAGTGACGGCGCTCTGAAGGCACGCAGGGTCACCCGTTACAAGGCAGTTGAACTGCAATCAGTGACAATCAAATCCGCAGATCCCGCCGCAATTGAAAAGGCTCTGGTTACAGAGATACGGCGCCGTGGTGTCTCCCGCCTGCCCTGGAGCAAGGACCAGGAGCGCTTGCGCAGACGTGTGACTTACGCTCGGCAAAATGGCGCAGCAGACTTTCCTGATCTGTCCAACCAGGCGCTGACGGAAGATCTGGAAAGCTGGTTGCAGCCGTTTCTGGCCGGGTGCAGCAACTTGAGCTCTGTCGATGCCGCAGTGCTTGGCAACGCTCTGTCGGTTCTGATCCCTTATGATGCGGCAGCACGGCTCGATGAGCTCGCGCCGTCCCATTTTACCGCCCCGACCGGCAGCAGGGTTCCAATCGACTATGGGGCTGCTGCCGGACCAACCCTGTCAATCAGGGTGCAGGAGCTGTTTGGCCTCAAGGAACATCCAAGCGTGTGCGGTGGCAATCTTCCGCTCATTCTGGAACTGCTCTCTCCCGCACAGCGCCCGATCCAGATCACAAAGGACCTCCCCGGTTTCTGGGCAGGATCATGGGCAGACGTGAAGGCGGACATGAAGGGCCGCTATCCCAAGCATCCCTGGCCGGATGACCCTACAGAGGCTGAGGCGACGAGACGGGCAAAGCCGCGGGGCAAGTGACGCGCTCAACGGCGCCGTGCTTCAGCTTTAAGTCAGGTTGAAAACCGGAACGTTTCGTGATTTGAGATAAACCCATGATTGAATTCCTGGAAAAGTCACTCTATGCGAATCGCCCTGCTATTTGCTTTCTTCCTTTGGACGACGCCTTTGGCGGCTAGCAAATCCGAACTCATTAGCAAAGAAGACGCAAATTTAATTGCGTCGGAAATGCTTACGAGGATTGAAGCTCTCCAGACAGACCTGATTGATATCCAAAATGCGCCGAAAAATAACATTCATCCCGAGGAAGTGGCGAAAATTCGCAATGTGATAGATGAAATTCAAGCACCTTTTCGGCGCGCTTTAGATCGTGACTTGCAACTAGGGGCGACAAAGACCGCAAACCAAAAAAACACTTCGCAGCTAACAATGGTCGGCAAATGCTTTCAGGCCACTTCAGCCCTCTCGAAATTTGCTGCAGTTATTGCAGATACTGAATTGCGGTTCCGGAACCCGCCCCTTCTCTCTAGAACTTATCTTGAATATTTGAGCGCGCAGGAGGACTGCAGATACCAACTTGGCATGGAGCCACCTTCTCACTTGAAGACTCCAGCGCAAGTCTATCAAGCATACCTGGAACTGATGGAACGCACTCTGCTTGAAATGATGGAACTAGATGATCCAGCTTTTCTAACGGAAGCAAAATCGGACTTCGGAAAATGGGTCGTGCTGCGGGAACGGCTACTTTGGCGTCTGTACGCAGAACAACAATGGGAACTGTACAAGCTCTACGCAATTACGTCCCGTTCTGGTCCTTACTCTGAAAAATTTGAAGATACTATTCTTTCGCTTTGGCCATGCCAAACGATGCATGGATCTTATGGTCAACTGGTCGATAAGTACGCCCTACACTTGGTTGTCGGATACAATCAGTTGCTGAACAAACGATCACTTCGCCGTTTAGCCGGAAAATTTGCTGAGTGCGAGGCGGCTTTGGCCAACCAATGAGCAAGCAGGCCGCAATCTGACCGCCGGGCATCAACCCACACGAATTTGATGAGTTTGTGCCCGTAATCAATTGGTCATTTGCGGAGCTATCAATCCTCGGACGCTACCACCCGGTTCGCATCGCCGCCGGCGACGATGACAATCTGACGAAAGACCGGGGCGCTGACCTAGAAGCCTGAAGCGCTTTTCAATCGGGCAGGATCGTTGCCCTTCCCGGCGTGCGCGACCCCCATACATATGCGGTTATGGTATCTTCAAGGACACGCACATCCTGCCGGTCCAGAATTTGGCCCTGCAAATCGCTCGGACGCTCTGTCAGAGAAAATCAAGTTCACAAAGCCTTGTCTTGACCGTGTCATGACCCATGCGCAAGGGAACGGGAAACACTCAAGAGGACACGTGATGACTCGATTTCTGGCTGCCGGTATTGGCCTTCTCGGAACTCTGCTGACCCCGTTCGTACTGCATGCGCAGGACACGACACCAAACCAGACCAGCGATTGGCAAAATGTTCTGGACGAGGCGAAAGGACAAACCGTCTACTTCCATGCCTGGGGCGGGGAACCAAGGATCAATGCCTATATCCAGTGGGCCGCTCGTGAGATCGAACGCGATTACGGGGTCCGCGTTGTTCATGTGAAGGTCAGCGATACGGCAAGCGTCGTATCGCAGGTTCTGGCAGAGAAGTCCGTAGGCAAGCAAACGGGCGGTGCTGTGGACCTAATCTGGATCAATGGCGAAAACTTCGCCTCGATGAAGGAAAACGGTCTGCTCGCTGCTCCCGGCTGGGCTGAAACGCTTCCCAACTGGCAATATGTCGACGTGGAGAACAAACCGACGGTCACTGTCGACTTCACGGTTCCGACCGACGGCCAGGAAAGCCCCTGGGGAATGGCGAAACTGGTGTTCATGCATGACAGCGCCCGCCTGGAAACCCCTCCGGCAAGTCTTGAAGAGCTGCTCGACTTCGCCAAGGGCAATCCGGGCCGGTTCGCTTACCCGCAGCCACCGAATTTTTACGGCACGACCTTTCTGAAACAGGTTCTGGCCACCACCGTTGAGAACGAGGAACTGCTCTCCAAGCCTGTCGACAAAGCGGTCTTCGACGATGCGGTTGCACCGTTATTTGCCTATCTGGATGACCTGCACCCTTACCTCTGGCGCAAAGGACAGGCTTTTCCGAAGAATGCCGCAGACATGCGACAGCTGCTTGCGGATGGCGAACTGGACATTGCCTTCTCGTTCAATCCGGGCGATGCCTCCGGTGCCATTGCAAATGGCGAACTGCCGGAAACGGTGCGCACCTTTGTTCTGGACGGCGGCACTATCGGCAACACCCATTTCGTTGCCATTCCGTTCAACAGCTCCAACCAGGCCGGTGCAAAAGTCTATGCAGACTTTCTTCTGTCTCCCATGGCCCAGACGCGTAAGCAGGAACCCGAAGTGTGGGGCGATCCGACCGTTCTGAATGTGGCTGCCCTGCCATCCAACGAGAAAGCGCTGTTTGAAGCACTGGATCTCGGACCGGCAACTCTTTTGCCGGAAGAGCTGGGGCCGGTTCTGCCTGAACCCCACCCGAGCTGGGTCAGCGCACTCGAGGAGGCCTGGACCGAACGATACGGTACCGGGAGCGAGTGAGGCAGATTGCCGAAGGTGACCGGCAGACCGGATATCCCGACAGTCCTGGTAACGACGCTGCTTGCGGGGCCGGTTCTGGCCGGTCTCGCCGGCTCGCTACTGCCTGCTTTCGGTTATCTGCCGGCACTGGGATACGACACGTTTTCTCAAGCACCATTTCGCCAGCTTTTTTCAACCCCGGGTCTTGGCAAGTCAGTTCTGCTCAGCTTCGGCACCGGTCTTGCGGCGTCCGTTTTTTCGCTCGCCATCGTCCTTGTGTTCACTGCCGGTTGGTTTGGTACCCGGATCTTTCGCCAGTTGACCCGATTTCTGTCACCACTTTTGTCGATCCCTCACGCTGCGGCGTCAATCGGTCTTGCCTTTCTGATTGCTCCCTCCGGTTTTCTGGCCCGCCTGTTTTCGCCCTGGGCCACCGGATGGACTCGTCCTCCGGATTTTCTTGTTCTGAATGACCCCTACGGTCTCGCAATGACCTTCGGTCTCGTCGCCAAGGAAGTCCCGTTCCTGTTTCTGATGACGCTTGCGGCGCTGAACAGGCCTCACATTCAGGACTACTTCAAAGCAGGAGCCAGCCTCGGCTATGGCCGGATGGCGAGTTTCTTCAAAGTCGTATTGCCGCAGATTTATCCCTTGATCCGCCTGCCGATGCTTGCGGTCATTGCCTATTCAACGTCTGTCGTTGACGTCGCACAGATCCTGGGTCCAACCACACCACCTCCTCTCGCCCCAAGGTTGGTGGCCTGGATGAACGATCCGGACCTTTCCAAGCGACTGATGGCATCCGCCGGGGCCATTCTGCAACTGTCCGTGAGTGCTGCCGCGCTCCTGTTTTATCTCGTTCTGGAGCGCCTGTGCGCCGTTGCCCTGAAGCTTCGATACGCGAGCGGACACAGGCACAATCGGGAGAAGCTCGCCCGGAAATCAGGGCTGGCCGTCATGGTGGCAATCATATCAGCCATGGTTCTGGCCATTGCCGTACTCGGTCTCTGGGCCGTTGCAAAGTCCTGGTGGTTTCCGGCCCCCCTGCCGCAGCGCTGGAGTCTCGGCCGAATGTCGGATGCCATTTCCATGGGAACACCGGCTCTCACCGCAACGCTCGCAGTTGCAATCTTGGCCGCTCTTATGGCAACAGCCCTCACATTATGGTTGCTCGAAGCACGCAGCTTCCGAAATGTGAGAACAGGCCGCCGGTTGAACTTCCTGATCTTCCTGCCGCTGCTGGTTCCACAGGTCAGTTTTCTGTTCGGTCTGCAGGTTCTGTTTCTGATCGCAGGCCTGAGCGGAACCTTCTTGTCGGTGCTCTTTGCTCACCTGATTTTCGTGTTTCCCTATGCATTTCTCGCGCTGAGTGATCCTTGGAAGCGACTCGACCCGCGATTTGCCAAGGCTGCTGCCTCGATCGGGGCTTCTCGCATGAAGATTTTCTGGAAAATTCAAGCCCCGCTGCTTCTACGCCCGATCCTTGTGACTTTCGCGGTGGCTGTCGCGGTTTCCGTCGGTCAGTATCTACCTACGCTGATGATCGGTGCCGGCAGGATCGTCACGGTGACAACAGAGAGTGTTGCTCTGGCCAGCGGAGGCAACCGGCAAGTCGCAGCGCTTTATGCATTGCTGCAACTGATAATCCCGTTTGTTGTTTTCACCCTGGCAGCAATCGTACCCTCACTCCTTTTCCGGAACCGTTCCGCCATGCGGTTAGAAAGGTAACGCCGAAGATGGCTTCTCCTCCTTCCCCTTCCGGCCTTGTGCTTGAGAATGTTGCGATCCGGCTGGAGGGCAAGCTGCTGCTTGAAATCGATTGCCACATCCAGCCGGGAACTGTCCTGACGATCATGGGCGAGAGCGGTAGCGGCAAATCGAGCCTGCTTGATTTCATAGCCGGATTTTTGCGACCCGTGTTCCACGCGGAAGGCCGGGTGTTTCTCAACGATCAGGACCTGACGCCAGTGCCCGCTCCAGACCGGCATATCGGTCTCATGTTCCAGGCACCGCTCCTGTTTCCGCATATGTCCGTGTTGCAGAACCTGCTGTTTGCTATACCCCACCACATCAAAGGCAGGTCGATCCGGCGCGATCTGGCCGAACAGGCACTTGAAGATGTCGGCCTGACCGGCTTCGGCGCGCGCGACCCGGCAACACTTTCAGGCGGACAGCAGACGCGTGTTGCTCTCATGCGGACGCTACTGGCAGAACCCAGAGCGCTGCTGCTCGATGAACCTTTCTCAAGTCTTGACCAAATTCGCCGTGCGGATGTCCGCGAGCTGGTGTTTCAGCTGGCCAGGAAAAAAAATCTGCCGGTGTTGCTGGTGACCCATGACGCGGAAGACGCGCGGGCGGCAGGTGGCATGGTTCATTGGCTTGACGAAAGCAAAAACGGAAACGGCTGCACCGGTTCGGTACAGCCGTAAGAATATTTGACTTCGGATGACCGGGAATTACTCAGCCTGATCTGCCGACTTGGCGTGAAGCAGCGAGTAGTTGTCGATTCCGATCCGCTCGATCAGGCCCAGTTGGGTTTCAAGGAAGTCGATGTGACTTTCCTCGTCGCTGAGCAGCTGCTCAAACAGTCCCATCGAGACATAGTCACCAAGTTCCCGGCAGACTTCACGAGCTTCATGATAGAGCGCCCGTGCAACATATTCCGCCGCAAGATCACCCTCCAGGCATTCCTTCACTGATTGCCCGATACGAAGCGGGTCCAGCGTCTGAAGGTTCGGCAGACCTTCGAGGAAAATGATGCGGTCCATCAGATCCTGGGCGTGCTGACGCTCTTCGTCGGCTTCTTCCAGCTCCTTGTCAGCCAGCTTGCCGAAACCCCAATCGGCCAAAAGGCGCGCGTGGACCCAGTACTGGTTGACCGCGGTCAGCTCGTGGCGCAGAGCCTTGTTCAAATACTCGATTACGCGCGGTTCACCTTTCATGGGCCTCTCCTCATCTACCTGCCTGCAGCACGCTTCAGGGGTGCAGGTTGCGCTTCGTTTTTCTTTCCTTCTTCAGAGCCTTTTTCGTGAATGATGTCAATGACTGATGGAAAACAACTTCCACATCTCGGCCGGCACCCCAGGTGTCGAAAGACAGCGCCGGGAGTGGGCACTTTCCCGTTGGGGTCTGCACGCATTTCTGCTGCTGCTTCACGAAGCTGCTCGTCAGAAAGAACATTACAGGAGCAAATGATCATAGATGGATCCGCACAGTGTCCATTCAGATTTCGGCCTCACTTGATAAGACCCGATCCTGTGGACATATTGGCATTGACGTTTTTCTGCGCAATAACGAAACTTCACTACAAGAGTCAACTTTTTCCGATTTCTCCAATGCTGAATAGGAACTGAAATGAGCGGCAAGAAAAGCTCTGGCACCCGCCCCACCCTTGTGCTGACCGGTGCCAGCCGCGGTATCGGGCATGCGACGGTGAAAAGGTTCTCTGCTGAAGGGTGGCGTGTGATCTCCTGTTCGCGTCAGGCGTTTTCGGATAAGTGCCCCTGGCCGAGGGGCCCGGAAGATCATATTCAGGTTGATCTTTCCGATCCGGAAAACCTCGGTTTTGCCGTGCAGGAAATCCGCAAGCGGCTGGAGGAACATGGTTCCCAGCTGAATGCATTGGTCAACAATGCCGGCATCAGCCCGAAGGGGCCGGATGGCGAGCGCCTTAACTCCCTCAACACTGCGATGCATGAGTGGCGTACGGTCTTTCAAGTCAATTTCTTTGCCCCGATTCTTCTCGGTCGTGGACTGTTCGAGGAACTGAAAGCTGCAAAGGGATCAGTGGTCAACGTGACTTCAATCGCTGGAATGCGGGTTCATCCGTTTGCCGGAACAGCTTATGCCACGTCCAAGGCGGCTCTTGCTTCGCTGACGCGGGAAATGGCTGCGGATTTCGGACCGCACGGCATTCGCGTCAATGCCATCGCCCCGGGGGAAATCGATACATCCATCCTGTCTCCAGGCACCGAAAAAATGATTGACGATATTCCGTTGCGGCGGCTCGGTCTTCCGGAAGAAGTTGCCGACACGATTTTCTATCTGTGCTCCAGCAAATCGTCTTATGTGACCGGTTCCGAAATTCACATCAACGGTGGTCAGCACGTGTAATTTTCGGCACCCCCAATCAGGAATTGATAATTCTGATGAAGATAATATGTCGCAGGCTTTATATTATTGAAAACCTTCACGAATAAACGTCGGCAGGTACAAATCCTAGATAATCGCAGTAATTTACCTAATCTTCATTGCCCCCCACAATACTAACCGCACGATAATGCTGTTCTTTCGGCTGTGCGGGGATCGAATGAAACGAATTCTGAAGGTATTGGTCGACCTGAAATTTGGCTTCAAGGTCGGCGGCGGGTTTCTCGCGGTATTGTTGCTTACGGCAGTGGTGGGCGGCGTCGGTTTCCTGGCGATCCAAAACCTCTCTTCAAGCTTCGTCGTGGCTGATCACGCAGCCCAGGTCGCCGGCCAGGTTCAAATTACTTCGTTGAAGCGCGAAGACTACCTGAACAATCCGAGCATCGAGTTGAGCGATGCCGTTCATCAGGAAATCGCCAAACTCGACGGTTCCCTGGAAGAACTGGCGCACGAAGTCGCAGGCGAAACCGAAGCAGAAGCACAGGTTGCCGGAGCCAAGGAAGCGGTTGCGGAATTTGCCGCAACCTTTGGCCAGGTCGTGGACCAGACCAAACAGCAGGCTGAACGCCTCGCGATTTTGCAGGCAAGCACCGCGGACCTGGAAGCCCTTGCCGCCACCATCACCGATGCAGTTGTCACGGAAGAAAAGCGCATCAGCGCCGAGGCTTTTTCCGCCAATGGCCGGCTGGATGATGCCAATCAGCTGCAGCGCGGCGTGTTCGAGCTGAAAGACGAGGTCGTTCAGATCCAGCTTCTGTATCTTGAAGGCAGTGGAAACATTGAGGGCGACGACCTTACCAAGTCACTCGAGATTGCCGACACGCTTGTCGGCGATACCAAACAGATGCGCTACAAGCAGATCGAAGGCATTCAGCGCAAGACTGTCAGCAAGCTGGCCGGTCAAGCCAGAAAGCTGAAAGGCGCACTCGAAAATCTCACCAAGGACCTGGGTTTCTCCGAAGCGTATGAAGCGCGTCTCGCCGTAGGAACCGCCATCGAAAACATGAATGTTCTCACATTGGACATTCTCGGTCAGGTTCTCCCCGTCGTATCCAAAGCCAAAACCGATGCTCTGACCGCGTCAACCAGATTGGCGACTGTCCGTGCGATTGCAGACAAGGCCACAACGCTGAACGAGCTCGCTCTCTCTGCCCGCTCCGAAACCCTTTATCTGTTCGGTTCTTTCGGCGCGACCGATCAGACTGCCGTGGAAGAGCAGATCGGAGCTCTCGCGGCGCTTGAGGAAGACATGGTCAAGTACGCCAATGTCTTGCCGTCGGCTGCAGAGGCAATCAATGCAATCCCTGTTTCGATCGTATCTCTGGACCGGTCCTTCAAGGAAATGCTGACCGCCAAGTCGGATCTGATGGCCAAGCGCCAACAGCTCGACAGCCTGACCAGAACAGTCAGCGCCGACATCACCGCAATCGCCGACACCCAATCGCAATCCGCCAATTCTGCAGCCGGTGCGGCCGAAGTCCAGATCGCCACGACGATCCTCCTGGCAATCCTCGGTGGTATTGGTCTTGCCTTTGTCCTGAACCTGGCAATCACCCGCCCGATCCACACCATCACCAACGTCATGAACCGACTGGCGAACGGCGACAACGACGTTGACATTCCCGGCATCGAACGCGGCGACGAGATTGGTGGCATGAGCCGCACGGTTCAGGTCTTCCGGGACAATGCGATCGAACGTGCTCAGTTGCAGGAACAAAATGCGCGCGAGGAAGCCGATCGTCAGGAACGTCAGCAACGCATCGACAACCTGATCAACGGATTCCGCGCCACTGCCGAAGATGCTCTCGGCTCGGTAGAGACCACGGCAGACGGCCTCGACAACACGGCCCAGGCCCTGACCGAAATCGCGCGGGACAGCGCTGGATACGCCACCGAAACGCAATCCTCTTCCAACGAGACCACCAACAACGTTCAAACCGTTGCAAGTGCCGCTGAAGAACTTGCCGCATCCATCGGCGAGATCTCCCGCCAGGTGGCGCAGACAACTGAAATCGTCGACCGTGCAACGACAGGCACCCGGGTCACCAATGAGAAAGTTGAAGGCCTGGCAGAGGCTGCGACCAAAATCGGCGAGGTGGTCACGCTCATTCAGGCGATTGCGGAACAGACCAATCTGCTGGCTCTGAACGCAACCATCGAGGCTGCCCGTGCCGGCGAGGCAGGCAAGGGATTTGCAGTTGTCGCCGCCGAAGTGAAGGAACTGGCAACGCAGACGTCCAAAGCGACCGAAGAGATCAGTTCCCAGATCACCGAGATCCAGAATGCAACGAAGGACTCCGTTGTGGCCATCGGCGAAATCGCGGAAACCATGAACGAGGTCAACAGCTACACCACCGCCATCGCCTCAGCAGTCGAGCAACAGGGTGCGGCGACCGCCGAAATCTCGCAGAATGTTCAGCGTGCTGCCGAAGGCACCGGTGCAGTGTCCTCTTCCATGAGCCAGCTGTCTCAGGCCGTCGACCAGACTTCGTCCTCCGCAGACATGGTTCTGTCGGCTTCCGGTGAGCTTACCGAAAAGACCGATCAGCTGAAGAACGAGGTCGAGCGCTTCCTCTCGGAAGTCGCCGCTGCATAAACCTCTCAATACGAAATCGAAAGGCGGGAGTGCCGGTCGCTCCCGCCTTTTTTGTTGTCCCGGTCCTCATGGAACCGTTGACCTTGCAGCAACAGACGACTAAGGCGGAACAATATCCAACTTCCTGAAACGAGAGACCGTCGTGGCGGAACAGACCAACGCCCCTTCCTTTGCCCAATCCGGCAAGTCCCCGAGCCAGCTCTGGCCAGTCATTCTGGAAACAAAGGGCTGGAAAGATTACCGACTTCTGGACATGGGCGAAGGGCAGAAACTCGAGCGCTATGGCCGCTTCACGATTGTCCGCCCGGAGCCACAGGCGATGGGGCAACGCCGCCTGAAGGAAAGTGCCTGGAACAGAGCAAATGCCGTCTTTTCAGGCGACACGGAAGAAGAAGGTCCGGGCCGGTGGAAGTTTTCCGGCAACGTGCCGGAAACCTGGCCGATGTCTTATGGACCGGTGCGCTACAACGGCCGGTTCATGTCGTTCCGCCATGTCGGTGTCTTTCCGGAACAGGCCGCACATTGGGACTGGGTCAATGGCAAGGTCCGTGCCGAACGCGAACGCGCGCCGGAAAAACCGCTGAAGATCCTGAACCTCTTTGGCTATACGGGTTTGGCTTCCCTGTTGCCCGCCGCCGAAGGTGCGCAGGTCACGCATGTGGACGCTTCGAAAAAGGCAATCGGCTACGCCCGTGAAAATCAGGCTCTTTCAGATCTGGAAGATCTGCCGATCCGATGGATCTGCGAAGACGCCTCCAAATTTGTTGCCCGCGAGGTTCGCCGGGGCAACACCTATGACGGCATCATTCTGGATCCACCCAAATATGGCCGTGGCCCCAAGGGCGAGGTCTGGGACCTTTACACCAGCTTGCCCGGCATGCTTGCCGACCTGCAGCAGTTGCTGTCAAAGGATGCTCTGTTCATGATCCTGACCGCTTACGCGATCCGCTCCAGTTTTGTCTCGATCCACGAGTTGATGGCTGAAACGCTGGACAGCCAGGGTGGGCTGCTTGAGTCAGGCGAACTGGTAATCCGTGAAGAGGACGGCAAACGCGCCCTTTCCACATCCCTCTTTTCCCGGTGGAGCAGCCGCTGACGGCTACCTACGCCTTGCCGGGTCACTCGGCAGCAAGCGCTGTCTGGTAGTTGTCATTCGACCAGCTGCCGGACTGTTCCGCTCCATCGCCACTTTCGTGTTGTTCGCCGGATCCGGCGACTGCCCGCCCTTTCCCGGCATAGACCAGGGCAAACATGGGCGGAGCGAAATAAAACGAAATCACCGTCGACAACAGAACACCGCCTGCAATGGACATTGCGAAGGGCGGCCAGAAGCCGCCACCTTCAACGATCAAAGGCAAAAAACCGCCAAAGGTCGTCAATGTCGTGGAAACGATGTGCCGACTGGAACTCATGACAACGTCGACCATGGCGCTCCGATCTCCATGCGCGGCACCCTCGTTCTGCTGCATGCCCGTCAAAATGATGATAGCCGCGTTGATCGACACGCCGATGGACCCGATCACACCGATGATCGCATTGATGCCAAAGGGGTACTGAAATACCGCCAGAGCAAGCAGGCTGAGGCCGGCCGACAGAACGGCGACCACGAAAGTTACCGCGGTCAGGCGGAACGAGTTGAATGTCAAAACAACAGCAGCAACAGAGAGCGGCACGATAAGGCCAAGAGACCCGATCAGATTGGCCAGAGTGTCGGAACGGGCATCGGAATCTCCACCGGTCTCGATCCGATACCCTTCCGGCAGAACAAAACCGGCAATCTGCATTTCGGCCTGAAGCTTCTTCAGGGCCTCTTCCGGCAAAACGCCGTATTGAACAAAAGCCTGAACCGTGTTGACCCGCTCACCGTTGCGCCGGTTCACCTGTCCCTTGGAAGGCTCCAGGCTGATGTTAGCAATTGCCGATAAAGGAACACCTTCGTAGCTTGCCGCGCCGAGGTTTCCCTGCGCAGGCAACACGGGCAGGTTTGCGATTTTCGCCAGGTCGGCACGCTGCGGATCACCAACGCGGACACGAACCGGAAGCTCTTCCGTGCCTTCGATCAGACTGCCACCGGTAGCTCCTTCCAGAGTTGCCTCAAGCTGCCGGGCCACGTCGGCAAGTCCCAGTCCAACCAGTCGGGCCTCGTCTTCGTTGACCGCGAATTTCAGCTTTGGTGCGCCCGCATCAAGCGTCGTGCGCACAATGGTGACTTCCTCGATGCCCGAGGCAAGCTGCCGCAGCGCGTCGCCTCGTTCGCGCAAAACATCCAGCGACGGTCCGACCAGCCTCAATTCGACCGGAGCATCGACCGGTGGCCCTTGAACCAGATCGCGGATAAGGATGCGGGCTTCGGGGAACTTGGCCGACAAGGCAGTTTGCAGCTGCGGCACAAGCTCAGAAGTCGCCTTCGATGACACGGTTTTGACGAGAGCCTGGGCAAAGCCAGGTGCTCGATCACGTGCGCCGACAATATTGTAGTAAAAGGCAGGCGCGCTCTTGCCGATCACCCAGGAAACCTGCTCGACACCGTCCAACTGCGCCAGATAGCTGTCTATTGCCCGTGCCGTCTGCGCGGTACTGGCTATCGCGGCTCCATCTGCAAGTTCCACTTCGATGTGAAACTGGTTCCGGTCGACACCGGGAAAGAACTGGGCCGTCAGGGTCGGCATGCTGAGAAATCCGATGACCGGCAGGACCAAGGACAAGGCAACCGAGCTCGCCGGGTTGCGCATTGCCAGCCGGAGCGAAAAACGGAACGGTACCGTCAGCAGGGAAGCTGGTCGAAAGCCGGGCTGGCGGCCCGTTTGCCTTTTCAACGGCAAGACCCAACCTGCAATCGCAGCGGTCAAGGTTACGGCGACAACAAACGACCACACCAGCATGATGATCACGGCGATTGCGATCGCGCCAACGAAATCGCCTGGCGCTCCGGGTAGCAATACCATGGGCATGAACGACAGGGCCGTGGTTACGGTCGACGCCAACAAGGGTGCAAAGAGACGGCGCACCGCCTTGCCGACTGCAGTTGCCCGCGTGTCGCCCTTCTGCAGGGCCTGACCTATCTCATCCGTCATCACGATACCGGCGTCCACCAGCAAACCGAGCGCGACGATCAACCCTGTCAAAGACATCTGATGCAACGGCAGGCCTATCACCTTCATGGTCGCAAACGACGCAAGTGTGACGATCGGCAGAACCATGGCCACGATCAACGCAGAACGAAAACCCATCGTCACCAGCAACACGATGACGACGAGAGACATGCCGATGGCAATGTTCAGTCCGACATTCGACAGGCGTTCGATCGTGTAACTGCTTTGATCAAACACCAACCGATGTTCGATCGAATGCGGCATGTCCGCTTCAAAATTCGCTATCCTGTTCCGTACTCTGGCCATCCAGGTGTCGACCTGAAGGCCATCGGCCACCTTTGCGGCAACCAGAATAGCCGGTCGGCCACCTGAAAGAGCGAGTTCTTCAGCAGGTTCACGCTTGCCCTTGTGGACTTTGGCGACGTCTCCGACGCGGGTAACGATACCGGAGCCGCTGATGGAAACTGGGACTTGCCTGATCCGGTCCAGCGCATCGATTTCGCCCTGGACCTCGATCAACAGCTCCCGGTTGGAAGCGCGAAGTCGCCCAGCGCGCACTTTGGCATCCGCGTTTTGGATGGCGGCTGAAACCTGATCCACGGACAACGACAGCGAGGTCAGGATGGCAGGATCGACCTGAACCAGAATTTCCTCTTCGATTTCACCGAAGATTTCGACCGACTTTGTGCCCGGAACATTCCGCAACGCATCCGACAATGCTTCCGCATAGCGCAGAAGGACCGCCTCGGATACGTCGTCATGTCGCGGAACAAGCGCACTGATGGCAGCAAAGGCCCCGGCTCCCTCGGTGCTGAATTCCGACTCCAGAACACCCTGCGGGAACTCCCGTGTAGCATCACCGATCTTGTCACGAATTTCCGACCAGGCTTGCTCGATCACCTCTTCAGTCAAGGTGTCGAGAAGCTCGATTTGAATGATCGAGATGGAAGATGCGGATGTGGATTCGATGACATCGATCTCTTCCACTTCCCGCAATTCTTCTTCGATCTTTTCGGTCACAAGCGCTTCGACCCGTCCGGGGTCGGCGCCGGGATAGACCGTCGTGACGGTAGCAAAGAGATTGGTGATGGTCGGATCTTCCTGGCGACCAATGCCGACAAGCGCAGAAAGACCTGCTGCAACGATGACGAGAAGCGTAAGGGCAACCAGCCGGGGCTGTCGAAAGAAAAGCGTTTCCATGACTTAAGCTCCGTTCTCAATCGGAGTGACGGACTGACCGGGGACAACGCGGTGCACCCCTTCGGTCACAATCCGGGTATCCCGCGTGATCGTCCCCCTGACAAAGGACCTGACCGCGCCGGCATGCAGCACCTCGACGGCTTCACGGGAAATGGTGAAAGTGTCTCCCCCTTCCTGGGCATCCTCCTCAACGACTGCGAGAACCGTCCAAAGACCTCCTGGTCCTTCCTTGAGTGCGGCCGTCGGCACCCAGAAACCTTCCGTTTCGATCCGCTCCGGCAAGGTCAATTCAGCCAGGCGGCCGAAACGCGCAGGTCCGCTGCCAAGATCAATTTCAAACAGCGTCTCGATGGTGCGCGTGCTTGTCTGGAGATCCGGACGCAAGCCGGACAGTCTTGCCGCATACGCTTCCCCGGAGACGCGAACTTCGAACTTGTCGTCTCGATCAAGCCGGTCAACGACTTCGGGCGCCAGACCTATGCGCACCGTTGGACTGGTCGCTTCAAGTATTTTGAGAAGCGGCATTCCGGGTGAAACAGTCGCGCCTTCATCCAGCAAACGTTCGCCGACGATGCCATCAAAGGGAGCGGTCAGGACCGACTTGTCGAGGTTGATATCGATAGCCTCGATGGTGGCATCGATCTGGGCAAGCGTTGCGTCCAGGCGGCTGACGGTCAGTCTCGCTTGATCCAGGATCTGTGCGCTGACATGTCCTCCGTCCTTGAGTTTCTGTTGACGTCCCAGGGTGAGGACCGCCAGCTCCCGGTCGCTTTCGGTGGCAAGACGGTTTGCGAGCTGTCTGCGTCGCTCGGCTTCAAGCGTTCGCCTGTCCAGTTCCGCGATGACGTCGCCTTTGCGGACAACATCGCCTTCGTCGACCGTGATCCTGTCGATTGTCCCGGAAAGTTCAAAACCCAAATCCGTTTGGCGACCGGGCTCCACACGGCCAACAAAGCTATGCGCAACATCATAGCCGGGGCTGTACTCAGGCCGGGTGACCGGAACCTGAACCAGGGGCGAGGCCTCAATTTTCGGCTTTTCCTCCGCCCGCATCTGGATGGTGGTGATGCCGATCAGGACTGCGGCTGCCGCAATCCCGACATTCAGGGAAAAGGTTGCCAGGCTGACGCCCCACCGCCCAAACCGCTTCATGGCACCGCGGCCGGTGAGCTGCTCTTCCTTGTCCGTGTGATCTTTCGACATGTGGTCGCCCTCACCTCTTTACCGGTGGCAGCCGTTTGATCGAGCCTAGGATCACTCAATGTAAACAGCTCTAACTATGTTACTGTTGTTAACATATGTTAGAAGAATTAACTTCTACAAGAGACTCACGCCAAAAAAAGTTCGGATCAGCGGCGAATGGCCACAACCAAAATCCAGAAAAAAAGCGGGTATCATCACGGTAATCTGCGCGGTCAGCTGGTCAACGCGGCCGGCCGGCTTATAGAGCAAAACGGCCCCGACGGCTTTTCCATGTCGGATGCCTGCCGCCTTGCGGGCGTCAGCACCGCCGCCCCTTACCGGCACTTTTCCTCCAAGCAGGATCTCCTGACCGAAGTTGCCAAGGACGGTCTGCAGCGGCTTGGCGAGGACATGGAACATCGGGCGTCTGAACACCCACGCGGTACGGTCGACTCCATCGCGGCCATCGGCCGGGCATATGTCGATTTCGCCATCCGCGAACCCCACACCTTCAGGCTGATGTTCAGCACGAAGGAACACACCGGCCGGATTGAAGAGCTCAAGGCTGTCGGGCGAAACTCGTACGGCGTATTGTTGCGAGAAGTCGCTCAGTATCTGGGTGAGCCGGACATCAACGAGACCGTGATGCGCTGCTCGTTTCCACTGTGGACACAGGTTCACGGCCTGTCGTTTCTGTCGATCGACGGAAAACTTGAAGTGACCGATTTTCCGGTCGACATCGACGACTCCATCATGATCGCCACGGAACGATTGCTTCCGGCCAAAGGCTGACCCACGGTGGTTTTCCAAAAAACTTGACCCCGCAATGGTCAGCGCCTAATCCAGCGCTACTCAAGAACCATCTCATGTCCAGCTCCTGAGCGAGCTTCCGGAGCAAAACATGTCCCATTCCGGCAAACCCCAGCGTATCGGCGCTGTGAAACAGATCACCAGCCACTCGAATCCGATCGTCAAGGAAATCAAGGGGCTGGTTGGCCAGCGCAAGCATCGTAACCAGTCCGGCCTGTTCGTTGCCGAAGGTCTGAAGCTGGCAACCGATGCCCTCGCCGCGGATTGGGGTGTCCGTTATCTGGCCCTCGGACCGGAAGCCCGGGACAATCCAGTTGCCCAGAAAGCTGCTGCGACCGCAAAGGCGCGCGGCGCACTGATCCTGGAGGTGTCCACCGCTGTCATGTCCGCAATGACCCGCAAGGACAATCCCCAGATGGTCGTTGGCGTCTATGAGCAGAATATACTGTCTGCCAAGGAAATCGATCCGACTGGTTCGACCTTGTGGGTGGCCCTCGACCGTGTCCGTGATCCGGGTAATCTAGGTACCATCATCCGGACCGTCGATGCCGTTGGCGGCGCGGGTGTCATGCTGGTCGGCGATTGCACCGACCCCTTTGCCGTGGAGGCCGTGCGTGCCACCATGGGATCTCTGTTTCACGTGCCTCTGGCGAAAGTGAGCAAGGAAGAGTTCAAGACGCTGGCCGGAAAATGGCCGGGCACGGTGGCTGCAACGCATCTCAAGGGATCGGTTGACTATCGGCAGCCGGACTACAAGGAACCTGCTCTATTGGTTATGGGCAACGAGCAGAAGGGACTTGAAGACGACATGGCGCAGGCCTGCTCGACCCTGATCCGCATTCCGCAGACCGGACAGGCGGACAGTCTTAATCTCGCGGTTGCCACGGGCGTTGCCCTTTACGAAATTCGCCGCAACTACCTGGAGCTTTGATCGGATGCGCTTGTTTATCTTCGGGGTTGGTTTTTCCTCTACGGCAATCGTCAAAGAAGTGCAGGGTCGCTTCGACTGGATCGGCGGGACGACGCGGTCAGTCGACAAACTGGAGAGTCTCAAGGAACTCGGGGTTGAAGCGTTCCTGTTCGATGGCCAGAACGAAGGCGAAGGCATTTCCGAAGCGCTGAAATCCGCAACGCATATCCTCATTTCGATCGGACCGAACGATACCGGAGACCCGGTCCTGAACCAGCACGCGCAAGATATCGCCGCGGCGAAGCCGGAGTGGATCGGATACCTGTCGACGGTCGGTGTCTACGGCAATCACGATGGTGCCTGGGTCGACGAAGACACGTTGTGCAAACCTGTATCAAAGCGCTCGGTGCAACGGGTCGCCGCGGAAGAGGCCTGGCAAAGTATTGCAGAAACGAACGGTTTTCCGCTTCACATTTTCCGTCTTTCCGGGATTTACGGACCCGGCCGCAATGCCTTTGAAAACTTCAGGAAAGGGACCGCCCGCCGTCTCGTCAAGCCGGGCCAGGTCTTCAACCGGATACATGTTGCGGACATTGCCGGCGCAGTCTCTGCGGCCATGTCACAGCCTTCCAACCGTATTTTCAACGTGACCGACGATGAACCGGCACCGCCTCAGGACGTCGTGGCATTTGCCGCCGACTTGCTGAACGTGACGCCACCGCCGGAAATTCCGTTCGAGACGGCAGACCTGACGCCGATGGCCCGCTCGTTCTACGGAGAAAACAAACGGGTCTCCAACAGACGGATGAAGGACGAGCTGGGCTATTCATTCCGTTATCCCAACTACCGTGTCGCGCTGACGGCCCTGCGTGAAGAGCTAAAGACCGGCGACTGAAGAAAGGCCGTTTTCCAGTCGCCTCCCAGCATTCCTCGCAGTCCCAGGAAATCCGGGCCTGTGAGGCTGGTTACCTTGCTCCAATCCGGTGGTCGCCGATCCAGGCGCGCTGGTCCCATCCGCACAGGGATTCAACCAGCCACACTCGTGCCGCTCCTTCCTTGCGCAGGTTGGATGTCAGAAGGTCGACACCGAACAGAATTGCATTTTGCGCAAAGTCATAGTTCAGAACCTTGAGATCGCCGGCCAGGACCCCTTCCTCGACATGTTCTACAGGAAGTTCAGCCCATCCAAGTCCCTGAAGAACGAAAGCCAGCTGGCGGTGCGTATCGCCAACGCTCCAGAAATTGGGGCCGAGCCGTCGACCTGGTTCTGGTTCAAGATCGTCGGGACAAATAATCTGCCGGTAACGTGCAAGGTCCGACCGTCCGACTTCTTTCAACTCCGCCAACGGATGGCTGGACAGACAGACGGGAACGCAGCGCTGAAATCCCAGCCCGCGGCGGGCATAGCTCTTGGGTACCACTGCAAACTCACGGCTAAGGCCCAGATCGGCCCGTCCGTCGATCAGATCCCATCGGACATCTGCTCCCGAACCACTGCGGATCTCCAGTTGAAGGCTTGAGAAGACCCGCGAGAACTCGGTCAGCAACGCATTCACCCGCTTCACCATGAGACCGTGCTGCACACTCAGCACCAGGTTTGGCTCGGCATCTTGCGTCAATGCCTCGGCATGAGATTGAAGACGTGCATGGCTGTCCAGCACCGATCTGGCGTGAACCAGCAGCGACTTGCCCTCCTCCGTCAGTTCCGGCCGATACCCTTCCCGGCTGAACAACCGCGTGTTCAGATCAATCTCCAGATTGGCGATGCATGTGCTGACCGCCGACTGTGCCTTTCCCAACTTGCGAGCTGCGGCAGAGAACGACCCTTCTTCGGCCGAAACGACGAACGCAGAGAGATTTTCCAGATCCGCCATCTCAACTCCATCTCTTTTTCAGATAAAGATCAAATATCACGACTTCCGTTTCGGATGTAGTTTACTGCACGAATTTTCTTCAAAACCTTCGGCGCATGCCCTGTAAACAACGGAGACCCCAAGTGGCGTTCCTGAAACATATCCGACGTATCTTTCTGCTTTCCTTGATGACGGTGCTGGCAGGGCTGGCTCAAGCTGCCGAGACACCTTGCAACAGCACACTTGATATCGATCTGCCGGAAGGCTGCGACAGCATCGAAATTGCCCGAAAATTCGACGGATTGGAAAACTTTCGCCAATTGACGACCCCGGACAACGGTATCCGCCCTGACTTTCTGTTCAGGTCGGATCAACTGGACGAATTATCGGCGGCCGATATTGCAGCATTAACCGAGCTCGGCATCGAAACGGTGGTCGACCTCCGCTCTCATGAAGAGCTGGAAGAACATCCCGACAAGCTTCTGCCGACGGTCTCTTTCATGGCCAATCTACCAATCGGCTCAGACCCGGCGGACGTTGAAAAGCTGATGCCGTTGGATGTTGCTGCGCAGATCCGACCGCTTTGGTTCGACGGACAGTTTGAAAAGATCGATGCATTGCTGAAGGAGCACAACGTCGATCTCGAACAGGCAAGAATCGATCGGTATCGCGACTTTGCCACGGATTTCGATGAGCAGGTATCCCGCTTCCTGCACCTTCTGACAGACGATGCCAACTTCCCGCTTGTGTTCCATTGCGCCGGTGGCAAGGACAGGACAGGGTATCTCGCGGCTGTCACCCTTATGACGCTTGGCTATTCGGAAGAAGATGTCCTGCGCGACTACCTGACGACCAATCTCTATACCTACGGGGAATTGTCCAAGCTCGTGTCTCACGGTCCGGTTTCCCTGCAACCTGCCTTTGGTGCCCACCCGGAACAGATCCTTGCTTCCCTGAATGTCCTCAAGGAACGCTATGGAAGCTTCGATCGCTATCTGGAAGACCGGCTTGGCATCAACAAGGAAGAGGTTTCGAAGATTAAAGCGAACCTGCTCGTCAAGTGAAACGCCGCCAGGATCAAGGCTGATCTCGATTCCTCTTACGGGTGTCTCACAACCTTCTATCCTTCTTCACAGTCAAAAAAAGACCCGCCGGAAGGCGGGTCAAGTTCTGTCGGCAGGGAAGCCGACAGTGCTGCGAAATGTTCGGTTTGCGAGATCAGATGCGGTGTGGGCTTGCGGTTTCAGTTCCAGCTTCGTTTCTGAGGCGAACCGGACGCAAACGGTCGTAAGCGACGTGAAAAAGGTAAGTATAGATCGTGTAAGTGAGTGTCAGGCCGACATTCACGCTCAACGCTGCTCCAAGAGAGTACCCTCCTACCCAGATCAACAGTGGGCATGTGAGCAGGATTGCGGATATCTCGTGCATGCTCGCGTGAAACATGCGTAACCCGTGTGGCCGTTGACACGCCAACCGTCCAGAAAAGTGCCTTTCAAGCAGATCAAACAGGGTGTTGAAAACGGGCGACCAGGTCACGATGACGATCGATAACAGTGTGATCAGGGCGATACTTGCTATCGCCGTCTTTCCTGAAACAGTCGCGTAGAGCGGTGAAACCAGCGCGATACCAACGACTTCAAACGTCACCGTCTGGATGATGCGCTCCCGTGTCGATCTAAGCGTCATGATGAATCCTGACAAATAAAATTCAGCTTCCCAGGCGGCACGCTCACCGGCAGAGGGCCGGTCCGAAAACTGGATGAATTGCAATACCTTGTGCGAGGGTCAGGATATGCGCGGCGATTTTCCAGCGCAGTTCCCAAATGGGAACTTGACGAAACCGCGAAGTTGATAGTTGCTGTTTTTAGTATTCAGGTGTGCCGTGGTATGCCAGTTCGGACGGAATGCTGCGTCCAATACCCGTATGACTTTTCAGACTTTTCATTCATTCAACTGACAACCGCTCAAGTGTTTGACAAAAATGGTTCACAATCTAAGCAGCGAAAAACTTCGCCAATTGCTGTCGTCAATCGACAAACTTTATGATGCGGCCTGCGCCCCGGAAAAATGGCCGGTTTTTCTTGCTGCTGCCTCGGACTTGTTCGAGTGCCAGGGGTGTCAGATCGGACATCACGACTTGAGCAATCACTCCCTCTCCTTCAGTCGGCTCCACGGGTATGAATGGGATGAGGACCACTACCGCCGCTATGACGAATTGATGCCGAGCGATCCCAGGGTTCCGCATTTTGCCGCCAATCCGTTTAAGGCGGTTCACTGTAGAATGCATGTAAGCGACGAGGAGCTGCACAACTCGCGCGTTTATCAGGAAGTCCTGTCACCTGGTTGCGTCGAATATTCACTTGGTGTGAACCTGATGGAAGGAAAGCGATCGCTCTCCTATTTCATCGCACTTCGCAACAAGTCTCAGCTGCCGTTCAACGAGCGAGATTGCGCCTTGCTCGATGAGCTGATCCCGCATCTGAACCGGGCTATCCTGTTGCAACGGGATGTCGGTACCATCGACTTTGAAAGGAACATTGCCGCCGACACTTTGGACAATCTGGCGATCGGCCTGATTATAGTCGACAGGTTCGCTCAGGTCAGATTTTCCAATGCCACCGGCCGGGATGTTCTGGACGCAAAGGACGGGTTGGCAGCGGCCGAAGGCCGGCTCCGCGCGCCCGGAGACCGAGAAGGTGTTTTGAAACGAGCAATCAACAAGGCCATTCATCAGGCTCAAATTGGCGGCAACACTTCAGGCGAAGCCGTTTCGATTCCCAGCCTGGAAAAAAGCGAGCCGATGTCGGTTTTCGTCTCGCCGCTTTATGGTCAGCATCTGAAATCCGGGTGGGTGCATTTGCGGGAACCGCTGGCGATCCTGATCGTCAGGGAGCTCGACAAAACCCATGCAACACGGCAGGAAGTGCTTGGCTGCATGTACGGTCTCACCCGAAGCCAGGCGCGCCTTGCCAATCTGATCGCCAGCGGCCTTTCCCTGCAGCAGGCTGCCGAGGAGGCCGGCATCACCGAAGCCAGCGCCCGTCAGTACCTGAAGGCCGTGTTCGACAAAATGGACGTCAGCAGGCAGAGCGAGTTGGTCACCAAGGCTCTCAGCCTGCCGGTGCCGATACGGGCGGTTCACCCGCAAAAGCCGCTCCATCCACTATCCTGAACGTCACGCAGGCGGACCCGGACACTTCGCCGACTTGTGCATGCGACAAGCCGGTAAATCGAAATTTACAACTTTCCCGTTACAGTGCCGGTAGCCGGGTCGACTGCCCGGACTGACACCTTAAGATACGTCATCGCCCATCAGGACCTGCTTGTCCGCTTCGTGGTACAAATTCATGCGCATCGCCTGGAAAATATTCGGCACTTCTCTCATCGTCTTTGCGGTCATGACCGCGGCCGCTGCTTTTTCTATCTACAAGATCTTTGAGATCAACAAGGAACTGCACCTGATCTCCAGCGTGTATTCCCCTCTCAGAAACGAAATTGCGCAAATCGAAGTTGTTGCTCTTCAAGAGGAACTGGAGCTGGAACGGGCGGAAAAACTGGAAGCGGAGTTGCGTGCCGACCGCCTGGAGGCCTTGAGCTACGGAAAGACGCAGGAAGAGATCGATGCCGCCGTCCGGCAGTCACCGGAATTGCAAAACCGGATCAAGCATCTGGAAGAACGGCTTGAAGCTGACCTGAAGATCTTCAAGGAACATGCACAAAAGGTCGATCAACTGCTGAAGTCGGCAGAAGAACGGGTAAAATCCGCGCAGACACAGTCAACTTCAATTCAGGACAAGCTGGAACTTGCCGCGCTTTTTCCAACTCTTGTCGGGATCGAGACCCAACACAGCAATTTTCACAATCACGCCCTCAACCTTGTTACCTCCGCGGATATCCCTCCTGCCACGCGCGAGAGACTTGAAGAGCAATTGGAAAGCGAAGAGCAGAAACTGACAGCCCGTCTGGACGAGTTGCGGCAGCATGTGAGCGCTTTCACGGACAAGTCCATTGAAACCGCTGCGCTTCACGAGCAGCAGGCCCTTTATGCAAGTGTTGCTGCAACCGCGGCTGGAGGCAGTCTTGCGCTGTTGCTCTCCTCACTTGTCATTGCCGGTATCCTTCGACCGATGCGAGCCCTGTCGCTCGGCGCGCAGAAGGTCGAACAAGGCGACTTCGAGATCGAACTGAAACCGCGGTCGAGTGACGAAATCGGTTCCCTCACCCGCAGTTTCAACACGATGGTCGATGGGTTGAGATCGACCCAGAAGATCAAGGACACTTTCGGGCAGTATCTCGACCCACGTGTAGTATCGGGCCTGATTGCAGATCAATCCGACGCCACTGCGGGCGAGAAGAAAGTGGTCTCGGCCTACTTCTCCGACCTTGCCGATTTCACCACGATTTCGGAACAGTTCACACCTGCGGGACTCGTGCGGGTTCTGAACCGGTACCTGGACCTGATGTCATCGGAAATCACAGAGCGCCACGGTGTCATCGACAAATACATCGGCGATGCGATCATGGCTTTCTGGGCACAACCGTTTTGCGAGGACGGAGACCAGGCAACGCTCGCTGTGGAAAGCGCTCTGTCAAACATCGAGCTGATGCGAAAGTTTCAGGACGAGCTGCCTGAGTTGACCGGCCTTCAGAAAAACCTGCCGCTCCTCAAGCAACGGATCGGCATTGCCACTGGCGAGGCGGTGATCGGGTCGATCGGCTCCGAAAAAACCAAGAACTACACCGTCATGGGCGACACGGTAAATCTGGGTGCCCGCCTCGAAGGTGCGAACAAGATCTACGGCACTCAGGTTCTGGTTTGCCAGAGAACGCGCGACACCGCCTCGGGCGTCGAATTCAGGGCCGTCGACAGGATCCAGGTGAAAGGCAAGACCGAAGCGACGAGTGTTTACTCTCCACTCGCACGGTCTGCAAACATGACCGAGGACCTGAGAATTCTGCAGGCAAGTTCAGAACATGCCCTTCACGCTTTCGCCGAAGCCCACTGGCAAGATGCCCGCAAAATGTTCGAAGAGATCATCGCGCTCTTCCCTGACGACCAGATAGCCCAGGTCTTCCTCAACCGCCTGCAACTGATCGAAAGCGAAGGCGTACCGGAAACCTGGGATGGCGTCTGGCATCTGAACACAAAGTAACCGGTTGCCATGGGGTTGCGCGGTGTCACCTTGGCGGTCGGCAGTCCGTCTGAGCCCTGCCCATTTCAGGCGAGGGTTGACGCAGGCACGTTCAAACCCCAGCTTTGAACCCAGACCGGCAATCCCTTTTGCCAATAAATTCAAGAAAATGAGTGGGTGGAAAAGATGAGCAACTGGCGCGTTTACCTGTCGGGTGAGATTCATACCGACTGGCGGGACCGGATCATGGAAGGCGTCAATGCGCTGAGCCTGCCGGTGGAGTTTTCGGCCCCGGTCACGGATCATGACGCAAGCGATGACTGCGGCGTTGCCATTCTCGGCAATGAGGAGCAGAAATTCTGGTACGACCACAAGGGCGCCAAGGTCAATGCGATCCGCACGCGGTCGCTGATCGAAAAAGCGGACATCGTGGTTGTCCGTTTCGGCGATAAATACAAGCAATGGAACGCTGCCTTCGATGCCGGATATGCCTCTGCACTGGGCAAATCCCTGATCGTGGTTCACGACCCTTCGCTGACCCATCCGCTCAAGGAAGTCGATGCAGCTGCCCTGGCCGTCGCCGAAACGTCCGAGCAGGTCGTTGAAATCCTGAAATACGTGATTTTGGGCCAGTTGGACCGGTAGCAATATTTCTGTCCGGCGCCGGGTATTCTTGAAATTAACAAATCACTAACCATATTTCGGCAAGCTATGGAAAAGCCTGACCTGATAGGTCAGGCGTCCGGTTTCCTTTCCCAACGGATCCGACGACTTGAACGCAGTCCCTTTTGACTGCTTCGCTGAACGTTCGGGCCAAACGGAAATCGGGAAGTACTTTAGTATTATCAAAAACATTGTCATCAAGACGTTGAAAAACCCGGCTATTGATGCCGCCGTTCCGCCTTGATGCGTAGAATTGGAAAGTAAGATCCATGCAACATGGAAATGTAAAATGGTTTGATCAGCGCCAGGGTATCGGCACGATCGAACCTTTCGACGGAGGGGATGTTCCCGTCCATATCTCGGCCGTGCGCCGGTCCGGTATCGACACTTTGAGAGAAGGTCAGCTCGTGGCCTATGATCTGGAGTGGCGCCGTGGACAGATGGTGGCTGAAGACCTGAAAGTCCTGTAAGGTCACCTGCAGGTCAATCCGAAAACAAGGGCGGTCCGACCGCCCTTTTTTGTTGGGGCAAGCCATGCAGATCGACACCAGGTTGCAGGAAGGAATAGACGCCCACCGCAATGGAAATCTGGCGGCTGCCCAGGACGCTTACCTGGAAGTTCTGAACGCCGATCCCAATCATGCCGACGGATTGCATTTTCTGGGGCTGCTCCATTTTGACGCCGGCCATCCTGAAAACGCGGTCGCCCTGATACGCAAATCGCTGGAACAGAACGTCCGCAATGCTTCGGCGTTCAACAACCTCGGCAACATCCTGAAACTTTCGGGAAAATCAAGCGAAGCTCTGGAGGCCTATGCCCGCGCCGTGGAACTCGAACCACGCCACAAGGAAGCCTGGAGCAACATCAACGTGCTCCTTCGCGCGGCAACACATAATGACGATCTGCTGCCGATACTGGCGGAAATCGTGCGGCTCGATCCTGACAATCCCGACGCCTGGCACAATTATGGTCTTTCTCTCGTGCTTGCCGGGCGAAAAGACGAAGCAGCAGACGCAGTTGAGCGGTGCCTTGAATTCGGATTGGACATCTGGTCCGATCCTGTTTGGCACGCAAGAGTGCTTTGCGCGCTTGGCCGGCAGAGCCGGGCCCTTGAATTTCTGGAACAGATCGTCGAGGCCGACCCGGACAATGAAATCGCCCGGTATCAGCTGGCCGCGGTACGCGGCGATGATCTTGATCATGCGCCCGAAAGCTATGTCAAAACCCATTTCGACAAATTCGCAGCAACGTTTGACGATGTCCTGGGAGGCCTCGGTTATCGGGCGCCTGAACTTGTTGCAGAAGAAGCAGTGGCGCTTGCGAACCAGGCATCAACGCCTTTCCAGGACGTGGTCGACCTGGGATGTGGCACTGGATTGTGCGGTCCGCTGATCCGGGATCATTGCGTCAAGCTGACCGGCATCGACCTGTCTCAAGGCATGCTGGAAAAGGCTGCCGCGTTGAAAGTCTATGATTTCCTGGTCGCAGGAGAAATCGTCGCCTTTCTGCAGTCCGATCTGCCGACGCAATTCGATCTGGCGGTTTGCGTCGACACGCTCTGCTATCTGGGCGACCTGCAACCCTTCATGACCGCGCTTGAAAAGGCGATGAAGCCCGGAGGGGTTCTGATTGCCAGCGTGGAGCATCTCGCCAACACCTCCTGGCCGGACTACCGCGTCGATTCAACCGGCCGCTACGCACATACACCTGCCTACTTGCGTCGATGCGCGCAGGCCGCATCACTCACTCTTGAAAAGGAAAAGGAAGTCGTGCTCCGCCATGAGCTCGGCGAGGAAGTTCACGGTCTGATTTTTCACGTCCGGAAACTTTCCCTCATCGAGACGTGACATCATGCCGGAGCGCGACCGCGGGATAGCGGTTGTTCCGCAGCTCAAACTTGTTAACGTGCCGTCGTCGATGAACGGTTGTATCGTCTGGAGGAAATTGAATGCCGGAATGCAATGTGTTGTTGGTTTATCCGCGGTTCAATTCCGGGTCCTTCTGGAACTACGGCGCAACCTGCGATCTCGTCGGCGCAAAGTATCCCGCTCCTCCCCTCGGTTTGATCACCGTGGCAGCCATGCTGCCGGAAACCTGGAACGTAAGGCTCATCGACCGCAACACGGGAACATTATCCGCGGAAGACCTTGATTGGGCGGACATGGTCATGACAGGCGGCATGCTGCCGCAGCAATCCGATTGCATTTCGGTGATCAAAAGAGCTCAGAAGAAAGACATTCCGGTTGTTGTCGGGGGTCCCGACGCCACATCTTCCCCTGAAGTTTACGAACTCGCGGATTTTCTCGTTCTCGGCGAAGCGGAAGGCATTCTGGAAGCGTTCATAGAGGCTTGGAACGAAGGCTCCCGCAAAGGCCGGTTCACCGCCGAAAAGTTCAAGGCCGATGTTACCTCGAGCCCGATCCCGCGTTTCGATCTGCTCAAGTTCGGCGACTATGTTCAGATTGGCGTTCAGTACTCTCGCGGATGTCCGTTCACATGCGAATTCTGCGATATCATCGAGCTTTACGGACGCGTTCCCCGAACCAAGACCAACGAACAGATCCTCGCCGAACTCGATCGCCTTTATGAACTGGGATATCGTGGCCATATCGATTTCGTCGACGACAATCTCATCGGCAACAAGCGGGCCGTGAAAGGCTTCCTCCCGGAGCTGGCGAAATGGCAAAAGGAACGCAGTTATCCGTTCGAAATGTCGACGGAAGCTTCGCTCAATCTTGCCGATGACGAAGCCCTTTTGAAGATGATGCAGGAAGCCGGTTTCTTCTCCGTCTTCATTGGCATCGAAAGTCCGGACCCGGACGTTCTCAACGCGACCCGCAAGAAACAGAACACACGCAGGAACATCGCAAAGAGCGTCCACAAGATCTACGACGCAGGCATCTTCGTTCTGGCCGGATTTATCGTTGGGTTCGATGAGGAAAGCGACAAGGTTGCCGAGGAAATCTCGGCCCTGATCGATGAAGCGGCTATTCCGGTTGCCATGACCGGGTTGCTTTACGCTTTGCCGAACACCCAGCTGACGCGACGCCTTGCCAAGGAAGGCCGTCTGCATGCTGATTTTGCCACCGACGACCCCGACACCGTTCACGGAGACCAGTGTACCGCCGGATTGAATTTCAAGACGGTCCGCCCGCGCGAACAGATCCTGGCCGATTTCAAGACCGTGATAGAACGTGTCTATGGACCGGAAGCCTATTTCGAAAGAGTTCGCAAAGTTGCCGAGATGCTCGACATGCGCGGTGCCAACGGATCAATCTGGGGCGCAGGTTTCTTTCACGACATCAAGCTGTTCGGCCGTCTTATCCTTGCCATGACCTTCAAGGAGACAACCTATCGCGGTCCGTTCTGGAGAACCCTGATCAAAACCGCCTTCACGAATTTCAGGGCGATCAAGCCGGTCATGATGATGCTGGCGCTTTATGTGCATCTCGGCCCGTTCTCACGGTTCGTCACCGCCCAGATCGAAAAGCAGATTACCGAAATCGAATTGGGTCATTGGGAACAACCCGCACTGGTCGCCGCCGAATAGTTGCTTTAAACAGGTTTTTTCGCCGCATCCCGGCCAACAGACATCAACTCGCCAGGAAGACATCTTGCCGTCCGGTACTTCAAAGCGCAGCGCGCTCGGTTTTATTCTGATCACGCTCATTATCAACTCGATGGGCATCGGCCTGATGATGCCGGTCATGCCTTCGCTCCTGACCGAACTGACGAGCCTTCCCGTGAGCGACGCGGCCCGTTGGGGCGGTGCGCTCAGCGTTGTCTATGCCCTGATGCAGTTTGGCTTCGGACCGACCCTTGGAAATCTTTCAGACAGGTTCGGCCGCAGGCCGGTGTTGCTGGTTTCCATGTTCGCCATGGCGGTGGATTACCTGGTCATGGCGTTGTCCTGGCATCTTGCGATCCTGTTCATCGGCCGAACCTTGTCGGGTGTTGCCGGAGCGACCTTCTCAGCGGCCTCCGCCTATATCGCCGACGTCTCTTCAAAGGAGGAACGGGCCAAGAATTTCGGGCTGGTGGGCGCCGGTTTCGGTGTCGGGTTCGTTCTGGGGCCGATGATCGGCGGATTTCTTGGCGAATATGGACCCCGCGCGCCATTCTATGCCGCTGCAGCGCTTTCATTCATCAATTTCCTGTTCGGCTATTTCATGCTTCCAGAAACGCTGAAACAGGAAAACAGGCGCGCTTTCGACTGGAAGCGGGCCAATCCACTCGGTGCCTTGAGGCAGATCGCCGCCTATCCGGCCGTGCGCACATTGTTGCTGGCTGTCTTCCTGTTCGACATCGCCCACTATGTCTATCCAGCCGTATGGAGCTATTATTCCGAAGAGGTTTTCGGCTGGACGCCGGGTGATATCGGCCTTTCGCTTGCCTTTGTCGGGGTCGGGTTTGCCTTCGTTCAAGGCTACCTGATCCGGGTTCTGGAACCGAAGCTCGGACCCGGACGAACACTTTTGCTGGGCTTGAGCGCAAATCTCCTGGCATTTGCCGGTCTTGCAGTCGCCGACACGGGTTGGATGGCCTATGCGATGGTGTCCTTTGCAGCTCTTGGCGCTCTTGCAACACCTGCCTTCTCCGGACTGATGTCCAATCGTATTCCGGATAACGCGCAAGGCGAGCTGCAAGGCCTCATTTCCAGTGCGGCAGGCCTGTCGATGGTGGTCAGCCCCTTCGTGATGACGCAGGTCTTTTCCCATTTTTCCGGTCCCGATGCCGCTGTTTCATTTCCGGGTGCGCCGTTCGCGCTTGCCGGCATTCTGATTCTGGCGTCGATGCTGATTGCCCTGCCTTTCCTGCGCCTGCAGGAGAATGTGCAACCGACAAGCGGGTCGTCGGACCAAAACTCTCCCGCCGAATAGTTGGATGACAATGTCCGCTTCCAAGATCCTCGATGGTCCCCGACGTGACCCGGCCTCCGGCCGCCCCGCCCGCCAGCTGGTCGTGATCCTTCATGGGTACGGTGCAGACGGCGCCGACCTGATCGACCTTGGCCGTGCGTGGCAGGGCCAATTGCCCGACGCAGCTTTCATTGCCCCTGATGCACCGGAGCATCTGCCATTCGAGGCCCTGGGCGGCCGGCAATGGTTTGCATTGGGCGAGCGTTCGCAAAACGAATACCGGATCGGTGCTGAAGCAGCTCAGCCCGTTCTGGACCGGTTTCTGGATGCGGAACTGAAGCGGCTGTCCCTTGACGAAAGCGCCCTCGCACTCGTTGGCTTCAGCCAGGGTGCGATGATGGCCTTTCAAAGCGGCCTGTGCCGCAAAACTTCGCCCGCGGCGATCATCGGGTATTCGGGTTTGCTTCCGGGAGCGGACAGGCTGGATACCGTAAATACAGACACTCCCGTCCTGATCGTTCACGGGGCGGAAGACGACGTTGTTCCCGTCTATCATGCCGGCGCCGCACAAGAAGCGCTTACCCGCGCCGGGGTCGACGCCAGTCTTCACGAACTTCCCGCGCTTGGGCACTCCATCGATGAACGCGGCATGGTGCTCGGCGGACGTTTCCTGGAAAAGGTCTTGGTGAAGCAGGCGCGATAGTTGATTCCGCTGCGTCAATAGTTAATCGCCCGTTAACCATATTGCGTGATCATGTCTCGACTTATGGCGGACCAGAAGGGTCCGGAATTGCCAGGATTCGAGCACCATGCAGATCTCCGTTGAAACCACCACTCAGAGTGCGAGCCTCTTTTCAGCTTCCTTTTCATCTGGCGGCTCGGACGGCCCGAAGGGCAATGCCTATGGTCACGAGATCGGACAACGCAACGGGCAAAACAAGGCACCTGCCGTCTCCGTGCTGGAAGCAGCCAGCAAGAAAGCGGAAGAAGATGCCGTTGTTATTGCGGCCCTTCAGCAGGCGGTGGAGAAAGGCAAATCCGGCGATGACGACGACAAGAAGAAAGACGGCAATCTTGCAACGGTAGAAGACTACCAGAAGGCAGCCGGCAAACTGAAAGCAGCGCTTGGAGAAGAAGACGGCGGACCATCCGCATCCGTTGCCTATGAAAGCGCCACGATCTCCACCACAACGATCGAGGCGGAGATCGGCGGTGAGACAATTTCCGCTCAGTTCGTCTCTTACGAGCGCGTTTCGTTCAACAATGAAACCGGCCTTTCTGTACGCTCTGCAAGCGCGTCAACGATCGAGGGAGAGTTCGACAACGGCTCGTTCAGCTTTCAGAACGCTTCCGTCAGCGAACTCTATGCCGGCAACAGCGAACAGGTCTCCAACCTGGCAGGGCTGATCGCTTAACAACATTCCAAAGAATTCAAAAAAGGGGAGCAGCTGCTCCCCTTTTTCACCTTCAGCGTTCAGCTACCTTAATCAGGCCTTTTTCAGGTAGGCGACCAGAATGTCGAGTGCGGCCTGAAGGTCGGTTTTGTGGATCATCTCGGTCACCGTATGAATGTACCGGGTCCCGACCACGACCCCGACGGCTTTCGCCCCTGCGGCAGCCTGTTGAGCGGCAGCACCGTCCTGCCCGCCGGCGGCGAGCATTGTACGCTGGAACGGGATCTTCTCTTTCTGGGCGAGGGCCTCGATTTCCTTCACAAGATCCCGGTCGGCAATGAAGCTGGAATCCTTGACATGCAGGCCGAAACCTTCCCCTTGAACGGTGGTGCGGTCCTGTTCCGGAACACCCGGCGTGTCGCAGGCAAGTGTCGTGTCGACGCCCAGGCCAATGTCCGGCTTGATGGCGAAGGATGCCGTGCGCGCGCCGCGCAGGCCGACTTCTTCCTGACAGGTGAAGGCGACATGAATTTCACATTCGTGCCTGGCCTTGCCCAGCCCCTTGATCGCTTCGATGCCGAGCCAGCAGGCGATGCGGTTGTCGAGCGCCTTGGAAACGATCTTGTCGCCGATCTCGATCAGCGGTTCGTCCATGGTGACCATGTCGCCGACGCTGATCAGTTCCTTGGCCTTTTCACCAAGCCCCAGGTCGATGACAAAGTCCTTCGGCTCCGGGATCTTCTTCCGCTCTTCTGGCGACGATATGTGAATGGGCTTGCCGCCCGGGTTCATCACGCCCTTGAAATCGCCGTTGTCGGTCGACACCAGAACGCGCCGCGAGAACAGGTTGCGGGCATCGAAACCGCCGACCGGCTGCACATGCAAAAATCCCTTGTCGGTAATGTGCGACACTAGAAAGCCGATCTCGTCCATATGACAAAGCAGCATCACCTTTTTCGGATCGCCGGATTTAGGCTTCTTGCGGCTGTCGCGCCGGCACAGGAGCGAACCCATCGCGTCAACTGTGACCTCGTCGAAAAGGTCCTTGATTTCCGCCTGAATCAGCTCGCGCACGCGGTGCTCATGACCGGGCACGCCCGGCATTTCGCAAAGGCGGCGTAGAAGTTCGATATTCATGGAACATCCTGTCGGGGTAATTAGAAAAACCGGGCGATCCTAAGCCGAAAGCGCCCGCGGGATAAAGAGCGAAGCCCTATATTGTGGGTTGCAATCGTGAGAAAGGCACCGAATTCGACAGATTTCCAACTATCGGATTAACCGCTTGCTCTCCAAATTCTCAAAAACGATCCTATCTTTTCGCTATTGCCATTGCAGTGTCGCATTTGAGAGCAAACAATTGCGGCTGGACAAAAAACTCACATAAGCGTTTGACGCCGCTGCGGCGAACAGGCGCTGCCCCTTCCATATTGACCACCCCCGGGGACGTATCATGGCCCAGACAAAACGTTTCATTCTTTCTATTGACGGCGGCGGAGTACGCGGCCTCATCCCCCTACGCATTCTGGAGACTCTCGAAAGCCGGCTGGTGCAGCGCGGCGTAAATGCGCAGATGCATGAAATATTCGATCTGATGGCGGGCACTTCCACAGGCGGCCTGATCGCTGCAGGCTTGAGCGCACCGCGCCCGGGCGGAACAGCCGGTGAAGCTGCTGCAACAATTGCCGAATTGCGCGCGTTCTATGAGCGCGACGCCCGTGAAATCTTCAAGAATTCCATCACCGCTCGTTTTGCCCGTGCCGTGACCAATCCACTCGGCCTGTTTGATGAGACCTATGACGCGCGTCCGCTTGAAAAGCTGTTGAAGGAGCGATTCGGCTGGACCTCCATGGCAAGCGGCCTGACCAAACTTGTTCTCACCGCCTATGACATTGAGCAGCGCAAGGCGGTGTTCATGACCAACGGCCTGGAGGAAAACGGCAGCCGCCCGGACGACTACTACTTCTGGCAGGCCGTTCGCGCTACAACGGCAGCGCCCTCCTATTTCGAACCGGCGCGGATCGAAAACCTCACCCGCAAGGAAGAGGAAGCCATGGTCGATGGCGGCGTCTTCATGAACGATCCGACCATGGCCGCCTATCTGGAAGCGCGCAAGCTGGGTTGGGATCAGGACGAAATCGTCATCATCTCGCTTGGCACCGGAAGAGCTCCCGAGCGCCCCTTCCCTTACCGGGAAGCCGTCGGCTGGGGCGCTCTGGGGTGGATGCAGCCATCGAAGGGCGTTCCCATCCTGTCGATCTTCTCGGACGGGCAATCGCAAACGGCGGCCTACCAGGCGAAACGCCTGTTCTCCGAGCTGCCGAATGTGACCTACCACCGGCTCGATGCGTCCCTGACCGCCGAGGGCGAGGATATGGACAATGCGCGGCCAGGCAACATCATTGCCCTCAATGGTGCCGCGGACCGGGTCATCCGGGACAACACCATTCTTCTGGATGAACTCGCAGACATGTTGAAAGCCCATCTGGAACCGGTAGAAGAGGATGCGGAAGCACCCGATTTGGTGCATGCTGCCTGATATGGCCGGTGGCTGAAGGCATCTTTTCTTCCGCCGCCCGACAAAGGCACACACGCACGAGGTTCCAGAAGTGGCCCAGCGTAGACAAACGGCGCGGGTTTCCGCGCCGACCTTCCGAAAGTTCTCCTTCACCGGCGTGGCAGGTGCGCTTGTCGCGCTGATGACCATTGCCCAGGTCGATGCTGCCAGCCCGGTGCCTGCGGCAAAACCAGGTGGTACGGTCACTCAAAGCGACAGTCCGGCCCCAAAGCGGATCGCCGGGACGCCGGTCCCGATCAAGAAGCGAGCAGTGCCGGACGGTTATGTCGCAAGCAAACCCAAGCTAGTGCTCTATTCGCAGTTGCCGGCCAAGGACTATTTCGGTGCAGCTGACGGCCCGGCTCCTCTGAAAGCCCGCGCCATCGGCTCCTATGCCAAGGGCTGCCTTGCGGGTGGCGCCTCCCTGCCGCCGGACGGACCGACGTGGCAGGCAATGCGGCTTTCGCGCAATCGCAACTGGGGACATCCGGTCCTGATTGACTACCTTCAGGATCTTGCAAGAGACGCTCCGAGCGTTGGCTGGAATGGGCTTCTGGTCGGAGACCTGGCACAGCCGCGCGGCGGACCGATGCTGACCGGTCACGCAAGCCACCAGATCGGCCTCGATGCCGATATCTGGCTGACGGAAATGCCGAACCGGCGTTTGACGGCTGAGGAACGCGAGGAGATTTCCGCGATCTCCATGCTCAAAGGACCGCTCGACGTCAAGGGAGCAGACCGCAGGGTTGATCCCGCGAAATGGTCAAATGACCACGCCCGTCTGATCCGGCGTGCCGCGTCGGACAAACGCGTTGCCAGGATTTTTGTCAATCCGACCATCAAGAAAGCACTTTGCGAGTTTGAAAAGAGCAAGAACCGGACCTGGCTGCGCAAGGTGCGCCCGTGGTGGGGGCATCATTACCACTTTCATGTCAGGCTGGCCTGCCCGCCCGGCAGCGGTGGTTGCAAGAACCAGAACCCTCCTCCTCCAGGGGACGGCTGCGGTCAGAACCTGACCTACTGGTTGTCCGATGAGCCCTGGGTGCCCAAAAAACCGAAGAAACCCGGCGAAAAACCGAAAGTCGTCAAGAAACGTCCAATGGCCCTGGCGGCGCTTCCCAAGGCCTGCCGAACCGTTTTGACAGCGAACTGAACGGTTTCAACGCCGACCCCGGTTACCGCTCCGGCGGTTCCATGGGACTGAGGACCTTCGTCAGGAAGACAAGATTCAGCCAACGGCCGAATTTCGTGCCGACCTGCGGCATGTGACCTGTTTTTTCAAATCCGAGCTTTTCGTGCAAGGCAATCGACGCCTTGTTGTCGCTATCGACCACGCCGACAAGCACGTGAATACCGTGCACGCCGGCAATTTCAAGGAGGCGCGCAAGGAGACCACGGCCAATGCCCTGTTTCTGCACTTCCGGATCAACGTAGATCGTATGCTCTGCAGTCAGCCGGTAACCTTCCTTAGGCCGAAAGGGACCGTAGCTGGCGAACCCCAGAACCTCGTCATCCGACCCGACTGCGACGATCACCGGCAATCCCTGGCTCTTGCGGGCTTCAAACCAGGTCAGCCTGTCGTCAAGCGTTTCTTCGCGTGTGGTCCAGGCAGCGGTCGTTTCCCGAACCGCCCGGTTATAAAGATCGAGGATCGCCGGAACATCGTGAGGTTCGGCATTTCGGATGTTCATGAAAAGCCCATTTGCAAGTGGTCAGGCCATTGCTAACACACTGTTGAAGTCGCTTCGATGTCCTTTTTACCTCCGTAAAAATTACAATTCGCATATCCAGACGGTGGAGTCTGATGCTTCGCTCCTGCCCCTTCTGCTCTTCAACTGCTGAAAGCTGCCTAAAAACCATCAGAATTCGGGCCCGGACACGCGCATTCCACTAGGCGAAATCGAATTGCGGTGGTAAACGGGCGGCCATGACGACGAAGACGCTTTCCAACATCCGCAATTTCTCCATCGTGGCCCATATCGATCACGGCAAGTCGACGCTGGCCGACCGCCTGATCCAGATGACCGGCACGATGACCGACCGCGAAATGACCGAGCAGGTTCTCGATAGCATGGATATCGAGCGCGAGCGTGGCATTACGATCAAGGCGCAGACTGTCCGGCTGATTTATGATGCCAAGGACGGTCAGCAATATACGCTGAACCTGATCGACACCCCGGGTCACGTGGATTTTGCCTATGAGGTTTCCCGCTCGCTGGCAGCTTGTGAAGGTTCGCTGCTTGTGGTCGATGCCTCCCAAGGCGTGGAAGCGCAGACGCTGGCCAACGTCTATCAGGCGATCGACAACGACCACGAGATCGTCACAGTCCTGAACAAGATCGACCTGCCGGCAGCCGAGCCGGACCGGATCAAGGAACAGATTGAGGACGTCATCGGTATTGATGCGTCCGATGCCTGCATGATCTCTGCCAAGACCGGCATGGGCGTTGACGACGTTCTGGAGGCCATTGTCCAGAAACTGCCGGCACCGGAGGGCGACCCGGACGACACGCTCAAGGCGATGCTGGTCGACAGCTGGTACGACACCTATCTCGGCGTGATGGTGCTGGTGCGCGTGATCAACGGCTCTTTGAAAAAGGGGCAGAAGATCAAGATGATGGGCACCGGGGCTTCGTATGACATCGACCGCGTTGGTGTCATGACCCCGAAATTCATTCAGGTGGACGAACTGCGCGCCGGGGAGATCGGCGTGATTACAGGGTCCATCAAGGAAGTAGCCGACACCCGCGTTGGTGATACCATCACCCTCGACAAGAAACCTTGCACGGAACCGCTGCCAGGCTTCAAACCGGCTCAACCGGTGGTTTTCTGCGGACTATTCCCGGTCGACGCCAATGATTTTGAAGACCTGCGCGCCGCAATGGGCAAGCTTCGGCTCAACGATGCCAGCTTCTCCTATGAAATGGAAACGTCTGCAGCGCTCGGTTTCGGTTTCCGCTGTGGCTTCCTTGGTCTGTTGCACCTTGAAATCATTCAGGAACGCCTCTACCGCGAATTCAATCTCGACCTGATCGCGACCGCACCCTCGGTGGTTTATCAAATGACCATGACCGATGGATCGGATGTGGAGCTGCACAATCCGGCCGACATGCCGGACGTTGTGAAGATTTCCGAAATCCGTGAACCGTGGATCCGGGCGACGATCATGACACCGGATGAGTATCTCGGTGGCATCTTGAAGCTTTGCCAGGAACGGCGCGGCATACAGGTGGACCTTTCCTATGTCGGGTCCCGGGCCATGGTCTCCTATGACCTGCCGCTCAACGAAGTGGTCTTCGACTTTTACGATCGCCTGAAGTCGATTTCCAAAGGCTATGCCTCCTTCGATTATCAGATTTCCGACTACCGGGCGGGTGATCTCGTCAAGATGTCGATCCTTGTCAACGAGGAACCGGTCGATGCGCTCTCAGTGCTCGTTCACCGCAGTCAGGCAGAGCGCCGCGGCCGTGCCATGTGTGAGAAACTGAAGGACCTGATCCCTCGGCACATGTTCAAGATCCCGATTCAGGCAGCACTTGGCGGCCGCGTGATCGCGCGCGAAACCATCGCTGCCCTGCGCAAGGACGTGACCGCCAAATGTTACGGTGGCGATGCCACCCGTAAGCGCAAGCTTCTTGAGAAGCAGAAGGCGGGCAAGAAGAAGATGCGTCAGTTCGGCAAGGTCGAAATCCCGCAGGAGGCCTTCATCCAGGCTCTGAAGATGGATGAGTGAGCAGCGGTCGGGCTAGGTCCGACCCAAAGGTCCAGTGGACCTTTGGGAGCTGCGAATGCACGCGAGGGTAAGGTGCGCAGCACCGTCGAGCGGGCTAAAGCGGTCACGCTACACGTGATCGATCGATCCAGTGGATCAATCGAAGGGGCGAACGCCTGTGAGAGTAAGACACGAAGTGCCGTCGAACAGGCAGACCAGTCGGGCTACCTCCGACCCAAAGGTCCAGCGGACCTTCACAAGTTGCGAACGCGCGCGAGAGTTAGGCCTGAAGGGCCGTCAAGCGAACTTCCCGCTGGTCGTCCGCTCAATCCACCGTCACCACCTGCCCGGTCCCTGCTCCTTCAACGCATTTTGCATAGGCAAGGCCGACTCGCCTTGAAGATACAGGGTCGTGACCGGGAAACATGACGCCGTAACGCTCGGCGGAAACCTGCAGCAAACCGGGACTTACCACGTTCACGCGCATTCCACGCGGCAGATCGATTGCGGCAGCAGCGACGAAGCCGGCAAGAGCGCCGTTACAGATTGCCGCCCCGCTTCCACGCAATACTGGATCCCGGTCGAGGATGCCGCTGGTGAGCGTGAAAGACCCGTTGTCGGCAACGACCTCCAGGCCCTGCAGGACGAGATTTACCTGTCCAAGGACCTTTCGCTCCAGGCCAAACAGGTATTTTTCGCGCGTCATGTCAGCAAGGCGCTCAAACCTGACATCCCCGACAGCGGAGACAACTGCGTCGACCTGACCGGCTTCTCGATAGAGCGCGATGATGCTCTCTTCGTTCGTCAGATCCACCCTGATGTCGCCAGAAGATCGACCCGCCGTGATAATCTCGTGACGCTCCTTGAGCTCGTCACAGACTGCGCAGCCGACGTTGCCAGCAGCACCAACCACAAGTATTTTCATTGTTTTCCGCCCTCGATATTCTCGTAAGCCGCTAGTTTGTAATCAAGAATTTCCGCGCATCTTTCGAGCTCCTGTTGCCGTGCCTTCAATCGCTCTGAGTGACGCAGCAACACGGACTTCCTTTCCGGGATCGTCCTGTTGCCCAAACGGTAGAGCTCCGCAAATCGGCACATTTCCTTCATCGGCATACCTGTCTTGCGCAACCAATAAAGCAATGTCAGCCACTCGACATTTTCGGGAGAAAAATTTCGAAGCCCGTCCGGTCCGCGATCAATGGCCGGAACAATGCCGGATTTCTCGTAGTACCGGATCGTATCGGCGCTCAAACCGCTTTTCATTGAAGCTTCTGATATCCGCATGTCGTTCGCTCACCTGTTGCCTGGTAAAGCCTACCCGTCTGGAGCCACTCCAAGTCAAGCGCCGAGTTTTCCGACTCTCGTCGCCACCAATACTTCGATCCATATCGAAGCACCACTGCACATGATGTTGCTAAAGAGCCCGAAGGAACGGGGACTCGATATGTTGTTGTCTTACTTGTTTGAAAATTTCCTGGAGGAAGAGCAATTCGCAACACTCTGTGAAATCAGCGTCGAAGATCTCCGCAGTTTCTATCACTTGAGGATCTTTCCGCTACCTTCCTACACTTACTCGGCAAGCGGTAAGCTGACGTCGTTCTTCGAGCCTTTTCAGGACAAGCAAACATACCGCTTTCAATTGAAAGGCCATCATCACTGGTACGACTGTGTCGCCAGGTACGGCCTCTTGGATGAAGCCTCGGCACGGGCCTACTTTGAAGCCCGGTATGAAGCAGCAGGGACTGCCTTTCTTGCAGGCCCTCTGGGAAAAAGGCTTTGCGAACGAGCGCCGGCCGTCATGTCCCAATTCGGCTCAGATCACCGTCTGGCGACCTGGGATCATTTTCTCAAGGGAACCTTTGGCGTCTGCACACGTGACGGACTGCCGGAGACGATTTTCCTGAAGCAGTCCTGTGTGCGATTTGTCGAAGCGCTGACTTCCGACCCGGAGTTTGGCAGTGCCCCGGACGATCAAGAGATACTGCGCAAACTGGTGGATCTGCTGGACAGCGTCGAATCCGACTTTGCTCCACATGAAGTCAAGCAATCGTCACGGCAAAGATGCATCATCGACGTTCGAAAGAAGTACCTGAGGATGTAAGCAGGTTCAAAACCAGAAACGGCGCCGGATCCGATCCAGGCGCCGTTTTCTGATTTGGTAGATTGTGCCAACCGGCCAGATCTTGCTGATGGGCCGATCGGGAGGTTCGGATGACCGGCCTTTCAGCCGGTCTTTGAACTTAGTGCCGATTGAACGGCAGGTCTGCAAGTTCACGCGGGCTCATGCGCTGAATTTCAGGGTGAGCCAGCAAGTCTCTGCGGTCATAGACAGCCGGGGACTTGGCGGTGAGCTGCTTACGGATGAACCATTTCATCATGATTTTCATTCTCCTTATTATTGTTTTTTTCATGGCCAAATTCCTTTTTGTGAATTTAGCTTGGCTCTACATATACGCATCCTTCGCCAATAAAAAAATCGACTTATTCTGGCTTTCGATTTAGAAATTCTAAAATGAAGAACCTGAATCGCATTCACCTGTCAGGCCTGAGAGCCGTGGAAGCCGTTGCCCGGCTTGGCTCGATCAAGCTCGCCGCCGAAGAGCTCGGCGTCACCGTTGGTGCCGTCAGCCAACAGGTCCAGAAAACCGAAGCGCAGCTTGGTGTGCAGCTCTTCGAACGGCAGAACCGCCTGCTCCTGCCGACAGCTCATATGCTGGCAATGCAGCCTCACCTGACGTCCGCGATGTCTTCGCTTTCAACGGCCATCGCCACCACCCAGCGTGGCCGCGAAGATTCCCTGACCATCTCGGTTGCACCCGTCTTTGCCGGGAAGTGGCTGGTCTGGCACCTCAAAAACTTCAACAAGGCCAATCCCGGCGTCAGGGTTCGCGTGGAGGCAACTGTGGATCTGGTCGACCCGGACACCAGCGATGTCGATCTGTGCATCCGTGTCGGCCATGGCCCCTATCCCGGGCTGAATGCGGAAAAGCTGCTCAACCAGCGGGTTTTCCCGGTGTGCAGCCCTGCTCTTGCCGAGCAGATCAAGGAACCAGCGGATATCGGAAAATTGCCGATCATTCATGATCCCGGCCAGATGTTTACCTGGAAGACATGGTTGGACCTCTTCGGTTTGGGCGAAAGCATTCTCAAGGATGGCCCGACCTTTTCCGACGGTTCCTTGTGCCTTGATGCGGCCATTGCCGGTCAGGGCGTTTTTCTTGCCTGGGAGACGCTGGCCGTTTACGCGGTCAAGTCCGGGCAGGTCGTCTCCCCCTTCCCTCAAAGACCAGCAACCGGCCTCGGCTACTGGCTGATCAGCGGCAGGAACGCACCACGGACAAAGGCAAAACAGGCATTTGGCGACTGGCTGAGGGACGAGCTGCAGACGTCCATCGGAAGACCGAAGGGGGCGGATGAGGTAGTGGAGTAGGTTTGATCATTCATCGTTTGAGAAGACAGATCCCTTCGAACAAGTGCAGCAAAGCTGCGCGCCGACCCGAAATCCGGACATGTTTCGCGCCACAGGCGCAGCCGGAATATTTTCGGATGGACCCCAAAAGAATGAGCTCGCTCCCCTCTCACTGAAGTCTGATTTCCGGAGCGCGCGACAGAGCTTAGCGCTGCGCTGTCCGGAAAGACGAATGGAAGTATCGAAACACGGTCTTCAGTTGACCACCAAATCGCATCACGATTTGTGTGTAGCCCATTTCCCCTTGCCTTCAGCCTGTCTTTCAGTAAATTACCGGCCATGACCTGCCGCACCGCACATTCCTGCCAAGCTGGCCGCGCCGCGATATCGTTGCAGCTGCGCGCTGAAAACGTGCGGCTTCCTGAACTGCAAGGTCCCGCCTGCGGGCGATTTATGCGCTAACGCGCTAGAATTCCGGCGCTTTTCTCTTCACCGGGGTCTCACGCAATAATGCGTTCGAGGCCGTGGCATTGTGCGCAATTATTCGCTAAAAGACCCCGACTTTCAGTTTCGACCTAAATCCGCGCGTTCTTGCGCGAACCGACTACCGAGTACGCATGTCCAATCTCGATACACTTGAATCCGATCTTCTGGCAGCCATTGAAGGCGCGGAAACCGAAGCCTCGCTTGAAGATGTCCGGGTCCATGCCCTTGGCAAGAAGGGCAAGATCTCCGAGCAGATGAAAACACTCGGCAAGATGACGCCGGAAGAGCGCCAGACAATGGGCCCTGCCCTCAACGGCTTGAAGTCCAAGATCACAGACGCCATCTCGGCGCGAAAATCCGTTCTGGCGGAAGCGGCTCTGGAAGCTCGCCTTGCCAGTGAAAAGGTTGATGTTTCCCTGCCGCTGCGCCCGTCACCTGTCGAAGCCGGACGTATTCACCCGGTCAGCCAGGTCATTGACGAGCTGACGGCCATCTTTGCGGACATGGGCTTTTCCATTGCCGAAGGTCCGGACATCGAAACCGATGAACTGAACTTCACCGCCCTGAACTTTCCGGAGGGCCATCCGGCGCGCGAGATGCATGACACGTTCTTCTTCAATGAGAAGGAAGACGGCGAACGTCTGCTCCTGCGCACGCACACCTCTCCGGTGCAGATCCGGACGATGCGGAACCAGGAACCGCCGATCCGCGTGATCATTCCGGGCCGGACCTATCGCTGTGACAGTGATCAGACGCACACGCCGATGTTCCACCAGGTGGAAGGACTTGTCATCGACAAGGAAAGCCATTTCGGTCACCTGAAGTGGGTTCTGCAGGAATTCTGCAAGTCGTTCTTCGAGGTTGACGACATCAAGATGCGTTTCCGTCCGAGCTTCTTCCCGTTCACCGAACCGTCCATGGAAGTTGACATCCAGTGCGACCGGTCCGGCAGCGAAGTCAAGATCGGTCAGGGTGAAGACTGGCTGGAAATTCTCGGCTGCGGCATGGTGCATCCCAATGTCATCCGTAATTGCGGCCTCGACCCGGATGTCTACCAGGGCTTTGCCTGGGGCATGGGGATCGACCGGATCGCGATGCTGAAATACGGCATGCCGGACCTTCGTGCATTCTTCGATGCCGATGTACGCTGGATCCAGCATTACGGCTTCCGCCCGCTCGATCTGCCGACGCTGTTCGGCGGATTGTCCAGTTAACCGCCAGGATCTGATGAGGGGCGACCATCCATGCCAACGCTGACCCGCTTTTTCCTTGCCATCGCACTTTGCCTGGCCACCCTGCTTCCTGCGGCGGCGCAGACTGCGGACCAGGACACCCGCGTTCCGACGCCGACTTCCTTTCTGGAAGCCTGTGCCGAGAAAATCGAAAGCCGTGGGCGCCTTCGCTTCTGCGACACTTATTTTCGCGAGAAGCTTGGCACCGAGGCCGACGCCCTTCTTTACCTGAGGGACCGGATCACCCGGCTGCGGGCAGGTCATGAAGCTAGCTCTGCTGAAAAGTACCAGAGCTTTCTGCAGGCGATCTATATCGTCGCGTTTCTGACCATTGCCTCGATTGTGCTGATTGCCAGTGACCGGCGCATTGGCGGCACCGCCAAATGGGCGGGACTGACCAGCACGGCAGCCCTTCTGGTGATGGTGGTGATCGTCGCCATGGGCTGGCTCGGCAAGTACCGGGCGGAATATGCCGCTCAGGTGGAGCTTGGCATCTTGCGCGACCGCATTGAAACGGAAGCCGCCCAGTCCATTGCGACCGGCCAGCAGATCACACCGGACATGGTGCGGCGCTGGACCGAGGATTTCTCGGAAATCGGACGCCGGTTTGCGGAAAGCTACGGCCAGGCGACCGTGCTGCCCGAAGTCGACCGGTTCGGCAACTGACGCGCCTTCCTTCAGAAATTTCGCGGCCACGACATGCCGCTCGACCGATAAAGAGTTAAAACCATGAAATTCACCCTTTCCTGGCTCAAGGAGCACCTGGAAACCGACGCCGGCCTGGAAGAGATCGTTGAACGTCTCACCATGATCGGCCTGGAAGTCGAGGAAGTGACCAACCGCGCCGACCGCCTCAAGACCTTCCGGATTGCCAAGGTGCTCCATGCCGAACAACACCCGAATGCGGACCGCTTGCGTGTCCTCAAGGTGGACGCGGGCGAAGGTGATCCGATCCAGATCGTTTGCGGCGCTCCGAATGCGCGCGCCGGTCTCGTCGGTGTTCTCGGCAAGCCTGGCGACTACATTCCGGGCCTCGATGTCACGCTGTCCGTCGGCAAGATCCGTGACGTGGAAAGCTTCGGCATGATGTGTTCCGAGCGCGAGCTTGAGCTCTCGGACGAACATGACGGCATCATCGATCTTCCAGATGACGCACCGGTCGGTGTCAACTACGCCGAATGGGCCGGTTTGGACGAGCCTGTTATCGAGATCGGCCTGACACCGAACCGTCCGGACTGCACCGGCGTCTACGGAATTGCCCGCGACCTGGCGGCTTCAGGTCTCGGCAAGCTGAAAGAGCGCTCTCACGAGCAGATCCGTGGCAGCTACCCATGCCCGGTCGATGTCACTCTTGATTTCGGCGACACCCAGCCGCTCTGCAAGGCGTTCGGCCTGCGTCTGGTGAAGGGCGTCAAGAACGGCCCTTCTCCGAAGTGGCTTCAGGATCGCCTGACCGCAATCGGATTGCGTCCGATCAACATTCTGGTGGACATCACCAACTACATCACCTTTGACCAGGGCCGTCCGCTTCACGTCTTCGATGCGGACAAGGTTCATGGCAACCTCGTCGTCCGGCGTGGCAAAACCGGTGAGAGCATCGATGGCCTCAACGGCAAGTCCTACGAGCTGGATGACAGCGTCTGCGTTATTTCCGACGACAACAGCGTTGAAAGCCTTGGTGGCATCCTGGGTGGCGAGCCTTCCGGCTGTACCGAGGAAACAGTCAATGTCCTGATCGAATCCGCTCTGTGGGACGAAGACGGCATTGCATCAACCGGTCGCAAGCTGGGTGTCCACACCGATGCCCGCTATCGTTTCGAACGCGGTGTCGACCCCGACTACATGATGCCGGGACTGGAGTATGCGACACGCATGGTTCTGGATCTGTGCGGCGGCGAAGCCTCCGATACGATCCAGGCGGGCAGCATCCCCGACAGCGCAAACATCATCGAATTCCCCTATTCGGAAATCAACCGCCTGTCCGGTGTCGATGTTCCACAGGCCGAAGCCAACCTGGTTCTGAAGTCCCTCGGCTTCTGGATCTCCGGTTCCGGAGACACGGTGAAGGTGGCTGCCCCTAGCTGGCGGCCGGACATTGAAGGCAAAGCTGATCTGGTTGAAGAAGTGGTGCGTATCATCGGCCTCGACCGGGTTCCCTTCACGCCGCTGCCGCCAACCGGCTCTGTCGGCCAGAAGGTTCTGACCACCGGCCAGATTCGCCGCAACAAGGCGCGTCGGGCCCTGGCTGCGCGCGGTTTCAACGAAGCCGTCACCTGGTCGTTCATCTCCAAGGAACAGGCAGACCTTTTCGGCGGCGGCAAGCCGGAACTGGCGCTCGCCAATCCGATTTCGCCGGAAATGTCCGACATGCGTCCGAGCCTGTTGCCGGGTCTTCTGGCCGCAGCCCAGCGCAACGCCGATCGTGGCTTCGGTGATGTGGCGCTGTTTGAGGTCGGACAGATCTTCCAGAACGATACGCCGGAAGGTCAGAAAATGGTTGCCGCAGGCGTTCGCCGTGGAACCGCCAAGCTGCAAGGTGGTGGACGTCACTGGTCGGGCGCCTCGGAAAACGTCGATGTCTTCGACGCAAAGGCAGATGCCGGTGCCGCACTGGCGGCCATTGGCGCGCCTGTCGAGAAGCTGCAGGTCTATACCGATGCGCCGGCAACCTTCCATCCCGGTCGTTCCGGCTGCCTGAAACTCGGACCGAAGAACACGCTCGCAGTCTTCGGCGAGATCCATCCGCGCACACTTGCGGCACTGGACATTGAAGGTCCGCTTGTCGCGTTCGAGATCTACCTGGATGCGCTACCACAGCCGAAGAGCAAGGGCGGCCGCTCAAAAGGTGCGTTGAACGCAAGTCACCTGATGCCCGTCCGGCGCGATTTCGCATTCCTGGTCTCCAAGGACGTGACCGCGGAAACGCTGCTGAAAGCGGCTCGTGGTGCTGAAAAGAACCTCGTTGCTGATGTCACGCTGTTCGACATTTACGAAGGGCAAGGCGTTCCGGAAGACCAGAAGTCGGTCGCAATCGACGTCCTTATCCAGCCTCGTCAGAAGACCCTGACGGACGAGGAGATCGACACGATTGCCAAGAAGATCATCGCCAATGTCGAAAAGGCAACCGGCGGTTCTTTGAGAGGCTGAGACCTGAACTGGAAAAAAGGCCGCGCGGAACCTTCCGCGCGGTTTTCTTATCGGATCCTGCGGTTCTGATAACAGCGATTGCCGACGGGACATTTCGGATTGTCTTTTGTGGGCGCGATTACCGGCCGGACCTGATTGGTCTGAGGCAGGCAGTACCGCGCATCAGAAATGAACTTTTCAAAGGTCGTCGGGCCGGTGTTCATAACCACTGTGCCACGCTGCTGGACAAGTGACTGTGCCTGTGCGCAGGTCAGTTGCCGTGTGTCCGGTCGCCCTGCCTGCGCCAAGACTGACTGCGTTGCCAGAGCCGAAATGACAACTGCCCCGGCCGTCCGACCAGCAATGCGGACAAGGTCAACCAAGAAGCGATTTTCAGCCATCGTTCAGGTTCCCGGTTCATCTGCCGGCCCTTCTCTGGAAGGCCGGCAACTTATGGGTCTAACCGACCCGCTCTAGTTAAAATAAAACGGCGAATACTCGATACAGCGCTCGACGTAGCATTTGTTGTTGTCTTTGGTCGGCACATAGTCCCGTCTCGTGACCTCCCCGCGTTGACAGAAGTTCCTGTTCGAAACATAGCGATCAAAGGTGTATTGCCCTGTACTCAGGACAACCGCGCCCTGCTGATTGATCATGGACTGAACCTGGGCGCACGTCATGGTGCGGGAATCCGGCCTGCGGGACTGTGCTTCAGATGTTTGAATGGTAGCTAAACTGAATAGTGAGACTGCAGATGCGATCAGAAACATTTTGCCGGTGTTAGCCGGCCTGAATTCAAGACATTTTCGCATTAGGATTTTCCGAGTAAGTTGACCTACTTATGGACATGGCACTGACAGATGCCCTGTCAAGCTACGCGTGAGTGCTTAGATAAGCCTGCATTTTATCCTTGTCCAAAGGACAGATAGTTGTGATGGGTCAAGTCTCAACCAATTTGGGTCGTTTTCATCAAGTCAGAATCGCGTAGGGTGTTCGCCCGCATTCGAAAGGTTCCATCCATGCTGACCGGTGACGCCACTCTACCCGCGTTCAACACCAAACTCGGCGACCCTTATGCGACCAGCGAGCAGGACCGTCTGGCGGTGCTTGAAGAAATCCTGCTGTCCGTGCCGCATATCGTGAAGATGCTCAAGGCCGTCCGTGACCTGCAATTGCCCGATGCATGGCTGGTTTCAGGCGGCATTTACCAGACCGTTTGGAACGTCTTGACCGGGCGACCGCATTTCCATGGCATCAAGGACTTCGACATCATCTATTTCGATGGGTCGGACATGTCCTACGAGGCAGAAGACACCGTCATCAAGAGGGTCAACTCCACCCTTCCCGACCTTGCCGAACTGCTGGAAGTGAGGAATCAGGCACGCGTACACCTGTGGTACGAGCAGCGCTTCGGACGGCATTACCGGCCTCTGGACTGCTCGATGGACGCACTGACCACTTATGCAGCTCGTACGCATGCGGTTGCGGCCAGATTGGATGATGCCGAAAAGCTTGTCCTTCACGCTCCGTTCGGCCTCGCCAACCTTTTCGGCATGCGGCTGGTGCCGAATTATTCCCAGATGAATCCGGAAACCTATGCGGAAAAAGCTGCACGTATGAAGGCACTTTGGCCGGAACTGACAGTGCTGCCCTGGGAAGGAAACAACTGACGTCCCTTCCGGGAGGCCATGCGTCGCTGCGATTTGCGGGCACGTAACGCCGTTCCTCATGGCCAACGCAATAATGTCAAACAGAATGAGCCTTGCCCAAGTTTTTCGAGCAAGGCTCCCGCATCATTATTGTAGTCATCCACCGTGCAATACAGACAGGGCCATCCGGCGAACGTAGGCAGGAAACGCGGTTTCGTAGTTTTCCCAATCAGAGTATTCCGGCATTTCGATTTCCCCGGAAATGGAAAACAGCAAATTCCAGGGTGCGGCCGGGTCACCGCTGGCAAATGCTTCCTGAAACTTCGCCTCCACCCTGGCCTGAAGTTCGTTGAAGAACTGCGCATTTTCCTGCAACGCCTCGACGCTGTTTCCCGCCGAGTGGCCGTTGATCGCATATGAAGGGTTCCAGTCGACCAGCGTATTCAGAATGATTCCGGTGCCAACGAAGTTCGTGTCCTCCTTGAACTCATGGGGCGAAAATTCCTGCGGCATGTACATGTCAACTGAGAACACAACATTGCTTTCGGCAACGCGCGCGACCGTCGTTGCAACGCCATCGCCAACGGCCAGATGTCTCAGTTCAACCGCCTGATTGCCAAGGTCGACCGTCAGTTCATCATCGAAGGTCGTGGTCACTTCGGGTGTCGGCATCAATGGCGACAGCTTCAGAATGTCAATTCCGTTTTCCTGCATGATGATCTCTGCCCCTTCGAACACTTCCGTTCCACCGACATGGTCGAAGTGTTCGTGGCTCAAGGCGACATGGGTCACCGGCTTGTCCGTGACTTTTTCAAGTTCCGCCTGAAGGATCTTTGCGCGTGGCGTGAAGGATGGATCGGTCACCAGCACACCGTCTTCGCCGACAACCACCATGCTGGAATATCCCATGGCAAAGAAGTGGAAAACACCGTCCGCAACTTCGGTCATCGTCGCATCCTGAGCGCTGGCAACGGAGCTCGTTGCAAGCACTGTAGTGGCAATCAACAAGGGTTTCAGTGACATTTCGCTTCTCCAAAACTAACGTTGTTCGCTTTAACTAACATTGTTAGTAATGAAGTCAATCAAAACGATCTCCGACGATCATCACGGATGAGTGAACATGGCAGGACGGCCGAGAAAAATTGCTGCGGAATATGCTGAATATTCAACGCGCGAAGCGATATTGATCGCTGCGGAAGAGCTGTGCGGTGAGCAAGGTCCCTCAGGGTTCAAGCTACGGGAAATCGCTCGCCGCGTCGGCATAGAGCCTGCATCGATCTACAATCACTTTCAGGGTCTCGGCGGGATTCTCTCGGCCTTGATTGAGGAGGCCCTTACGAGAGAAACAGCGCTTCTGGACTTTCCGGAAGACTTGCAGGGTGATGCCGCGATAAGAGAGTTGTGCCTTAGATCAACGCGCTTTTTTTCAGAGCGCAAAGGCATTGTACGGCTCACGCTGAATGATTTTGCCGAGGTTCACGACCTGGAACCAAACGCCTTTGACAAGAACGAGGCGCTGATCGTTCATATGCTTGATCTGGAATCAGAGGTCATACGCAGGCATCTGGATCTTACCGGCTTGTCGCGAAGGAAGCTGGGTGAAATTGCGGTCTCCCGGCGGTCCATGATCCTGTCGTTGCTCGCCCTGACCTGGCTCAACAAAAGAGAAACAGATGCCGCACGCGTTGCGGAAATATCCGACCTGGCATCCGCCTTCATGCTCGGATTGCCGTCTCAATTGAACTAGATACGCTTGCTGGCAAGCACACCCCACACGCCCAGCCTGCAAGCCATCAGTTAAACCAATTGGCCACCCCACCAACGGATCAACTGTTATCAGCCTGCCTGAAGCTTCACTTGCGCTGCAGGGTTTTCCAACTGGTCTTCCTCAGAAGCCTGAACGGCTGACATCAAGCGCCCGCGGACAAGACCACGCACGGAATTACCGACAAAAACTTCTTCTGATGTTTCCAGATCCTGCCGCGTCAGATCGGCTTCGAACGCGAGCCCACGCTCCAAGAGGCCAGCTCGCAATGTGCCTGGCAGAACGCCGTGTTTCAGCGCCGGCGTCAGCAGTCTGCCATCTTTCTTCAGGAACAGTGTCATGTAGCTGCCCTCGGTGAGGAACCCGTCTTCGTTCTCGAACAGAACTTCCTGACAACCCGTCTCCGCCTGATAGCGCATTCTGGTGTCGTCATAAAATGCCCTGTTCGTGGTCTTGTGATATAGGAAGCGGTCGTCGGACCGGGTGCGCTCACTGGCCAGAACCAGATTGAATACGGTGGACTGGTCGACCGGGGTCAGGTCGGTCGAGGTGATGGAGACATTGCCCTGCGCGTTCAAAAGCAACCGGACCCGCTGCGCGCCTGTGAAGCCGGCCGCTTTTTCCAGAAGGGCTGCGCGAACCTTGTCTTCATCAAAATCGAAACTGAAATAGGAGGCGGATTTCTGCAGGCGCTGCAAATGCCTGTCGAACAGCAGATAACCTTCTTCCGGATCATGGGCCATCGTCTCGATCAGATCGAATTCCGGCGTGTCCTCGGTCATGAATTTCAGCTTCAAGATGCACTCATCGTATTCCGGTGCCGCGCCGGAATCGAACACGACGCCCGATCCGGTACCGGCCTCACCTGCACCGTCAGTGCGCAGGACCAGGGTTCGGATAGCGACGTTCAACCTGAAATCACCCCCGGGCTGCAGATACCCGATCGACCCGGTGTAGACGCCACGAGGACCCGTCTCCAGGTCATGGGCGATCTGCATAGCGCTGAGCTTCGGGGCACCCGTGATCGAGCCACAGGGGAAAAGGCGCTCGATGACCGTCGCAAAGCCGACGCTTTCAGGAACTTCAGCCTCCACCGTCGAGGTCATCTGGTGCAGACTTTGGTAACGTTCCACCTCGCACAGTTTCGTGACCTTTACCGTCCCCGTTGCGGCGATGCGTGACAGGTCGTTGCGCATCAGGTCGACAATCATTGTGTTTTCAGAGCGCTGCTTGGGATCCCTGGCCAGATCGCGGGCTATCAGCGTGTCTTCGGAAGCATAACGCCCGCGCGGTGCAGTACCCTTCATGGGTTTCGTGCGCAGCCTCGTTCCCTGCCGTTCCAGAAACAGCTCCGGTGACAGGGACAAAACAGTTCTGTCCTCCATCCGGATGAAGGCAGCAAATTCGACCGGCTGCCGGCGTAACAGATCCAGGAACAGGTTTTCCGGCGAACCCTGATGGGCGAGCCGCGCCCGCATGGTCAGATTGACCTGATAGATATCGCCTTGCGCCAAATGCTGCCGGACTTGGCTGAAGGCATCAGCATAGGCGGCTCGGTCCATATCAAAATCGGGCTTGCGAACGGATGCCGCGCGGGTGCCACCTGCCTCTTCCAGCAGCGTACGTGCTTCTTCCAGTCCGATGGGGGTCGCCTGATCGTAAAGGCCGAACCACAGCAGGGGTTCGCCCGTTTCGACAAACCGCTTCTTCAGTTTTTCTTCAAAAGCGAAGCCGAGTTCGTAAGCGAGATAACCGGCTGCAAACCTGCCCTCAGCCTGCGCAGCCTCAAGCCGGGCCAGACAGCCCGGCACCTCATCCAGTGAGGTACAGGTCACAATCTCGCCGGGCGCTTCAAACAAGAGCGCTGAACGCTGCTTCAGGAGGTCCAGAAGCAGTATCGATCCGGGCTTTAACGCGCTATCAGACATCAGTCGTGCCGATTCCCAATGCAGGCTGCATTATCGACCATATTGTGCCCTGTTTCATATCGCTCAAGTGGCTCGTAAAGAGCGGCTCATGACATCCATGCGACATCAGGTCAAGTGTTCTGGTACTCAGACACGACAAAGACCGGCCGAAAACCGACCGGTCTTTCATTCTTGCGTTTCAGGTATGGATCAGGCAGCTGCCACATCGCGCAGGAAAGCGTCGATGGATCTGCGCATATCGCTCGCCTCTGCATCCAGAACTTCCGTCACACCGGCCATCGAGGAAGCCGACTGGCTTGTCCGCTCAACCGACTCCCGGACACCGCCGATATTGGCGGCAACCCGACCGGTGCCGTCCGCAGCTTCCGCAACATTTCTGGAAATTTCCTGCGTTGCAGCGCCTTGCTCATCAACCGCCGCGGCGATCGCAGCCGTGTAGCTGTTGACTTCATCCATCGTTGCGGCAATGGCACCGATCGATTCAACGGCGTCTTTCGTTTCCGCCTGGATCGCCGAGATCTGCGCACCGATTTCCTCGGTTGCCTTTGACGTCTGGTTGGCCAGCTCCTTCACTTCAGCTGCCACAACCGCAAAGCCCTTGCCGGCCTCACCTGCGCGAGCCGCCTCGATCGTTGCGTTCAAGGCCAGGAGGTTGGTTTGTTCGGCGATGGCCTGGATGAGCGTGACAACCTCGCCGATACGATTGGCAGCTTCAGCCAAACCGGCAACCTTCTGGTTGGAGGTCTGTGCGTTTTCAGTTGCCTGGACAACGATACCGGTCGTCTGCTCAACCTGGCGGGAGATTTCCGCGATCGAGGAAGACAGTTCCTCAGCCGCCGATGCTACCATCTGCACATTGGAAGATGCGGTTTCCGAGGCTTCGGACACGGAGCTGGCACGACCGGTCGTATCCTGGGCGACTGCACCGAGCTCTTCAGCGGAAGACCGCATTTCGTGAACCTTCACACCCACTCCGTCCAGCTTGGCGGAAATTTCGTGCTGGAACGATGCGATCCGCTGGCTGATGATCTCCTGCTTCTCACGCTCCTTATCGTCGTGTTGAGCGTTTTCCTCCTGCAGGTGAACCGCCTGAGTGCGTGCCTCTTCGGCTTCTTCCCGGGCACGATCGGAAGCGGCGAAGGCGTTTGCCAGGCTGTTTGTCATCCACCAGAGCGCGCCGACTTCAGCCACCACTATGACGGCATGGAAAACAACCCGGCCGAAATCTGCGCCGTTCGGGAAAACCGCCCAGGGCATGGCGAAGTTCAGAACAAGGTGATGTACGGCAACCACAGCCGCATAGGCCACCAGGGCGCGCCAGTCGACCCAGCTTGCGAGGATGGCCAGAACGGCAAAGAAATACATGTGGCCATCAAGCTGGAACGAATTCTGGCCGTCCGGCGTCGACAGGGACGCCACAAACAATGCCACCAGACCGGCAAGGGACATGGCTGTTGCCAATCGGGTCTCGACACCGGCACCAAATTTCACCCAGGCACCGGTTGCAGCGGCACCGAGCAGGAGCGCCGCGCCGAAAACCGTCACAACAGAGACGTTCCCGATCAACAAGGCCGTCCCCATTACCAGGAACACGTTGAACCAGGTGAAATAGATTACAATCCTGGAAAATCTTTCCCGGAAACTGTCCAGACCGGAAACCAAAGGTGCCGTCTCACTCATGTTGCCCTCTCCAAAGATACCCCGATCCAGCGCGCGCATGCGAATGCAACGGCGGATGAGGCAACAAACCCTGCCCCCGACTTATAGAGTCGGTCGATAAATTCCTGATCGGTGGCTTCCGTCAACGCCACCCATGCACCATCGCGTACGAAGATGATCCGACCCTCGGCATTGGCAACCACCTCAACGGCAGTCTTCCCCCAGGGTTTGGCAACAACCGCAACAAGCCCGTTGCTGCCCGGCACCAGAGCGCCCAGCAGCATTAGAATGCAACAACCCAGGAAATAGGTTGCCGCAAAGATTTTCGCGGATTTGCTCACTCACTCAGACCTCGACGCAGATGTGCGTGAGCCGAAGCTTTGCATTCCAAATTTAATAAAATCTGAAATGTTGAATTAAACCGGCCGATTGAGGAGCCTATTCTGAAGGGTTAACTCCGGTCGTGCGATTTCATTGCACGAATACCATCAAGACAACCCGTATAATTTACAAGGGACCTTCGACCGGCATCAAAAAAGCCGACGCATTGCAGCGCCGGCTCGAATTCAGACTGGTTTCACGCGGATTACCCCAACCCTGTGGGACAGGCGACACCTGTACCGCCAATGCCGCAATATCCTGAAGGGTTCTTGGCCAGGTACTGCTGGTGATAGTCTTCTGCAAAATAGAATGTATCTAGCTGGCGAATTTCTGTTGTGATCGAGGATGCCACACCGCTGCTCTTCAGCGCTTCCTGGTAAGCATCGCGCGAGTGCTCCGCCACCTGAAGTTCTTCCGGCGTCTTCACGTAAATTGCGGAGCGGTACTGCGTACCCGTGTCGTTTCCCTGGCGCATGCCCTGGGTTGGATCGTGATTTTCCCAAAAAACCTTCAACAAATCGCCGAAACCGATCACCGCAGGATCATAAACAACCAGAACCGCTTCTGTATGCCCGGTCCGACCGGTGCACGTCTCGTGATAGGTCGGATTGGGTGTATGGCCGCCCGCATATCCGACCGCGGTTACATGAACCCCGGGCAACTGCCAGAACAACCGTTCTGCTCCCCAGAAACATCCCATGCCGAAAAGAACCGTTTCCATTCCCGTCGGATAAGGGCCTTTCAAGGAATTGCCGTTCACGAAATGCGCATCGGCAGGTTCGATGGCCTCAGGGCGGCCAGGCAAAGCCTCTTCCTTGCCGGGCAGGGAAAATTTCTTCGTCAGCATGGTCATGAAAGACATTTTAGATCTCCGATACCGCTCCAGCCGGATCCCAAAAATACAAGGACCGCCTTCAGCACTCTTTCCGAAGGCGGCCCAACGATCCCGGGCTTGTGATGAATTATCGTGCTTTTACCAAATGTGGCGCAGTTGGCGTATGTTTCCAAGAGGCAGTCACAAGCCTGTGCGAGATTTTCAACGCTTCAGGCAAATTGAACCTGGTGACGCCGTCGCCTGGCCCCTAACCACAAAAGCAGCAGCCCGAGCGGCGCAAAAAACGCCCAAACTGGCCAGATGAGAATGGTCAGGACAACAGGGTCCCAGAGCAGCGGGTGAATATGACGTTCGATAGCCGGCTGCAAAATCGGGAACGTGTCCGGGAAGAATTCATAAAGAACCTGACCGAGAGGAGCGAGATGCACCTGAGATTGCGCAATAGAACTGCTGGCGTCAGAAATTCCGGCAATAATCGCGACGGCAAGGAACCCGTATCCCGAAATGCGGAATATAAACTTTAAAACACTGATCATCGTTTTGCTTTCAATCTTACTCGTCCCGAAGTCGGGAAATACTCGAAATGAGATTGCCGGAGATATCGGTTCTCCGGTCTTGCCTATAACTAAAATTAATAACCCAAAACTAATGAACAAGATTTGATATGCAACACATTCCTGTGAGATTTTGGTGACGATTCCGGAGCTTAACAGCGCTGAAATCGTTCCGATCACATCCGAATATAGGCATAAATCGCAATATGTTGACGGAGCACGGTCAATTTTGACAGCAAACGTGATTTCGCAATTCAGTCCCCTCGATATCAAGCGCTCGCTTGAGGCTCACACCCTGCACCACAACATCGACCATCCGTTTCATCGAATCGATTGCCGATCCGGTTCAAGATCGGGCCTTTATGCTGATCGATCGCCCTCACCTGTTTCACTCTTTTTCAGAGCGCTCCCAGCAATTTAACCCTGGAAATCACCATCTTCTCACCCTGGCAACGAGTTGAAAATCCACAGGCACAAGGCATATCAAAAAAAACTCATTCTAGTGCTTGCACTTGCCCTGTTCCTGAGTATATTGCGCCCCACTCAAGCGGGTGACGCTTGCAACGGACAGGTGGCCGAGTGGCTGAAGGCGCACGCCTGGAACGCGTGTATACGGGCAACCGTATCGAGGGTTCGAATCCCTCTCTGTCCGCCATTTTTCTCAAAAAATTTAGGCTGAGTACCTTTTGGGTCAATGATCATGTCACCAACTGGATCGACGCAATAGTTAATTTTGCGTGTCTATTTTGGGTTGTGACAGGAGTTGAATCTTGTTACCACGCAACTGGGAATGTGAACCCCGTTCACTACATCTCAGCCGGCGCTTAGTCGACTTTACCCCTCCCAACGCATAGGAATGGTATGGAGGCGATTGATCGCGAACACCTTTGTACCAACATGATCAGAGAGTATTAGCGGCAAACCAGCCACGATCGATCGACTAGCTAGGCGACCGGCAGTGCTGCGCTAATGAACGAACAATTGATTGTAGATTACAAGGCCCGAAGGGTCAGCCGGGTCAATTGCCACTGGCCTCACAATCATGCACGAAATTGACTGAGACATTGATGCCGAACAGCGGGTTCTGTAGCACCAAAGTCAACGCCTTGCGATTTTCCACTACCAGTTCCCTAACTTCTTCCGCCCAACGCAGCAAGCGCTCAAACCGGACGCGACTGGTGCAAGAGGTTTCGGTAAATGTCGGACTTGAGCACTTCCTTGACATTCTGGCCGATCCGCAAGGGCGCGAGCTTCTGCATGTTGGACAGACCCTCCCGAAAATTATCCGGTAGGTCAACTAATCAGCGTGATGCATCTCCTCGATGGATTTCTTCTCGCTCTTTTTTCGCCAGGTGTGAAAGCCCCAGTTGTTCAAGAGATGATAATACACCCAGAACTTGCTTATCACGCAAAGTTCGAGGAAGAGATCTTAGTTAAGGCGCTTGATGACTATCGCAATCCCTTTCATAACGACTCCCCACCAAGATGCCGCTGCGTAATTTACGACAGCTCTAAGATGAGATCCAGGTCGTTCGCTTGAAATCGAAATAGAATGGTGAACCTCAAGAGCAGCCCAACGCCTAAAACGAAAAACAGAAATTTTTGAAACTTCTTCTGGGGTGTTCCAAGGAAAAAGGACAAGAAACAGCGGCCAGCTTGCGTTGGTTACGCGAAAAAATCGGGCAATATATGGATAGTCTATTCCATTTAGGACCTAACGCTCCCAAGACAACATCATCATGCGGCATTGAGCGAGAAATAACGTTCGCCGATACGTCACATTGGTTACATTGCGCAAAGTACGGGCGAGCACACGCCCTGCTAAGTCCCGTTGGTGTTCATTCTCCGATGCCCGATGGCGAAAACTTGACTGAAAGTCATGCTCCGTTTTAAGCCAACCCGGCATGTTTTTGCGCGATGGGAATATGAGAGGTGGTCTTTCCAAGTCCTCACCACCATGCAATGCCTCCAACCGCTTCAAGATTCTCGAAGACAAAGGAATTCCATGGACGCACTTTGCTTTCATGCGCTAGGCCGAGAGTTTCCTGACGCGAATCTGAGAATCAGGTTGTGTCCATTCCATGTGTCGAATTCGCCTGAGCGCTGGGACACGGTAGGTCGGTTGGCGACACGCTCGCGTTTCCCCGGTTGTCTGGACAGATTCTGGCCAATGAAGACGCAGATCAAATTGATCTTTTGATATCCGGTACAGCTGTCGCCGCATCGTGTCACTCGGACGATCTTATCGTGGAAAGGACAATTCGACCTAGGCGGTGGCCCTGTGCCCCGGACCGAGAGTGCTTGTAAATCAACAGCATAGGACCCGGAGAGGTTCTGACAAGAACAACTCAAGTATTAAACCGTCGAAACCACCCGCTACTGAAGCTAATTACCAGAAGAATGCGCCAGCGCGCAGTGCAGGTATCAAAGCAGTTTTCGCTAAGTTAAGTAGAGCCAAAGAAAGATTTTCCTTGTGAATTTTACCGGTTTCAACTAGCGGTAATCGTGTCCGTGCAAGGCTAAATAGGTTAACAAATTATCAAGGGCGTGACGATTGCAGATTTTCGGGAAACCTTTTGGCGCTCTCGGTTCAAGCGCACAATCTCTCTCCTCCGAATGGTTTGTGTTCCACAATTGCTGAGTTAGTTCATATGGTCGGAAATTCTCCTGAAATACATTCTTTAACAAATTTCTCATTCCAGGCGATGGATGACATGGGCATGTCGAGCGCCGCCTATATTGAAACAGCGGATGCAGCAGACAATGTCGGCACCTCTTACACGATGTCCGTCGGAGATACGTTTTCGGGCGAGATTTCAGACTTGAACGATGTCGACTGGATCAGAATTGAATTAAGTTCCGACGAGACATATGCGATTTCTTTGACCGGTTCTCTTGAGCTGATCGACACCTGGCTGACGATTTTCGACGCCGATGGATCGCTCGTCGCTATGGATGACGATGCCGGAGAAGGCTACTATTCCTATTTGAACTTCGTGCCGACGGCATCAGGCACCTATTATGTTTCCGTCGCGTCTGATCAGGGTTTCGACACAGGATCGTATGATCTTTCGGTCGAAACACGGGATCCGTTGCCAGAGCCCCTCTTCACGGATACCGAAACCGACGATGCTCCTGACAACACCACCACCAATTACAATCTGTTGGTAGGAGACTCTTTTGCCGGAGTTATTGATGATACTGGTTCCAGTGAAGCGGATTGGGTCCGGATATCGCTGGAAGCCGGTGAAACCTATGCGTTTACTCTAGATAATACCAGTGCGTACCTGACACTTTCGAATTTCGGTGGAGTGTATCTGACAGAGGGCCAGAGTATATCTAGTACTGGGCTGGAAACACTCATCTACACGGCCTACTCGACGGGCGACTATTACCTGGGGGTATCGTCGCCAGCCCACAGCTCTTTCTCCGGCTCTTATGAGCTGACGACGCAGAAAATCATATTGGATGAAAACGGAGACGCCGCGGCAAGCACTGCCACGACGTCCGAGATGTCTGTCGGAGAAACGTTTACAGGCGTGAATTCAAACGGGTTTAATGCTGATTGGATTCGCATCTACCTTGAAGCCGACAATGAGTATGATTTTGACATCGTCAGCCATGCAACAGATAATCTGGCCCTCCGACTGCGCGACAGTGCGGGGACAATCCTTGCATCCGACCCACCGAACGGAACAAAATCATCTCTTGAGGCTTCTGTTTCGTATGTGGCTCCTGAATCAGGCTATTATTACCTGGATGTGGACAGCATAGTCTATGAAAACACCAGTTACTACGAACTGTCAGCCAGTCGTGTCGGCAACGCAAACGACAGGGTCGCGGATTATTTAAGTTCGGATTATTGGGGTGGGCAATTCGCGTTCGATGTCGCCCCCGGAGGCTTTCTGACAGTCGATATAACGGGATTGACGGCTGCGGGTCAGTATCTTGCCACGAACGCCCTGGAGGCATGGACCGCGGTAACCGGTATCAATTTCAGTTTCGTATCGAGCGGTGCTCAGATCACGTTCGACGACAATAATGCAGGCGCCTATGCCGAATTTTTCAACACCGGATCAACGATTACGTCAGCTGACATTAACATTTCGACAGGCTGGCTGGATACATACGGAACCTCACTCGGCAGCTATTCCTTTCAGACCTACATCCACGAAATCGGTCATGCGCTCGGTCTCGGACATGCCGGAAATTACGACGAAACTGCGACTTACGGCATCGATAATCTATTTGCGAATGATTCCTGGCAAGCGTCGGTCATGTCGTATTTCGATCAGACCGAGAATACAAATATCGATGCCAGCTTTGCCTACCTTCTGACCCCGATGATCGCCGACATTCTTGCGATCCAACAGCTTTACGGCACGCCAAACAATATCCATCTGGGTGACACGACATACGGTTTCAATTCGACGGCAAGTGGCTACCTCGACAGTTTCGTGAATGCGACAAACCCGATCGCCGGCACGATTGTCGACAACGGCGGCACCGACACGCTGGATTTCAGTGGGTTCTCGGCCGATCAGGTCATCGATCTTCGTGAGGAACAGGCCTCCAACATCGGCGGCCTTGTCGGCAATTTCTTCATCGCGAGGGGGACGGTGATGGAGAATGCGATTGGCGGCAGCGGTGCGGACCAGCTCATCGGCAACGACGCGAACAACATTCTTGAGGGTCGAGACAGCAGCGACACGCTTCAAGGCAATGGCGGTGACGACATTCTGATTGGCGGCACCGGCGACGACGCGCTGATTGGTGGTACCGGCAACGACACGCTGATTGGCGGTACCGGCAACGACACATTTGACGGCGGTGCCGATTCGGACACGGTGACTTATGAAAATGTCTCCGGTGCGGTGAAGGTTGATATTCGTTGGAACGGACGCAATGTCGGCAGCAGCGAAGGCAAAGACAGCTTCACGTCAATCGAGAACGTGACAGGGTCCGGCTTCAATGACTGG